>JAFKGI010000048.1 GCA_017307785.1 Vulcanimicrobiota bacterium | reverse complement strand
TGAGCCAGGCCGTATAGCCAGACTACGGTTCAGGTCCTTGAGGGCTTTGGCGAACTGCTGTTGGTTCACATAAAGGTCGCCTCGATAGAAAAGGGATTTGTCATCCTTAGGGTTGAGAAGAATAGCTTTGTCGAGCAATTGGATCGCAAAATTGCTTAGACGGTCGGGCTCTGCGCCTCCAGAGGAGGCTTCGTAATAGACGTGTCCCAGGGCGGCATAAGCTCGGGCACATTTCTTGTCCTGTTCAATTGCCTGGAAGTATTTGTCGATGCCCGCTTTGATCTCGTGCCTGGCCAGAAGTCCATCGGCCTGGTTGCAAAGTTCATTGGCGTTGGGTTTAGCCTGGGCCGGCAGGCCGAGGAGTAAAGTCAGAAGCAAAGCTCTCATCATTGGGTGGGTCTTCCTTCCAAGCCTCTGAACGTCGTCGTTGAGGCCATCTTGTCCGGGTCTTTTCTTCTCGGCGGGTAAGCTAATCCTGGATGAGGAAGTGGGCACCTCATGGACACTCTAACTCAGGATCCCCAACTGTTTCCCCGACTTGAAACTCATCAGCTGACCCGCCTGCGCGAACTGGGAGGACGCCAGGAGGAGGTGAAGGCCGGCCAGGTCCTGGTCGAGCAGGGGGAACGCGACTTTTGCTTTTTCGTGGTGCTGCGGGGCTGTCTGGACGTGCTTCAGGAAACCGACCAGGGACATCGTCTGGTGGTGCAGCATCGCGAGGGCAACTTTTTCGGTGACAGCCACTGTCTGTCAGGGCGCTCGGCCCTGGTTCGACTGCAGGCGGCCGAAGACAGCAGCGTGCTGCGTTTCTCGGCCGACCAGTTGCGGCAGTTGGTAGCGGTCCGTTCCGAACTCTCCGACCTGATTATGTATGTTTTCTTGAACCGCAGGGCCGCCTTGATCAAGGGTAGCTTATCCTCTCTCAGGGTCATCGGGTCGCGTTTTTCTAGCGATACTCATCGCATTCGCGAGTTTTTGACCAAGAACTCCCAGCCCTTTGTATGGCTGGACTTGGAGAACGATCCGGCCCTGCTGGACGTGCTGGACGCCTTTCAGTTGAAACTGGAGGATACCCCGGTACTGCTCTGTTCTCAGCGCGCCCATCGCAATCCCAGCAATTCGGATATCGCGGGTTGCCTGGGACTGAACCGCATTCCCGAGGTGGAGGTGCACGACGTGGTGGTGGTCGGGGCCGGCCCTGCTGGATTGGCGGCCACTGTCTACGCCGCCTCCGAGGGCCTGGAAGTGGTGACCTTGGATTGCTCGGGTCCCGGCGGCCAGGCGGGGACCAGTTCCAAGATCGAAAACTATCTGGGCTTTCCCTCCGGGATCTCCGGGCAGGAACTGGCCGACCGAGCGCTGCTGCAGGCCCAAAAATTCGGCGCCACGCTGGCTTCCGCGCGGCGTGTCTTGCGCCTGGAATGTCAGGGGCCCACCTACCTGGTTCATTTGGAAGACGGCACGCAGTTGCAGACTCGCGGTGTGGTGGTGGCCAGTGGCGCCCGCTATCGCAAGTTAGAGCTGCCCGAGTTGGCACGATTTGAGGGGCGCGGCGTCTACTACGGTGCCACCGCCATGGAGGGGATGCTGTGCAAGAACTCCCAGGTTGTGGTGGTGGGGGCGGGCAACTCGGCCGGACAGGCCTGCGTTTTCTTGTCCGGCGTCGCCTCGCGCGTGCATCTGGTGGTGCGCGGGCAGGACCTGGACTCTTCCATGTCGCGCTACCTCATTCGGCGCATCGAGGAAACCGAGAACATCGAGTTGCACCTCCGGACCGAGGTCACCGCGCTGCACGGAGACGACCATTTGGAGCGGCTGGAGATCTGTGAGCGGCTCGGCGGGCAGGTGCGCACCCTGGAGGCTTCGGCGCTTTTTAGCATGGTTGGAGCCAACCCCAAGACCGAGTGGCTGGCCGGTTGCGTAGCGCTAGACTCGAAAGGATTCGTTTTGACCGGGCGAGACCTGAGCGCCGAGCAATTGACCAGCCAGGGCTGGAAGGCGGCTCGCTCTCCGTACCCCTACGAGACCAGCCTGCCGCGCATTTTCGCCGTCGGCGATGTGCGTAGCGACTCCACCAAGCGCGTGGCCACGGCCGTGGGGGAGGGCTCGGCGGCCATTCACTTCCTGCACCGTTCGCTGGCCGATAACTACTGAACTTTTCGAACCTGGACCGGCACCCCGTTCTGCACGGCGTTGCCGGAAAGAGGGTCCAGGCGGGTGCTGCCCAGCAGGCGGTTGGCGTTGACGCCGGCGTGCCGGACGGCAACCCGTTGACCGGTCTGGCGATGCCCCCAGCCGTGCGGGATGCTGACCACGCCCGGCATGATGGTATCGCTGACTTCCACCGGCAATTCCAGGCTGGCCTGGGGACTGCTCACGCAGGCCAGGTCACCCGGCTGGAGACCGAGCTTTTCGGCATCGGCCGGATGCAGGAGCAAGGTGCACGGAGAAGGACCCTTGACCAGAAGGGGCAGGTTGTGCATCCAGGAGTTGTTGGACCGGAGCTCGCGGCGTCCGATGAGCACGAACTCCGTCGGAGGTTCTGGACGTAATCGCTGTAAATCCTGGACCAGTTCTGGAGGGGCCAACTCCACTTTCTCCGAGGCGGTGCGCAGAAGTTCCGGCAGCCTCGGCTGAAGCGGCCCGAGGTCAATCGGGGCTTCTTTTACTTCGGCCAGAGTGAGACCATAGGGACCGCCGCGCAACATCAGGTCGAGCAGGCGCTCCGGTCCTCGAAGGTCGGGAAGGGGAGGGCTGATCTGGTAGCGTTGCTGGAGTTGGCCCGCCACCATCTGATCCATCTGCTCCAGCGTTACCGGCTGGCCGCTGAGGATGCGGGCCAGCTCCAGGATGATCTGCCATTCGTCCCATTGTCCCGGCTCCAGGTCAAAAACCGGCGGTGAATAGCGGGCGTAATTGTGCACCGCCAGCTGCGCGAAGACGATGTCGTAGTGAGAACGCTGCAGGTGGCCGGGAACGGGCAGCAGCACGTCGGCGTGCCGGGTGGTCTCATTGAGGTAGCAGTCGACGCTGACCATGAACTCGACTTGCTCCAGTGCTTTCTCCATCTGGTCGGAATCGGGCGCGCTCAGGGCGGGATTGCCGGCGATGGTGATCAGACCGCGAATGCGGCCCTCTCCGGGGGTCAGGATTTCCTCGGCCAGAGCGGCGGTGGGGAATTCGCCATTGATTTGGGGCAGCGATCGCACCCGGGTGCGCAGCTGGCCGGGACGGGGAAGTCGGCCCTTGGGTGCGGTATTTTTGGCGCCGGCGGCCGCCTTGGGAAACATCGCGCCACCCGGGCGATCCAGGTTGCCGGTCAAGGCATTGACGACTTCGATCAACCAGCTGACCAGGGTACCGAATTCTTGAGTGCACGTGCCCAGGCGCCCGTAGACGGCGGCGCTGGGAGCGGCCGCCAGCTCGCGGGCTAACCGGCGGATGGTTGCGGCTGCAATGCCGCAGTGAGGTTCCATGGCTTCCGGGGTTTTATCGGCCACCAGAACGGCGATTTCTTCCACTCCCGCCAGATGAGGACCGGGACGTGTCAAGTTTTCGGCGTGCAAAGTGTGCAGCATTCCCAACAGCAAATAGGCGTCGCTACCGGGGCGCAGGAAATGATGTTCGTCGGCCGCTTCCGCGGTCAGGGTGCGACGCGGATCGAGCACGACGATTTTTCCGCCTCGCTCCCGAATCTTTTTCAGGCGCCGCTTCATGTTGGGAGCCGTCATCAAGCTCCCGTTGGAAACCAGTGGATTCGCACCCAGGATCAGCAAGTAGTCGGTGCGTTCCAGATCGGGCACGGGGATACTCATCGAATCCCCGAACATCAGCGTGCTGGCCACGTGTTTGGGCATCTGATCGAGACTGCTGGCGCTGAAGAGGTTACGACCCTGGAGCACCCGCGCCAGAGCCGGCACGTAAAGCTGGCCGGCCAGATTGTGCACGTTGGGGTTGCCCAAATAAAGCGCCACGTCCGGTAGCAGCGGCCTCATTTTTTCGGCGATCAGTTCGAAGGCTTCTTTCCAGCTGGCGGGTTGGCCGTGAATCAGCGGCTGGGTCAGACGATCCGGATCTTCTTCTAGAGCCTTGAGTGCGAAGCCCTTAGGGCAGATGTAGCCCTGCGAAAAAGGGTCGTCTGCGTCGCCGCGGATGGTCACCACCTGGTTGTTCTCAGTGGTAATTTTCAGACCGCAGGTGGCCTCGCACAGCGGACAGATGGCGGAATGAACGGGCATTAGCTTTGCACCAGCCAGAGCGTGTGGGGGTCTTCTTTCGAATAGTAGGTCTCCAACACACTGCCTCCCAGAGAATCCAGACTGTGCAAAATCAAGGGACCGTCGCTCCAGCGATAAATCTGGCCTTTTTCATCCAGGTAGCTACCAGGCTCGCGCGAGAGCCGACTACGTTCCAGGCCCTGAGGTCCGAGGAGCGCCCAGCCGTTGCCCTGGTCGAAGGTGAAGCGCGCCAGAAAGCGTCCCTCGCCTAAATTCTGAGGGTTCCAAAGGCTGTAAAAGGTGTTGTCGTCGCCAGGCAACTGCAGTAATGTCTGGCTTTCCTTGAGTTCCCCGTGAACCAGTCGATGGCGCAAAAGGCGATTGCCGTCGCCGGTCAAGATGTCCAGGTGGGGCGAGGTGGCCAGCAGGTGGAAGCCGCCGTTTCCGCCTGAAAGCGCCGGAAGTTCGGCGCCCCGGTAGACCAGTGGCCGAAAACCCGAGAGGAAGTGGACCTCCCCCAGCGCGTCGAGTTGAGCGCTTCGCGGGGGACTTTCCTTGAGTCGGACCAGAGTGCGTTTTTTCTTCGGGTCCAGGGGATCGAGTGCGTAGCCCTTGTCGAAAAGGCGCACCCAGCTGTCGTTGCTGAAACCGAGCGAGGAAATGCCGGTGCTGGGGATGTGGCTGCGGGTCCGCTGGAAGGTTTCGCCCAGAGGAAAAAGGACTTCGCGTTCCTTTTCTTCGACCTCGAGGCCGGCGCAAACCCAGAGGCGGCCCGCGGGCTCGCGCACCAATTCGGGCAGGTAGAGGCCGCGCGCAAAGGCTTGACCCGGCTGGCCGAGGCGCAACCAGCCCTGGTGCGGGAGACGGTCTGGGGTATGCGTTGTCAGGGCCAGGACCGGACTTTGGGAATCCAGCACGGCTGAGCGCAACGTGGTGGGCAGATCGAATCGCAGGCGCTGCAGGCCCCCCGGACCTGGGGTTTGATGGCTGGGGGTGAACATGCACCGAGCTTCGTCGGCGTCCTTAGAAACCCCTTAGAACTTGGACTTCACCCATTGACTGATGCCATCCCAATTCTCCACCACGGTCGCACCGCCACTCAGCACTCCGCCGGCCAGTCCCAGAACGAGCCCGGCTGGGGCGCCGACCAGGGTGCCCGAAGCGAAGGCGGCCCCCGTCATCAAGCTCCCCCCTGCCAGTTTGGCCGTTCCAATCCAGCCTTTCTTGCTGTCGCGGTTTTCCGCGGCCTGCAACAGATCGCGGCCGCCATCGAGAATAGAAGCGGCACCACCCAGGGGTCCAGCCAGTTTGGAAGCCCCCTTCAGGAGGGTGGCGCCGGCAGCGGCATTCAGTCCTCCGACGGCGATGTCGGTGCTACCGTTGGCAACCTTGCCCCTTTGCAGCTCTTCGAATCCGTGTTTGACCTGCAGGCCGCCAAAGATCAAGCCCGCTCCAACTCCCAGGCTTTTGAGGGCTGGTAGGGGTTTACCGGACCCGGAGCTAGCGGGAGTCTCCACCGGGGTCGAGGGGCGGGCTATCGGTGCCTGGGCCCGCGCCGGCTCAAGCGGAGGAGCGACTGCAGGGGGGCGCTGGGTCAGATCCAGGGCGGGTCCTAGTTCGACTTTCTTGACGCGCAGATTGGTGTGGGTGTTGGCCGCCCCCGTGCTGGTGGGAGCCGGGGTCAGAGAGACGGTCCGAGCCTGGGCTCCGCCGGTGTTGGTGACCTGTGGGGGAGCCTGTTGCAGCAGTTGCTGGATCTGATGGTCGATCGGGAAGTCTCGCAGGGAGGCTCCGGCGCCGCGGCTGAAAGTCTCCACTGGTGCCCCAGGTTGGGCGTGCAGGTCGCCCAAGGATGGTGGCGCCGCAGGCTGAGAGGGAAGCGTCATTTCGGGAAAGGCTGAATAGCCGGGGATGGTGTGGAGGCGGACGTTCATGCTTAGGATAGTAGCAGGCCGAAAAAGAAACGTTTGAGCAATGGAATCCGCCACAATTGCAGAGTTTCAAGCCCCGCTTTCACAACTGTTTGAGTGAATTCGCCCGCACAATTTCTAAGCGGTGACCGACTTTCATGGGTCTGGGTAAAACTTTAAGGAATTCTAAATCATGGATGAGGTAAAGAGAATGAAGCGGATCGGACTTGTGTTCCTCTTGATTTCCAGCGTTTGGGGAGCGCCACAGCCCAATATCATGAAGGGTCAGGCTCGAGACGCGCGGGGCGCGGCTCTGGCCGGTGTGAAGATCTTCGCGCGCAACACGCTCCACTACAACACCAACGCCATTGCGGTAAGCGACGCGGCGGGAAAATATTCCGTGAACGTGAGCCGGCCGCTGGGCACCTGGCACGCATCGGCACAGATCGAGCGGAAGCTGAACGGGCAGAAATACACCTTCTACCTGCACCCGGACAACGACGACGCTTTTGCCGGGAACGTAGGTGCCGAGCGCAACTTCGTCTGGAAACTTCAGGGAGAGAAGCCGGAAGGCGGTTTCTATGGCGGCTATGTGGTCGGTTATGGCGCTATCGACAACCCCTTTTACGTGGAGATGGACAAAGTTCAGTTGACTCTGGAGCCAGTCGGCAATCTGGCCGATGGCAGCCCGGGCAAGACCATTTCGAAAATGCTGACGCGAACTCCGGACGGCGACGCCCTTCAGGATGTTCCAGTGGGGCGCTATAAGCTAACGGCTCGCTACACCGACCCCGAGCACGCCGGGAATCTGCTGATTCGGGTGCGCGACAGAGGCAACTATGCATCGGAGGTGGTAGCTGATTTTGAGGTGGTTACGACCACCGTTCACCACATCCAGTTCGAGGTCAAGAGCCCGTAAGTTGGGTGACCCAACGTTCGAATCGGCGGGCATCCATAGCTTCACCGCCCGAACAGACCTGGTGGTGGGCGGCCTGACACCAACTCTGGCCTTCCGCGGCCCCAGGGGGCCGGGCTCCGGCCTCGAGCAACACCTGCAGGCCGTCGTAGTCGGGGCCGCAATAGCCGATCCCGCCGCTGTAGGCGCCGGCCTGATGGGCCAGCACCGAGCCGCCCTCCTGGCACTTGGCGTGGAGATCCGCCCCGGCCTGCAGCAGCAAGCGATTGCATTCTGCCTTGTGCTGAAATCGCATGAGCGGGGTCCGGCCCCGATCGTCTCGGGCGTTCGCGTCCAACCCCGCTGCCAGCAGTCGCGCGATATCCGCGGGTCGATAGGCTACATGCAATAGCGTGCGACCCTGGCGGTCTCTCAATTGCCCTTGAATTTCCTCGGGAATCGCCTGCCCCGCTTCGATCTGGCGAAAAAGTTCATCCATAGGGTAGCGTTCGCGGAACGTGTTCTATTTCACTGCTTGGCAACAGAATGACTGTTAAACTGGCGACGGGGACCCCTTGCGGAGACGGGAGGAGCAATGGCTGAACCTCTGTTACACGGTCGCTACGAGATCATTCGTGCTTTAAAGAAGGGCGGGATGGGGGCGATTTATACGGCCAAGGATACCAAGTTGGCGGATTCGCTGTGTGCCGTGAAGGAGATCCTGGAGGATAAGCAGAGCGACGAGTACTACCAACTGCGCTTCGCTCAGGAAATGGCGGCTCTGGCCCGGCTCGACCATCCCAGCATTCCGCGGGTTCGGGACTTTTTCCGGTTGCAGGGCAAAAGCTATCTGGTGATGGACCTGATTCAGGGCATCAGCCTGGAGGACGAAATTCTGGCTCAAGGGGTTAACCCGGCTCCCAAAGTCGTACGCGACACGCTGCAGGTTCTGGAAGTCCTCGAGTACCTGCACAGTCACGAGCCGCCGCTCCTGCACCGCGACATCAAGCCGGCCAACCTGGTGCGCGAGCGTCGCGGCGGCAAGATCAAGGTGGTCGATTTCGGACTGGCCCGTGTTCAGGGCAAGGAGACCGGACAGCAGACGGCCGTCGGCACCATGGGCTACTGTGCGCCCGAGCAAATGGGTGGAAAAGCCGAGCCTCGTTCCGACCTCTTTTCGGTAGGGGCCACGATGCTGCACTTGCTGACCGGGGAACCCTGCAATCTGATGGCTCTGGCTGCCTCGGAGACGGAAGGCCTACCACATTTGCCGGACGGGCTGGGGGAAATCGTATCCAGGGCCATCGAGTTCAAAGCCGCCAGGCGCTACGCCAGCGCTCGAGAGATGGCTGCCGCTCTAGACCGCTGGCTGGTCGAGTTCGGCCACCGCCATCGAATGTCCAGCGCCCGCGTCAGTTTCTCCGGTCGAACCCGGCCCATCCAGGCTCTGGCCAGGCCGAAGCTGCCCAACTTCTGGCCGATTGCCGTGGCCGCGGCGGCTACGCTGGCTCTAGCGGCCGGAGTTCACCTTGGCCAGAAGACGCAGCCACCGCCCGGCCGAGTGGCGTTGACCAGTCAGAGCGTCGTCAAGGCGGCGCGTCCGCGCAAAGCCAAACGGCCGCCGCCCAAACGGGGTCATTCGGTGCGACCGATGCCGGTCGGCCTGGCCAGACGAATCCAGCCGTCACTGCCCTTGTAGGAGTAGTGCGCTCTGACCAGCAGTTGGTTTTTCCCGGTTGGCCACTTCGGCCCCCCGCGGGCCGTGCCGCCCGGATCTACGCCGGCTTTCCAGTCCTGTTGCTGGAAGCTGGCCACGATTTCGGAGAAAACCACCCCTTCCAGAGGTCGGGACGCATCATCCACCAGCGATGGAGTCACCATCAAGGCGGAGCCACTGCCGTCGCCACCGATCTGGGGCATAAAGTCGCGCCAGGCGAAAACCTGAAGTCGGAGCGTCTTGCCGCCCAGAACGACGTGGTCAGGGACCTCCGCGGTAAATCCCGGAAGGGCCAATAGCATCACAAACAAAAGAAAATAGCGCATATCAACAGGTTGTCGTCACTGGGGGAGCAATATTTCGCTTATGAATCGGGCCTTCCGTAAACGCCTGCAGCGGCTGTTAGACTCCCCTCCGGCCATCGAGAAGGGCGGATTGCAGGAAACGGTAGATACCCTCTATCGCGAGCAATATCTGCGCACGCTCCGCATCCTTATGAATCTTACCTCGGAGAACGCCGGCGAAGTGGCGACCGAATTAGCCAGGTCCGTGCATCAGGCGGCCGAGGAAGCGCGCCAGGCCGCTGCTCGCCTCTATCCGCAGGCCGTGCGCGACTCGCAGTGCCGGAGCGGCTGTTCCTGGTGTTGCTATGAACAATTGCAAGTACACGTCCTGGACGCGGTAGCCATCGCCGCTCAACTGAAACAACCGCTGATCTACTCTCTGGAGGCCCGCCGCAGTGACGAGGTCAAACGAGTGTTTCAGCCCTGTCCTTTTTTGGGGCCCGAGCAGACCTGTACGGTTTACGAGCATCGCCCGCTGCCCTGTCGTGCTCACCATTCGGTGGATGTCCAGCGCTGCCGAGAAGCGGTGGAAAGGCAAGAGCCCGAGCGTCAGGTGCCGATGCATATCCGCACTTATAGCTTCACCGGGCTTCCTCAGGAAGCGACGTTGCAGGTTTTCGAGGAGCTGGGCATCGACCGTCGTCCGGTGGTTCTGGGAGCAGCCGTAGCCGCCCTGACCGTGGACTTCGCGGGCAAGGCTCAAGACTGGCTCTCGGGCGGAAATGCCTTTGAGTCCTGCGTGGTGTTGACCCAAGGATGACTGCAGGGAAGGAGTGACGTGGGACCAGAAGATGTCCGGATGAGCAGCAAACTTGGTATTCTCGGCGTGCCTTTGGACCTGGGTGGAAATCATCGGGGAGTGGACATGGGCCCCTACGCCGTGCGCCATGCCGGACTGATGGCCCGCTTGCGCAAAGTAGGCTTCGAGGTCCACGACTTCGGCAACATCGAGGTGCCGGTGCGGGACGAATTAGATTCCGGAGACCCCAAAGCTCGCTACCTGAAGGAGATCATTCAGGTTTCCGAGCGGCTCTGCGAGCGCGTTCAGAACATGCTGGGGGAGGGATACCTGCCGATTACCATCGGCGGAGATCATTCTTGTGCGATCGGTACCGTGGCCGGGGTGGCCTGTCATTTGCAGGGCCAACCGTTCGGCCTGCTCTGGGTAGACGCCCATGGGGACCTGAACCTGCCCGAAACTTCGCCGAGTGGCAACATTCACGGGATGCCTGCCTCCGTGGCTCTGGGCCGTGGTCCGGAAGCGCTGGTCAATATCGGCCGTCCCGGGCCTAAGGTGGAGGTGGGCGACCTGGTTCACATCGGTTTGCGAGATCTGGACCTCCACGAGGTGAACCACCTTGCGGAAGGCCGGCACACCTACTACTCGATGATGGAAATCGATGCTTACGGCATCCTGGACGTGACGCGCGCGGCGTTGCGCAAAGTGAGTCGCGACTTCACCATCCCGGTTCACTTCAGCTTTGACCTGGACGTCGTCGATCCCGATGAAGCGCCCGGCGTCGGCACGCCTGTCCCGGGCGGGCTCACCTTTCGCGAGGCCCATTTGATGATGGAATTGATTTCGGATGCTCGCTTGCGCGACGGCCGACCGTTGGTGCAAAGTCTCGATCTCGTCGAGGTGAATCCAATTCTAGACCACCGAAACCGAACGGCGAATATGGCTGTGGGCCTGGCCGTTTCCGCGTTAGAACAGCGTCGCCTGCGCTTGCGTCCTTTGTAGGAAAATCGAGTTTCATCGCGCAGGTTCGGCCATGCGAAACTTGCTTTTTGTTCTTCTGCTCAGCTTGCCGGCCCTGGCTCTTCCCAGCGCCGAGGAAGTGGTCACCAAACTCTACCGCACCCACCTGAAGACTCAGGACATGCGCAAGACGGTGGCCCAGAATGGGCGCTGCTTCACCCCCGAGTTTCTGGAGCTACTCGAAAAAGCGCTTTCCAAGCCCGAGGCAAACATTGATATCTTCACCCATCGCAAGGAAAGCATGAGTGATTTTGAACTGGGTCCCACTACCATTCAGGGGAATCAGGCTCAGGTTCACGTCGAGATCTGGACGGGTGGCCGCGTCGGACTACAGAAGGGTGAACCCGAGAAGGCCACCCTCTACTTGATTACCGTCAACGATGGGGTGGGCCTGCAGGTCAACGATATTCAGTTCACCACCACCAGGCCCCGATTCAAGGTTGCCGATTTTCTAAGAGGTCTCTAAAAGCCGGAACCCAAAATTGTAACCTCTCGGCAACAAACCGTTCATTTCTCGGCTTCAGCGATGACTTTTTGATGAGCACTCGAGTCTAAGGTAGTAGAGACGACACGAGACGCTGGGGCAGTAGACGATGAACTCTGAGACCGTAAAACTTTCGGGACGAGATTTACTCTGGTATGAAGCAGAGGCGCCCGTCGCAGCCGCTAAGTCCGGCTCCTGGAAGCGGCACCTGCTGGTGGTACTCGCCCTGGTTGCCTTGAAGTTAGTGGCTCTCGCCAGTAGCGACGGCGTGGAACTGGTCACCACCTGGATCAACGACACTCGCCCGCTGCTCGGCTGGCCGTAGGCTTTCGCCAGGCATCTGGGTCGGCGTGAACGAACCCGGAGCGCATGTTGAAGAAAATTGTGCCTTTGATGGCTTTGTTTGCTCTGCAGGCGGGCGCGGACCCGCTGCGTTACGGTTTCGTGCCGGTTCGTTTTACCGGGGACTACCAGCCGGTGTCGGCCGCCGATTTTATGACCAGTCTGCGCGCCGAAGTTCAGAAAAAGGCGCCTAACCTGAACGTCGTTCTGGTGGATGCGCCCGAGGTCGCTCATTGGAGCGATATGCTGCCCCCGGATCCGAATCAAATCAAGGCTCTCACCAAGCGCCTGGGGGTGGACCGCCTGGCCTGGGGAAGCATCAAATTGAGCACCGAGTCGAAGCTGATGCGGACCGGTGGTGGGGCCAATCCGGGCGATTTGTTCCCTGGCCAGACGCCCGGAACCTACCGGTATATCATCACGGTAGCGGGCGCCGCCGATATCAACGTGGCCGACGGCGCCAGCGGCAAGATTCTGTTGGACGAGCCCTTCGCCATCTTCGGCAGCGAGTCGACCTCCGCGGCCGAGGGCACCACTCGATTTGATGACGTGGAAAAACAGTTGACCCTGCAGTGCAGCGAGGATCTGGCTGATCAGATCGTGCGCCAGGCCAAGCGCGAGGTTCAGCCTTAGAAATCAGCTCCAGAGGTCAGGGCGCCACTGGACGGCGCGTCCGTGCGGTGTCCAGTGGCTGCCGTCGGCGAGCACGCTGCTCCAGGCGTACTGGCCGTTCTCGGCGTTGAGCACATAGAGCTTGCCCCCTTTGGGCACGAGATCGTTCCCGTAGCCGGCGTAGCCGGTGGCTCGACCGTAGATCAGTTCGACATCTTGCCAGGGCACACTGTAGTCGTTGACATGGTCGTGACCACTGATACAGGCTCGCACCTTCAGGCTTTGCAGTTGTCGGACCGTGTTGCCGTCTTCAACTCCGAAGCCGACCTTTTCGAATTTGACTCCCTGGCCCTGTCCCTCGACCCAGATCTGGCTTTGCTGCTTGAGAGGAATGTGGAAGACCGCAAAAGCCGGGGGACCCTCCGGGGGAACGGTAGCCAGCCACTTCTGTTGCGGGTGGGCCAGGCCGGCTCCGCTGGTGTTGATACAGATCAGGTTCCACAGCGTCTCCTGCCGGCGATTCTGGAGGTGGACCTGGTAGCAGCCACTGTTCTTTCCGCCCCTGTAGAGCGAGTTGCGGGCTGAGGTCAGAGTGCGATGGCCCGCAACATAGTCATCCAGTCGGTCATGGTTACCCCAGGTGAAGAGCCAGGGGCGCCCGAGGCTCTCGATAAAGCTCAGGCAATCTTGCATTAAATGATGTCCCGCGTGCATCGGGTTGTTGTTCCACAGGTCGCCCGTGATCAGGAGCAGGTCGGGGGCATGCAGATCGACCAGGCGAAGCATGTCCTCGCGAGTGCGGCGGTCCAGGTCCCGACGCCATGGCCACTGATAAAAGTGCATGTCGGTGAACTGCAGCATCTTGATCTTGGAAGGATCCTGGAAGGCGATGGTCGAGATGCTTTCGGTGGCTTCGGGATCGTCGCCGATGCCCGTGTGGTGGGGCCCGCGAGCCTCGCTATACTGATCGACGGCTAACCCGGCCAGAGCCAGGCCGGCTGCTCCTTTGAAGAGGGTGCGGCGTCGCATGAAACTGTCTTCGGTTCGAGGAACCGGCCTCCTATGGAACCCGCACGAGGAAAGGCGCTATTTCGTAACGGGCGTGAAGGTTTGGCGGAACTTCATGTCACCGTATTCGCCCTGCAACTGCCAGCCTTCGCCCTGGCGGGTCAGCATGGCATCGATGTTGTGGACGCCCATGTTGCCCATCAGGTGCAGGTTGTCACCCTCCGGATAGTAGGCTGTGGACATGCGAGCGCACGCGAAATTGCCCATCGATTCGATGACCGGGTCACCCGCCTGGGGATTCTTCACCCGCCACAGCGAGTGATTGACGGGCATGCGATTGGGTCCCGCCAGTCCGGTGACCTGAGTGCTGCCGTCAGGATTGTTGTAGAAATTGCCTTCGAATTCGCCGGGCTCGCTGTGACCGGTCAGGGCCAGGGAGCCGTCCTCGGCCGGTGCCGTGCTCATCACGAAGGGCTTTCCGTTGAGACTGGCTTCGATGGTGGCGCTGGGGTCCTCGGTGACCACATACTCGATGACCTGGTTCTCCGCTTCCAGTCGCACCTGCATGGGTTTGTGGGCCTCGGAGGAGAGGAGGGCCGCCAGGCGGTCCATTTGCGGCAAGAAATACATCTCGCGGCCGGTGTCCAGAACCGAGAGTTCAAAGGGGAACTCGCTGCGGACTTCATCGGGGCAGGTGTTTTTGATGGGGCGCTGCTGAGGCAGCCGGGTGGAGGCGGAAATCGGGTTCATCACCCTGCCGTTTTATCAACCAGATGCTACCGACGCGTGTCCGATTTGTTGCTACCCCGCCAAGTCGGTGCCGGCAGGTCCATCCCCCGGTTGTCACCAACCTGACCGAGAACCCATGATGCAACGCGCTCGAGATTTTCTGAACCGTCAAGCAGCTCATCGCCCCCTGCTGATCGTTTCTCCCAGTCGCGCCATTTCTGAAGAATTGACTCGACCGCGGGAAGCCACGTTCGGCTGGTATCGCCTTTCCTGGCAACAGCTTGTGGAGAGACTGACCCGGAAGCGCCCTCTTTCGCGGTTGGCGCGTTGGGCCACGCTGCAGAAACTGCTGCGCCTGCAGCCTCCCGACCGTTTTGCCGAAGTCTCTCGTTACCCTGGCTTCAGTCTTTGCCTCGAGCGTTCGTTGCATCAGGCGCGGCTTTATGAACTCGAGCATCCCGTCGGCCTGGAGTTGCCGCCCGATTATGATGAAGTCGATCTGCTCCAGGCTGAATGGGACGAGGAATGGCTGCGCGGGATGGGAGCGCTGCTGGTGGTCGGGCTCAGTCTCGACAGCCCGCATCAGCAGCGGTTGCTGAACCGATTGCGCGAACTGATTCCCAACCATCTCGTGCTCCAACCCGAGCCCTTGCATCGCCCCAAGGTGGAGACTCTCTCGGCTCCAGACGAAGCATTAGAATGCCAGGAAATCGCTCGCCAGTTGTTGCGAGCGGCGGAGCGAGGGACGCGCTGGGAGGAAATGGCGGTGCTTCTGCGCCAGCCTGAGGTTTACCGAGCCAGCCTGCAGTCGGCAATGCGCCGAGCCCGGATTCCGGCCTTTTTTGCCGAGTCGGCCCAGTCCCCCAATCCTCAGGGGCGAGCTCTTCTGAGTCTTCTGGAGTGCGCGCGGGAGAATTTATCGGCCCTGCGATTCGCTGAGTATTTGAGTCTGGCCCGTCAATTGAAAACCCCCTACCGCTGGGAAGAGCTGCTGGGAGCCGCCTGGGTCATCCGCACTCCCGAGCGCTGGCGGCAACGTCTGCAAGGTTTGGGACAGGAACGCCGCCAGCAGATCGCTCAGCTGCAGCGGGACGAACCCGAGTCCCCCAAGATTCTCTATTACCAGGATGAGCTCGAACAACTGCGGCAATTGGAGGGCTTTGCTCTGCCCTTGATCGAGCGCATGGCCGGCTGGCAGCGCTCGCGCAGCTGGGGGGAGTGGCTTTCGGAAATTCTGGCTCTGGCACACCAGTGTCTGGTCGATCCGGAGGTCATCGAGGAGAAGCTGGAGGAGTTGCAGCCCTTGCGGGATATTCCGGACGTCCCCCTGAGCGAGGTGGTGACGGTGCTGGCTCCCGAGCTCAGTCAGCTGACCGTGCCACCCAAGGGGCACCGCTACGGCAAGGTGTTGATTGGCTCGCTGCAGGAAGCGCGCGGGCGAGAGTTCGAGCTGGTGATCCTGCCGGGAATGGCGGAGCGGCGGTTCCCGCCGCCGATTCAGCCGGATCCGCTGCTGGGAGACGTCTTGCTGCAGCGGCAGTTAGCGGAAGAACGTCTGGCCATCGATTTGGCACTGGGTTGCGGGCGCCGAGTTTGCGCCAGCTACCCTCGTCAAGACCAGCAGAACGGGCGACCGTTGTTACCTTCCGCTACTTTCCTCGAGCTGAGTGGGGCGCCCACTTACCAGCAGAGCATCCAGGCGGCGGCCGCCAACGGCTGCCTCACGCCCGCCTGGCCGGCTCCACCGGATCCTGCGCAGGCCGTTGACCGGGAGGAGCACGCCTTGTCCTGGTTCCTGCGCCTGCGCGCCGAGGCCCGGGCTGGCTCCGCCCATTTTCTGCTGCGCCTTTCTCCTTTTCTTGCTCAGGCTATGCGCAGCCGAATGCGTATGGAGCGGACAGGATGGACTCGTGCCGACGGACGAGTCAGTCAGCCTTGCCCTGAGAGCAGTTGGCCAAATCGGCGTCCATTCAGCCCGTCCACTCTGCAGAAGTTTGCTGTCTGTCCCTACCAGTTCTGGCTGTATTCGGCTTACCGCCTGGGGCCTCGCGATCGGCCGCGAGAATTGGAAGAGATGGATCCTCTCACCCGGGGCAACTTCGTGCACGCCGTGCACGCCCGCCTGGTCTGGCGGGGTCCCGCCGACCTGGACACGCAATTGAGTTCCCTGCGTGAGGAAAGTGCCCAGGTCGCGCGTGAGTACGCGGAGCTGCTCTGCCCTCTGGTGCCGCGTATCTTTCAAGACGAAGTCAATCAACTCACCCACGAGATGGAGCAGTGGTTACGAGCAACCTACGAGCCCGGTTGGCAGGCGCGCTACGCGGAGCTGGCCTTTCAGCTCAGCGACGATTTGGAGCGCGATCCGGCCAGCCGTCCACAGCCGGCGGACCTGGGCCACGGTTATCGGATGCGTGGATCCATTGACCGGATTGAGATCAATGGCCAGGGCCAGCTCAAGGTGGTGGACTTGAAAACCGGTCGCAACAAGATTCCCCAGGTCTACCGACTAGCCCGGGGAGAAGCTCTGCAGCCTGTTCTCTATGCGCTGGCGGTGGAGCAAGCTCTGGACGCTCCGGTGGTGGAATCGAGACTGGATTTTATGACGCTGCGCGGCAACTTTTCCCAGTCCCGCTTGAGCGAGATTGGCGAAGCCCGGGCTCTGCTCTACGAAGCTCTGGGGGCGCTACAACAGTCCATGCAAGCGGGCCATCTGCCCGCTTATCCCAAGGTCGATGGATGCCGCTATTGCGACTATCGGGGCGTGTGCGGGCCTGAGGCCCAGTCGCGGGCCCGACGGAAGCCTCCGAGTACGGTGACTCAGGCAGTTGACCGTTGGAGGGAGATGCCGTGAGACTGTGGGTCGAGGCTTCCGCGGGTAGCGGAAAAACTACCGACTTGATTCGAACCGTGGTTGGCTTGTTGGCAGCCGGTGAAGTCCAGCTCACCGAGATTGCCGCCATCACTTTTACCGAGAAAGCAGCGGGAGAACTGAAGCTGCGTCTGCGGGAGGCGTTGGAAGCGGCCGGTTTGCAGGCTGCCCTCCGTCAGTTCGAGCTTGCTCAGTTCGCCACGGTCCACGGTTTCTGTCAGCACTTGCTTCAGGAGAATCCCGTCGAGGCTCGCATCGACCCGCTCTTTACAGTGCTCGACCCGGCTGCGGCCGGCAAGCTCTTTGGCGAGTGCTTCAACGACTGGTTCCAGTCCGGTCTACAGGATGCAGCCGCCTACCCGGCCCTGGCCCGGCTGCAGCGCCGTCGCTTTCACCCGCTTGACTATCAGGGGCGAGCAGCGGGGCTAAGGCCCAGCTTACTGCGCTTTGCTCAACGTCTGGCAGACCATCGCCACTGCCTTGGGGAATGGACGGTACCCGCCTCGGGCTGGCAGAGCGAGATGCCGGCCCTACTGGTCCAGCTTTTGGACGTCTCGGGAGGCTTTCACGACGGGCTTTCCGATTGGTTGCGCAAACTTTACGGACCGGTTCGCCTGGCTCTGCAGAGCTATCAGGTGCATCAGGACGGGCGCGAACAAGAAGCCTGTTTGTGCGTTTGCCACAAAGCCTTGCGCGGCATGAGTGAACCCGGACCCAAGATGCTGAAGCAGAACCGAGCTTTCGCATCGTCTCTTTATGCCTGGAAGGTGCGGTTGGATGCCTGGAAGCAACAGGCCGATGCGGACTTGATGGCCCGGTTGTATCAAGAACTGCAGCCACTACTGGAGGAGTTTGCTCGCCGCAAATCCCGCATGGGACGACTGGATTTTCTCGATTTGTTGCTGCGAACCCGTGAGTTGTTGCAGCGTGGACTGAAGACGCGCTATCGTTTTTTGTTTGTGGATGAATTCCAGGATACGGATCCGGTGCAGGCGGACATCGTGCATCTGTTGGGGCAGGAAGGTTTGTATCTGGTCGGCGACCCGAAACAGGCGATTTATCGATTCCGTAGAGGAGACCCGGCTGTCTACACGCGATTCCAGCGTGACCATCAGCTGGAAGAGAGGCACCTGGACAACAATTTCCGCAGCCGCGCCGAACTGGTCCACTTTCTCAACGATGCCTTTGCTCCGGTGTTTCAGGCTGATGAATACCGGCTGCAGGCCGGCTATCGTCCGATGGAGCCGCAACGTCGGGACGATTTGGGTCAACCGGCACTGCTGGCACTACCGTTCGAAGAGCGGCCGAATACGCCGACCATGCAGGTGATTCGCGAAGAAATGGCGCGGCGCACCGGCGAATTCCTCGACTGGTTGCTGCATCGTTCGGGCTTTCAGGTCTGCGAGCGGGGGAACTGGCGACCGGTGCTGGACCGTGACGTGTGTTTGCTGTTTCGCGCGGCGGCTCAGAATCTCGATCCCATCTTGGAAGAACTGGACGCACGGGCGATTGCGCATCTGAGCCTCAGCGGTCGTGGGCTGCATCAGCGCGAGGAGGTGGCCGCCGTGCGCACGGCTCTGGAAGCTATCGAGTGGCCGCAGGATCGTCTCAGCGTCTTTGCCGCGCTGCGCGGGCCGCTGTTTGGTATGGACGAGCCTTTGTTGGACGCTTATTTCAGCCGGCACGGACATTTTGACCCCTTACAGGCGGCCGAAGAGGACGACGAAGTGGCCCGAGCTCTCCGCTTGCTGGCGGAAATGCACCAGGAGCGCAACAGTCGCCCCGCCGGTGTCACTCTCGAGTTGTTGCTGGAGCGCACCGGCTTGCGCTTGCATCTGGCCCAGTGGTCACAGGGGCAGCAGCGCCTGGCTAACGTCAGCCGAATTGTGCGATTGGCCTGGAGTTTTGAGGCACGAGGCTCGACTTCGTTTCGAGCTTTCGTGGAGTATTTACTGGAGCTGGCCGAGGAAGACCAGGCCAGCGAAGGCCTGGCGCCCGATGAAGGATTGCCGGGAGTCCGATTGCTAACGGTGCATTCTTCGAAAGGATTGGAGTTCCCGGTGGTGATTCTGGCCGACCCGGCCACCGCTCCGATTTTTACGGTAAGCGAGGCCAGTTGTCCGGAAACCCAACGCTTTGCCTGCGGACTGGAAGATATCTATCCCGGTCATTTCCATCTCTACAAGGAACGAGAGGAAGCCATCCTGCGGGCGGAAAGTGATCGGCTGGCCTATGTGGCCGCCACTCGAGCTCGAGACCTTCTGGTGGTTCCGCGTTTTTCCGACCGCGAGTCCTGGCTGGCTCCGCTAGTGCGGGCTCTCCGCGACGAAGACGTGTGGCGTGGTTCGGGGGGGGCCGTCGCCCCACAGCCCCAGGTGGATCCAGCTCAGATGTTTGCCGCAACGGGGGCGACCGAAGCGGCCGCGGAGTCGGAGCGCTGGCTCGAGCGGCAGCGAGAGATTCGGGCCCGAGCTGGCGGCGGCCTGAAGGTGATCAACCGCCATCCTTTTGACGACGTGGTGGTGGAGGTGGTGCACCTCGGTCCGGGTGGAGGAAATCGAGACTTGGGAAGGCGCTTGCATCACGCTCTGGCCCTGGAGCTGAGGCCGGAATTGGCGGAAGAAGATCTTCAGGAGCGTCTGCGCCGAGTCTATGCCAGCGATCTGTGGAAGCCCGGCTGGCGCGAGGTGCCGCTGACGGCACCAGTGGCCGAAGGAGTTGTGCTCGAGGGAGTGGCCGATCTGGTGTTTGAGTGCGAGGGGGTCTACACGGTGGTGGATTTTAAAAGCGACGGGGACCGACCCGAGTATCATCAGCAACTTGCAGGCTATGCCTACGCTTTGAAGCAGGCCACGGGAGCACCTGTACGTGCCGTCCTGGCGGTGATTTAGTGGCCACCAGCGAAATCGAGAATTACATCTATTTGCTGAGCCAGGGCCTGGATAGTGGTGGGGTGGGGCGCTTCACGCTGAACAAGTTGCCGCGCAGCAAGGGTCTCCTGGAAGCGGCCGAGCTCTATCCCTATCGTTGGGTCTATTTTGCGATTCAGGCGGCGGTATGCGCACGGGCTACGGCCGTGAAAGTCGGGTCCAATGCGACCAGTGTGAGCGTCGAATTCGAGCTGAATGAGGTGGCTCCAGAGTTTCTGGTGCCGGATCTGGTGCTCGGTGAGAGTTCCGCTTCCGAGCGGGCCGTGCGGTTCTGGGCTCAGTCGGTGCTCTGGGCCTCGGCTCTGAATCCGCTCTCGGTGCATCTGCTCTGCGAAGGGACGCATACAGGTTACCGGGCTACGGTGATGGGGGAGAACAGTTCGAAATGCCCGTTGCCTCCCAAAGATCAACGTTCCCGACTGGCCATCGTCGTCAATTTTGGCCTGGTCAGCCCCCGGCGAGTCCAGCTGTCGGCCTACCTGGAGAAGCAGCTGGCGCGCGAAATGGCGTTCATGAATCTGCCGCTGCGTTTGGAAGGGCGGGAGGCCCCGCTGGGATGCCCTCCGCACTCGGGCTATGGCCGCGTGGGACTTCATCTGTCTCGTCCAGATGTTGCGGACGCGTTGGGGTTCATCATTCCATCGCTGCTCAATTTCGGGGAATACCGGCTGCCCAACGGCGCGGGGCACACCTTTGACGTGCCGCCCGGAGCACCACGTCTCGACCTGAGCGGGGCTGTGGATGATCGTGTCGCGGTGCGCACGGAGTTGCGCACCAGCTGGAATAGCCTCAGCGTCCGGAAGACTGAGCGCTACGAATGGCTGCTTCCCCTGGACTTCGTGCCGAAGATTCCGGCTACCCAACGAGTGTGGGCGGATGGTGTGGCGGTTTACCGTGAGGGCAAGCCGAGCCGATTGTTTCCGGTCCATCACGGGCTGAGCTTGCTCCCACTCGAATTGGAAGAACTGTCGCCTGGCTGGGACGTCTTCTGGCCCATGCCCGACGGAACCACCGACTACCTGGGTCTCTCGGCGGTCCAGGATGAGTGCTTCACGGCTACGCGCGAGCAGGCCGTGAGTTGGGCTCAAACGCTCTGAGGTGACCTTGCTCTTGCGGGCCTGGTCTTCCGAGGACGTCGCGCTCGTTCGCGAGGCATCCCGGGACTCGTATGTACGGCGGATGCTTGGGCTGCGTTCCGGTTGTGGGGAACGGGCTGCCGGCAATTGGATCCGCCGGACAGACGCCTGCTCGCAAGTGATCGAGGTGGACGGTCAGGGGGTGGGGGAGGTGGACCTGACGCCCGACGCCTACGGCTACTCGGCGCAGCTTTCCTACTGGGTGCTCGCGAGATTTCGGGGACGCGGTCTGGCCGAACGGGCCGCCCGTCTGGCTTGCGGGCAGGCGGATGGGATGTATTTGACGGCTTATGTCAGCGCCCGCAATCTAGCTTCCATACGCGTTCTGGAGCGACTCGGCTTCCAGCGGGGCCGGCGCGTCGCGGACTACGCCGGTTACCCGGGAGTCCGCGACACGGATTCTTACTTTCGCCTACCGCTTGAAAAGCCGCAGGAACTTCTGTAGCAGGCCGGCGGGCTTGGGGGGAGTGGGTTCCTGAATTTGACGGACGGGTCGCTCCGGACGGCGGAAGCGGCGCACCTGAAAAAACGGCTGCTTGTCGTAGATTTTGCGTTTTTCGGGGTCGATGAGGTGGCTGTAAGCTTCCACCAGTTCTTTCATCCTGGCTTCGGCGTTCAGTTTGTCGTGAGGGTTGAGGTCAGGGTGATACTTTTTGGACAAGTTGCGGTAGGCCTGGCGAATGCGCTCGGGCGAGGAAATCGGCGGGACGTCGAGGATAAAATAGTAGTCGCGAGTGGTCATGACCTGGATTCTCCTGACTTCACGGATGTAGGATCATTCGGCTAATCCCGGTGGACCCCTGGAGCACCAGCCCTACCTGGCTAGCGTGAGAACCAGGGTTGCGGATCCGCCACCGGGAGTGCCAGAAAGTGGCGGATGCAGTCGCTGTCGCCGTTGTAGATGAAGATCTGCAGGCCGGCCCCGGTGCTCAGCCATTCGGTCGCATCTGCAATCTTGAGTTCTCGTTCGCTTTCGAGGGTACCGTTCCAGCACAGGTCGTGATGAATGGGTAAGGCTAGCCCTTTGTGGCCGGTGAGAGTGAAAAGTCGGACCGACCCGGGATTGGGTCCGGCGATGAATTGGTGCGCAGCCGAAATCAACTGAGGCACGTCCCCGCGCCAGGACCACCGTTCTCCCAGACAGCCTTGGGGAGCGCGGGTCTGGTCGAAGACCAGAAGATGAAAGTCGCCCACCAGTTACGGTCGGGCGCGCTGCAGAGCGTCCAGGATCTGCTTGCCCTCGGCTTCGTCTACACCCAATCCAAAGGCATGGGTTTTCGCGCCGTAGTCAAATCTCAGATTGCCGCCCCAGGGACCCGGCCCATTTCGTCTGGATTGAGCGTCCTCGGAGTAGCGAAGGTTCTGGATTTCCCGTCCTTCGTATTCGTAAGACCGAGAAAATGGTCCAATTTCCAGTCGATGAACCAGCCCGGACACGTTCCACAGGATCACTTCCCTACCGGCCAGCGTCCAGAGCCAGGCCAGGAAGGCGAAACAGCCACCCACCGTCCAGGCTCCCAACCAGGCGAACTCAAAGAGGCTGCCCTTGCCAGAAACCAACTGCTGTGCAACGGCCACCCACCCGGTCGCCCAACCGCACAGCCAGAAGCCGATAAACAAGAGAAAAAACCAATTGCGTCGGGCGGGAATGGTAATTCTCAGACCATTGCTCTGTTCACAAATCGTGGCCCGCAACGCGGTGGGACGAACTTTCATGCAAGCACCCCCTCAGCTCAATCTTCGGCGATGGTGCTCCCGAGAGCGAATTTTGTCAATAGCTTGAAGGCGGGCCCGGTTGGAAGAACAGCGAAAAGACAGTTCCATGAAGTTGGCGGCGGCGGGTGTAGGGTTGATCTTGCTTGGCCTTTGGATGGCTCACGCTGCGCCGTTGCTGCCGATGCACTCTCGAGTTTTGCCGAACGGTATCGAAGTGACGGAGCATGGAGGGATGCAGCAGCCGGCCACGGTGCTGGTGGTGCATTCCATCTTCCAGGGGCGGGAGAGCAGCTGGCCCATGGCTCAGGCCTTGGCACGGCGGGGACTGAATGCGGTCAATGTCCATCTGCGCGGTGGCCTGGAGTATCCGGAATATGTCCGCCAAATTTCAGTGGCCGTAGACACCTATGCCCGGCAAGGGCCGGTCTGGCTGTGGGGGCACTCGATGGGAGCGGACCTGGTGTCCGAAGTCGCTGGTCAAAACTCACGGGTGGTCGGAATGGTTGCGGTCGGCTTCCCGGTGACCTCTTCGGGTCCACGCACGCTGCTGATGGTGGGGGCCTGGGACCAATTGCACTCGCTGCGGGAAATGCGTGAGGCGGCCGGACTGCAGAAGGCGGAATTGGAAGTGCTGCCCCAGGCCGACCACAATCAGGAGAACTTTGATCCCGAGTCGAGTCGGAAGGCCGCCCGCTTCTTTGGCGCTGAGCACGAGCCGCGGTGGGCCGACCCTTTCCTGGGTCGAGGGTGGCTGCTTTGGGGCCTTGTTTTGCTGAGCGCCGGTCTTTCCGGCGGCCCGAGCCGACGCCTCCAGTGCGGGGCCCTGGTTTTGGCTCTGTTCAGCTGGCGCTCCGACCCATTTCACTCGCTTGCTCGGGGAGTTCTCATGGGCCTGGTTTTTGCTCAGGGGAGGGCTTTCTGGTTGAGCCGGGCTCAAGTGCTGGCGCTGTTTCTCGCACTGGGACTGGGCGAATTGGTTCTGGCCTGGCCCAACTGGAGTTCCCAGCCGTCCCTGTTGCTGCAATTCCCGACTGCCGTCTTGAGCTGGCTGCCGGGCGGTCTGTTGAAATTCGCCGGTGATGTGCCGGTTGGAGGCTGGATTGCCGTGGGTCTGCTCGAGGTGGCTCGGCCCGGATTCACGATGCGGGCCCTGGGCTGGCTGCCCCGGAACTCCTGGCGCCAGTTGGCCACTTTCTCGGTCAGGAAACCCAGGCCGGGCGAAGTTCTGGTGCTGGCTGGATTGCTGGTGGCTGCCGCGCTGGCCTGGCGGGATGTGGCTCAGGCCGGCTACTGGCCGGATTCGGGCCAGTGGGGACTGCTGGCCACCAAGGTGGGGGGAATGGTGGTCGTTCCGCTTTTGGTCTGGCTGATGGCAGCGAGAGGGTTCGCCTCCAGGGCGGCGCAGTCGAAGAGATGAAGAATCAACGTAGCTATGAGTGGGAATCGACCGGCGAGGCGTTGGCGCAGTTGCGCCAGTTGAGCGGAATTGAATTCCTGCGCAAAATGATGGCCGGAGAATTGCCGGCCCCGCCGGTCACGGCCGCCCTGGGTTTCCGCTTGGAAACCATCGAGCCGGGCCGTGCCGTTTTTGTCTTCCACCCGGAAGAGTTCCAATACAATCCCATCGGCACGGTGCATGGCGGGGTTCTGGCCACGGTTTGCGACTCGGCCATTGGTTGCGCGGTGCACTCTCAGCTGCCCGCGGGTGCCGGCTATACCACCCTGGAGTTGAAGACGAACTTCGTGCGTCCGCTGCTCAAAGGCACCGGCGAGGCCCGTTGTGTCGGCGAAGTTCTCTACCTGGGGAGCCGACAGGCCACCGGCGAAGCCAAGATCTTCAACGCCGACGGAAAGCTGGTGGCGCACGCCACCGCCACTTGCCTGATCTTATGAGAACAAGCGGCGAATCACGTCGGCCAGCGAGGGCTCCTGGACTTCGTGCATACGCTGACGGGTGAGCTGGCGATAGAGTCCGTGGACCTGACCGTGATGCTGATGACAGGTGGCGGCACAGCGGGTGGCGGGACGAGCCTTCTCCATCTCGCGGAGCATTTTCCGCACCTGGTCGGGCTCGGTCGCGCTTTGGATTTGGGCGTGGATGTGGTCTTTCATCGGACTGGAATTTTCTGTATGGGGGGTCCGAAGTCCGTCTTTCAGGGAAAGATGATCATGTGGACAGCGCGAGGCCAGGTTGGTGGACTCCGTGGGTTAGCCAGCCTCAAGAGGTGGTCGTTCCGCAGCCCGAGACGGGCTCGATTCTCTTTGATTGCCGTTGGCAGGAAGCGCCCGCCACCAGCGGGCCGCACATGCAGCGATTGTTGCACTGGCGGGAAGAACTCTACAAACTCGACCTGGTCGGAATGGACGAGCGGGGGATAGGCTTCGGCAACTTGAGTTGCCGAGTCGAGGGCCACGAGCCGTTTTTTATCTCGGGCACGGGCACCGGTTGCAAGAAGCGTCTGAGTCCAACGGACTTCACTCAGGTGACGGCCTGGAACTACGAGGGGAACTGGCTGGAGTGCCGGGGACCGTGCCGAGCTTCTTCCGAATCCCTAAGTCACGCCGCCGTGTATGAGGGACGCCCACAGGCGCGTGCTGTGATTCACGTGCACCATCCAGTCATGTGGCAGGCGCTCTATATGCGCATCCCGACGACTCATCCCCAGGCCGAGGCAGGCAAGCCCGAAATGGCCTGGGCCATTGGGCATCTTCTGGATCAGGGTTGTGAGGACGGGGTGTTCGTTATGGGAGGGCACCAGGATGGATTGATGGCTTTTGGAGTGGACCTGGAGGAAGCCGGCCAGCGTCTGGTCGATTGCTTCCACCGCCTGATGGATTGATTCAGCAAACTTTCATGGCGAATCTCTATGCTCTGCCTCAAGAGCAGCGGTCGTGAGCCGTCTGCAAGGCAGAGGAGCAAACTGATGAAGATTCAATCCGCACCCACCCCCAACTTGCGCGCGCTGAACACCCCCGAACAGCCCAAGCCGCCGGCCGAGAGCCCGGCTCCGCAAGACAAAGTGGAGATCACCTTGCCGAAGAAGTCTTCGCGCTACGATGCCCAACAATTGATTCCTCGCGTTGTTAGCGGCGCGCTTCGGGGCCTGGTCACGACCCACGCTTCCCACGGCAGCCTCGGTTGGGCCACCGTCTACGGAGCCGGCACTGGAATGGTCGGAGGTGCCGTCACCGGCGCCATTGCCACCTCGCGAGAAGCCAGAAAAGACGGCTTTCCGATCTTGGGCGGCATCATGGGTGGAGCCTTCGGTGGCGGACTGGGAGCCCTGAACGGCGCCTTCGCCGGCCCTGCCACCGTGGCCATCACCAGCTACCTTGGCGGAGGCCCGCTCTTGGGTGCAGCCGTCGGAGCAGCCCTGGCCGCTATCTAGGTCACTGAGCCTGGTTGGCGTCGAGCAGGGTGTAGTTGAAGTTGCCGCCGTTGACGGCGGCTTTCAGTTTGTTGAGCTGGCTGACCGGAAGCGTCTGGCAGCCGATCGAGGCGTTGCGATCCCAGTGGAAGAGGATCGCGTCTCCGGTCGTGCCCTTCTTCACGGCGTTGGCCTTTTCGGCATCGGAGATTCTACCGTCCCGGTTGCTGTCGCGATAAACGGGAACATTGCCGCCACCGTTAACGGCCCAGGCCTCGTGCCCTTTGTAGTCGTGGCGGCGGGAGACGTCGTAGTTTCCAGGACGGAGCTGGGCCACACCGCCGGCTACGCTGCCTTTGGCGGTGGCCGCATGGGTGGCTCCGGAGAGTTCGGTGACGGTCGGTTGACCTTTTTTGTCGCGACCGAGCACCACAAAGGTGTCGTCGTTGGAGCCGGTGTTGCGGCCGGAATCGTGGCGCTGGCCGTCCACGCCCAGGCCTCGTAAGCCTAGCACGGTGGGCTTGCTGGGGTCGATCTTGCCGCCGGCGGCCTGGACCATCGCAGCGTAGTGGTCGTATTTTTCCTGGGGCGTCAGGTTCTTGCCCGCCAGTTGCGGGAGACCTTGAGCCTTCTTGGCTCCGGGGTCAGCCTTCTTGGCCTCTTCGGGCTTCTGCGCCGGTTCGGCTTTCTTTGCTTGGGGATCCGCCTTCTTGTCCTCGGGACCGGCTTTCGACTCGGGCTTCTGCAGGGAAAGGCCCTTGTTTAGAGCTCCCATCGTCTCCGGTCCAACCTTGCCGTCGACGGTCAAATTGTTCTGGCGCTGAAACTTGCGCACGGCTTTCTGGGTGGCGGGTCCAAAGTTTCCGTCGGCTTCCAGCTTGGCGCCGGACTTGTTGAGGTGCTCCTGGAGCTGCTTGACGTTGTCGCCCTTATCTTTGCGACCCATGCTGTCTCCCGAGAGCGGCTTGAGCTCGCTGCTTTTAGCCGCGTTGGGGCTGGCCCAGGACTGAAAGTTCGGCACTTGCTTGACGTTCGACTGGGCCGAAACATCCTGAGAAACTCTCGCCTGGTCGGCTTTCCTGGTTGGCTGCTTCTGGGTTTGCCGTCCGCTGGTAGTGCCTCGCGTGCGAGAAGTGCTCCGAGTTGTTCCGCTGGAGTGGGAACGACGGGTGCTGCTGCTGGACTGTTTGGGGATTGCGGTCACGGGAAGCCTCCTCAGGGGGATGCTTTCACTGTGGCACGACCTGAAAGTTTTCTGAATACGGAAGTTGTTGCCGGAGTGTGAACAATATTTCCAGGTTATTGCTCGCTTTTGCCGATTGCCGCTAACGTCACTCTAGCCTGCTCCACCACTCGGGCGTCGTGGTGGTAGAGCAGGCGACGGACGCCGGGTTCGCAGATTTGCGACTTGTGAGCGATGATCCACTTCATTTCCAAGATCAATACGTCACTACCAACTCCCGGATCGATACGCCCGCTCAGGGCCGCTCCTCGCGCGTATTCCTCTACAAATTGAGGCAATTTCTTGCTTTCCTGTTGGGCCAGCAGCCACTTCAGCAACAAATCCACGTCGACGGTGGTGCCCTCCAATTTGGCCAGGTCCAGCTTCTGCTCGGGGTGGAGTCGGTCCACGGCGGCAAGCATGGTCGTCCCCCCCTGGAAGGCGATTTTCCAGTCCACCTGAGTGAGGGCGTGCGCGGCTTGAAGGGCGGCGGCGGTGCGCGGCTGATGGCGGGCCACCATATAGGCGGCCGCGGCCACAATCTGCGGATGAGTGCTGGACAGGAAGGCCTCGGCGGCGGCCGCCTGGGGACGGTCGGCCAGGCTGAGGATCAGGCTGGCGGTCTGGTTCGCTTGCTCTGTGTTCGTGTCCTTATGGCGCTTCTGGAGTTCCAAAACAACGGGTGCAACCAATTCGTCGGGTAGCCCGCACTCCGCCAGCACGTCGGCCGCCAGGGCGAAGTTTTCCTGGGTCAGGATCTTGGCCAGCAGGGGACGGGCCGCCTTGCCCTGCTGGCGAGCCAGGTTGTAGAGCAGTTCGGGGGGGACTTCCTTGACGGCGACTTCTTGAAGATACTTCCAGGCATCCTC
Organism: Vulcanimicrobiota bacterium; assembly: GCA_017307785.1. Lineage (GTDB taxonomy): Bacteria > Vulcanimicrobiota > Xenobia > Xenobiales > JADMJV01 > JADMJV01. The sequence goes on along the minus strand of JAFKGI010000048.1, from coordinate 26,836 downwards.
GGGCAAGGGTCCCATAGCGGCGGCAACCTGCACCAGGCGATACCGTTCGTTCAGGGGAGGGCTGGCGTCCGGCCCGAGTTCGGCGTCAGGCACCTTGGGGAAGTCGCTGCTTTGAGGATTCTCTCGAAAGCGCTCCAGAACATCCGGTTGCAGCCTGCAGATTTTGTCATCTCGTAAGGCCGCCTGCTGCAGAAAGTCCAGCACCAGCGAGCGAGTGGCCGCGTGCGTATCGCTCAGGTGCTTACGGGCCACCTCGATTACTTGCTCGGGAGCGTTCTCGATCTGTTGGAAGCAGCCATAGATTGCCATGTTGCGCAGGTCGGAATTGGGATCCTCGCTGAGCTGCAGCTGGATTGGCAGGACCTTGCGTCCCAGAGCGCTGGGCGGAGCACCCATGACCAACTGGCGGTTCTGGCTGGCTTCGTTGGCCCAGTTGAGGGCCTCCAGACGAATCTTCAGGTCTTTATGCTGGACCAGAGCCAACAACCGGTCGTCCAGTTGGGGAGTGAGATGTGGCTGGCTGGCCTGTTGATAGAACGCCAACCAGAGCGGATGGCGAATTTGCTCGTCCGGGTCGAGCAACAGCGGTTCGACCGGTGGAAAGCACGACGAGGGCGTCTTGGCGTGACTCAAATAGCTTTCCAGCAGCATGGCCAGCTCGCGCCGCTCCTTGGGATTTTTGCTGGTCTTCAGTCGCTGCGTCAGGGCCGAACAAACTTGCTCGCGCAATTTTGCATTCTCCAGACTGTACATGGCTGTCGAGAAGGTCTTCAGGGCCTGAGCGCGCTGGGCGGGTTGCTGGTATTGTTTCAGGGCGCGGGCGATATCCGCGTCTTTGGCGAGCACCGGCAGGCTCAAAGCCAGCGCCAGCGACGCTTTCGTAAGGTTGTTTCGAATAGCCACTTCTATGCGGTTCGCAGCCCCGGCCCGGGAGCCTGCCGTCAGGCCAGTTGGTCGAGAACGCTCTGCGTACGTGCGGAGGGCTGCCGTCAGGCCAGTTGGTCGAGAACGCTCTGCGTACGTGCGGAGGGCTGCCGGGTCAGGAATCCGCAGCCGCGGCCCTGGTCGTAAGGAACCGGGGTTTCAAATTGATCTGCGGTCGGATCCAGGATGGTCCCGTCCTGATTTTTCAGATACCAGTGGGGACCACCTTCGTGTTGGATGCTCTGAGGAGTCCAGCCTGCCGACTTGCCGCCCAGGCGATGAAAGAGAGCTTCGCTGGCGACGTAGCAGTGACCGGCCACGGGATTGGGATTGCCGCGGTAGGGCTTTTTGCGGAGGTCGTCGCTCAAATGGGAGCGGACGTCCTGGATGAGACCCCGATGCTGCTGGTCGGTACAAACAAAGGTCGTCACCTGGTCGCGGGGACTGGCTTGGGGGTGCTGGTGGCCCAACTGCAGCGGATCATGGACTGAGGATAAGTCGGCAGGCTGAAAGGAAGCTTAAGGAGATATTTGTAGGGGGTCCGGGGGCTCTATTTGCTCAACGAGCTTGGGCACATATGGCTTTTGTGATGGGCAGCGCGGATGAGCTTGAATGAGATATGCTCAAATCACTGCTACCGATGTCCTTGCTCTGGGCCCGCCGCGGCCGCAGAACCTCGCAACCGGAAATGCGCATCCCCGGCTACACACTGCACGAGGAACTGGGTCGGGGCGGAACGGCGGTCGTTTACAACGCCAGTCACAAGGGCAAAGCGTGCGCCATCAAGTTGATGAAGGCCAACCCGGACGCTGACGCGAGCGCGCGTATGGGTCGGGAAATCAAGCTGATGCGCCAGCTGTCTCATTCGGGCATCGTCGGCCTGAAAGACTGGGGCGAAGTACAAGGTCAGGTCTACATGGTGATGGAGAAAGTGGACGGCGAGACGCTGCGCAACTGTCTGATGAGCCGGCGTCTGACACGGCCAGAGGCCTTGCGTTATTGCGAGCAGTTGTTGGAAGCTCTGAGCTATGCTCATTCCCAAGAGGTCATGCACCGCGATCTGAAACCCGAGAACTTGATGGTGCAGCGAGACGGTCGCCTGCGTTTACTGGACTTTGGCTTCTCGCGCAATGTGCACCAGAACACCTTCCAGACGCTGGATAGCTCGGTGGCCGGGACGCCCGCCTACATGGCACCTGAACGTCTCATGTGCATCAATACACCGGCTTCGGATCAATATTCCGCCGGCCTGATTGTCTATGAAATGCTGACCGGTGAGCCGGCCGTGCCCGCCGGGCTGGATATGTCCGCCGTGATCACCAAGCAACTCCAGGAGACGCCTCCCAGTCCGGGCACTCTCGATCCGAGTCTGCCCGGCTGGGTGGACGCCCTGGTAATGAAGCTGCTGGCCAAGCGGCCCGAGGATCGCTTCAGCAGCGCCCAGGCAGCTCTGGACTTCCTACGCGGTTACTCCGAGTACTTTACGCTGCAGCCGTAGGGCTGAGTTTGGTCGGCCGAAACCGTGCCGCCGGCGCGCGCTTCGGTTAAAGCCGAGTCGACGTAGTTCTTTTCTTTGCGGTCGTCGATGGCTCCGTTGTAGATCACCTTGCCCTCGGGGTTGATGACGAACATGTGGGGAGTGGTCTTGGCTCCGTAAAGATGGCCCACCGCGCCCGTTTTATCCAACAGCGAGAGGGTCGGGCTGGCGCCTTTGTCCTTGAGAAGCTGGTTGGTGCCGGCAGCGTCGAGGTAACCCTGCTTGCCTTCGGCCGATGAACAGACGCTTAACCAGACGACGCCCTGGCCCGTCCATTTTTTCTGTTGGGCCTGCATCTTGCCCGAATCATACTGGCCTTTGACGAAAGGACACTGATTGTTGGTCCATTCCAGAACCACGTATTTGCCTTTGTAGTCACTCAGTTTGACCGTCTGGCCAGCGCTGCTGACGGCGGTAAATTCCGGGGCCGGCTGGCCCACGTTGGCGTCGCTGAAGCAAGGCAGCACCATGGCTGCTGTCATCAGGAATCCTAGCGCAATTTTTTGCATGTCTAAGTTTCTCCTTAGGGAATCGCTTGGTCTACGGTGTAACCTCTACGAGATTTGCCTTCGCCTACCACCAGCAAACCCTGCAGACGCGTTAAGGGTTTTGAACGCGCAGCGGCCTGCAAGTGTAACCCGGCTCCGTCTGCTTTCTGGGGCGCCGCATCGACGATCTGCAGGCCGGGGTCCGGGAAGAAGGTGGTCAGTTGGTCGGTAAATTTGGTCTTGAGCACCAGTTCCTGGCCGGCACGGGTGACCTCAGAGGGAATCGGCTCCGGCTCTTGCTGTTCATCGAACAGGGGCTTGCTGGCGGATGCCTTGGAATTGGCCGCGACAGGCAGGCTCAGCGTGAGGTCAGCCTGCCCGGGTACGCAGGTCTCCTCGTTGCACGCCAGCCAGCTGGCGTGGACTCCCAGCTTGAGATTTTGCCCCTGCTTGAGATCGGCCGGAACGCGCACGCTGATCTGGTGCAGAGCGGGCTGGTCATAGCCATACAACACGGACCCCATCGCTTCAAAGCGTCCGGGAAGGGGCCAGAGTAAAGCGCCTGGCTGCCAGCCGGCCGGCAGCTTCCAGGTGAATTCACTGGGGAGACCGGAGTCCCCCGCATTTTTCCAGTAGGTGTGCCAGTGGGCACCCGGCTCCAGGAGCACGCCCAGGCGAATGGTTTGGCCGGGCACCAATGCGGTCTTGTCGCACAAAAGACGTGCCTGGACCTGCGGTTTCGCGGCCAGAGGAGCGGCCAGCAGAAGAAGACAAGCGATGGTTCTCATGTTCCCGGCTTGGGTGCGCACCGGGGGAACCCTGCTTCTCGATGCGGAGGACCGTTTGCGAGCCTCTCGGAATAGGAGAGGGATGCGTTACCTTTTGCTTTTGCTGTTATCCCTGGTTCCTCTGTGCACGTCTGCTTCGCGCGCTTGGGCGGTGGAACCCCCGGCTGCCGTCGCCCCGAAGGTTTTTGAAGGAACCTTGGACCCGCTTGAGCCGGGCCGGGCACCGGTCCTAAAACAGGTCGTCCAGGCGGAGTTCGAGACCACCCAGGGCCTGCTGGTCCTCGACATCTATCCTGAGGCCGCTCCCCGCGCCGCCGAGCGTTTCATCGAGTTGGTCAAGGCCGGCTATTTCGACGACACGCCGATCTTTCGGGTTGAACCTGGATTTGTGGCTCAATTTGGCATCAATTCGAAAATGGCCGAATGGAAGACCCGCACCTTCAAGGACGAACCTTCACTGTTCAAACTAGGAGCCGGCACCATCGCTTTTGCCAAGGCCGGACCTGACACCAACTCCACCCAGGTCTTCATCAACTACGACGATAATTCTGGACTGGTGCAGCAAGGCGGCTTTACCGCCTTCGCCAAGGTATCCCAGGGCTTTGAAAACACGCTCAACTTCAAGGAAGTGATGGAGGCGGGCGATCAAACCGCCCTCTGGCAAGACACCTCCGGTTTCCTGAAAACCCTGTCGGAAAAGCCCGACGTGATCCTCAAGGCCCGCATCCTTCCCTAGGCAAAGATTACATTCCTAACCTGCGGGCGATTTCCACGGGCAGGGGATAAGGCTTCTCTTGGGGGAGGTGGCGCTGGGCCTGGTCCCACAGTCCACGTTGACGCAGATCGCGGATTTTGTGCACGAGTGGCCGCAGATCTTCGATTTTGGTGATCCAGTTATCCGCGTAGTTCTGGATGATGCCGCGGCCCAGACCGACCTGCAAACTGCGATGGTTGAGCTTATCACCCCGCAGATTGTATTCCGGATCCCATTGAATCAGAACGGGCGAAGTCTGGCGCAGGTCGCTCCATTCTTGGGCGTCCTTGTAGACCTTGGATTCCGGGGATGTCAGTACCGCCTGGGCCAGGGCTTTTTCGAACTCGACGCGGCGAATGTGCACGGCCAGGACCCATTCCTGGCCGGACTTCTGACCCCAACCGCAGCGCTGCATCATCCACAGAAAGCTGGGCTTGATCCAGGTCATCCGATTCAGGGAGAAAGGCGGCACAAAACGGCCGGCTTCCAAGGCGGCTTGACCAATCGCCTCTCGATAGGCCTGGTAAACGACGAGGGTTTCCTTGGTGAAGCGGGCCCTGATCTGATGGTTCAAGCGGTGGTCAGGCTATCGCGATGGTGTTTGCAAATGGTTTCCAGAGCCAGGTGCATTTCTTCTTTGCTGACGTTCTCGGTGATGTGGAAGAACCCGGCGGTGGTGGCGCGGGCCTGGGCCGAATCGCCGCTGAAGGCGTCGCTGAGGCGGTAGTTCAGGTAGTTGCAAAGGTAGGCGCTGCGGTCCGGCTGGTAGTTGGAGCTACTGTAGTGGGTGCCGACACGCCGGCCGGGGAATCCGCCAAGGGCCTTTTCCAGTTTCTCGGTGGGGAGGTCGGTGGCGACCGTGCCGGGATGTCCGGGCAGAATCGGTCCGGCCGGATGGGTTTCGCCCTCGCGGCCGCCGCCCACTCGATTCTCAGGCAACTCTTCCAGCTGGGGTTTCCAACTGACGCCCATACTCATGATGACGTCGGGTGGATTCTGGAGAATTTGTCCCATGAAGCCGTCCACGCTGTCGTGGTTGACGTCCAGTCGGCGGTATTCAATGGTGGCGCCGTCCACAGGCATCTGACTGACTTGTTGGCCCAGCGTGTCGGACGGGTTGACGCTGCGTCCGCCGAAAGGTCCGTAGCCGGTGACGACCACGCGCAAGGGGGCTTTTTGAGTGCTGATCATGACGGAGCGAGCTTATGCCAGGTCGAGACCCCGGATCTTGACCGGGATGTAACCGTCAGACCATCCAAAAAAAAAGAGCCCTTCAGGGAGGGCTCCAACAAACCGGGCTTTAGGACTGGATGTGGCTTGAGAATAGAAGACCCGGCTTAGCGGATTCTTAGCACCCCTAAAACTTTCCGACCGAATGCCTGCTCTTCGTCTTTAGTAAGTGGAGGTGTCTATGAAAAAGTTCGTTACTACCGTGATGTTAGCTCTGGCCGTCTGGGGCGGCGCGTCCGCCCAGTCGTTGGACCGGGAGTTGGGAGCGCTGGCCAGCGCACGCCGCAATCTGGCGAATATCGCGACTGCGCTGGAAATGTACTCCCAGGACCACGACGGCCAGTTCCCGGCCACGCTGGAACCCCTGCAGGTGAACTACCTGAAGGCCATTCCGCCCCAATTGAATGGATCTAAGACCTGGAACTATCGGGTGGATGCAAATGGATTTCGTCTGGCCGAGTCTTGGGAAGGCTTCACACGCCTGGGATTGCCGGCCCAGGTCAACTACGACAGTCGAACCGGGCTGGATGCTCTGCAACTGGCGGACAATTTGAAAGTTCTGAACCCATCGATGGCTCTGGAGGGTGAGTGGTTGCGCAAGTCGCACAGCCCCGGCCTGACGGCCAGTTGGGAGAACTTTGACCGCAAGATTTCCGCCCGCTTGCTGGGTCCTAATCAGCTCGACGAGAGCTTTGAGCAGCAGAAGCAGCGCATCGGAACGGATTTTATTGGCTGGGGCTGGAAAGCTGATGAAGGCGATTTCGCACGGGCCGTTCCCAAAGCCCTCAGGTCTGGCTGGAATCTGGAAGGGATCTATACGGTTCCCTCCCAGCCGGGAATGAAAGCTATCGTGGTCAGCCGAGGGGAACGAGTGATTGAGGTCATGGTCCAGGATCGAGATAGTCGAGATGCGCTCGGTTCCTACAGGCCTTTGAAGCAGATCCTGGCGCAGCTCTAGGACGGAGGTCCGTCCCGCTCGGGATGGACGACTCTGCCGCGGGCGCCCCGACTCGGCTAAGCTGAGGCTATGAAAGCTCTACTCTTCATAGCCTTGCTGTCTCTGCCCGTGCTCGGGGCGCCGGCGCGCGTCCTCAAGGACGGTCAGGAGCGGAAAGAACAAGGCAAACCCGAGGTCTACCGCAAGCTGGATGAAGTCGAAGAACGGCGCTACTTGAAGAAGTCGCAAGCCGACAAGCGCGTCGTCCCGCCCAAGCCGCCAGAGAAGAAGCCGCAGACGCAGCAAACGCTTCCCACCAACCAACCGATTCCCTAGGTCTCATTTTGTCGTAAATTTGTTGGTTTTTGGTAACAAGTTGTTAGTGTCTCAGACCGCATTCTCTTGGGGTGGAGGTGTGGATGCAACGATTTGTGCTGGCGTTTTTGTTCCTTGTGTTTTTCTGTGGATATTCTTGGGCCGGGCCCGGTGTGGCCACCTTGACAGGTATGGTGGTGACCGGAATCAATCCGCAGGTCGGCAACGTGGTCGGTCGAGGAGATCCCCTGGCGGGCGTCGAGATCGAGGTGGAGGGGACTCCCTTTCGCGCCGTCTCGGCCGGCAACGGTTCCTTTCATTTCGAAGACCTCCCGGACGGCGAGTATCGACTGGTGGCCCACAAGACGGGTTATCCTGACGTCTCCCAAAGAGTCCGCGTCAACTACGTGGGAATGGCCTCGCGCTGTCAGATATTGATGAACCCTCCGAGTTCCACCTTTGTGGGAGATATGGCGGCTTTGCCGGGAGATTTGTTTGTCGCCTACAGTCGCAAGCCGGACAATCTCAACAATATCGATTCCAGTCCCTTCCAGAACTTATGGCAGAAAATGCTGGCCGCGGGCATGTCCCCTTTCCCCAGGCAAGAGGATTTGCCGTTTCAACCCAAGGGTTGGGGACAATCCTGGTTGATGAATCCTATTACCGGTGAAGAAAATTGCCTGATGGTATTTCCGTTCTCCAACCCATCCAGGGCCGGGTTTTTGCCGTTGAAGTTCTCTCCTTTCTGGGTGTGCTTTGACAAGGCGGGTCACTTTCTGTATGTCGCCGGTACCGGCAATATGCTGCAGATCCTCGACGGCAAACGCGGTTTTAAGCTGGTGCGGAACTTGCCTATGGGCGGGGTCGTCACCGACCTGCGGCTGAGTCGCGACGGTCGTTACATCTCGGCCTGCATCATGGGCGGCAAGCCGGGCGTGATGCTGCTCGACACGGCTACTACCCTGCCGGCCGGTTATCTGCCGTTAGACTTTTCCCCCTGGTCGGCTTGTTTGGTGGGCGGCCGGGTATTCGCCTGCGGCGGCGATGCGCGTAGCGGTCAGGTGGTGGCCGTCGACGCCCGCACGGGTTCGGAGGTTGGACGCTGTAAGGTGGGCAACTGTCCGACCGCAATCGAAGCCACTCCTGATGGCACGCGCCTGGCTCTGGCTTGTTCGGGCAACGCCTGCGTCTCTTTAGTGGACAGCCTGACGGTCAAGGAGCTGTCCAGGGTCGCGGTGGATGTGTTGCCGCAGAAGTTGGCCATCAGTCCGGATGGTTCGCGCTGCCTGGTCAGCAACAAAGAGAACAACACGGTCTCGGTCATCGACCTCAAAGACGGCCTGGTGACGGGAACCACCGAGGTTGGTAAGGCCCCGGTCGGTATTTGCTACAGTCGTGACGGGCGGCACGCCTACGTGGCCTGTCGCGACTCTGGAGTCATTATGGTGCTGGACGGCAAAAGCGGTCAGGTGCTGCACACGACTATCCCCTTGCCCCACGCAGTGCCGACAGGATTGACCATTTTGCCCTGAAGCCGATCTTTGTTTACAAGGTCTGGTTATGCTTGAAGCAGATGCTTTCCACTCAGCAATGGCTGATGCAGATGCGCGGCGGTGGCTATGTGCCACCGCCGTCGCCGGAGGTGGTGGTGCGGGGAATCGGGAGCCGACGTCCGGCCCCTCGCGTCGAGGCTTTGAGTTCAGCCGAGGCATTGCGACGGATGGTCGAGTCTCCGCGGGATCGTCCCGACCTGGTGGAGAGATTCGTTCGAGGCGCGGGAGAGCTTGGCAAACGGCTCGCTCTGGTTTTATTGGAGGAAGGGCTGACGGTGGTGATCGTTCCGCGCGGTCAGCTGGCCAGTCAGGTGCTGGGCCGGAAGAACCAGGTCAGCCAAAATCTGGATCTCGATCACGGAGCGGCTGGCTTCTACATTCCTTGTGAACGAAGGGTCGTGCTCAAAGAGAAGTACTTGCACCAGGATACCGTGACCATCCACGAATTGGCGCACGCGGTGGACTACATTCTCTCGGCCAAATGCGGCTTTGACGAGCGGCTCTCCACCATCCTCTGGCATGGTTTCAAGGAGACCCGCAAGATCTTAGCTTCCGGCTACATGCTGCACGGGCCCCACGAATATTTCGCGGTCAGCCTCGAGATCTACTACAAAAAGGGCGGTCGCACCAAGCTCGGTCGCATCGACCCGCAACTCTTGCAGTTCTTGGATAGTTTCCTCCAGTAAGTGCTCCTCTAGAAGGGGGGGAGGCTGGAATTTTTCTTGAAGTCTAGTTAGTGCACTTCGAAAATATGTTCGAGCGCGAACTGTCCGAGCTGACTCCCGACCAGGGTTGGGTGCTGCAAGTGCTGGCCCAGCATCGCACCGCCCTGCTGAGTACCCTGGTCGACACTTTGGAAAGAGCCAGGACGGGATTTGCTCTGGAGACCCTCGAGGGTCTGCGCCAGCGAGGACTGGCAGAATCGCTGGACGGTATCTGGCGCCTGACCTGGCAAGGAGTCGGGGTCGCCAACTGGCGGGAGCAGAAGGTCTGGATCGACATGCTGCCTGTCGGGATGGAACTGCCCGAACCGCGCGACGGGGAAAACGGCAGTGACCTGGGCCCGGACTGCGACAGCTTCCGAGCCGCTCTATTCGCGCCCGGGCGCTGCTGGTGTGGCCGCGGTCGAGCTGAGCACCGGGCTGTCCCAGGCAACGATGGGCGGGGAGCTGAGAGTAAAGTAAAAGGTCGTTCCCTGACCGACGGCTGACTCCGCCCAGATGGCCCCGCCGTGGCGGGTGATGATTTTGTGCACGGTGGCCAGGCCGACGCCCGTGCCTGGGAATTCGCTCTGGGTGTGCATGCGCTGGAAAGGAGTGAAGAGCTTCTGAGCTTTCTCCATATCGAAGCCGGCGCCGTTGTCGCGGACGTAGTAGACGGTCTGGCCGTCCCTGGTGGTACGACTGAATTCGATGTGCGGCTCGGCCTGTTTTGAGGAATACTTGCAGGCGTTGGAGAGCAGATTCTCCAGGGCCACTGATAACAGTTCACGGTCGCATTCGGTGGTCATGTTGGCCTCGATGTCGATGGGGGCCTCGAGCCGGTTCGCGATCTGGGCCGCGATGTCGCTCAGGTCAACCTGACGGCGCTGCACCTCAGCGCGGGCATAGCGAGCTAGATCCAGCAGATTCTCGATCAGACCGCCCATGCGCTGGCCGGCTTGCTGAATGCGATCTTTGTAGGGACCGGGTTCGAGCATGCGAGAGAAACCGTCGATGGCCCGCAGCGGAGCGCGCAAGTCATGGGAAACGGTGTAAGAAAAGGATTCCAGGCTGCGGTTGGCTTCTTCCAGGTCGCGGGTGCGCTCCTGAACACGACGCTCCAGTTCGGCATAGACCTGGAGGTTCTCCATGGTCACCGAGGTGGCGTCGGCCAGTGCCTGCAGCAAGGAGACCTGCTGGGCGTCGGGGTGGTGATATTCGGCCCAGTAGTTGCCGATGGCGCCAATCGGCGCGCTGCTGCGGATCGGCACCATGGCCAGGCTCTTGACGAAGGTAGGGCGATAAGCATCGGCCGGAATGCGCGGATCCTGGTAGATGTCCGGAATGACGGCGTTGTCTTTGTTGAGCATGGCCCAACCGCTGATGCAGGCGGTGAGAGGGAAGCGCATGCCTTTCCAGAGTGGCTGAATGGCGTCCTCGTCCGCGTAATAGCATTTGTCGCCGTCGCGCAATACGAAGGTAGCACCGTCGGCCCCGGTCAGTTCACGGGCCACGGTGCGCACGATTTGCATCACCTTGTCGAGGGTGCGGGCCAAAGAGAGTTCCTGCACAGCCTGGACCAACCGCATCATGGCTCGGTTGTGAGCTTCGATCTCCATGCGTCCTCCTTATCGGCAGGCGGATTGAACGCCTTAAGGGCTCTAGCTAGAATTCCATATTCATGACTTTGCGAACTTCCGACAAAGTCTCTTGTGCTACTTCGCGAGCGCGGGCAATGCCCTTCTTCAGAACCTGGCTGACCAGCCCGGGCTCCTGAGCAAACTGAATTCGGCGCTGTCTTAGCTCGCGCAGATGTTCGTTGAGGGCCTCGGTGACGGTGCTCTTGAGCTTACCGGAACCCTGCTCACCGATTTCTTCGGCGATTTTCTGGGCCGGAGTTCCCGTGCACAGACTGGCGATCAGCAGCAGGTTGGCGACTTCCGGCCGATTGGCCGGGTCGTAGGTGATGTGCCGTTCGCTATCGGTCTTGGCTTTTTTGACCAGTTTGGCCGTCTCATCTTCGCTGGCCCCGAGCATGATGGCGTTATTGCGGCTTTTGCTCATCTTCTGATTGCCGTCCAGACCCAAGATGACGGGAGCTTCCGAGAGCAGAGGGTGGGGTTCGGGGAAAACCACCTGGCCGCCGCCGAACTTCTCGTTGAAGCGTCGAGCGATGACGCGGCTCAGCTCAAGGTGAGGGATCTGGTCTTTGCCGACCGGCACCAGATTTCCCTTACAGAAAAGGATGTCGGCGGCCTGATGCACGGGATAGACATACATGCCGGCGTTGATGCGGGTGAGGCCGGCGGCCTGGATTTCTTCTTTGACGGTGGGATTGCGGTCCAGTTCGGCCATGCTCACCAGCGTCAGGAACGGCACCAGCAACTGATTCAGCTCCGGGATGTGGCTGTGGGGAAAAATGCAGGTGTCCTTGTCGGGGTCCAGACCGGCGGCCAGATAGTCTAGAGTCAGTTCCCGGACGTTGCTGGAGATGTTTTCGAAAGTATCCCGGTCGGTCAGCACCTGGTAGTCGGCGATCACGATATAGATGGGAACGCCCAGGTTCTGCAGGCGCACGCGGTTGCGCAGCGATCCGAAAAGGTGCCCGATGTGCAGGGCACCGGTGGGACGGTCGCCGGTCAGCACTCGGAATTTCTTGGGGTTGGTCTGAAGCTCTTTCTCGATGGCCGCGCTGCGGGCCACGGTGGCTTCGAAGGTTCCATACTCTACTGCTGCTGCTGTTTCACTCATAGGTTGGCCAGTTTATGGGCAAGCGAGTTTTTTTTCAAGATGCTTTCAGGTCTAAGGGCTAACCTTGGATTTGCGACCTGGATGGAGGCCTATGCAGATTCCCAAAGTGGGCAAATTCACGCCCTGCGATATGTGGAACTCGATCTTTGCCGTGCCCATGGATTCAGAATCGACTGCCAAAGTGATCGATTCCGTGGACCTGGCTTCGTTTCAAGGAGACAAAGTCTTCACTCCCGCCAATGGAGCAACCCTGGCAGCGGTCGCTACCATGGCTTACTCCGACCCGGTGGACCAGCGCCTGCATTTGCGCAAGCAGCCGGGTTTGGTTTCCTATCACTTTCTGGATTCGGCCAACAACCCCGAGGGCCAACCGGATACAGGCACCCAGGTTTCTCTGGTGGAGACCAAAGATGCCCTGCTGGTGGCCGCGCGTGGCACCACCCCGCCCTTGATTTCCAAAGACCCCCAGTGGCAAGACTATTTTCACGACATCGCCGCCCTGCCGGTGGCCAACTATGCCGGAACGGCTTCGGTGCACGGTGGTTTCAAGCTGGCCGCCGATGGAATCTGGGGGCAGCTCAAGCCTTACCTGGAGCAGGCTCGAGCTGCCAACAAAGCGGTTCATTTCGCCGGTCATAGTCTGGGAGCGGCCATCGCTCTGCAACTGGCCGATCGGGCCGCCACCGAAATGGACTTGCTGGCCGGAAGTGTGGTGCGCACCGGCGGACCCGACATCGGCTGGGGCGACGAAGATAAGCACTTGCAGGCCAACGGCCTGGCCGACCGCACCGTCAATTTTATCAACAACACCGACCCCATCCCGCTGGCTCTCCCGGGCGGCGTGACCACCGGCCATCAGGTCTATTTTGATCGAAACGGCCAGGCGGCTTTGGAAAAAGGCGTGCACTGGTGGAATCGCGGATTGGGCAGTCTGCAGGGTCTGATGAAGGGGAACATCAATCCCCTTTACGACCACGTCCCGAGCTTCTACAACGAGAAGATTCAGGACCCCAAGAACGCCCCCGTATTGGCCGAGCTGGCCAAACAGCTCGGCCAATAGACCTACCTAGCGCCAGCCGCCCGAGATGAGCAGGGTTTCACCCGTCATGTATTTGGAGTCGGACGAAGCCAGGTAAACGGCCGAAGGACTGATGTCGTCGGTCTGGCCGATGCGGCCAAGCGGGGTGTTGGTCTCGACCAGTGTACGGAAGTCGCCTTCCGCAAAGCCGGCGGCGTGCACTCCTTCGGTCTCGATCATGCCCGGGTTGATGGCGTTGACGCGGATCTTGCGCGGTCCCAGTTCCTTGGCCAGCGAATGGGTGATGGCGTCGACGGCTGCCTTGGTGGCCGAATAAACCGAAGAAGTGGCCGGGGTCAAGGTGCTGGCGGCCGAGCTGATGTTGATGACGCTGGCGCCTTCCTCCGGGAAGTGCTTCAGGGCCTCGCGAGTGGTGAGCAACAGGCCGAGCACATTCAGGTTGAACTGGGAATGGAACGACTCTTCGGTGAGCTCTTCCAGACTACCCCACTGGTAGATGCCGGCGTTGTTGACCAGGATGTCGACCTTGTTGAAAATCTTCGTGGTTTCCTGAAACAGTCGGGTGATGTCGGCCTGCTTGGAGACGTCCGCCTGGACGGCGATGGCCCGGCCGCCTTCCTTGGTAATTTGGGCCACGATCTTGTCGGCGCCGTCTTTACTGGAGGCGTAGTTGACGACCACGGCCGCCCCTTCGCGGGCCAGCGCCAGGGCGATGCCGGCACCGATTCCTTTGGATGCGCCGGTGACCACGGCCACTTTGTCGGTCAGTTTGCTCATGCTAAAAAACTCCTTTGCTTTCTGGAGTTGAGGTTAGTCCGCTCGGGAGATGCGGTCCAATACGCAGATTGAGGGACTCATAAACGAGTCTTATGAGAGGGCGACCCAAATACTACGAGTTGTTGCAAGATCGTCGCATGGGTTGGCAGTGGAGTCTTCGGCGGTTAAAATGTCCCAATGCAATTACGGCCGGTTTCCTCTCAGCTTCCCAAGCCCGTTTCTTTGCCGGCCGCTCCCGCGCCGGCCGCCAACAAGGACCAGTTCCAACTGTCCCCGGCCGAACAGAAAGAGCTCAACGCCTGGAAAGACCGGCTGCGGCCCGAGTTGGGTCAGTTGCAGTCGCCGCCCATCGGTTCGGCCTCTCTGGACGAGGCCAAGAATTATGTGGAATCGGTGCTGTCCAAGGTGGCCGGCCCCGAGCTCAAAGATTTGAATGTGCGCGTCGAGGTGTTCTCGGGCGACATCCCCCAGGCTGGATTGGACGACAGTTCCTATCGCGAGGAAGCCTGGAAAGAAGACCACCCGGACAAGGCCTGGCCGTTGCGCACCTGGTACGGTCTGCCGGATGACAACAAACCGTTTTACCGCCTGGCCGTAAACGCCGGCTTGCTGCGCACGCTCAAGACCGAAGACGAGCTGGCTTTCGTGTTGGCCCAGCAGGCCTCGCAGCTGATTCTGCATGCCAAGCAGGACCCGAAGAACGAAGAGGAACTTTCGGTCAACGGGAACTCCTGGATCGAGCCGGGAGCCATGCAGGCCGGAGCCGATCACGACGGCGTCGAGCGTCTGGTCAAGGCCGGCTACAATCCGCACGCCGCGCTGACCTCGCTGGAGCGCCTCTACGCCAAGAATCCCGAGAAATACCCGATTGACGATCAGAAGCGCGCCCTGAAAGCCGGTGCCGATGGGCACGAACACGAGGGCCTGCGTGTGGCCCTGGTGCAGACTCAGGTCGAGGATTACAAGCGCAGCGGTCACCCGACCGCCTCCGTGGCCGAGATTCCGCTGCCCGCGGGCATCGGCGGCAATGGACCGGCCCTCTACGAGAAGAACGTCGAGAATTTCCCGGCCTACCAGGAAAAATACAACGTGCTGGCCGACCTGGTTTCCGGCGAGACGACCCCCGACTGGATGTTCGAGAACGGCTCCAAGCCCTCGCAGGTGGGCGACATTCGTCATACCGAGGCTGCTCGCGACGATTTTGAACGGGCCCTGTTGGGTGCCTGTGATCACCTGGCCGCTTCCGGAAAGCCGGTGCAGCAGCAGGTGGACGGTCTCTTGCGCTTGATGCTGTCGGTGCGTGGCGACTGCCTGCCGGCTTCCTTCACTTCCGAAGGAGCCGCCAAGCTGGGCGCTTTCCTGAACCAGCCGGGCTGGTCGGCGGCCGCTTTCTCGGATTCTCTGGTGCGCTCGCCCAAAAGCATCCAGCGCGAATTCGTGCAGAAGGTGGTCTTCAACGAGGCGTTTCAGCAGGTCGGTGGTCTGGACGAGCTGGTCGGACTGGCGCCCGCTATGTTCTGCGTGGACGGCAAAACCGGCGTTTCCGACGTCAATAAGCTGGTCGACTTTTACCGTAAGAATCAGGACGAGCCCGAGTGCACCTGGGCCATGGCCTCCCGCAATGACGCCGCGCTGCGCGCCACCGTGGAAAAGCTGGATGGCCAGGCGCTGGCCAAGCAGGTGGACCTGGACGGAGTGCCGCTGGCCCTGTCGCTGGCCACCCGCCTGCTCAATTCCCCGCATCAGGATGCCGACGAACTGGCCGCCATGCAAAAATCGTCTCAGGGCGTGCTCTCGGCCGGTGTGGCCGTGCGCGAAGGTCACGCCATGCTGCGCTTGCGTCCGCCGCTTCAGGAAGGACCCAAGGTCACTTCCTACCTCAACGGTTTGTTCGCCTCGGAACCGTGGGCGCCGTTTACCGCCTCCTTTGAAGAGCAGCTTCCGGCCGTCTTATTGGACGTGGCCCGCACCTGTTCCGGTCAAGTGGACTTTCAGTCGAGCGAGGCCCGTCCGGCCGTTCTGGAAGGGGGCGCCGAGCGTCGCCTCTGCGCCCTGGCCGAAGACAAGGACGTGCAGAAGTTCTTGCTGACTCACTGGGCCCACGAAACCCGCGTGCCCGGCTCGGCCACGCGCCGCGCCTGGACCGAAAAGCTCAGCCCCTTGCTGCAGCCAGTGGTCACTCCCGACCGCTCCCAGCACGCCGGTCTGCTGCAGAAGACCCTGCAGGACGGCTACAAAGTGGAACTGGCGGACGTTTCGACGGCCACTTTGAAGAATCTGGAAGAGCGCCACAAGGCCGGCGAGTTCGAGCCCAAACCCGGCGATTTTGCCGACGAGAAAGATTACTACAAAGCGCTGGAAGACTATCAGTCGCGCATGTTCCGGGTGGGACAGCAGATGAAGTTCCTGGCTCCCACCGAGAGCCGGCTAGTGCTTTCCCCGCTGGCCGTGCTCGGCCACGACGTCAAGCAGGGCTTCAAGGGAGATTTCCGAGCCGTGCTGGGCGCCGCCGAAGAAGCGGTCGATCGCTCCAAAACCATGCGGCAGTTGGGCGAGATCAACGACGAGGAACCGGTCGGCGTGGACGCGGGCGCCTACATCCTCGAAGGCTTCCTGAAGATGCAGAACTCGGTCAAGGACCTGGATGAGTGGTATGGCCTGGCCAAGCGCTCGGTCGATTTCTGCTCCCCGGCCATGCAGGCCCGTCCCAATACCCATAAGGCATTGGGCAATGCCCTCAACGACCGCCTGACCGGTCTGGAAGGCGACAAGCTACGCGGCTGGTTGGGCAAGGAAGACGTGCTCGACTGGTTGGCCGCCAATCAGTCGGCCGCCCTGGTAGCCAAACTGATCGATGTGACCGGAACGACCGAGTCGATGGCTTCGCAGGTCGCCGCTCTGGACAGTGAACTGAAGCTGCGCGAAGACTTCCCGGTGGTGTATCACAACCTGCGCAACCTGATTTCCGAGTCGGCCAAGTTGCAGCCGGGCACGGTGGACAAGGTGTTTCCGCCCGACCCCCGCGACGGTATCGAGGAAATCTCCGTCTTTGGCAATCAGATGCGCGGATTGTCGTCGCTGATCGCGGTCTCGCGCGGGCGCTCTCCCGAAGAGCAGTTGGAGACCATCGAGTATCTGATGGGCCGCGTCAAGCAGATGCCCGCCTACCTGGAAACGGCCAGCGAGCAACAGTCGTTCGCTCCCGTTTCCCAAACGATCCGCAATGTGCGGGCCGAACTGGCCGATGCCGAGCCGATGGTTCGGGTGGTGGTGGCCAACTCGTTCCTGGCGGGACCGTCGGGCATTCTGCGCAACCCCGAGGGCCGCGAAGCCGTGCTCGAGCATTTCCTCAAGGGTGTGCCGGCGGCCCATATGGATCTGTCGCGCAAAGTGGGCAAGGCCATTCTGACCTCTCAGGGCGACGCCGACACCCTGGCGGTTGCTTACATGTTAGGGCAGAAGCCTAAGGTCGACGCCAACGGTGAGCCGATGAAGCAGGACGAAGCTTCGGTGCTCTCGCGTCTTTTCGACTCTTACGGTGTGCCCGGCATCAAAATGAAGCAGTATCTGGCCTTTACTTCGGAGTTTGCGGACTTCCGCGAGGCCTTTGAATCGGCCCAAGATGCGGCCATGCCTCTGAATTACTATCAGGTGCTCAAGCTGGTTCAGGACCGCTTCGGCGACGAATGGCCCGAGGATTTGAAAATCGAGCGCGTGCTCGGCTCCGGCTCGGTCAACGTGGCCATTCGCTATTTCAACAAGGAAGAGAACCGCGGCGAAGTGGTGTCCTTGGGTCGTCAGGACATCATCGAGACGACTCGCTACGACTTTGACCGCTTCCACAAGTTCTTGAACGCTCTGACGGAGACGCCCGAGGACAAGGAAAAGTTCGGCTACATTCTGGGCCTGCTGGGCATCATCGAAGATTCGGTCAAGCTCGAGTTTGACAAAGAATCCGCCATGGGCGTGCAGCAAACCGCCTTCAAGTCTTACCAGCGTAAGTATGGCGACTGGACGGTGCGCAGCATCGACGCTTACTCGGTCAAGAACCTTGGCATGTTCATGGAAGAAGCCAAGGGTAAGACGGCGCGTAAGATCTTCACCACCAAGCCGGAGCTCTACCGGGAGGCTATGCGCCCCATGGCCAAGGCCGAGATGGGCATCCTGCGCGGCCAGACCAACGAAGGCAACTGGATTCCCAAAACCACCTTCGCCAATCCGGACTTCCACGACGGCCAGGTTCTCATCGAGGAAGCCTCCAAGACCGTCACCATCCTGGATTTCGGCCAGGCGGTTCCGATCGACAACGTGGACCGCGACGCGGCTCTGGACTTGCTGACGATTATCGGCAAGGCGGACAGCGCCAAGGCGGCCGCCAAGCGTCTCAACAAGCTCTACTTCGAGGGCCAGGACGTGATGAGCCCCGAAGATATGAAAGACATCCTGCATCGCACCGAGCGCATGGATTGCTTCATTCACCTGCTTTCTTTGATTTCGCGCAAGGGCGCTCACGTGCCGATTTCCACCGTCCACTGGGTGCTCGGTCTGAACCGTCAGCTGGCTCTGGGTAAAAAGCTCGACCAGTCGGTGCAGAACCAGGTGCGCAACATCGTGCTCACCCACAAGGTGGGTCTGCCGCTGGGCGTCTACAACACCGCACACGCCGTGCGCGACAAGCTGGCTGGTTGGGCGGGAGCGTTGGGACACGCACTTTTCGGTTGGGCACTGCCTGCTCACGGCGGAAACGACACCCCCAACGTGGCGCCGTCCGAGGAACCGTTGCCTCCGGCTAAGGAAGACAACTGGGCCTGGAACCCGGGAGACAGCTTCCTCAAATAGCTTTTTTTCAGGCTTCTTTGCTTAGATGCGGGCATGATCCAGTTTTTATGCGCCGTCACCGGAGCGAAAGAAGAGGAGCTCCGCCAAGTTCTCTATAGCTTTTCGGCGCTTTTCTTTCTGCTGCTGTCCTATTACGTCATCAAACCACTGCGGAATTCGCAGTTTCTCTCGGACTTCAATCCGAACTATTTACCGGTGCTGATGCTGGTCGTGCCCCTGATTTCGTTCGTGGTCACCAAGATTTTCAACTTCTGTGGCGACCGCATGGACAAGTTCAAGCTGATCGTGCGCACTTATTTGCTGCTGATGGTCATGAAGGTGGCCTTTACCTGGATCCTGCAGTACGGCGGCAAGCCCGGCACGGTGGTCTTCTACCTGTGGGGCTCGGTCTATTTTCTGTTGGCCTTGCCCACCCTGTGGGGCTGCATCAACGACTTTTTCCTGCCCGAGCAGGGCGAGCGCGTCTTCGGGTTTGTTCAGTTGGGCGCCACGGCTGGAGGCATTGCCGGCTCGGCTGCCTCGGGGTTGATTTCGCGCAGCGAAAAACTGGCCCCCTACGCGACCATTTTCTCGGCAGCTGGTATGGGCTGTGCGCTGGTGTTCTTGATTCTGGCCGCTTCTCTGCGCAAGCCTAGACCAGAACGGGTTGTTGCTGAGGCTGGGCCCATTGGCTCCAAGAAAGTGGAGGAGAAGGGTAAGTTCTGGAGCGACGTGCTGGGACTGATTCGTATCCGCTACGTGCGCTCGATTGCCATCATGGTCACCTGCCTGGCCTGCTTCACCACATCTCTCGACTTTCTCAGTCAGACGGTCATTGACCAGCGCCTGGCCCATACTCAGTATGAAGAGACCTTTCCCGAAGTTGCCTCAAAAATGGGGGAGGAGGGATACGAGTTCTTCTATTCGCTGAAGTCACGGCCGGCCGAAGAGCGGGATACGGCCCTCAACGAGTTCGGAATGAAAAACGACGTCCACGACTGCCGTGAGCGTTATCAAGATTACAAAAAAGCTTTGAAGAACAAGACCAACGCGGTTTTCGCGGACGTCTCCCTGTATCAGGGGATTTTGGGACTGTTCTTGCTCATCGTGGTGGCTCGTCTGATCTTCGCCCACCTGGGAATGCGGGTGGCCGTCTCGATTCTGCCGGCCTTCGCCCTGATTGCCGTGGTCGCGTTCGGCTTCCCTCTGGAGATTCTGGCGGTCGAGGTGCTGCTCGCCTTCAGCGGCTCTTTCAACTACGCTCTGAACAACGCCACCAAAGAGATTCTTTACTCGGCCACCACCGAGGAGACCAAGTTCAAGCACAAGCCTCTGATCGAAGGTCCGTTCATGCGACTGGGCGATCAGTCGGCTTCGATTATGAAGCTGATCACGACCGCCGGCGCTGTCGCCCTGGGAATGAGCGCGGCCGCCGGAGACCGCATCTTCCTGGCTTTCACCTTCTCGCTGGTTCTGATCTGGTGGCAGGCTATCGTCTACGCCGGCAAGGAGTATGACCG
The DNA here is from genome assembly GCA_017307785.1 of Vulcanimicrobiota bacterium. Classification (GTDB taxonomy): domain Bacteria; phylum Vulcanimicrobiota; class Xenobia; order Xenobiales; family JADMJV01; genus JADMJV01. The sequence goes on along the minus strand of JAFKGI010000048.1, from coordinate 6,704 downwards.
AAACCGGGCCGCTGAGCGGAACGCCGAGCCTGCCGAGGCTGGAGATATCGGCGTCTCAGCCGACTAGCGGAAAGAAGACGCGCAGGGGGTCTCCAGGGAGAATCACGGCTTTGTCGTCCAAGGGGGTGGGGGCGAACGGATTGCCATTGGGAGTCAGGCTGGCGCGCAATTCCACTCCTTCGGGAGCCGGATGAGTGCTCAGGTTAAGCACGCTGCCGGGGTGAACGGCGCTCAGCCCCAGATTGAGAAGCATTTGCTCGATCTGGGTGCGTCCGCTGGTCAGCCAACTTTCGCGGGTGTTCAGTTGCAGCTGCACGCGCACTTTGCTCAGCGAGGCGGTCAATAGCGTGACAGCCCCTTCCATGATGTCCTCCAAGGTTGCCCGCTCCGGTTCGGACTGGGCTTCCTGGTTTAGCTTGAGCAGCTTTTTCGCTAACCGCCGCGCTTCTTCCATCGCTTCCTGGTCGTCCAGTTTGTCATGCAACTCCAGGAATTTTTGGGCCAGACTGGCGGCCACCGAAGCCACCGCCTGCATCTTGTGCATTTCTTCGCTTTGGAGTTCCGCGGTCACGTCGCGGCAAATGAGGATTCCAGCCTGTCCTTTGCAGTCGAACCAGCGCCATCCGTCCTGGCAGTGGAGCATGCGGCAGCGCACCTCGGTTCTCGGCTTCTGCATCTGTTCGGCCACGGCGGCCCAGTCGTCTTCGTGTACCCGGTTGAGGATGGGCGTTTTGAGGATGTTGCCGAAGAGATAGCGGGCGGCCGGGTTGATGAAGGCGACCGTGCCGTCTGCTTCAATTTCCAGGATGGCGTCGGGAGCGTTGTCGACCAGATTGCGAAACTTTTGCTCGGCCTGACGTTGTTCGGTCACGTCCTGGCCGATGCCGACGTGCACGATTTCGTTGTTGAAGCCCGAATTTAGACGCGTGTTGCTCCACTGCAGCAATCTACGTTCGCCGGTTCTGGTGACCCAGTGGTTCTCGCTGTAGGTCACGTGCGACTCGTGGAAGCACTCCTCGACCACGTCCTGAACTCTCTGGCGTTCTTCTTCGGGGATCAGCTCATAGAACGGGCGTCCCTCGAGTTCTTCGGGGGTAAAGCCGGATACCTCGCCGACAAAGCGGTTGACCTTGCGCATGCGACCGCTGTCGTCGCTGAGCACGATGAGGGCGGGAGCGTATTCGAAAATTTGCTGCAGTAGCTCGGATTTGGTGTGCAGCAGGTTGCTGTTGGGTGGAGGACTGCCCAGCGTGCTGATCAGGTAGGACTGGTCTCGATGGCTGAAGAGACCGCTGCTGGTGATACTTTCCAGAGGCTGACCATCGGGTCGATAAAAAGGGAAAGGCATTTGCCGCACCATCCCGTGAGCCTGGAGATGGCGGATGTAGTATTCCCGCTGCGCCGTGTCGCGCCACAGCGACATCGTGCTGGCTCCCGGTAGATAACCGGAAAACTCTCGAGCCGTCTGGTTGGTGTCGATGAAGAGGGCTCCCTCGAGTTTGGTAATCGACAGGGCGACCGGTAGGCTGTGAAAAGCCGCGCGATAGAGAGGCAAGTTCTGGTCGCGCGTGTGGACCCAGTAGTACTCGCGGTCGGGGTGGATGCGGATGGCGATCTCTACGAGATCATGGGTTTGCGTGCCATGATAGGCACCTGGAGGTATTGCAAAGAGAGTCCACGGATCAAGGGGTTCCATGCCCCATTGGCGCGTGAAGCTTTGGTTGTGCCAGCGATAGCGCTTCTCGAAGGGATCGTACAGCGCCCAGGCTTCGTCGGATTCGATGAGCAATTGCTCCATAATTCTTTTGGATACCGAAGTCCCCGTGAAATTCCTTCGTGGGGTCTCGGGGATATGGAGACTACGGTTATGAGGAACGCATTAGTGATCGGTCTGATGTGCAGCGGCCTGGCCCTGGCGGCGCCGCCTTCCAAGGCCAAAGAGAACAAGGCCGACCTGAACGCCAACGTCGCGAGCAATCGCGAGGTTGTGCAGTTGCTGGAGCGCTCCAAGAAGCTTCTGCAGGCCGAAAAGGGACAGAACGCCAGACGAGACCAGGCTATCGCGCACATTATGGCCGCCATGGCCGACGTGCGCTCGCAAACTTCCAAGCCGGGACACTAAAAGTGAGAAAGGCCGCCCCTCGGGCGGCCTTTCCAGGTTTTGGGCGGTTTGCAACAACCCGTTTACAGCTTTCTTTCAGAACAGTTCGCTATGCTGTTGGTATGAGCGAGTACGCGCCCAACTGCAGACAGTGCGAACACTTTCAGGTGACCTGGGATAACAACACCCCGCTGGGCTGTAAGAAATTCGGTTTCAAGACCCGCCAACTGCCCAGTGTCGAAGTGCTGGCCACGTCCGGCCGGCAGTGCTCGTATTTTGAGGAAAAAGGCGGGATGCTCCGTTTTCAGCGTCCCGTCGTGTTACCCGACCACTGCACCTTCAGCATCACCGGTTAGCGGCACTTCAGGAATCTCCCCGGTTTCCAGCAGCTGCTGAAACTGGGCCTCGTTCAAGATAGGGATTTTCAGCTCGCGCGCCTTGGTGATTTTAGCCGCACCCGGGCCCTCGCCCAGCACGACCGCGTTGGTCTTCTTGGAAACGCTGCCCGGCGACTTGCCTCCGCGCTCTTTGATGGCCTCTTCAGCACCCTCGCGCGAGAAGTTTTCCAGTGTGCCCGTCACCACCACCGACATGCCCACCAGGTTTTGCGGCAAAGTGGAGGCTTTGGGACCTTCGAAGTTGACCCCGGCCTGGCGTAATCGAGCCATGAGCTCACGATTTTCCTCCTGCTGGAAGAACTCATAGACGCTGTTGGCGATGACCGTGCCGATGCCCTCGACGGCCGCGATTTCTTCAGCGCTGGCCTTCAAGATGTTGTCCAGATGATTCATGCCTTTGGCCAACACACGCGCTCCGGTCGCTCCCAGATGGCGTATGCCCAGACCGCTCAGCAGGTTGGAGAGGGGGCGTTGCTTGGAAGTTTCGATGCCGTTTTTGAGGTTGGTGACCGAAATTTCTCCGAACCCCTCGATCGCTCTGATCTTGTCGTAGTCCAGCGTATAGATGCCGCCGATGTCCTTCAAGAGCTCGAGCTGCAGAAACAGTTGAACCGTGCGTTCCCCCATGTTCTCGATGTCCATGCAGCCACGACTGGCGAAATGGACGATGCGCTGTTCTAATTGCTTGGGGCACTCGGCGCTGGTGCAGAAGGTGTCACTCTCCCCTTCGCTGCGCACCAGGTCGGCGTTGCATTCGGGACAATGCTTGGGGAATTCCCAGGCGGGCAGTCCTTCCGGTCGCTTGCTGAGAACCGGGCCAACCACTTCCGGGATGACGTCGCCGGCTTTGCGCACGATGACCGTGTCCCCCGGTCTGACATCCTTCAAGTTGACCTGGTCCTGGTTATGGAGCGTGGCCAGGCGGACCGTGCTGCCGCCCACGAAGACCGGCTCCAGCACGGCGAAGGGCGTGGCTTTGCCGGAACGGCCGATGGAAACCATGATGTCTTTGAGCAGCGTGTTGCGCTCCTCGGGCGGGAACTTGAAGGCCACCGCCCAGCGCGGGGCCTTACTGGTGAAGCCGAGTTCCTGGCGCTGAGCCAGGTCGTTTACTTTCACCACTACCCCGTCGATCTCATAATCGTTGGAGTGGCGGTTGTTCTGCCAGTACTGGCAGAACTCATAGACCTCTTCCAGGCTGTTCAGCACCTTGCTGGTGGGATTGACCGGCAGACCCTGTTCCTTGAGGAAATCCAGCGTTTGCTGGTGTTTGCTGAAATCGTTCGGACCGGCGGCCAGCTGGTAGGAAAAAAAGGCTAGATTACGGCTGGCCGTGATTTGCGGGTCTTTCTGGCGCAACGAACCGGCAGCGGCGTTGCGAGGGTTGGCGAAGATGCGCTCGCCTTTCTCCAGTTGTTCTTCGTTGATCGCCTTGAAAGAGCTGACCGGCATGTAGATCTCGCCGCGCGCCTCCACCAGTTTCTCTGAAGTCTTCAAGGTATGGGGCACGGCCTTGATCTGCATGACGTTGAGGGTGATGTCTTCGCCCACGCGACCGTCGCCGCGGGTGGCGGCCCTCACCAGTTTGCCGTTCTCATAGACCAGCGACAGGGCCAACCCGTCCATCTTGAGCTCGCACGCATACTCGACGTTGTTGTCGATGTAGCGCTCCATGCGCTTGCCCCAGGCGGCCAGCTCCTCGAAACTGGTGGCATTGTCCAGGGACATCATGGGCGTAAGATGTTGGACGGGAGTGAACAGGTCCGAGGGGGTGAAGCCCACTTGCTGAGTGGGGGAGTCCGGGCTGACGAGATCGGGGTGGTCCAGCTCCAGTTGCTTGAGCTCTCGAACCAGCTCGTCGTACTCGGCATCGGAAATCTCCGGCTGATCCTGCTGATGGTAGAGCTGATTGTGGTAAGCGATTTGAGCGCGGAGTTCTTCGACGCGCTGCGCGGGGTCCTGAATGGTCATAAGGGCGGCTTCGTGCGCCGCCGTTTTAGAGCCTGTCGGGAAGGTAGGCTGTGGCGTACTGTCCGAGCAAGTTGGCCCAGACCAGCTGAAGATAGACCTGGGCGGGGAACGTAACCAGCACCAGGGGCCAGAATGCCGCCTGAGCCATCTGGAAGAGCACGCTTACGCCCCAGACCACCACACAACAGACCAGATAGTCGCCAAATCCGCGGCCAATGTCCTGCAGGATTCCCCTCAAGCTGACGGCCTGAAAAGGAGTGGCGCCCAGTGCCAGTCTGAGCGTGGCCATAGGGGAGACGAGCAAAACGAAGATCCAGTAGACCAGGGCAAGGAAGAGACAGAACAGACCGGCGCCTGACCCGAGCAGGGCGAAGAAGAAGGCTCCCCAGGTATGGTGACTGCTGAAGTTGCTGATGGTGCCGGCCAGGCTGGTCAGGGCGAAGGCGACCAGACAGAGTGCGGGAGTGGCGAACCAGATGCCCAGCATGTCCATGCCGCCTCCGTCCCTCATCAAGGAGCGGAGACCGGTCCAACCGGGCAATTCAGGGTTGCCATGCATGACTTGCTTGCGGCAGCGCAGCAGATAGCCGGCCAGGCAGGTGAAAGGCAGGGAGCCGACCAGGATGCAGACGGCCAGGATGGTGAGGGTCAGGGGGATTCCCTGGATGGAGGTGCTGGTCTTGAGTCCCAGTCCGAGAAGGATGGGAGGCACCAGCACCGCCAGGCTTACCGGCAGGACCAGCCAGGCGGCCAGCAGGCGCTTGAGTCCGGTGGTGGGATAGAGAAACCCTTGTAACAGGTTGATCCGGAAGATGCGACGTCCCATGGGGTGGATATTCCACCGGGCTCTGAGGATTCCCGCGAGGTTCGTTTCGGGCTTGCGATGTTCAGAAAGTCTCAAAGCGCCAGGGAAGACGGAGTAAGGTCGAATCTCCCAAGATGTCGTATCGTAAAGTTGTGGCCGAAGAAATGGCCAATTTTTTATCCGCTCTCTCCCACCCCGACCGCGTGCGCATCGCCTTGGAACTCCAGGATGGAGAACAAGAGGTGAGCGCGCTGCGAGAGGCTTTGGGAATCTCCCCCTCTCGACTGAGCCAACACCTCGGTCTTCTGAAAAGCCACCACATCGTGCGTGAGCGTAAAGAAGGTCGGCGCGTCTTCTATCATCTGGAGCAAGTGGGCCTGGGCCGCTGGCTGCTGGAAGGAATGACCTTCATCCAACAAGAGAGCCAGCGCTTAGGAGAAGTGGTGGCGGCTCTCCATCAGGTGACCGCCCTCAAGGAGGGCTGAGTTGTTTTCGAACCGAACCGGCACTTCATGATTAAGAGACTTCTTTTGTTGATTTGCCTGGCTTCGGCCTGCTTCGCCGACCCCTTCGCTGCCGAAGGGCGTTGGCGCATGTACCACACCGACGGAACTCCGATTATCGTGACTCTCTACAAGAACCACAGCGCGCGCAGCGATTGGGAAAATGGAGAGAAGGGCCACTGGAAGTGGGTCGAGGGACGCCTGGTGATGCGCTGGAAAGATGGCTGGCGTGACGTGATCCAGTTGAACGAGGGCCGATTCGAAAAGCTCGGCTATGCTCCGGGTAACCGCGATATCGCCTCGCCCAGCAATCGGACGGCGGCCTACAAGCTATAAGACTCTATCAGGGCAGGAGCAAAACGTTGGCGGTTTGGGTCCAGCTGGTGTAGGTGCGAATGCCCATACTGGCGCCGGCCGACAGACCGACCAGCGAGAGCACGGTGGCTCCGGCCAATAGAGTTCTCTTCCATGGACGCGCGGGCTTCTTAGCGACCGACGGTGCCGACAGGCGCACTTCGGGAAGCTGGAAGGCCGCGTGTCCTGTTTTCTGGCGATGTACGGCCAGTTCTACATGAAGTGAGAAGTGGGCGCCGCAGCTGCAGGTCTTCGTCATCTTAGTAGTCCCCCCGGTCAGTTCTTACTACTACCCTAGTTGCCACCCGTAGGGTTTGTCTCCCGGTCAGATGTTGCTGAGCCGTTGCGGATGTAAACAAATCGTACCCGAGTCTTTAACAACGGGACTGCTCCAGAAAAAGTATTAAAACGACCCCACAAACTGGTTGACAGCCCTGGACCGCCATGCTAAATTACGCCTCGCCCCACCGAGAACGGTGAGCGGCAAACGGAGTAGCAACTAAGCAAACTCCATCTTTGACAACTGAAGAAGATATTAGAAGCGAATGCAATCTCGTTGGTAACCAGTTCTA
>JAFKGI010000047.1 GCA_017307785.1 Vulcanimicrobiota bacterium | reverse complement strand
GGCCTTCCAATTGGAGGATGGCATTGAGCAGGGAGCGGAGCACCCGCTCGTTTTGGGCGGACCCAAAGACGATTTTGAAGATGACGTCATTGAGCAGCGTATGCCTCATCTTGGGGGTTTTGTGGTTCATGGATGTGCCTCCTGGTGTGATTGAGAGGCTGAACATAATCCCTCTGGGGACGGACGGTGTTAGAAAAACTCGGCCGAACTTTGGACTCAGGTTAACGAAGCGCAGAAATCTACAAACGCACCGGGATGCTCTGCGCGTAATGGAACACATTGTTCGGGTCGATCTGTGCTTTGACGCTGACCAGTCGCTCGAGATTGTCTCCGTAGTAGGCGCGCAGGAAGTCCGGCTCGTCCGCGTCGATAAAGTTCTGATAGGAAGTTCCGGAGGTCAGCGACCTCATGGCCGTGTGAAACTCCGTCAGCCAGGCCTGATTGGTTGCGATGGTTTTGGGAGAGTCCTGGGCGGACCATTCCAGTTCCACCGAGCTGACCATGGAGGCCTGGCGGTGCACGTAAGCCGTCGCGTCGGAAGCGATATCGGCTACCGCGCCACCCATCAGGAAGAACTTCCAGTCGGCGCTCACGCTGGTGCCAGGCCAGCGCAACATGAAGTCGACCACGGTGTCCAGGGCCGTTTCGGACAGCTGTCCAAAGACAAAGTGAGAGCGCTCGTGGGAATAGCCCGGGTCGCCTTCTTCCGAGAGAAATTCCTGAGCGTCCCAATAGGCGCGCACCTCTACTTGACTGGAGTCGGGCGCGGCCACCGCATAGACAGGGGCGAGCAGCGAGTCGAGCTGAGTCGGAGTGCCCAGCAATTGCCCTAGCAGCTGCACTTCCAGGCTGCCGTCGGGTGAGGCAACCAGCGAAACCTTGCAGCCCATTTCTCGAGGGACGGTGGCCAGAACCTGGTTCAGGCTGCCCAACACCTGGCGCAACCGGGTTCGCCATTTCAATTGATAGATGGTCAACTGAGTGACGGGAAAAGTCTGGAACGTGAACGAGGTATGAATTCCGAAGTTGCCTCCGCCGGCCCCCCGGCAGGCCCAGAACAGGTCGGAATTCTGCTGGGCGTTGCAGGTCAGCACCCGGCCGTCGGCCGTCACCATTTCGGTCTCCACCAGGCCATCGCAGGTCAGGCCGTGCAGGCGCATATTGAAGCCGATGCCTCCGCCCAGCACCAGGCCGCCGACACCGACCTGTTTGCAACGTCCGTGGGTCAGCGACACTGAAGGAGCGCGCAGTGCCGCATAGACGTTGGCGTTGCGTGCTCCGCCGCCCACTCGCGCCAGCCCGTCGGGTCCTACCGTCCCTATCTGGTTCATGGGCGAAACGTCGATCATCAGGCCGGGAGTCAGAGAGAAGCCTGCATAAGAATGGCCCCCCGACCGGGCCACCAGCGGCACTCCATTGCTTTGCGCCCATGCCAGACAGGCTTGCACGTCGGCCACACTCTGACAGCGAGCCACTCCGGCTGGCTTTTGATCGATGTAGCGTAAGTTCCAGGGAGCCACAATTCGACTGAAGTCAGGCGCTCCGGGCAACAGCAAAGGTCCTTGCAGGAGCCTGGCCAGTGCCTCCCACGGGAGGCCCGAGCCTGGAATGGACGGAGCAACCGCCGTTTCTGAACCACAGCCCATTCCCAGCCAGAGTCCCAGCATGGTCGCGCCGGAGCGCTGCAGAAATTCACGTCTTTGCATGTTCAACACCTCGGCCGGCTACACAAATCCTTAAGCAAGAGCAGGGCCGAACAGGTCGAAGGACCGGCGATGCTTCGTCTGATGCGCACCCTGGGTTTCTTTGCGGTGCTGGTTGCCGTCCTGGCCAGCCCCCGCCAGGGCATCCTGATTCTGTCCGGCCTGATAGCTTCCTACCTGATTTTGACCGTGGCGGTTGCGTTCGCCGCACAAAAGCTGATCTCGCGACATCCAGCCTGGTCCATCCGACTGACCCGATGGCTCGGGTTCCTGACCGGCAGTCAGGACTATCGCATCACCTTGTTGGCCATCCACAAAGACAACCCGAGCGAGGCCGACCGTATCTGGCAAGAAGTCGAGGGGCTGGTCAGAATGAATCCTAACCAGGCGATGGCCCTGGCCGCCAATTACACGGCGGCCCTTTCGTTCCGCGGCGATTACCGTCGCGCTCGTGACCTTCTGCTCAGCTACAAACCGGCCGGGCGCGCGCGCCCCTACTCCCCGTTTTACGCCCTCTACTGGCTCAATCTAGCCTGGTTTCACTATCAGTTGGAAGACTTCCAGGCCTTCTCGGACTGCCTGGATCGGGCTCAACAGGAAACCATCACCCACTCCCTGGTTTCCGAGCGCCTGGCCGGACTGCGGGCCTTGCTCGCCTACGAGCGGGAGGACCGGGACGAAGCCCTGCGGCTCCTCGACTCCGACCAGAAAAGCGCCTTCGCCGCCTGGCTGCTGGCCGAGCTGGGAGATGCGCAAAAGGCTGCCTCGCGACTGCCGGAAGCGGTCGGCCTGACCGACCCTTGCGATCTCACTTACTACCACCTGGCCCAGGCCACCCTCACCGGAGAGCCCGAACACCTGCAACGAGCCGCCGCCACCACCTACGCCCCGGGCCACGTCGCCTACCACGCCCTCAAACACTTCCAAGACCCCAGCTACCTGGCCACCGCCCAGACCCAGGACCCCGAAAGCATCTTCACCTCGCGTGCTGCGGCAGCTTCCGACCGAAGGGAGAGGGGGGAAAATGGAAAGGGGGAGAGAGCTTAGAGGTGGGCCGATTTTTTAAGTTTGGGTCTGCCGTACGCGAGGCTCAACCTTAAAAATGCACCAAAAGACGAAGCCGGAGGTCAGAGCCAACTCTTCCCCACTTTCCCGGCTCCCCTGCTTCCCCTTCGGGTCAAGATTTACGCCGCGTGCTGTGGTTTTCGCCCGAAGGGAAAGGGGGGAAAATGGAAAGGGGGAGAGAGCTTAGCGTTATAAAGTTTTTGGGGTTGGGTTGCTCGTACGCGACGACCAACCCAAAAAGTCACCCCGAGAGGGAGCGGGCGTTCTAGCTCCTCTCTCTCCAACTTTCCCGGCTCCCCCTCTTCCCCTTCAGGACGGAGACTTACGCCGCGGCACCGCCGAGCTGGGCCTTCAGGAATTTGCCCAGGGCCAGCTCGAGGGATTCGGTTTCCCAGGCGGCGCCTTCGGCGTGGTCGGCGTGCAGGTAGGGGCCGTCCATCTTCTCTTTGACCTGGCCCATGACCTGACCGATTTGCGAGTGGCTGACCGAGTCCGTCTTGAGGTCGCGCATGCCGGCGATGAAAGCGCCGCCCACGTTCCAGGGGTCATCACCCATCTTTTCGCTGACGTTGCCCAGTAGAGCCTTGACGTCCACGGTGGGCTCGGGGGCTTTGGGGAAGACGCCGTTCAGGTTCAGCTCGTAAGCGGCGGCCGTGTCCGAGTCGGCCTGGCCGTCGGCCAGTTTCTCCACCAGGGCGCGCATTTCGCCGAGCGAGACGCTGGGCCGCTCTTGCACGGCGGAGACGTAGCTCTCCTCGATGTCGAGGGGCAGGTTCATATCCTTGATTTTGGCGGCAACGGCTTTGCCGCTCAGCGGCAGGGTCTGGGGGGCGGTGTTGATTTTCATAAACTCAATGTAGACGCCCGCCGTCATGAAAACGTCGATTAGCGCCGGGAAATGTTAACTTTTTCCGACTCCAATGTGAACGCTTCCCACTGGGCCAACTCGGCCTGGAGGGCCCCGATCTTGTCTTTGACGCGCTGCAGGGCGCTCTCTCCCAGAGGCAAGCGCAACGGGGGATTGGGCGAATCGACCACCTGCAAAATGGCCTGAGCGGCCGCTTCCACCGACGGCACCTTCTGATGGTCCAGCAACTGGCGCAGCGCCTGACGGCCGGCCGCATAGCCTTCCATCTCCTGCTCGGCCCAGACCATGGCGTTGCCGCCCCAGGCCGACTGGTAGGGGCCGGGCTCCACGATGGTCACGCGCACGTTGTGGGGGCGCAATTCCTCATACAAGGACTCGGACAGCCCCTCCAGGGCGAACTTGGAGGCATTGTAGAGGCCCAGGGCGGCCGAGCCGGCAAAGCCCTCCTGGGAGGAAATGTTGACGATGTGGCCGCCCCCCCGGGCCCTCAGGTAAGGCAGGGCGGTGCGCGTAAAGTGGAGGGCGCGGAAGAAGTTCTTTTCCATCACCAGGCGGAGTTGCTCTTCGCTCACTTCCTCGACCGCGCCGGCCAGCACGTAGCCGGCGTTGTTGACCACCACATCCAGCCCCTTGAGGGCCTTGTTGGTGCAGGACACGGTTTTCTCGACGCGCAACGGGTCGCCCATGTCGCACAGGTAGGCCAGCGAACGACCCGGAGCCAGAGCCTCGAACTCCACCGCCTGCTCCGACTCGCGTACCGTGCCGGCTACCGAGTCGCCGCGCTCCAGGGCGGCTAAAGCCAGGGCTCGACCCAAACCTCCGGACACGCCGGAAATCAACCAGCGAAGAGGGTGTTTTTTCTTGGATCCGGAAGCTTTTTGATTCATGTCCAATGCCTTCGACCTGCGCAGCTTAAGTTACTTTGTGGCCGTGGCCGAAGAGTTGAACTTCCGCCGGGCCGCTGAAAAAATCTTCATTTCCCAACCCGCTCTGAGTTATCAGATCATGCAGTTGGAGAAAAACCTCAATTTGCACCTGCTCGAGCGCGATCCCCGGGGAGTCACTCTGACCGAGGCAGGCCAGCAATTGCTGGTCGGAGCGCGCCATCTGTTGGCCGAAGCGGCCCTGCTGCAGCGCCGCCTGGAGCAGCTGGCCTCGGACGTGCCCCAGCGGCTGGTCATGGGAGTGGTCGACTACGTCTTCATTCCCCGCTTGCCGTCCGTGATCCGCGGCCTCAAGAACGACTTCCCGGGTATCAAGCTGGAGACCATGGATCTGCCTTTCACCGAGCAGCTCGACGCTCTGCTGGCCGGGCGGGTGGATGTGGCCACCATGCGCATGCCGGTCGACCACCCCGATCTGATTCACCGAATCCTGGTGGAAGGCCACTGGACGGTGGTGTTGCCCAAGGCCCATCCGTTGGCCAAGCGGCGCACCGTGGAGATGAAACTGCTGGCCGGCGAACCGCTCATCTTCTTTTCCCAGCGTATCAACCCGCCGCTTTTCGAATGGCTGTTGGAACGCTGCCGAGAGGCCGGTTTCGAGGCCGACGTGGTCTACGAAACGGCTCAGTCGCGGCTGGGACCGGATCTGGTGCAGCAGGGCGTGGGCCTGTGGATCGCCGGCTCCTACCTCTACCCCGAGCTGCCCAAGGGCGTGGTCTCGCGGCCGCTCACCGGCTTCGAGAACACCATGGCCCTGGGTCTGGTGTGGCACCGTCAAAACAACTCGCGGGCGCGACAGGCGCTGGTGGAGATGCTCACGGATCCACTCCCTGCGCCGCATTGAGGCTGGCGCGCGCCTGCATTTGACCGTAACGGGAAGCGGCCGCCAAATATTGAGCGTCGCTCAGATTGGCCTGGGCCGTAATGATTTCCAAAGATGTGGCCGCGCCCACATCGTAGCGTAGCCGTCCGACGCGCACCGCCTCGGTGGCTGCATCCACGCCGGAGAGGGCGGCCTTGAGGCGCTGGTCGGCCTCCTGCAGGCTCAGATAAGCCTCGCGAACTTCCAAAGCGATGCGCTGAATCGTCTCTTTTTCCTGGACTCTTAACTGGTCTTCGCGCACCGTGAATTCTTGCTGACGGGCTTCCGAGAGGCCGCCGTCCCAGAGCGGGAAGGAGAGGGTGGCCAGCAGCGACCAGCCGCCCTGCAAATTGGAGGGGTTACCCAACATATCGTAGTTCAGGGACAGGTTGATCTGGGGCAGCAGGCTGCTGGAGGCGCCGATGCGGCCTTCGTTATTGGCGGTCAGGCGGGCGCGCAGCTGGTCCAACTCGGGCCGTTGCGAGAGGGCCACTTTGGTCAACTCATCCAGGTCGGTGGTGGCTAAGGACTCTAGCTGAGTTTGGGGCGCGGTCAGAGACTCGCGCAAATCAAAGCTGGTGGCCAGCGGCAGATTCAGGGTGGCGGCCAGTTCGGCCTGGCGGCGTTGCCAGTCGATCTGGGTGCGGGCCACCGCTTCCTGGCCGTTGGCCACGGCCACCTGAGCCTGCATGGTGTCGAACTTGGTGCCCACGCCGGCCTTTTTGCGCGACAGGGTCAGGGAGTTGTTGCGCTCCGCTTCCTTGAGGTTCAGTTCGGAGACTTCCAGATTTTCCCGCGCCAGCAGGGCCTGCAGGTAGCTGGACTTGATGGTCAGCGCGGTCAGCTGGCGATTCCGCTTCAGTCCGTAGTTTTCGGCCTCCAGCAGGCTGCGTCGTTCGTGAATGGCCGCCTCCAGGCGTCCACCCGTGTAGACCGGCACCACCAGCGCCAGTCGGTTGAGCATTTGCTCGGGCCCACGGGTGGTCAACTGAGCCGCCGAGATGTTGGCCCCGTTGCCGTTGAGCAACTGGGTCGTTCCGGGTAGCTGGGCACGCACCAGCGCGTCGGCCTGGCGCAGGTAGGTCGAATTGAGATTCAAATTGGGATTGCGGGCGGCGTAGGCCTGGTCCAGGCGAGCCTGGGCGGCCGGCACTTCCAGCCCCGCGTTCTGCAGGGCCAGATTGCGCTCCAGCCCCATTTGCACCGCCTCCCCATAGGTGATGGGTTGCGGGTCGGCCCAACCCGGCAGCGCCAGGAGAGCCATCAGCAGGAGACGTTTCACGATTTTACGGCAACTTTCTGGCCGTCCACCATGGTGTCGGTGGGCAGCAGCACGAGATTCTCTCCCCCGCGCAGACCGTCCACGATCTGCACTTGCTTGCCCAGGTCGGCTCCGACCTGGACGGACTGAACTTTCAGAGTCTGATCGGGGCCGATGACCACCACGCGCGGACCCTCGGGACGAATCGTGAGAGCCGCCGCCGGGATGATCCAGCCGGGCTGACCCGAGGGAATCTGCAGATTGACCTCGGCGGCCATGCCGGGGGCCAGCAGTCCCTGGGCGTTGGGCACCTGAATTTCCGTGCGCAGGGTGCGCGTCTTGGCGTCCAGGGCGTTGGTGGTGCGGATTACCTTGCCTTTGATGGTTCGGGTGGAACCGGGCAGATAGACTTCCGCGGCCAATCCCGGGGCCACTCCGGCCGAGCTGCTCTGGGGCACGTCCACGTAAACCTTGAGGCGGTCCACGCTGGCCAGCTTATAGATCGGCTTGGCGGTGCCGGCGCTCACCAGGCTGCCGGCGTCGATGTTACGCTCGGTGACCACGCCGGTGAGTGGCGCGCGCACCACCAAAAATTCCAGCTGACGCTCGATGCGCCGGGCGGCCGCCTGATAGGCGCCCACCTGGGCCGCCGCCGAATCGACGCGCGCCTGGGCGGTGGCCACCTCCGAGCGCATGGCCTGCAGTCGGGCCTGAGCCGAACGCAGCTTGGAGCGGGAGGCCTCGATGCGCTGGTCGGAGGCCTGCAGGGTGGCCATGGAGCCCTGATAGGTGCTGGCCCGCTGGTCGGCCTCTTGCAAGGAGACGGCTTCTTCCTTGAGCAGCGCCTGCCAGCGCTGGTTGGAGCGGTTGGCGAACTGGGCGTCGCTGTCGCGCTGGCGGCGTTCCGCCTGGGCCTGCTCGATGTCGGCGCGGGCGCCGTCGATGTCCGCCTGCACCTGGACCACATTGGCCTGGGCGCGCAAGACTTCGGTGCGTGCCTGTTGCACCGAGGCCTGACCGGAAACGATCTGGGCCTGGGCTTGAGCCAGCGACTCTTCCAGTTCGGGCGCTTCCAGCTGGGCCAGAATCTGTCCCTCGCGCACCTTGTCGCCGATGTCCACGTTGTAGTTGCGCACATAACCGTCGGCGCGAGCGTAAACGGTGGTTTCGTGCACGCCGCTGAGGCTGGCGGGCAGTCGCAGGGCCTGCTTGTTCTGGCCGGGCTGAGGCTGCACCGTGGCCACCTGGGGCAGCGGTTGCAGCGTGGCCGCCCGGGCTTCCCGTTGCTGCGCCTGATCTCGCCAGCGCGGCAGCAGTCCGAAGGGCAGCATGCAGAGCAGCAGGATGCCCAGCAGCAGCATCAGCGAGAACAGTCCAAAGTGCTTTTTCATCGATTATTCCTCATCCAATTCCAGGGGTTTTTCTAAGCCTTTGCGGCGCACCAGACTGAAGACGGCCGGCACGAAGAAGAGCGTGAACAGAGTGGCCACCGAGAGACCGCCGATGACGGCGCGTCCCAGCGGAGCGTTTTGCTCCGAGCCTTGACCCAGGGCCAAGGACATCGGAATCATTCCCAGCACCATCGCCATGGCCGTCATCAGCACCGGTCGCAGTCGAGTGCGGCCGGCCTCGAGGGCGGCCGAGAAAGAATCCTCGCCCTCCATCATCTTCTCTTTGGCGAAGGAGACCATCAGCACGCTGTTGGCGGTGGCTACGCCCAGGCTCATAATCGAGCCCATCAGCGACGGCACGTTGAAGGTGGAGTGGGTGATGAAGAGCGCCCAGATGACGCCGGCGGCGGCGCCCGGTAGAGCGGCCACAATGATGGCCGCGTCGGCCAGCGACTGGTAGTTGACCACCAGCAGCAGATAAATCAGCACCAGCGCGCCCACAAAGCCCAGGCCCAGGCGGGCGAAAGCCGAGTTCAGGCTCTCCACCATACCGCGCACCTCGATGCGATTGCCGGGGGATTGTTTGGCCTTATACTTGTTGACGATTTTCTGCACCTCGCCGGCCACCGCTCCCAGGTCGCGCGACTGCACGTTGAGGAAGACGTCGTAGACGGGTTGAATGTTGAGGTGGTTGATGATGGTGTTGCTGACGCCGCGCTGCATCTGGGCCACGTTGCGCAGCAGCTGCTGGCCGTCTTTGGCCGAGATGGGCGTGTTGAGCAAAGCCTCGGGGGTGTCCAATACGTAAGGCGGGGTCTGGATGGCCACGAAGTAAGGAATGCCGGCCTTCGGGTCGACCCAGTAGTTGGGGGTGACCTGGGTGTTGGAGCTGAGGGTAATCAGCATATCGTTGGCCAGGTCGCGCTGAGTGAGACCCGACTTGGAAAGCAAGGTGCGGTCGGCTTCCAGCTTGATGGTGGGGGCGTCCACTTCCTGATGAAGGTGCACGTCCACGGCGCCCGGGATGGCTTCCAGTTCTTTGATCATCTGGCGGGCCAGCTCGAGGTTTTCAGCGCGTTTGAAGCCGCTGATGCGAATATCGATCGGGGCCGGCAGACCGAAGTTGAGAATCTGACTGACGATGTCGGCCGGCTGGAAGTAGAAGGTCAGGTTGGGAAAAGTCTTGTTGAGGTGGTCGCGGGTCAGGCGCAGATACTCCGGAGTGGGTTTGCTGCGGTCGGGCTTGAGCGCGATCAGGATTTCGCCGTCGGCGGTGCCGATGGTGGCGCTGTCGCCGAAAGCCAGGTTGTAGCTCTCGGCGGGGACGCCGATGTTGTCGTTGAGCAGCTCGATTTCCTCAGAGGGAATGACTTTGCGAATCTCGGCCTCGACCTGGGAGAAAATCTCCTCGGTCTTCTCGATGCGCGTGCCGGCCGGGCCTTTCACGTGGAGACGAATCTGGCCGGCGTCGACCACCGGGAAGAAGTCGCGACCCACGAAAGGAGCCAGGGCCAGCGAGCTGGCCACCAGCAAGAGGGCGGGAATCAGGATGCGGGAGGGCTGGCGCAGACCCCACTGAAGCAGTTGCGCGTAGCGCGCCTGGAAGCGGTCAAACCAGCTCAGGAACCAGTGATTGACGCGCTCGATCCAGTTCTTTTTGTGACCGGGCTGGTCGTGCATGGCCAGTTCCGCCGCCAGCAATTTATGCACCAGCACCGGCACCAGCGTTCGGGAGAGCAGATAGCTGGTGGCCACCGCGAAAACCACCGCTTCGGCGAAGGGCACGAACAGATACAGGGCCGGGCCCTCCAGCAGCGCCACCGGCAGAAACACGATACAGATACAGGTGGTGGCCACGAAGGCGGGGGTGGCGATTTGCTCGGCCCCGTCCAGGATGCCCCGCACCAGTTTCTTGCCCATCGAAAGATTGCGGTGGATGTTCTCGATGGTCACGGTCGAGTCGTCGACCAGGATACCGATGGCCAGGGCCAGACCGCCCAGCGTCATAATGTTGAGCGAGTGGCCCAGGGCTAGCAGACAAATCAGCGAGGTCAGGATGGAGAGCGGGATGGACACGAGCACGATGAGCGTGCTGCGCCAGCTTCCCAGGAAGAGCAAAATCATGGCGCCGGTCAGCACACCGGCGATGGCGCCCTCGTGGAGCACGTTGTCGACGGCTGCTTTGACGAAGACGGACTGGTCAAAGAGCGGCTGGATGAGCATTCCGGGCGGGGCGGCGGCACGCATGCTGGGCAGGATGTCTTTGATTTGATTGACCACGTCCAGGGTGGAGGCCGAGCCGTTTTTCAGGATGGGCAGCAGCACCGAGCGCTGCCCTTCGTTGCGCACCACGTTGGTCTGCCAGGCGTTGCCGTCGTGCACGTTGGCCAGATCGCGGATGTAAACGATACGTCCGTTCTCGTTGCGCACCGGCAGGTCGCCGATTCCCTCGGAGAGCGAGGGGCTGTTGTTGATCTGCACGCGGTAGTCGACGTCACCCACGCGGGCGTTGCCGCTGGGCAGGGCCAGATTTTGCAGGTTGAGGGCGTCGTTGACGTCGCGCGGGGAAATGTTCATCGCCTGCATGGCGGCGGGTTTGAGATCGACGCGAATCTGGCGCTGCTTACCGCCGTAAGGGGTAGGCAGGGTGGAACCGCGCACCACGCCCAGGGCGCGACGCACCTGATACATACCGTAGTCGTAAAGTTCGGTCTCGGATAAGCTCTGGCTGGCCAGGCTCAGCTGCAGAATGGGCACGCTGGCGGCCGTGTAGCGCAGGATGGTGGGCGGCAGAACACCCGAAGGCATACGGCGGATGATCGACTGCGAGCTGGCCGTCGCCTGGGCGATGGCGCTCTCGATTTTGACACCCGGATGGAAGTAGAGACGGATGACCGAGACACCGTCGTAAGTCTGCGACTCGATGCTGCGAATGTCGTTGACGTTGTTGGACAATCCGTATTCGCTATAAGTCGTAATGCGCCGTTCCATCTCGTCGGCGGGCAAACCGGAGTAGGTCCAAATGACGCTCACTACCGGGATATCAATGTCAGGGAAGATGTCGGTCGACATCTTGGCGAGCGAGCCCAGGCCGAAAATCAGCATGAGGGCGGCCATCACCAGAAAAGTAAAAGGCCGTTGCAAGGCCAGGCGCACGATCCACATTGGACCCACCATAGGATCGCGGGGGGTCGCCGGTCCAATACGGATCTTCACTGTAGTGATAAGTTTTTCTTATCGCGCTGGTTTGGCTAGAAGGGGAAGGTGGCAAGCCGGGAGAGGAGGAGAGACCGGTCGGGCAAGGCCGACTTTCGCTTTGGATGTTTTATTTAAATGGAGTCAAGCTTGAGCGGGACCAACTTCAAAAAATCGCGCGGCACCAAGCTTTCTCCCACTTTCCCCCTCCCCACCTTTCCCTTCGGAGGAAGCAAGCGCCGAAACGGCCGGCGGGGATCGGAGTTACCAGGCTCCGACCCCCGCACGCTCGCTGCGAGTATCCCTAGTGTTGGTCGACCAGGTGGGGTCGGCGTTGCCCGCGCAACAGGCTCATGATATAGGCGTGACTCCACACCTGATATTGGTGTGGATGGCCGCGCAGGGCGTCATACGAGGCGGCCCAGGTGGGGACCATCCAGAGCAGGATGGCCACCGGCGCCAGACAGAGGGCCACCAGCGCTCCCAATCCCCAGGTGAAGACGGCGACGTACATCGCGCCTACCAACAGGGACATTGCCGTAACGGCGCCCCAACTGTGATATCGACGGGCCTGGTGGAGATGCTCGCGGAGAAATTCATTCTTGGGTTCCCGGCGGAAAGCGATCAGGGCCAGAACCGTGTAGAGCACGGCCATTCCCAGAACGTAAGGCGCCGTGGCGGGCTCGGCTATCGCGTAGCCGAGGCCAAAAGCTACTGGAAGGTAGCCTAGATGGGGTAATGCTGCCAGAAATCGTGTGCCGCCTGAAGTCTTCATCGGTGCAACTCCTCCTTGAAGCTGAGGTCCCTACTTCAGGATAGGCCGCCAGCCGCAAAGCCGGGGGTATCGGAATACGTTTAAATTCTGGGCAGCTGTAGCGATACTCTGGTAAAGCGCGTCAATTCACTGGTGATCAGCAGCTGGCCGCCATGTCGTTCGAGCGTTGACTTCACGATGGAAAGGCCCAGACCGGAGCCACCGGTCTGCCGACAACGAGACGGATCCGGCCGATAGAAACGTTGGCCCAATCGGGGGATCCATTCGGGGGCCACTCCCTGGCCGTGGTCAAGCACATGCAGGACGCAGTGCTCATCGGTCTGCTCGGACCAGACTTCCACCGGCCTGCCAAAGGGCGAGTAATTGCAGGCGTTTTCCAAAACATTCAGCAGGGCTCGCTTGATCGGTTCCCGCTGGCCCCACAGCACGATATCTCCCGGTCGAATCTGCAGGTCCACCTCGGGAAAAAGGGCGCGCATTTCGCTGACACATTCGGCCATCAGCTCGGCCCCGCTGAAGTTCTCTCCCGAGACAGGGAGGTCTTCGGCACGCATCAAGGTCAGCAAGTCTTCGACCAGCTCCACCATCCGTTCCAATTCGCGCTCGCAGCGATCCATGGCCTTTTCCCCTCGGCGATCCTCGGGTTGTTCGCGCAGGGCCCTCACGATGTGGAGCTGTCCGGTCAAGGCGGTCAGGGGAGTGCGCAGTTCATGGGACACATCGGCCACGAAGTTCTTCTGAGTCTGAAAGAGCCATTCCAGGCGCTCCAACATTCGGTCGAAGGTGAATCCCACGCGATAGATCTCATTGGGTCCAGCTGACAGACCGGTGCGCACGCTCAAGTCTCCGCCGGTCACCTGACGGGCGCATTGCAACACCAACTGGAGCGGACGTTGTAGTTGGCGGACCAGGGCCAGATAGACCAGCAGGCTCACCAGCACGATGCCGACCGCGATCAACCCGGCCCCGCTGGCGAAAGCCGACAGAAAGGTTTTGCTGGGAAACCAGTTGTTGGAGAGCACCACGAAGCCCACCAGTTTGCCCTGCTGGCTCAGCGGCACCAGCAGCACCTGCCGGCGGCCCGGTCCCTCGTAAGGCAATCGGGCGGGCCCACGACCACTGAGAAAATGTCTCTTCAGCCGTTGCAGAGCCTGGGTGTCCGGAACGAAGGGGCGGGGTCCCGGTGGATAGGAAGACAGAAACTGCCCGTGTTCGTCCAATACTTGCACGGCATAGACACCGCCCGAGAACTTCTCGGCCTGATGCTGCCAGTCCGGCGGGGCGGGCACTCCCTGATGGATGAGGCGAGAAAATTCCTCGCGCGAGATTTCCGAAATCATCCGCCCCTGGGCCGTGCCCAGGGCGGACAAGACCTGGTAATCCATATTGCGCAGGCTGCTGATCCAGAGCACGTCGCGCATGACCTTGTAGCTGGCCAGTGCGGTCAGACCCAGCAGCAGGCTCAGCACCGTCACCAAAAGACTGGCGCCCAGCCAGCGCAGGGACAATCGACGTGTCCAGTTATCCACCGAGGGAGTAGCCGACACCACGCACGGTGCGGATCAGCTTCTTATCGCCATCGCGCAGTTTGTGGCGCAGCGAGCTGATGTGGACCTCCAGCACGTTGGTTTCGGCCGGCGTGGGTAGGTGCCAGACCCGGTTCAACAGTTCATCGCGCGTGACCACCCGGCGCGGACGGCGCATGAAGTACTCCAGCAGTTCAAATTCTCGCAGGGTAAGGTCGACGGCCTCGCCGGCTTGAAAAAACGTGCGGCGAGCCGGCTCCAGCTTGAGGTCTCCCAGTTGCAGGGTGCTGGCGCCTTCGCTCTTTTTCCAGCGTCGCATCAGGGCCTTGACCCGAGCCAACAGTTCTTTGAATTTGAAGGGCTTGACCAGATAGTCGTCGGCTCCGGCTTCCAGGCCCTGCACTTTGTCTTCCAGGCTGTCGCGAGCGCTCAGCATCAGGATGGGAACTTCCCCCAGGAAGCGTATGAAGGTGCACAGGTCGAGCCCGGAGCGGTCGGGCAGCATCACATCGAGCAAAATCATGTCCGGCAAGGACCCGTCGAGGAGCTTCAGTGCTTCGGCCGCGTTGGCGGCACAATCTACCTGGTAGCCTTCGCGCTCGAGCGCAAAGCTGATCGAGTCCACGATCGACTCTTCGTCGTCGATCACCAGGATACGGTGCTTTTCTTCCATTCGGGGGTGCGCGATGGTTCCCCAGTACCACCGCTTCCTTTCTGTAGTTTTTCTCTAAGTCTGGTGTGCCGCAGCGTTGTTTAAAGTTGCTTTAGGAATCCATTACACCGCAGGAGTGTTTAGAGACGCGTAATCTTTCTAAAGAAACTGTAAAGATGGTCGATTTTGACCACAGTCGATCGACTACTCCACGAAAGTGAGGTGTCCTATGCACAAGATCGTTGGTCGAGAAGAATGGCTGGAAGCACGCAAACTGTTATGGTTGCAGGAAAAGGAGCTGACTCATCAGCGCGATCGGGTCTGTCAGGCCCGGCGTGAGTTGCCCTGGGTGCGCGTAGAGGAGGACTACGTTTTTGAGAGTTCGGCCGGGCCGGTCACTCTGGCGGACCTCTTTGAGGGGCGCAGTCAGTTGTTCGTCTATCACCACATGCTGGGGGAGGGGGAGACCATCTGTCCGGGCTGCTCGTTTCTCTGTGATCACGTGGATGCAGCCCGGCAACACTTCGAGAATGCCGACCTTTCCTTCGCGGCTGTCTCGCGAGCGCCGCTGGAGCGTATTGAACAGGTCAAGAAGCGGATGGGTTATCGATTCCGCTGGGTTTCGTCCTGGAACAACGCCTTCAATTTTGACTACGGGGTCTCGTTTTCGGCGGAACAAGTGCAGGCCGGCACGGCCGTCTACAACTATGCCGAAAAGGTCAAGGAGCCGGGGAACATCCACGGCAGTAGCGTTTTCGCGCGCAAGGACGGTGTCGTCTACCACACTTATTCGTGTTACGCGCGTGGCAACGAGGGTCTGGCGGGAGCCTTCCAGTATCTCGATCTGACACCCGAAGGCCGCAACGAGAGCGAAGGCGTGATGAGTTGGGTTCGCCTGCATGACGAATACAGCAGCCAGAGCGAGTCTGGCTGCTGTCATTCGCAGGGCTAACCCAGGTCGGTCACGGCGCCGTTGCCGTCTGAGCGAGCGATGTCCTTGTAGTTCGAGGTGACCTGAAAATTGGCGTCCTGGTTGTAAAGGTCGGTGTAGATCAGGCCGCCATCGGCATTGTAGCCGAGGGTGGCGACTTCACCGTCGTACTGCGCCTGCTCACGCTGCTGCGTGTCATAGTAGTTGGTGCTGTCCGAGGTGATCAGATTGCCCGTGTTGTCGATCTGGATGTTCCGGTTGCCATCGTAGATACTGGTGTTGGTGGTCAGTCCATTGGCGGCTGTGGCCGATAGCGTTACTTTGGTTCCATCCGGGAGTTGCACCGTGCGCTGGCTGCTTTCCCAGTCCTTGACGTGCTCTCCGTTTAGATACTCGTGGGGATCACCGGAATACTCCAGGGTCTGACCGGTGTTGGGGTCGGTGAAAGTGGTCTTGTCGTTATCGACGTTGATGGTCCAGCCTCCGCTGGTGGTGTAGCTGATCGGCTCACCATCGGCGCTCTGGCTGAGGTCGCCGCCATTGTTGACCTGTTGACTTCCGAAATAGTTCTGGTTGGGCTGGCAGTTGTTGTTGACCGCCTGACGTGCGCCCCAACCGCCTTGCTGGCCACCCCAGTTGTTCTGATTGCCCCAGTTGTTCTGGCCGCCCCAGTTGTTTTGCTGTCCATAACCATTCTGCTGCTGGTGGTGGTGTCCCGGCGGGGGAGGAGGGGGTCCATGCGGATGGCTTTGCTGGCCGTATTGTTGGCCATACTGCTGTTGATTTTGGGGAGGCGGGGGAGGCGGCGGGCAGTTCTGCTGCCCGTTGACCTGTCCGCCCAGCAGCGAACTCAAGGAATTGCTGCCACCCAGGAGAGCCGACCAATTCTGGCCCAGCGAGCTGGAACTTCCAAGCAAAGAGGATAGCAGGTTACTGGTCTGTAGCCACGAGTTGGAAGCAACCCCCTGAGTTCCGAATCCGGTGGTGCTGGAAAAAGCGGACAGCGAAGGATACTGCAGGCTCTGAGAATTGAAATAGCTGCTGTAGTTTGAATTGATGAAGGCCAAGGCGGTGTAATTCCAATCTCCCCCACGCCAAACATTAAGGCCGCGCCTTTGCTCATTCGTGAACTTCTCTAAAGGCCGCCTAAAGAGCTCCTGAATGTTTTCCTATCCTGGCCGGTAAAGCGATCCCTGGGCGCTACGACCCCCTGGGACTATGCTGAGAAAAACACGCATCACTAGGAGTTCCGCGATGAAAAAGACTCTACTCGCCCTGGCAATCGCCATGCTCAGCTCTCAGGCAATGGCCGATTCGGTCCCGCCCACCGCCGCCGCCACCCCCGCCCCGGCCGCCGTCAGCCTGCCGGTGGACTCGTCGGCGGCGCCCGAACCCACGGAAGTGGAGGTGGGTAACGTTACGGTGCCCGAAGAATTCCCCAAGGCCAACCTGTGGAAGACCGTGAAAAGCTTGCAGTTGGGACCGCAGTCGGGAATTACCAAAGTTCTGGGAGCGAAAAAAGCGGTGCTCTGGACGCGCGGCTTTGACGACCAGAAAGTCGCCAAATTGGAGCCTGAAGAACATCATAAGATCTTCGAGGCTCTGGGCGTGCCCGACAGCCAGATGGCCAGCTTAAGCCGCCAGCTTATGGAGAAATACTCCAAGCTGCCCCACGCTCAGACCGTAGCCCTGGTGGGGGCCGTCGCTTTGGAACCAGCCCTCACCCGAGCGGACCAGCAGCGCATCGAAGAGTGGCTCAATCGGGTGCTCTCGGTCGAGACCAAAGATGTGGTGACACGTCGCCAGGCCCTACTGGCTCTGGCCCTTTTGCCCCAGCCCAGCGATGAGAGCGTGGCCACCGTGGTCAAGGTCTACGAAACCAGTCGCAACAACTGGGAAACTTTCCCCGTCAACCAGTTCGTGCAGTACCATGCGGTCGACCTTTTGGAACGACCCGATGGTCCCCAGATCCGCGAACGACTGGGCGCGGTTCCGTCCCTCTACACTCCCGGCATCATGCAGGACCTCTCCCAGCAAGAACCCCCGGCCGCGACTCCCGTTTTGGAGACCGAAGCCGCCTCTCAGTAAAAGGTGGTTTTCAGGAGATTGTGGGTGCGTACGTAGGCCATCTGTCGGTCCGCCTTGAGTTTTTCGGGGCTGACGCAGATGCGCTTCTCGCGAAATTCCGTCAGCGCGCGCCCCAGCATCTTGGCCGAGGAGTATCGGTTCTTGCGATCCAGGGCGGTGGCGCGGTCCAAAAGAGGCTGCAGCTCTTCGTGGGCTGTAGCATTGTAACCGCCGATCCGATCCAGTTTCTGGGGTGTGCGCGGCGGTCGCTCGTCGGTGAGAAACTCCCACATCAGCACGCCCAGTGCGAAAAGATCGGCCCGGGGATCGCTCTGCACCCCACTGTCGGGATACTGTTCGGGCGCCGCATAGCCCGGCGTTCCCAGACACACCGTATCGCGGCAGCGTCCGAGCACCTCGGTAACCTCGTCGGCTTCCTGCATGGGCATACAGTCCAGCGCCATCTGGTTCTGATTGGAAAGACGACAGATGCCGAAGTCGATGAGCTTGATAGAGCCATCCTCGGCCAGCATCAGATTGCCGGGCTTCAGATCACGAAAAATGATCGGGTTGGGGCGCTGGGAGTGGAGGTAGCTCAGCGCCTCGCAGATGGTTTCGCCCAGACCCACTACAAAATCTTGTAGGAAAGCGCCTCGATTGGCCGTCAGCACCTGGCGCAGGGTGTAGCCGGGCACATACTCCATGACCAGGTAGAGCGAAGTGCCCACCGTAAAAAAGTCTCGCCGTGCCACAATGCCCGGATGGTTCAGCCAGGACAAGACCTTTTGCTCCTGGTCGAAGAAACGCCGCAGATCGCTTAAGGAGTGCTTGGAACCGAGGGTCAATTCCATCTCTTTAATGGCCCAAAAGCGTTCCGGATTCTTCGTGTCGACCGCCTTATAGACGGTCCCGAAAGCTCCCCGCCCCAGTTCCTTGACCAGGGCGTAGCGACCGACCTCGCGCAGAATCTTCAGCTCTCCCAGCGCGATGGGAGGCGTCTTGACGGGGGCGGGTGGGGGAGGGGGGACCGCCGCGGGCGCGCGCAGATTCTCGCCGCCCAGGCGAAAGAAAAATACGAGTGTCGCCAGCAAGCCCACCAGTCCCACCACGGGCAGAAGAAAGCTGACTTTCAGAACCGGCAGCGCGAACACGGCAAGGCCGCAAAATACCGCCAAAGCTAGCCACATCCTGGTCCTACGAGACATCTCGTCGAGCGGTTCGCCGCCTCCCAGCCGTCTCCCGTCTACGGCTACTGGTACGAGCCGAGACGATTGGCGTAGACGCGGGTGAAGGTGGCCCCAAACAGCAGAATTTGCGCCTGATAGTAGACCCAGACCATGAGGATGACCAGCGAGCCGGCGGCACCGAAAGTGGAGCTGGTGGCCATCCGGGTCAGATAGAGCGAGAGCAGAACCTGGCCCAATGCTGAGAGGGCGGTGGTGACCAAAGAACCGACCCAGACGTCACTCCAGCGAATGCGCAAGTCGGGCAGATATTTGAAGATGAAGGCAAACAGTAAGGTGGCCAGACCGAAGATCACGGCCAGATTGACGACCTGGAGCAGTGTGTGGTCGAGCGGCAAAAGCGCCAGCACCGTGTTGCTGGCCAGCGAGACGAGCAGGAGGACGGCCAGGCCGGCGATCAAGGAGAAGGCCGTGAAGCGCTCTCGGATGCGTTCCGGCCAGCTGCGGGGCGGGGGAGGGGGCAGCTCCCAGATGGTGTTGAGTGCGTCCTTGAGAGCCCCGAAAAGGCCCACCGCCGCTACCAGCAGCATGATCCAACCCAGGGCCGCCGAGAAGAGTCCCTGGCCCTGCTGAGATACGGTTGCCTCCACCAGTTCGCCCACCGTCTTGGCCGTGGCCGGACCCAGACTGGATTGTAGAATCTGTTCTAAAACGGTAGTGATCTGGCGATGGTGACCCGCCGCCCGGCCGCCACCGATGATCATCGCTCCAATTTGAATGACGATCACCAGCAGCGGCGCCATGGCGAACAAGGTGTAGTAGGACAGCGCCGCCGCCAACCGGGGGGCCTTGTTGGAAGACCACTCGGAGTAAGTTTCTTGCAGCAACTGTCGGTAGCCGGTCATGGACTATTGGGGATTTACCAGATTGCCCTGGCCGGACTGGGTGATTTCCGGCTTGGAGCCGGAGTAGGTCACCTGGTTGTTTTCCCCGCTGACGCTAACCATGTCCGCGTTCTCAACTTGAATGTGGTTGTCGCTGCCGGTCACCGAAAGGCCGTGAGTATCTCCCTTGAAGGTCAAGGTGTTGCCGCTGCCGGAGACGGCCACGTCCTGGCCGCTGACCTGGAAGTCTTTGGTGACGTTGGAGCCGGTGATTCCCACGTTCTTGTCATCCTGGGTGAATCCCAGGCTTTCCGCGTCGCCGCCTTCCGAAGCAACCTTCATGACTTTGTCGTGAGAGCTGCTGGCGCCGTCGGCGCTGGATTTCTCGGCGTGCACCTGCACGGAAGCTCGAGCCCCCTCGGAGTCCGAGTGAGAGCTCTGATAGGTTCCGTCGGTCCGTTTGTTTCCGTCGGTTTCCACCGAGACCACGGTTGATTTTTCCTGCGAAACGGAAGGCACCTGGCGTTCCGAAGTTTCGGTGGTGACTGCCTGTTCGCTCGAAGTGGTGGGGGAGCTGGAACAACCGGCCAGCAAGGCCAGGGCGGTCAGAGAGATGGCTAGAGTCTTACGCATGACAAACCTCCTTAAATCGATACCGACTGGGGATTTTTGGCGGGCTGCTTGCCTGCCCGCAGGCGCTTCATATCGTTCTGGGCGTAGCGAGCGAAGAGGAATTGGAAAGGAATGTGAATGCGCGTGGCCCAGTCATTCTCGCCGTGCGCCGCTTCCGGAAAGGCCAGATACATCACATCCTGATTGACTTCGTATCCCTGGCGCTGGAGCAAGTCGAACATGGCGCGACTGACTTCGAAGTTGTCTCCCGGCCAGCCGCTGTCCATATAGATCTTCAGGTCGCGCTTGTCCTCGTCGCGGATGCGCGACATCAAGTCGTCCTTCCAGGTGAAAGTGGAAGAGAGACAGGCCGCTTTGCCAAAGATATGCGGATATTCCCAGGCCATGTAGAGCGAAACCACCCCGCCCAGCGAGGAGCCCATGACGGCCGTAAAACGCGGGTCGGTGAGAGTGCGGAAGTGCTCGTCGATCTGCGGTTTGATGATGTCCACGATGAACTTGCCGTAGTCGTGGTAGCCCGGATGGGTGTATTCGTGCATGCGATCCTTGGGATAGATGGCCACCACGATGACCGGATCGATCACGTTCATGTTGTCCAGCAAGGTCAGCGTGCGCGTGACTTCCCAGGTCTGGCCGCTGAAGGCTTCTTCCGGGAAGAAAAGGTTATGACCGTCATGCATGTAGCAGACCGGATACCGCTTGAGCGTGTTCTCCTCGTATCCCGGCGGCAGATAGATACGCACCGAGCGAGCCGCTTCGCCTTCACCAAAGCTCATGATGTCGGAGATGGTGCCGACGCTTTTCTCGAAGAAGTGCGGGAAAATTTCGTAGTCGTCGGCCGCCATGATGGCCAGGTAGTTGGCACCACGACAGAAGTGGCGTTCTTCTCCCAGGATCAAGCACGGCTTGTAGTAGAGGAACGTTTTCTCGGTTTCTACGCGGAAGGTGGTAAGATGCTTCTCCTCGTCCACTTCCACCGGATGGATCGGCTCTTCCCAGTTAAGCTCGCTAAAGATGACCATCTGGGCGCCTTTGTAGGGGTAGCGGACGCGGATATCGATGCTGTTCATGACTCTCCTCAGTAGAAATTTATACTGTGGAGAGCCTAGCGGTCTGGTTACCCGTCACACAGGTGTGCGGGTCCCGCCGGCGGAGTACGTTTGTCCTGTGCTGCGTTCAGTGGACTTTCAGGGCTCTCAAGCGCATGCTCGGGGTCATTCTTGTGGCCAGACCCGGCAGTTCCGAGCGTGCAGGGTCCGCCTGGTCTTCTCCCAGCAGCGTCCCCACCGCCTCCACCAGCAGGTGCGATTCGCTCTCGGGAGTCAGCCACCCGCGGGCACCCAGGCGATGGAGGCGATCGGGCAGTCCCGGCTCTGCATAAGGAGTCAGGCACAGAATCGGCATTTGCGCGAAGCGCGAGTCGAACTTGAGCAGGCGAACCATCAGGAAGGGGTCCATTCCCGGCAGCAGCAGGTTGAGCACCAGCAAGCGCGGCGCTTCCCGCTGCAACTCCTGATAGAGCAGCTGGCCATCTCGAAAGGGCCGGGATGGCCAGCGCGTCAGCAGGTTCCGATAGATTTCTTGTAGGCCGGCATCGGGTTCGCCCAGATAGATCATTGGATCGCCAATCCGGCCGCGAGTTTGTAGAGAGCGGCCTGGGGTTGTGGGCACTTCAGATGCAGCCAGTGGTCGGGCACCACCCGTTGGCGCAGACTGTCTTCCAGCACAGCGGCCAGGTTGCTCCGGGCGCCCCCACCCGACAGATAGATGTCCAACAGGGGCGGAAGAGTGACGTCTTGCAGGGAGTCGGTGCAGTGAGCCAGGGTTCTCTTGAGCTCCTGCTGCAGTTTGCGCAGGGGGGCCGCCAGCGCGGGTGAGCGGAAATCCGCTTCGTTCAGAGCCCGTTCCGCTTCCGCCCAATCGCCGTGTTGCAGCGCCCGCACGAACTCTCCCATGCCAAAGGCGAAATCCCGCGCATAGTAGGGATGCCCGTCGCGCACCACCACCCAGTGAGTGGTGGAGAAGCCCAGGTGAAGCAGACCGAAGAAGGCATCAGAAGCGGGTGCGTGATTGAGCTGAAACTCTCGAGCCAGGGCCAGCGGGGGGATCTCGACCCGGTTGGGGGCGCGTCCCGCCCGCTCCAGCACCTGACGTAGGCGCAGCACCTCACCCAGCACGGCTGCCGCGTAAAAGACCCCCACTCCCCTGCGCAGGGGGGGCACGCGCGTGTAGCTGAACTGAATGCTGTCGGCGGGGAAAGGGATCGATTGCTGAGCTTCCGCCTGGGCGGCCACTTTGAGTTCGTCTTCAGGGAGGTCCGGGAATTCCAGGTAGCCGTAAACGGTGCCCTTGCCCTGCACGACCGTATAGACGGTGGTGGCCTCGGGAATCTCTTCCAGCACCTCCTGCACTCGGGTTTCCCACAGGTGCCAGTCCAGGGTCTGCGGCAGACTGGTGCGTTCCGGGAACAGGGCCACGCTGCCGCTGTGGACGACTTCTTTGCGGCTTCGGTCCAGCAGCGCCCACTTCAGACTGTGACTGCCGATGTCCAGTCCTAGCGAGCGCGGGCGACGAAACAGGTTAAACATAGGTGTCCTCCAGGAATTGCCGGAATAGCTGCAGGCTGCGGGCCACTTCATAGTCCAGATTTTGAATCAGGCGCGGCTGCTCCGGGGCTTCCTCGAGGGCGCTGGCGGCATCGGCTACGCCCACCGCTCCCACCGATGCGGCGGCGCCTCGCAGCAGGTGGGCGACGCGCCGCACTTCTTGAGGACTGCCGCGCAGGGCCGCGGCCCGCAGAGCCTGGGTCCTTTCTGAGGCCGAATTGGTAAAGGTCAGCACCAGTTCGCGAATCAAATGCTGATTGTTGCCGGTCTGAAATTTCTTGAAGCGTTCCAGCACCTGCCAGTCGACGGCCGGCGGACGCTGCAGCAGCCGCTCCAGATCCGGCGGATTGAGCGGCTTTTCCAGGCAACCCTGAAAGCTCGGGTGGCAAGCCTTGTGAGAACCGCTCAGCGAAATCATGGGCGTGGTGCAACCGTTGGCTCGCATTCGTTGGGACAGTTCCAGTCCGGTCGAATCGGGCAGATGATGATCCAGCAGAATCAGTTCGTAGTGATGGTCGGCCACGAAGTTCAAAGCCTGGACCGCGTCGCCCGCGTGGTCGCAGGCGTAGCCGCACTGCTGCGCGACCGCCACCACCAGTTGAGCGCAGAGCGCGTCGTCGTCCACCACCAGCACTCTGCCACAGGGCGGTTCCAGCGAAGCAAGGACCTCCACGACCGGCTGCGCGCTACGCATCGGCTCCAGCTCCATCAATCGCAGCGGTCGAGGGATATAGCGCGCGTGCATCGGTAGACTCAGATTGCGGTCGTAGCTACAGACCAGGTGCGGCACCGGCGAGCGCACCACCGGCCGGTCGGTGATGATCAGGTCACAGGCGCCGCCGGGCCGAGTGGAGACTTCCGCGCCCATCTGACTGAGGGCGAAGATCAAGGCCTCGGCCACCTGAGGCTGGGTTTCTTGAACGAGCACGCGCAATCCGGCCAGTTTCTGCGTCAGACTCGAAGCTCTGCGCACCGGGAAATGCAGGTCGAACCAGAAGGCCGTTCCCTCGCCGAGTTGGCTTTCCACCCCGAGGACGCCGCCCATGGCTCCGATCAACTGCTGGCTGATCGACAGTCCCAACCCGGCGCCGCGAGCGCGGTCATCGCGGTGAGCCTGGGTGAAGGCCTGAAAGATCGAGGCTTTCTTGTCGCTCGGAATGCCGCGCCCGCTGTCTTCCACCACGAATCGAACCACCGCTTCGTGGTCGGTCAGGGAGCGCAGTCGGGCGAATAGACCGACGTAGCCGTGCTCGGTAAATTTCAGCGAGTTGCCCAGCAAATTGATCAATACCTGACGCAATCGCAGATTGTCGGCCAGCACCTCGTCGGGAATGCGCGGGTCGATACTGGCCACCATCTCCAGTCCTTTGGCGCGCGCTTGAGGTGCGGTGAAAGCGGCGGCACCCTCCAGGCAGTCGCGTAGATCGAGCGGTTGCAAATCCATGGAGATATGACCCGATTCGGCGCTGGACAGGTCGAGCAGATTGTTGAGCAGGTCCATCAGGGAGCGTGCGCCGTTTTTCACCGACTGCACGTATTCGCGCTGCACGTCGTCCAGCTGCGTCTTGGAGAGCAAGTGGATGAATCCCACGATTCCCGTCATGGGGTTGCGCAGTTCGTGGCTCACCATGGCCACGAACTCGGTCTTGCGCCGCTGCATTTCTTCCAGTTCGAGCTGGAGCTTTTTGCGCTGTATGGCGTGGGTCAGGGCCCGGGCCAGGGTGCGTCCCTCCACCTCGTGTTTGACCAGGTAGTCCTGGGCACCGAGTCGGACCGTCTCGGTGGCCAGCATCTCGTCGGCCAGACCGGTGAGGATGACGATCGGCAAGTGCGGCGCCGCTTCCTGGACCGTCTGGAAGACAGGCAGTCCGCGTTCGTCGGGCAGGGTTAAGTCCAAAAGTATCAGATCGTAGCTGCGCTCGCGTAACTTCTCCAGCGCTTCAGCCAGCCGCTTCACTCGCTCGATGTGGGCTTCGGCGTGCGCCTCGCTGCGCAGAACCACTTCCAATAACTCGGCGTCATTGGGATTGTCCTCGATCAGCAAAATCTTGGGAGGTTGGTGAAACATCAGCGCAGCACCGCCACCAGGTTCATGAAGGGCAGTCCCAGAGCCAGCACGATGGCTCCTATCAGGAAGCCGACGGCCAGAATCAGACAGGGCTCGACCAGGCGAGAGAAGGAGCGGAACGCGAAGTCCAGGCGAGTCTCGTAGTATTTGGAGAGATGCTCCAGCATCGCCGGCAGTGAGCCCGCGGCTTCTCCCGCGGTAATCATTCCCGAGGCCATGGCCGGGAAGATTTGCGACGCCAGCAGGGGAGCGGAAAGGTTGCTTCCGGCCGCGACTTCTTTGCGCACCCGCAAAAAAGTCTGACGGAGGTCGGGATGATCGCTGGCCTGAGCGCTCAGCTCCAGCGCCTTCAGCACCGGCACTCCCCCGCCGTAGAGGGTGGCCAGAGTCTGGCAAGAGCGGGCCACTCCCGCCTCCAGCAGCAAGTTCTTGACCGGTCCAACCTGGCTGAGGATCCGCCGCGCCAGGCGGCCTCCGCTGCCGTTCGGGATCCAGCGACGCACCACCAAATAGGTCAGGATGAAGCCGGCTACGGCCGCCGGACTGACCGTCTTGAGAAAGATCCCCAGCGACACGAAGAACTGGCTGAAGACCGGCAGG
The DNA here is from genome assembly GCA_017307785.1 of Vulcanimicrobiota bacterium. GTDB lineage: Bacteria > Vulcanimicrobiota > Xenobia > Xenobiales > JADMJV01 > JADMJV01. The sequence goes on along the minus strand of JAFKGI010000047.1, from coordinate 33,374 downwards.
CGCAGGCCCGCGGCCGAATACATCTGCTCCAGCACGGGGGAGCCGTAGGCCAGAATGCAGGCGGCCACCAAAATTCCGAAACTCAGCACCACCGAAGGGTAGATGAGGGCCGAGAGCATCTCCATTTTGAAGCGCATGTTCTTTTCCAGGTAACCAGCCAGTCTCTCCAGGGTCTCCGGTAGATTGGCGGAGCTCTCGCCCGCTTCCACCAGGCTGATGTACATTTCCGAGAAAACAGACGGATGATTCCGTAGCGCCTGCGAAAAGGAGCGGCCTTCGCTGACCTGGGCGGCCAGGTCGACAATCACTTTGCGCATGGCCGCGCCGTGGACGCGGTCGAGCAGCAAGATTTCCATGGCCGCACCGAAAGAGAGGCCGGCAGCCAGCATGGAGGACAGCTGGTGGGTGAAGGCCAGCAGGTCGTCGCTGGAAACCCTCTGGCGGGACCAGATTCGAGAGAGCAGGTGGCGCCGTCCGCCCACCTCGTCCAGGCGGAGCACCAGCGGAAAGCGCTCGCGCAGCCGGGACATCGCTTCGCCGGCCGAAGTTGCGTTGATGACACCGGATTGGCGAGCGCCCTGGCGATCGCGGACTCCGTAAAAATACTGTGTCATCCGGGCCTCCTTTAGATTTCTAAGACGAGACTTTCGATCTCTTCGAGGGAAGTCAAACCGGCCTGAAAAAGTTGCAGTCCACGCTCCCGAGCGCTGATAAAACCTTCTTCACGTGCCGTTCGATAGATGGCTTGAGCCAGGTTGCCGTCGGCCGGCAAGCAGCGCATGGCGTCGCTGATTTCCAGGTATTCGTAGACGGGAAGACGTCCGTGATAGCCGAGCTTGCCGCACTGATCGCAGCCCTTGGGTTCGTAGCTGTTGGTGGTGTCGACCTGGAGGAGTTGGGATCGCAGGTCGTGGTCTTGAGCAGGTTGTTTGCAGGCCGGACAGAGCCGCCTGAGCAGTCGCTGGGCCAGAACCCAGACCAGAGAGGTCATGACGTGATAAGGGGTGACCCCGATATCGATCAGTCGAGTGACCGCCTGAGCGGCCGTGTTGGTGTGTAAGGTGGCGAAGATCAAGTGGCCCGTCAACGAGGCCCGAATGGCAATTTCGGCGGACTCCCGGTCGCGGATTTCTCCGATCATGAGAACGTCCGGGTCGTGGCGTAGCACCGAGCGCAATCCGTCGGCAAAGGTGAAATCCACTTCAGGACGGATCGGGATCTGGCACACTCCAGGGAGTCGGTATTCGACCGGATCCTCGAGCGTCACCAGCTTGCGCTTGGGGGAAGAGATTTCGGCCAGACTGGCATAGAGGGTGGTGGTCTTGCCGGCCCCGGTGGGGCCGGTCACCAGCAACAGCCCGTGGGAACGTCGCACCACGCGACGATAGCGCACCAACATGTCGTCGGCAAAACCTACCTGCTCCAGCGTGAGCACGCCCGCTCCGGTTCCGAGAATGCGGATGACGGCTCCCTCCCCGTCCAGGTAGGGAATGATGGACACGCGCAGTTCTCGATTGTCCAGGGTGATGCGCCCGTCTTGAGGGCGTCGCTTCTCGGAAATGTCGAGATGGGCTAAAATTTTGATGCGCGAGATGAGAGCCGGATAGACCCCGACCGGCGGCGCTGGAAAATCGTTGAGCACCCCGTCGATTCGGTAGCGCAGGCGCGGCTGACCGTCGCTGGTCTCCAGATGGAGGTCGCTGGCGCGCAACTGAATGGCCTGCGCCACCAGATGCTCGAAGAGTCGTGCGACCGGAGCTTCCCGTCCGCTGTTGAGGGCTCGATGAACTTCGGGAGTTTCGCGGTCCAGGGCCTGGGATGCCCGTTTGCCCCAGGCCAGACCGGACTGACCTTCGGCCACGTAATACTGGATCAAAGCCTGGGCCAGGGCTTCCTCCTCGACCAGCACGGCCAGCACGTCCATGCCGGTCAAGCGGGAGATGTAGTCCTGGGAATTCAGGTCGTCCGCCCGAACCACTGCCAGCGCCAGCCGGCCCTCATCGCAAAAGAGCGGAAGAACCCGCATTTTCTTGGCCAGTTCATAGGGAACCAGAGCCACCGCTTCGGGCTCGGCCCGGTAGCGGTCCAGATGCACAAAGGGAAGTTCGTGCTCGTTGGCCAGTTCGGCTAGGGGCGCCATTGTGCCGTCACCTGAAAAATCTGGCGCACCGTGACCTCATCCACCAATGTGACCAGGTTCAGCAGCGGCCGAATGGCGATGCGGCCGTTCTTCAGCGGCTCGGCATCGCGATAGCTCAGGACCTTTTCTCCGTCCAGGCTGACGGTCAGATCGGCCCGGTCGGCTCGAATTTTGAAATTGTGCGGCAATTGCAGATCGCGGCGGCGAATCTCGGAAAGAACCGTTCGACTGCCGTTGTATTCCTTGATCAATTGCAGGCTGCCGCGCAGCAGGCTGTAGTCCACCAGATAATCTCCCACCGGACTCTCCCGCACCACCAGGCCGATTCCCGTGGCCTGGGGCAGCAGCACTTCAAACTCTGCTTCGTAGTCGGTCCAAAGCGGGTCTCCCGCGGCGACCTCTCCCTCCAGGCTCAGGTTGAGCAGATAAAAGCCCAGCAGCACGACCGGGAGAGAGCCAGGCTGATACCATTCCGAGGCGGTGCGACTGAAGTCGTTGTGCATCAGCACACTGGCGGGGCGAACCAGGGCCGCGTAGGCGGCCGTCGTTTGGTTGGCGCGGGCCTGGCAGAGCAATTTCAGTTGGGACCCCTGTTCCTGGACCGTCAGATTGCCCAGCGTGCCGGGCAGAGCCTGCAGTCCCGAAAAACCATCCCGCCAGCCCGGGTCCCCACGGAGTTGGGCCAGAGCAAACTCGACACCCGCTCGGCTGGCTTCACGGGCCAGCGCGGTGTCCTCCGCTTTGCGCAACAAGGAACGCTGGGCCGTCATGAACTGCACCAGGGCCAGTCCCAACACAAACAGGGTGCCGATCAGGGCGATGGCCATCATCAGGGCGTAGCCGCTTAGTGGACGGGTGCGGCCCATAGCGAGACATCCCCTCTAAAGTCTCGAGTGTATCCGTGGTAATCGATGCTTAAAGTTAGAAGGTAGGCCCCTCCGGTGGCGCGCAGCGAGACTCCGTTCAGGTTGCGCAGAAGGGTGCGCGGCTGCGTTTCCCAGGGCTCTTTCTGAAGCAGACGGTCGCCCTCCAGGCGGTAGCTGGTCAGGCCCTGCCAATCGGGACGACCCTCCGCATCCAAATGAAATTCGTGGGCCTGATCGAAGGCGCCCGCGAAAGCAAAACTGCCGTTTCCAGGCGTTACCTGTTCGCGGCCGCTGGCGGTCAGTTTCTGCACGATTTCGCGCGGCACCCGATATTGACAGTCACTCAGGGCCACCGCATCCAGGGCCGACAAGAAGGTGCGCTGACCGGCCTGCAGAGTGGCGATCATGGCCACCATCAAGACAAAGGAAAGGGCCATCGCCAGCAGCATTTCCACCAGCGTCAGCCCGCGTCGTTTCATGGCGCTTCTCCGGAAATCATGGTTCCGAAGTCGAGCACCTTTCGGTCTCCCCAGCGCAACTGCAGTTGCAGGATCTTCAGGTTGGTCTGTTGCCGGACGCTGAGGGTGTAGCTGTAAATACCCTGCACTCCGGAGGTATTCAGGATCTTGTCGAAGGAGAGCAGACGCTGCCGCTCGAGCAGGTCGTTGGCCAGGGCCAGTGCCTGAAGTCGCTGGGAGCACTCCAGGGAACTGCGATGATTGAGTTGCAGCGGTCGGAACACCACCACGAAAGCCAGCAAGAAAAGGGAAAGTGCCACCAGCACTTCCACCATGGAGCTCATGGCTCACCCTCCAGCCGAAAGCGGACGGTGATGCCAAAATCAGGATTGGACTCGATCCAGATGCGCCCCCCGTGACGCTCCACGATGCGCTGGGCCAGAGCCAGCCCCAGCCCGTGGCCGGGGCGCTCGTCCAGCGTGTGGAGCCGGCGGAACGGTTCGAAAACCTGGTGATGATAAGCGGGCGCAATGCCGATCCCGTCGTCGCGCACCCAGAACGTCTGTGCCTGCGAGCCCACCCGAATGTGCGGATGACTGCCTCGGCGGAACTTGATGGCGTTGCTCAGCAGGGCACGAAAAAGCAGGCGTAGGGCCAGCGGATCCGCGTTCACCCAGGGTAATTCTTCGCGTTCGACGAGCGCCTGGGAGTTGCGCATTTCTTGAGCGAGGTCGGAGCGGGCCCGGGTCAATTGCTCGGCGCTGTTGACCCGCTGCACCTGCCAGTCCAGTTCTCCCAGCGTGGAAAAGTCGAGCAGGTCTTTCAGCAGCGAAGACATCCTGTTGGTGCCGCCGACGATCTGCTCGAGCAGGCGGCGAGTGGTGGCATCGGCATGCTCCCCGAGATGACTGGAAAGCAGCTTGGAGTAGCCGGAGACGGCCCGTAGCGGCTCTTGCAGATCGTGCGAGGCATAATGGACGAAATGGCGCAGTGGCTCGTCAGTTCGCATCCTGCCCTCCTGGAAACTCCAGAAGCAAAAAAGTCAGGTCGTCTCGAAGGGTCAGTTTGCCGTCCGTCTTTTGGCGCAAACGATTCATGAGCGCTTCGGCGCGGTCATTGACGACTTGACCGCGCGTTTTCAGGAGGGTTCGGAAGAGAGCGTGCATCAAAGCATCCTGGTCTTCGACCGCGACCGAGTCGTTGAGTCCGTCGGTGAAGAGGAAGAGCTGGTCCCCGGGATGAGGCCGGATGGTCTTCTGCTCATAAGGAAAGCCGCCCATGACCCCGACCGGAATGCCTTCGGTCTCGATTCGCTGATGCTTGTTGTCGTGGCGAAACCAGATGGGGGGTTCGATGCCGGCCGAGCAATAGTCGAACTCACCCGTGCGCCGGTCATAGGTACCCAGGAACATGGCCACGAAAACGTTCATGGCGTTCAGGTCCTGACCCAGATTCTGATTGAGTTCGCTCATGAGTCTGGCCGGAGGAAAGCCCTTGTGCATCAGTTCGTGGGTCAGCGACAGAGTCCAACTCATGATGAGCGAGGCAGCCACCCCTTTGCCCATCACGTCGCCGATGGCCACCGCGTATCGAAAGTCGTCGATCGATTCGAGTAAATAAAAGTCGCCCCCGATCCGCCCGACGGGAAAATGGCGAACCGCGCTGTCCATGTGTTCGAAGGGCTTGGCGCTAAAAAACGGCTGCTGACTGCGCTGCACCAGCTTCAGACCGCCGTGAATGCGGTCCCAGCGGTCCCTCAACAACTGTTCCGCTCTCAGTTCGAAGCGCTCCTCGCGGCGTAACTGGGCGCGTACCCGGGCCAGCAGTTCCTCGGGTAAAAAGGGCTTGCCCACGTAGTCGTCGGCTCCGCAGTTCAGTCCGGCCGCGCGTTCGTGGCCCAGGTTGTGACTGGTGAGCATGACGATGGGTAGATCCAGGCCTTCTCTCCGTAGCTCGCGGCAAAGGTCCGACCCCTGCCGGTCGGGCAGGTCCAAATCCAGGAGCATCAGATCGGGCGGAGTCCGCTTCAGGCTCTGCACCGCTGCCGCCGCTGTCTCCACCGTGTCTACGGTAAAGCTCTCGCTCTCGAGCACGCCGCGAACCAGCAAGCGTACCTCCGGGGCGTCATCAACCACCAAAATGCGCGCCGTAGACCCGTCCATACTAGTATCGTACTAGTATGAGCGGGCGGAGTGTACAGTACTTTTGTAACATGTTGCATGGTGCGCTTTGGGTGGGTCCATCCGCACGGTTATGCCCTTTTGGCCGCGAGCGTCGAGGGTGTTGCAAGGCTTTCGATAGAGTTTTTGTTAACTTTTTTGTTACAGACGCTGGGAGTCCAAGCTTTTTCGCGGAAAGGTCGGCCCCATGACGATTTGGGCCGATGGGGACGCCTTGCCCGCCAATGCGCGCGACCTGCTTTTTCGAGCCGCCCAGAGGACGGGCGTCTCTCTGGTGCTGGTGGCCAATAAGCCCCTGAAGGTCCCGGATAGCCCGTATCTCTCGTCGGTTCTTGTGGAGGCCGGGGCGGACGTGGCCGACCACTGGATCGTGGAGCGCGCGGGTCCGGGCGATCTGGTGGTGACCGCCGATATTCCACTGGCCAGCCGAGTTGTGACGAAGGGGGCGGTCGCGCTCGATCCTCGCGGTTCTCTCTACAATGAACAGAACGTGCGGGAGCGACTGGCGTTACGCGATCTGATGGCCGATCTGCGCGGGGCCGACATGATCACCGGCGGCGGGCCGCCTCCCTACACCAAGAAGGACGCTCAACGCTTCGCCAACGAGCTCAACAGCTATTTACACCGGGAAACGAAAAAAGCCACCTGATTTCTCAAGTGGCTTTTTCTGTCCGGTATCCATCCACACATTACCGGACTCCCGTTGCTCAATCTTCAGGTTCTACACCGCTTTTTACCGCGGCGAGATTTTCCACCTCGCGGTCCCTGAAGCCGGCTTCGGCCTCTCTTTGACGTCCATCCGTGACTCACGCTGCCAAAGCTCAGCGACTTGCTCGGGTGGAGTTCGCTAGAAGCGACCTCCGCAAGCTACCCCTGATCCGTTCGGGTTGAATCAGCACCCCCTGGCCTCCAGTCCCCTGGCCAGGCTCCCACGTCCATCGGAATGCTTCGTTGCCGAAGTTCCTTCTGGTCGTAGCGGTTTGGCGCGCCTTTCCTCGGAATTTTCATCCGATTCCCGTCGCGTCATTTGAACCTCGCGGTCCGCTACGATGACGTGAGCCTCGCGACACTGCTTTCGATCACTTACGCCGATGTCGCCCGACTGGTATCGCTAAAGTCTGGATACTACCTCTGTCTTTGGGACAAGACAGTGTCCCCTGGTCTCCCTACCCGAACCAGGCTCCTAATTTGGTCTCTACAAGGTCTCGTCTCGGCGAGTCCTCGCGCCTTTTCATCTGAGTGTCTCCGGTCTTTCCTCGGGTGCGTTTCCCGATTCCTCGACCGGCGAGCTTTCAACCTCGCGGTTCTCAGGACCAATCTAGGCCCAGGAGCAAATTCGATGCTGCTCCGCGCACGTGGCCTGAAGATGTAGTTGCCTACATGCCACTGCTCTGACAATGTGGTCTGCCAGTACCTCCCGGACGCCTACCTTCCATCCCGGGTCCTCGACGTTCCGCAAGCATCTCGGGTTCTTGCGATTGGTTGGCCTATCGCCGGTCTTTCAACCTGCGCCTGACCGCCCTGCGCCCTCACGGGCACCCGTCTTGCGTCGAGCCTTGTCTCAGTTTTTCGGAGCTGAAACTCTCCCATATCCTCGGTCTGGATACTACCCCTGATTCTATCGCTCATCAGCGCGCCGGAATACTGCGTTCCGGTGCCTCGCCGGCGTCGTTACTGCCTTCGAGGTCCGCACCATATAACACCCGTCCAAGGGGTGTCAAGGGGTTGGTGTGAGATTAACAATAAGTTCGTTCTGGCGTTCGTTTCATGGCCGCGGAGGCCGTGTCCGAAGGGGGAGGAGGGGAGCGTGGAAAGCAGGAGAGAGCTTGACGGCAAGGCCTGGCCTTTTTCTCGTTGATTTATGGGCTCAGGTTTCTGCTTGTTGCAACCCTTTTTTTCACTCAAAGCTCAGCTCTCTCCAGCTCTCCATCTTGCCCCCTTTCCCCTCGGACGGATTCGAGGGCTAGAGCGAGATCTGGGCTCCCAGGATGCGCACGAATTCGCGGAGCCAGGCGGGGTGGGCGGGCCAGGCGGGGGCGGTGACCAGTTTGCCGTCGGTGTGGACCGCGTCCACGGCGATGCTGACGTAGGTTCCGCCGGCCAGCGTGACTTCAGGACCGCAGGCGGGATAACCGGTGCAGGATTTGCCGCTCAGCACTCCGGCGGCGCTTAGAATCTGCACGCCGTGGCAGATGGCCGCAATGGGCCGGTCCTGCTGGTGAAAGAAGCGCGCGATATCCAGAACGGTAGGATTCAGACGGAGATACTCCGGGGCGCGGCCGCCGGGGATCACCAGACCGACATAGTCTTCAAGCTGGATGCCGTCAAAATCGGCGTTCACCTGGAAAAGATGGCCCGGCTTCTCCGAATAAGTCTGATCGCCCTCAAAGTCGTGAATGGCGGTGCGCACCATTTGCCCGGGGGCCTTGCCCGGGCAGACGGTGTCCACCGCGTAGCCAAGCATCGTCAACGCCTGGTAGGGAACCATGACTTCGTAGTCTTCCACGAAGTCTCCAACCAACATCAAAAGTTTCTTCATGATGTCAGCTTTTGGCTGCGCCGACGATCCCCCTCCAGCCCCACACTCCCAAGCCAGTTAAGCGCTACGCATGTCGTGGCCCAATCCCGAGCTCGCTGGAGGGGGACTGGCTTACCGTACTCACTTGCTAAGATCTTCGGCGGCACCCGAGGGCCCTGAATAGTAGAAAGGTAACGAGCCGGCAATCCCTCCCTGGGGAGCTCAGGATAGATTGGGCTCACATATAAAAACATACTGGAGAGTGCCCATCCTCATGCAAGTTACCTCTTTCCCTCAAATGCAGCGCCCGCTCGTGCGCAATCAGAAGCCCCCGGTGCCCCCGCAGCAGCCGGAGAATCAGCCGCCCCAGGACCACCATCTGGGCAGCCGAGAGATCGTCAATAATTTGAAGTTTGGAGCCGTAGCCGCCGCCTGTGGTGGACTCGGTTATGCCGGCAGCGTGGCCCACGCTATCCCCTATGTCGGACCCGCCATCAGCGGAGTCGCCGGTGCCATCGTGGGCGCTTCGGCAGGAGCCTCCCTGGCATCCGTTCTGCCTGGACAGCGCATCAAGAGCGGTGCTCTGTTGGGCGCGATCGGCGGCGCCATCCTGGGCGCTTCGGGCGGCGGCACGCTGGCCGGCAATGTGGCCATGGGAGTCGCCGGAGCGACCGCTCCCTACGGCCTGCTCATGGCCGTCTTCTCGGGCGCTAGCTAGGATTCAAGTCCCCTGGCTGGCTTCTCGGAGGATCAGAAAAATCACTCGCAACATTCCGCAGGCGGTGAAAATCAAAGCCAGCACCAGAACAGCGTCCATCGCGCCAAAGCGCGGTGGACTTTTTGTTTTTCGCCCTGAGCGCTCTCGCAGTGGCTGTTCTTCGGGGCGCAGTCGCAGCGCCTGAAATTCATCTTTGCGGGCCAGACCGTGCAGGCCCAGGCACTCGTGAATGCGCGAACGCACAGCGTGCAGTCGGTGAGAATCGGGGGCCATCTCCACGGCTCGATTCAGGTCTTCCAGAGCGCCTCGGGCGTCGCCCAGGCGCAGTCGGAATTCGCCGCGTTCTCCCCACCCGTAGGCGTCGGCATCGGGCAGCCGTAAAGCCTGCTCCCACATCTCCAGTGCTTCCTGATGTAAATCCAGGTGGGCCAGCAGATTGGCGCAGACGACCGCGGCGCGGTAGGTGGGATGGCAGGTCCAGGCACGGCTGGCTTCGGCCAGTGCCTGGCCTGGATTGCCCTCGAGAAACCGCTTGCCGCACCGGAACAAAGCCAGGGAACCGCCCACCGGATCCCCGCTCAGAGGGGGATGCTCAGGAGGGTTTTGCCACTCCCGTTCTACTCGGCGCAGTATTTCCCGACTTTCCGGCTGGAGATCCCAATCCAAAGCGACTCCGATGAGTCGATGAAAATTGGGACAACTCAGCAGGTTGAGCGTTCCCTCGGCGGTCCGGCCGGATTCCAGCTCCATGACCCCCCGGGTGAAAAGATCCCGATCCACGAAGATCTTTGTCGGCCGTTTTTATTTCGAAATAAGGAGATAACCCCGGGTTTTTTTGCTCACGCTGTCGGTAGTATTCATGGACCGGAACAAAGAATCGGCCGTAATCCAGAAGGGGGGATAGCGGAAGCGGGCGACGTCCAACATCAAGAAGCGGTCGCTGGCGGCGTCGTAGGCGGCCAGCGGCGAAAAGTGGGCTCCGCCTTTCTGGTCGAGCGGATCACGATGGAAATTGATGATCACATACTCTTTCCCGGAAGCCAGAGCGGCACGCGCCTGCTTGCGGAAGTCTTCCAAATTGGAGTCAGCGGCATGATGGGTGCTGACCTTCAAGTTCCAGGCCGAGAGCATGCCGCCCAGTTCGTCCAGGGTCGCTCCCTGATGCAACAGCGTGTCGCGCGGCAACACCTTTTCCACGGCCGGTGAGAAGAAGTTGGTCTGGGTGAACTGGTGAAAAGGCGGATGAATGGTATTGGCCGGAGCTTCCAGTCCCAGCGAATTGAGCACCATGACGCTGCTGGCCGGTCCGCACTCGGCCGGGCCCTGCTGGGTTTCGTAGTGGATGATCAAGGGCCAGTAATCGGCCTTCTCCTGACTGCTTTGCCAGATTTTCTGACCCTCGGGAGAATCCAGGCCGACGGAAGTCGCCGGCAGTGTAAGAGGCTGAGCCAAGGCCAGCGAAACGCTAGAAAACCAGACCAGGAAGAGTTTCTTCATCATGGTGCTGGCTTTCTAGCGACCCGAGCCGGGCCCTTCGCGGACGAAAGTCCTATTTGAAGTTGTAGCTGACTACGGTGGCGGCCGAGCGATTGCCGTCCTGGTCGATGGAGTAGACCGAGAAGACGACCTTCATACCGGGCAGCAGCACCGGCACTCCATAGTCGACAAAGTAGTTGCCGTCCGCGTCCGTCTCGGCGGGAATAGCGCCAAGCTGTGCGCCCCCGGCGGTGGTGGTGGAAGCGCTGTTGGTGTCAAAGCCGAGGCGCGGCAGAACCCACACGCGCGAACCAGGACGCGCGTGTCCGGCCAGGTGGAAGTTTTGCTCGACCTGAGCACCGTCGAGCGGGGACTCGACGCGCACTCGGTAGAGTCCGCCGAAGATGCGCACCGGCTCCTGGGCCTGCACGGTTTCTTTGTGGTCTCCCAGCTGATAATGCACTTTGAGCGGCTTGCCGATCGCTGAGTCGGTCGGCTTGACGCGGTATTCGCCGACGTAGTAGCCGGGTTCGCTTTCGCGCATGGTCACGGACGGCCAGTCTCCCACTTGGAAGCTGGCCTTGCCCTTGGCAGTGGACTGGAAAGCCACCCGCAGCAGGTCGCCCTCGAAAAGATCCTTGGCGCCGGTATGGCTGATGTCGTGCACCCAGGCCTGCGGCTTCACTTCGAACTGCCAGGACTTCTCCAGGGGCCGTCCTTGCGCGTCGAGGGCCACAAACTTCATGTCGACGGGACCCTTTTCGGCGGCCCAGGGTCGGAAGCTGACGTAGTCGTCCGAGCGCAGCGCGGAGTAGGTGACGTCCTTGCCGTTCATGTAAAGATGAACGTTTTCGGTGGCCAGTTGCCCTTTGGGCCAGCTCACCTGGATGTAGGGACGCTCCTCCTGCGTGGAGGTACCGGGAGCGGGGACGACCTCGACGGGTTGGCTCCAGGCTGAGCCACACAGGCCCAGGACAGCGGCGACGATAAGTTTCTTCATGTCCTCAGAGTAGGGCCAAGGTCCCGGTTGGGGCAGGCGGCTTTTGTACCCGGAGGGTCGTATTTCAATACTTCTTCAAAAAACTCAACAGCGCCGCGCTGTACTGATCCCACTGTTCGACCTGAGGAAGATGGCCGGCCTCTCCGATTTCCACCCAGCTCGGCGCCCGAGTAGCCAGTCAGGCGGGCGTCCAGGGGCCGGGCCCAGGCACAGGCGGACAAGGCCGCGGCGACCAGGATTCTTTTCATCATCAGGCGGTGGACAGCGAGATCTGTCGGAGTGAACCGGCGAGAGAGTTGGACTCGGGCGCCTGGGCGGGGTTCCAAAAGTGGTCTCCGGTCAGTTCCATGTAAAGTTGCATACCCGTTCCCACGGTACCGTTGACGCCGGGGTAGCCGTTGGTGGCGCTGCACCAGAAGAAATTCTGCCAGGGGGTGCGGGACTTGAGCCGCCCATAGGCGGGACCACGGGCTTCCCGGGTGGAGGGGGAGCCGGTCAAATGCAGCTTGATGTGTTTGCGTAAATTCGGCACGTAATGGGCTTCCACCAGGTCGATCAAGCGGTTCTCCACCTCCATCTTTTTACGCCGGTAGTCTCCCGCGTTCAGTTGCTTCAATCCATAGAAGAAGTCGTAGTTGGCGGCCGTGGCAAGCTCCAGCATTTGCGTGCCGGGCTCGTCGGTTTGCAGGGTCGGTGTGGCCATATACATCCAGGGTCGGCTCCAGTCGCCTCCCATCGCCTCATCCCAGGTCCTGTTCATGTCCCATTGTTCCAGGTGCCAGGTGTTGTGGCGCCCGAAGCCATAGTCGCGCAGGTCGATTCCTCCGATCCCCAGGTAGCAAGTCACGGCCGTTAGCGAACAGTCGTCCTGGAGAGGCTGGAGATAGGAGTAGGGAAATTTATGACGCCCGATGGTCTCCATCATTTTACGCGGGTCGCCGTTGCAAATGAGGGTCGGCGCCGTGAATCGCCGACCATCCCGAGTCACCACCTGGTCCACGTATTCACCGGAGGTCTGCACCTGGGTGACTTCCGAGTGGTAGTAGATGTGGCAGCCGGCTCGCGAGGTGATGAATTCCACCAGTCGGTCCGTCATGTGCCGAAACGGCTTGCGCGGATAGTAAGCGCCCCGGTTGTAGCCTGAGAACAGACCGTTGTAGGCCAGAATGGAAAGTTCATCGGGGGAGCCCATGTAGTTGCCGGAGTTGGCCACCAGCACCGCCTGAGCTTCCGGACTCACCCTGCATTCATCCAGGACTTGCTGCAGAGTGGCGCGATGGTAGCGCAGCAGGGTGGTGAACTTGTAACCCTGGGTGAGGGCCTGCCACCATCCCATCTTGTGGGGCAGTTGCGCAACCTCTCGCGTCAGACGGTCCAGGATGGCGGTAAAACGCCGGACTGCCGGACCCTGGCCCGGATAGGCGGCTTCGATGTTGTCCGCCAGTTGGTCAAACCCGTAGGGAATCTTGACGCGCCGACGGTCGGGCAGGATGACGTGATCATAGCCGTCGCTCTCGAGAGGATCAAACAAGATCTCGTCCTGTAGATCGAGTTTTTTCAGGAAGCTGTGGAATTTCTCTCCGGGAGCGCAGCCCCACACGGAGACGCCCATGGGCAGGGAGTCCACGGATCCACCGGCCACTTCGCAGGCTTCGAGAAGGCAGACTTTACGCCCGGATTCGGCCAGCAGAGCGGCGGCCGTCAGGGAAGCCAGACCGCTGCCAATCAGCAACACGTCGTAGCGACGTCCCTCCCGGCCTCGACTGCCCGTGCTCTGTGTCATCAATGGACCAACCCTCCACTTTTCAGCTTAGAGGGCGACCGCCTCGGGCTGCAGGCAGCTTGATACCGAGCGACCCGGTACAGCGCTACCGAGCTGCGGGGAGGATGATGCGAAAGACGGTGGACCAGGGGTCGTCGGTGCGTGTGGCCGTGAGCCGGCCCTGGTGCTGCTGGACCAGTTCCATACTGACCGACAGTCCCAGGCCTACGCCTTTGCCGACCGGCTTGCTGGTAAAAAACGGCTCGAAGATGCGCTCGCGGATAGCGTCGGGAATGCCGGCCCCCTGGTCGTAGACTTCGATGCCGGACTCCTTGCCGTTGGTGACGGTGCGCACCAGGATGCGTTTGCCCTTGGCGTCCTTCTCCAGGCACGAGTCCTTGGCGTTGAGGATCAGGTTGGTCAGCACCTGCTGGATCTCGTTGGCGTTGAGGGAAGCGCTGCAACCCGGATTGGCCTGCACCTCCACTTTGACGCCGTCGATCTGCAGCTGGTGAGAAAGCAATTGCATGGTGTCGGCCACGATCTGACCGAGATCGAAGACCTGCCGTTCCGAGGCCCCCTCCCGGCTGTAGTAGAGCAGGCGACTGATAATTTTCTGGGCGTGCTCGACCGCTTTGCCGGCCACTTCCAGCGCTTTGTTGGCCATCGGAGTCAAGTTGGGCTGCATCTGGGTCAGCTCCAGCTGCAGCTGCACGGCTCCCAGCGGGGTGTTGAGCTCGTGGGCGACGCCAGCCGCCAACTGGCCTACGGCCGCCATTTTGGAAGCCTGCATCACGCCGGCTTGCGCCTGCTGCTGCTCGCGGAAGCGCCGGGCCGACTGCAGGCCCAGAGCCGTCTGGCTGGCGACCACGCCGACCAGATAAATTTGCTCAGAACCGAGCGGCGGGTGGCCCTCGGTATCCACCGTCAAAGCCCCCTCGCCTTCCAAAGGCCACAAGCTCAGCGTGCCGGGCACGTAGGCGCCCGCCAGAGCGGCCTGCTCGACCGCCGCCGGCAGTTGCGGCTGGGCCGCTTCTCCCATCCAGAAAAGCGGTCGCAGACGATTGTTTTCGGTGACGTAAAGAACCAGCTGACGGTATCGAACGTTACGGCCGATCATCTCCAGCGACACCTGGGCCGTATTGGCTACATCCTGGGACAGCGAGAGAGCGCGGGTGAGCTCCAGCAGCATCTTCTCGCTGAATTCGCGCAGGCGCAGATGGTGAGTGGTGCGGTTCAGCTCGTTTTCGGCTTCGGCCAGCTTGAGCTTGGCTTCGGCTTCTTTGCGTTGCAGCTGTAAGTTGTCGAGCTCCTGAAAGCGCACCCAGGCGCTGTAGGCGGCGCGCTGCACCCCCGCCAGGATCGGAACTCCCAACAGAATGTAGACCGGCGAAACCATGTGCAGACAGACCAGCACGGGAGCCAGGAACAGAACGGCCCAGCGATAGAGCGTGGTCCATTCCCGGGTGGCGTGGTAACCGGAGCTGCGCAGATGGTCCTTGCCGTGCAGCAGGAACGGTTGGCACAGCTCCGCCAGCAAGTAGTAGACCACAATACCGGCCAGACAGCGGGCCTGCCAGCTGACCAGAATCTGCAAGGCCGCCAGTGCGCAGGCGCCCGGCGTCCAGTCGGCCAGCGTCTCGCGAGGTTTGGCCCCACGACCCAGATGGCGGAGGATCATGGCCAGGCAGAAAATGGCCATCGCCCAGGATTGATGCCCAGGGTCGTTGCTGGCCAGAGCCAGTGCCACCGCGAAGCCGGTGGAGAAAAATCCCGCCGAGGGCAGCCTCACGGCGGTCAGTTCGGCCAGCAGGCACAAGCCCCCGGAGTAGACTACGGCGGCATCAGGGGGAGGGAAGCCGGTGCGCATTCCCACTCCGACGGCCACGAAGGTCAAAATCCACCAGGGTGCGACAGAGCCCATGGGGTAAGGTTGTTCGCTACGGGCCGATTCCCTTGAGGGCGAAAGGAATTTCAGACCTGGATGCGGGCCTGAATGGGTGGGCCCTGGGCAAAGCCCACCCTCACCAGGGCTCTCGTTCCGCGCTGCACGGGATTGGAGGAACCCCGGAAAAGCACCCGCCAGGCCGCCTGCGGCCGGGTCGGCAGTTCCACCGGCTGAGTCTTCTCTAAAATCAGCAGGTTGATGTTGCGCTGGCCGGCTTGAAAGACCTCATAACCACTGCCGGCCACCTCGACGCTGACCCAGTGAACCTCTCGGCCGGGGCACTGGATCTCCAGCTCCAGAGAGAAAGCGTATTTGGCATCGCCCACGTTGCCCAACCAGCGAGCGCTCAGCTGGCTTTGGCGCCATTGCTTGACGTTTTGCAGCAAGGGCTCGCGCGGCACTCCGCGCAATCGCGGCCAACTGGCCAGGTGGTCCAGCGGAGTGGGGTAGGGGACGGGTTGCCAGAGCGGCAGTTCCTGCACCGGCCCCTGGCACCACAGCAGGTTGCCTTGCCAGAGCGGAAAGGGATCCGGCCGCGCCAGACTTACTTCGTCGGCCAGCCAGTCCGGCCCCACGGGCACAGGTTTGCCCGGCAGTTCTTCTCCCTGGAACAGTTGGGCGTGGACCGGACCCCAGGGACCCAGACGCGGGTTCCAATGGGTTCCCACCTCGCGCCACAGTTCTTCCACTTCCTCGGTGCGGCCCTGACAGTGGTAGGCGCGGGCCAGGGCCAGCAGGGCCCTCAAATAGAGCGGATGGTTGCGGCCCCCTTTGACGCTGCGCGCCACCGCTCGTCGAGCCAGTCGTTCGCCTTCGGCAAAGCGACCGTGCAGGCAATAGATGGCTGAGCCGATTTCCAGGCTCGGAACCCACTCCACTTCCGGCACCTGGGCGTCTTTGAGCAGGCTTTCCAACCACGGATACAAGGTAATTCCCTGGCCTTGGGCGGCCGCTTCCCAGACCTTGCGCGCGGCCGCGTCCAGCGTTGCCGGAATCATTCTTCCGGCGCCTTCGCGTTCCAGGTCAGCAGAAAGGGGATGCAGGACAGCACCGAGCCGGCCAGGATCATCTGCATAGCTGCGTCCCAGCCGTAGGCGTTGCTCAGGTAGCCGATCAGTGCGCCGGTCAACAGGGGGCTGGCATAGCCGAAGATTCCCGACAGTCCCACGGCCGTCCCGGCCGCCCGTTTGGTGGCCAGGTCGGCCACCATCACGCCCACCAGAAACTGCGGCCCGTAGACGGAAAAGCCGATGCCGGCCAGCAAGGAGCCGTAGACGGCTGGATTGGTCGAGGTGCTTTTCCAGAAGGCGAAGACAAAGGCCGAACACATCGCCATCCAGATGACGCAAGCCGGGCCGCGTCGCCCGCCCAGGAAGCGGTCGGTCACCCAGCCGGAGACGAGACAACCGGCCAGGCCGGCCAGTTCGAAGCCGAGGGTGAGGCCGCCGGCGGTTACCAGCGAGACATGTTTGACGGCCGTCAGATAGGCCGGGCCCCAGGATAAGAAGCTGCCGCGCACGACGTAAACGAAGAAATTGCCGACACAGACGGTCCAGACGGCGGGGTTGCGCCAGACGCGCCGGCGCACGACGTCGGCGGTGGATTCGCCGCTCTCCTCCTGGACAGCGCCCAGGCCCTGAGCCTCGCGAACATCATAGCCGATGGGACCCGCTTCTTCCCCTTGCGGAAGGGCGCCGCCCTCCTGCACGAAGTGGTATTCTTCCACCGAAGGCAGGCCCAGCGAGGCGGGCGTGTCCCGGACCCGGTTCCAGAGCATCAAGCAACACAGGAAACCGATGGCCGCGGGCACCCAGAAGGCGTATTGCCAACCCAGGGCGGTGGCCAGCACGGCGCCTCCCACGTTGACGATCATCTGGCCCAGTTGATGAGAGGTATTGAAGATGCCCCAATAGCGTCCGCGTTCCGGGGGAGCGAACCAGTAGGAGAGCACACGGGCGCAGGGGGGAAATCCAAATCCTTGGGCCAGTCCATTGATGACGAAGAGCGTGCCCAGCACCATCATGCTGGTGCTGAAACCCAGCAGCAAGTTGGTGACCACCGAGATGCCCAATCCGGCCACCAGCAGCACCCTCGGATTGTAGCGGTCGGCGGCCACGCCCGAGAGGAACTTGGCCAGGCCGTAGGCCAGCCCGTTGATGGTAAAAAAGACGCCGAACACGGCGTTGTTGATGCCCAGGGCCGGACCCATGATCGGCAGCGCGATCTGCAAAGGGTTGCGCAGGATGTAGAAAACCGCGTAGCCCACGTAGGTGCTCCACAACAGTCGGCTGCGCCAATAGCGGAAGGTCTCGGATATCTGGCTGGCCGGCACGCGGTAGGTGGTGGCCAGCGGCGGAGCCAGAGTGGCCGGAACGTCGGCGGGCGCCAGGCGCGTTTGCCAGGAATCTTCGGTGGTGCTCATCAGGCGCCACCGGTTCGGCATCCCCCGTCTTTGTGCCTACCAGAGTCACGGGGAGCGGATCTTCGCAAATCGGGTTGGGGCAAGCAGGCTTGCCGACTCCTAGGCACAAAGTCTCAGGGCCATGGAGAGCCAAGAGCACGAGCTGCTACCCAACGCCATCGTCAATAAGCGCCTTACTTTGGAGGCCTTTCGCCAGTTGTCCGGCAACCTGGCCGGCTATCCGTTTGTCAAAGTGGTGGTGGAACGGGCCTCGCGCAAAATCCACTTCATCAACCACGCCCGCTATCAGTTCCATTCGGATTATATTGCCGAAGCCATCCTGGAAACGCCCCGCGAAGAGTTGGACAAGCGCATCGACGAATTCAACCAGAGTGTCTACGGTGCCACCGACCGCGCCTATTATTTAGGCACCATTGCCCTGCATCGCAAGGGCGAGCGCTTCTTCACGCTGGAAACGGTCGAACTCGACTTAATGGACGCCGAGATGGTGCTGGACTTTTACCAGGCCGTGCGCTCCAACCTCGATCCGGTCTTGCCCTTTCTTTTCAAGCCGGCCAACCACGGTCAGGAAGCCATTGCCCAGAGTTACAGCAAGGACGTGCTGCCGCGCATCTTTTCCCACGAGCTGCACGCCGCTTCCGATTTTATCGCTCTCAACGCCGGAAAGGTGCGCGGCCGTATCCGCTACTTCGCCAACGAGCGGGAATACCGAGCCCAGCGTGCCTCGCTGGAATGGTACGACATCATCGTCATGGAACGGGTTCCGGACGACATCCCTCGCCTGTCGGGCATCATCAACACCAATCACACCACCCCCCTTTCCCACACCAACGTGCTGGCTCACGGCTGGCAGATTCCCAACAGCGTGCAGCTGGGGGTCTATGACAAGCTGGTGCAATTCGATCTGCTGGATGGCTGGGTGGAGTATCGGGTCGAAACCGACGCCTCTACCCTTTACCTGGAGCCGGTGGATCAGCCGCCGGCGACCGAACTGGTGCGGCCCGCCTGGGTCATCCAGCGCATCGTGCTGGAAGAGCCGGAAACCCAGAACGTCCCCATCACCGAGCTTTCTCATCTGCGTCTCACCGACCGTTTCCGCTACGGCACCAAAGCCGCCCATCTCGGGGAATTAACCCATCTGCTGGAGCACGGCTCCGAGCGTTTGCTGGGGTTTTATAAGATCCGCCGCCCACCCCGCGCCAATCTCTTGCCCTACATCGGTAAATATCTCGGGTTGAGCGAGTCCGAGGCGGCCGACGCCCAGCTGCTCAATCGCCGGGCTATCGAGTTCCTGCGTCAGACCATTCGCGTGCCTCGGGGCATCGCTTTGCCTTTCGCTCTGAATCAGGAGTTCTTGGAAACGTCGCCCAAGATTCAGCAGATGCTGGGCAAGCTCAAAATGGCCCTGGAGCTCAACGCTCGCGAAATCGAGCCGCTCTGTCTGACGCTCATGAACATGATGCGCTCCCTGCGTATGAACGACGCCATGCGTGAGTCCATCGACTCGATGGTGGCCAACACGCTGGCCGGTGTTTCCAGCTTCGTGGTGCGCAGTTCGTCCAATGCCGAAGACCTGGAGAACTTCTCGGCTGCCGGCATCTACGAATCGCTCAATCATCAGACCACGGCGGAGAACATCTTTACCTCCATCAAGGAAGTGTGGGCTTCGCTGGTCAGCCCGCGCTCCGTGCGGTTGCGTCAGGAAGTCGGCATTTCGTTGGACGACTGTTGGATGGGCGTCATCATTCAGGAAGAAATGCCTGCTCGTATGGGCGGCGTGCTGGTTACGACCAATCCGCTCAACGCCAGCGATTTCCGTAATGTCTACGTCAACGTCTCCACCCATTCGGTGGACAGCGTGGTGCGCGGCGTCGAACTGCCGCTGCAGTATGTCTACAATACGGTGGAAGGCGGCGGTCGCACCCTTTCGCTGGGCAGCGCCGGCGAAGACCTGGCCGCCGATGACAAAGAGTTGCTGCAGAAGCTGGCCTTCGCGGGGCGTCTGCTGCAGTCGCATTTCTCGCCGAACTACACCTTCAGTGACCCGGTCGACATCGAGTGGTTGTTTGATGACGAAGGCATCGTCATTTTGCAGTTGCGTCCCTATAGTAAGTAAATGACTCGGTCCACGGATGCCCAGGCCCGGCGCCTGATCTGGCTTTTCTACGCTTTCCAGATCACCGTCACCATGATGCTCTGGCTGCCCATCTTCTATGAGTTCCAGAAGCGCAACGGACTCAGTGAAGAGCAGATCCTCAACATCCAGAGTCTGTATTATGTCAGTTTTTGTCTGCTGGAACTGCCCACTGGCTTTCTGGCCGACTGGCTGGGCCACCGCAACTGTATGCGGGTGGGCGCGGCTCTGCACATTCTGACCCACCTGATTCCGATTTTCTGGCCGACCTACGCGGGCTTTGCCGCCCACTGGTTGATGCTCTCGCTCAGTCGCTCGCTCATCTCCGGAGCGGCCAGCGCCTATGTCTACAACAAGTTGGAAGAGTTGGGTCACGCCGACCTCTACAAGGAAACCGAGGGTCGCGGGCGATCCTGGTCGCTGGCCGTCAAGGTCTTCGGGTTTGCACTGACCGACCCGCTGACCCGTATGGACCCTACGCTACCCTACTGGGTCAGCGCGGCCTCCGCCGTGCTCTCGACCTATATCGCCTTCCGCTTTCCCGCGCGGGTGGGGGAGCGCAAGGTGAAAGCGGCCAAAGAGCCGCCTCGCCTGAGCCGGGTGGTGGCGATTTTGACCTCCCATCCGCGCATGTTGGTGGTGATGCTGCAGGGCGTCGCCCTCTTTACCCTCACTCGCATCGTGCAGGTGAATTTGTTCAATCCGATCCTGGATGCCCAGGGCTTCCGGGTCGACCAGTTCGGCCGCATCCTGGCCATGAACACCTTGTTTGAGGCCGTCGGTGCCGCCTTTCCGACGGCCCTGCGTCGCTGGGTCAGCGACTTTCACGCCGTTTTCTGGCTGACTCTGGGGATGGGCACTTGTTGCTGGGCCCTGACCTACTCGGACTGGGTGGGCACTCTCGTTTGCCTGAACTGCTTCTCGGTGATCACCGGATTGTCATATCCCGTGCAGCGTCAGGTGATGAACGAGCACATTCCCGACTCCAACTATCGCGCCAGTATGCTGTCGGCCGAATCGCTGGTGGACCGGGCCGTGTGTGCCTGGGTGGCCCATCGACTGGGAATTGCCCTGCAGGCCCACCAGATGAATTTCTTCCTGCAGGCGGCCGGAGCGGCCAGCCTTTTCTCTTGCGCCCTGCTCTGGCCGGCCTATTTTCTGGCCCCTAAGCCCAGGCCGTTGGCCGCTGAGGAGCCCGCCGAGCCGCTTCCTGAATAGCCGCGTCGGCGTCCATCACGCCGGCGCCCTGGGCATACTCGTCCCAGCCTTTCAGTTTGCGGGCGGTGCCTTTCAAAATGTCTTTGACTTCCTGGGGGCTCAGGAAAGGGTTGGCCTCCAGCATGCAGGCCACCACTCCGGCCACCAGCGGCGCCGACATCGACGTTCCCTGCATGGCCAGGTAGCCGGAATGGCCGTTGGGCATGAAGCAGGCGGTCGGTTTGGGGTCCAGTTCGGCCAAGAGATGGTCGCGTTCGGCCCCCTGATACTGCGTTTTGACGATCTGGGCGCGCTCCAGGGCGCGGTCGTTGCGCGATTCGGCCAGAGAAAAGGCTACGTTGGCCCCCATCAAATTGATGCCGGGAGCCAGCAAGTCCGGCATTCCTTTGCCCGGGCCGGGACCTCGGCTGGAGAACTTGGCCACCTGGTCTCCGTCGCTGGAGCCTACGGTGATCACGTCCGGATGGGTGGCGGGCGTCTTGCACAGCGTCCCCGGCCGGTCGCCTTCGTTGCCGGCCGCCACCACCAGCACCAGGCCGGCCCGGGCGGCTTCGCTGATGGCCTTGCCCAGCGGATCGAACAGGTGGTCTTTGGACTGTGCCAGAGGGTAGCCCATGGACAGATTGACCACGCGAATGTTGTAGCGCTGGCGGTTTTCGATGGCCCAGCGCAGTCCTTGCACGACCGCGCCGTAGCGCTCTTCGGGGGTCATCTGGGTTTCTTCGCCGGAGGTCACGCGCACGCTGATCAGATTGGCTTCTGGAGCTACCCCGCAATATTCTCCGCGAGAAGCCGCGCCATTCCCCAGGGCCAGGCTGGCCACATGGGTGCCATGGCCCAAAAAGTCGCCGGTGCCCGGAGAATTGGGCACGGTCGAAACGGCGCAAACCAGACGATCGTCCAGGTCGGGATGAGGGGAAATGCCCGAATCCAACACGGCCACACCTATCCCCCGGCCAGTTGTCTTGAGCGGCCCCATCCCTTCGCGCGCGCTATGGCCTTGCGATGGAGATAGAATCACAGGGTCTAATCTAGGACATCGCCCTTAAAGATACCTGGATTTGCATTTGACAGCAGCTGCAAATTTTGGCAACATGCCCGGATGTTACGCAAGATTTTCCTGGTGCTCGCTCTCGGGCAAATGGCTCTGGCTCACGATTTCTGGCTGAAGCCGCAGGGACAAAAGGCCGCCCTCTGGTACGGACACGCCAGTGAGGACTCGGAATACGACCGGGCCAATCTCAAGAAGGCCTCGGCTTTTAGCGCCAAGGGCGACCCGGTCAAGGTAGCGCAGACCAGCGACGGCAAGCATGTGGTGCTGGTTCCAGAAGCAGAAGCCGCCCAGATGGCGGTCGAGATGGACACCGGTTTCTGGTCTAAGACCGTGCAGGGCTGGAAGAACGAGTCCAAGCGCGCTGTATCCGGTGCTCTGCTGTCGGAGTGGTCGATCTACTACAGCAAGGTTCTCCTCAAGCCGGAGGCTTGCCTGAACAAGAGCTTTGGTCAAACGATGGAGTTGATTCCAGTGGCCCTCCACGGCAAGAATCTGAAAGTTCGCCTGGTCCTGCGGGGCAAAGGGTTGGCCGACGTCAAGCTCTATGACGAACACCAAAAGGTGGCCGATACCGATGCGGCCGGCGAAGCCACCGTCACCTACAGCGAGGCCATGGTTCTGTCGGCCGGTTACCGCGAACCGCTGCAAAATAACCCCGATGCCGACCGCCTCAATCTTCACGCCGTTTTGAGCCTTCCCTAAAGTTCGCCATTGTTTGCTTTCGCAATTTATTGCAGGAGGCAATCTTTGCATCGAGAACCGGATGCGCGCTTTAGGAGAATTTGTCACTATGAATCGTAGTTTTACTACCCTCTTGTCTTTTTTTGCCTTGACTCTCGGTGCTTGGGCTCACCACGGCGGAACCAGCACCAGTCAAGGGCCGGGAACTCCGGTGGAAACCAACAGTCCCCTGACACTGCCCGCGGGCGGCACCGTCGTTTACACACGCGCCGAAATCGCCTCGTTTCGAAAGTTCCTGGATTTCCAGCCCAATAACGTGGACAGTTTTCAGTTCTATCAGATGGGCGTCTCCCACGGTCTCACCGATTATCTGACGGCCACCGCCATCGTGCCCTACACCATCAAGAGTCAGGACGGCCTGGGGAGCACCCGCGGTTTCGGGGACGGTAAAGTGCTGCTGACGCTGGGCTTCAACTACGCTCCCGGTGAGGGTCTGTCTCTCAACGGAGAGGAAGACACGGCCGTCAACCTCGGCACTTCCGACAAGACTTACTTTGGACTTCTGACCGGCATCAGCATGCCCAGCGGGCGCTACAACATCGATCTGGGAGCGGGAGTGGACTCCGGCCAGCAGCCGGGTTTCGGCACGCCCACTATTACCACGGGACTGTCGATGACCCGTGGCATCACCGAGAACTTCAACGTGGCCGCCGACGTCTCGGTCGACTTCTTCACGCGGCGCAGCAACGGCGACAAGTTCGGCAATGAGTTTCGCGCCAATCTGGCCGGCGTGCTCGAGCTGTATGCCGACAAGGAAGCTTTTGTGCGCCGTGTGGACGGCATCTTGGAGCTGAACTATCTGCACATCACGCGCGACGAAACGGCGCGCGTCAGCGAACTGGGAACGGGCGGACGCATCCTGTATTTGACGCCCGGCTTCCGCATGCAGGTCGGAGATTACAACGTGGGAGCGGGCGTGAAGCTGCCGATTGCCTCCTCGCTCAATGAGCGCAGCCTGCAGCAAGGCTCGGAAGGCCTCGAGAAATACCGTCTCATCATGACGGTCTCGACCTTCTTTTAAAGGCTGAGCGTCGGCTGCACCTGGCGAAACCGCTCCGGATGTTGGGGGTCATCCGGAAAGCGGTGGTCGGGGTCGGGCCAGGTCAGCTGCCACGACTGAAAATGGTCGCCTCGATAGAACCAGCGGTTGTAGCTAAGAAACTCGCGATGATGTTCGACCTTGACCTCGGTGGGGCGCAAGCGGTACTCGTCCGTGAGCTGCGAGGTTTCTTCGCCCAGCTGCAGGGGCAGGTGCGCGGCCGCCTGTTCGAGCAGCTTCTGGCCGCGTTCGGCCGGCAGGCCAAAAACGATCAGCTCGGGATGCTGGTGGGACTTCCATAGCCCTACCGTGTAGCAGGAGCCGGGCTGATGAACGACGCTGAAGCCCTTCTGGGCAACTTCCTCCACCAGGCGTTTTTCAAAGAGATCATCACAATCTTGCAGTTGGCGTACCGGTTTCATGCGTTGAAGATTATTCATTTGCGCTCGTACTCCTGGTTTCTAAGGTACTGCAATACCGGAAGGAGGGAAAATTTTAGCCACGAAAGGGCCCCGTGCTTTAGGAGGACATGTCATATGTTCAAACAGTTTGTTGGGGGGTCCAAGCTGGCAAAGCTAGCTGGCGTCACCCTGGCCGCCGGTGTCATCACCACGGCCTTCCACACCACCGCTCCGGTCAAGGCATCGGACCACGACGACGGCGAAACCAATATCAAGGCTCGCAATCTTAACCTGACGGATCTCTATGTGTTCCGCCAGGACTGGCAGGACAATAGCGTCGCCGACAACGCGAACAACATGGTTTTCATCATGAACACCAATCCCCGCAGCCTGCCGCGCCAGCAGTATTTCTTCAATACGAACGCGATCTACAGCTTCTTCGTCTCTCGTCGCGCCACGCAGAACGACGCGGTCACGGGTGTTCCGGACATCGCCTTCGACTTCAACTTCGGCACCCCCACCACCGACGGCCAGCAGGCTATCACCGTGAATATCCGCCGCTTTACCAACGGACAGGAAGTCACCAAAGAGACCGTTAACGGTGGCTTGACGACGCCCGCCAACTTTATCGCGGGAACCGCCATCCCGGCGCCTGTAAACAATAACGTGGCCACGGCGAACGGCGCTCTAACCGTTTTTGCCGGTCTGCGCGAGGATCCGTTCTTCTTCGATGTGGACTCGTATTTCCGCACCCGCGCCGCTCTCGTCGGCAAGGCGGGTCCGAACCGTCCGAACACCGATGGACGCGGCAATGGCCTGCTGACCGCAGCCACCGACGCCAATGCCATTGACTTCGCCAAGGGCTACAACGTCAACGCCATCGCCGTGCGCATTCCCATCACCCTGCTCAAGGGCGGCACCACCAACGGCGTCTTCGACGTCTGGGAAACCATCTCCGTGCCCGACTCTTTCGCGGCGCTGCAGTAAGGAAAGGAAGAACAAAATGAAACGTTTAGCTATTTCCCTTTTCGCTGCTGCCGCTCTGATCGCCGGTTGCGGCTCGGACGATCCGACCTTCACCTCCTACAACAACTTTCAGCCCAACAACAACACTCCCAACACTCCCGCCGTAACTTACCGGCAGATCGAACAACTGGCTCGTCCTGGTATCAATGAAGCGTTGCTCTTTTCCAACGCTTTCCTGAACCGCTACAACAGCGTCGGGCCACAGTTCATTGCCACCGCTCTGGCCAACCCGACCAGTCAGGAAGGTGTGGCAGCCGGTCCCGTCTTTACGGAAGCGACCGCGGTGCTTCAGGCTATCATGGACGTGCCTGGCGTGGCCGGACTGCTGACCACCCCGGCTCAGGCCGTAACCGCCTTCTTGCCGGACGTGATGCGCGTTGATTCCACGTTGAACATCGCTCCGGCTCAGGGCGCCTACGCCTTTGCCTTGAATACCTCCAACTCGCCGGTGGCTGGACGCAAGCTGACCGACGACGTGATCGACATCACCTACATCGTGTTGCTCGACGCGACCGGTGCAGTCAACGACCACGTCAACTATGCGGCCAATGCCAACAACCCGGCGACCGGCCACCAGCCGTTGATCACCACCTTCCCTTACCTGGCTCCAGCCAACTAACGGCCGGACCGGAACCTGTCACAAAGGGCACCGCTGCGAGGCGGTGCCCTTTGTCCATTCGCCCATGAAAATTCTGCTGTTTCTCTTGCTTCTGCTTTCCCCAGCCCGGGCTCACGAGACCGGGAGGCTGCCGGCTGACTCGCGCACGGAAGTCACGGTCGGTGCTTCCAAGATCGGGGTCGACTACAGCATCCTCTTCCAGGGTCCGGCCGCCGCCGCCGAATGGGGCGAACTCGACCGGGACCACGACGGCCTCCTGAGTGAGGCCGAGGTCGAGGCTTATCACGTGGCCGAGGCCAAGTTTTTGGACAACGCGTTCGTTCTGGAAGGCCAGGCCTCGCCGCCCGGAACCTTTCGCGTCGAAGGCGACTCTCAGAAACTCACGCTGCATCGCGTCTGGGAGTGGCCATCCAGCCCCGGCCCCAGCAAGCTCGTTCACCCGGGAGTGCAGCATCTGGCCGGCAAGCACCATTATCGTCTGCAGCTTGCCGCTCCCGGCGGGGCCCAGTTTCAGGCTCGAGACCTGCCCACCCTGAGTTGGGAAAATCTGCCCGCCGGCCAGGCCTGGGTCGGCGAGTGGGACTGGAGCAACGCCGTCGGCGAGCTCGACGGCCTTCTGCAGGGCAAAACGCTGTGGGCCGCGCTATTGCTGGCTTTCGGTCTGGGCGCCGTCCACGCTCTCACGCCCGGTCACGGCAAAACCATCGTGGGCGCCTATCTGGTCGGCTCGCGCGGTACCGTGCCCCAGGCCATTCTGCTGGGCATCGTGGTCACCGTCACCCATACTTTCAGCGTCATTTTGCTGGGTCTGGCCTGCCTGTTTTTCTTTCAGAAGTATTTGCCGCCCACTCTGATCCCCTGGATTGGCGTGGTCAGCGGTTTTCTCATGACTCTGCTGGGTCTCACCTTGATCAGTGGCGAGGTCCCCAGCTTCATCCATCATCACCACGACGACGAAGATGGACATCACCACCACCACCATCATCACATGCCCGACAAGTTGACGCTGGGAGGGCTGATCTCGCTGGGAATTACCGGCGGAATGGTGCCCTGCCCCGAAGCGCTGGCGGTGTTGCTGACGGCCCTGGCTCTCAACAAGTTGGCCTTTGGTTTGCTGATTTTGCTGGCCTTCAGTAGCGGGCTGGCGGCCGTGCTGGTGGCCATCGGCATCGTCATGGTCAGCGCCGCGCGCGTGCTGGAAAAGCGCTATCCGAGCAAAACCATGATATCTCGACTCAGCGACCTTTCCTACACGACCATGATCGTGATGGGCATGGTGATCGCCATTCGCTCCTATTTAAATACGCTGTAGAGCAGTCCGGCCAGTAGAAGCGGCGGCGAGATCAGCCATAGATAGACCAGCAGCACCGTAGCCGGCGAGTTGTGGTTGTCGAGAAACTTTTGCAGTCGGCCGGCGCTACGTTTCAGGCGGGTGTGGGCGCAGACCGGCGCCGCTTCCCCCTCGAGAATCCCCTGGAGTCGTTGCTTG
The DNA here is from genome assembly GCA_017307785.1 of Vulcanimicrobiota bacterium. GTDB lineage: Bacteria > Vulcanimicrobiota > Xenobia > Xenobiales > JADMJV01 > JADMJV01. The sequence goes on along the minus strand of JAFKGI010000047.1, from coordinate 6,165 downwards.
AGTTCGATGGCCGATTTCAGCCGTTCGTCCGGGAGCGGCGCCATGGCCTCCTCGATCAGTCGGCTCAGTTCGCGCGGCACTCTCCCCTGCAGCGGCTGGCGATAGGTTTCCGCTTTGGGCGGCGACTTGGTGACCACCGACATCATGATCTCCCGCATGGAACGACCCGTATGGGGCGGATGCAGGGTGGTCACTTCGTAAAGCAGCGCTCCCAGTCCGTAAACGTCGGTGCGCTCATCCAAGACGGCCGATTCGCCGGCGATTTGTTCCGGGGCGGCGTAGGCGGCCGTTCCGATAAAGGTGCCCTTGACGGTGGTTTTTTCCAGACGGGGCCCGGGCTCTTCGGAAAAACGCCGCACCAGACCCCAGTCCATCACCTGAACCTCACCGAAGGGACCGATCATGATGTTGTCGGGTTTCAAGTCGCGATGCAGATAGCCGCGGCTGTGGGCATAGTGGATGGCGTCGCAGACGGCCTGGAGAATCTGGATGCGCCGGGCAAAGGTGTAAATCTTGTGGTAGTCGGCGTTGCCCTGCCGCAGTCGGTCCACGATGCTGCCCAGATTTTCTCCCTGGACCACCGACATGGTGAAGTAGGGACGGCCTTCTTCGGTTTCCCCCAATTCGTGCACGGTGGGAATGTTGGGGTGCTGCAGTTGGCCGGTGGCTTTGGCTTCCAGCAGGAAGCGGGCCTTGGACTCTTCGTTGCCGAGATGCTTCTCGCGCAGGCTCTTGATGGCCACTTCGCGCTCCAGTTTGCGATCCACGGCCTTAACCACCTCACCCATGGCGCCTTTGCCCAGGGCTTCTCCTAACTCATAGCGTTCACTCGACATCGGTCTGGGTTTCGACCTTGCGAGCGGTTCGTCTTTGGCGCCACCACCAGAACAATTTAAAAAGTCCCCAGGGCGTCAGCCAGATCAATCCCATGATAGGGACGAGCGCGGCCGCCTGGGCCAGAATCCACCAGAAGGTCCAGCGCGCGAAGGCCGGAGTGAAGTAAAGATGGCTGGCGCAGCAAACCACCTGGTGCAGGGTTGCCTTCTCCTGATTGCGGACCTTGAGTTCGCGAATCAGATCGGCGATAAAGCGAGCTTTCTGGACAAAGTAGGCCTGGGCGGCGCGCTCGATGCTGCGGCGGGCGAAGCGTCGACCCCACTGTTCGGTGGCTCCCGCGCTTTTGTCCGAGTCGTTGAAGAGGGCCACTTTTTGCAGAGCGGTGTCGAGCATGCCGGGAGAGACTTCCTCCATCAGCACGCGTAAGCGCTCGGCGTCCAGGCGCTGCTTGGTCAGGTCTCCCCACTTGGGGTTGGCTTTCTGCAGTTGCAGGGCCACCTGGAAAGCGATCGGCCCCAGAATTCGCTCGCCCATCACCTGGCCGACATTCTCGCGCTGCACCAATTTGTGAGCGCCAAAGGCTCCCCCGGTCAGTGCGCCGGTCGCCATGCTGAGGGCGGGCAGGCAAGCTCCCCAGACGATCACCCAGGTCCACTGCAAAACCAGCCAGGCCCAACCGTTCTTTCCCTGGCGCAGCTCATAAAGTCGGGCCCACGGGAGCAGCCAGCGCAGGGCCGCCATCAAAAGGGCGATGCCCAGGGTTAAGCCGATTCCCCCCAACACGAAAACCCAAAGCGTGATCTCTGGAAGGCTGGACAGCAGAACTTTGAGCATCTGCCAGCCGCCGATTTCGCCCAAGGGAAACATTGAGTGAACATTCCGCGAAGCCGGCTGAATTCTTGCCTGAACCCCTTGGACTCCGGCCCAACCCTGGCTACTCTAGAGGAGTGAAGATCCACGCCAACCATCTACCCCCGCTCACCCAGCGCGCCCTGGAACGCGACCTTCGCGCCTTTCCCGAACCCTGGCTCAACTTTATGGACAGCTACGGAGTTCAACTGGTGGTGCTGGACGGTCAGGAAACCCTGGCGGATTCCAGCGCGGTGGCGCGCGAAGCGGTGGCGGACGAGGCCGGCTGGAAGCAGCGGGTGCAGGGCGTGGTGGCGCCGGCCCTGGCCGCCGTCGAGCCCCAGCCCCACTTTCGCTCGGCGCTGGTGGACCAATTGCACTCCTATCTGGAGTCGCAGGGCAGCCCTTTCCGGGTGGCCAGTCACAATGCTCCGGTCCAACTGGACGAGCTGGCTGCTCAGCGCAATGTCACCCTTCCTTATAGGCAGCAGTGGAAAGACGACCTGTTGTCTCTCAACGCGCCCTGGAGCTCGCTCTCAGCCGAGGGCCTGCAGTCCACCCACGGGATCTTTTTGTTGCCGCCCGTGCCCACGGCCCACGGCTCTCTGTCGGACCGTGACTATCAGAATGCCTTCAGCACCACCGCCGAATCGGTGGGGGAGTCGCTGGGGATCAATCGGGGCGCCGAGCAACGCGTGTTGCTGCATTCTCGCTACCTGGGGGACAATGCACCCGAGATTGGCGGCTACCGAGTGGCCATCCACGAGATGGGCCACGCCCTGGATTACGCCCTCGAGGGTCTACCGGACAGCACCGGTTACGGCCAGCACCACAAGGACGCTGTGCTGGCCTGTTTTCAGGAGGCCAAAAGCTTTACTTCCGACCGGGCCGACGACAACGTGCGCGAATTCTTTGCCGAAGCCGTCGAGGCTTACCTGACCCCTCCCAGTCAGGGATTCGATTTTCGCCCGGAAAATCACCGCGAGACGCTGCAGCAGCGCAATCCGCGCATGGCCGCCTATCTGGACCATCTGTTTCGCACGACCCCCGGCGCCGACTGGGTCAGCCAGCCGCCCGCCCCGGTGGGGCTGCCTCCCGGCTTCCCGGACCCGGACAAAGACCCTATTTACTTACCCTGAAGCAGGATCTAGACTAATTCTTGAGTAGATTGGTCTAAAATTCATTGCTTTAGGGTCTATGATGAAGTTTTATAAAAAAATGAGGCCAGTCCCGTTTCTGGCCGTCATGCTTTTAGGAGTCTTTGGCCTGCTGGTGGGTCCCGGTCCGGACCCCGTTCCGGGGGCTCCGATCGTGCCCGGCGACGTGGCCTGGATGCTCACCGCCACCGCCCTGGTGCTGTTGATGACTCCGGGCCTCTCCTTTTTCTACGGGGGAATGGTCAATCGCCGCAACGTTCTCAGCACCATGCTGCAGAGCTTCGCCGCCATGGGTGTGGTCAGTCTGCTCTGGGTGGTGGTCGGCTTCAGTCTCTGCTTCGGAGACTCGATTCACGGTCTGATCGGCAATCCCATGACTTACTTTATGCTGCGCGGAGTGGGGGGAGCCACCCACCCGGGGTTGTCTCCTACCATTCCGCTGGTGCTGTTTGCGCTCTTTCAGTTGAAGTTCGCCATCATCACGCCCGCGCTCATTACCGGCTCGTTTGCCGAGCGGGTGCGCTTTTCCAGCTACATCCTCTTCATGGTGCTGTTCACGCTCATCATCTATCCGCCCCTGGCCCACGCCACCTGGCATCCCGATGGTGTGCTGCGCAAAATGGGAGTGCTCGACTTCGCCGGCGGCACCGTGGTGCACATGTCGGCCGGCTTCGCGGCGCTGGCCGGGGCCATCTACCTGGGTCGCCGCAAGGTTCACATGGACGGTCACGGCCACGACCCGGCCAACATTCCGTTCGTGCTGCTGGGCACGGGCATGCTCTGGTTCGGCTGGTTCGGCTTCAACGCGGGCTCGGCTCTGGCCGCCAACGAAACGGCCGCCCAGGCTTTCTTGACCACCAATACGGCTTCAGCCGCGGCCATGCTCAGCTGGATTTTCTTTGACGTGGCTCGCGGCGGAAAGCCCACCGTGATGGGGGCCTGTATCGGCGCCGTGGTCGGCCTGGTGGCCATCACCCCGGCGGCCGGCTTCGTGACCGTCGGCACCAGTCTCTTTATCGGTGCGGTCTCTTCCTGGATCAGCAACCTGGCCTGTCAGTACAAGGGCAGAACCAGTCTGGATGACACTCTGGACGTCTTTCCCTGCCACGGTCTGGGCGGAATCGTGGGAATGCTGTTGACCGGCGTCTGCGCCAAGGACGTGGGACTGCTCAGCGGTCACTCGGCCACCTTCGTGTCTCACCTGGTGGCTCTGGTGGCGGTGGGCCTCTATACTTTCTGCGGTTCCTACGCGCTCTACGCCATCACCGACCGGCTGATTCCGTTACGCGTCAAGCCGGACGATGAGCAGGCCGGTTTGGATCTTTCTCAGCACGGCGAATCGCTGGCGGCCTGGGGCGGAGTGCAGCCGGTTCTCTGGCATCCTCGCGAGAAGTCAATCCCCGCTCAGGGCATGTTCCAGAGTGGTCCAGGCCAGCAGGGCGCATTTGACGCGGACGGGGTAACTGCGCACGCCGGATAAGGCTTCAATGTCGCCCAGCGACTCCGGGCACTCTTGAGCCTGGCGGTCTTTCATCCAGTCTTTAAAGGTGCCAATCAAGACGGCGGCTTCGGCCGTCGTTTTGCCTTTGAGTTGCTGGGTGAGCATCGAGGCCGAGGCCTGGGAGATGGCGCAACCGCTGCCCTGGAAGAGCACCTGCTGGATTCGGTCTTCACCGACTTCCAGGTAGAGCTCGATTTCATCGCCGCACAGGGGGTTGTAGCCGTGGTGCTGATGGGTGGGCTTTTCCAGAGTTCCCTGATTGCGCGGGCTCTGGGAGTGGTCCACGATGATTTCACGGTAGAGGTCTTCCTCTTCAACCACGGTCAAATACCTTTCTTGCCTCTAGCAGGCCGTCCACAAGTCGGTCGACGTCCTGCGTGCCATTGTAGAGATAGAAGCTGGCCCGCAGCAGAGCCAGCGGAGCGCGGGCTCCCGGGGTCCACCAGTCGGTGAGGCGGCGCAGCAAGGGCTGGCAGCAATGATGGCCGGCCCGTACGCATACGTTTCTACGGTCTAGAATGGTCGCAACGTCGTGAGGATGCACTTTCCCCACTTGAAAAGAGATGACACCTCCCTGTTTGTCCGGGTCTTGCGGACCGGCGATGCGGAGATCCGGGATGGCGCGTAGTTTCTCGAGCGCATAGGCGACCATGTTTTTCTCATGCTCGCGCACCCGGTCCATGCCGTAGTCCCTTAAGTAGTCGATGGCCGCGCCCAGGCCGATGGCCTCGGCGATGGGCGGTGTACCCGCCTCCAGACGTTGGGGAAGATCGGCAAAGGTGGTCTTCTCGCGAGTTACCAGGCCTACCATGCTGCCGCCGTATTGGTAGGGAGGAAGCTTGTTCAGTTGCTTGCGCTCACCCCAGAGCACTCCGATGCCGGTCGGTCCCAGCATCTTGTGGCCGGAGAAGACCAGGAAGTGGCAGCCCAGGTCCTGGACGTCGGTCGCCAGATGGGGGACTCCCTGGGCCGCGTCCACGACCAGCACGGTCCCCTGCTCGCGACAGCGGGCCGCGATTTCGCGAATGGGATTGATGGTGCCCAATACGTTGGAGACCCAGGTCAGGGTCAGGATGTCCGGCTTTTGGGCCAGCACCTCGTTCAGGCTGTCTGGATCCAGAGTGCCGTCCTCGCGCATCTCGATCCAGAGCAGCTCCACGCCTGGTCGCTGCTGCCAGGGGACCAGATTGGAGTGATGCTCCATCACCGACAGAGCTACTTTCTGACCGGGCAGAGTGCGGGCCAGTAGATTGAGGGCGTCGGTGGTGCCTCGGGTGAAGATGCACTGCTCGGCTTCCGTATTCAGGAAGTCGGCGACTTTCTGGCGGGCTTCTTCATAGGCCTCGGTGGCCCGACTGGAAAGGGCGTAGGCGCCGCGGTGAACGTTGGCTCGGTCGTGCTGATAATAGTGCTGCATACGCTCCAGCACCTGATTGGGGGTCTGGCTGGAGGCGGCGCTGTCCAGGTAAGTCAGGCCATCCAGTCCGGGAAAATCTTTCATGTTCTTGCGGTTCGTTCCAAGGCCGCGAATCCTGCACCAGAAAGACTTTGGTGAATTTTGCTCATGACCGTTGACAGCCTCCATCGGCCGTGCTAATCTCCACCAGCGCTCGAGAGAACGCGGCAAACGCCGAGAACACTCCAGCGCAGCAGAGACCGAAAGGTCGACGCGTCTTTGACAACTGGATAATCAATTTGAGCTAGTGCTATGACCTGAAAAGGTCGTGGGTCGACGAACTCTCCTTACCTGGGCCTAGTTGCCCTAAGTCGGAGAGGTAAGTCAATAAACTTGAGTTTTTTAATACTTGAAAAAGTAATGTT
>JAFKGI010000046.1 GCA_017307785.1 Vulcanimicrobiota bacterium | reverse complement strand
TCGAGCTTCTCGATGCGCCTCGGCCCGGCGGTGTTCGGATGGTCGAAATCCCCGTATCCGATCCGCAGCACGCAGATGGTCCTAAGAAGACCATCTCCTTGCCTCTAGATCTGGTGGGCGACCAGGAGTCGTTCCTCTACCAGATCAAAGAGCCATACCGGAACGAGAATATCGTTCCCGGTGACCTGGTGATCGTCAACCGTAACAACGGCGCGATCAATGGGGAACTGGTATTGGAAAGACAAGGACAAGAGCTCCGCCTGACTCGGTGGAGCGAACAACCGGCCCGAGCCAGTGAACCCGTTCACGACTCGGTTGTCGGCAGAGTGGTGGGAGTCATTCGAAGGTTCAACAACGGCTGAGACGAGGATGCCGGGGGGATTCGTCCCCCCGGTTCTGTTTTTTAAGGCCGTTTTTTCAAAGCCTCGACCTCAGAGGTCGGCTCCGCCCCAGACGCGAATCCTGCCTGTATGCGCGCTTGCTACCCATTGATATGGATGACCCTGGCGACGATCCCGGCCTGGGCCGGTTGCTGCGGCAGCGGCCGGGGAGACTCCAGCCTGCTCGGCCTGCTGGTCGGGATCCTGGCCATCTTTCTGCTCATCGGGCCGGTTCTCGGCGCCGCCCTTGGAGAGAGTCTGCTGATCTCGAGTGGAGTGCGCTTTCGCCTCTCTCGCCTGCTCTGGTCGGTGCTCTTCGGAGTTTTGATCACCGCCCTGTTCGGTTTCCTGATTGGCGGTGCCTTCGGCGCTCTGGGGCTGGCGGCGCCTCTACTGGGCGGACTGGCTTCGCTGCACAAAACCTCCGCGCTGGGCCGGGCCTCGCAGGAGTCCGACAGCGGTGCCGAGGTCGGTTTTAACCGAGAGCTTTAAGCCGCGGCGTGGCCTTACGAGACATTGAAGCCTTCCTGGCCCAGGAAGTGGGCCAGGCGCAGTTCGACTCGAGCGGCACCTTTTCACTGGACGAGGGGCGCTCGCTGGACAAGCTGGCTCAATTTCAGGCCGAACGACCCGGACTGTGGCTGGTCAAGCTACTGCAGGCGGCGGTGGCTTGCGGCGCTCGCGAACTTCGGGTCAGCCAGTTCGTCCACGACACCCGCGTCACTTTCGAGCCGCAGCGCCCGCTGGACTGGCCCGGCTGGCGCCGGGGCGAACCGTCCGCCGATGCGGCCACTCGCCACTTGCAACTCGCCATGCAGACGGGCAGCACCCTGGCCGGGGCCCGCCTGGAACTACGATCGGGCCGCCTGCGCTGGCCGGTGGAGCGTGGGGCCGCGCGTCTGCCCTGGGAGGCCAACCCGCACCACCCGATTGAGGTCGTGCGGCGCTGGGATTTCCAGCTTTCGCTGCCGGCTACCCTGCGACGCTCCCGCCTGCTGGTGGACGAAGCGCTGTTGCTGCAGGAACTCGGCCGTTACGCTCCCCTGGCCATCCGCCTGGATCGTCGCCTGCTCAACGACCCGGTGATCAACAAGCCTCCGGGACTGCGCCTGGGGGTTTACGTCCCTCCCCTGCTGTCGCGCCCGAAGCCCGCCATCCCGTATACCGCGGTGGAGCGGCTGGTGATCAGTGGCGAGCCCTCGAGTCAGTTGCTGGGACTGATGGATCATTCGGCTCGCCGGCCCCGCTCTCTGGAGCTGAACGGACACAGCGACCGCATTCTCGGCAACCACCTGTTCCTGCAGCAGTGGAGCGGGCCCAAGTGGCTGACCGATAAAAATTGGCGAGAGCGAATGCGGGGGCGTGACCCCGGCTACCGTTTCTTCGATTCCCGCATCGAGCGCGACGACGGCCAGTTCGAAATCTGGTCGGACTACAACCGCGGACTGCGGGCTGTGCTGGTCCAGGGGTATCTCTCGCTGGACATCAATCGCGGGCGCACCGGTCGCATGTATCTGGTCAAGGACGGTCTGCTGATGAAGCCCAAAATGCTCCACGCGGACCTGGGCGGAGTGCTGGTCATCTGGAGCGCGCCCCAGGTCCACACAGACCTCAGTCAGCTTCAGGTGATCGAGGATGAAGCCTATCAGGAAGTCTGGCGCAGCGTTCGCGGACACCTGATCGAGGCGGCCACCTCCGTGCTGGAGACCATCAAGCTGTGGGGACTGAGCTCCATGGACCAGGCCGACCACCGGGACCGGGCCACTCGCGTCCGCAGCCACCTGCTCGCAGAGTTGCGCCAGGTGTAGGCGCAACACATTTTGGTAACCGGATCGAACGGATAAGTTAACATCCGAGACCTTTGTTTGGGCGCCCTTTCTTCGCCACGGGTTAGAATCTTGATATGAACATGCTTTCCGGTAACATCACCAGCATCCAATCCTGCTCGATTCAAATCGGAGCGCCCGGCCTGGCCGACCCCGGAGCGGCGCTCTCCCGACTGGGCGGCTCATCGCCGGCTGCCTTCGGAGGCTTTGACCCGTTTTCGTTTCAGATGCCGAACGTGATGGAGATGGCCTTGGGCTTGATGGAAATGTTGACTGGCTTGATGGTGGGACAACCCAACGGCGGGGCCGGCACCACGCTGGGCGGCAGTCAGCAGCAACAGGCTGCGGCGGTGGCCAAGGGCGGGAAGATCAAGGGCGGTCCCTCCAACTACGCCCACGGCATGTTTCACAAGGGCGACAAGGGGGCTCCCAACAGCTACGCTTTCGAGAATTCGCCGGCCGGCATCAAATTTGCCGCCGACAAAGGCTACTCTTCCATCGACATCGACATGCAGATCACCAAGGACGGTGTGCCGGTGGCCACCCACTGGTCCCAGCCCATGAAGAAGGACGGATTCTTCGATCCGGACCACAAGTTGAGCCCGGGCACCAAGATCAACCAGATGACGCTGGCCGAAGTGATGCGTTTGCGCAACAAAGACGGCCAATCGCGCATTTTCCCGGTCTCGACCATGATTGGCGAACTCAAGAAGCACAACATCGCCGGTGACTTTGAGGCCAAGAACGACCCGCGTTTTGCCAGCGACCAGATCATGGGCCAGTTGGCCAGCATGGTGCGCCAGTCCGGCATCAAGGCCAACCTGAAGAGTATCGACTACGGCCCCGGGACCGACAAGATTTTGAAGAAGGCCCAGTCCTACGGCTTCTGGGTACGCACCGCCGAAGGCAACGGCAAAGCACGCCGCAACATCGGCTACGCTTAAAGAAAAAAGCATCGGTCAGGGGGTTATCCCGGGCCGATGCTGTTGCTTTAGGTAAATGCAACTTTTTGCATCTGCCCAAAAGTCCTGCTGGTCGCTTAAGGTTTTGGGGACAAGGCCTTTTGCAGGTAGAGCGGCAGCTGCGCGTGGAGCTCCGGGGACGCCTGGATATGGCGTTTGCACATCGAGACCACCGCCGCCGGGTAGTTGTGATCTCCATGGTAATTGAGGATGCTGACCGAAGCGTGTAGCAAACGCTGACGCAAAGGCAGGTCCCGCTCGAAAGAAATGGTGCGCTCGACGTAAGGCTCCACGTCCGCGCTCTGGAAGTAAATCCCGGAAGAGATGCGCGGATTCGGCGCCCACTTGCTGCAGCGGCCGCCCCAATGCAGCAGATACTGATTCCAGGCCAGGATCGAGCCGGCCTTGGCGGGTAAAGCGCGCACATCCTGCAGATTCGAAAACGCGTTAGATCCCGGGTTGACCGGCAGGTTCGGATCCAGATTCATGGGCAGGACCGACATGCAGCCGTTGAGCGGGTCAGTGTCCAGCAGCGGCAGCCAGGCGGTGACGATCAGCGGGCTCTTGTCCTCCCGCAGGCATTTGCGCCCGGCGAACTGGGCATCGCGGTGAGGACCCCAACCTTTGGTCGCGTTCTCGGGAGAGATCAGCCAGCTCCAAAAATCGCCCAGCGGGTAGCAGTTGGGTCCTAAGATGGGCTCGAGGGCCCGGGCTACTCCCTGCAGCATGCGCCAGTACTCATCGTAGGCACATAAGAAGATCGGGTGCAGGCCAAAGTCCACCAGGTTGCGCACCGCCTGAGCCAAGCCCCGGGTCGTTTCCTCGGGAATGACCGGCTGCGTTTGCAGATAGCCTTCCTCGCGAACCTGCGCGCTGGCCCTGGCCAGGTCGGCCGGCGAGGGCGAGAAGCAACTGTCCCCCCAGGGTCGCTGGCTGACGGTCAGGTGAGAATTCAGTTTTCTCCAGAGTTCATCGGAGAAAGTCTGCTCGAGACGCTGTTCCCAGTCGTCATGGCGTTGAAAAAATAAAGCATCGGCCGACATCGTTTCTATAGCTTCGGCGTCAGCGAAAGTGTCCTCTGGTCTGATCGTCTTGGGAAACGGAATAGTAAAAAATGACTAATGTAAGACTTCAAAAATGTTAGAAATCGGCCGGAAGGACTCGGCTAGACTGCATCCACCGATGAAGCGCATTCTTTTAGCTGTGACCCTGCTGGCAACAGGCTGTTCCCACAACAACTCCCCTACTCCCGAGAAAAGCGAAACGCCGTCTTCGCTCCGGGTGGTGACTGAAGAAGCTCGCCGTGAAAACCTGGCGAGGCAGATTCAACTGAGCGGCCAGGTGCAGGCCACCGAGGACAAGACGGTGGTGCTGACCGCGCCCCTGGACGGCGTGGCCGTGCGTCCTCTGGTCAAGGTCGGCAGCCTGGTCGTTCGAGACCAACCGCTGGTAGAGATGAACAGCGTCTACGGCATGACCAGTCTGCAGATTCTGGAAAAGCTAGAAACCGAGCAAGATCAGGTGGTAGACGCCCGCAGTAAGCTGTCCCAGGCGCTGACCAACCAGACCGAAGCCCAGAAAGCTTTGGGACAGGCCCACAGTCAGGTCAGTTCGCTCACCTCCGACCTGCGCCAGGCCGAAGCCGACCTGAACTTCGCGGAAAGCGATCTCAAGCGCAAAACCGAGTTGCAACAGGCCGGTATCAGCTCCAAGGTCGAGGTGGAAGAAGCGCGCACACGCTTTCAAAAGGCCACCGCCCTGACCCAGGCCTCGCGCCAGGAACTCGACATCGCCAAACGGCAGATCCCCCTGTTCGAGAAAAACATCGGACAGTATCAGCAGGCTGTAGATCTGGCCGAACAGGCGGTGCAGGTCACCGACTCCAACTTCGAACGCAACAAGGCCGTCTATTCGCAGGCAGCTCTGGTGGGCACGGAAATTCCCCCGGAATTGACCAGCCTGGCGCTGAGCACCCGCCATCGCGGCACCTCGGCCGCCCAGGCCTCGTCCTTCTACGTGCGCAGCCCGATCACCGGAGTGGTCACCAAGCTCAACGTCACCAGCGGACAGCGAGTCGGTTCCGGCGCCGAGATCGGCCAGGTGGTGGAGCTTTCTCAGGTCTACGTGGACGCCAACGCTTTCGAGGGCGACGTCTCCCGCCTGAAAGAGGGAGACAAGATCGAGGTCACCAGCACCAGCGTGCCCGGCCAAAAGTTCTACGGACGCATCCGCTACATCGGTCAGCAGGTCAGCCCGCAAACGCGCACTATCCAGGTGCGCAGTCAAATCGACAACCCCAAGGGCACGCTGCGACCCGACACCTTCGTCGACGTCTCGGTTCAGTTGCCGGCCCGCGGTGACGCGGTGGTCATTCCTGAGAAAGCCTTGCTCACGCTGGGCAACGAGGAATACGTCATGATCGAGGACGCTCCCAACAAGTATCATAAGCAGGCGGTGGTCATCGGCACCCGCTCGCAAGACAAGATCGAAATTATCAAGGGCCTGAAGGCCGGCCAGAAAGTCGTCACCGAAGGCAACCTGCTGCTGGAGTCGCGCGAATGATCAAGGAACGCGCCCTGGTTCTGCTGGCCTGTTTGTTCCTGCTGGTCGGGGGCGTGGTGGCTCTGCAGAAGCTCAACATTGAAGCTTATCCCGACCCGGCTCCCCCGATGGTGGAGATCATCACCCAGAATCCCGGCTGGTCGGCCGAGGAAATGGAACAACAGATCACCGTGCCGCTCGAGGTCAATCTCAACGGCATGCCTTCGCTGGACCATCTGCGTTCCAGCTCGCTTTTTGGCCTTTCCGATATTAAGTGCTATTTCTCCTATGGCGCATCCTACCGGGAGTGTCGCCAGGAAGTGCTCAACCGAATTCATTCCACCAGTTTGCCGCCGGGTGTGGAATCGGAACTCTCCCCCACCTCGACCATCGGCGAACTCTATCGCTACAAACTGGTCAGCGACCGTCACACCCTGATGGAGTTGAAAGAAGCCAACGACTGGATCCTCGACCGTCAATTCAAACAAGTGCCGGGCGTTATCGACGTCACCAGCTTCGGTGGCGCGACCAAGGAATACCATGTCGACCTGGACCCGATGAAGCTGGTGCAGTTCCATCTCTCGGTCAACGATGTGATGGACGCCCTGCGTAAAGGCAACTCCAATGTAGGCGCCAACTACCTCGACATCGGCGCCCAAAGCTACAACGTGCGCGGCGTAGGCCTGTTTCACAATCTTTCCGACATCGAAAACACGGTGGTCAGCGAAGAAGGCGGCGTGCCCGTCTTCGTCCGCCAGCTGGGCACCGTCACCTTGGGACGCAAAGTCCCGATGGGACGCGTCGGCAAAGACCACGAGGAAGACATTGTCAACGGCGTGGTGCTGATGCGCCCGGGCGGACAGAGTTTGCCCACCCTCGAGGCCATTCACAAGAAAGTCGACGAAATCAACAGCGGCAACCTGCTGCCCAAGGGCATGCGCATCGAGCCTTACGCCGACCGCAGCAAGTTGATCAGCCTGACCACCCACACCGTGCAGCACACGCTGCTCAGCGGCTTGACGCTCATCTTCCTGATCCTGCTGGCCTTTCTGGGCGACCTGCGCGCCTCGCTGATCGTAGCCGCCACCATTCCCCTGAGTCTGTGCGCCGTTTTCGGCATCATGGTCTTGTGCGGCCAGTCGGCCAACCTGATTTCGATGGGCGCCATCGACTTCGGCATCATCGTCGACGCCACCGTAATTATGGTGGAGAACATCCATCGCCACCTGTCCTTCCGCTCCCCCGAGCGCGAAGGAATGCAGAAAATCGTGGAAGACGCGGCTCGCGAGGTGATGCATCCGATCGTCTTCTCGACCGTCATCATCTTCGTCTCCTTCCTCCCCCTCTTCACCATGCAGGGCGTGGAAGGCAAAATCTTCGGACCGATGGCCACCACCTACGCGCTGGCGCTGGGGGCCGCACTGCTGCTGGCTCTCACGCTGGGACCAGTGGGTTCCTACATGTTGCTCAAACCGGCCAAGGAAGAGCACGACACTTTCATCGTGCGCCTGGTTCGCGCACCCTACAAGTCGGCCCTCACCGCGGTCGTCGACCATCCCAAGAAGACCGTCGGCATCGCCAGCATCTTGTTGGCGCTGGCGCTGTGCATCGTGCCCTTTCTGGGCGGCGAATTCATGCCTAAACTGGAGGAGGGCAATATGTATGTGCGCTCCACCATGCCTTCTTCCATCAGCTACGAAGACGCCAGCAAACTGGCCAATCGGGCTCGCGATATGTTTCTCACCTTCCCGGAAGTGCGCACCGTGGTCAGCCAGCTGGGCCGGCCCGATGACGGCACCGACGCCATCAGCTTTGCCAACTGCGAATACTACGTGCCCCTGCTGCCCCGCGATCAATGGCGTCCCGGTCTGACCAAGGCCGCCCTGATCGAGCAAATGGAGCACAAATTCCACGCCGCCTTCCCGGGGGTCGACTTCAACTTCTCCCAGGCCATCGAGGACAACGTCAAAGAAGCCATGTCCGGCGTCAAAGGCGAGAATTCGATCAAGCTGGTGGGCACCGACCTGAACGAGCTGGAAAACCTGGCCAGTCAGATCGAGAACGCCATCCGCGACGTCCCCGGCGTCAAGGACCTGGCCATCATCCACTTGCTGGGACAGCCCAATCTTCTGATTGAAACCGACCGGGCCGCCGCTGCTCGCTACGGCGTCTCGATTGACGACGTGAACTCGGCCATCAGCGCCGCCATCGGCGGCACCGCCGCCACCACCATGCTGGAAGGCGACCGCCGCTTTGACGTGGTGACGCGCTTCCAAAAGACCTTCCGCTCCGACCCGGAGGATATCGCCCGCATTCCGATTCGGGCCCGCAACGGCGCCATGATTCCGCTGGCCCAACTGGCCCGCATCGAGCGCAAGAGCGGCGCCGGATTCATCTACCGGGAAGACAACCAGCGCTACATTCCGCTGAAGTTCAGCGTGCGTGAGCGCGACCTGACCAGCACCATCGCCGAGGTCAACGCCCGCATTCGCAGCAAAGTCAAGTTCCCCGTCGGCTACGAATACGTCATCAGCGGGGAATACGAGCAGCTGCAGCAGGCGATGGCCCGACTGGCGGTGATTGTGCCGGTGACTCTGCTGCTGATTCTGCTGCTGCTGAGCCGCACTTTCGGCAGCCTCAAAGACGCCATGTTGTTGATGGGAATCGTGCCTTTCGCCGCCATCGGCGGACTGGTGGGATTGCTGCTGGGGGGAATTACCCTGTCGATTTCGGCGGCCGTCGGATTCATCTCGCTCTTCGGCGTGACCGTGTTGCAAGGCGTGCTGCTGGTGTCGCGCATCAAGCAGCATCTGCGCGAGGGTCTGGAACCGCGCCCGGCCATTCTGCGAGCCGGCGAGCTGCTGCTGCGCCCGGTCATGATGGTGGCCGCCGGTGCCGGCATCGGACTGCTGCCCGCCGCCCTCTCCTCGGGCATCGGCTCGGAAACCCAGAAGCCGCTGGCCACCGTGGTGGTGGGCGGTATGCTCACCTGTTTCTTCGTCGTCCTGCTGGTCCTGCCAGCACTCTATCGTCTGCAATTGCCTGAAGCGGAGCAACCTTGAAAGCACTGATTCTTTTCCTGGCGCTGGCCCTGCCGGCGCTGGCGGTCCCCCAGCCCGCCCCCACCTATCACCTGGACGAGGAGGATCCGTCCGGCCTGACTCCTCTCGAGGACATGCCGACGGCGCCCCCCTCGCTCGACCCTCTGCAACTGGTTCCGGACGGCCAGGGTCAGGTCAAGCTCGACCTGGACCAGGCCATCCAACGCGGGCTCTCCAGTCATCCTGACGTCATGGCCGCCAACGCCCGGGTGCGCTCGGCCTACTGGGCCTTTCAGAAAGCTGCCTCCATCCCCTCGACTCAAATCACGGTGGCCACCATTCCCGGCACCAACGTGGCCGGATCGGTGCCGGGCGGCAACAACCCCTCGGGCGCCGGCGCCGGATTCGCCACCTTCTCGGCCAACGGTCTGACCGACACCTACGTGCAGGTCACCCAGCCGTTCATGCCCATCGGTAGCTTCTCGGCCGGCCAGAAAGTGGCCGCCCAGGACTACCGGATGGCTGTGGCCGACTACAATTCCTCCCAGGTCAAGCTGCGCCAGCAGATCAAGGACGCCTTTTACAACCTGCTGGCCGCCCAAGAAAGCATCAAGGTGGTGCAAAACAACCTGGACCTGGCCAACGAGAGCTACACCATCGCCCAGAAGCGCCTGTCTTCGGGCGCCGGTCCGCGCCTGGACTTGATCGACTCGGGAGTTCAGCTGTCGCGCGCCAATCAGGATCTGGTGCGCTCCCAGTCCGGCCTCAAGCAGGCCCAGGCCAGTCTGGCTCCGCTGCTCAATCTGCCGGGTCAGACCTTCATTGAAGGAACGGGCACCCTGGATACTCCCACCCTGGAGCTGGCCTATTCCCAGCTGCTCGATCTGGCGCAGAAGAATCCTCAGGTGCAATCGGCTCTTTACGCGCTGGAAAAAAGCAAGCGTTCGGTCGACCTGGCCGAAACCCAGGGCAACCCCACGCCCCTCTTCACCTTTTTGCGCGACCTGCCCACCCACACCTATCAGTTTCAGGTGGGCCTGCAGTTCCCCATCGACTGGGGCCAGATCGGCAACGACGTGCGTTCCAAGGAAGAAAGCGTAGTCGAGCAAGAGCAAAATCTACAGTCAGTCAAACTGGGCGTCTCCTCCAACTTGAAGGTGGCCTTCGAGCAATACCTGGGGGCGATGAAAAACGCCGCCGACTTCCGCGAGAAAGTGCTGCAGCCCTCGGAAGAGTCCACCCGCATTACCCAGTATGGTTTCAAGCGCGGTGCCGTTCCTTACGTGCGCCTTCTCACCAGCCAGCAGAACCTGGCGGCCGTGCGCAAGGAATACATCGCCCTGCTGCAATCGGTCTTCGTGGCCCTGGACGCTCTGGAAGCCGCCGCCGGCCAACCGGTTCTGCCGTCGGTCCCCCCCACCGCTCGGGCCAGTCAGGCCCCCTGAGCGGGAGCTGGAGATCAAGGAGCAGCGCTAAAAACAGACGATTCCCGAGGGGGAGGAACACCACTGATTTGCCGATTCCTTCATATGGTGGTATTCTGATATCTGTATGAATCGGCGGGGAATGGCCTTGATGCTTATTTTATCGGTGTGCGGCGTTTTAGGCGCGTTCACCGGCGCGGTCGGTATGGGGGCCCTTAACAATCTGCGCGTGGTCAATCACCAGGAGCAGGTGGACCAGGCCCGCTACGCGGCCCAGGGCGGTATCGCGGCCGCCCTCGATCGATTGAGCAGGCCCAACAAGTTTCCCTCCGGAGCCAGTTCCCCACCCTACACGCAGGGCAACGGCGAGGGCATTTCCTGGTCCGACGTGGATTATTACTATCGGCCGGACCTGACCAAACTCCAGTCTTCCACCAATCCGAGCATCAGCGCCGTGGTCCAGGTCTACAACAACACCGCCGGCGCTTTCCATCGCAGCGAAACCTTGCCCGATGGAACGGCCATCCCGGAAGGCAAGGTCTTCGTGATCTCGGCCGGTGTTTTCGAGGACGGCCAGCGTCGCGGTTCCAGCACGCTGGGCGCACTGGTCAAGCCCGAAGGCGTGAACTTCGCCAAGAGCGCCTTCGGTAAAAGCCGGGTCAGTCTGAGCAGTTGCCTGGTCGACTGCGTCAGCTCGTCCGATCCCGGCTGGACTCCCTTGACCTACGCTCCCTACAGCATGGCCGGCTCTCCTCAACGCGCCGCCGGCGTGGCCAGCAACAACAAGGTGGTGGACTCGGTGGTGCTCACCGACACCCAGGTGGACGGCAACGTCACCGTGGGACCCGGCTCCAGTGCGGGAGCCATCGCCTATTTGGGCAGCACCTCCATCACCGGTAGCGACGGCAGTTTCGCTCACACCCAGGATTTGTCCAAGCCGGCGGCCCCGGCCACGGCCACCCCTCTGGCCAATAGCGGCGCCGACTTGCTGTATACCGGTTCCGCTGCCCTGCCCGTAGGCAGCTATCGGGTGGCCGGCAACCTCAACATCAACGCCGCCAACCTGTCCAGCGCCGGCCAGACGATCCTCTACGTGAGTGGCAACGTCAACATCACCGGCTCGGCCGTCAACATGAACAGCAAGCCCGCCAACCTGCAGATTTTCCTGTCGGGCGGGGCCGGCACCACCATTCACGTGGACAACAGCCAGATCAGCTGCCTGATCTCGGGTGCGGACGCGCACGCTACCTGCAGCAACTCCGACCAGTTCGGCGCCATGATCGCCGACGTCATCGACTCCACCGGCTGTAAGCTGCACTACGACCGAACCGTCGCGCAAGAAATCTTTGGTTCGAACGACTGGGTGCCCGAGTCGTTCGTAGCTCAGGCCACCACCATGACGGTGGTGGTGACTCCGCCCCCACCGGCTCCGGCTCCCGCTCCACCGGGACCTGGACCCGGACCTGCTCCTCCCGGGCCGGGACCGGCCCCGGCCCCACCCGTACCGGGTCCTGGCCCTGGTCCGGCTCCGCCGGCTCCTCCAGGTCCGCCGGCGCCCGCTCCCCCCGCCCCTCCGGCCCCGGCACCGCCGGTCCCACCGCGCGAGCCGCGCCGCTGTTGCCTGGATTACTCTTGTGGGCCGCCGATGTGCCATATCTATTAAGTGGTTGCCCGGCGCGGACATAATCTATTGGAAGTGATGGTGGCCTGCTTCATTCTGGCCACCTGTCTCATCTTCATCGCCGGCATCTGGGGCACGTACCACGTTTCTCTCAACAAATCCAAGAACGTGCTGGTGGCCACCAGTCTGGCTCGCTCGGTGGTGGAGCAGAAGCTGACGCTAGGTTACAACGCTCTGACTCCCATCCTGGACAATCCGGAAGTGCAGACCATCGTGAGTCGCAGTCAGATTCGCGGGCGACTGGTGGAGACGCCCTACACGGTCGAGGCTTATGCCACCGACACCGTCGAACCCGGCATGCGGCGCCTGGTCGTCAAGCTGGACTGGTCGGAACCTCAGGGAATCAAGAAGCTGCGTTATGAGACGTTTATTTTCCGCACCCAATAGGGCCACCAGCCTGATCGAAATGGTTATCGCCACGGCCGTCATGGCCATCGTGGCGGTGCTCGGATTTACGGTCATCGTGCACGGAGCCCGCTATCTGCGACTCAACGAGACGGCGGTGGAAGCCCAGAAATCCGGGCTTTTGCTCATGTCGCGCCTGCACGGGGAACTGCAAAGCTCCGACCAGACCCATTTTCGCACCGATCCGACCGGGGTCGTCTTTCCGTCCCCCTTCAAGGCCGACGGCAGCACCGAGTATGACCCCACCACCCACAAGGTTCTCTGGCAGTCCTGGGTCTGCTATCACTTTGACGCGGATCGACACACGGTGACGCGTCGCCAGCAGGCCATTCTTCCGGCCATCGCCACTCCGCCCGGCCCTCCGGCGGTGGCGGCTTTCCCCGCTTCCAGCTCGGACCACCAGATCGCGGATCATGTCGGAGTTTTTCGCCTGAGCCAGCTCACCGTCACGCCCCCGCTCTGGCAACTGGACATGACCATGGGTAGCATGACCGATACCAGCAGCTACGGCGTGGAGCTGCAAACGAAGGTGAGCCCGCGGAATTAGCCGCCTGGATCGCAACGCTCTGGGCTGGCTGCGCATCGGCCTGGGATTGCTGATCCTGTCGGACCTGGCGCTGCAACTGCCGGACCTCGGCGCCTTCTACAGCGACGAGGGAATCATGCCCCGGGCACTACTGCTTTCCGTGCAGCACCGCACCTTCCCAAATCTGCACATGCTCTCGGGCTC
Source organism: Vulcanimicrobiota bacterium (assembly GCA_017307785.1). Taxonomy (GTDB): domain Bacteria; phylum Vulcanimicrobiota; class Xenobia; order Xenobiales; family JADMJV01; genus JADMJV01. The sequence continues at coordinate 45,926 of JAFKGI010000046.1, read as the reverse complement.
GCTGTTGTGGGTCGGTCTGTTGCACGCGGCTACGGCCGGGGCCGCCCTGAGTCTGTTGCTGGGCTACCGGTCGCGGCTGGCCTGCGCAGCCTGCTGGTTTCTGCTGCACTCGTTGCACTATCGCAATCCCTGGTTGCTGGATGCGGGCCACAGCGAGATGCGCCTGGTTCTCTTCTGGTGCATGTTTTTGCCGCTGGACGGCGCCAGCCCGGAGGAGAAAAATTGTTCCAGCCCGGCCACGCTGGGCTATACACTGCAAATCGGCCTGATCTATCTGTTCGCCGCCATCAGCAAAAGCGACCCGGTTTGGACCCGAGAGCATACGGCTCTTTATTACGTGCTCAACCAGGATGCCTTCGCCACCGGCCTGGCCCATTGGGTTCGCCAAAGCGCCGACAGCATGCGCGTCTTGACCCAGCTGGCGCTGGCGCTGGAGTGGAGTATCCCTTTTCTGCTGTGGTGGCGGCGCACTCGCTGGCTGGGACTTGTTCTGCTGCTGGTCTTTCACCTGAGTATCGCGGCCCTCTTGCGGCTGGGAATGATGGTCCCGACCGCCCTGGTGTGCGCCCTGGGATTGCTGCCACGAGCTCCCCGGCCGCCCTCGCTCCGCCCCGGGACCCCCTGCACTTTGCCCGGTCCCGTCCGCGGGTTGCTTTACGCGGCCTGCGGCTACATCTTCTACATCAACGTGGCCGTCCTACGGTTGTGGGCGGTGCCCATGCCGGTCCAGGCGTTCGGCTATGTCTTTCAGCTGTTCCAAAGCTGGCCCATGTTCGCGCCGCATCCGGGGCGTGCCGACGGCTGGTTTGTCATCGAGGGAGTTCGTCGCGATGGAACTTCGGTCGACCTGTGGCGCGGGGGACAACCGGTGGATTGGCGAGTGCCCGAGGACTTCGCTCCCCTCTACCCCAGTCAACGCTGGCGCTGCTGGCTTCTGAACCTGTATGACAAGCGCGAGCCGGAGGTGAGCCAGCGCTTTCTGGAGTGGGCCTGCCGAGGCCGCCAGGACCTCTACTATGCCCGCCTGATCTACGTGAACGAGGAAACGCCGCCTCCCGGGAAACCCTTCATGCCCACTCCGGAAATCCTGGCCGAGCGGAAATTCCCCTACTGAATGTGCCAGGACATCTGGCTGAGGCGGCGCCGTCCATTGGGCAATCCCTTGGTCAGTTGCTCCAGGTAAGCCTGGTCGTAAGTCATCAGGACCTTCTTGGCGGCCGCCATGTTGATTCCGCCGTTGCGTGCCACCAGCGAGCCGGTGATGTTGACGCTGGTCAGCGGCGTGGTGGAGGCGACGTTGAATTCGTTTTTGGCGTAGACCAGTCCGGTGAACTTGACGTCGTTCTTGCCCGAGGCATCGATGGTCACGTTGTTCCCCGAATAGAGCACCAGCGGATCGGTGGTGGCCGCCGTCAGATCCGCGTCCGCTTTGAAGGAGATGTTGCCGCTGGTGGCCAGGGCGCCGCGGCCGGTGACCGTACCGGTGACGTGAAAGTTGCCGGTGACGTTGACGAAGGTGGGTGGCGTCGAGCTGCCGGTGCCGGAAGAAAAGACGATGTCCGGATCCACGGTGGGCAGTCCGGCCACGGCCGGGGCTTCATAGCCGGTGGAGAAGTCGCCGTCGACCTTGTACTGCTTGTTGCCCGCGAACTCAAATTTCTGCGTGTCGAAGTTATAGGAGAAGCCGGGAATTCCGCCCGGGTTGACCACGCCCCCAACCTCCGTGCCAAAGGCGGGCGGACGCACGCCGGCGGTGCTGCGGACGCGATTCAACTCGCTGCTCGGATAGTAGACGGTCGGCGCACCGCCCCCCTGCGGGTAGAAGGTCAAAGTCCGGATGGCCTGCGCCGGCTGGTCGTCGTTGGTGGTGCCCGAATAGGTGCCAAAAAGACCGTCGTAGTGGTCGACGCGCTTGATGGGCACGGCGGTGGCCTCGGTAACGACGTAACGTCCGGGTGGAATCGTGACCGTCGTAGTATTGTCGGGAACCTTCAGGTCGGTCAGGCGCAAATCGTAAAGGTTGTTGTTGACGGTGGAACGCGGAGCGGTGATGCCGTTGATCTTAGCGTTCATGTCAGCGATTTTGGAGCTGTCGACCTTTTCAGTATCGCCGGAAAAGACGTCTTTGCGGGACCACAGCACGCCGGGCACCGAGCTGGCCACGTCGCTGTAAAATTTCATGCTGCGGGTGGCGTCGTTGAGGATGTCGGGCGTGTGGATATCATCGTTGGCGCGAATCCAGTTGCGGATGGGATCGCGGCTGTGAATTTGCCAGTCGGTGTTGGCCACCATATTGATTTTGCCGTTGGTGCTGGCGGCCGCGTCGTAAATGGGCTGCCCTTTCAGAATCACCGAGAGGCTGACCTTGAAATTGCCGCTGTGGCCTTTGCAGGTCACCTGGACGGCGTCCGCCGGCACTCCTCCGGCCTCCCCCTGCCCCAGTCGGTTCGAAACGACGGCCACAAATCCGCGTCCGTCACTGAAGTCTCCTTGGACGGTGGAGCCGCTGCCGTCCGAGCTGACCCGACCACTGGATCCGAGCGGATTGGAGAAGGCCGGAATTCCGGCGCGGCCCCAATTCTGGTCTTCTTCCAACTGATAGCGCACGTAATTGATGCCGGTCTCGGCCACCAGCATGGCTTCTTTACGCCGGAAGGAAGCCCCCAGCGTGGCCAGGTTGCTCTGGTTGACCCCGAAAAAGGCCCCCACCATCATGGTAAGCACGAAGGTGGTCAGCAAGACCATAAACAGCGCGATGCCGCGACGCCTGGATCGTATCACGATAGTCCTCCTACAGCCTGGGCCAACTATTTTCGGGTTTGACTCGGAACATGGTTTCGGCAATCTCGGCCAGACTCCGCCCTGCCACGGTGCGTCCGTGCTCGCCTCGGAAAGCGATACGTATCAACACTTGTTGGTTGGCCTGGTCCAGCGAAGCTTCGAACTTGTGGAGGCCGTGGGCCAGCGTTTGCGAGGTGCCGGCCACGGCCCGCGGACTGGGAATGGTAAAGTAGTTGTTGGGCGTACTGCGAAAGTCGGCCAGGGGAAACTGAGCCGTGCTCGGGGGTTGGTCACAACGAAAGCGCATCAGGCGACCGGTGGGACTCTCGTCGGTGCTGGTGTAGACCCAAAAGCAGTCCCAGCGCGGTAAACCGGTGGCCGTTTCGTAACTGGCGGGCGAGCCCGGGTCTCGAAGAGCGCTCAGACACAGGGCGTCACGACGCAGCGGCACGACCACTCCCGGGTCGGCCTCGACATTGACGGTGCGCGAATTGGACCAGGCGGCATACATCGAGCTCTGGCGCACATCGATGGTGAAGCGGGCGGAGAAGCCGGTGATCTGGTTCTGCAATCCCTGGCGGGTCATTCCCAGTCGAAAGCCGCTGGAGCACATGTTGAACACGTAAAACAGGGCGGCCGAGATCAGCGCCAGGCAGAAACTGGAGACGGTGAGTTCGAGAACGCTAAAGCCGCGCCGTTTCATGGAGGCGGAGCGGCAATCTGCATGTTGCTGACGTAAATGATCTTGGAAAGCCGCACCGACTGGCGCCCGTAATCGCGCCGAGTCTCGCTGGGTCGGTCTCCCATCCAGTAAACTTCCACACTGACCTCATACATTTGCCCCATGTCGTGGGTCATGACGGGAGCCGGCGGAAAGCTCAAGACGGTGTGAAACTCGGTGGTGCTCCGCGGATCGCGATTGTAGAGCGACTGAGAGGCGGCCAGCGCCGGCCAGGTGGCGGGATCAGAGTCGTTGGCCTGACTGATGACCGAATCGGCCAGCTCCAGCGCAATACTGGAGTCGAGGCTCTTGCTGGAAGAGACGAAGAGATGGGTGAAGAGCCCGGCCAGGAAGGTCAAAATGACCATCAGCAGCGCCATGGCCATGATCACCTCACCCAGGGTATAGCCCCTTCCTCGCACCCGGCCATCTTCGTCGCTCCGATCGAAAAGCCTCGGGATTTCGTGCACTTTATGGCGTATTTCCCGGAGGATCCGTTTCATCTCCGGCAATTTGGGTAGAAAGCCTGGGACTATCACGTTCATCGAGGATCCGCTGTGCTCGAAAGCAGCCTGACACCAGAAACCAATATCCACGCCTTTATCGCCAACAACCCGCTGTTCTACAGCCTGCCCGGCGAGGTCATTGAATCGATCGTGGAAAAAGTCCAGGAGAAAACCTTCGCGGTCGGCCAGGCCATCTTCGAAGAAGGCAAGCTGGGCGACTCTTTCTACATCGTGCGCAAGGGCCAGGTTCGCGTGACCAAGGTCCAGGGCGGCGAAGAGATGGTGCTGAGCGAACTGGGCGAAGGCGAAGGCTTCGGCGAAATGGCCCTGCTCATCGACCAGCCACGCACGGCCACGGTCAAAGCCCTTTCCGAAGTCAACCTGCTGGTCTTGAACCGCGAGGACTTCACCGTGCTGACGCGCACGCTGCCGGCCCTGGCCGAGAAGATGAACAAGCTGCTGACCGAACGGGTCAGTTTGCTCGACAGCGCCGTGGTCTCCGAAGAAACTCTCGGAAAATTCCGCGCTTCTCGTTCCTTCACGCTGGATTATTCCTCGCTTGAGCTGCTGATGAAGCTCAACGAAGCCGCCGGCGGGCGCGAGCAGGTCGAGCATTGCAAGGAGTGCGGCCAGTTGGCCCGCGAGATGAGCAAGATGCTCTGCCCCATGGTGTCGGAGGAGATTTTGTTCGCCGGTTACCTGCACGAGATCGGCAAGGTCTCGCTGCCCAACGAATTGGTGCTGCGCGAGCGTCGCGGAGAAGAGCTGAGCGAAGAGGAGCGGGCTCGCTTCGCGGCCGTTTTCGAGGTGGCCGTCTCGATTCTGCAGCCCAATCCCAGCCTCTATAAGGCGGTGAACTTCCTGTCCAAGTTGGGCGCCGAGCGCTACTCGGAAATGCCACTGGAAGCGCAGATCCTCAAGGTGGCCGACGATTATCTGCACTACTCCAGCCCGCACTATCACAATCTCGGGGTGGAAAAGGCCCTCAAGCGCGTCAAGGAAGGCGCCGGCACCCGCTACAATCCGCGAGCCGTGGCCGCTCTCGAGAAAAACATTCGCAAGTTCACCGAAGTGCGCGTCGACAGCCAGCTTTCCATCCTGCGCATGATGGTGCTGGCTCTCGACCGCAAGGACAACTACACCTATCGCCACTCGCTGGACGTGCGCGACATGGCCTTGAAAATCGTGCAGAAGCTCGGCCTGGACCGACGCGCTCAGGAATACACCCGCATCGGCGCCGAAATGCACGATGTGGGCAAGATCTACGTGGACGAGTCGATCCTCAACGCTCCGCGCAAGCTCACCGACGAAGAATTCACCATCATGAAGACGCACGCGTCGCTGTCCTCGGAGTTCCTCTACGACATTCCGGGAATGGACGAGCTGGCGGCCATCGTGCGCGCTCACCATGAGAAGTTCGACGGCACCGGCTATCCGGACGGGCTGGCCGGCGAGAACATCCCCTACCTGGCGCGCATCATGACCATCGCCGACGTCTGGAGCGCTTTAACCACGCCGCGCGTTTACCGCCTCAACAAAGACGGTTCTCGCAAGGCCTTCGGTCCCGCCAAAGCCCTCTCGATCATGGACGAGATGAATCAGAATCGCCACTTCGACCCGGTTCTTTTCGAGGTCTTCCGGGGCATCGTCAACGAGATCATCGAAGAGATCGGTCCCGACGGTGATCTGACCGAGTGGAAGCAGCAATCCAAGGATTAGCGGTCTACTGGCCGTTCCATTTCTGATAGCCCCAACGGCCCAGGTCGGCCATGTAGCTGCCGATGATGAGCGCGGACCCGACCGGCGCACCAAAGCCGGTGGCAATCATGGCCGCGCCGGCGATTTTAGCGCCGCCACTGACGGTGTCGAAGGTGTCGCCACTTTTGATTCCCTGGTAGGCCTGTAGCGCTCCACCCAGAGCCGGCGCGGCGCGACCAGCCGTCTTGGCCAGCACTTCGCCGCCTTTGACCAGCGGAGCCGCGCTCAGGCCGCCCAGGGCGGCGCTGTTGCCGGCCTGCAGGGCAGCGTCTCCGTAGTTGCCTTTCTGGAAGCTGTCATAAGCCATTTTGCCGAAGGCGGCGCTGCCGGTCACGCTGGCCACCGGATTGAGGCCGGCCAGGGCTTTGGTGCCCAGGTTGGAAGCCGCCTGCACCTTGGTCAGGTCGCCGACTTTCTGGGTGGCCTCAGCCGTGTGGCGGACTTGAGCGGCCGACCAGCTGGCGTCGTCAAACTGCTTGGCCAGGCCGCCTTCTTTGGGAGGAGCCGCCTGCTCCGGACGATTGGGGGTCTTCGGTTCCAGGTCGGGCTTCACCTCAGGCTTGATGTCCACGCTGGTTTCGGGAGCAGCCGGCTTGGGGGCCACGCGCGGAGCCGGGTCGTTGGGCACCGGCTTGGCGGCTGGCTGAGGAGCAGCCGGCTGCGACATGGCCCAGGAACCGAAGTTGGGCGTGGCGGCATTCGGCCTGGCGTCGATGCCTTTGCTGAGCGAGACGCTATCTTTGGGCGTTTTGACCGGCGCCGAGGACTTAGGAGCGCTCTGCGGCTTCTTAACCGGGGCCGACGACTTGCTCTTGCTGGTGGAAGTCGTCTTGCTGGTGCTGCTACTGGGTTTGGAGCTGACGTTCATCGCGTTGTCCTCGCTGCCGGTTGATAGTTTTAGTGTGCTGGTTGGGGCCAGCCGGCGTTTGAACGGGGTGTTAACAGCCTGTGGCAGTTGTTGCCGATTTATGAACTTTGTTACCGGCTTCGTACTGCGGTGCTCTCTGCGCTTGCTGGGCCCGGAAAGGGGATGGTGGAAAACCCCGGGTGTCTCGGCCCCCGACCCTTGCGCAGAGATTCAGGCTGGCCGCGGCCCCCAGGTCTTTCCTTCATTTCCCTTCAGGGAATCAGCAACCGCCAACTGGGCGCAGAGAAATCTGAGCTCCTGTCCGGTGTAGTGCAAGCCATCAAGTGCATTACAAGTTGCACGACGGGCGAGGACTCTCCACGGCTGCCGGGGCCGGCTTGGGGATGATGGAAACCCCCGGGTGCCTCGGCCCGCTCCTCCTTGCAGGCAGCCAGGCCTGCCGCGGCTCCCTGAACCTTTCCTTTATTTCCCTTCAGGGAATCAGCCACCGACTGGGCATAGGGAAAATTGGAGCTCTTCTCCGACGTAGTGCAAGCCATCGAGTGCATTACAGATTGCACTACGGGTTAGAACTCTCCGCGGCTGCCGGGGCCGGAAAGGGATCAACCCTCGCCGGGAAGTTAACGCTTTGGTGATGGAGTGCTCGGGGGGTTGGCGTAGGATGGACGCATGAGAATTGCCAGCACTCTGCCACCCATTCAGCCCAGACGAGTTCGCAATGACGAGGATACTCGCATTGGGACCGAGTTGGTGACAGCCGGAACTCTGTATCAGGCCAACACCGAGCGGGCGCAATCGTTTGAAAAGATGGTGGTGCCGCTACGCGATCAGCCCAACGTGGTGATGGAGCGGCCCTTGCTGATCTCGCCGGGCTGGAACACCGATCTGCACAAGTTCGACCATCTGGCGCGCAAACTGCTGGCCTCGGGAGAAAACGGGGATTATGCCGTCTACCTGAAAGAAGGTGCGGCCTATCGCGACCCGGAGGCGACTCAGCCGTTGGATCTGGCGCAGATCCCCAAAAACATCAAAGTCTTCGTCAACATCTGGGACCAGCTCAACAGCCCGCCTTCGATCACCGCGCCCCAGTTACGGGAGAACCTGGGAGTTCTGCAATCCGTGGTCGGACCGGACAAGGTGGACGTGGTGGCCTACAGCATGGGCGGTCTGGCCACGCGCAACTACCTGGACAAAGGCGGCGACGGCATCCGCAATCTCATGATCCTGGGCACTCCCAATCAGGGCAGCCAGTTCGGCGTTCTGGCCGGCGAAGCGCTGGACCGCAACATCACCTGGGCACTGGACTATTGCGGCCTCAAGCCCTCGGACCGCCCCGCCATGCACTGGACGGCCGCCGGTTCGGCCGAGAACCAGGACCTGAACTCGCGCTGGGAGCAGCAGCGAGCCGCCGTAGACGCGGTGCGCATCGTGGGAGCTCGCGAAGAGGCCACTCCCTCCGCCGGCGAAAAGCCCTACGTAAAAGGGGATGGCATCGTGGAACCCGACCTGCTGGCCATGCCCGACGCCGACGTGCGCGTGCTCGAGGGGCACCCCTTCTACCACCACGGCGCACTGCCTCACGCTTCCGGTGTCTTCGCCGAGATGCGCGACTTCTTCGGCTGGACCGAAGGCTCCGGCACCCTCGACCTGCCTCCCCTACCCCAGCCCCACCTGGACACGCCTTACGGCAAGATGTAAAGGAATCTTTTCAAGGAAATTTGAGGGATTTCGGGCAAACTAGCAAGGTTATGTCAGATGTGCAGATTCCCCGCATTGCCGTTACCGCCAACCCGGCTGCTCCCGTAGCCATTGTCAAACCGACCGTCGACGAAAGCGGCGTCAAGGACCAGGTGGTTCTGACCCCCACCCAGCTCAAGTCGGAAGCGGTGGCCCTGCGCAACCAGGGCCAGGCCGAGCAGACCCAGGCTTTGACCGAAGAGCGCCAGGCGGACACCCAGCGGGCCGAAGGCATCAAAGACAAGCGAGACTCCGAAACCGAGACTTTCCAGGCTCGCAAAGACCTGAAGTCGGCCGACCAGGCCGCTGGCGAACAAGCAGCCGCCGCCGCGGAAGAGAACAAGCACCTCGACAAAGCCCAGGAAACCAAATGGGCGGCCGAAGCCAAGCAGGCTCAGGCGGATCTGGAGAAGCAAAAGGCGGAACTGCTCAACTCGCGCGCCGAAGAACTGCTGGCCAGCAACGAACTCTCCGAATTCAACGAAGGGGTTTACCTGTTGGGACTGGCCGACTCGGGTTTCGAAGCCGCTCATTCCCTTCGCGACGAAGCGGTGCATCTGGCTTCCAACGTGCAGGCCAGCCTGGATCTGGCCAAATCAGCCCACGCCACCGTCGTTTCCAAAGGCAAAGAAGTCACCGAATATCGGGATTCCGCCAAAAAGCACGAAGCCGGTGCCACCGAGGAAGCCGAGCTTTCCGGACGAGCTCTGGAAGCCTCTCAAGCTTTGAAACTGGACGCCAGCGAGCGTCGCAAAGTCGCCGAACGGCTGCTGGCCGAGTCCAGCGCCGACCTGGAACTGGCCGACCTGGGCCAGAAAGTACAGAACGGCTTCCTGCTTCATTAGGCTCCGTTAACTCTCCGTTCACATTCAACGGGTCGAATTAACGCGCGAGTACGCCGCACCCTTTAAATAGAGTGCATGGAATTAGAGAACGCTATCGAGCTGCTGGCGCAGTTACCCGAAGATGGCCTGGAGCAAGTGAAGCGTTTGATTCACTTGCACGCCGAAGAAAAGCGCCTGCGCAAATCTCTGGCCCGTAGGATGCAACGTTCTCGGCTGACCCTGCTTTCCCCGAGGAGATCAGGCCTGTTGCAGGGCTTCCTCGAGGGTGACGCCGTGAACCAGGTTGGTCTCGGCCAGCGCGTAGGAGAAGGCCTCGGCAGCGCGGGCCCGATCCAGGGCGCCTGAGACCCGGGCCAGAGCGTCTTCGGGCTTCTCCCCGGGAATGACGGTGGAGAGTCCCAGCCAGCTGGGCCAGAGTACACTGCCCGCGGCGGCCTTGTCGGTGGGAGTGGCCACCGTACGCAGGATGCGCCGGGCGATATTACCCAGCTGGTCCTTGGCCGTGTTGGGCAAAATCAGCAGAAAGTCACTGGAGCCGGTGCGACCCACCGAATCCAGCGGACGAACGGCTCGCCGAATGCGCTGACTGACCTGGTTCCAGGCTTTGGCATCGGCCCCGGCGGGCGGGTCGAAACTCAACCAGGCCACGGCCAGAGCCTGCCCCTGTTGTCCCTGGAAATACTGTTCCGATTCGAGCACCTTGAGAATGTGCTCGCGGTTCCACATGCGGGTTTCCTCGTCCACGGCGGCGCGGGCCTTCTCCTTACCCAGAGCGCGGATGAGGATGTCTTCCGACTGAGCCAGACGCTGGCGCTGCAATTCGGACTCCACCAGAGCACCGAAGTCGCGCAGACCCTGAGCCTGGGCCACCGACATCTGGCGCGGTTGATCGTCGAGAATGCACAGGGTTCCGATGCGATGGCCGCAGGCGGTGTGCACCGGGATGCCGGCGTAGAAACGAATTTGCTCGGGACCGACCACCAGCGGATGCTCGGTGAAGCGGGCGTCTTTCTTCATATCCGGGATGGTGAAGACGCCTTCTTGCATGATGGCGTAGTTGCAGAACGACATCTCGCGCGGACTCTCGCTGACGGTGGCACCCTGGCAAGACTTGATCCACTGCCGGTCCCGGTCGAGCATGGTGATCATCGAATAGGGAACGTCGAAATGGTCGCGCGCCAATCGAGTCAGCCGGTCGAAGCGCTCCTCGGCGGGAGTGTCGAGTTGACCCAATTCCTCGAGGGCTAAAAGGCGTTCGGCTTCATTTTCGGCAATCGGATAATTCATAGCCTGCTCTTTGTAAAAAAGGCCCGGGCTCCCTGCCTGGCGAGCCCGGGCCCGCTACCTCACTCCTGGTAGCCCAAAGTCGGGTCCTCCGCCTGTCCCAGGCCGTGACGACGCAGACGGGCGAAAAGGGTGGGCACAAACAGCAGGGTGAAGACAGTGGCCACCGTCAGACCACCGATGACGGCGCGTCCTAACGGAGCATTCTGCTCTCCTCCCTCCCCCAGTCCCATGGCCATCGGCACCATACCGACGATCATGGCGAGAGCCGTCATCAGCACCGGTCGCAAACGAATGCGTCCAGCCTGATAGGCCGCCTCCAGACTATCCACTCCGCGCTGCATCTCTTCGCGAGCGAAAGCGATGACCAGCACGCTGTTGGCGGTGGCCACGCCCAGACTGAGAATGGCTCCCATCAAGGAGGGTACGCTGAAGTTGGTGTGAGTCACGTACAGCCCCCAGAGGATGCCGCTGGCGGCGCCGGGCAGGGCCATGACGATGATGCCGGCGTCGACCCAGCTTTGGAAGTTGACCACCAGCAGCAAGAAGACCAGCACCAGCGCCACCACAAAGCCCATGCCCAGATGGGCGAAAGTGGTATCCAGTTGCTCCACCAGGCCCTGCACCATGATCTTGTTGCCGGGCTTGAGCTTGCTGCGGTATTGGGCCACCAACTTGTTGACCTCGGAGCCGACCGCTCCCAGATCGCGCTCATCCACGTTGGCGAAAACGTCGTAAGTGGGCTGGATGTTCAGGTGACTGATGACGGCCGGCGTCTGGCGCCGGCTAATGCTTCCCAGGTTGCCCAGCATCTGGTCTCCCTGGGGCGTGGACACGCTCAGTCGCCGCAGAGCGTCCAGCGAATCCAGCTGCACCTGCGGAGTCTGAGCCACCACGAAGTAGGTGTTACCCGACTTGGGATCCACCCAGTAAGTCGGACTGACCTGCTGGTTGGAGCTGACCGCCACCAGCACGTCGTCGGCCAGATTGCGTTGGGTCAGGCCCTGCATAGCCAGCAGCGTGCGGTCCGACTCCATGGCCAGCGCCGGAGCCCCGGTTTCCTGGTGCAGGCGGACGTCCACCGCCCCCGGGATCTGGCGAATGGAGCGCACCAGCGCGCGGGCGACCTGCAGGTTGTTGTCCCGGTCTTTGCCGCTGATGCGCACATCGATGGGACTGGGCAAGCCCGCGTTGAGAATCTGTCCGACCATGTCGGCCGGTTGGAAGTAGAAGCTCAGGTCCGGGAACTTCTGGTGTAGCTCCAGGCGAACTTTGCGCATCACCTCGGGAGTGGAGAGCCCCTTTTTGAGTGAAACCAGAATCTCTCCATCGGAAGTATCCAGGGTGGTGGAATCGCTGAAGGCCATCGAAGTGGAGTCAGCCGGTAAGCCGATATTGTCCAGCATCAACGACATTTGCTGAGGCGGGATGATCCGACGCAGTTCCCCTTCCACCTGGCTGAACCAGCGCTCGGCGCTTTCCAGTCGGGTGCCGGCGGGGCATTTGACGTGGAGACGAAACTGCCCGGCATCCACGGTGGGAAAGAAGTCGCGACCGATAAAGTTGAGCAATCCCAGCGAGCCCAGCAAGAAAGCGGCCGTCAGGCTGCTGACCAGGCCCGGATGATTGAGGCACACCCAGAGCAAGCTGCTGTAGGCTTCGCGGAAGCGCTCAAAGCCCTGATTGAAGCGATGGTGGACGGCCCAGATCAAGCCGTGTCCGCCCTCTTCTCCGTGCTGCAAGTCCTTTTCCAGGAACTTGTAGACCAGCACCGGCACCAGCGTGCGCGAGAGCACGAAGCTCATGAACACCGAGAAGACCACCGACAGCGCGAAGGGCACGAACAAGAAGTAGGAAGCACCGTCCAGCAGGGTGACCGAGGCGAAGACGATGCAAATGCACATCATCACCGTGAAGGCCGGCGAAGCGATCTGTTTGGCACCATCCAGGATGGCCTGCACGAAGGGCTTGCCCATGGCGGCGTTACGGTGGATGTTTTCGATGGTCACGGTGGCGTCGTCGACCAGGATGCCGATGGCCAGCGACAAACCTCCCAGCGTCATGATGTTCAGGGTGTTGCCGCCGGCGCGCAGCATCACCAGAGCCGAAAGCAGAGCCAGGGGAATCGAGGCCAGCACCACCAGCGTACTGCGCCAGCTGCCCAGGAACAGCAGAATCAAGGCTCCCGTCAGCAGGCCCGCCAGGGCACCTTCGTGGAGCACATTGGAAAGCGCGGCGCGCACGAAGACGGACTGGTCAAAAAGCGGCTTCAGGTTGAGGCCCTTGGGGGCGGCCTTCTGCAAGTCCCGGATGGTGTCGAGCACGTGGTCGACGATGGTCAGGGTGGATTCGGCGCCATTCTTGAGCACCGTCACCAGCACCGAGCGACTGCCGTCGGCGCGCACCGTATTGGTCTGGATCATACCGCCGTCGTGGACCTGCGCCAGATCGCGCAGAAAGACCAGGCGGCCGTTCTGATTGGCCACCGGAATCTCTTCCAGGGAGGCGAACTGACTGGGGCTGTTGTTCATGAGCAGGCGGTAGTCGATATCACCGATCTTGGCCCGACCCGAGGGAGCCACCAGGTTCTGCAGGGCCAGGCTGGTGTTGATGTCGCGGGCCGAGAGATGGTGGGCCTGCAACGCTTTGGTGTCGAGATCGACGCGAATCTGCCGAACCCTACCGCCATAAGGCGGAGGCACGGTGGTGCCGCGCACGGCGCTCAACCCCTGGCGGGCCCGGAACAACCCGAAGTCGTAGAGAGCCGACTCGGGCAGCACCGGACTGGTCAGAGCCAGCTGAATGATGGGCACGCTGGCGGCCGAGTAGCGCACCACCACCGGCGGAGTGATGCCCGGCGGCAGGCGCTTCAGCACCGACTGACTGCTGGCGGTGGCCTGAGCGATGGCCGTTTCCACCTTGGCCTCGGGCTGCAAATACAGTCGAACAATCGCCATGCCGTCATAGGTGGTGGACTGAATCGACTTGACGTCGTTGACGGCCGTCGACAGCGAAACTTCACTGAAGGTGGTGATGCGCCGTTCGAAGTCTTCGCAGCTGAGGCCGCCGTAACTCCAGATCACGCTCACCACCGGGATGTCGATGTTGGGGAAAATATCGACCGGGGCAGTCAGAGCCGCTCCCAGGCCGAAGAAGAGAATCAGCAACACGCCCACCATCACGGTGGGAGCGAAGCGCAACGCGAATACCGCGATTCTTCCCATTAGTTACCTTCTTTCAGGGGCTGCCCCAGGGCCAGGTTGAGTTGGGCGCGTGACTGCAGTTGGCGAAAGTGGGCGTCGGCCAGGTCAAACTCGGCGTTGCCTAACGAGGCTTGAGCCTCGACCACTTCCAGCGAAGTGCCGGCGCCAACCTGATAGCGAATCTCGGCGATGCGCAGAGCTTCGGCCGCTTTCTTCTGGGCGCTCACCGCCGTCTCCAGGCGCTGATCGGCCTCATTCACCTGGAGAGCGGCCTGCCGCACCTCCAGCTGGATGCCCTCCAACTGGTGCAGTTCTTCGGTCTTGATCTGCAGGCGGTGCAAATCGATCTCTTTGATCTTGGCGTTGGTCACGCCGCCGTCATACAAAGGGATGCTCAGCGTGGCGATCAACGAAGGCCCTCCGGCCAGTCGCGTGGGCGCGCCAATGACATCGTAGTTGAGGGCCAGGCCCAGCTGCGGCAGCAGGTCGGCGCGAGCCACGTTGGCTTCCTCCTGGTTGGCCAGCAGCCGCTGGCGGAAGGCCTCCAGTTCCGGTCTTTGCTGTAGCGACAGCGAAAGCCAGTCCTTGAGCTGTCCGCCGGGCAGGGCCTCCTGGGCCACCAGGTCCGGCGACTTGAGTTCTTCGTCGGGCTGGAAATGGGTCAACACCGGCAAATCCAGATCCACGGCCAGGTCGGCCTGGGCCTGCTGCCAGGTGCTAAGCGTCTTGACCTCGGCGTCCTGAGCGTTGGCCACGGCCACTTCGGCCTGCAACACCTCGAGCTGGTTGGCCACGCCGGCATTGAGGCGGGCGTTGGCCAGCGTCTGAATGCCCTGGGCCTGGGCCAGCAGCTTGTCGGCCACGTGGCGGTTTTCTCGGGCCAGCAGCACCTGCAGATACTGCTGCTTGGCCTGAAAGGCCGTTTCCTGACGGCGCCTCTGCAGGTCCTGACGGGCCGCTCCCGCCAGATGATCCTGTAAATGCATGTTCGATTCCAGACGGCCACCCGTGTAGATGGGGATGAACAGGCTGGTGCGATTGAGCATCTGATTCTGCCCGAGGGTGTAGAGGGTAGACTGAGCCAGGTTGTAGCCGGAGGCCAGCAGCACGTAGCGGGTATTGGGCAGGTTCTGAGCCACCAGGTTCTGATCCTGATGGACGTAGAAATAGTTGTTGGAAAGGGTCGGATTGCGGGCCGCCTCGGCCTGTTCGGAGCGGGCCACGGCCTGCTCCGGTTCGGTAGCGCTGGCGGCCAGGCGCTGGTTGCGCTGCAGAGCCAGTCCGGCCACCTGGCCGTAGCCGATGGCGTGGTCCTGGCCATCGATGGATTGACCTTGCAGCAGATTCTGGATGCGGGCATCCAGATCGGGTTCCGCCTCCGGTTGGGCGAAAGCCGGCATGATCAGCAACAACAGGAGCAAAAAGATCACGGGGCACCCACCGCCCAGCGCAGCTGCGCTCTCGATTGCATCCGCTGATAGTCGGCCTGGGCCAGGCTGTAGTCGGCTCGCTCCAGAGCGGCCGTCTGGGTGACCAGTTCCAGAGTGGTGCCGGCCCCCACGTCATAGCGCTTGTGAGCAATACGCAGCGCTTCCTGAGTGCGTCGCAGAGCGCTATCCGCCACCCGCCAGCGACTCTCGGCTTCCTCCAGACTCCAGTGCGCCTGCATCACCTGTTTGACGATCTCTTCGGCCTGGGCCATCTCCTGATGCTTGAGCTGCAGGCGGTGCAGTTGAGCTTCGTGTCCGCGCGCTTCCGCCATGCCGCCGTCGAAGATGGGCACATAGAGGGAGGCGATCAGAGCGAAACCCCCGCGCAGTTTCAGGGTGTTGCCGATCAGGTCGTAGTTCAGGTTGACGATCAATTGCGGCAATTTGCCCGAGCGGGCCACGCCCTCATCATCCAGACTGGATTCGATGGTGTGGCGCAACTGTTCGAGCTCGGGCCGCTGTTGCAAAGCCTGGGCAGCCAGTTGCTGGGGATCCTCGTCGAGGACCGGTTCCCCGGCCAGCAGATTACGGCTGCCCAGCCGATCCAACGGTCGCATCGCTTGTTCGAGCGGCTGATGCAGCAGGCGGGCCAGCTTCAAACGTTCGCTTTCGCGGGCCGTTTCAGCCACTTTGAGACGATCAGCCGCCTGGGCCACGGCCAGTTGCCCCTGCATCAGGTCATAGCCGGTAGCTGCTCCCGTTTGAAAACGGGCGCAGGTATCGGATTCCAGTTGTCGGGCCTGCTCCTGATTGCGCACGGCCACTTCCTGGCTGCGCTCGGCCAGCAGCCAGGACAGATACTGCCGCTTGGCTTCCAGAATGGTCGCCTGGCGCCGGGTTTCCAACTGGCACTGGCTGGCCTGAAAGAGATGGCGCTGGCGATGCATCTGGCTTTCCAGCCTGCCACCGGTGTATATGGGCACGGCCAGCACGGTGCGGTTGAGCATCTGGTTCTGACCGGTGACGTAGAGGTCGGAGGCGTCCAGGCCTTGAGCTTCGGCCTGGGGGATGTGGGTGCGATCCGGCTCCAGGCTGCGCACCAGATTGAGGTCGTTGTGCACGTAAAAGCCGTTGAGCGTGAGGGTAGGATTGCGCTGGGCTTCGGCGATTTCGGCCCGGGCTTCGGCCTGATCGGTTTGCAGTCGGGCGCTCTGATAGGTGAGGTTGTCGCTGAGGGCCAGTTTGACCACGCCGGGATAGTCCAGCGACAGTTCTCCGGCGAGGAGGAGGGCGATCAGGTAGTGGGTCACCGGGCCACCTGCTCGCCTTCGTTCAGGTCGTCGGGGGGAAAGTTGATCACCTGGTCGCTGGCGTCCAATCCCTGCAGCACCTGAATCTCTTGACCATAGTCTCGACCCAATTCGATGCTTTTAAAGCGGACTTTGTTCTGACCGTCAACGGTGGCGACTTTCTGGCCGGAGGGGGTGGTGAGCACGGCGGTGGAGGGCAGCACCAGACCGGGGGCGGCTTTCAGGGCGAACTCGACTTCGGCGTGCATGCCGGCGTTGAGTTGCCCCGGGTTGTCCAGCTCGATCTGAGTGCGCAGTGTGCGGGTGGTGGGATCCAGGGCTCCGGCCGTGCGCGTGACGGTGCCGTGAAAAATCTGTCGAGGGAACTCGCTGAAGGTCAGGTCCGCGCGTAAGCCGGCGTGCAGCGACGGAGCTTCTCCCTCCGGTACGTCTGCGAAGGCGCGCAGTCGGGCCGAGCGGGCCAGGTCGAAAAGGGCCGTTTTGTCTCCCCCGGCCGAGACCAGACTGCCGACGTCAATCGACCTTCTGGTGATGACGCCGGCAAAGGGGGCGGTCACCCGGGTAAAGGCCAGCTGGGCCGCGATGCGCTCCAGGGCGGCGCCGCGGGCGTTGACCTGGGCCTGGGCCGAATCGATGCGCGCTTCGGCACTCTGCACCTCGGCTCTTAGAGCCAATTGGCGAGCTTGAGCCGCCTGCACCCGCGACCGGGCCGCCAGCAGCTTTTCTTGAATGGCGCGCACATTGGCTTCGGCCGATTTCCAGGAAGCGGCGCGCTGGTCGGCTTCCTGCAGGGAGATGGCCCGGTCGCTGACCAGCTTTTGCCATCGCTGATTGGAGACTTTGGCGAAATCCGCCTCGCTCTGGGCCGCTTTCAGTTCCGCCTGTTGCTGACCCACGGTGGCGCGGGCTTCCTGTTCATCGGCCTTGAGCTGGGCCGCTTGCGCTTCGACCCGGCGCGCGTCGGAACGTGCTTGCGCGACCAGGGCTTCCGCCTCGGAAATGGCCGCCCTGGCTTCAGCCGCCTGCTGTTGCAGCTCGGGCGCTTCAATGTCGGCCAGCGTCTGACCAGCCCGCACCCGATCGCCGATATCGGCATACCAGTGGCCGATGTAGCCGTCCACGCGGGCCTGAATCTTGATGGCCTGAATGGCCTCCAGGCTGGCCGGTAAGCGCAGCGGGTGGTCGGATTTCTCCGCCCGGGGATGGATGAGGGTGACTTGGGGCGCGGACTGCCCCAGAGTGGTGAGATTTTCTTGAACCTTCTGAGCGGCCTGGCGCCGGGGACCGACCCCGAGACCAAGCAATAGAACCAACACCAGCACGACCACGACTCCCAGAACCATGAGCTTGACGGGCGTCAAGCCAGGACGGGAATGCTCAGGCCGGCCGGAATCCAAAGATGCCGACATGGCGAATTTCCTCCGTATAAAATTGTCGTTTCAGGGGTGGGATACGGAGGACACGGGGGGACCGCGTAGTTTTACGCGACGGCGCGTAGGCGCCGAAGGGGGAACCTGGGCCAGAAACTCGGTTTCCGGCAAAACCATGGTAGGCACTTGCAGCACTGCCACCAGTGTGGACAGCAGCACCGCGTCCAGCACCGGCAGCTCGTGGCCGCCGGGCCGGTCGTGGGTCATGAGCATCTGGGGGACGTGTACAGCCGGAACACCCTGGAGCGCCTGCAGAATGCGCAGTCGCTGCTCCACGGCCGAAGCGTTGCAGGCCAGCGTTAAAGCCAGGCACAACGCCAGACAAATCCGGCTCATCCACCCTTGGATCATGCTGGGAGCTTAACAGCCCTGGAGGCGTGCCAGGATGACAAACTTTTCAGGAAGTTCAGCGAACTTTCAGAGTGGATCCGCATACTGCAGAGACATACATAGAGATGCAGTAAGAGGATGTTACCAATGCAGATTTCCGCCAGGTTCCAGGCTCCGGCCACCCCACCCGCTCGCCCCACCAAAGTCACTGACGTGCAGTTCGATTTTGGCACCGAGTATTACAACGCCAAAGATGGCAGCCTGCAGGAGCGGCCCGCCACCAAGGGCTTTCTGCGACTCAACAAGACCACTTTGGAAGCCGCCGACCAGAAGATCGCGGCCATTCAGAATCGCGTCCAGGACCTCAACGCCCAGGGCGTTCAGGCGGACGCTCAGGGCAATTTTCACTACGAAGACAAGTCCGGAGAAGTGGTGGATGTGAAAAAAGACGGGAATGCCACCGTCTACTCCCAATCGCTGCCCCTCAACGAGATGTCCTGGTTCAAGCGCGACAAGGGCGCTCACATCGAAACCTTTCGCGTGGACGGCAACGAAGTCAGCGCCGCCGTGACCGACAAGCACGACGCTTTCTACAGCGTCTTCGGCCTGCCCGTCAGCAAGCACGAAACCAGCGAACTGACCCAATCCTGGAAGTACAAGCACTCCCCCGAGGGCCTGCAATATTTCCACAGCGACAAATGGACCGTAGCTCAATAAACCAGGGCGTAGCCTACCGGTAGTTTGAAGCGATGAAGCGGCTGGTCGCCTTGTGGGCCTTACCTCTGCTGGTGTTGCTCTGGCTGAAAGGCCAGGGCACTTTGACGATCCAGCGGTTGACCGTCGACCCCAGCGCCCTGGCCGGGGTTCCCCCCTACACCGGTCTGCTCTCCAACGCGGGCGTGGTGCTCTGGTTCAGCACGGCCACGGTCTTGCTGTTCCTTGCCTGGAGCCAGCCGAAATTGCGCCCCACGCTGCTTTTGCCGGGCTTGCTCAGCCTGGTGCTCGGACTCGACGACGGCCTGATGTTGCACGAAGAAATGCTGCCGAATCTGGCGGGAGTTCATTACACGGTGATGCAGCCGGCTCTCTACGCGCTCTATGCGGGCCTGCTGGGGCTGAGTCTGCGCGCCATCCGCCCTTACCTGTTCGACCCCGTCCTGCTGGCGGCCATTTTCTGCCTGGGGGGCTCGGTAGCGGTGGATATGCTCATGGAAAGCCACCTGCTCTCCGAGCGCAATGCGCTGATGCTCGACGAAGGCCTGGCGATGTGGCTCGAAGACGGCTTGAAACTGCTGGGCATCGTGGCCTGGTGGGGCTACTGGACCGGCCTCGGCGCCCGCCTACAAAAGGTTGTAGCTCTCGACCTCGAGTAAGGCGGGCCCGGTCAGGTTGATGGGCCCTACCACGTAGCGCGAGTCATATTCCAGATAGACATTGCCGCCGGTAAAATCGATGCGCCCACGACCGTTGTCACCCGGAGCGGCCGGCGAGTCCGGGTCGGCTCCGAATGCCACCACCATTCCACGGAAGTAGAAATCGGTGTTGCCGGACGGAAAATCCGCCTTGACGCTGCCGTGGGTATAAAACAGTCCCGAGAAGGCAATGTCCCGGAAAGAGGGAGTGCCGAAAGGAGGCGCGGGCAACGTCGACAGAAACGGAACGGCCGGCGAACCGCCGCCACTGCCCCCGCTGCCACCCGAGCCGGTGGCCACACTGCCGGCCGCGACAATCTCCGGGGGAATCTGCTCGAGCGTGACGTCACCCTTGGCGTAGATGGCGGTGCGACTCTCCTGGTCGGCCTCCAGCACGCTGGTGCCCTGGAAGGTCACGTTGCCCTCGGTGGTGACCGAGCCCTGGCCGCGCAGACTGCCTTTGACGAAGATATCGCCCTGAGAGGTGATGATGGGAGCGGGAGACGTGGAGGAAGCTTTGGCCATCTCGACGTTCGGTCGATTCTGGATGGCCGCCAGCAAGCCGTCCTCGGGCACGATGGCGACGCCGGTGGCGCCCGCGTTGGCCTTGACGAAAACGTCCCGGGTAATGGTCAGCGATAGTTTTCCCATGTTCATCGAGACGGCCCCGGGAGCCAGCGGATTGCTGTTGTTGTAGACGGCGTTCGGCGTCACCGAAGCGGCCGGGGGGCCGACGGCCGGATCGTAGGGCTGATCGTAATATTCCAATCGTCTCGGGTTGTGTCGCCAGACATAGGTGCCGGCATCCAGGTTGGTGGCGGTGGGAGGGGCTTTGGTGATCTGCGACCACTTGATGCGCGGGAAGCGTCCGCTCGAGTCTTCCTGGGTGGCGGTTGGGGCGGTGGAGTCCACGCCGTCGACCTTCATCACCCCGTTGCTCTGATTGACGAAGGCTTCGCCCTTCGAACTCATGTCGACGGTCGGGTGGGTGCCGCCATTGGCATCCTGGATATAAATGTCCCGCAGAGTGCGGGCCCGCGGCGGTACCCCCGCGTCGGAGCTGCGAACCTTGACTTTACCGGCGTCCTTGACGTTCATATTGATGTCTTTGGCGCCGTAAATGGGAGAATCTCCCAATTGGCTGAGGTTGCGCCCGATCACCACTTCGGCCACCCTGCGCTTGACGTTGCGCTGGGCCGCGGCGGGCGCCAGATTGGTCGGACTCAGGTCACGCAGGCCGTCGCCTCCCCCGCCTTCGCAGAGAAGAGTGGCCGAGTATCGGGTACAGTCGTAGGGAGAGAAACTGGTGGCCGGGTCGACCGCGAAACCACTGCGGTCGGCCCGGTAGACCCGCTTCTGAGAGGCGCTATCCAAGTTGTTCTCGGAGACGTAAGGGTTGTTGATGGTCATCCCGGCCCCAACGGCAGCTGAGGAGCCATTCTGATAGTTGAAGCGAATGCGAAAGCAACCCACGTGATTGCCCGAGCCCACGATACCCAGCACGTTTCCGTGGTCCTCTCGCACCCAGAGTTGGCCGGGCATGTTGACCGTGACCTCGTTGACGTTGCCGCCCCGCCAGGCCGGGTCCGCTTGCAGCCGATTGCGTGCGTAGGCCACGCCCGCCTGAGCGGCCTCCAGGGCCACCTGCTCATCCTCCTGGGAGCCCGCCAGCGCCCCGGAAGAGCGCGTCAGGGTCAACCCGGCCCCCAAGAACATCGTGGTGATGCCCACGATAATCAAAGTAATGATCAGCAGAATGCCGCGTTTGTGCCGGATCGATTTCATCTCTTCAACACCACCCGTAGTCGTTGATTTTCCGTGTAGGGGCTCGTTTTCAAGGATACGCCACCGGTCGCCAGGGCCGCATTGGCTCGTTCCAGGTGAACCGCGCGCAGGTCGACCTCTAACGTCCGATCATAGCGTGTGGCTTCGAGAGAAAGCAAGCCATCGGCGACCAGCTTGCAGGCTTCCACCTGAGGCTCGCTGGATAGTCCGGCCAGATTCTGATCGGCCGGCGCGGTCACAAAAGCGTCGACTTGCGCCGCTGTCATCAGCTTTTCCGGGTCACCTGGACGATTCACGATCTTGCGAATGAGAAGCTTGTGCGGCGCGAAATAATCGGCGCGCGGATCGCTGTCGGTGGCGGCGGTGTAACCGCCGGACACCTTCGGGTAGTTGGAAGGTCGAATCAGATAATAGATGACGTGTCGCTGCCAGCGCGGCATACCGCTGGCCGGGTCGCGGATAAACCGCAGGTCGGGGTTGGTCTGAGTCGGGTCCTCAGCGGAAAGAAACCAGATCACGTCCCCGTTTCCTGGCGCTGAGATCCGTTTGCATCCAATCTGGTCGGAGTCCGCCTTTTCCAGGTCCCGCTGCAGCCAGCTGAGCGCTTTGGACATCCGCTGCTGGGTATCGTTCTTCGAATTCACCGCCCGAAACTTACGGAATCCATCGCTCAACAAGTGAAAGATCAAAGTCGACGCCAGGCTAAAAAGGGTCAACACCAACATCATCTCGGGCAAAGAGAAGGCGCGCCTAGAACTCATCATTCTCATTGACCAGGCGATGGAGCTCGACCGAAAGACGTCCCTGGCCGGCTCGCTGGGAACCCGCGTTAGCCCCCCACCACCAGCAACGAACCGTCACCATTTTGACACGGTTGCCCGCCAGAGAAGCTCCCAGCGACCCGCCCGAACTGCTTTGAACGGTAGAGTAGTCCATCTGATACTGAAATTCGGTCTGACCTAGCTGCAGACTGCCACTCAAGCCGGGAGCAGCGTCGGCCGCAAAGAAGCTGGACTTGGTCAGAGTGGGATGGCTGCCTTTGTAGATGTCGTGGAGTTGCTGGTTGATCACCGTTTCGGCCGCCCGCGTTCCGATGGCGGTATTCCCCGATTTGTCGGTGGCGCGATAGAGGCTGATGAAGAAGCTGGTGAGAAACACCAGCGAAATCGCCAGAATGCCGAGACAGAGAATCAATTCAGCCAAAGAGAAACCCCGTCTCATGACAAGGTATTTGCCCCGCACCGCCCGGATGCCTTCCCAGTTATGCTGTCAAACCGAGACAGATTTGTGACAAACGCTCAGGGGTTGTTGGTGCGCAGGCTGAATCGCTCGGTCACGGTAAAGCTGGAGTGGGCCAGAGGAACCGTGCCCAGAGCCAGACGCTTGCGGGCATCCTTGAGGGCCACCGCGCTCAACTCGAAAGACCAGAGCGGGCCGGTGCGCAACACTCGGAAGCCCAGCAGATTCTCGGCCACCACCTTCTGGCCGGCCCCCAGATTCGGGGAGGTTGGCTGAACCAGCCAGCTGGTCCAGGCGCTATTGAAGCCAGAAGCCGGGTCGAGACGTCGCACCAGCCACTTGTAGGGGTTCTGCTGTTCATAGCCGTTGGAGTCAGCGGCTCCACCCGATACCGAAGCTCCATTGGGATAAGGAACGTTGGGCACCACCAGGTAATAAGTAACCTGGGCCTGCGGGGTGGCGTGGCCATCGCCGTCGACCAGCCAGTCCGGGTCGTTGTTACCCCGATCACTGCTGAGGAAGCTCAGGGCGGCTCCGTCGAACCCGGGTCCGCCGTGCGGGCCGACATTGGCGACTCCGACCTGAGTGGCCCGCGAAGACGCGTTGAGCAGGTCACGGCTCAGCGAACTACGCGCCTTGATGAGCGAGCGGATGACGTCGTCTTTGGCGTCGGCCTTGCGCCAGAGGTCGGTCACGTTCCTCAGGACGATCAAAAAGACCATCGACATGAGGGCAAAAATTGACAGCGAAATCATCAGCTCCACCACCGTGAAGCCGGTCCTACGGCGCATAAACAATCCGATTGATGTTCACCAGTTGGCGTCCCTGACCGGCCTGACCATCCCAGGTCACATTGACCGAGCAGGTCAGCAGTCCGCTCAAGGCTCCGGAGCCCGGCGTCAGCCACAACTTTGCCCGATACGTCTTGCTGCCCAGAGTCGCCTCGTCCTGCATGTAGGGCGACGCGAAGGCCGCCTGCGCCCAGAAGCTGTCGGTGGAGGCTGGAAGGTCGTAGAGGAACTGCTCCAGCACGTCCCCGGCATAGCTCTGAGCCACCACCGAGTCACTCGATTTTTGCATGCCGCGCTGCGCCGAAATACCCAGTGCGATCACGGTCAACAGCGCCACCGCGCAGAAGCCGACCGAAAGGATGACTTCCGCCAGGGTCAGACCGCGCCTTAGAATT
This sequence comes from Vulcanimicrobiota bacterium, assembly GCA_017307785.1. Taxonomy (GTDB): domain Bacteria; phylum Vulcanimicrobiota; class Xenobia; order Xenobiales; family JADMJV01; genus JADMJV01. The sequence goes on along the minus strand of JAFKGI010000046.1, from coordinate 22,101 downwards.
CGTGCCATGACTGAATGTCCAGGTCGAAGGGCCCGGAGGACAACAAATCGGCCATATAGGATGGATCATAGGTGAGCGACATGGCCGCCGCCTGCAGCGTGGCCTTTCCCTGGCCGGCCACGGCCGTGGTGGAGGGGTCCCCGCCGTAGGCCACCAGTCCGCCTTTCAGACTGAAGGAACCTCCCCCACTGGAATTGCCCATCAGCACGTTGACGTCGTTCCAGGCGTAGACGATACCGGCCAGATTGAAGGAGCGGAATTGCCCGCCCGTGCTGTCTAACTGGAAAGCATCGATGGTAATGTTTCCCTGAGCATACAGATTGAGTCCCAGCTGGGTGCCGGGCGAGGAGTTCAAGTCGGTGCTGGTGCCGATCAAGGCGATGTTGGCCTTGCTCACCAGAGCCGAGCTGACGCCCTTGATCTGCGTGCCGATGGTGATGGAACCATCGTTGGCAAAGGAGATGCCGGAGGCGCCGCCGTTCAACTGCAGCTCCACGTCCTTGGGCTTGAGACCATTGGGGTTGGCCGAGTTGCCGCTGTTGCTCCCACCACTGCGAGCGTTGAGGGCCGCGTTCATGTCGACGGCGGCGGTAGCGGTCAGCGCCTGGAACTCGGGGCTGTGGGTTTCGCTCTGAAGGAAGGTCGTGAAGGCCTGATTCGCACCGGACTGGCCCCCACTTGAACTCATCCATAGATAGATGGGGCTCGAACCGGCGATCGAGGTCGGCACCCAGAGCGGTTCGCCGCTGGGCAGGCGGTACTGATTGTAACTGACGGCCCGGCTGGCGCCCGCCGGAGGGGTGACATTGGCAGCAATCCTGGGCAGCCGTGCTTCGGCCAGCCGGAGAATATCGGCCTGGGGAGCCGCCGTCAGCGCGGCGGAGTTGGAACCGCTGGAGCGGTCGAAATAGAAATCGGCGATGGTGGCATAGTTCACGGTGGCGGTGGCGGCCGGCGGTGTAGGCGTCACTCCCCCGTAAGTGGAAGACTGGTCGGCCCCTCCGTCCGGCACCAGCGCAAAATCGCTGACTCCGCCACTTTGGCCCACCTGCACGTCACGATTGACCGCCAGAGTGAACTTGGGCAAGGGAGCGGTATTAGGCCCGGAGAGCGACATGCCCGCGGGCGGTGTGAAAGGAGTCCCGGCCGGGCGGGGATTGGAGGCCACGTAGTCGGCATACGACATGTTGACGTAATTGATCTGAGGCGTGGTGGTACCGCTGACGACGTAGACGCCGGCGGACAGGGTAATGGGAGAGGCAGGCTGGCGGACTTTGTCAGCGGGGATTTTGAGGAAGCCGGAGTTCCCGTCGGTCGCCACTCGCACTCCCGTCATGGTTCCGCTGACAGTCTGGCCCTGCTTATACAGGATCTCGCCCTGAGTGGAGGTGGCACCGCCGGTCAGATTGATGCTCTGCTTGGTGCGGATGCGAGCCGCCTGACCGGGCTGACTGTTGAGGGCCAGCGGCTGATTGACTTTGACGTCCAGGTCGCCGTTCACCATGGTCACGGCTTCCAGAATGGGCTGGCTGGAGCCAAACTTCAGAACCCCCTGAGCCACTTTCTTCTGAAAACCCCCCTGGAAGCCGACCGGCACCTGACGAGACATCAGCACGTTGCGGCCATAGGCTCCCTCCACGCTCAACAGCAGGCTGTGGGAGGGGAGGGTAATCTGAGTAGAGGTCCAGGGGCCGGCGCTGGAGGCATTGCTGGAGGTACCCGCCACCGGAATGGGCCGGCTGGAGGGTCCGAGCAGATTGTTGCAACTGACGTAGGGGAAGTCGCTCCAGGCAGTGGAGGGATTGTCCAGGCCATCGCTTTCGGGGGCCGTACTGGCGGCGCCGTCCTGATAGTTGAAGCGCACTCGAAAGCGCGTCCAGCCGCCGTTTTCCTCCAGCCATCCGGTCACCTGGCCATCGCCCTCGGTGACCCGCAGGCCTCCCTGTTGGAAGGTGGCGGCGGTCTGAGCGTTCCAGCGGGGGTCGGCGCTGATGCGCAGTCGGGCCCAGTCCAGTCCGCTGCGGGCGGCGCGCACCGCGGCGGCCGTTCCCCAGTCCTGAGAGGCTCGCATGAACCCGGAAGGCGCCAGGGCAAAGGCCGCACCCACGAACATCAGCGTCAAAACGCTGAAAAATAAGACCGCAATCAGCGCGATTGCCCGATTCGACCGATTTCTAGAGGGTTTCACCGTAGTAGGATACCACATAAAGCTGCCTTTGCTTGGACTCCCACCCGCTCTACTGGATCGTTTCTATCTCCCGCGAGCCAATCCCCCTTGGATCCAGCACTATAAAACCATGATCAGCGAGCCGGCCAAGATCAGCAGGCATCCCAGCGCCGACTTCCAGGTCAGCTGCTCGTGGAGAAAGACCACGGCCAGCAGCACCGAGAGGGCGACGCTGAGTTTGTCGACGGGAGCCACCTGAGAAGCTTTGCCCAGCTGCAGAGCCCGGTAGTAGCAAAGCCAGGACAGTCCGGTGGCCAGGCCGGACAACACCAGGTAGACCACGGTTCGGGTGGTGAGCCCGGAACTATCCCACTTGCGCTGCCAGGTCACGACCGCGGCGGTCAGCAGCAGAATGACCACAGTGCGCACGAAGGTGGCGAGATTGGAGTTGACCGCGGCCACACCCAGCTTGCCCAGAATAGCGGTCAGGGCCGCGAAGAAGGCGGAGCCCAGGGCGTAGGCTTGCCAACTATGCACGCCACCGCCGATGAGCGTAGATGCCCAGGCACAGGCAGGGCCAGCCAGCCACCAGTCCGGCCAACACATCCCCCGGATAGTGTACCCCCAGATAAATCCGCGTGGCCGAGATGATCAGCACCAGGCTGGCCAAAAACAGTGTCCATCCCGCGGAGCGCTGACGGCGCCACAGCAGGTAGGCAAGAAAGCCATAGACCACCAGGGAAATCATGGCGTGGCCGGAGGGAAAGCTATAATAGGGCTCCTCGTAGAGAGGCAGAGCTTCGGGGCCGGGGCGGGCGCGGGCGAACCAGCTCTTCAGGCCCAAATTGAGCAGGCTGGTGCCCAGCGTCGTCAAGATCAGACCCAGCTTGTCCCCGAGTCGGGGCGTCAGTTGCGGGAGGAAACAAGCCAGGATTACCACCAGGGCCAGCATAGGCTGGCTCCCCAACCAGGTCAAGTGAAGCATCAACCAGCTCAGGCGAGCCCCTCGCAGCGCCAAGAACGGTGCCGACAATCGCTGTTCCAGAGCCGGCCAACCGGGGTCGGACAGGTCTTCCCCGATGTCGCTGAAAGCCACGGCGGCCAGCAGGCTGCTGACCAGAGCCAGCCATCCCCAACCCCTCACGGGAAGGCCAATCGAAACCCAAGGCCGCGGACCGTCTGGATCATATGGGCGCCTACCTTGCGGCGCAATCGCTTGACGCTGGCGTCGATGAGCCGATCCCCGCCGACTTCCCCGTGGCCCCAGACGTTTTCCAGCAGCCAGGGACGCGTAAGCACCCGGTCGCGATGCCGGTAGAGAGCCTGCAACAGCTGAAATTCCAGGGGGGTCAGCAACACTGGCTGAGAACCTCGGTAGACTTCGGCTCGAGCCCAATCGACCAGCAGATTTCCCAGCTGGGTTCGGGGCGGGATGCGTTGCTGGGCCTGCCCCAGACGGACGCTCAAGCGCACCAGCAATTCCTGGCCGGAGAAGGGCTTGCTCAGAAAATCGTCGGCTCCCAGGGCAAAGGCGTTGGTGAAGACGCTTTCCAGCGGACTGCCGGAAATGACCAGCACCGGGATGCTCGAACGCCGACGGGTCCATTCTAAAACCGCGGTTCCGCCAAGGCGCGGCAGATTCCAGTCCAGGATAATCGCCTGGGGTAGACCTTGCCCCAATCGGAGCAAAGCCTGGTGACCATCCTCGACGTTCTCCACCGCGTAGTTGGCATTCTCCAGCAGTTCGCGCAGGCTGCAAGAGAACTCGGGGTCGTCTTCCACCACCAGGACCGGAACGGGATTTCTTGGCATCCAGGCATGCTAGTCCAGATTTGGTTAAGACTTGGTGAAGGGAAGCAAGATGTGGAACTGCGAGCCCTGGCCCGGTTGGCTGGTCACGCTCAGTTCACCGCCCATGGCCTGAGCCAGGCTGTGAGCAATGGCCAGGCCCAGACCGGTGCCGCCGGCGTGGCGGGCTCGCGAGCGGTCGGCCCTCCAGAAGGGTTCAAAGACTCGGGCGCAGGCTTCGGCGCTGAGCCCCACACCCTGGTCGCTGACGGTGATCTGCAGTTGGCGGCCGCGCCCTTGCCAGCTCACCTGGACTCGGGTTCCGGAATCGCTGTACTGGACCGCATTCTCCAGCAAATTGCGCAAAATCAGCAGCAGGTAGGGACGATGAGCCAGCACGGTCTGAGGGTCCGACTGCACCTGGATATCGACCTGTTTGCTGGTGGGAGCCATCTGCCCGCGGGCCTCCCCCACCACCTCGGCCACCGACTGAGGTTCCAGGGGCAGGTCGGAGTGGTGACGGCGGGCCTGGGCCAGCATCAGCAGGTCATTGACCAGACGGGCCATGTCCGAACTGGACTCGCTCAGCTCTTGCAGGCCCTCGCGAATTTCTTCCTTTTCGATCCGGTCAAAGTGGCGTAGCAGACTCTGGCACTGGGTCAGCATGGCCGTCAGAGGACTGCGAAGTTCGTGGGAGACCGAGCCGGCGAACAGCGAAAGATCGTCATAGGCGAGTTGCAGCGGCCGCAGGCTCCGACCGGTCCACCACCAGCCCAGGCCCGCGGCAGCCGCCAGGGTAAGAGTGCCGGTGAGCACCAGCATTCCGAGTAGATCCGAAAGCTGTTTGCGCAGAGGGGCCAGGGGCAGGGCCACCCTTGCATAGCCGTAGATCTGCCCTTTCTCTTGAGCGGGCAGGGTGTAGCTGCAGGAAAGCGGCCCGTAGAAATACTGCTCGGCCCGCAAATCCTGCGAGGGCATGGGCACGACCCCCCGCTGGGCCAGCACTTTGCCCTGAGCGTCCAGCCACTCGACCGTGCAAGTCTCCCGCAAGTCGATCTGAAGGGGCCGATCCGCCAGGTAAATCGACTCGTGAAAGTCGACGCCGTGGGACTCCCTTTCGACCGAGAAGGTAACCGCGTGGGCCGTCAGGAGCAGCTCCTGCTGCAGACGCTCGTACAACTGGCGACGCACAAGACTGTAGGACCCGATGCAAACAAGCGACAGCAGGGCCAGCAGCCCGGCCAGGTTGAGCAGGAGCAGACGCAGCCGGGTTCGGCTCAGGGACACGGAGACAACCGGTAACCTCGGCCATACTGAGTTTCCACGACCTCGTCCAGTCCGGCCGAGCGCAACTTGTCCCGCAAACTCTTCATGTGGGTCTTCACCGTGCCTTTGCCGGGGGTCGCGTCCCAGCCCCAAACTTTGTCGAGAATGTCGGTGGGAGAAAAAAAGGTGCCGGGACTGCGCATCAAGAGTTCCAGCATTTGATATTCTCGGGGCGTCATGTCCAGCTCTCGCCCCTCTACCTTAACCTGCTTTCCTTGCGGGTCCAGCTGGAGCTTCTGCCCCCAGCTCAGGACCGGGGCGGTGGTGACTTTGCGGCGCAGCAGGGCCCGGATGCGGGCGTGCAGTTCGTCCAGTGCGAAGGGTTTGACCAGAAAGTCGTCAGCCCCTGAATCCAGACCGGCAACCTTGTCTTGAACCGTATCCAGGGCGGTCAGCAGCAGCACCGGCGTATCCATGCCACGCGCGCGAATGCGCCGGCACAACTCGATGCCGGTCAGACGCGGCAGCATGATGTCCAGGATGGCCAGGTCGTACTCACCGGCCTCCAAGAAGCTCCAGCCGGCCTCCCCGTCCTCGGCCAGGTCGAAGGTGTGAAGTTCGCGCGCCAATTCCCGGCCCAGCGGCCTGGCGATGCGCGGGTCGTCCTCGACTAACAGAATGCGGGCCATGACACTTTCCCTTCGACAATTTCTGACAGAATCCAGCCTAGGCCTGGCAAGGTCAAGAAATGGTGAAGGGTCAAGGGTCAGTGGGCGCGCCCGGCTCTCTGAGGGACGAGCAACAAACAGGCCAGGATGAAAGCGCCGAGCACGGCCGAAGCTCCCGGACGGCTCAGATTGAAGCCGCCGGCCGCAACGGGCTTGTCGAGCAGATCGCCGAGCATGGCGCCCAGGGGGCGAGTCAGGATAAAAGCGGACCAGAAGAGCAAAACTCGAGAGATTCCGGTTCTCCAGTAGAGCAACAGCAGCACCACCAGGGCTCCCCCAAAAAGCCCCGCCCCGCCCACATAACCCAGGCCATTGGTGTCGGCCACCCAGTCCCCCAGAGCCGTTCCCAGGGTCTGGGAAAAAGTGATGGCGGTCCAATAGAAAACCTCCACCCTGGCGGTTCGCACCGAGGTCACCGAAATGGTGCCCTCAGACCAGTACCAACCGCCCAACGCCGCCAGCAGGCAGACGAGGAGCAAGGCGCTGCCGCCGGTGTAGCCGATGCCCAGGGAACGGGTGGCGAAATCGGCCATGGTGGTACCGAAGGTGGTCGAGGCGATCAGAGTCGCCCAGTAAAGCAAAGGCTGGAACTTCTCGGCGCGGATCTGCGCCAGAATCAAGGCCCCCAACAGGACGGCAAAAAGAATCGTGCCGGCCAGATAACCCCAGTTCAAAGTCATCGTGACCGCATCTCCCCCCGTCTCCCCCAGGGTGGTGGCGGCGATCTTGATGCACCAGAACAGCGCCGTAACTTCAGGAACTTTTGTTTCGTTCATAAGCCAAGGCTAGGGCTGCAAAGGTCAGGAGATGGTCAAAAAGAGCGAGGCTCAAGGTTTCTTGAAGCGGACAGTCCGACGGAGCAGCGGCGATTTTCCCCACTGAGCGGGGACGGGCGGGCCAGGCAAGCGGGGAAAGTCGCATCTTCTTGACCAGAAGCTGACCATCGGTGGCTAGCCTGGAGACATGCAAGCAATCAAACAAGAACTCCCCTTTCTGCTCTTCCTCTCTCTGATCGTCTGCTCTCCGGTGCTGGCCGTCAGGATCTCCCCTCCGGCTCCGCCTTCGCTGGAGGACCGAGAAACTCAGGTGCAAACCCCGGCTCCTCTGCCCGAGGCGCGTGCCAGTGCCCTGGCTCGCAGAGCGGCCCCCTCAGCCGAGCTGCTGCGCTGTCGGCTGGAGAAAGAAGAAGGTCAGCTGGTCTATGAGGCCGTGCTGGTAGAAAGTCACCGACAGCGTTCGATCCTTTTGGACGCCAGGAACGGAAAAATCGTCTCCAATCGATTGGGACGAGAACAGTAGGCTACAAACGCTGCCGCAGATGATGGGCGGTCGCCATCAGGACCAGCCAGAACACCCCGCCCACCAGCAATCCTGCGATATAAACCTGGGGCGGAGCACCCAGGTGCGCCCAGCGCCAGCACTGCAGATAGCAGCCAAAGCTGACCCAGCCGGCAATGGTGGCCATTTCCAAACAGAAAGCCAGGTCCCAGCGCAGAGGCAAGAACTGGGGGAGAAACGGCCTGTTCGAGAGACCCCAGAAGCGCGGCACCCGCCTCTGATATTCGGCATACTCGCTCCCATAGCGGGCCAGCAGAGTCTGCTCCTCGTGAGCGATGATCGGAAGGTGGACGACCGCCCAGAGCACGGCGTAGGGCAACAGACAGGTGGCCAGGCCCGCGATCTGGCAGCCTCCCAGACCCAGCAGCAGGTTGCCGAGATAGCGCGGGTTCCGCGTATAGACATAGGGTCCATCCTCGGTGATCAGGCGGGGCGGGGCATCAACGCGCAGGCGCCTGGGCACCCAACCGGCCACCCCCCAGAGTCGCATGGCCAATCCCGCCAGCAAAAGCAGCCAGCCCACAACGGAAGGCAAGCCCGGATCTGGCTCGCAAAACCAGAGGACCATCAAAAAGAACGGAATTCCCAGGTAACCGCGCAGCGGAAACATGCGGCGACCCAATTCACTCATACGCATGATGCCAGGCTAACAGAGCCGGAGCCTGGCTTGTGAGTCAGCCGAGAGCCGAGTTGGTGTCAGTTTCGAGACAGCGACAGGGCGGCCTCGGCACCCGTCCAAGACCGAAACCTTGAAGATTCTGATAGCCCATCAGGGAAGTCGCTCGGGCGAAAACGCCGCCGAACTGGCCGGTCGCGTCTGCCGGCCCTGGACAGCGGAAGTCCTCGCCCTCGACCTGTCATCTCAAGGCTTTCCCATCGAAGAAATCGCCCGTCAGGAACGATGTGATCTGATTCTGGTGGCCGAGGAGGCGCAGGACCCCATTCGGGACTGGTTGTGGCGCTGCCTCATCCAGGACCTGGTCCGACACGCTCCCTGTCCGATCTTGCTGACCAAACCGGTAAGCACGACGGTCTTGCGGAAAATCGCTGTGCCCGTTGATGGTTCGGAAGCTTCCTTCGGTCTCGTCGAGAAGCTCTTGCCTTTCGTGACGGACGAGATGACGGTGACCTTGCTGCATTGTATAGAGGACAGCCCTTCCCGTCTTGTTCTGTACCCCGAACGACGGGCTCGAGTCGTGAAACTTCACGGTCGCCTGCGGGAGTTCGTGCGCAACCATCAGCAGTTTCACCTGGAATGCGGACCGCCCACTCAAAGGGTTCCCTGGTGGCTGAAAGCGCACGCCTTCGATCTGCTGGCACTCGACAGCGATCGCTGGCAAACTCTGGATCTGCCCTCAGACCTTCCTTTGCTACTGTTCTCGGCCATTTGACCATTTCCTGACGGTTCAGGGGCAAGCCTCCGCCGTGCGTCGCACGGTCAATGATCATCGAACTTTAGGGACGCACGGCTCCGTGGGTCCCTAACCCGCGTTCGGTCCGCTTCGCTCCCCTGAACACGGGGTTCGAGACCAGGCTGTCCTGACCATGGTGAGAGACTCCCCTCAGAACACGGAATTCTTAACCCTCCGGCTCGGGCGCTTCATCCAGAAGAGCAAAGCCGTTCTCGAGCTGGCCCTGGATGCGACCGTGCGCGTCCACTGCCGCCAGGTCGGCCTGCTGCAACGACTCGCCTCAGGCTACCCGGTGCACGCCCCGAGCCAAGCGGTCCGACCTGATTTCCTAGCGCAATTGCGCACTTTTCAGATGCTGCGCTGGGGTCAGGCTTCTGCCGACCCGGACCGAGCCATCCATTCGTTACGCTGGGCCAGAATGGTCCACCCTGATGGCCTCGGGCTCACCCCCAAGGGAGAAAGAATTCTGCGCAAGGCCCTGGACTGTGTCCGCAGGGTGGAGAACTATCTCTTCGCGGAATCACGGCCCCGGCAGATCCGGGCAGCCTTGAAAGAAGAAGGCCCCTGGCAATCTTCTCTGATCTTTCTGCTGGCCGAAATGAATCTAAAGATTCTCGGAGACGTGGAAAACGAACTGCAGCGAAGGCTATCTATCGGTTGCGCTCAAGTCGGCTGGCTCACGCTGGTCGAGTCCGCCCATCCGGGTGCCCTTTGCCTGAGCGAACCATCCCACACGGAACGGAAAGATCGAACCGGACCGACACGGGGCATCTTCCACGACCTGTGTTGGGGCAGACATCATTCGGGCACGTTTTTCAGCCCGGCGCTGCTGGAAATGGAGTCCCTGGGGCTGGTGCGCTGCACTTTCTGGGACAAACGCTGGCATGTCTGCCTGACCGCGCGAGGGCGCAGCCGGATTCGCCAGGCCTCGGACTGCATACATCTGGTGGAAAGCCGGTGGTTCCGGGCCACTCCGGGCGAGTTGCCCGATATCGCTCGGGAACTGGACGGCCTGCTGGTCACGACGGGCCGGCTAAAAGCGAACCTTAACCATTTTCTCACCTTCCCTCTTTAGTCTGTTGCGGATGCACTATCGGCTTGCACTGCTTTTCTTTCTGTTGCTGGGACTGGGAATTCTGGGACCTGTGGACCTGTTCGCGCAGCGACACTTGTTTCTCGGCCCTTCCCAGTTGGCCATCTGGTCCAGCCACTGCGGCGACATGATCGCCTACCTGACGGCCGCTCTGACGGCCGTCTTTCTCTATCGGCTGCGTCGTGCCGAACTTCCCGTCTACGGCCTGCTGCTGGCCGGACAGCATTTCCTGACCTGTTTCTTCAAATGGTTTTTCCACACCGTCCGACCTCTGCATTTGCATCAGGTCGGGGGCTACGCCTATCCCAGCGGCCACACCGTGACCGCCCTCTGCGTCTTCGGCTACCTGAGCATCCAAAACCATGGATGGAAACGAATCGTTCTGGCATGGATTCCGCTGCAGGTCGCCTGGTCGCGGGTGGCCCTCGGGCATCACTGGTTCAGTGACGTGCTGGGCGGACTGCTGCTGGGCGGAATGTGGCTGCATTTCTGTCTCGCATTGCGGGCGGACTTGACCAAAAGTTGACCTTAAGATTCTACCATCTCTTTATCGACTGATAAGGAGAAAACCTATGAAAAAGACTCTTCTATGGATGCAGGCCCTGCTATTCTCGGGAATGTTGCTCATGTTGCCCGCCGCCGCCAAACCCGAAAAGGACGAGGCGCCGCCCAAATATCACAGTAGCATTCAGGCCCCCAAAACGGACGAGAAGCCCGAGCAGCTGAAAAAATTGGCCAAAATTACCGAGAAAGACGCGATTCAGACGGCCACCGCCAAAGCCGGCACCTCGAAATTCCACAAAGTCGAGCTGGAGAACGAAGACGGCAACGTCGTCTACGTGGTCAAATTCAAAAATGGCACACAAGAACGAGAAATTGTGGTGGACGCCGGCAACGGCAAGATCCTGGCCGATGAAATCGAGAAAGCCGATTGAAGCAGAGACGATTCAGCCGTGTTTCCCAATCCAAATCTTGCGGGCCGCTGGGGAGGGGTCGCGGTCCTTAGCCTGACTCTGGCCCTGCCCACCCGGGCTCAGTCCGTCGGAGAGATGACCCGTCAGCAGGCGGTTTCTCAGGCCCTGTCTCAACTTTCAACCTACAGCCAATCTCTGGGCAACGTCACCATCTCGGCCATGGAGCAACAAGTGGCCGAAGCGGCCCGCCGGCCCAAGCTGGAAATCGCCGCCGCCGAAACCGTGACCAGCCCGGCTCTCAACGACTACGCCGGCACTCCCTTTTCGTTCGTCAGCGCCAATGGCGTTCTGCGCACCAATGCACTGCTGCGGCTGCGCGGAGAGTTCGACACTTCCGGAGCTCTGGGCGAGGATGTAGCCCGCACCGACGCACTCAAGCGGGCGGCCGCGGCCGGCTCGCTGGTGGCGCGCCAAACGCTGGTGCTCAACACCGAGCAAGCCTTTTACACGCTCTCGCTGGCCCAGGCCAAAGTGGCCGGCTCCCGCCTCAACCTGGGCACGGCCCGGCAACTGCAGGACGTCACCGGACTGCTGCTGCAGGCCGGTGAGGTGCCGGGTGTCGACCTGGAACGCGCCCAATTGGCCGTGCGCGACCGGCAGGTAGAACTGCAGACCAATCTGGCCGGTGAAGCCACCGCCCGCGAAACCCTGCGCGCTTACCTGGGACTGACACCCCAGGCCCCGTTGGCGGCGTCGGCCCTGCCCGACACGGCTCCCGCACCCGAGGAACTGTCCGCCTACTCAGCCGAGTGGACCCGAAGGCGGCCCGAGTTCGCCCAACTGCAGGCCCAGCAGGAGTCTTACCAGCACGAAGCCGCGGTGGCTCGCGATGCTCTGCTGCCCCACCTGACCTACTCGGTGGGCGTCGGGGTGGATACCGCCTCGCTGCTTCCCCAGGGCTTTGCCTCGGGGCTGGGCTTACAGGCCCAGCTGGCTCTGCTAATCCCGTTTGACGATGGCGGTGTCGCCGACGCTCGGGCCAAACAAGCCGAAGCGCGTGAGCAGCAGGTGGTAGCCGCCCGCAGCCTGGCCGAACGGCAGGTGGTGCAGCAATATCAAACGGCTCACGCCCTGGCCGAAACAGCCGTCGAGCGTATCGCCCGCAGTCACGAAAACCTGACTCAGGCCGAGCACATTCACCGTCTGGCGGTGGCCCGCTATCGAGCCGGCGAGGCCCGCATTATCGAAGTCACCGACGCCCTGAACAACCTCTCCCTGCAACGAACCGCCTGGCTGCAGGCCGAGGCGGACTATCAACTGGCACTGGCCCAACTGCGCTACGCGGTGGCCGCGCCGCCCCCGGAAGGTCCCCAATGAAACGCAAACTCAAACGGCTGGCCCTGGTCGGCCTGATCGCCCTGCTCTACCTGGCCTGGCGGCACAATCCGCCGCCCCCTACCCCAGCGGAATCGACCCCCGAAGTCGTGGTCAAAGTGCAGTGGCAAACGGTGCGGCGCCAACCCATGCTGCGCGAAACCACCGCCCAGGGCACGGTCACTCCCTTACGTCAGGCCACCGTCAGCGCCGTCCAGGGAGGCGTGATTCGCAGCTTGAGACTGTTAAAGAACCAACGGGTTGGTGCGGGAGAAATCCTGGCCACGCTGGATCTACGCGATCAGCAGGCGCAGCGCAACGAGGCCGCCGCCCTGGTGCAGGAAGCCCAAATCAACCTGGACAACCTGCAAAACAGCTCCAACGCTCTGGCCCAGGCCACCGCCGAGAAAGACTTACGCCAGGCGGCCTCCACTCTGGCCAACACGCAGGCTCTCTATCGACGCCGCGAAGCGCTTTTTCGCCAGGGTGGCGTGGCCCTGAAAGATCTGCAGGACGCCAAGTTGGCGGCCGCCGTGGCCCAGTCCAACTACGACCTCTCGCTGCGCTCCAATCAGCTGCTGCGTACGGCCACCCGACCCGGCTCGGTAGCGCTGGCTCGTATCAAGCTGGAAGAAGCTCAGCTGCGAGTGGCCACGCTGCAAGCACCGCTGCGCTTCGCGGAAATCCGGGCGCCCATCGCCGGCACCGTCACCGACCAGTTCCAATACCAGGGAGAATTCGTGCCTCCGGGCACCAAGCTGCTGTCTCTGGCCGATCTCTCGGAAGTCATCGTCAAAGGGCAATTCCCCGATACGGTGCTGGCCCGGCTTCAAGTCGGCCAGTCGGCTTTTGTGCAACCCCTGGATCGACCCGGACTCAAGTTAACCGGAAAGATTACCGCGCTGGGCGCCGTCACCGACCCCCAGAATCGCTCCGGAGAAGTCTGGGTGCAGCTATCCAATCGGGACGGCAAGCTTCGCTCCGGCGGCTTTTGTGACGTGGTGGTGGAAACCGGCCGGCAGGTGGCGGTGCTGGTGCCTGACGCAGCCCTGACCTTGGACCAGCCGGGTTCGCTGCGGGGCTGGGTGGCGGTGGTCGACTCCGCCCAGGTGGCTCACCATCGCTCGGTGGTTTGCGGCTTTCATCGGGCCGGCCAAACAGAGATCGTCCAGGGCCTGCAAGCCGGGGAAAAGGTGGTCACTCGCGGCAACGTGGGCCTGCCCGACGGGGTCAAGGTAGCACTATGAACCTGGCCAAACTGGTTCTGGACCACGCCCGGGCCGTCTGGGTGCTGGTGGTACTGCTCTGTTGCGCCGGCGTGTACAGTCTCACCCAGGTGTCCTCGGCCCTTTTTCCCAGCACCGACTTTCCGCGCATCGCGGTGCAGGTGGACAACGGAGTCATACCTGCCGATCAAATGGCGGTCACCGTCACGCGACCGCTGGAGGAAGCTCTTTCCGGCGTGCTCGACATTCGTCGCGTCAAGTCGGTGACCAGCCGCGGCGCCAGCGAAGTCAACCTGTTTTTCGACTGGAAAGCCGACATGGTGCTTTCCCTCCAGCTGGTGCAAGCTCGCTTGGGCCAGTTGAAGCTGCCGCCCGGAGCCAGCATCCGCCGGGTCGAACGCCTGACCTTCGCGGCCTTTCCGGTGTGCGGCTACAGCCTGACCTCGGACAAACTGGACCAGGGTCAGTTGCGCCAGCTGGCTCAATACACCATCCGTCCCCGCCTGGCTCGCCTTAGCGGGGTGGCCAGCGTGGGCCTCGCCGGCGGCAAGGTTCGCGAGCTGCACGTGGTGGTCGACCCTCACAAGCTGACTGCCCGGCGCATCGGCTTGACCCAGATCTCCGATGCCCTGCGGACCTCGAATCTACTCGATTCCCCGGGTCTGCTGGAGGAGAATCACACTTTGGACCTGGTGCTGGTTTCCGGTTTGGCCGTCGACCCCGCCGAGCTGAAGAACATCTCGGTGGGCACCATCAATGGTCTACCGGTCAAGCTGGGCGACGTGGCTCAGGTGGTGGAGGGCGTGGCGCCCGACTACACGCTGGTCTCGGCCGACGCGAAACGGGCGGTGGTTTTGAACATTCTGCGCCAGCCCAATGCCGACATCCTGGGAGTAACCCGGGCCGTGCGCGAGGAAATTGCCTCGCTGCAGGCCGGACTGCCGGCCGGCACTCAACTGCGTCCCTTTTATGACCAATCCACCCTGGTGCAAGCTTCCATGTCTTCGGTGCGCGACGCCATTGGACTGGGGCTGTTGCTGTCGGTGCTGGTGCTCTACGGTTTCCTGCGCGACTGGAACGCCACGCTGGTGGCCGTGCTGGTCGTGCCCGTCACGCTGCTGGCCACCGTCAGCGCCATGCACCTGGCTGGTCTCACCTTTGACCTGATGACTCTGGGCGGCATGGCGGCGGCCATCGGGCTGGTCATCGACGACGCCATCGTCATGGTGGAAAACATCCATACTCATCTAAGCCGCGGTCAGACCCGTAGCCAGGCGGTCCTCGAGTCGTTGCGGGAAATCACCGGTCCGCTCATCGGCTCCACCTTGACCCCGGTCGTAGTCTTCGCTCCCCTGTCGCTGCTCAGCGGCATCACCGGCGTGTTCTTCCGCTCGCTGGCCACCACCCTGGCCGTATCTTTGCTCACCTCGCTGGCGTTGGCTCTGCTTTTCACCCCGGTGGTCTCGGCCTACCTGTTGCGGCCTCACCCGCAAGCAGAGCGCAAGGCCAGCTTGCTGGATCGAGGCATCGAGGCCTATTGCAGCTTGTTGCGCACCGCACTGGCTCGCCCGCTGGCGGTGCTGGCGGTGGTGGTAGCTCTGCTGTTTGGCTCCCACTTCGTCTATGGCCGGCTGGGCAGCGACATGTTGCCCTCCTTTGATGAAGGCGGTTTCGTGCTCGACTATGTGGCTCCACCCGGGACCTCTCTGAGCGAAACCGACCGAATGCTCAACCAGTTGGAGTCCTATTTGCGAGCCTGCCCGGAAATCGAAAGCTACTCTCGGCGCACCGGTCTGCGTCTGTCCGGCTCGGTCAGCGAACCCAATCAGGGCGACTTTCTGGTCAAGCTCAAAGGCCGGAGGCAACGCAGCGTCTCGCAAGTCACCGACGGTCTGCGCCTGCAGATCAATGCCAGCCTGCCCGCCTTGCGCGTCAGCTTTGCCGGTATTCTCTCGGATCTCATCGGAGATCTGGCCAGCGCGCCCCAACCGGTGGAAGTCCGCCTTTTCTCCGAGGACCGGGTGCAGCTTTTCGCGGCCGCCCAGGAGGTGGCCCGGCTGGTGGGTCAGGTGCCCGGAGTGGTCGACGTGTTCGATGGAATCGTGATCAGCGGCCCGGCCCTGACTTTCCGGGTCGACCCGGAAAAGTCGGCCCGCCTGGGCATCAGCGCCGGCGAAATCGCCCGAGCCGTCTCGACCGCTTTGCAGGGAGATCCGGCTTCGGCTCTGCTGGAGCAAGATCGCCTCCTACCCATTCGCGTGCTCTATCCGAGGGCGGCCGTGACCAACCTGGCCGCGCTCCAGGGCCTGCTCTTGCGCAGCAGCGCGGGGGGACTGTTCCGCCTGGATCAGGTGGCCCAGGTCGAGTATCAGAGCGGCCAGACCCAATTGGGACGAGACGGCCTGCGCCAATCGGTGGCCGTCACCGCCCGCCTTTCCGGACTGGACCTGGGCAGTGCCATCGCACAGATTCAAGACAAACTGAAGGGAGCCCACCTCAAGGTAGGCGTGGAATATGGCGGTCTTTACGCCGAGCAACAGCGCAGCTTTCAGGAATTGACGGTAGTGATGTTGCTGGCCATCACCCTGGTGTTTCTCACCCTGGTCATCGAATTTCGCTCCTTCATCGCCCCGATCGCCATCGTGACCGGCGCCATTCTGTCCCTGAGCGGCGTGCTGCTGGGCTTGTATCTGACCAATACCACGCTGAACGTGGTTTCGCTGATGGGAATGGTCATGGTAGTGGGAATCGTGGCCAAGAACGGAATTCTCATGCTGGACACGGTCGATACTCATCTGCAGGCCGGCGACACGGTCGAACATGCCTTGCTGGAGTCCGGCCGGCGCCGCTTTCGTCCGGTGCTCATGACCTCGCTGGCTGCCGTGCTGGGCATGCTTCCTCTGGCTCTGGCCATCGGTGCGGGCAGCGAACTGCTGCAACCGCTGGCCATCGCCGTCATCGGGGGACTCTCGGTGGCGCTGCTGTTCTCGCTGGTGGTGACCCCTTCGGTCTTCGCCTTCCTGCATCGGCTCTCTTAACCAAGTCTTGATATTCGCCGGCTAGAATGGAAGTATGAAGAAAAACGCCCAACCCATTCCTTTTTATCAATTCCTGTTGGGCCTGTTGCTGGGGGTTTGCCTCTTGAACCAGGTGCCGCCGCAGCAGCCCCTGGAAGTGCTTCTCACCGCCCTTCCCGGACAGTTCTGAGCGACCTCGTTGGAAGGAAGCGATCGAAACCTCTGGGAATAGACTCCCGGCGATGTTGAAAGCTCTTCTCACCAGTCTCGCCCTCGGGGCGGCCCTCCTCCAGACCGGCTGTGCCGGCAGCTCTACCCCGGCTCAAGCCCAATCGGTGGCCGTAGCCCCGGATGCGACCGCCCTGCGCCAGCAGCTGACCGACCTCAAAGCCTCGACCGGCGTGAGAGGCTTGCTGGCCTCGGTGCGCGTGGGCGAGACCGAGGTGCTTTCCCTGGCCCTGGGAGACTCGATGACCGATATACCCGCCGACGTCAAAGACCATGTTCGCATCGGCGGTATCTCCGAGACCATGCTGGGCACGATCGTCATGCGCCTGGTCGAGCAGAACCGAATCAGCCTGGCGGATCCAGTCTCCAAGTATACGCCCGGCGTGTTTCGCTCCAGCGAGGTCACCCTCGATATGCTCATTCACAACACCAGCGGCTACCCGGACTACGTGCTCGACCCCGACTTTATCAAACGGATCACCGACCACCCCTTCGACAGGGTGAGCCATGCCGAAATCATCGACGCCTCGACCCACAACAACCGGCTCAACTGGGAACCCGGGACCCAACAGCACTATTCTCACACCGACTTCACCGTGCTCGGCGATGTCCTCGAAAAGGCCACCAGCTCCAGCATGGAGGAGCTTTATAAGCAATTGATCTTCCAACCGGCCAACCTGAAAGACAGCGGCTACAGCCACAACGCCGCACTCCCGGACCCGGTGCTGCACGCCTTCGACGACTCGCGCGGGCCCTATGAGGACGTCACCTTTTACAACCCCACCTGGACCGGCGATTCCGGGCCCATCTGGTCGACGCTTGACGAAGTGGCTCGCTGGGCGCACATTTGGGGACAGGGCCAGCTACTCACTCCCGAGTCCTATCGGATCCAGACGGGCAAACCCGCCATCGCCTCGCGCAGTGACCTCTACATCGGAATGGGCTTCGTTTATCAGAACGGCTGGCTGTCCCAGAACCCTGCCTTCAACGGGTACGCCGGGGGCATGGCTTATGATCCGACCACCGACGTCACCATCGTCATCTTCACCACCCGCGGCACGGACCCCAGGTCGGAAAGTCAGGCCTACCAGATCCTCAAGCAGATCGTCTCCACTCTCACCCCCAGCCGGCCTCTGCTGCTCTGACCCCTGCCCGAAACTGTCCTGGAGTACTGGTGCCACCGGGATAGTTAGAAGTAGCCCGCCCGGCCCGCCCCTCTTAGCCTGAAACCAAGATGATGTTCCTGTCGAAGATGTTGCGGATGCGCGGGCCGGACGGCCGGCGCATTCGCGATCTCGTTCTGGACTCGGAAGACGAAGACGTCTATCCGGAAATTCGCGGTGTCGTCTTGCGGGACGGTCGGGTGCTCGCCTGGCAGACTTCCTTCGAGAGCACCTTCCAGGCCGCCGAAGAGCTAAAAGCCTCGACCGCTCTCGTGTACCTGGCGCGCGATTTACTGGACGGCGTGGTCCTGGATTTGCAAAACCGGCGAGCCATCCGCTCCAACGACCTGCTGCTGGAGCTGATCGATTCCCGCCTGCGCCTGCGTGCCCTGGACGCCAGTCTGGGCGCCTTGCTGCGCCGCACCACCCGCGGCTGGTGGCCCGGCGCATCCAGCGACCAGCATTTCTCCGACTGGAAATACGTAGAATTCCTGCGCGGCTGGCCGCAATGCGTGCCTCCCGAGAAGCCCTATCAAAGTCTAATCCAACGTCTCCAGCCGGGCGAAATCGCCATCCTGGTGGAAGCCATCCCCTACCTCCACGGCGCCGAATTGCTCATGAAACTGCCGCCCCAACTGGCGGCGGTGGTCTTTCAGATCGTCAGCCCGCTGCGTCAGCGACAAATCTTCAGCGAGCTGAGCCGCGAGCGTTGCCGCCAGATCCTCGAAGCGCTGGCCCCCGACGTCACCGTGGAATTCCTGACCCGCCTGGGCTGGCAAGGGGCGGCCGAGACCCTGCCTCTGCTGGGGGGACGTCGACGCCAACAAATCCTGGAATTGTTGCAATACCCCCGCGATCTCGCCGCCGGCCAGATGAGCAACGACTTTCTGGCCCTCTCGGCCGACCTCAGCCTGGATCGGGCTCGCGAGGCTTATGGCGAGACCCGACGACACTTCGAGGCCTTCATCTACTTGCTGGGGACCGAGGAAGAGCTGGTGGGCGTGGTCTCGGTGTCCCGTCTCTTCCGCGCGGAAGAATCCGACCAGACCCTCAAAGACCTGGGCAGTTGCTACGTCAACGCCCTGCCCGCCGACGAGCCGATCAAGCGGGCCGCCTACCAGGTGCTGCGCAGCCATCTGCCGGCCCTACCGGTGGTTGGGCGCAACGGGAAGATGCTGGGCATCCTTACCACCGACGCGGCCCTGGAAGCCATCCTGCCCATTTCTCTGAGCAGTCAAATCTCGCGGGTCTTCTCGTGAAAGGGGAAGCCGAGGCGGCCCTCGAGGGCCTGGAACCCATCGAGAAAGCGCGCCCTCAGATCGATCGGGCCGTCATGGCCAAAGACGCCCTGCTGCTGGAGCAGGACGGCGTTAGCAGCGAAGTGCGTCGCATTCCCCGGCCGGCCCCGCGCTGGCTGCGCTGGTTGCGCGTGCTCGGGCCCGGCCTGATCGCCGCCTCGGCCGGAAACGACGCGGGCGGAATCGCCACTTACAGCGCGGCCGGCGCCCAATACGGCTATGAACTCATCTGGGTCATGGTCTTGCTGATCGTGCCGCTGTGCTTTGTCCAGGAAGCCTGCGCCCGGCTGGGGGCCGCCACCGGACGGGGCTTACTGGACTTGATCCGCGAGCGCTTCGGCTGGAACTGGTCGCTCTTCGCCATCCTGGTGGTGCTCATCGCCAACGGTGGGCTTATGGTTAGCGAATTCGTAGGTCTGGGCGAAGCGGCCGAAATTCTGGGGCTCTCGCGCTGGGTGGCGGTGCCTCTGGCGGCCGGCTTGCTCTGGGGCCTGATCTATTTCTGGTCCTACGCGCGCGTGGAGAAAATGCTGCTGGTTTTGACCCTGGTCTTCCTGGTCTACCCTATCGCGGCTTTCCTGGGCCATCCCCACCCCGCCGACCTGCTGCGCGGAGCGCTGGTGCCGCACATCCGGACCGACCCGCAGTTCGTAATGCTTTTCGTGGCTCTGCTGGGCACCACCATTACCCCCTACATGCAGGTTTACCAACAAAGCGCTATCGTGGAGCAGGGCTCATATCGCCAAAAATACGGACCGGAACGACTGGACGCCTATCTCGGCAGCCTGCTCTCCAACCTGATGTCCATCTCGATGATCGTGGCCACGGCCGCCACCCTGCACCTGGCCGGCAAAACCAAAATCGATTCGGCCGCCCAGGCCGCCCGGGCGCTGGAGCCGGTGGTGGGCCAGGCGGCCGGAACCCTCTTCGCCGTGGGACTGCTGGGAGCAACGGCTCTGGCAGCCGCCGTGCTGGCCCTATCCACCGCCTACGCCGTAACCGAAACGCTGGGAGCCACCAAGGGAGTGGACCTCGACTTCCGCCGCGCTCCCACCTTCTTCTCGCTGTTCACCCTGCTGCTAGGGCTGGGAGCGGCCGGCGCCCTGCTGCCCGGACTACCGGTCATGCCGCTGCTGGTCGGCGTTCAGGTGCTCAACGGGGCCCTGCTGCCCGTGATTCTCGTCTTCGTCATGCTGCTCTCCAGCGATGCGCTGCTCATGGGCGATTTGCAGAATTCCCGCCTGCAAAAGGTCATCGGCTGGACCACTCTGATTTGCGTCACCGCATCCGTCTGTTGTCTCTTCGCCCTGCAGTGGAAGACCGGTCTTTGAAGCGCTCGTCTTCGGCTGCTGAGCAACCCCAGGCCCTATACGGTTCGTGGCAGCAGCCTCACGGGCAGTTGAGTAAGGCCGCGAAAGCGATGCATCTCCTGCCACTCCAGGGGCCCTTCGAAGCGAACCTGATACTTTTCCAGCAGCCCGCGCAAGAGAATCTCGGCCTGCAGGTGCACCAGCGCGGCCCCGGGGCAAAAGTGGGTGCCACTGGTAAAAGCGAGATGGTCGTTGGGGTGGCGGTCGACTAGAAACTCGTCGGGACGCTCGAAGTGGGCCGGGTCGCGATTGCATGCTCCCAGGTGGACGGCCACCAGACTTTGCGCGGGCAAGGTCTGGTCCTCAAAGGTGAAGGCCTCGGTCAGAACCGTCGGATTGGTGGCCTGAGTGGGCGAATCAAAGCGCAGCATCTCCTCGATGCAACCGGCCCAGGAAGCCGTTCCTTCGAGCAGACTCGCCACCACCTCGGGGCGGGAGTGTAGAGCGACCAGACCGTTGCCGATCAGATTGCGGGTGTTGCCAAAACCGGCCGCGTAGAGGCTGCTCACCACCGAAATCAGGGAGATGTGGTCCAGCCGCGCTCCCTCCTCCTCCGCCTGCAAAAGCGCGCTCAGCAGGTCGGTCTGCGACTGGCGCCGGTGTTGCTCGCTGAGGTCCTCGAACAGATCGGTCAATTCGGCCACGGCCTGATTACCCTTGGCCAGTTGCTCGCTGCTGCGCGCCAGGCCGCGGGCGGCCACCAGGTTGCTGGTCGCCTCATAAAGCCCATCCCGACGATCGGCCGGCACCCCGAGCAATTCGGCCAGCACTCGGCTGGGCACCGGCTCGGCCCAGCGGTCGAGCAGGTCAAAAGGCTGATCCACCGGCAGATCCTCGATGGTTTCCCTGGCCACCTCCTCCAGGCGTGGCCGGTAGACCCTCAAGTGGGCAGGGGTGAAAACCTGCATCACCAGGCGCTTGATAAACGTATGGTGGGGAGGATCGGAATAAGCCAGCTCTCTCTTCTGAGCGGTCAGAATCGCGTTCTGGCCGTGCCGGCATATCAAACCGTCGACATAGGCCTGACGCGACACCTGAGCCGATCTTAAAAAGGCCATAGCGGCCGGATAGGAAACGAGGAAGTGCACCTTCTCGGGCGCGGAATAGGCGATCGGTCCCGCCTCGCGCAGCCAGGCCAGGCGAGGATAGGGGTCCGATTCTCCAGGAATCAGCACGCTTTCGGTCATCGTTGGAATGGTAGCACAAAATGGAGGACATTTTGAGCTGGGATACCTCTCGCCGGGTCGTTGACCCCGGCGCGTGGGCTTGAGCCTGAAACGCGGAATGCGGGGAAGGATGCCAACTCTCCCGAACGCCTGAGGGTGACCGAACCAGGACACCAGAAAGATAGATAAAGAATGCCTTTCAACCCCAATCTTCTGTGGCTGATCCAAAAGAATCAAAACGACAGGCCAGCCGTGCTTGGCCTCGAGGACATTCTTGACGGACTCGGTGTGCGTTGGAAGGAGGTGGAAATCGATTTCCAATCCTTGCATCTTCCTCCCATAGACGGCCTCACGGACAGCGATGTTGTACTCTGTCACGGTCCGGGCTTTACAAGGCGTTACAGCAATCTCAGTCATCAATTGCGGCGGGGATGCCTGTTCAATCCTGAAACTTTTCGCTGGAGTCAGCTTCAGGAGCACTGGCGACATGAGATGCTGAGCATTGATGCCCGCATTTCAACGATAGCCGCTCTTCGTGTCCGTCCCCCCGAGT
>JAFKGI010000002.1 GCA_017307785.1 Vulcanimicrobiota bacterium | reverse complement strand
GCCGTATCGGAAGGTGCGGCTGGATCACCTCCTTTCTAGGGAGACGTGAACTTGGATTATCATATCGCAAGTTCGTAGGAAACCTCGGTTTCCACGTTTCTGTCGATACTCAAGTGAAGCTAGCCTCAAATTGATTATCCAGATGCCAAGGACGAAAAGCACCGCAAGGTGCTTTTTTTGTTTCCGGACAAAACTTGCCCTCGCTGGCTGCCGCAACCGGTGGGCGCGCCGGTGATCAGATCGACATGGTCACCGAGACGATCGGGAGAAAGATGGCCAGGGCCAGAAAGCCGGCTACGACTCCGGCGATGCCCAGGAAGAGAGGGCCCATCAGGCTGGTGACCGTGTCCAGGGATTCCTGAACCTGCTCGTCCACGCCGACACACAGGCGAGCCAGGGTTTCGTCCATCTGGCCGGCTTCTTCCGCGACTTCGATAGTGGCGGTCACAAAGGGGGGGAACATGTCGGTGCGGGCCAGCGAATCGCCCAGTCCCTGGCCGTTGTAGACCGATTCCAGCACCCCGGCGAAGCGGCGGGCGAACTCACGGTTGGTGCACACGTGCTGGGCCAGTTTCAGGGCTTCGGTCAGAGCGAAACCGACCGGTAGGGAGCCGGACAGAACATCCAGGACGCGGGCCACCTGAGTATCGCGCACCCAGCGTCCGACCACCGGGATTTCCAGCAGCTGCGCATCGCAGGCGAGCGGGTAGCGGCGGTAGAGAGCGGCGGCGCCGAGCCAGCACAGAATCCCGATTAGAATCAGACCGATCCAGATCTTCGGGTCGCCCAGCGCCATCAGAACTCGACTGGGCCAGGGGGGCGGGCCGCTTCCCAGAGCAAACAGACTTTGATCTCCCGGGGCGACGAAGAAAAGAAAGATCGCCCCGACCGCCATGGTGGAAAGCAGCAATAGCACAGGATAGATGAGAGCGCTGATGGTGCCGGCCCGACGGCGCAGGCGGCGTTCCTCCAGGTCCGCCAGGCGCTCGAGCACGTTGACCAGCGAGCCGGTTCTTTCACCGCTGAGCACGAGTCCAATCGAGAGCTGATGGAAGACGCCGGGAAAGCAACGCATAATCTGGGAAAGACTCAGCCCTTTGAGCAGTCGTTCGTGGCTGCGGTCCAAAATGAGCCGCAGCGCCCCCGAGGCGGTCTGGCGTTTGAGCACGTCGGTAGCGCGCACCAGAGGAACCCCGTTGCGCAGCAGTAGCGCCAGTTGTCGCCAGAGCATGGCGATTTCCAGGGCGGGAACGCGCAGCTCGACTTCTTCTAGAGAGTCCAGTTCCCGAGTGAGATGGGCCAGCCAGCTGGAGGCCATCAGCTGGCCACCGGTAGTCGAAGACAGAATCGCGTGTAGCCGGGTCGGCTCTCGAAATCAAGTTTCCCCTCGTGAGAGCGGGCGATTTCTTGACTGGTCCAGAGGCCTAATCCGGTGCCCCGACCCGGCTCTTTGGTGGTAAAGAAGGGGTCAAATAAGCGGTTGGCGGCCTCGGGTTTTACTCCCGGCCCATTGTCGTGGACCCAGACCACGGCCTGACCGTCCTCAAGACTGCAGCCGATGGCGATGGTCGGATCCACCGATTCTCGGCAGGCATCGCGGGCGTTGAGGATCAGATTGGTCAACACTTGCTGGATTTCCCCGGCACGGCCGCGCACGTGAATCGGCTCCATCTGCGCGCAGCTCACCCGCACTCCCGCACACTGGGGGGTCACAAAGTCCACTCCTTCGCGAACCACAGCGGCCAGATCGAGTCGCTGGTCGGGAGTCGAAGGGTGTGAATGATCCAGCAGCTTTTCAATGATCGACCTGGCTCGTTGAGTGGCCTGGAGAGCTCGGTCCAGGCGCGGCTTCAAGTTTTCGGGCAGGTTTTTGGTGAGCATCTCCAGGTTCATGTAAACCGCCCCCAGCGGGGAGTTGAGTTCGTGCGCGATGCCCGCCGCCATCTGTCCGACGGCGCGCAGTTTACCGCTTTGCACCAACTGGGCCTGGGTTTCCAGAAGTTGCTGATGCTGCGCTTCCACCTGGGCGAAAAGCGAGGCGTTGCTCAGGCTGACACCGGCCCCGCGCGACAAGGCCAGCAGCGACTGCAGGTCGCTTTCTTCCCAGGCCGATTGACTTCGTTGCAAGACGATGGCACCGCGGATTTCTCGGCCCAAGGTGAGGGGAACTCCCATGACGGCTGGAGTTCGCAGCGGTTCTTGTTCCCTCAATACCCAGGCTAATTGCCGGGAGAGCTCGGCGGAGGGTTGGCCCCAGGGACGTTGCTGGCCGTCCCAGTGGATCATGGTGGCCTGTTGCCGGAAGAGCTGCTGGGTGATGGCCTGCAACAATGGCAAAATCTCGTCGGTGCGCAGCCGACCGGCCAGTTCCTTGAGGGCGTCCGACAGCCATCCGAGCAGCTGCACTTGATAGCGCAGCACTTTGCCCGTTCTCTCGGAGTCGGCCAGGTTCTGTTCGCTGGTGGCCAGCTCGCCCAGGGTGGCTCGAGCCGCGCCAGACTGGAGGCGGTAGGCAAAATTGCGCCGCCCTCGGGCGTTGAGCAGCTGAAGGCCGAGCACGGCCAGTAACACTTCCAGGGAAAAAGAACGGCTCACGATGAGACCTAGCGCCAGGTTGGCGCAGGCACTCCAGAAGTTTTCCAGCAGCAGCCCGCGCCAGAACCGGGAAGCTTCAAAACCGAGGCGCCGGCCGAGCAGCGAGCCCATCAGAAAACCGCTAAGGAGATAGAGCGGGCCGGCCAGCCAACCGCGCCCGCTTGCCAGTGCCGCCAGCAGAGCCAGGCCTTCCATGGCCAGACCGCCGGGACGGGGAACCCGTAAGGCGCTGACGGCTACGCCCGCCACGATCAAAAAGGCCAGGCTGGTCAGCGATACCTGAGGCAACCAGAGGCCGCCCAGAACGAAAGCGCCGAAACCGGTCCAGAGGCCGCCGCCGGGTAGCTTTTGACTGGCCAATCCCGAGATGAGGACGGCCACGAAAAGAGACTGAGCGGGTTCCAGGCTCATGAGCGGTCGGCTTCGACGCGAAAAGGGCCGGCCCCCCGGGGCCGACCCTTTTCTCAGTCGGTTCCTTATTTGACGACGTAGTCTTCGACGCCGCGCAGGCGCACGGTGGTGCCGCCCTTGCCGTGCTGCTCGACGACCTTGCCGTCGTTGATGATGGTGTAGTTCTTGCCCAGGTTGAGCACGGCTTTGTCATCGCCGGAACCGCCGTTGATGTTGACGCGGTCCTTGCCTTTGCTGCCGTTGTAGCGAAGGGTGTCGTTGCCGGAGCCGCCGCGCTGGGTGATGCGGTCGTTGCCCTTGCCGCCCGTGGCTACCAATTTGTCATTGCCCTGGCCACCGGCCTGGACGATGCGGTCGTTGCCGCCGCCGCCACGGGCGCGCTGCACGTCGTTACCGGAGCCACCGTTCTGACGGATGACGTCGCTGCCGTTACCACCGCGAGCGACCTGGCGGTCGTTGCCGCTGCCGGCGCGCTGCGCGATGCGGTCGTTGCCCGGTCCGCCGTGGGCGCGCTGGACGTCGTTGCCCTGGCCGCCGTGCTGACGGATCACATCGTTGCCGAAGCCGCCGCGAGCCACCTGGCGGTCGTTGCCGAAGCCACCGCTCTGACGAATGAAGTCGTTGCCGGCTCCGCCGCGAGCACGCTGCACGTCGTTGCCCCAACCGCCGGCCTGACGGATGGCATCGGCGCCCCAGCCGCCGCGGGCGACCTGGCGGTCGTTGCCCCAGCCGCCGCTCTGACGGATCAGGTCGCTGCCGGGTCCACCGTGAGCGCGCTGAACATCGTTGCCCCAGCCGCCGCTCTGACCGATGACGTCGTTGCCCCAGCCGCCGCGGGCTACCTGACGGTCGTTGCCGAAGCCGCCGCGCTGGCCGATGGCGTCATCGCCCCAGCCGCCGCGAGCACGCTGCACGTCGTTGCCCCAACCACCGAACTGCGAGAGAGCGTCGTT
This sequence comes from Vulcanimicrobiota bacterium, assembly GCA_017307785.1. Lineage (GTDB taxonomy): Bacteria > Vulcanimicrobiota > Xenobia > Xenobiales > JADMJV01 > JADMJV01. The sequence goes on along the minus strand of JAFKGI010000002.1, from coordinate 369,541 downwards.
GCCCCAGCCACCGGAAGCATACTGGCGGTCGTTGCCCCAACCGCCGGATTGGGCGATGGCGTCGTTGCCGGGTCCGCCCCAGGCGCGCTGCAGGTCGTTCCCGCCGCCGCCCCACTGAGCGATGGCGTCGTTGCCCCAGCCGCCTACGGCCGCCTGCCAGTCGTTGCCCCAGCCACCGGCCTGGGCCACGGCGTTGCCGCCGAAGTTCGGGGAGATTGCCGGAGAGACGTAGCCGCTGCCCCAGTTGATGGGGGAGAGGGCAGAGTTGAAACCTTGGTAGCACTGCGCGAGCTGGGAAGCCGAGGCAACGGCGCTGGCGCCGGTCAGGGGCTGAAGGGTGTTGGTGTAGTTGCCGTAAGCGGTTCCGATATTCATTGTCGAGTGCTCCTTCGATTTGCTGTCTTGCTTGCACTCATTAAACGACAGCTCGATCATGGGGCTTTCATGAATGGCCATGGAAATGTGAACGAGTTGTTAAATGTCAGCGAGACAATTTCTCCATGGCTTCATCGGGCATGCCATGGCGAGCGCGCTGATAGACCGTGACCAGCGCCATCGAGGGTTCACTGTGCAGTTCTTCCTGGAGAACGCGTTCACAGGTCTTATACTGACGGATAGCCGCTTCGGGTTGACCCAGGCCCAGATGGGCGCGCATCTTCAGCAAATGACCTTCCTGGCTGGCCGGGTCGGCCGCCAACAGACGGGTGGAAAGCTCCAGCGCCTCCTGGTAGCGGCCGTGGTCGGCGCCGCTCAGGGCCAACCGGCCCAACGCCTGCAGATACTTTTCTTCCAGGCTCTGACGGATGGGTAGCACCCAGTCCATATAGCAGCCTTCCAGGAAGGTGCCGCCGTAGAGTTCCACAGCTCGCCGCAGGTCGCCCGCTTCGAAAGCGCAGTTGAACTCATCCAGGTCGTGCCACAGAGCCAGAGCGGGATTGAGGCAGAGGGCTTCCTTTTCTCTGAGGATGGGCTCTTGCTCTTCGGAAAGATGGGATTTCAAGCATTTGCGCAGGTAGTAGAGGTTGTTGTGCAGATTGCGCCGGCCACCGGGGCCGCTTTCGGGCCAGAAGCACTCCAACAGGAACTCCTCGTTGACCCAACCGCGGTGGGCCGCCAGATAGGCCAGCAGGTATTTGGCCTTGCTGGACTTCCACTGGCTTTCCTCGACGCGTTTGGGACCCACGTGGCACTGTAGAAATCCCAGCGTCTGCAGGCGCATCAGGGGTTGCGCCTGGGTGCTGCTGCTCAGGTTCTGGGCTCCGGCGCGAATGTCGGCCTCGGGGTCGGCCAACAGGCGCGTGACCAGGTCTTCGGGCACGCTCTGCAGCTGTTGACTGCAGGCCAGCAGTCGCCGGCGGGCCGCGGACGAGAGGCGCCCGCGCGACAGCAGTTCGCTCAGCTCGCGAGCGAAGGGAAAGAGCAGCGAAGCCGCTTCGTTGCCCTGAGAGATCTCCAACACGGCACCCAGGGTCCAGGTCCAGCGGCGCCCGATTTCGCCGCGGTTCTCCGGTCGCAGTAAAAACTCCAGGCTCTCGGGTTGTCCCAGAGCCAGTTGAGCCAGGCTGCGAGGCAACGGTAGTTGGGCGCACATAGAAAGCGCTTGCTGGAGCTCGGTGACGGCCTGGGCCGCTCGCCCCTGATAGAGCAGCAAGGCGCGCTCTAATTGTGCCAGTGCGTAACTGATGGGTCCCAGGTGAGAGGCCAACTCCACGGCCCGACTGGACCATTGCCAGCAAGCGGCTCCGTCCTGGCGGGCCAGACTGAGGCGGGCCAGGCCCAGAGCCGCCTCCACTTTGGCGGCACTGATGCCTTCCTGGGAAAGCAGCTGGGAGAAGGCCTGGCCGGCGCCGGGGTCGCCCGCTTCCTCCAGCGCCTGGCCCAAGAAGAGCAGACTGCTCTGCGGGTTATGGCCGCCGCCCCAGCGCTCTTCTTGGCCCGTTTCGCTTTCCCAATCGCTGCGACGCACGTGTTCGTAAGCCTGGCGCAGAGCGGGGTCGCTGAGGCTTTCCACGGGAGGAAGCTCGCCCAGTTGGTGGCGCTGTTCCAGCAGGTGCCAGCTCAGGTGGACCAGCCGGGCGGCCAAAGGCAGAGAGTCACCAGGTTGCTGCAGGGCGCTCAAGGCACCGCCGATGGGACGCATGATCGAGGTCTCTTCCAAGGCTTGTGCGGAAATGCGGAAGCGCGGCGAGAGCTGCAGTGGATAAATCATGGTGGCCAGGCGAATCTGTTCGCAGGCGGGCGGGGCCAACCCCAGGGCGATGGCCAGGCGGTAGGCCAGTGCGCCGGCTTCGTCGGGACGGCCGTGCATCGAGGTCCAGGAGAGCTCCTCGCCCAGGCGGGCGGAATTTTCTAGAGACCACTTCAGGGCGCGGCGCAGCGAGAGGAGCTCGCGATTGCGCTCGCTTTCGGCCCCGCGGCGGGCCAGCAGCTCGGCCACGGCGTTGAGGAATTCCTGGACGGCGAAGGGCTTCTTGAGATAGGCCCCTACATTCAGAGAGAGCGCTTTGAGGGTTTCATGTTCCGAGGCGTAGCCGCTGACCACCAGGCTCGAGACCGAAGGTTGAATCTTGCGGGTTCGCTCGAGGGCTTCGAGTCCATCCATGCCCTCCATGCGAATATCGGTGATGACCAGGTCGAAGGTCTGGTGACTGGCTTGCTGGACCGCCTGTTGCCCAGAGGCAACGGCCAGAACTTGATACCCCTGGTCGGTGAGAACGTCCAGCATGGTCTCGCGTAGATCCAGGTCGTCCTCGACCAGCAGAATTTGGTAGGACATGTTAGTGCGGCAGGACGCGGTAGGCGCTACGGGTCAACTGAAAGAGGGCCGTTCCGTCGGGTTGGAGCTGATTGATGGCGGGGAGAAAACGGGGATCAAAGGTGAGCCGAATGCGGCTGGCGATCATGCTCACCCCGCCGGTGTCCGTTCCCCGTCCGGGCGCTTGGGTGGCCGGGTCATTGCCGTAGGAAACCAGCGCACCCGTCAACACAACGTTGCCACGGTGCAAATCGGGGTTGGCTTCGCCCGCGTTCAGCCGGAAATCGCCCCAGCTGTACATCAGGCCCTGGAAGCCCAGGCTTCGGTAGCTATGGCCGGTGAAAGAAGAAATGGTGACGTCGGACTTGCTGTAGATGTTCAACTGCAGAGTGCCGCTGTCATCGTCGGCCAGGCCCAGACCGGCGCGTTCCTTGCCACCGTCCCGGCGCGCTTTTTCAGCCAGGTTGGCCAGTAGCTCCGTGGGCACGTCCTCGAGGTCCTGAACCTTGGTGGACCGCCCCTTCAAGGTCAGGGTGCGACCGGCCACGATGGTCATATCGCCCTGGCTGGTAATGGTTCCGGAGCGCCCCTTGACGCAGCATTGCAGATTGACTTTGCCGGGCGCGGTAATAGTGGTATTGGTCATGTAGAGCATCAGGTTGTCGGGACTGTAGCTGCCGTCGGGCGGCTCGACATAGTCTTCCTCGGTGCTGCTGGCCGGCGCTGGAAATTTGGGAACCAGAGAAAAATCCAGTTTGCCGGTGGACGAAGGCTCCACCAGCATATCCGTATTTTTCGTCCTCCAAAGAACTCCCGGTTCATAACGCAGATTGTCGCTCTGGTAGTAGGGGAGGTTGTGGGGCTTCACCGACATCCCGGGATTGCGTTCGACGTTCGTGCCGGTGCGGAGTTCTTCCAGATTGGCACTCACCACCGTTCCCTGGTTGTCCCGGTTGGCGGGATTGGAGATGAATCTTCGATACTGGCTGAGGGTTTTGTCGAAGTAGTGAACGCTGCCGTCATCCCAGGCCGCATAGGTGCCGGCCGGAATGTGCACCGCCGTGTTGGTATTGGAATTGCTGTCCGCTTGATGGACGTTCTCCCATTTGACCGAGTAGAAGTCGTTCCCGTCGTCCGAGGTTTCCGGCACAATCGAGAGTTTGTCGGCGTCATAGCTGCCGGTCATGGACCGGCTGGGATCGTGTCCTATCTGGGCTTTGCGTTCCGGGGCCACGCGGAGCTGGGCGGCATCCCCACCCGGGTGCATGGCGGCAAAGCTCTTTTTGGTGCGCAGCCGCACCCAATTGTCGGCCGAGTTGCGCGGATGAGAAGCGTCCAGGGTGACGTTGCCCAGCGTGTTCAGCTTGAGGTCGCCGCCGGCCATGACGACGGCGTCGGAAACGGCGTGATTAGCCGTCACCCGATAGACGCTCTCGACCACCGAGGTCTGGCTATTGCACACTCCTTCGCAGCGCAGAGTGACGCTTTGACTGGGAACCAGGCCGAGCAGAGTGGGCGGATCCTGGACGCGACCGTCGGCTCCGTCTCCCTGAGGGATATTGGCGTTGCTGGTGCCCAGCAGATTGTTGACCGAGACCCAGGGAGACTTGATCCAGAAGTCGCTGGGGGGATTGGGCATTCCCTCGCCACCGCCGGGGCCGTCCTGGTAGTTGAAGCGCAGGCGGAACTGGCTGGACGCCCCACCTTCCTGGGTTAGATTGCCGATGACGTTGCCGTTTTGTTCGGCCACGCGGATGCCGGCCTGATCCACCACCACTCCGTTGGAATTACCACACCAGCGCGGATTTTCGCGCAGGCGCGTGAGGGCGTATTCCAGTCCGGATTCGGCTGCGCGCCGAGCTTCCTCGCGGTCGCTGGCGTGACGATAGGCGCCGGTGACGACCGGCATGCGGATGATAGCAGCGCGCAGCAGCATTCCCACCACCAGCATCACAAACATGACGCTCAGCAAGACAAAGGCGCGGGAGCGCTTCACTGCAGGTTCCTCGGAAAGATCGAAAATTGCATCTGCACCATCTTGGAGGCATTTTCGGCACGCACTTCCACCTTTACCTCGTCGGGAAAGGCAATCGGGTCCGGGGCCAACTGGACGTTGAGGAATTTGAGGTTGATGGCGATGGCCGGCGCGTCACCTCGCAGGCTCTCCAGGGGGTTGGTCAGCAAATCTTCCTCCGTGACCGAAGGGTCGGTATCCGGACTGGTCCGCTTGCCGGTGTCGAGCGAGAGGCGCAGCAAGCGCTTGTGAGGACAATCGACCACGTCTCGGCAACTGTCGCCACCAGGACTGGCAAGGTAATAGAGCACGTTGCGCTGCCAGAAAGGACTACCGTCGGGCTGGAAGAGCAGTTCCCCGCTGGGTTCGTCGACGGCGGAGAGAAAGCTGAGCACCGAGCCCAGTTCGGCCCGCTGCTCGACCTGGCACTCGTTGAAGGATGCATGGCGCAGTTCCTCCCGCAGGTTGCGACAGGCTTTGCTCAGCTGAAAGCCGGCCTCCTGACTCTGATCCAGACGGCGCCAGCTGCGCATCCCGTAGAACAGGAGCAGGCTGGCCACCAGCAATACGACCGCCACCAGGCTCGAGGCCAGAGAGAGTTCCAGCAGGGTGTAGCCGCGCCGTTTCATCAGTTGCCGATCCGGGTGCGGTTGATCAGGCGAGACGTATGGACCTGTAGATTGCCGTAGCCCTGACGACTGCCGGCTTCGGTCGACCACCACCAGACTTTGACGGTCAGACGCCGTAAGTTGTTGTCGGAAGCTCCCGTGCTTTGGCCCAGGGCTCCGCCGGCGCGCGCCATGATGGCCTGCGATTTCAGCTCGTAGTGGAAGTCCCCCTCGTCGCCGGTTTTCCACACGGCATCCTGGGGAGCGGCCCAGAAGGCTTCGTTTTCGCGGCGAGCCACTTCACGCACGGTGCGTTCCACCAACTGGTCGGCCAGGGCGGCGGCTCGTTCGCTGTCGGCCGTCTTGAGGCTGGCTCGCTGGATCGAGAGGAGAGCGCCAAGCAACGTGAGCAGGCCAATGGCCGCCACCCCACTGGCGAAGAGCACTTCGATCAAACTGAAGCCTCGGCGCATAGCCTTCATTTTACCATGGGTTTCGGACTTTTCGTCGTATGCTACGGAATCGTAGCATAGTGGGTCTGAATCAAGCCCGACACCCAATCCAGGAAGACTTGCAGGCGTCGTGAGAGGGTGCGCCGGTGAGGATAAAGCAAATAGATCGGCATCGGCTCGCAGGGCCAATCCGGCAGTATCTCCACCATATCCGGGTGGACACCTAACTTGGGGACCTGGATGATTCCGAAGCCGGCCAGACAGGCCAGGTTGTAGGCTTCCGAATTGTTCACGGTGATAGAGCCGCGCATGGGAAGGTAGCGGATCTCGCCGTCCTGCAGGTATTCAAAGCCGGTGGCCTTGGCGCCCAGCACCGGTGCGTAGTGAATCAACTGGTGGTGTTCCAGGTCGGCCAGGGTCTTGGAAATGCCGTGGCGCCGCAGATAATCCCGGCTGGCCACGTTGATGACTTCCAGTTGTCCCAAAGACCGCACCATCACCCCGGGGTCGGCGCTGAAACCCACTCGCACCACGCAGTCGAAGCCTTCGCGAATCACGTCGACCCGGCGATCGGTAGTGCTCAGTTCGAGTTCCAGACCGGGGTGCTTGTTCAGAAATTCCGGCAGGTGCGTGGTCAGCAGCCGTTTGGCAAAGCCGCTGGGCATGTCGATCCGCAGACGCCCTTTGAGGTCGCCGCCGCTTTTGAACATGGACTCGATCTCTTCGAGATCGGCCAAGAAGTCGCGGCAGCGCTCATAGAAAGCCAGGCCGTCCTGGGTCAAGCTGATCTTGCGGGTGGTGCGTTGCAATAGTCGTGCTCCCGTCAGGTTTTCCAGTTGTTGGACCGCCTGGGAGACGGAAGCTTTGGGCTGGCCGAGGCTTTCCGCGGCCCGTGAGAAGCTGGTCAGTTCAGCCACGCGTAGGAAGACGCGCATCATTTCGGTTCGCTCCATGATTGTTTTGATTTCCTGGATAGTCTGTCTTGAAACTCGGTCTTTATTCTTTGTTGGCGAAGCAATAAGCTGGCCTCAGAAAATCAACTTGAGGAGTCTAGCCAATGTCTAAAATCGCTTTGATTACGGGAGCCAGTCGTGGCCTGGGCCGGAGCACCGCTCTGCAACTTGCTCACAAGGGGGGCGACTCGATCGTCACTTACCACAGCAACCGGGCTGAGGCCGAAGAGGTCGTCAGGCAAATTGTGGCGCTGGGACGCAAAGCGGTGGCCCTGCAACTGGACGTGTCCCGCACTTCGACCTATGCCGATTTCGCGGCCGCGGTTCAGTCGGCACTGAGGAGCGAGTGGGGTCGTGAGTGTTTCGATTTTCTCGTGAACAATGCCGGTACCGGTGCCAGCACCCTGTTGACCGAGACCACCGAAGAAGAGTTCGAGCAGTTGGTGAACGTCCACCTCAAGCCGGTGGTTTTTCTGACCAACGCGTTGCTGCCGCTGTTGGAAGACGGCGGCAAGATCCTCAACGTTTCCAGCGGCCTGGCTCGATTTTCGATGCCGGGTAAGGGCGTTTACGGCTCTCTGAAAGGCGCGGTCGAAGTGTTGACCCGTTATCAGGCGAAAGAGCTGGGCGCTCGTGGCATCAGCGTCAACGTCATCGCGCCTGGCGCGATTGAAACGGATTTCGGAGGCGGTGCGGTCCGCGACAATCCGGAGGTGAATCGCATGGTGGCCGCTCAAACGGCTCTGGGCCGGGCCGGCTTGCCGGACGACATCGGCGGCGCGGCGGCTACTCTACTGTTGGGAGAGACCGGTTGGATCAACGGGCAACGCATCGAGATCTCCGGGGGGATGTGTTTGTAAGGAACTTTTTTATCTCCGCTTCAGGCTGTCTTTAACTTCGGCAAGAAGCGCGTAACGCTCGCCCCCTACCCTGTGATGGGGGGAGATGGGACGTGGGACATGGCCATCATCGGAGGAAATTTTAACTCGTTCGGCACTTTGGGATTACAGAGCGCCACCGGTGCCGGCGTCTTCGGCAGCACCGGACTGCCGGGCGTCAGCGGTGGCTTGGGAGCCAACCAGGCTCAGGATCTCTCGCAAATGATGCTGCAGGCGTTGACCATGATGAGTGGCGGCTGGGGCTCGATGCTCTCGGGCGGCACCAATAACTATGCCGATCTGGAGTCTCTGGCCACGCCGCTTTCCTCTCAGTATGCCGGCCTGACCGGCGTGACCGACGTCAATACCATGATCGCCCAGATGAACGGGATGTCGAGTTCGACTACGACCACCACCGGAACCGGCTCGACCATGAATTTCGCCAACCTCGACAGCAGCTATTATACGCAGCTGATGTCCGGGTTTGATTCGCAGCTGAATGCCATGATGGCGCAGTACGGCGTTAGCGGATAGGATTCACTTTCCGCGCTGAGAAGAAGGCGCGATGCGTCTACTTCATACCATGTTACGGGTTGGCGATCTCGACAAATCCATCGCCTTTTACGAAAAAGCTCTGGGAATGCGTCTGCTGCGGCGCAAGGACTACGAGAGCGGTCGCTTCACGTTAGCTTTCTTGGGATACTGTGAGGAAAGCGAAGGCTCGGTGCTGGAGCTGACTCATAACTGGGACACCAAAGAATATGACCTGGGCAAGGGTTACGGCCACCTGGCTTTCGGCGTGGACGACCTGGAGAAGTCCTACCAGCACTGTCTGGACTGTGGTGCCACCGCGAAAGTCGCTCCCAAGGTTTTTGGCAGCGGCACGCGCCTGGCGTTCGTGAAAGACCCCGACGGTTACGACGTCGAGTTGATCGAGTTGGCCAGCAAGTTCGGCGACAAGCCCGATCAGCCGCGTGATTAAACGAGCCGCCCTGTTTCTGGCCCTCTTGGCCCCGGTGGCCGCCGACGAGGGAATGTGGCTTTTCAATCAGGCTCCCTCGGAGCGGTTGCGCAAGGACTACGGCTTTGAGCTGACCGACTCGTGGTTGGACCACGTGATGAAGAGCTGCGTGCGCTTCAACAATGGTGGTTCGGGTGCGTTCGTGAGCGAGGACGGTCTGGTGGTGACCAATCACCACATCGGTTCCGATTCTTTACAGAAGCTGAGCAAGCCCGGTAAAGACCTGGTGCAGCAGGGCTTCTATGCCGCCAGCATGGCGGACGAAGCCAAATGTCCCGACCTGGAGCTGAACGTGCTCCAGTCGATCGAGGACATCACCGCGCAAGTGGAGGGCAGCGTGAAGCCCGGCATGAGCGTTGAGGAAGGGGCCAACGCTCGGCGCGGTTTTATGGCCGCTCTGGAAAAGAGCGAAAGCGAGAAGACGGGCCTGCGCTGCGACGTGGTCACGCTCTACCTGGGCGGAGCCTATCACTTGTATCGCTACAAGAAGTACACCGACGTGCGTCTGGTGATGGCGCCCGAGCAAGCCGCGGCTTTCTATGGCGGTGATGCGGACAACTTCGAGTATCCGCGCTATGACTTCGATGTCTGCTTTTTCCGCATTTACGAGAACAACAAGCCTCTGCACGGGAACCCATACATGAAGTGGAAGCCGCAGGGGACGAAGCCGGGTGACCTGGTGTTTGTGACCGGACATCCGGGGCGCACCAATCGCCTGGAGACCATGGCTCGTCTCGAGCATCTACGCGACCAGACTCTACCTTTTCGTCTGGCGGCGCTACGCAGCGAAGAAATGTGCTTGCGCCTCTACTCGCAGCGGGGTCCGGAGCAGCGCCGTCAGGCGCAGGCCGAGCTTTACTCGGTGGCCAACGGTCGCAAGGCTTATACCGGCCAGTATGAGGGCTTGCTCGACCACGGTTTGATGGGCATCAAGCAGCAGCGCGAAAATGGTCACCGCCAGGCGTCCGCTCAAGCCGGGCCCGCTTATGAGGCCATCGTCAAAGCCCAAAGTTCGCTTTCTCAGTATGAGAAGGAGTACTACCTGTTGGAACAGCGCCTGGGCGTGCAGGGAACGGCTTTTGAATTTGCGCGTCACCTGGCTCGCTGGAGCCAGGAGAAGAGCAAGGCCAACGGCGAGCGTCTGCGTGAGTATCGCGAGTCCAATCAGGAGTCTCTCTGGCAAGAAGTGCTCTCGCCGGCCGAGATTTATCCGGACCTGGAAGTTGCCGAACTGACTGCTTCTCTCAGCTTCGCGGCCGAGGTGCTGGGCGGCGAGAATCCGACCGTGCAGATGTTGTTGGCCGGCAAGAGTCCGGAAGCTCGCGCCAATGAGCTCATTCGTTCCAGTTCCGTGCCTCGGCTCGGTGGACGTAAGCGCTACAAGGAGATGACCGCGGCGGAACTCAAAGCCCAGAATGATCCGTTGATCGATCTGGCTTTCGCCATCGACGAGGCTTCGCGCCGGGTGCGCCGACGCTACGAACTGGAAGTGGTGGAGCCGGAACTGGGCGCTTATGCTCAGATCGCCCGCTCACAGTTTGCCGTCCAGGGTAAAGACCTGGCTCCCGACGCCACTTTTACGCTGCGTCTGGCTTACGGCAAGGTGTCGGGTTATCAGGAAGCCGGTCGCGCCATTCCCTGGGCCACTACTTTGGGCCAGCTTTTCGCCAATGCTCGCCTGCACAACAACGAGGAGCCGTTCCGTCTGCCCAAGCGTTGGTGGAATCGCGAGAAATCCGTGGATCCGCAGATGACCTACGACTTCGTGAGCACGGCCGACACCATCGGCGGTAACTCGGGCTCGCCCGTCATCAACCGCCAGGCTGAGGTGGTGGGGGTCAACTTTGACCGCAATCGCTTCGGATTGACCCGCAACTTCCTCTATACCGATCAGCAGGCGCGGCACGTGGCCGTGCATTCACCGGCGGTGCTGCACATCTTGGACCGGATCTATGGAGCCGAACGGGTGGTGGATGAACTCAAAGCGGGTCGCCGGCCGCGGAAATGACCATTGCCGAACTGACCGAGGAGATGCACCGCTTCGTCGCCTCCAAGGGGTTCTATCGGGAGGATAGTCACCGTCCTCAGGTTCCGCGGAACCTGGCCATCTCGCTGGTCCTGGAGGCCAGCGAGGTGCTCGAGCACTTTCAATGGAGTGAGCGACCGCCGAATCCTGAGGAACTGGGTGACGAGCTGGCCGATGTGGCCTTGTATTTGCTGCAGTTGGCCAGCGTCAGCGGCATCGACCTGGAGCAATCCATCCTGCGTAAGCTGGGCAAGAACGCGGGTCGGGAATGGCCAAAACAGTCCTGAAACAAATCTGAAAAGATCGTCACAACTGTTAGCAGTGGATTAACGCCCGGTCAACGTCCCTGCTCTAAACTGAGGGTATGGCAATACCTGTAGGATTCTCCGGCTTCGGTGGCGGCAACTTCCCGCCTCAACCCTTCAGCTTTGGCGGACCTCTGCCGCCCATGCCGCCTCCGCCCGTGGACCGAGCTCGCCGCGATGGCTGCGACCGGCTGCCTGGTGTCCCTCAGAACCCGCCGGCGGGCTCGCTGGTCATCGTGGACACCTTCCAGGACTCGTGGGACAAGGCCGACCACGGCAATATCGGTACCTACGCCGCCAAAGAACACGGTTTCCGGGGGAAGGTCTTTGCTGAGAATATCGGTCCAGATAATCCCCAGTATCCACGCGACTTTGAGGCTCGCGACCTGCTCAGACTGGGGCCGCAGGACCCGGCCACGACTCGCCAGGCGGTGCGCGATATTGCCCGCTTTCGCTCGGCCGACCTGCTCAATGATGTCAGCGGCGACCTCAACAAGCTGAAAGGTAAGGGGCTGCACGATTCGGCTGTGAACGTCTCCTACGGCGTGACCCCGGTGCGCGTCGCGGACAACATCGTGCAGGACGTGTTCAACGGGACTCACCCTGGTTCTGTCAACCAGAATCTCAGTCAGAACATTTTTAGTGCTTACAAGATCGACCAGAGCAAGCTGCACAGTCAGGACCCCAAGGTCGCCGGCCCGGAACTGAAGCGTCTGCACGATGCCGTTTTGCAAGACACGCGAGCGGGCTTCAATCATCCTGAAGTGAAGCAAGCGCAGAAGCGCTACGACCAATCCGTTCGCGACCTGCAGGCTCAGCACAATTCGGTGGTGGTTTCGGCGGGCAACGATCAGGCAACACCCCTGCTCTGGAAGAAGGAGTCCAAAGGTTACGCCACCCAGACGGTAGCCAGCGATTTTCACAATCCCCTGGCCAACTCCGAGGTGACCACGGTCGGTGCCACGAGCTGGACTCGTGGCGCGGGCGGCCTGCAAGAAAAACTTGCAAGCTACAGTAACCTGGACCCCACAGTGGATGTCTATGCGAGCGGAAGTGTGGCGACCGGTCGAGACGTGAATCGAAAGACTGTAGGCGGGACTTCGTTTTCCGCTCCCCGCGTGGCCGGTGCTCTGGCCACCCTGCACGGCAATCACCCGGGCGCCAGCGCCGGCCAGATGCGCAACTTGATGAACAACCGCCTGACCCACGAAGTGCCGGGCGCCGGTGCCCCCGTGCTGGACTTCCATGCTGCCGAAGAGTACATGCGTAAAGGCACTTTTTAGGAAAGATACAACTTTCGCCCGGCGACTTTTTCGCTCGGGTGTAGTTAAATGGTAGTAGATCCATGCAGGGTAGATTTGGGCTAATCCCAAATGAGCATGGTGTGAGTGAGGTAAGGGTAGCCATTTTGTCCCGGAGGACTTCATGAGCGCACTCGTTCTTAAAAAGCGGCTGGTAACCGCGGCAAATGGGGCTTTTTCCCGTTGCCTTCTTCAGTTGTTGTTGAGCTTGGAGCGGAGCGGACAGGCTTCCGACCTGCAGGTCATCGTCTTTGACCTGGGCATGAGCAAGCCGCAACGCCAACACCTGATCGACCGATTTTCCTGGATTGATTTACGCAACCCGGAACTGGGTGATGGGCCGGAACATCTGAATCAACTGGCTAGCTTCGCCTGGAAGCCGACTCTCATTGCGCGCGTGCTGGAAGAGAGCGAGGCTCCGCTGCTGTGGTTGGATAGCGCCTGTGTGGTGACCGGTTCTCTCGAGCCGGTTTGGCAGCACTTGCGGAAGCACGGCGTGTGGAGCCCGTTCGGTGGTGGGTCTCGCATGGACTATCGGACTCATCCGGGGATGCTGGACTATCTGAAGGCAGGGGAGCCTGAACGAGGCGCCCGCTTTCGCTCGGCCTGCACCTGCGCCTTCGACCCGGCTCACCCGACCGCTCTGGAAGTGGTTCGGTCGTGGCGTGAACTGGCCTGGGACCCTCAGGCTCTGGTTCCGGAGGGCTGTTGCAATGCGAATCATCGCTACGATCAGAGTCTTCTAACGGTTTTGCTAACTCGCTCTGGACTGGATCCTTCTTGTGAAGAGCTCGACGTCTCGGGTCTCTTTCCGACTCCCTACTTGCGCACTCGCAACAAGGTCTCCAATCGCGTGCCTCTGTGGCTTGATCCGATTTGCCGGCTCTGGTTCTGGATGTATCGCGAGTTGGACGTGCGCTGGCTTCGGTTGAAGTCCGGCGTCAGCCGCCCCCCGGCCGCCATGCCCGTCGCCGCCGGTCTCACCGCCTACCTGTAAGCCGTTCAGCCGGAACCGCCGGGGCGGGGACACGGTTGGGCTTCCGTATGTTGTTGCTGCCGATTGTCTTTGGACTTGCTTTGCTCTGCGGTTGGCTCACCGGACGGGGCCGCCAACTCAGGGAAATGTCCCTCATTTTCCTCTTTTGCACCGCGGTCGGTCGGCCGTGCGTGATACCTACCGGGTCGATGGAAAAGACCATTCGCAGCTGGGACTGGGTGTGGCTGAGCCATATCTCGATGGTCCAGGGAGTGCAGCGCGGAGATGTGGTCTGCTTCCCAGGGCCCGAGGGAGACAAGCTCTTCTGCAAACGGGTAGTGGGGCTCGGTGGAGATCGGCTGGAAATGCGCGATGGAAAGCTAGTCGTCAACGGCCAGACTCTCGAGGAGCCCTGGGCGGAAGCTACCCACGAAAGCTGGGGCCCCGTGCAGGTGGCTCCCGGACGTCTCTTTGTGATGGGAGACCATCGCTCGAACTCCTTTGACAGTCGCTATTGGGGCACCATTCCTCGCGACTTCGTGACCGGCAAAGCCGTGGTTGTGGCCTTTCCGCCCAATCACTGGCGTAAGTTGTAGCCCACAAGGCGAACCATTCCACGGAGCGAACGGTCCCGGTATGAAGAGACTTTTGATGTTAGCCCTTTTCTTGGCCCCCGTCGCGGCGGAGTTGCCGCCGATTCCCGCCGAGGCCCGCCAGCAACAGAGTGCGCGGATCGTGGTGGCGCAGGTCGTATCGGTGAAAGAACTGCGGGTGGATTCGCCCGGCGATTTCTCCAAGACGGTTTTCGAAGCCACTGCCAAGGTGCAGAGTGTGACCAAGGGTTCCGGGGTGAAAGCCGGCGATACCTTGCGCTGTACCTACTGGAAGGCCGGCAAGCGGCCGCAGGGATGGGCCGGGCCCGGCGGTCAATATCAGCCGCTGGTGGCCGGTTCCAAGGTGACGCTTTACCTGACGGCGGGCAACGAGTTGCTCAATCCCAACGGCTGGGACAAGCTATAAAGTCTGGGAGAACAGGCTGGTTCCGTCCTGTCGATGCAGACTGACCCGGCACTTCTTGCCCTCGATGTGAACCTGGCCGAAGAACTGCAGGCCTTCGCTGGGCGGCCGGTTGAGTTTGAGTTTTGGCGTCACGCTGTCGAAGACCATTTTGGCCCCGAAGGTCGGATCCAGCGGGTGTTCTTGCGAGGGGAAGGTGCCGGCGTGGAGCGGACCGGCGATGAACTCCCAAAAGGGAGAGAAGTCGCGGAAGACGGCTCGGCTCGGATCGTAGTGAAGGGCCGCCGCATAGTGGACGTCGGCACACAACCAGACGACGTTCTCGACCTTTCGCTGCTTGAGGAAGCTGAGCAGGTCGGCCAACTCCCACTCCCGACCCAGAGGACCGCCGGGGCCGTTGCCCCAGTTGTCCAGGCCGAAGCTCTCGTTGTAGGTGGCGATGGGCATCTCGCCGGCAATGAATTTCCAGCGTGCCCGACTTTGACTCAGGCCCTTTTTTAGCCAATCCAACTGCTGTTTGCCCAGCATGACCGTCTCGGGACCCGGCTGCGGTTGGCGATTGGGACCGTTAGCCGCACGATAAGTGCGCAAGTCCAGCACGAACAGTTCCAGGTCCGGGCCGTAGGATATCTTGCGGTAGATGGTGCGTCCGGTGACCGGCCAGTATTCCAGAAAGGCCTGGCGAGCGTGAGAGGACCAGGCGGAGTGGTGCGCTTCGTCCCAGTTGTTGAGGACTTCGTGGTCGTCCCACTGCACCACCACCGGCACTTTGGCCAGGAACTCGCGGTAGTGCGGATCGAGGAGGTTGTAGCGATACTGTCCCCGGTAGTCGTCCAGGGACACAGCCGGCCGCGTCTTTTCCGGAATCAAGCGATTGCGCCAGAGACTGCCGTCGGCCATCTTCTTCTGGGCGGGCAGGGGATCGTCGGCGTAGACGCTGTCCCCGCTGTGCAGGAAGAAGTCCGGCTGCAGGCGAGCCAGAGTGGCGAAGCTTTGCATGCCACCGCGGCTTTCGTCGATTCCCCAGCCCTGGCCGCAGACGTCGCCCGACCAGGCGAAGCGAATCGGAGCGCCGCTGCGGGCGGGCGGGGTGCGGAAGCGCCCCTTGACCGAGCGACCGGGAAAGCGGACTTCGTAATCGATGGACCGGCCCGGGGGTAACTGAAGCAACTCGACCCGACTGGTCCAGCCTGTTTCTGCCTGGGGCGCCGGTCCCGAAACTTGATGGGAAGTCTTGCCGTCGCTCCAGGTGACTCGCATGACGCCCCCGCCGCGGTTCTGGCTTACCAGGGTAGCACGGCCAGGACTCACGTCGCCTACTGTGGCCCAGGCTGGCCAGTCCGCCGCTTCGGCTGCCGCCCAGGGGGCCGCCGCCAGGGCGGCGGTCGAGGCGAGAAAAGTCCGCCGTTTCAGGACTCAGGCTTCCTGGTCTTTAAAGTTCTTCTTGAGCAACAACTTGAGATACTGGCCGAGCACGTCCAGTTGGCGGGCGGTCAGGTCGCGAAACTCCAGTCCCACCAGGCGCACCACCCCTTCCTTCTTCACCTGGATCGGGTAGCCGAGAACGCGCAGCACGGGCAGATTCTCCGGAGGGATGAACTCCATTTCGGTGGGCTCGTCGGTGGGCAGATCGTAGTTTGTCTCCAGCAACATGCCGCCCACCCCAAGGTTGTAGACACGACCGGTGACCTCGCGGCCCACCTGTTTGGCCTGGTAGCGAGCGTCCAGAAAGCAGTCGGCCCGAATGAAACGGCGCTTGGTGTAGATCATCCGAGGGTTGAAGCCCAGTTCTTTCAAGAACATGCTGACCCAGGTTTTGGCGCGGTCTTCCTTGCGGGTAGTGAAGACCAGCCCGGCGTGGCGTGCGTAGCTTTTATCGGTGGTCTTGATCCAGACTACTTTGCCTTCGACCGGCAACGCTTGTACCGAGACTCCCTGGCCGGGAGGGGCGAGCACGACTTTCTCGCCGATCTTGAGGTGCTGACCCGTGCGTAGTTTGAGCCCTTCGACCCCGATGTCGACGATGGTGGCCTTGAACTTCTTCTCACCGATGGTGGCTTTGACTTCATAGGCGCAACGCAGGCGCACGAGTTTGCGACGCTCGCGGAAGCCGGCGCTCTCCGGAGAGGCGCCCCCGCCCGCTTTGCCCGAAAAGAAATTCTTAAAGCCTTCTAATAAACCGGAAAACACGTTACCGTCCTGTTTCGCCCCGCCGGGGTGGCCTACCCTTTCGCATCTGTATGATGCGATAGACCAATCGAGCCCAGGCCCAGCCCATGGCCAGGCTGGCGCGGCAGCGACGCCACAGTCCGCCGTGGTGAAAGTCGGTATAGGCCTGCATCAAGGCCAGTTCTCGACCGGACGGCGGCCACAAGTGGAAACGCGGGCCGCGGTTGCTGAAAACGGCCTGAGGATAGGTCATGGCCAGCAGGCCTTCTTCGCCGCGGGTGACTCCGTAGCCGGAGAGACCTCGCCCACCAAAGGGAGCGCGCGGGTCGGCGGTGGGGGCCACGATGTCATTGATGGTGACAAAGCCGCTGCGACAGTGGGGGAGGAGGTCGTCAGCCCATTGCTGGTGGCCGAACAGGCTGATCCCCAGGCCGTATTCTTCTTGAGTCAACCAATCCTGGAGCTGGTCAATCCCTTGATAGTGGCGCGTGGGCAGAGCTGTTTCCAGTTCCCAGCCGCTCGGCAGCCAGACGCGCTGGGGGCACATACAGGTGTTACCGAAGTTCAGTCCCCGGCTCCATTCCAGAGCTTTGTCCACCGTATAGCGGTCGGCTCCGGGCCCGACGATCACGAGATCGCGGCCCGATAGTTCGGCGATCACGGGCACGGGCTTCTGGGCGCAAGCCGGCAGAAGCTTACGGCCGGTTTCCAGGGAACCGGTGAGGATGACCAGGTCGGCTCTGCTTTCCAGTTCGCGGTAGACGCTGTCGATGTCTCCGGGCAGCAAAGTCAGGCGTTGACGGGGCACTCCCAGAGAGTAGAGGGCCTCCACCAGTCGGCGCACGGGAGCTTCACAACCTTGTTGCGGCTTTACCGAGACGGTGTTGCCGGCTACCAGCGCCTGGAGCATCTGCACGCCTGGCAGGAATAGCGGATAGTTGCCCGGACCCACCACCAGCACGTGGCCATGCGGCCGCCGATGAATTTCCAGTCGGTGCGCCATCATCCAGGGGGGTTGCTCTCGCCAACTCGGGCGTCGGCTGCGCAAGACTTTCTGGGCTTTGCGTTCCAGCCACTGAATTGCGTCGAGCAGGGGCAAGATCTCGGAAACCAGGGCCTGGAACTCGTCCACGCCGCGCAGAGCGGCCAACTCCGCCACCCACAGGGGGCGCTCCTCGACGATTTGAGCGCGTAAGGCTTTCAACAACATCTGCATGGCCGGGCGGTTCGCTTCTTGGGAAAGGGGCACCTTGGCAAGGTTCGCCTTTATCTTTCCCCGAAGAGCGGCGCGTGTGGCTTGAAGAAAGTCCGATAATACGTAAGAGCATCGAGACCACCGCTTATCCGGAGCAGATCTGGGAAGCGTTGACCGACACCGAGTTGCTGGGCCAATGGATGGCCGATAGCGCCAGTGGCTGGTTGGCCGTCGGGGGTAGCCTTTCGCTGACCTGGGAGCGCTTTGGCATGACCATCGAATATAAGGTGGCCGAAGTCAAAGTCTGCCAGCGGCTGATTCTCAAATGTCCCATGGGCAGCGGTCAACAGACCGTCACCTTCGGGCTGCGTCGCGCCGGTCGCAGCACCTGGGTGGACATCACGGATGCGCCCGCCCCTTTCACGCCCCACAATCCGCACAGCTCGGCCGATTCCAATTGGGGCCTCTCCATGTCGGTACTCAAGCTTTACGTAGAGCGCTATTATCGCAAGCCGCGTCGCAGTTTTATGGCGGTGGCCAAGGCTTCTTTTACTTTTGGAGAGATCATGGCGCTCTACGCCACGGCCGAAGGCCTGGAGCACTGGCTGGCCGAGAAGATTGTGGAATGGCCCGCCGAGGAGCCCTTCGTGGGCAAGCCTTACCGATTGGTGAGCAAGTCGGGCGACGTCATGTCGGGCTACATCATGGCTGTAACCGACAAAGAAGCATCGCTGAGCTGGAATGAGATCAACGGGTTTCTGGAGTTGAAGACCTTTTCGTTGGGACCGGGTAATCAGATGCTTTGTTTGCGCGGTTCCGGCTACGGGATGGACGAAGAAACGGCTTCGTTAGTGGAAGAGGGTCTGAAGCCCCGGTTGCTGCAACTGGTGGACTACCTCGAGTCATGATGTTTACAACTTTCTAACCACCGCGAGCACCGGTACGAGCATGATGGGTGGGCCACCATGCGTATTCAGAATGCACCCACCCCCAGAACCCCCGCGAAGTTACCGGACAAGTTGTCGGGTAAAGAGGAGATCGCGATCAAGTGGGCCCAGCAGCAGGCCGATCAGGTCGCATTGGGCAACAATCTGGTTCTCGACCTGGGAGACGGGCACGAATATACGGTGGCCGGCACCCGCATCAGTCCCGCTCAAAAGACCTTTAGCGTGATGCAGCAGTTCTTCACCGCCGGCGTCCAGGAAGTTCAGGCCGCCATCAGTGCCGGCCCCAGTCTGGCTCTGACCGGAGCTACTGAAGTGGTCAAGCCGCTGGTGACTGGTGGTCTGCCTTACGAGGTCGCCAGCAACATCAATCAATGGTATCAGCCCGGTCTGATGGGCGTATCGGTCGGCCTCAGCGTCATCAAGTTTCTCAAGAGCTACAAGCAGCACCAGCAGTTTCGCGAAATGGGCGAGAGTCCACCGATCATCAAGACGGCCGCCCTGGTGGCCAACGGTGCCCAGATCGCCACCGCAGCACTGGGTCTGGCCGGAGCTCTCACGGCCGTGGCCGTGCCTTCGATGAGCGGCTTCGCCACCACCGCTCAGGGCATCGCGCTAGGCGGCAATGCGGTCGCTTTCGGCGTCAACTGGCTGGATTATTTCAACGAGCGAAGTCGCTCCTACATGCCTTTGGGAGACGTTAAAAAACAACAATAACTGTTGCTAAAATGTTGCCATGACGAATAGACTGGACTCCACTTCGTGGAGGAGGTCCTAGCGCCCGTGGCATTTCCCGTGAACTCCGGCGGTCCGATTCAACCGCAGTACGGCACCCAGCCTAACCGCTTTCAAGCACCCGTTCAGCAACAAACCCCGAACCCCACGGATGGCTTTGTTCCGACCCAGGGAATGGCTCCGCAGCAGCAGATGGCTCCTCAGCAGCCGACAGGTCACACTTTTCCGAACGGCTTGAAACTCGAGTCCGTCGCTCAGAACGGTCATCAGACTGCCCTCTACGCCACCATGCCCGGTGGCCCCGGCGGACTGCTGGGAGGCCCGATTTTGGTGAGCATCTCCACGGTGCCGGCCCAGACCAACCTGGGAGTCGGATTCCAGCAGGCTCAGGCTTACGAACTCGGCGCCGACGGCAAAGCGCTGCGCGATGAGAACAATCAGCCCAAGACGCTTCCCACTCAGGTCATGTCGGACGGCCGCATCTATGTCCAGACCGACAAGGACAACCCTTCTTCGCCTCTGGTGATGCTCGATACCGACGGTAGCTACGGCATCGCCACCCCGGCCCGTCCCAAGATTCAGGGTGACCCTCAGATGAACATGGGTTACACCCGCGAGCAAGCCGAGTTCGTCAAGCTCGACGGCAGCCGCGGCTGGCGCGTCCAGGAAGAAGTGGGCGCTTTCGGCCAGAACCAGGGTGGAGGCGGCGGTCTCGGTTCGCTCCTGACCATGGGCATGATGCCCAGCGGTGGGGGTGGTGGCCGTGAAGTCACTTACACTGAAGTGCAGCAGACCCAGAAGGGAATGGAGTCACGCGACGTCCACTTTTCTCAAAAGCCGGGTGAGCCCTGGCCGGGATTTCGCCAGCAGAGCGGCAACGATTGGGGTCTCTCGATGCTGACCACCTCGCCTCCCGACACGCGCGAGCGGACGGTGGTGCAAGAAGGTCCCGGAATGCGTCTGGAGGGCGGCTGGAACACCAAGCGAGCCCTGAGTCTATTTACCGGTAAGGCCGGCTGGGGGACCAACACCTGGACCTATGGCAAGCAAGAGACGATTCTCTTTACCCCGTTGTCGACCCAGAAAATGATGCAGGCTCAAGGAGGTCCACCGCCGATGCCTGGTGCTCCGCCTCCCGGACCGGCGCCCAACACGCCGCCGCCGCTGCCGAACGGTTTCTAAAGAATTTCATGGGCTCAGGGTAACCTGGGCCCATGTTGATTCAGGGAAAGTCTCCGCAGTCGAACTCCAGCGCCAAACCGCTTCCGAAAGGCGGCCCCGTCGATATCTGCACGGGGCCTGTGGATGGATTTCAGGCCAGTAGCTATCCCTGCGAATGGAAACCTATCAAGGTCATCGGCTCCGAGCCGGACCCCAAGGCTCACTTTGTCAGCGAAGCTCAGTTCCGCCAGTGGATGACCGATATGCCCAAGGCCGAACTCCACACCCACGTCGAGGGTGCGGTTCGTCCTCAGACCATCTTGGACATCGCCGAAGAGTATAAGCTCCCTCTGCCCGCTCCTACCGTGGAGGAGCTGAAGGTGAAAATCGGCATGCGCCAGGGCGAAGATTTGCTGGCTTTCCTGAAAAAGTTCGACCACTTCCGCTTTGTGTTCGACCAGCCCGAGACTCTGCAGCGCCTGGCCTACGAGTGCATCGAAGACAATGCCCGCGAGAACATTCAATATACCGAACTGCGCATCAACCCGCGCAAGAACACCGAGAAGGTTTCCATCGAGCAGGTGCTGGATTCGGTGCTGGCCGGAATGGACAAGGCCAAGAAAGAGTTGGGTGTGGACGGCCGTCTGATCGCCTCCATCAATCGCTCTTATCCGGTCGAGTCGGCTATGGATATCGCCAAAGCGGCGGTGGCCCGCAAAGACCGCGGGATCGTCGGTCTGGATCTTGCCGGTGACGAAGTCAATCACCCGGCCTCCAAGTTTGCCGAAGTTTTCGACTATGCCAAAGCCAACGGCTTACATCTGACCGTGCACGCCGGCGAGGCACGCGGGCCGGAGAGCGTTCTGCAGGCCGTGGAGCTGTGCCACGCCGAGCGCATCGGTCACGGCGTGCGCCTCCAAGAAGACCCCGCCGCCATGCAGGTCATCAAAGAAAAAGGCACGGTTCTGGAAATGTGCCCCGAGAGCAACAAGTTGCTCAACGTCACCCCCGACCTCAAGGCCTACCCGCTCAAGACCTACATGCACTATGGCATCCCGGTCACTATCAACACCGACGACCGCCACATTTTCGACGTCGACTTGTCGCACGAATTCACCAGTCTGGCCAAGAACATCGGGTTGTCCCTTCAGGACTGCCAGAAGGTCGCCATGAACGCGGTGGAGGCTGCTTTCTTGCCGGCCGAAGAAAAAGCGCAGCTCAAGCAGAGCTTTGCTTCGCAGATGCAGGCTTTCAGCTCCAAGCTGTATCAGGTCAGCGATGCATGTGCTTCAGAGCGCCCAGCAGCGCCTTAACGTCACTCGGGCCCAATCGTAGCCGGGACAGCACTCGCATCACGCCCCGCATATTGCGCTCTTTCATCGTTTCCAGCAGCTCGGGCAAGATCTCTTTGATTTTTTGAATGCGGGTCTCTCCCAGGCGAGTCTCCAGTTCCGGAAAGCGAGTGCGCATCAGGTCGCCGAAGTAAGCCGCCGGGTCTTCATAGGCTTCTACGATATCGGGTGTCCCGTCATGATCCAGGTCCATCAGGTCCGATAACCAGGGCACGCGCCGATTGATCTCTTCGGCCACATGGGGATTTTGCTTGAGCAGGTCCAGGGCTGCTTCGGTGTCGGCTTTGCTCTTGGTTTTCCAGGCCTTTTCCAGCGAGCCGACGATTTTATCGACCTCTCCGCCGCTGCCGGAAATCC
Organism: Vulcanimicrobiota bacterium; assembly: GCA_017307785.1. Taxonomy (GTDB): domain Bacteria; phylum Vulcanimicrobiota; class Xenobia; order Xenobiales; family JADMJV01; genus JADMJV01. The sequence goes on along the minus strand of JAFKGI010000002.1, from coordinate 347,322 downwards.
ACTGTTTGGCCAATTCGGTCGCGTCGACCTCGCCCTTCATGAGCTTGCCCAAGAAGGGAGCGAAGACGCCGATTTTGTCCAATTGAGCGCTCCATGGTGCGTCTGGCAGCCAGGGGATCATGGCCGGGAAGCGGGCGGCCACGTAGTCGCGATTGAGGCCGGCTTGCTCAAGTTCTTCCAGGATGAACATGGCTTCCAGCGTGTTTTTGGCCTGGACGGCTTCGCCCAGGCGGGTCAGTCGATCCATCACCTGATCCAGATCGTTCAGGTCCAGCTTTTGGGGGGCGGCAGGAGAGGTCGCTTCCAGAAGGCGTGAATCATCCACGGCCTTTTGCTCTTGCTGGCGAGAGGACACGATTCTTTCGTGTTCCTCGTGACGCGCCCGGTCGGAAGTCTCCATTTCGTTGTGGCGCTTAAGATCGGATTCTTCTCGCTCCTTTTGGCGGGCCTGCGCGGCTTGCTGACGTTCTTGTTCGCGCGCGGCTTCGGCCGCCAGGCGTTCTTGCTCACGTTGAGCGGCCCAGGGCGAGAGGCCGCTGCTGTTGGGGGCCGCCCCGGTGAATTCCGGTGCGGCTGCGGCGACGATGGCAGCAGCCGCCTCCAGTACGGGGGCGGGGGGCTCCGGAGCCGGAGCGACGACGGCGACCGGCTTGGCAGCCCTGGGTTTGGGAGGCAGCGCTTTGGGTTTGGTTTTGGGAAAGACCTGGCCCAGCTTGAAGGTCTCCAGAGTTCGATCCCAGGTGTCGCCATCACCGAGCAGACGCAGGAAACGCCGGGCCTCAATATGGGTGCAGGGAATGCTCTCGGCCACCAGTTGAGCGGCCGCTCCGGCTCGCTGGTTCAAAAGCATGTCGAGCAGTTCGCCGCGCTGCTTCTCTAAAATCTCCAGCCAGTCGGGGCTGGGAAGTCCGGCCAGTGGCGCCACCACCCCCGGGTAGAGTCGACTGGCCAGGCGCCAGGGGTCGGGGTGGTTGTCGAAAACCGCTTCTTCGAGACGGTCGACCAGACTCTGGCAATCCTGACGTGAGGCCCCGGACAACTGACGCACCCAGCGCACCGCTTCGCGATGATGACCTTTGCGCAGCCACTCCAGCAGCAATTGCGGGTCGAACTGCTCCGGAGCGAAGACCAGTTCGATGTTCAGGCCTTCGGCTTCTTTCGGTTGCGGACGCTTTTCCCAGAAATCGTCGCCGGGGTCGGAATAAAGCTTCTCTAACCGGTCCCAATTTTCACCTTGGAGGGCCAGGCCGCTCATGAAATCGCGAGCCTGGAACTGATTGAGCTGGCCGTCTTCGGTCAGGTCGCGCAGCACGTCCAGCCTCTGGCCGCGCCTGACCTTGCGCAGCAGTTCCGTGCGCTGGGCGGCAAACTTGCGCAGATAGCGCGGTTGTGGATCGCCGAGCAGTTGGGCCACCAGGTCGGGAAACTGCAGAACCGCCCACACTCCCTCGCGGAGAGCTTCCTGAACCTCGCGAGCCTCCTTGAGGCTGCAGCGGGTGCGTCGGCGGATTTCTGAAGCGTCGGTCAGTAAAAGGTCTTGCAGAACTTGCGGCATCTTCTGAGCGGTTGGCATAGGCCCAAACTTCGGGATTTGCCGCTCGCCCCCCTGGGTATAACCCCGACTCTTGGAGGAGCAGTCTTGAACAAAGTAGGAACCATCGAAGCCGCGCTGGACAAGATCCAGGACGGAGCCACCATTTTGATGGGGGGCTTCGGAGTGTGCGGCATTCCCGAGAACCTGGTGCGGGCGCTGCAGCAGCGCGGCACCAAGAACCTCACCATCGTGAGCAACAACGGCGGCGTTGAAGGAGTGGGCATTGGCCTGCTCATCGAGAACGGCCAAGTCAAGAAGATGATCTCCAGCTACATCGGCGAGAACAAAGTGCTTGAGCAGAAGTTGATCGCCGGCGAGATCGAAGTGGAGCTCAACCCCCAGGGCACTCTGGCCGAGCGCGTGCGCGCCGGTGGTGCGGGCATCCCCGCTTTCTACACGCCCACCGGAGTCGGCACCCCCGTCGCTGAAGGCAAAGAAACCCGCAACTTTAACGGTCGGGACTATCTGATGGAAACCGCCATCCGCGGTAACGTCGCCTTCGTCAAAGCCTACAAGGCCGACAAGCACGGCAATCTGATTTATCGCATGACCGCTCGCAATTTCAATCCGGTGATGGCTACGGCCGCCGACTTTGTGATTGCCGAAGTGGAAGAAATCGTCGAGGCCGGCCAGTTGGATGCCGAGCAAATCGTCACGCCCAGCGTGTTCGTGGATATGGTGATCAAGGGAGAACGCTATGACAAGCGCATCGAAAAGAGAGTTAATCGCCAAAAGAGTGGCGCGGGAGTTTAAGGACGGCTACTACGTCAATCTAGGCATCGGCATTCCCACCCTGGCGGCCAGCTACATTCCTGAGGGTTGCGAAGTCATTTTGCACTCCGAGAATGGCCTGATGGGCATCGGCGATTATCCGCTGGAAGGCGAAGAAGACGCCGACCTGATCAACGCCGGCAAGGAAACCGTGACCACCATCCCCGGTTCCAGCTTCTTCAATGCGGCCGAGTCGTTTGCCATCGTGCGCGGCGGCCACATCGACATCACCGTCATTGGCGCCATGGAAGTCGACCAGCAGGGAGATCTGGCCAACTGGATGATCCCCGGCAAACTGGTCAAGGGAATGGGCGGTGCTATGGATCTGGTGGCCGGCTCCAAGCGAGTCATCATCGCCATGCAGCACACCGGCCCGGATGGCGCCTCCAAAATTTTGAAGAAATGCACTCTCCCGCTTACGGGCGTGAAAGTGATCGATACGATTGTGACCGAGATGGCCGTCATGAAAGTGACCTCCGAGGGTCTGCAGTTATTGGAAGTCCAACCCGGCTTCACCACCCAGCAAGTGCTGGATGCCACTGATGCCGATCTTATCGTCAAGGAGCCTGTTCCCACGTGTCCGCTGTAAAACAATTGCCCCCCGACCTGCTGCCCGATAGCCACCTGCTCAAGCCCGAGCACCACGAGTTCCGCGCTCGTCTGCGCCGCTACCTGGCCGAACATGTGGAGCCGGTCTGGGCTGAATACGAAGCCCATGAGCGCTTCCCGCGCGACATTCTCCAGGACATGGCCAAGGAAGGCTTCCTGGGGATTCCTTTCCCCAAAGAATACGGCGGCATGGGCCTGGACTCGCTGAGCCTGGCCATGGCCATCGAAGAGTTCTCGCGCGCCTGGGGCTCGCTGGGCATCATCATGGCCGCTCACATCGGCCTGGGTTCTTCGCCCATCTGGAATTGGGGTAACGAAGAGCAGAAGCGCAAATATCTAGTGCCGCTGGCCAAGGGTGAGCGCATGGGCGGCTACGGTCTGACCGAGCCGCAGGCCGGTTCTGACTCTGGCGCCACCAAGACCAACGCCCGCTTCGACGGCACCCACTGGATTCTCAACGGCGCCAAAGCCTGGTGCACCAACGCCACCGAGGCCTTTTCCTACGTGGTCAGCGCCGTCACTGACGGCGACAAGGGCAAGGGCTCCGGCATCTCCGCCTTTATCGTCGAGAAAGACTTCCCCGGCTTCTCCTTCGGCAAGAAGGAAGACAAGATGGGTCTGCGCTCGTCGGCCACCGGCGTGCTGCTGTTTGACAACTGCAAGGTGCCGGCCGAGAACTTGCTGGGCGAAGAAGGCCAGGGCTTCAAGTATTTCATGAAGACTCTGGACGGAGGCCGTATCACTATCGGCGCCATGGCCCTGGGCCTGGGCTACGCCGCTCTGGAAGAAGCCGTCAAAGCCGTGGTCGGCGAGAACTACACCAAAGACCTGTGGGCCCACGAATACAAGTTGGCCCCGCTGGCCGAAATCGCTACCGAGCTGGCGGCCGCCCGTCAGATGATTTACAACGCCGCCATCACCAAGGACCTGCAGCCGCGCTGGACCCAGGACGGCGCCATGGCCAAGTGGTTCGCTTCGGAAGTGGCCATGCGGGCCACCGACCGCCTGGTGACCTATATGGCCGAGCGCGGCCTGGAAATGAACTCCAAGTTCTCCAGCGCCTTTCGCGACGCCAAGCTGTGCACCATCGGCGAAGGCACCAATGAAATCTGCCGCGTGGTCATCGCTCGCGAAATGCTCAAGGGTTACCAGCAAGCGTGAAGCAGCTGGCTCTCTTTCTTCTGCTGAGCGGCCTGGCTCAGGCCGAGATCAATGTCGTTTCCGTCTATCCTAACGAAGTCACCTTGCGCTGCGGAGACAAGGACGTCACCGCCTCCTCTCTGCAGCCGGTGACGGTGGAGGGCACGGAGATCACCGTCCTCGACGACAAGGGAGCTCAGCTCTACAAAGGGCCGCTCAGCAAAGACCGATTCTACGTCGTGGGTCCTGGGCCCAAAGGCCAGGCCGTTTTGACCGACGCTGGCGCTACCCAGACCGGCGGCAAAGAAACGGCGAAAGTCTGCGGGTTTTTCAATGCCGCGGGCTATCCAATCGGCTTGGAAATGTACGCCGTCTCGGGGGACGAGACGCTGAGCGGAGTCACCGTCGGATCGAACGAGCTATCCGGACTCTACGACATGGCTCCCGTCACCATGAAGGTCTTCGTGAAAGACGAAGTCGGCAATCCCATCGGGACTTCCTACACGAACGTCATGCACGGGCAGTATTACCTCGTCTATCGGCGCCGGCCCACCTTGTACGACCTCGTCAAGCTCGGTTTCATTTTGCCTAAAGCTAAGTAAACAGAGCCTTTGGTAGAGAGGATTTGTCTTGACGCCTGGGGCTCATTCTCTCCACCACCCCGACCGCCCAGGCGGTGCCGCTGGTCGATACGTTTTATGGCTCCATCAATCCGACTTTCGACACGGTGGGCGACAACTATCTGGTCTTCGTCACGAATTTGAATTACAGAGCCGTCTTCACCAACACCAACCCGGGAAATTACTCGGCTGCCGACTTCTCTGCCAACCAACTTTTTGTGGGCAATGGTGTGACTCAGTATTTCCAGTTCGATAGCCCGGGCAGCGGTAGTTTCTTTTCCTACAGCCTGATTGCCTATATCACTCCCGAAGACCCCACGGACTTTCAGTCCGGGTCCTTTCCTTATGCTTACGGCCAACAGACTCCGGGATTTCTCACCACGAACTTCAGCCTGGGCGACCCCATCGTGGGTCAGTTGGTGCTCAATCAGAACGTCGCCTTCGCGCCGGCTGACGCGCCGGAAATCGACCCCTCCGGCGGGACCGTCCCGTTGTTGATGTTGCTGGGCGGAGTGGCCTCCGGTCACCGTCGCCGCCGTCACCGGGAAATCGACGCCGCCGTCGCTTAGCCTTTTCGTGTCACAGCCCGCCCAAGAGGTCTTCTCCGTCGAAGGTCTGCTGGAACTTTACGCCCGACAGGATTGGGACGAACTCAGTCTACGGTTGCTGCGCTCGCTGGCTGCCTTCGGGCTGCTGAAGATCTCCGTGCTGGATGCCCAGGCCCAGTATCGGCTCGATCGGTTCGTGCAGCACTTCCTCTTCGTCTTTAGCCAGCCTGACTACGTGATCCCGGTGACCCACCGAGCCGGCTTCGTGCAGTCGAACTCGGTGATTTCCAACCTGGTGGCCATTTCCAGCACCCGGACCACCGACGCTTACCTGCCGCTCATCGTCGGTCACGACAACCTGGTCAAACTGATGGCGCTCTATTCCGCTAGAAACCACTCTCGTTTGCACGCCAAACAGTTCTTTGACGTCAATCCGCAGGCCGCGTCCATCTGGTATTGGCACTTCTTGCGCGTTTTCCCATCGGCCCTGGCGGATGAGAACGCCTATCTACACCTGCGTTACCAGTTAGCCGATCCCGACCCCCGCTTGCAGGCCGACCTGATCTGCTGCGACGGGTTTTTCGGCTCCACCTACATCAACTCTCAGACGGACATGCATCTCAAGCGCCGCCTCAACCAGGCTTTAAGGGCCGACTTCGAGAGCACCGGTGTCTCCCTCGCTCCCTCCAGCGGCAGTCGCCGACTGGGCGTCGTCACCGGAACCTGGCGGGAAGGCCACTCGGTCTACCGCAACCACTTTGACATGGTGGCCGCTCTCAAGGACGATTACGAGCTGGTCCTACTCAACACGGCCCGGCCCGAGGTTAAGCTGGCGGACACCGGTCTGTTCCAGGAGGTTTTGGACGTTCGCTTGCAAGCCAACGGTCTGCCTCTGGCGGATCTGATCCGGCAGAATTTTGCCGTCCTCTACTTCACCGACATCGGACTGACGGCGGAAAGCTTGCTACTGGCCAATTGTCGTCTGGCCCCTCTGCAGATGACCAGTTACGGTCATTCGGTGAGCACCTTCGGAGCGGACATCGACTATTACATTGCCAGTGAAACGGTCGAAGACCTGGACCTTTTGCAAGAGAACTATTCCGAGCGGGTGGTGCTGTTGCCCGGACTGGGTGTGACCAATGTTCGCCCCAACTACACGGAAGTCGAGCCGGTGCGCCGTTCCGATCGGGTGGTGATCAGCTGCAGTTGGTATGGGCAGAAGGTGAACCCACCTCTGCTGCGCGCGCTTGAGGCTGTTCTTGAGCGGTGTCCCCCGCAAAGCGTCCTGTTCCGCTTCTTTCCCGGGGGTCTGCCGCAGGGTCACTTCCTGCCGTTTGCTCAGTCGATCTGTGAGAGCCTGGGCCCCGAGAACGTCGAGGTCTGCCCACCCATGCCTTATCAGCAATATATGGAGGCGATGAATCAAGGGCATTTTGCGCTGGAGCCCTTTCCTTTCGGTGGCTGCAACACCATCGTGGACAGCCTGCACCTGCGCCAGCCCATCGTCGTCTGCCAGGGCAAACGCTGGTATAGCCGGGTCGGCAGCGCCATCCTGAAAGAGGCCGGACTGTCGGAGCTGGTGACCCAGAACAGCCAGCAATACATCGATAAAATCGTGCAACTGGTTGAGGACCCGGACTACCTGGCCGGCTTACGCCGCCGGTTGCAGTCGCTGGACCTGGACGAACTGCTGTATTCCAAAAACTACGCACACCAATTCAAAGCGGCGGTGGACTATCTCTACGCGGAGCACCCTCGGTTGGCGGCCAGCGGTTCGCGCGAGCCGGTTCGGATTCCGGCCCTGTAGCAGGTTTTGGGGCCTTTTGGGGAAGGGCCCGGCTATGCAATCGTTCGGCCGCGGGCTGGTCTTGTTGCCCGGCCAGACCGCGCCCGACGGCTGGCAGGACGTGAAAAGAGTGATCGTGCGCGCTCCCACTCCGGAGGTTCTGAGCGAGCTCACCGATCACTGGCTGCAGCGACTTCCCCTGGTGGTCGAGTTGCACATTCCCATCGCGGAGCTGCGCCAGCCCGAGATCTGCGAGGAAGAGCCCTACCTGCTCGAGCCGGACTTCGAGTTCGCCCGCGAGCGCCTGCATTTTCTGGTCTGGGCCAACAACTACGACGGCACCAGGGGTGAGCCCATCTGGTGGCACGGCCGCCTGGCTCAGCGCCTGGGGTATGCGGGAGAAGTCGACGGCGGGCCGCGCTGTGATATGCCGCAAGGGGCGCTCCATCGGGAAAGCGTCGAGTTGGGTTCGGTGCGAGTGACTCAGCCCGAGGCGGTACTGGAGTTGGAGCTGGCTCCCGATCAGAGCGCAGCCGTGCGCCACCGGGGGGGAGCGGCGCGCGTGCTGGCTCCCGCCGGCTCGGGTAAAACCCGCGTGCTCACCCAGCGGTTAGCCTATCTGTTGGGTTGCGGATTTGAGAAAGAAAGGGTCACAGCCCTGGCCTACAACCGCCGGGCCGCTCTGGAGATGCGCCAGCGCCTGCCCCAGGCTCCGGTCAGCACTCTGCACGCCCTGGGTTATGCTCTGTTGCGCCGGGATCGAGAGGTGCGGGTGGCCGAGGAGCGAGAGGTGCGCGCCCTTTTGGGACGTCTGGTCAAGCCGCCGCCGCTGCTCAACCAGGACCCGCTACAGCCTTATCTGGAGGCCTTGCAGCAGGTTCGTCTGGGCCTGATGGACCCGGAGGCGGTGGAGGAGAGTCGCGACGATGTTCCGGGCCTGGCCGCGGCTTTTCCGCAATACCGGCGTGAACTGAGGCGGCGCGGTCTGGTGGACCACGACGAGCAGATCTACGGCGCCCTGGAGTTGCTGCTGCGCAATCCGGAAGCGCGTAAGCAAGCACAACGTTCCTGCACTCATCTGCTGGTCGACGAATTTCAGGATCTGACCCCGGCCTTTTTGCTGCTGGTGCGTTTGCTGTGCGCGCCCGCTTATCAGGTTTTCGGAGTGGGCGATGACGACCAGGTCATCTATGGCTACGCCGGAGCCACGCCCGACTATCTGGTGCACTTCGGCCGCTACTTTCATCGCTCCAGCGCCTACATTCTGGAGACGAACTATCGTTGCCCCGCGGCCATTGTGGAGGCGGCCAGTCATTTGCTGAGTCGCAATAAGCTGCGGGTGGCCAAGCGCATTCAGGCGATTCAGCAGGAGGGGACCATGCAGTTGGAGTTCGCTTCGGCTGCCGCCTGCGCCCTCAAGGCGGTCGAGCAGGTGGAGTTCTATCTGCGCTCTCAGCAAGCTAGCGAAGTGGCCGTACTGGCCCGCGTCAACGCCGTGCTCATGCCGGTTCAACTGTTGCTGGTGCAGCGCGGCGTGCCCTGCAGTCGCAGCGTTGACAGCAACATTTTGCAGCGCACCGGCATTCGCTCTGCGCTGGCCTACTTGAGACTGGTCTTGCATCCAACCCGTTTCGCCCAGGCCGATCTGGCCGATGCTCTGCGTCGCCCCAGCCGCATGCTCAAACGAGAACTCTTGGAAAAAGCCAGCCGCTGTCGAACTCGCGATGACCTGTGGAAGTGGGGGATGCAGCAGGACGCCTGGCCGGCCTCCCAGATCGAGGAGTTCGTCGACGACCTGCGTCTATTGGGCAAGCATTTGAACAAAGGGGTGGCCGAGTTTTTTCAGGCCTTGCGTCAGCAAACCAACTTTTTGCAGGCACTGGATCAACTGGACCGCAGCGGTCTGGGCGTCTCTGGCAATAGCCATCGCGACGACCTGCTGGCGCTGGAGCAGTGCGCGGCCGTCTACGAGGGTCCGGCCGCCGACTTCGTGGGTTGGGTCGAGGAAATGCTCGACCGTCCGGGGGACGAGTCCGGAGTGCGCCTCTCTTCGGTCCACCGAGTCAAAGGCCAGGAGTGGCCCTGCGTGGTCCTTTACGGAGTCAACGGAGGGATGTTCCCCCACCGGCTCTCGGAAGATGAAGAAGAAGAGCGCCGCATTCTGCACGTGGCCATCACTCGGGCCAGGCGACATTGTGTGCTGCTGGCCGAACAAACCAATCCTTCGCCGATGTTGGCCGAGATGCAGCCGCCCGCTCCGGCCGCTCCCAAGAAGAAGAAAAAGAAGAAGAAGTAGTCGGACTTGGCGCCATGGCAAAACTTTGGCAACGTACGGTTCATAGCCAGTACCTAAAGTAGGGACACAAACAAAAGGAGAGAGTGTCATGCAAGTCACCAACGCCCCGAAGTTCAACATCCCCCGCACCCTTACCGCCCCCAAAGGACAGGACAATCAGCCGGAAGCCCCCAAGGGCCCGGGTTTCGGCGATCGTTTCGCCTCGGAGATGGATCGCACCAGTGAAAAAGTTGCCCGCGTGCTCACCCCCCTGACGGTTATGTTCGTCGGTGGTTCGGTCGGCAGCGCGGTCGCCGGAGCCGGTCTCGGCACCCTCGGCGGCATCATGGGCGGTGGCCAGCTGGCCGCCGGAATGGCTCAGGTAGGCTCGATGGCCGGCGGTCTGGCCGGTTCGATGATGGGCTACCGCTACGGCGCAGGCCTGGCCGACAAGCCCCTCAATCTGATCGAGAAGGCCACTGGCAACAGCCGCCTCGGCCGCACCGCTCTGACCTCGGTCTACGCCTCGGCTCTCGGTGGTGTCGTCACCAGCCTGGCTCTGGGTGGAATCAACCCCACCGCCTTCGGAATTGGCGCTGGCGTTACGCTGGCCGGAATGGGCGCCTGGTCGGCTTTCCAAGCCAAGTAACTTGTAAAATCGGTTTCGCAAACAAAAAGACCTTCGGGTTTCCCGGGGTCTTTTTGTTTTTCGGCAATCTATTGCTAACATGAAATGTGAGCTGGCACACAGTCATGGGCATTCGCGGGGCTTAAACTGAGAGAATCCCCTGTGAAGCGAGGAACCGATGAGCCAGCGAATTCTTTTGGAGGGAATGGATTTTTCCGGCAAGACCACTCTGGCTCAAGCTCTCGTAGAACGGTATCAGGAGCGAGGCACGCCGGCCTGGTCGAGTCAGAACTCCCTGTGCCCGGACAATCCCATTTGCAAAATCGCCGAGCGCATTGCCGAAGAATCGCGGCGCCATCCCTACGAAGCTTCGGCGCTGTTCCTGGCGGCCCACCTTTGGGATATGCGCCATTATCAGCCGGACCGTGCTGGAGTTCACGTTCAGGATAGTTGCTGGCTGCGCTCCAAGGCCTTTGACCGGCGTCAGGGCATTCCGCTGCCCTGGGACCACGTACCGGGAGTAGATTTCTCGGCCGTGATTTATCTTTCCACCTCACTGAAAGTACGCCAGTGGCGCTGTCGCAAACGTTCCATTCACGGCGCCGATCACTGGGTATTTACCAAAACCGATCAATTCCTGGCCATGGAACATCATTTGCGCAATGAGTTTGCTCAGCATCCGCGATTTTTCGAAATCGACACCAGTCAGTTGACGGCAGCCCAGGTTCTCGAGGCGGCCTGGGGAGCGCTCGAGGCCAATCGTTTAGGATTGGTAACAACCGCCGGATAAACCAGGGATAAATCCCCAGGCCCAGAAGCTCCGTCGATGGCCATCAATCCGAATCATACGAGCATCCACAACACGACCCCCGTACGCAACCTGAGCCAGCTCGGCCCGATGAGCAAAGCCAAGCCCACCGAAGCCAACCACGAGGTTCCCGGTGACCAGGTGCAGATCAACAAACCGGCTTTCCAAGAACCGGCGGAAGTCAAGCAGAAGCCCACCTCCAGCTGGTTGAAGCGCACCCTGTTTGGCGCGGGTCTGACGGCGATGGCCGTGGCCGGCGGAATTGCCGGTGGCAGCTTTGTGATGGCGGGAATGTCGCCCGCCAAAGCGGACTCGGCGCACGTGCAGGTGGTCAAGAAGGACACCAAGACCGCTCCCACCACGTTGCTGCAGGAGCAGCAGGCCCCGACTCACCTGCTCACGGCCCGCATCGGCGTTACGCCCAGCGTGCACGACATCGGGAAGCTCGGCAAGATCGAAACCGACCAGCGCACCGAGTCCAAGCCGGGCCCCAACAAGACGGAGTTCAAGCACGAGATTCGTATCGACCGCCTCAGCGGCACCAAGGACGGCCATGTCCTCTACAGCTCGGACGATGCTGAACTGGGCACCCTGGACTTCCATGATCAGGCCGAGGGCAACTGGAAGACCACCAGCGTCATCAAAGGCGCCGGTCACTACGGCAAATACATTTCCGTCTCGGAGACGACCACTCGCTTCACCGGCGGCACCGAAGCCACCGAAGTCAAGCTGCGGACCATCGACAGCAAGACCCACAAAGAGGTCAACCTGAGCGAACTGGTGAGCAGCGAAGACTACGTGAAGATGGCGGACGCCATCACCTCGGGTCTGAACAGCCCGGCCGGCCTGCACTATCAGCAGCCCGACATGGAGTCGCTGGACAGTCATATGAACAACGGATTCTCCCTGCGCGAGGCCAAGGACGGCAGCGTCATCCTGACGGTGGCCATTCCCTCCAGCGTCGAGTCCGACGGTGGCAAGGTGGCCGAATTCACTTTTTCGCTACCGGCCAGCGCCATCCACAAGTAGCTCGAGTCCTTTCTCGGGGGGACTCGGGTGCCTGTGTGCTCCGCGCTCCCCGGGTTAGTATCGTGGAGAGGAAAGAACCTCGCTCCCTCGCGGGAACGAAATTCTCCCTCGAATCCGATTCCTTAAAAACGACTCGGTTTAGAAGCCTCTCGGACTTCCGTCTGGGAGGCTTCTTCCTTTTCTGCGGTATGCCGGGTCTCCGTCTTGGAAGGGGGACCCGGGGGACAGGGAAATTTTGGAGATAGATAGCGCGGCGGCGCCAACTCGAGTCTGTGTCGGTTTTTCTGGTTGGATCAGGCGTAGGGCTCAGCCGAACTCCCCGAGGAAGCAGTGAGAGCAATCGCCCACATCCCCCAAGTCCCCCCAGTCCCCTTTCCGGGAGCCGGGGGATAAACGGGACGGGGCTACCCGGTTGCAGGACGCCCGTGCCTGCCGCGGGCCCCGAAACTGAGCTACTCTAGGAGGCGAGGAGAGAACCTCGGTCCCGTTAACGGGCTCAGGAACGAACCGCCTCGGCGGATCGATTTCAGGAGCAGGGGACCTGGACTTTCACTCATTTCCGACCCTTAAAACGAGTCGGTTTAGGAGCCTTTCGGACTCACGTCTGGGAGGCTTCTTCCTTTTCCGCCGTGCGGGTTGCTCCAATACTGGCCGCCACCACGCAACCCATGGCCGCGATCTGCAGCGGACGGAGCCATTCGTGCAGCACCACCAGCCCGGCCAGCGCTCCCACGGCCGGCTCCAGGCTCATCAGGATGCTGAACACAGCCGGGCGCATACGGCGCAGGGCCACAAGCTCGCAGCTGTAGGGAATCACCGAGCTGAGCAAGCCAACCATCGCCCCCAGCCCGAGCACCCGCCCGTTCCCCAGCTGGTGCGAGTACAGCGCCAGGGTGGCCGGCGTTAAAAGCAGCGCCGCCACCACGCTGGCCACCGCCAGGCCTTCGAGTCCTTCCCAGCGGCGCCCGGTCTGAGCCGATAGCAGGATGTAGGACGCCCAGGCTACCCCGGCCAGCAGCGCAAAACCCACGCCGGCCCAGGTCAAGTTGCCGGGCTGCAGGCCCAGCATGGCCACTCCCGCCGCCGCCAGCACCACCCACACCAGGTCCACCCAGCGCCGCGAGCCGCTCACCGCCAGGCACAGGGGGCCGACGAATTCCAGGGTGACCGCGACGCCGATGGGAATCTGAGCGAAGGACTGATAAATCGACCAGTTCATGAGGCCCAGGCTGGTTCCGAAGCCGAGCACCGTCAACCAGTCGGCACGGCTCCGCCCTTTCAGCCGGGGGCGCGCAAGCAGGCAAAAAATCAGCGAACTGGTGACCAGGCGCAGCCACACCATGGCGGTGGGGGAGACCGGTCCAAAGAGCATTTTGGCGACTCCGGCACCGAACTGCACCGAGAAAATTCCGATGAGCACCAGCCAGACGGGGGATACGCGTGACATGTCGAGCTCCGCTTCTGACAGAGTTTGAAACAAGCCTTCGCGCGGTAAATCTGCAGCATACTTTTCCTAGGAGTTCCATAAGAAATGAGTACTGCCACGATGTCGCAGAACGCCGGTGTCTGCTTTAACCTCTCCGACGACCACAAGATGGTTCGCGACATGGTGAGGAAGCTCGCCACCGAAGAAATCGCTCCCCGCGCCGCCAGCTATGATATCAGCCGCGAGTTCCCCTGGGAGAACATCAAGAAGATGGCCGAACTGGGCCTGATGGGCGTGATGGTTCCCGAGCAGTATGGCGGCGCCGCCATGGACACCCTGGCCTACGTGCTCATCATCGAAGAGATCTCCAAAGCCTGCGCTTCCACCGGCGTCATCACGGCCGTGCAGAACTCGCTGGGTTCTTACCCGATTCTGGCCTTCGGCACCGAAGAGCAGAAGAAGAAGTATCTGCCCCTGCTGGCCAGCGGTCAGAAAATCGCCGCCTACGCTCTCACCGAGCCCGGCTCCGGTTCGGACGCCGCCGGCATGAAGACCACCTGCGTCAAAGACGGCGACCACTGGGTCATCAACGGTCAGAAGAACTGGATCACCAACTCCACCGCCGCTGAAGTCTTCATCGTTTACGCGCTGGGCGACCCCGCAACCAAGCACAAGTCCACCAGCTGCTTCATCATCGAAAAAGACACCCCCGGCTTCACCATCGGCAAGCACGAAGAAACCATGGGCGTGCGCGCTTCGGGCACCTGCCCGCTGACCTTCGACAACGTGCGCATTCCTAAAGAGAACCTGCTGGGCGAAGAGAACAAGGGCTTCAACATCGCTATGGCCACCCTGGACTGCGGCCGTATCGGTATCGCGGCTCAGGCCGTGGGCATCGCGCAGGCCTCGCTCGAGCACGCTATTCGCTACTCCAAGGAGCGCGCCCAGTTCGGTAAGGCCATCTCCGAGTTTCAGCTGGTGCAGGAGATGCTCGTCTCCATGGCGACCCAGATTGAAGCTGCCCGCCTGATGGTGTGGCAGGCCGCCTGCAAACGTGACGCGGGCGAAAAGTTTGGCAAAGAGGCCTCGATGGCCAAGTGGTTCGCCTCCGAAGTGGCCGTCAAGGCCGCCCTGGACTCCATCCAGGTGCACGGTGGCTACGGCTACTCCAAGGAATACCCGGTCGAGCGCTTACTGCGCGACGCCAAAATCACCCAAATCTATGAGGGAACCAGCGAAGTGCAGAAACTGGTGATCGCTCGCCACCTGCTCAGCGAAGGTTAAGGACAAGAGAGAACGATGAACATCATTGCCTGCGTCCGGCAAACCCCGGACACGGAAACCGTAATCAAAATCAATGGTGCCGCCAACGGTATCGAATTAGACGGCGTCAAGCTGGTGCTCGGACCCTATGACGAGTATGCCATGGAAGCGGCCGCTCAGATCAAAGAAAAGAATGGCGGCGAAGTGACCGCCATCACCGTCGGTGGCGACAAAGCCGCCGAAACCTTGCGTCATTGTTTGGCCGTGGGTGCCGACAAGGCCGTGCACGTGCAGGATACCGGAGCCGACGACGCTCTGGCCATCGCCACCGCCCTGGCCAACCAGATCAAGAAGCTGCCCCACGACCTCATCTTCGTGAGCAACAAAGGCACCGACAGCGACCGCGGCGCGGTCGGCCCCATGCTCAGCGAACTGCTCGGTCTGCCCTACGTCGGTCTGGTCACCGAAATCGAAGTCGAAAGCGGATCGGTCACCGTTTCGCGCGACGTCGAGGGTGGTTCCAAAGAGAAATTCAAAGTCACCCTGCCCGCCGTCATCTGCGCCCAGAAGGGCGTGCGCGGCGAGCCCCGCTACGCTTCTTTGCCGGCCATCATGAAGGCCAAGAAGAAACCCATCGATGCCGTCGCCGCTGAGGGCGACCTGGCCACGTTGCGCAAGGTCGAGCTCGAGAAACTCGAGTATCCGCCGGCACGCCCGCCGGGACGCATGGTCCCCGGCGAGAGCGCGGCCGACAAGGCCAAAGAACTGGTCCGCCTGCTGCGCAGCGAAGCCAAGGTCATCTAAGGAGTCTATACGATGTCGAAAGTAATTCTCGTATTCGGACAGGTTCGCAACAGCGAAATCACCCGTCCCACCCTCGAGTGTCTCTCCTTGGCCGCCGGCCTGGGTGGTGACGTTCACTGCATCTTGCTCGGCACCGGCGCCAAAGCCGCTGCCGCCGCCGCCGGTCATCAGGGCGCTTCTCAGGTTCACGCCAACGAAGACGCCGCTTTTGACAAGTGGGATCTGGCCGCTGTAGCCAACACCGTGGAAGGCGCCATCAAGTCGACCGGCGCCAACCTGGTGCTGGTTCCCGCCACCACCCACGGCAAAGAGCTGGCCGGTAAACTGGCCGCTCGCTTCAGCGCCGGCCTGGCCAGCGAAATCATCGGCCTGACCGCCGATGGCGACAGCTTCAAGGCCGTTCGTCCGGTGTTCTCGGGCAAAGCTCGCGCTACCGTCAAGCTGACCGGCAGCCCGGCCTTCGCTACCGTGCGCCCCAACGTGCTCGACGTGGCCGCCGCCGACTCGTCCAAGACGGCTACCGTCTCGGATCTGGCCGCCGGCCAGGGCGACAGCCGCATCCAGCTGGTTTCCGTGGAGACCAAGGGTGACAGCGGCGCCGTCGACCTCTCCGAAGCTCGCGTGGTCGTAGCCGGTGGCCGCGGTCTCAAGGGCCCGGAGAACTTCCACCTCATCGATGGCCTGGCCACCGCCTTCAACGGCGCGGTCGGCGCCAGCCGCATGGTGGTCGACGCCGGTTGGAAAGAGCACCGCTACCAGGTTGGACAAACAGGCAAAGTGGTTACCCCAGAGCTCTACGTGGCCGTCGGTATTTCCGGCGCCATCCAGCATCTGGTGGGCATGCAGAACTCCGGTTGCATCGTGGCCATCAACAACAATCCCGAGGCCCCCATCTTCAAGGTGGCCGACTACGGAATTGTAGCCGACCTCTTCGAGTTCGTCCCCAAGCTGGCCGAAGAACTCAAGGCCTGATCCCCTCAAACAAAAAAGCCCTCGCTCCGAAAAGAGCGGGGGCTTTTTTTTATGTCTGCGAGCAGATTATTTGGGAGAGCTGCTGCTCTTGGAACCTTCGCTTTTAGAGGCGGAGCTTTTGGTGCCTTCCGGTTTGGAGCCTTCCGCCTTGCCGGGCTTGGAAGCGGAGTTGGCCGAAGTTTTAGCCTTATCCTTGGCTTTGTCGGCCTTGGGCGATTCGGTGGTGGGAGCGCCGAAGGCGCTGGTCAATCCCGAGATGGCGTCCTTGGCGTTGGGAGTCGCATCCGGCTCGGCGGGAGCGCCGAAAGCGATGTCATTGATCTGATCTCGGATGTCTTTGGTGGAGACTTTGGCCGGTTCCGTTTTGACGGCACCGGGAGGGCCGAAGGCGATATCGTTGATCTGCTCCTGAATGCTTTTGGGAGCTGGTCCCGGAGTCCACGCGCCCGAAGCGCCCGCCCCACCTGAGAATCCACCAATGCCTGATGCCATGTAAGTTGCCCTCCGTTTTCTGAAATCCTAAAATTCCGCAAGCCTGTACCATTTCCTTTGCCCCCGGAAGGGCGCGAGGGATAGACCGCCGCGAACGGGAAGCCCCGGCGGTGAAGCTCTCCTTGAACTGGCTATTGATCTTTGTCCCTATCGCGGCGATTCTCGAGCACATTCATGCCGGGCCCGCCGTGATCTTTTTCGCCTCTTGTCTGTCCATCGTTCCGCTGGCCGGAATCATGGGGCACGCCACCGAGATCCTGGCCGACCGGGCCGGAGCGGCGGTGGGCGGTCTGCTCAACGCGACCTTCGGCAACGCGGCCGAACTGATCATCGCTTACGTGGCTATGTCCAAGGGGCTGCACGATGTGGTCAAGGCCTCGCTGGTGGGCTCCATTATCGGCAATATCCTGCTGGTGCTGGGGGTCTCCACGCTGGCGGGTGGATTGCGCTATAAGATTTTGCGCTTCAACATCACCGCTGCAAGCAGTGGGGCTTCCATGCTGCTGCTCTCGGCGGTGGGGCTGCTGGTTCCGGCCATGTATGCCCATATGGCTAAGAATCCTGAATCGATCAGGGAATTGTCCACCGAAATTTCGGTCGTGTTGCTGGCCAGCTATCTCTTCAGCCTGGTCTTCTCGCTCAAAACTCATAAGTATCTCTATGACGGTGGCGCCGCCGCCGAGGCCGCCGAGGAAACCGATCTGGCCGAAGGGGAGAATTCCCAGGGCTCGATCAAAGGCGCTATGCTCACCCTGATGGTCAGCACCGTGGTGGTGGCCTGGATGAGCGAAATTCTGGTGGGCGTGGTGGAAGCGGCTTCCGAGTCGATGGGCCTGACCAACGTTTTTGTAGGTATCATCGTGGTGGCCGTGGTGGGCAACGCCGCCGAGCACAGCAGCGCCGTCATGATGGCTCTCAAGGACAAGATGGACGTCGCCTTTGGCATCGCCGTCGGTTCCAGCATTCAGATCGCGCTTTTTGTGGCGCCCGTGCTGGTGCTCTGCAGTCTCAGCATGGACAAGCCGATGGATCTGGTTTTCACGCCGCCCGAAGTGATGGCGGTGATCATTTCGGTGCTGGTAGTCGGTCAGATCAGTCAGGACGGCGAGTCCCACTGGCTGGAGGGAGTCCAACTCCTCTCCGTCTATACCATTCTGGCTTTCGTCTTCTTCCACATCCGCTAAGTTGTCTTAGTCCACTGGTTAGTCTAGTATGGATAGATGAAGACTTTCAATGTTCATGAGGCTAAGACTCAGTTCTCGGCCATCCTCTCTCTAGTCGCCTCGGGTGAGGAGGTCGTGGTCGCCAAGGCAGGCAAGCCGGTAGCCGTTATTTCTCCCTATCGCGAACCACAGCTCGTGCGCAGTCCTGGACTTTTCCGGGGCCAGATTGAAGTGAAAGAGTCCTTCTTTGAGCCTATGCCGGCTGACTTCTTGGAATATTTCGAGTGAGAGGTTACCTCGCTGACACGCACGTGCTGCTCTGGTGGGCCGGCGACCATCCCAGATTGCGCCAAGTCCATCGCGAGACTTGAGCGATGGCAGAAATTCCATCTATGTCAGTTCCGTCAGCGTGTGGGAGTCTGCTATCAAGGCCGACTCTGGAAAGCTCATCTTACCAATGCCTCCTCTGGAACTGTTTCAAAGACTCATAGAGAAAAATGGCTTTATTCCGCTCCCCATCCAGTTTGCCCACGCCGCTGGCGTGTTCTCTCTTCCCAGGGCGCATAGCGACCCTTTTGATCGGCTGCTGATTTCACAGGCGCGGGAAGAGAAATTGACGCTGCTGTCCGACGATGAAGTCTTCAAAAACTATCAGCTCCCAGGTCTGGTGGGACCCGAGACCTGACCTGAAAAGCAAACGGCACCTCGTGTGTGGCGAGATGCCGTTCTGTGTGTGCTTGTGTGTGTTGTGAGTTTCTATCCAACGGTCAGCTCTTGCTCCAGGCGGGCCATCTTGGCCTCGGTGGCGGCAATCTGACGGAAGAGGCGCTGATGCTGACGAGGGCTGCCACCGCTCCGCATGGCGCGCGACAGGCAGTGGGATAGCTCTCGCTCGGCGGCGCGCATTTCTAAGACAGCGGTTCTTACTCGATCAGGCATTTTTTTCGTCCTCCAAAGTTTCGACTTTCTAAGGACGATTATGCCTGGCGGGGTCGGTTTTGTTCAGACAGGGTCGTACCCGGCTGCGGGTACTGGAATAATCTTCAGTCTCGGGCTGCCGTCATAGTGATCAGGGTCGGAAGCATCATTCCGCAGAGAAAGGCGATCGGCAGCATCATCAGCGACTGGGAGGCCAGGCTGACGAAGGTGAGCAGGCCCGTCAAGGAACCACCCTGAGTGGCCGAAAGGACGAACTCGGCCAGCGAATGCTCGCCTCGGTGATGTTCGTAGCGAGCGTAGGAGCAGCCGCCCAGGCCGAAGATCAACCAGGCCGCCAGGGCGCCCACCATCTCGTGTCCGAAAGCTGAACCCAGGGCACCGCCGACGAGCGCGCAAACGAATCCCAGCATCGCTCCGGTCAGGCCGGAAAGCAGGGTGTCCACCCGCACCGGGGGCAAGGCTCGCGCTCTGGAACGAGCGGAATCTTTCAAAATCAGCTCTCCCGAGTTGGCGACTTCTAGTTGGCGTAGCAGCACTGTGTTGTCCTCCTGGACTGAATCTAACATCACTTTAGGACGTACCGCTAAAGCAAGGTGAAAACAAAGCTGGGTAGTTGTAACAAAGTTGTTGCATGATTGAGTGAATCCGTTAACGCGCCGACACGTTTTGTCTTAGCCGGAGGGTGGGGCCGCCAGGGTGAGAAGCCATGAGAATGGCCAAAAGCGAGCTCGAGCAACTCCTGGAGCGGGCCCGGGAGCAGGGCCAGCTGCATTCGACGGGGCGATTCAGTCTGGATGTTGCTTCCGCTTCTCGCCAGTTTGGCCAGTATGCCTTGCCCGAACCCGTTTCCATCGTGGCTCGCTTGATTCGCGTCGGAGCCCTCTGCGGTGGCGAGGTGCAGGTGGAACTGGCCGCTAAAAAGACGGCTCTCACCATCAGCGGTCATTGGGCCTCGGTCGGCTCTCTGGGCCAATCTTTCGATCAGGTGCTCAGCAAAGACCCGGCCGACCGCGAGTTTGCCATCGCTCTCAACAGCCTGGTCACCAGGCCTTTCCTTGACTTACGGATCCTGAGGGGAGAACCGGGTCGCATCGGTCAACTGGTCATGAATAAAGAGCGGGAAGTCGAGGTGGCCGAGGCCGTCAATCTCGTCCAGGATGGCTATTTTACGCGTCTTGAGTGGACCACTCCCAAGGGTCGCTCGATATCCGCCGATCTGGCACGGCTACAGGCCTGGTTCCGCTATTGCCGGGTGCCTATCTTGTTGAACGGTCAGAGATTGAAGATTCCTCTGGGCCACGCGCGCGGGCCCGGGATGCTCAAGCACCTGGGGGCGGCCAAGCAAGTTCTGCTCAAGGGACCCTGGTATCAGCCGGCCAGTTATTTTTGGGCCGACCATCAAGCGCTGGAATTCCGTCTTTACAGTCCTCAACTGGAGCGCAATGAGGTGGGTCTGCCTACCCCCAGCCAGGCCAGCGCCCTGCTCTGGGCCGGTCAGCAGCAGCCCCAGGAGTGGGCCAACTGCTATCTGACCCTGTCTTTTGCCAGCGACTTGAGCCAACCGGGACGGATCGATTGGGTGCATCGCGGCCAACTGGTGGAGTCCGAGGCGATGGAGTTTTCGCTGCCGGCCGTCACCGCCGTCGTTTCCTGTCACGGACTGGGCATGGATTTGTTAGGCGAGAAGCTGGTGCACAATCAGGCCCTGGACGCCCGCCGTCAGTTTTTGCGCGACTGGTTGGACTGCCTGGAGGATGAGCTCTCGGCGCGTTATCCGGGGGCCGGGCGAGAACTGATGCACAAGGTGCTGTTCGACAGTCGCTGGCGCAAGCAAATGGTGCGCTTGCCGGCCAAACGACGAGTGGATGAACTGCTGCGCCGCCTCAGTCCGGCGAATCAGACGGCTTGAGCCAGTGCAGGACGGTGTGGCGCACGATGTCCAGATTGGACAGGTGAGTGGAGAAGCCGCTCCAGTTGAGGGGAGCGGCCAGGCGCATCGGCAGTTCGGCCAGAAACCGTAGACCGGCCTGGGTAAAGACATGCCACATCAGCTGCGACTCGCCCAGTTGAGCTTCGATGCCTTCCAGATGAAAAAGGATCTTGCGCAGCAAGATCAGGTCGAGGGGGAATTGATCGCCCCAGCAATCGGGATTCAGCAGGCCCGACAGACTGCCGCCGCGCGGACAGATGCCCACCGGGGCACCCGTTAACTGGGTGGCGTAGAATTCCCAGTCCTTTTGGTCCCCGCGCCAGGCCGAGAGCAGCGCGTGGGTCAGGAGGGCGCGACGTTCCTTGGAAAGGACCAGCACGCTTCCCCAGTCCAGCAGCGCCAGACGGCCTTCGCGATTGACCCACATGTTGCCGGGATGCGGGTCCAGATGGAAGACGCCGTCTTCCTCAGGAGTGAAAAATGGGTCGGTGAGCAGCACACGCACCGCCAGGGGAAAGAGTTCGCCGGCCAGTTCGTGGTCGAGCAGCGGGGTGCCATAGAGGCGCTCCATGACCAACCCGCGCAGCTGCGGATAGACCTGGGGAACCTGCACCTGGGGCATGTCTTGAAAGCGCTGGGCCGCTAATAGGAGCTGGCGTTGTTCTCGGCTGGGATGCAGCTCGTCTTCCAAAAGCCGAACCAGGCTGGCCAGAAGGGTGCGGTAGTCAAAGACGGGGAGCCCATCGGCTCGGCACCAGTCGCCCAGTTGGCCGCCCAGGTCTTCCCAGATGGCGAATTCCTCGCGCAGCTTTTCGGCCACTCCCGGCTTGAGCTGCTTGCACACCACCTCGGTCTCGCCCCACAGGCAGGCAAAGACGCTGGCCACCGAGCCCTCGGCCAGCGCTTCCTGCGGACGCAGTTCCAGCGGCCAGTCATAGTCCTCGGCCCGCGCCAGCGGCAGGCAGGACTCAAGTTCCCGCAGCCTCTCACGGAAATCGGCCTGGAGCCGCGGATCGCGCGCCAACAACTGCCCCAACTTGTGCAGCGTGGGGCAGTCGCGCATCAAGCAAGTCAAGCGCTCGGCGCTGCTTTGGGCCGACATTTGGTGGAGCAAGATCTGCTGGCGTCGTTCGGCGCTCAGGGCCTGCACGAAATGCACCAGGGCCTTTTGCAGCACCGGCTGATAGCGCCGGTAGGCCTCGGGGATCAGTTCTTCCAGCCACTCCTGGATATTCATCAATAGCTGCCCACGCATCGCTGCACTTCGTCCACTGAGGTCTGATTCTCTTTCACCAGCGACCGGGCCGCCTCCACCAACGGTACCATGCCGGTGTCTTGCCCCAGTTGTCGCAGGCGTGCCAACGGTAAGCGGTCGAGGATCCCCTGGCGCAGATTCTCGTTCACGCTCAGTACCTCCGCCAGGGCCAGCCTTCCACGGTATCCACTGGCGTGGCAATGCGGGCAGCCGACGGCGCGTCCCTGGTTGTGGCAGCTGCATAGTCGACGCACCAACCGCTGATAGATCACGCCTCCCAGTGCGGCCGACAGCAAGTAGGGCTCCACGCCCAGTTCGAGCAGGCGCGGCACCACGCCCACGCTGTCTCGGGCGTGTACGGTGGACAGGACGAGATGGCCGCTCAGGCTGCTTTGCACCGAGGCCGAGGCGGTTTCCGGATCGCGGATCTCGCCCACCAGGATCACGTCCGGGTCCTGGCGCAACAACGAGCGCAGACCGGTGGCAAAAGTCATTCCCGCGGCGGGTTGCAGAGGCGTTTGCGTAAATTCGGGCAAGACCACCTCGACCGGGTCCTCCAGCGTGACCACGTTGAGTCGCGCGCCCTGTCGGGGCCCCAGCCAGCGTGCCTGTCCCTCCCAGAGCCAGCGCAGCGAGGCGTAGAGGGTGGTCGTTTTACCGCTGCCGGCTGGCCCCGTCGCCAGCACCAGGCCTTGCGGCTGGCGCAGAATGGTCTGCCAGCGCCGCAATTGAGATTGTTCCAGCCCGAGTTCGTCCAGTGCGGGCAGTTGTTGGCCGGGTCGCACCAGGCGTAGAATTGCCTTTTCGCCAAAGTGGCTGGGGCCGGTAGACAATCGCACCTCGCAACCGTCCACGCTCAGGCGCCCATCTTGGGGAGTGCTTTTGCGAAAGGATTGCACCCGGGCCATATTTTTCAGCCCCACCAGCAAGCGCTCGTAAATTTCGCCGGGCAATTGCAGTTGCTCCGCCAGGACCCCGTCGACCCGGGTCAGCACTTCAACCATTCCCTCACTCGGTCGCAGATGCAGATCGCTGGCGCCCGCGTCAGCGGCCATGCGGATCAGCCATTCGACGACGGGTCTCGCATCAAAGTCCTGGGGCGGGCTGAGCAGGCCTGCCAGGTCCGGGGGAAGACTCATTGGATAGCGGTGGTGGCCGAGTAGAAAGGCGACCAGAAAGCCGCCAGGGCCAGGCCGCAGAGAATGCCGATCAAGATCAGTGCGCGCGGCGCCATCAGCCGCAGTTGTAAATCCGCGCGGGATCCGAGTTCCCGTTCGATGGCGTCGGCTCCGTCCAGGACGCGGCTGGCGACTCCTTCGCCTTCCAGGCACCAGGTCAGGGAGGGTTCCAGGCCGCAGGGCTCCAGAGCGGCGTCCAGACTGGCGCCCCTTTGCGCCTTGGCTACCGCTTCCGTCATTTGCCGGCGTAGAGGAATGCTCTTGACGATCGGCAGGGACTTCTCCAGAGCTTCGATAGGCGTCAGGCCGGCTCCCAGTAAAGAACCGAAAGCCCGGGCCCAGACGGCCTGACTGGCCAGGCCATGGAGGTTGCGAATCTCGGGGAAGAGCCAGAGTAAGGGTCGGGCCGGTTGCCCCAGAAACAAGGAGAACAGCATCCCTGCCAGCAGCACTAACGGTAGCAAGAACAAGTAGCCGAAAACCGCCGGCGGGGCCGCGGCTGGCTCGTTGGCATGCAACAGTGGAAAGAGCATCGGCGTAATCAACCCGAATCCCAGAGCCAGGCAGGCCAGCAACATCGTCAAGATGAGAGCTGGATAGGTCAGTACGGTCTGGACTCTGCGCTCGACCGCTTCCGAGCGTTCCAGCCAGTGGCTCAGTTCCTCCAGGACCCGGTCGGGCTGAGGATGGCTGGCGGCCGCCTCGATAAGACTTCGGAAATAGGCCGAAAACAATCGAGGCTGACGACCCATGGCCTGCTCCAGCGTATCGCCTCGCTCGATGTCCTCGCCCAATCGGCTGAGCCAGGGGGAAGCGTCGGGGGCCATCTGCTGCAGTCCCTCCGCCAGAGGATACCCCAGCCGCACCAACAGGACGAGTTGGCGCAGAGCCCTGAGCATCTCGCGTCGTCGGGGCTGGTTCATTCGCCGATCGCCTCAATGGTTTGGAAGAGAGGCAAGAAAATACTGAGGAGCAGCGGGAAGACCAGCGCTACTACTGCCAGCAGCCCGCAAATCTCCAGGCAGGCCAGTCCCCCTTCGGCGTCCGCCTGCAGTTCGCGTTCCAGCAATCGCGCGGCGCAGGCCAGGCGCCCGAGCGGAAATTCCTGAGCCTGCGCCTGGCTGACCAACCACAAGGCCAGTTCGGAAAGGAGCTTTTGCTCGGTCAGGGCCTTGGTCAGGTCCGCACCACGTTCCACGGCCCCAGCAGCCGCCTCGGCCCGTAGGCGAAAGGCCGGGTCCTGACAGGCCAGGGCTCCTCGTCGTAGGGCCTCCGGCAGCGGCCGGCCGTGACCGAGATGATGGTCGATCCAATCCAGCCAGTTGGCCGCTTCGCTGCGCCACAGCCAGGAGCCGATTAGCGGGAGCTTCATGCGTAGACGAGCAGCCCTGGGGCTGGGGCCCCACAGCACCCAGCCCATCAGGCCGGCTGAGGTCAAGAGTCCGAGCAGCACCAGGGGGTTGGCAAAGAAGGCGAGCACTTCCAGCACGATTCGGCTGAGCAGGGGGAGCTTCATGCCGCTCAGGAGGTTCGGTATCGACTGGCCCAGGGTGCTCGAGATCAAGAAGACCAGAAGCGTCCCGGCCGTCAGGAGCAACAGCGGATAGGCCAGCACAGTAGCCGTCTGGCTCCGGCGAAGCTCGGACCTCTCGAGCAATTCCGAAAGCCTTAGTAGAGACGAAAGGTCATCTTCGGCAGACTCCAAGCCGGATACGAGCAAGGGGGGGAACCCATTTCCTCGGCGCAGAGCCTGAGTCAGGGAATCGCCGCTGGCTGCCGCGTCACGAGCCTGCCGGAGAGACTCGGCCCAGCGCCCGTCGGCCCGGCTGTGGATGCGCGTTAGCGCTTCCGGCACGCTTGCGCCAGCCTGCAGTAGCAGGTGCAGGTCTCGGGTGAAGTGGGCGGATTTTTGCAACCAGGTCACGGCATCACCGTGGTTTCTAGCAAGTTCATGGTCACCTGGAGAATGGGCAAATAAAGTCCCAGCACCAGAGAGGTCACCACCATGCCGAACAAGACGGTGATGGCCCAGTCCAGCCAGATACTGCAACGCAGTTTGGTCTCGTCGGCGCGCTCCGCCAGATAGTCGGCGGCCGAAGCCAGGGCTTGTTCCAGATTTCCGTGCCGGTCACCCTGGCGGGCCAACCAGCGCAGGGGCGCTCCAAAGAGACGCGGATGAGCCTCCAGAGCCTTTGGGATGCTGCCCGCGCCTGGCTTGAGAGCACGCCGGAAAGCCGGTGTGGCGGCGCTCAGCGCCGCCAACTCCAAAGCTTGCTCCTGATCGAATCCGAGGCGAAGGCTTGCCGCCAGCACGGCGGCGATCGAGGCCTGATCCTGAAGCGGCAGAACAAACCGGAAGGGAGGCAAATAGGATAGGGAATCTCTGACCATTCGAGCGATTCGGGCGTTGAAGTGAGAAAGGATAAAAGCACCCAACAGGCCCAGAGTGACCACGGCGCGTATCGCGGACCCCAGCGGCGAGCGCAGCCACTGCACCGTTTGAATCAGACTTTGAGTGGCCATCGGCAATCGCAGATTCATTCCCTCGAAAAGAGCCACGAAGGTGGGCAAGATATAGGTGCAGAGAAAGAATGCCATGGGCAGCGCCAGCAGCCAGAGCGAGAACAAACGGACCCAAAACCAGGTGGTAAACCAGGCCCGGCCGGATTTCTCCAGTTGCAGAGTCTCCAGGACCTCCAACAAAGCCCCCCTGGCTTCGGCGACTTCCAGCAAGGCGCCCCAGTGGGCGGGGAAGTAGTCCATGCGTTGCATGGCGCGTCCCAGCCCGTCCCCCCGTCGGCATTCGCTGGCCAGAGCGTGGACTGCGCGGCAGGCGTTCGACCAGCGGGAGCGCCAGGTGGTGGCCTGGTGTCGCGCCAGGGCCTCCAAGGCTTCGGGCAAGGGGATGCCCATGGCGAGCGCGTCGCACAGTTGGGCCATCAACAATTGCTGGTCTTGGGCTTCGTTTCGACCCCGAATCCAGTTGTAGAAAAAAGCAGCGAATAAGCCGAGCCACATCAATAAGTTCAGCAGCCCCGCGAAGGGAGGCAGGTAGTAGACCAGGGCCTCCAGTCCTTCCGTGCTTCGTCCTAGCACCGTGACCCCGAGCAGCAACATCTGGCCCAACAAGCACCAGCCCGCTACTCGAAAGCCCAGAGAGCGCAGCGGCCGAGGCAGTCGGAGCGGTTCGCGATATTGAGCGCCGATGCTCAAAGGGGGCCTTCCAACGCTTGCCGGGCTTTGCCGCAGAAGCCGGTGCTACGGATCTTTCCGTCACGGATTTCCACCTCGAAGCGACCGCCGCCGGGGAAGTCGGGGGAGCGGAGAAGCGGGGCCTCCGGCCACTGATGCTTGCTTAGCAGGGCTCGGGCGTAGTCCTGACCGGAGATCGCCATGGCCGAGGCCTGTTGGAGCTCTTTGTGGTGTTGCAGCCGGGAGCGCAGCATGGAGATACCCGCAAGCGTGGCGCTCAGCAAGGTGCCCAGGAGGATCAGAGTCCACATGGTTCCCACCAGGCTCACGCCGCGCCGCCCGCCTACCACGGTCCCACCCGAGGGTAATCGTAGATCTCGTGCATCCGCATGAGGGGCCGGCGTGAATCCAGCAGGACCTCAGCTTCCAGATTGAGCGTGATTCCACCACCAGGCCGCGGAGTCACGGAGAAATCTCGCACAGGCCAGTCCAGCAGCGATTTGCCCTCCAGCCTGAGCTTCTGGTCTTGCCAGCGCAGACGTGCTCCCGCTCCGCCGTCTATTCCGTGGTTGTCTGTGTCAATCCGGTATTTCGGGTGCTGAGCCAGCCAGCCGAAGATAAGCTCGGAAGCGTGCTGGCACTCGGTTTTGGCGTCGGCCTGACGGCTCAGGGTCGTAAAGTGGCGGTAGCCCACCTCCATGACGGTCCCGACCGGAACGATCAGGATTCCCATCAGGCACAGAACCACGATGATCTCGACCAGGGTGAAGGCGCGCCTCGGGGTCATCGCGGCTTCACCAGGCTCAACTGCAGTTTGGCGATGCCTTGCTGCCCGTAAGTCTCCTGGACATAGAGCAATTTCGTATCGGTTGGTTGCTGCGAGGCGCGCAGGCGGCCGTCCAGGAACAGGCCGGAAACCTGGTTGCGCACCCGGCTTCCCGAGTAATCCACGGAAACGACCTGCCCGGCGAGTTCCGGCGCGAATTCCAGTTGCTCGCCGACCTGCCGATAAGTGGCGCTACGCCCATGACTTCCGCTGTAGACGGTCGCTTTCTCCACCCTCAGGACGGGAGAGTTGCGCAGGGTCACGCGATAGGGTGGGCTGCTGGGAATCGTATGCGCCTCCCCGTGGTCGCCGGCAAAGAAGGCGTAGTCCACCACCACCACGGACCCGGCCGGCGTATCCAGTTGGACTCGTCCTCGGGTCTCGTCGAGGTTTCTGATCTTGGACCGGCAGCGCAGGCTGCGGGGAACCAGTTGGCCGTGAGCCAGTTGCACCCAGCCGTCCCGACCGACTTTAACTTGCTGAGGCGGCAGCGAGTCAAAATCAGCGGCGCGTAAATCTTCCAATTGCAGCCGAGCATTGCGCAAGGCGTATCGGTAATCGGATTCCTTGCTGAGCCATCCGCTCGTATCGGCTCGGTGGATCGCAATGCTGAAAAAGATCGAAAGCAATGCGATGCAGATCATAATTTCTATCAGTGTGAATGCACGCGCCCGCCCCATGGGGCAAAGAAATTCCCCCGCGAAAGCCTATTCCCTCTACTTTTTCAAGATTCCTCGGAGCAGACGAAGGCGGCCTTCGTGCTGGTATTCTGCGTATTTGATATAGAGCGCGGCGGCGGCGGAGCCCGCCAGCAGGCCGAGGGGGAAAAATGAGGAGGCGGCGGTGCCGACTACGCCACCGAGAATGGAAACGCCCGCGGCCATTGGGATGATTTCGTTGCTTTGCCGAAAAATCAAGTTGGAATCATCCTCCAGCGTCTTGACCACCAGAGCGGCTCGCGCGTCGATCGCCTGCAGCACGCCGGTCCAGGACTCGGAGTTTTCCATCGGGGTGAACTGGCTCAGGTCCACTTCCAGGTCCGGGGTGGCTATCACCACCACCACCCCGCTCAAACGCAGCGGTAGTCGGCAGGGGTTGAGGATGACGCCATGCTTGACGCAGAGCAGAGCAGAGGGGGCGTATACCGCGCCGCTGACCACCCATATGCTTTCTCCCAAACTGGTTTCCAGGTCTACATCGTGGGTGGAAGTCAGGGTTTCCGTGAGAATCGTCCCCTTGGGCCGGCGCCCACTGAAACGCAGAGGACAGTTCGAGCGCCCGTGAATGTAGCGCCTCCAGGAAGAGAAGCCACGTGTCTTTTCAGCGAAGTAGCGACGTTGTGAAAGCTCGGATGAGAGGGCCAGGGCGTGGCAGGTTCCGATCGGCTTTAGGGCCAGTCCCCGCGCCGGCGGACCATCCTGACTAAAGTAGAAATCGGCCCAATAGGGCGGCTGACCCGGCCAAAATCCGGGAGGGCTCCAGGACAGCTCGCACATCAGACGGCCGTTCCACAGAATCGGCACCGGACAGAACAGGGTGCGGTTGGCGATGATGGTTCGGTCGAGAGCTAGTGATTGCGTCGCGCCCACCACTCGCAAACTATGGATCCGGCGATATAGCCCGACGGGAGGGGGCAACTGAGTCTGTCGATCGGAACCGAATAGATTGACCATCTGCACGATCTGCTGGTTCTCCCAATGGGCCCACCAGATCTCTGCCGGTTCCCGATCCAGAAAAGCCGCCAGGCCGATGGCCATGTCCTTGGCAGCTCCCGCCGGCCCCAGCATCCATTGCTCCAGTTCGCGGGCCAGTTGCTCGGGCTCCAGCAGTTCTTGGGCCTCGGCCCAGTTCAGGATAAAGCCCCGCTCGTCGCTCTCCATCCAGATGGCTTGCGGCTGCATTTGCACTAATGCCTGGATCATCTTGAGAACAGCAAATTCCAGTGAAGCCAACTGAAAATGCGCCAGCTTCCGCCGTGCCTCGACCAATGAAAGTGTAAAGACGCCGGTCGAATCGTAAGTGCCCAGCACTTGCTCGGACTCTAACAGCGCCTCCAGTTCAGCCGACATTCACAGGGGTTCGAGAGTTTCGGAGCTTTTCATTTCCAGCCATCAAAGGTCTGCCCAGGGAGATACTGTGCCTTGCACTACCTCTATGTGTGCTCGACCTCGTAGCGAGTCAGGGCTTTTTCGTAGACGGTGAGTGTCCGCGAACCGATCTCCAGCAACACGATGTCGATCGCCTGCTGGTTGGCGATGGCTTGTGGTTCGGTTTCGGGCTGGGGGTCGGGAGCGGCCGTGAAGGTCTCGTGGTGGCGCACCACGCGCTGGCGTTTCTGCGGGGATTGGAGAAGAGCATTCTGGCTGGAGATTCTCACGCGTAGAGCCTGGCAGTCTCGCAAATTCTGCATGCAGGCGTAGCCGACGGCGTCCATTTTGAGTTCAAACCCTCGTGGCTGCAATCGACGATAGGTCGCGCCTTGTTCATCGAGATACTGCAAGTCCTCGTCATAGGCGAGGCGGATGGTGGCCCAACGGGCGGGTGGATGGAGCTTGCATTCCAGGGCTACCACGCCGAGCAATAGGAAGAGCGCAAAGGGAATTCGAAACATTCGATGCCTCCGAAAGCTTAATCTTGCAAGTTCAGATTAGGCGGCGATTGTTAATTCGGCCTTGTGCCGGCATTGCCAGTTTGTAACTGCCTTTGCCCCAAGAGAGCTGCTGGGGTGGCGGGAAACACCAACCTTAAGGCGGGGGAGGCGAGTCGATTTTGGCGATCACCTTGGCCCAACCGGTGTCGCGGGCGAAGGCGGTTTCGGCGTAGCTGCCGGCTTCAGTGCGCATCACGCGGGTACCGGGAGTGTAGCGGCGCTGACGGGCGCCCTCGCTGTCCTTGAAGACCTCGATCTGCAGGCCGTGGGCGTTGGGGTGGGTATCGGCGTGCTGCTCGGCCAGCACCACCGCGGCCGCGGCCTGCTCGACCTTCTCGGCCTGGGGCAGCAGCGAGGGCTCGGCCTGGCCCAGTTGGCGAGCCAGGTCGACCACGTCTCGGTAGTAGCCGGAATCAAATCCCTGGGTTTTGGCCACCACCTCGCGCATTTGCTCGGTGCTCAACCCACTGGCGGTCACGGCCTCGCCCAGCTCTTTGACCGACTGGGAGAAAGCCGGAACCTTGGATAGATCCAGGGCTGCGAAGGTGGGGATGTCCTCGGGATTCTCACGGGACTCGCGCACCAGCATTTCGGCTACCTGGCGGGCGTCTTTGCCGGCGATTTGGGGCAGCAGGCGGTCGTAGGGGAGACCGAGTTCGCCCATCACTTCTTGCGAGCCAACCAGAACCTGCGCCTCGTTCTGCAGTTGGTGCACCACCTCGCTGCTGGCCATGTGACAGCAGTCGAAACTCAGCAGATCCAGCTTCTGGCCGCTGCTCTGGCGAGCTTCCTGGAGAGCTTGCTCGATTTGGGGCAGGCTCATCCAGGTCTGGCGGCTATCGTCCTGACAGGCGCCTTTCCAACCGTCGCCGTGATCGGAAATGACCAGCCAGTAGTTCTTGGCCGGATACTTCTCCATGCCCCACTTGATAAAGTCGGCCAGCTGCTTGGGCGAGGCCGAGTCGCCGTTGCCCAGATCTTTGGCCACCGGCGACTGGAGCAGCGGTTGGTCGTTTTTCTCCAACACCAGGCGCTGCATGGTTTTGGGGCCGTCGGGTCGCGGATTGGAGCCGTGATCCACCTGAGCCAGCACCTGAATGTTCGGCGACATGCCGCGCTCCATCTTGTCCACGTCGTTGACGCAGCACTCGTAGAGGTCGTTGTCGCTGGCCGACCAGACCATGACGGTCCAGTCTCGTTGAGGTTGCGGCCGAGGGGCGTTGGAGGCGATCTTCACTCCTCCAGCTTACTTCCGCTCTCGCACGAAATGGTTAGCAAGATTCTAACCTTCCGTCACGTAACGCTACTGACCCATCAAGCGTTTTTGAAAAGCCACTCCCTGGTTCCAGTCGCGCTCGCCCAATTTGGCCCGGTCTACTTTGAGATCGCGGGCGGTGGCATAGCGGCCTACCGCAAAGCCGGTTCGATTGACGCCGTAGTGACAGTGGATGTAGACGTCGCCCTCGGCCAGAGCGTCGTCGATCAGCTTGATCAGGCCCTTATCGAGAGCGCTGATCGAGTGATAGCGCAGGCCCAGTTCCTTGGCCAGCTTTTCTTCGCTGGTGGGGTTGAGGCGGCCGGCATGACCGATCCAGTCGTCGTTGAAAGGCGGATGGCGCAGGTCGATCATGGTGACCGGGTGGTTAAGTTCTTTGGCGCTGGCTTGTAGAGCCATCATCGTCTCTCGGGTGGGTCCGCCGCCGCGCCAGAAGCTGTTCTGTTCTTTCTTGACCACCAGGTGAACGTTATGTCCGGGTGGGTCGGCCAGCACCGGGGAGACCAGCAGCAGAGCCATCAGTAGAAATTTTTTCATCCAGGGTATTTGGCCGCATCCCGGCAAATGGCCTTGTCATGAGCACCAAAGTAGAATTGCTGGACCACAACTCACAGTGGGCCGAACAGGCCGTGCTGGAGGCGGAGCGCTTCGCCGCCGCCCTCGGGCCTGACCCTCGGCTGATCGCCATCCATCACATTGGCTCGACCTCGATCCCGGGCATTCAGGCCAAGGGGATCATTGACCTGATGCCTGAGGTGACCTCACTGGAATGGCTGGACGAGCGGCGCGAGTCGATCGAAGCCGCCGGTTTCGAATACTGGGGAGACTATGGCATTCCCGGCCGGCGCTTCTGCCCGCAAACGGGCGGAGACGGTTGGCGACGAGTCAACGTGCACTGCTTCCTGAGTGGAGAAGAAGGACTGATTCGTCACCTGGCTTTCCGGGATTACCTGCGGACCTACCCCGACATCGCTCGCGACTACGAACGAGTCAAGCAAGAGTGCGCTCAAAAACACGCCGACAATCCTCATGCCTACACCGACGCCAAAGGCGACTGGATCCAGACTACTCAGGCTCGGGCTCTGGAGTGGTGGGCTCAGGGTCGGGCGGGGGCGGTGGACTCGAGACCGTCATGGGTTCCACAATCGGCGAGCTGAGCGAGAGCTCGACCTCGACCAGAGGATCGGGTTTTCTCATCGGATCAGCCCGGCGGAAAGCCTCCAGCAGAGTCAGAGAAACGGCCAGCACGACGGGCCCCATCAAGATGCCCAGCACGCCGAAGGCGTTCAAGCCGCCCAGCACCGCAAAGAAGATCATCAGGTCGTGCATCTTGGCCTTTTTGCCAACCAGGGTGGGACGCAGCAGGTTATCGGACATGCCGATCACCACCGAACCCCAAAGCGTCAGGATGAGGGCTTTGATCATGTGGCCGGTCGTGGCCAGGTAAATAGCGGCCGGCACCCAGATGACGAAGGTGCCTAGCATCGGAATGGTGGCAAATAAGATCATGACCACGCCCCAGAGCAGCGGCGAGGGTAGACCGAGCCACCAGAACATCAGTCCGCCCAGCGAGCCCTGAATCATGGCCAGCACCACCACGCCGTAGACGCTGGCGCTGATGATCTCTCCAGCGCGCACCAGCAAGGCGTGACTTTGGGAGCGTTCTAGCGGCAACCACTCGCGCAAGGTCTGCACGGCTTTGTCGCCGTCGATGAACAGATAGAACATGGTGAAGCTGACGAAGCCCAGATTGACCAGGAAGCCCAATGCCCCGCCCACCACGCTGAGCAGGCCGCCGAGCAGCGTTTGACTGCTGGTGCGGGCACCGTTTTGCACGGCCCGCTTGAGTTCGTCCTGGGTCATGCCGGTGTAGCGGTAGACGACTTCGAGAATATCCGGCAGGCGCTCCATATGACGCGGAATCTCCGCCTGCAGCTCGCGAGCGGTCGATTCGAGTTCAGCCACCACCATGCCGGTCACGACCACCATCGGCAAAATGATGGTGGCCAGAACCAGCAGAGTGGTCAGAGCTGAAGCCAGCGTGCTGCGACCTTTAAGCTTGGCCAGAATCCTCTGATAACTCGGATAGAAAACCAGAACCAGCACCGAAGCCCAGAGCAAAATGGACAGGAAGGGGGTGATGATTTTCCAGCACAACTGCAGCATGACGGCCGTCAGGCCGAGCAGCAGAATCCAGCGAGAGTTCACGCTTGTGCGAAGCGATTCTTAATCTCGTCGATGAAGACCAGATTGGCAGGAGTGATGTAAGCCGTCTGCTTGGGAATCTCCCAGGCCGGCGGCTGGAAGCTACGGCCGATTTCCAGGGTCAGGCCCAGGATACCGTTGGCTTCGTGAATATCGTTGGAGCCGCCGCTGGTGGGATAGAGATCGCTGCTGGGCTTGAGGTCGAACTTGTTGCCCAGCACCTGATTCATCTTACCGCCGATATCGCGGTAGGTGGCCAGGCGGTCGGCGTCCAGCTCCTTGCTGCCGTAGGGATACAAAATCATGTCGCCATAGCTGTGGTAGTCGAGCACGCCCTTGATGTTGTTGGCCGGATTCAGCTCCAGGTTCAGCATGGCCTGAACTTCAGGCTCGGAGCCGCCCGAGGGGCCGCGATAGGTGTCGGCCTTGGGGTTGTCGCTGGTCTTGCCGCCGCCAAAGTCGTCGGCGGTGGAACAAGGGGTGTCGCCTGCTGGACGATAGAGCTCGAAGTGCTCCGGCTTGCCGTCCCAATAGTTGCGGTTGGGGTCCACGCCGTAGTTGCCCTTCAGATTGGGGCAGCCGGTTTCTTCAATGGGGCGGCGGGTTTTACGCCACCAGCTGTTCTTGGTGCGGCTGAATTCATAGCCGTCCGGGTTGACCATGGGCACGAACCAGGTCACGGTTTTGTCGACGCGCTCTTTGGAGGCCGGGTCGGTGTCGTAATTTTCCAACATGTTGGTGGCGGTGTGCAGAGGCACTTCCACCGTCATCCACTCGCGGGCGTGGTGGCAGCCGGTGATGACGATGCCGGGCTTGGAGTTGTTCTCATCCTGGTTGCCCACACGCAAGGCGTAGATGTCGCGGCCTTCGCCGCTCTTGCCCAGGGAAACCACTTCGGCCTTGCCGGGAAAGCGGTCGGCCAGCTCCTGTAAGGCGGCGTTCATTTCCGCGTAGGTATGGTAGCCGGTGACGCCCTGGGTGCGCACCTCTCCTTGCAACGAGTTCTTGTACTCTTGCAAAACCCGACCCACGTCAGCGTTCTCGCGCAGGTCGCCTTTGTCGAAGAGGTCCTTGAGGATTTCCTGGTCGGCTTTGGAGTATTGGGCGAAGTTGCGGGCCTTGGGGGCGCTGGTGGGTTGGTTTTGAATCTTCATATGAACAGATTACCAGCATTCAGATTTCATCACGTGTCTAACTTGTGAATAGCCGGGCGTCCGGGTTACACTGCCTGAGTCGTGATCGTGAATCCAAATCTCAGACGTCAATTCGCCTCCGTGGACTTTTCCCGGGTGCCGGCCAAGCCGTTGTCGCCTGACGAAGCCAAACAGGTGTTGTCGCAGGTCGAGGGGGACTGGAACAAGTTCGAGGCCTACGATCAAAACCCGTCCGACCGCGATCCCAAAGCCGGCCGCCTGGATGTGTATAACCACCCGGCCCGCTATCAAGCCGAGATTTCCAAAAACAGCCTCTACGTGTGCGAATCCATGCTGCCCGGCGGCGACCCCAACGGCGTGCCGCTGGCCTGCAGCCAGCGCGAGAGCAGCCAGAATGACAATCGCGTGGTGCGCTACGAGTCCGTGCAGAACGACGAAGGCCTGCGCTTACGTCGCTACCAGATCGATAGCCAGGCCGCTCAGGTCCAGGAGTGGCTGATCAGCTCCGGGCGTCAGTAAACCCTATCTGGTGTAGCACTAGGAACTCGGGTCCGACTGCGGAATTTCGGGCAGATGCGCATGCGGGGACAGGTCGGCGCGGCTGAACGGGCAGTTTTCTTTCGCTGCCTATCGCTGATGTTTCTCAGCGGCATCCATCTAGGGCGCTCCTTTGATATTCTGTCGCGTCAGAGCGAACATCCCGACCTGGCCCGGGCCGCCGGCGAGGTTTCCGAACGGTTGCGCAATGGCAGCTCGCTGAGTCGGGCTTTGGTCCAGGGACGAGCACCCATGACCCCTTTTGCTCTGCGATTGGTTCAACTGGGCGAATCGACCGGCACTTTGGGCGTGCTGTTGACCCGACTGGCCGATTATGAGGAGAAGCTTGCTCTGCTGCAGCACCGTGTTCAAGCTCAGCTGGCTTACCCGGTGCTGCTGGCCACTCTCTGTCTGATCGCGGTAGTGGTTCTGCCACCCTGGCTTTTCGCGGCCCTTCGCCCGGCTCTGGGCCAGACCGGGCTTCCCTGGTTCAGCCAATTGGTGCTGGGTTTGTCTCGAGTGCTGGGCTCCCCGCTGCTCTGGTTGCTGGGGGGCAGCCTGATCTACCGATTTCGCTGGAGTCTTCTGGCTCGTGCGCGACATCTTCCGGGGCTCTCGGGCGCCCTCTCGACGCTGGCCCAGGCGCGCTTCCTGCGCAGTCTGGCGCTGGCCCTGGAGACCGGCTTGCCGCTCCAGCAAAGTCTGCAACTGGCGGGCGGTTGTGCCGGGCTGGAAGAACCGTGCCGCCAGGCGGTGGAGTCTGTAGTCGCTGGCGCTACCGTGGCACAGGGATTGGCTGCCACCGGAGCCTTCTCGCCCGTCATCATCCAGGGGGTAAGGGCCGGGGAAGAATCGGGCAAAGTCAGCCAGATGCTGCTCAGCCTGGCCCAGCTTTTCGACCTGGAGCTGGAAACCGCTATCCGGCGCTTTCTGGACATGCTGGAGCCGGTGCTGATGTTGCTGATGGGTATCGCCGCCGGTGCCTTCATCATCGCCACTGCCCTACCACTGCTCAGGCTAGTCGAGACGCTATGAAGCGCGGCTTCACCTTGGTCGAGACACTGCTGGCTTTTGGACTGCTGCTGGTTACCGCGATTTTTGTTTTCCAGATGCTGCCGGCCTCGATCCTGGCCACTCGTCAGGCCGAAGTGCGGGTGGAGGCCCAGCGAATTCTGAACGATAACCTGGAGGCGTATCGGTCACGCAATTTCGACAGTCTGACGCCGGGTCGCCAACAGTTGGCGCCGGTCGCCGGCCAGCTCGGAGTGACTTTTCAACCGACCGTAACCGTGGCCAAGTTGGAAGATGCAGACCCGGACCGGGCCTTGGAGGTGCAGGTCGACGTGGCCTGGGAGTTTCGCAGCCGTGAATGCCATCTCCGAGGAGGCACGGCCCTGTGGCGCGTTCAGCATTGAGGGGCTTCACGCTGGCGGAAGCGGTTGTAGTGGTCGCCTTGCTGAGCTTGCTGGTGATTCTGGCCGAGCGCCTGCTCATCCCCAGCTTGCGCCTGCAACGACGAGAGACGGCCCTGGCTCAGACGCAGCAGCGGCTGCAGCTGGCCCTGGCTCAACTGCGAGAACTTTTGCAGTCGAGTGGTTCCGGTGGTCTTTATTACCTGTCCGGCACTCTTTCTTGTCAGAGCGTCCACGAAGTCTTGAGCGACGGCGAACTCGCCTGGGACGTGCGTCCCTGTCTGGTTTATCGCGACGCCCAGCGCCGCGAGTTGGTTCGCCTGGATTGGAAATCTTCGCCCACGTCGGTGCCCGGTTGGTCCTCTACTACGCCGCTGGCCCTGAACGAGGCGAATCTGCAAGCTCTCCAGGACGATCCGCAGCACGTCCGACGATTACTGGTGAACGAAATCGACCAGTTCTCCGTGACTCACGAAGCCAACGGCATTCGTTTGGGGCGGGAAATCGATGTGACGCTGGAAAGCTGGGCTGGTGACCGCCACACTCGTTGGAGCGGTCACGTCTCCTTGAGGAACTCGTGGTAAAACCGACCTGTCTGTGGCTTTGCCTGAGTCTGGCGGTGGCGGCCGAGTCGCCACGAGTCATGTTCACGGTGGAGCCGGCCGGGCTGGCGCTAGAAGTGACCGTGAGCCAGCCGCCGCTGGCCGGTCTGACCCGACAGGGCAATGCCTTTCTGCTGCCCGAGCCGCTACCTGCTCAAAAGTCTCCCTGGGAATATCGTATTGCCGCGCCGGGTTACGACTGGGAGACGGCCCGCCTGCCCGCCCCCGGAAGGGGGGTAACGCGTTACTCTTCGCCGGTGCGCCTGCGGCCGCTTCGGCTGGAAGTCGAAGTCCACAGCTTCCCCGCTGCCGACCTTTACCTGGGCCAGAATTTTGTGGGAACCACCGGCGCGGTGCATAGCCTGGCCGTGCCTGACCTGCTGCACGACTCTTTGGTGCTGCGCCGAGCCGGCTTTCGCGATCAGACCGTCGCTCTGAGCAACCTGGGTGTGCGCGGGCGCCAGAGCAAGCTGGAGCGCATTCCGGCTGCTGGCTCTCTGTGGTTGTTCCCTTCGGGTTGGATTCTGGCTCTGCTGGGGGCTGGGCTGGCCGGTTTGGCGGCTGCCGCCCTGTGGTTGGCGCGCCGCCGTGGCCAGAAGCTGGAAAGTCTGCAGAGTCTCGAGGCTTCGGGCCAGGACTTTCTGCTGGGCAGTCGACTCGATCAGTATCGACTGGTCAAGCGCCTGGGGGCCGGCGGCATGGCCACGGTCTATCGGGCCGAGCCGGATTCCGCCCATTCCGACGCGGTGGCCTGTAAGGTGATGCGACCGGAGCTGGCTCAAGACGAGGAGTATCGGCAGCGCTTCGGACGCGAGATCCAGGTTTGCCGGACCCTCGACCACCCCAACATTGTGCGCACCTACGGAGGAGGCAGTCAGGGGGAGCTCCTTTACCTGCTGGTGGAGCTGGTCGAGGGACAGCCCCTGGACGAACTGCTCCAGGCGGAGCGGCTTTCGCTGGCCCGGGTCGGCGAACTGTTTTTGCCCATGCTGCGGGCCATGCACTACGCTCACGGTAAGGGGGTGCTACATCGAGACCTGAAGCCGGCCAATGTCATCCTCACCAGGCGGGGACTGGTCAAGATCCTCGATTTCGGTCTGGCGGTCCAGCAGGATCGCACCCGCATCACCGTCAGTGGTGCGGCCATGGGGACTCCGTGCTACATGCCGCCCGAGCAGTTCTCGCTTTCCAAATCCGACCTCGACGGGCGACTGGACCAGTATTCCCTGGGGATTATGCTTCACGAAATGTTGACCGGTGAGCCTCCCTTTCAGGGCGACTTTATGGCACTGGCCATGGCCCACCTCAGTAGCCCGCCGCCTCCGCTCCCCGGTTTTGCGCCCGGGCTGGAGGCAGTGGTGCACAGAATGCTGGCCAAACAAGCCGACGGACGCTACCCCGACCTGAAAGAGGTGGAGCTGGCCTTGCTCCCTTACCTTACAGCCGATGCCAGCGCAGCAGGCGCAAGCGGTCCCCCGGGCTGAGAAATTCGTTCAGGTCCAGCACAAACGGACCACCGGCGCGCGAACCGGTCTGGGTGGGCTGCTGATAGGCCTTCCAGAGCTGATACTGTTTGTCGGCTGCGTCCACCTGAGCGGTCAGTTTTTGGAGCGAGGCATTCACCAATCCATCCAGGCTCATGCCGGTCTGCCCGATCACAGCGGCCCAGCGTGGATCCTGGGCCAGCCCTCGGGCCTGGCCCAGCAGATAGCTGGGATTGCTCCAAGAAGTCTGTTGGCCATTGTCGTAGGTCGCTGCGCCAAAGCTGATCAACATCTGATTTTTATAGTTGGGGGGAACCACGTAGCGATCCTGAGCGGCGTCGTAAAAAGTCGACAGGCTCGAGGAAGGCCAGATCCCCACGAAATCGCTGTTGTGACCCCCGTTGTAGCTGCGCAGCAGCGAGGACATGTTGGCGTTGTCGATGTGTGCATCCACGTTGGGACCGGGTTTCTGCGGCGGCGGCTTGAAGTCAATGCGCATCTTGGAGTATTCCGGCACGTGCACCAGATGGCTGTTGGAGACATCCACCTGGCCATCGCTACGTCCGCCCTGAATCAAGCTGCCCAATAGGGTCAGGTCGCTGGTTTTGACCGAGCCCTTGGAGTAAAGAAGGCCCTGCACATAGGAGCGGTCGCTTCCTTGGCCGTGCAGTTCCAGGTCTCCGTTGGAGAGCAGCGCGACCTGGGCATCCTGGGCGAAGTTGCTGGCCCGGTCGATGGTCAACTTGCCGGTGGCCACGATGGCCCCCTTGCCCTTCAAGCCCCCTTTGATATGCACGTCTCCCTCTACATAGAGAACGCCGTCTTGTAGGGTCAGGTCTCCGTCTACCTGCAGGGAGGTGTCGACGCGGAATCGACCTTCTAGCGTCTCGGCCCCGATCTGCGAGTTGAGCTTGGGTGACTCGTTGCCCGGATCGAACCGGTGGACGTCGATGTCCGGAAAACGGGTGGTGCCGGAAAAGGGTCGGGCCGCACCTAACACACGTGTTTCTCTCTCGAGCTTGATGCCCCCGGCTGATTCGACGTTGCCGGTGATCAAGGTGCGCTCGCTCAGTTCCACCGACTGCTGGGCGGCCGAATTGCTGCGCATGTGACCTGGCTTGAGCTGATCGTCGGGAGGGGGGTCGGTCAGCGTGTGAATTTTGCCTTCCGGCAGGGCTCCCACCAACAAGTCTCCTTGGGAAACCAGTGGCGAATTGGACCCGATGGCGTAGGGGAAGGGATTGTTCTGGTAATGCACTTCGATGATTCTTCGCGTGGAACCGACGGTCCCTACCGCTACCAGATGCAGGCTGCGGGCCGGCACCACGCTCCCATTCCAACCCCGCACGGCGTTGTCTTCATAGAGGTTGTTGGTGGAATAGGGCCCGGAGCCGCCAAACACCAGCCTGGAACTCATGTCCTTGCCGGCCCACTCGGGGTGAGGTTCGACCGGCTGGCGATAGCCTGCTTTGCCCGGCAGTCCGAATTGAGGATTCTTGTTGATGCGATCCAAGGTCAGGCCCACCGCTTGCTCGGCCAGACCCTGAGCCAGCAATTCCCGTTCGCCGTGCTGCGCCACTCGAAAATGCAGCAAGGTGGTGCCCACCAGAACCGAACAGAGGACAAAGCAAAGCACGAGCACTACCAGCACGCCGGCCAGGCCAATCCCCCGCTTGCTCCCCATAATCCCTTCGATTATAGCAAACTTTGAGAGGGAAAGCTGCTAGCGGCGTCCCAGTCGCAACAGGCTGAGAAAGAAGCTGCCCATGATCAACTGGCCGCCCAGCAGCAGGCAGGTCACGGCCGGGATCACCAGGCGTTCGCTGGAGCTGACGTCGAGTTGACCGTAGCCGAGGGAGCGCCATGCTCCCAGGGCCAGCACGGAGCCGATCAGACCACACAGCGTGAGCAGGGTGCCCGCGATCAGCCCTTTCTCAAGATAGAGCGAATCCAGTCGCTGGTCCAGCTTGGGGTCCCTGGGCATGAGGCCTTCGCTGATGGCGAAGACCCGAGCGAAGAAGCCGAACATCAGGGCCTGGGTGCCCAACAGGATGAAGCCGGAGGCGTAAAGCAAGGTGTGCACGTCAAAGGTCACGTCGAAGAGACGGCGTGGTCCCGGTAGCAGCCAGCCGAACAGTCCCAGGCCGGCCAGAACCAGCAGGGTGCCCGGGTAGTAAAACAGCCAGCGCGGACTGTAGAGCAGCAGAAAACGCAGATGGCGCCAGCCGTCGCGCCAACTGTTGAGGTGGGGTGGGCGGCCGCGCCCGTCTTTGGCCAGACGGGTGGGCACTTCGCAAATCTTGAGCTTGTTGAGCTCCGACTTGACCACCAGTTCGCTGGCGAATTCCATGCCGGTGGTGCGCAGGTCCAGAATCTCCAGGATGTCCCGGTGGAAACCACGCAGTCCGCAGTGGAAATCCCCCATCTTGCTGTTGAAGAAGAGCCGGCCGATACCGGTAAGCACGGGATTGCCCAGATAGCGGTGATGGATGGGCATCGCCCCGGGGGCGATGCCGCCTCGGAAGCGATTGCCCATCACCAGCTGGTAGCCTTCGCGCAGCTTTGCCAGAAACGGTTCCAGCGAGGAGAAGTCGTAGCTGTCGTCGGCGTCGCCCATCACGATGTAGCGACCCTGAGCGGCCCGGAAGCCGCCCATCAGGGCATTGCCGTAGCCCTTTTCAGAGACCGGCACCACCCGGGCGCCGGCTTCTTCGGCCAGTTGCTGAGAACCGTCGGTGCTGCCATTGTCGGCGATGACGACTTCCCCGGCGACTCCGTTGCGCTCCATGAAATCGAGCGCCTTCTTGATGCAGATGGCCACCGTCCGCGCCTCATTGAGGCAAGGCATGACCACCGACAACTCGAGTGCGCTCATCGTTGTCCGACTTTGGCCAAGGGCCAAAGCCTTCCTTCAGTCCAACGACTAGAAGGTCAATTTGTAGTAACTGCTCACCTGCGGACCGCTCCAGGAAAACGGATTGGCCGAGGCACCGATGGAGGCCAATCCGGCACCGGCATAGACGGCACCGTCTACGTGATCGCTGGTGATGTAGTAGCGGAAGTCCATGCCCCAGCTGGTCGTCTTGGTCAGCTGGTGATCGAAGCCCACGAAAGGAATCGTCTGCAGCGAGTTGATGTTGGAGAAATTGGTCATGCCGGTGGCGTTGGCGAAACCATTGTAGAGGCCGCCGGGGTCGTGGTGGCCGTAGGTGTGGACGGCTTCCAGACCGGCGCGGATGTTCAGGTCGGGATTGGCTCCCCAGGTCAGACCCAGCAGACCGTAATCGGACTTCAGGTCCACCTGGTTCTGGCTGCCGCCTTGAGCCGGACCCAGCGACGAATTGCGCTGATAGTGGTTGCGCTCGACCGCGAAGTCGAAGGTCAGCTTGGGATCGTCGATGATGTGCTTGGCGTAGATGCCGAAGTTCTGCTCGTAGCCGCGGGGATTTTCCAGCGGGTTGAGGTTGGCGTCAAAGCTGTTACCCGAACGCGTTCCGTAGAGGTTGGGGTGAGCAAAGCCGGCGAAAACCATGTCATAGAAGCCGGGCGAGAAACCGATGACGGCATTGGTGGGGATGCCCGGGCTCAGACCGTTGCCGGGCACGCGCACGTCATACAGCGAAGTCTGGGTCTGCTGCAAGAAGTTGGCTTTGAGGCCAATCGAGGTGTGCTTTTCGTTGAACCAGTAATTGCCTTTGAAGAGGATGCCTTCGCGGTTCTGCGGGTAGTTGCCGTTGTCATAAAGAGCGAAACGACCCAAGAAGTTGTAGGTGCGCACGAAGCGGATTCCCAGCAGCGAAGCGTTGAACACGGCCGCGTTGTAGTTGGGGTCGACGCGCAGAGCGCCCAGGTTCAGCGTCAGGTTGCCGTCGTCCAGCACGGCGGCCACTTCCACTTTGCCCATATTGGCTTTGCTCACGTAGGCGGAGTTGCGGTTGGACTTGTAGTCCGAGTGGGCGTATTCGCCCGTGAATTTCAGGCCTTCTTTGGCCTTTTCTTCTCCCAGCGGCAGCCAGAAGTGGGTGGATAGACCGTAAGTATTCTGACTCTGGGCACCATAGTTGCCGGCGCCGTTGTTGATGCCGATGGTGTTGTCGGCGTTGCCGTTCCAACCGGCGATGGGGCGGATGTCCACCTGGTTGGGCACGAAGTTGCCGCCTACCACGTTGCCGGCACCCAGCGTCTGGGTCTGGCCGGCGAAGTATCCGGGAGGATTGACCCACTGGGTCTGGCTCCAGCCGGTCGAGTTGAGGTAGGCCACGTTGGTAATATTTTCCAGGCCGGCCAGAGGGCCGTTGGCTTCGGGTGAGTCACCGTAGTAACGGACCCAGTTAAACTTCAGATCCCAGTTGTGGTTGCGATACATCAGGTCGCCGCCGAAGGCCAGCTGGGTGTAGTTGGTGTTGTTGTAGACGTTGCCGCCGTCCCCGAAGCGACTGCCGAAAATCTCGTATTTGAGGTCCTGATCTTCGCCGAGATCAAACTGGCCGAGCAATTGCAGCCCGAAGCCGCCGAAGCGAGCCGGTCCGTAGGCGTTGTTGTTGGTCTGGCCGGCGAAAATAAACGGGTCCATACGCAGGGTGTCGTAGTAACCGATGGTCAGACGAGTCTTACTGGGCTTGTGCTCGTACCAGGCGTGGTCGAAAACCACCCGACTCCAGGGAGCATTGTTCTGACCGCCCAATCCCAGGGCCGTTTGATTGGCTGTCCAGGGGTTGGCCAGATAGGGAGCGCTGGCTCCCCAGTAAGCATCTACGTTCTGGTTGCCCTGGGCGGTGTAGCCGGCAATTTCCACGCCGAACTCGTTGTTTTCATCAATCTTGTTCTTCAGACCGAGGCGGGCTACGGCGGTGAATCCCACGCCATTCACCAGCGCGCGGCCGTTGCGATAGTCGACCACGGGAATGACGCCCTGCACCTGAGGCCGGAAGGTGGCGCCCACCGAGGAGCCCACGGCCGTATTGTAATTGACGTAGGGGTTACCTTTGACACCGGCGCCGTTGCGCGAGTAGTCGTTGTCGACCTGGCCGTCGTTGTGGAAGGATTGGGCCAGAGCGCGAGATTCGAAGCTGCCGTAGAAGGTGATGCGCTCGAGTTCATGGACCCGAGCGTCCAGCAAGCTGACATTGCCTTCCAGGTTGGTGACGCGCACACCCAGGGCGGCCAGTTCGTCTTTGAGGGCCAGGGCCAGTTTGCGAACTTCCTCGAGTTGCTCTTTGGTGGCGAAGGTGGCGTTAGACTGTTCCATCTTGGCCAGCAGGCGGGCCACCACCATGGCGACCTCGTAGCGGGTGGCCGCGCGGTCGCCCTTGAAAGTGCCGTCAGGGTAGCCTTCCACCAGGCCCTCGGAAGCCAGTTTACGCAGCGCGTCAGCCGCCCAGTGGTCGTTCTTTGCATCCGGGAACAAGGGCGCCGCCGTGGCGACAACTGGGACCATGGCCAGCGCGGCCACAAAAATCAACGATTTCTTCATCATAAGCCTCGAAATGGAAGTACAACCCCGAGCGGGGTTGCTGGCTATTCTAACCAGCTCGAAAGATCTCATTCTGACAATTTTGCGAGGTCAAAATATCTTAACGACCATCTTGGGATGGGGAATCTTTATCTGAATACACCCGGATGGGCAGGGAAACCTGGCCTCCCA
Organism: Vulcanimicrobiota bacterium; assembly: GCA_017307785.1. GTDB lineage: Bacteria > Vulcanimicrobiota > Xenobia > Xenobiales > JADMJV01 > JADMJV01. The sequence goes on along the minus strand of JAFKGI010000002.1, from coordinate 303,110 downwards.
TAAAATCTTGGGGAACTTAGTCTATTTGGACCAGGGAGGTCGGGGTACATTATGGATGATCAGGTCACACGTAAGTCTTTTCTAGGAATGGCGGCCGCAACCGTGGGCGGGGCAGTGGTGGCTCCTTCCTTACTGGCCTCGGGCTGTTCCAACGACTCCGCCAGCCAGACGAGCTTCAATGGGAACGGGGGGTCGTCGCCTTCTCAGCGGCCCAACATCTTGCTGGTGATGATGGACGAATTCCGCCTTCCCCCCAAGTATGCCGACAACGAAGGCGAGATTCCCGACCTTCGTCAGATGTTCACGTTCCCGCAGCAGCTCTCGGCGAACAATTCCATGACGAAGTTTTTTGAGGGCTTCGTTCGCCTTCGCAAGAACGCCATCGTGCTGCGCAACCATTACGTGGCCTCGGCCGCCTGTGTGCCCAGCCGCACCAGTCTGCTGACCGGTCAGTATCCCACCGTTCACGGCGCTGCGGAGACGACGGGGATTTTCAAGGAAGCCACCGACCCCGGATTCGTCTTCCTGGATCCGAACGGCATTCCCACCATCGGAGACTGGTTTCAGGCGGCCGGCTACGAGACCCACTATTTCGGAAAATGGCACGTTTCCGAAGCTTGTAACGACCTGAGTCCCTGGGGATTCCCCTTCGGAGCCTGGGATGGCCCCGAACCGCACGGTTCCAACCCCGCCAGCATGGGCGTCTATCGCGACGTGCAGTTTGCCACCGACACGGTGAACTTCCTGAACCGCAATCAGGGCGGCAAGACCGCTCCCACCGACTCGAAGCCGTGGTTCGCCGTGGCTTCCTTCACGAACCCTCACGACGTTTCCAACTGGCCGGTGCCCTGGTTCCTGCCTACTGGCGGTCGCGCACCGGGCGTGCAGGATGCGCCCGGTGATCAATCCGTCATTCCGCCCATCCCCGCCCAGGGCTCGATGAGTAACTCTTCGGTCTCTGGAGGCGGCGACTGTCCCCCGCCTGCATCCGGACCCGTCCCACTCAATCCGGATGGTTTCCCCCAGTTTTCCTACAATTTACCTCCCACCGTTCACGAAGATTTGAGCACCAAGCCGGACTGTCACTTCGAAGCGGCGGTGAAAGTGGGACTGGCTTTGAAGTCGATCCAGACGGATCAGATCCGCAACGCCAGCGCTCTTCCCTACGCTCTCAATCCTAATGGCGACCAGTGGGCTCTGGCCTACGGACAATGGTGGACTTACCTCCACTACCTCTCGGACCTGAATATGCGTCGGGTCTTGAAAGCGCTCGATGATTCCGGCCAGGCCGCCAACACCATCGTTGTCTTCACCACCGATCACGGCGATTACGCCGGCGCTCACGGCAACCAGATCCAGAAATGGTATAGCGCTTACGAAGAGGCTATCCGAGTGCCGCTGGTGGTCTCTTCGCCTTTGTTGAATCCGGATTCAGACCGCATTTTAGAGTTGAATCAGCCCACCAGTCACGTCGATTTGCTGCCTACCTTGCTCGGTCTGGCCGGCGTTCCCAGGGAGCGACAGGCGGAAATCGCCCGGCAGATTCAGGGGCACGACACCAGCCACGCTCTAGTCGGCACCGACCTCAGTGCCTACGTCCGCAACATTCGCACCAGCGGCGTTGATGCTCCGATCCCGGGCAACAACGGCAACGCCAGACCCGGCGTGCTGTTTATGGGCGCCGACGCGATCACCGAGATGACCACCATCAACTCGGGCAACGATGGCTATGACGCTTATCAACTCTTCCTTCAGCTGGTGGACCAGACGCGCACGACCCAGGCCCCGAATCTGACGGCGGGGCCGGTTTGCCAGCCCAACCGGATCCGCACCCTGATCACCGGTGACTGGAAGTTCTCGCGCTACTTTGACCCGAACGGCGTAGCCTCCCAGCAATACGAACTCTACCACCTGCCGTCCGACCCGGCCGAACAGACCAATCTGGTCGATCACCGAACCGGAGCCATTCGAACCGGTGTTTCTGTTCCGGGATTCACCTCCCAGCAACTGACGGCCCAGCGAGTGCTTTTGGGACAGCAGTTGGCCGCGCAGGAAGCCGCTCTCCTTTAGTCAGCGGGTGCGCACAGGCGTCGAGTTTTTGGCCATCGGGCTAAGCTCTCTGGTTCTGGCCGGCCTCTGGGCCGGCCAGAATCGTGTACGCCTGGATCCCGTTCAGCTTCCCTGGAAAGGGCTGGCCGGTCGCCACCTGCTCCTGGTCGATGCGCGCACCACGGAAGAGTACGAGCGAGGCCATCTGGACGGAGCGATTTCCCTACCCGGTCGGCTGAGGCCGAACATTCCGCCCGAACTGCGTCAGGGAGGGGTGGCGGTTTACGGGCTTCCTTCTCGCTTTGGGGACATTGTCAACGTGGCTGAGGCGCTGGCGGAAACTCGCGATCAACCGGTCTTTATCGTCATCGACGCTCCCTTGCCACCTTGAGACGGCGGTTTTTTTTGGCCAGCGTGGGACTGCTCCTGGTCGCCGGCGCCTATTTTAAAATCGCGGACCCTCGCGACTTTACCAAAGCCTTGCGTGGCTACAGCGTCTTCCGCGAGAGCTGGCTGCCTTTTCTACAAAGGACGGTCCCGTCGCTGGAGGGCCTGGTCGGTTGCTTGCTCTTACTGACCAGGTCCCGAGGAGCTCTTCTCTGGGCAATCCTTTTGTTTAGCGGGTTTGTGACGTTGCTGGGTTGGGGCTGGTGGCGGGGACTGGCCTTTACCTGTGGGTGTTTCGGACCTTGGGACAGCTGGTTGCATCGTCAGCCCGGCGGTCTGGAGTTGCATCTGTTGGGGAACCTGCTGATTCTTGGCGGCTTGCTCCGTTGTTGGTGGCGCGATTAGCGGGTGCGCCCGCAGCACTTTTTGAATTTTTGCTCACTGCCGCAGGGGCAGGCCTCGTTGCGAGCGGCCTTGGCGAACTCCGGCTCCAGACGGGCCGCCAATCCCATCACCTCGGAGGGAGAGCGTTTGAGACGCAACTGGTTGGCCATGAATTTCATATAGGGTGCCGTATGTCGGAAGAAACGCAGGTATCCGGAGCATAGATAATTCAGTCCAGGCTCCCCGTCGGCGGTCTCCAGGAAGCGGTGTTTCGGGCACTCTCCGTGGCACGCGAAGCGAACGTCACATTGCAAGCACTGTTTGGGTAAAGAATCGGCTTTGGCATTGCCGAAATCCTTTTGCTGCTGAGACTGCACCAGCGAGAGGAGGGGCTCCTCCATAATGTTGCCGAGCCGATGGGCCGGGTAGACGAAATGATCGCAGGAGTAGAGATCTCCATTGTGTTCCAGCGCCAGCGCTTCACCGCAACGTTCGCGAAACCAGCACAGGCTCTGGGGCATGCCCATGTAGGATTCCAGGGTAATGTCGAAGAGTTGCACAAAGCGACGGCCGACGTCTTGCTTGACCCACTCGTCGAAGATGGCGCAGAGGAAGCTGCCGTAGCGGTCTGAATCGACGGACCAGTCGGTGACGTGCGCCTTCTCGCCGTGTTCGGGCGAAACCAGGTCCAGTCCGTCGGCGGACGGTCCTTCGGCCAGGCGTTCCACCACCGGGATGAATTGCATGACCAGGCTGCCGATCGACTTGAGGAAGCGGTAGACCTCCAGAGGGTGCCGAGAGTTTTGATCGTTGACCACCGTCAGGGTATTGAAGTCTACCTGGTGTTTGTGAAGAAACTCGAGACCGCGCATGACTTTTTGAAAACTCGGCTTTCCACCCCGGTCCACCCGGTAGTAGTCGTGGAGCGGTTCTGGCCCATCGATGGAAATTCCGATGAGAAACTGATTCTCCTGAAAGAAGCGGCACCAATCGTCGTCGAGCAGCACGCCATTGGTTTGGAACGCGTTGACGATGCGCCGATTGGCCCCGTAACGACGTTGGAGTTCGACCACCTGGCGGAAATAGTCCAGGCCCATCAAAGTGGGCTCCCCTCCTTGCCAGGCGAAGGTGACCTCGTTGATCGTCTGAGTCTCGATGTGCTGGCGGATGTAAGACTCCAGCGTCTCGGGCGGCATCTTCCAGCTATGCTTGCCGGGATAGAGCCTTTCTTTCTCCAAATAAAAGCAGTACTTGCAGTCTAAGTTGCAGATAGGACCAGTGGGTTTGGTCATGATGTGAAAGGCGACTTCGTTCATGAGGGGATCAGCTCTTCGCTGGGAAACTCCTTCTGATTCAATTCTTCCGGCCTCAGGCCGTGGACTTCCAGTTGATGCTGCATTTCCGCCAGATAGGGTTCGATGTGGATGTTGATCAACAGCATTGGCAATAATTTGCGGATCTCATCTTCCAGATCTTCAGAGACCTCGTGAGCCTCCAGTAGAGTAATGTCGTCTTCCAACTGAACGTGCACGTCCACGTGGCGCTGCGAGCCGGACTTGCGGGTGCGCAGTTTGTGATAGCCCAACACTCGCGGATCGTTGTTGAGCACTCCTCGCACCTGCTGCTCTTCTTCGAGCGGAAGGCGTGCGTCCATGAGCGGTTGCATGGCCTCCACGCTCAACTCCCAGGCGGCTTTGAAGATGAGCAGGGCCACTCCCAGGGCAGCGGCCGGATCCAGCCAGCTTTTGCCGGTCAGTTGCGCCAGGCCTAACCCCACAAAGACGCCGGCGGCGGTGAGCACGTCGACGTTCAGGTGTTCGGCGTCGGCCAGCAGGGCTTGGGAGTCGGTCTCTTTGCCCACTTTCCGCAGGTAGCGAGAAATAAAAAAGTTGACCCCCACAGACACCGCCATCACGCCCATGGCCAGGTGAAGGGGAGGGGAGGAGGAGGGGGGCTTGAGGAGTTTGTGCACGGCCTCGTAGACGATGTAAAGAGCGGCCGCAAAGATTAGCAGTGCCTCGGCCAGACTGGAGATGCTTTCGATCTTGCCATGACCATAGGGATGATCTTCATCCGGGGGGCTGTCCGACATGCGCACGGCCGCGTAGGCGATCACCGAGGCCAGCAAATCACTGGCCGAATGCACGGCTTCCGAAATAACCGCCACCGAGCTACACATCAAGCCGACGGCCAGCTTTCCGATGACCAACGATGAGTTGGATACAATGGAGAGCAGGGCAGCGCTTTGCTTGCGATGGCCGGCGTGGTTGTGCATAAGGATCCTGTTCCTCGGGTCCGAAGCGTTTCCTATGGAACTAGTTTTTGATGATTTATGGGTGCGCAGCCTGCCCGGAGAACAGGACGTTCGGTCGGGATCGCGCCAAGTGCATGGCCAGTGTTATTCGCGCGTGCGTCCGACGCCGGTGCGCAAGCCCGAACTATTGGCCTGGTCGACTGAAGCGGCCGACCTTCTCGATTGGGGAGAAAGCCCGGAGATTGCCGAAGTGCTCGGAGGCAATCGCCTGCTCGAGGGCATGAAGCCTTACGCAGCCTGCTATGGAGGGCACCAGTTCGGGCACTGGGCCGGCCAGCTCGGAGACGGGCGCGCCATGACGCTGGGGGAAGTGGTCAACGGTCGGGGAGAGCGCTGGGAAGTTCAGCTCAAGGGAGCGGGCCCCACTCCCTACTCGCGGAGGGCCGACGGCCGCGCGGTTTTGCGTTCCTCGGTGCGCGAGTTTCTCTGCAGTGAGGCCATGTTTCACCTGGGCATCCCGACCACTCGGGCGCTGGCGCTGGTGGGCACCGGGGAGCCGGTGATGCGCGATATGTTTTATGACGGTCATCCGGCCGACGAGCCCGGTGCGGTGGTAACGCGTCTGGCGCCTACTTTCGTGCGCTTCGGCAACTTCGAGATCTTTGCGTCCCGCGGAGAGGTCGAGGTGTTGCGTCAGTTGAGCGACTTTGTGCTCGAGCATCACTATCCGCAGTGCAAGGGTGACCTTTACGCCTTCTTTGATGAGGTCTGTCAGCGCACAGCCCGGCTCATGGCTCATTGGATGCGGGTTGGTTTCGTGCACGGGGTCATGAACACGGACAATCTCTCCATCCTGGGCTGGACCATCGATTATGGTCCCTACGGCTGGCTGGATCCCTACCAGCCGGACTTCACACCCAACACCACCGACCGCAACCTGCGCTACTGCTATATCCAGCAGCCACGGATCGGCCAGTGGAATCTGGCGCGCCTGGCCGAGGCGCTGCTGCCGCTGCTCAAGGATGAAAAGCCGCTGGAGGCCAGTCTGGACGTTTATTCGCGCACTTTTGAGCAGAGTTATCGCGAACATATGTGGGCCAAACTGGGCTTGCCCGTTTCCAGCGACCCCTTGTTGGGCGAGTTGCTGGCTCTGCTGGACGAAGTCGAAGTGGATATGACCATTTTCTTCCGCAACCTGGCCCGCGTGGGCGAGTTGCCGAGCGAGGGCCTTCCAGTCGAGCTGTCGCGGGCTTACTATGCCCCGCCGCAGGGAGAACCTCTGGAGAAGATGCGGCTCTGGTTGCTGCGCTACCTGGGTCAAGAGCGCGACCGCGACTTGATGAACCGCGTCAATCCCAGCCTGATTCCGCGCAACTATCTGGTGCAGCAGGTGATCGACCGGGCCGAAAAAGGCGACAGCGGAGCGGTGGGGGAGATGCTGGAGCAGCTGCGCCATCCGTACCGGGAGCGCAGCGACGACGACCCCCTCTTTCAGCCTCGTCCGGAATGGGCGCGTAGCGCTCCCGGCTGTTCCGCGCTCAGTTGTTCGAGTTAGGCACGGAAACCCAGAGATAGCTGGCGTAGAAGTCGCGCAGCGGCATGGAAAAGGTGCCGTCGTCGCGACCATCCGGGCGAATGACCCATTCGCCGTGGCGCCAGGGGTTGCGCAGTTGGACAGTGTCGGTGTCGGCGTCGAAACCCTGAATCGAATAGGCGTGGTTGTTTTGGATGCCGTTGTGCAGGTCCTCAATGGAAACCAGTGAGTCCTGGCCCTTGATGGTCTTGCGGCTGCCGGCCAGCCAGGGTTGTGGGCAGTCCATCAGAGAGATCAACATCTGACGAGTGTCCTGAATGCTCATGGCGTCCAGGTTGGCCCGAGCGATCGAGCGGCCGTGCAGGGCGCGGCTGGCTTCCTCGGGATTGATGCCGTTGGCGGCGCTGCGGAAAGAGCCGTCCGGCTTGGGGCTGTGACCGAAAATGCGCTGGCCGATGGCCACTTCCACCAGGCCGGGCCAGCGGCCGCCGTCGGGCGACTTGGCGTGGTAGAGGCGCTCGGCCAAAGTCAGGTCGCGCACGTTTTCGGTCAGGCCATCGGCGAAGTGCACGTTGATGGTGCCGTTGGGGAGGGGTTCGAGCATGCCCTTCAGCTGTTCGGGTGTGGCCCCGGACTGTGTCGACAGCAGCACGCAGGAGCCGGCGCGGCCCTGTTCCACCAGGGTTGGGTCGAAGTTCTCGCTCATCAGTTCGGGGGCCGGTCCCAGGTTGTCGGCGGCTTTGCAGTTGGCCTTGAAGCCCATGTTGATTTTGAAGGTGGCGGTCGAGTTATCCGGCACGCCGTGGGCCGTGAAATACTCCAGGTCGGCGCGGGTGACGCCAGGGGCCGAGTTGGTGCAACTTTGCAGAGCGGCCGATTGGCGGCGCAACACCACGGCCGCCGCGGCCGCGTCGCCCTTGAGTTCCGGATTGGCCAGCGCTTTGTCCAGTTCCACGTTGCTCAGGGCACCGTCGCCGTCCAAGTCCCACTGTTCGAAGTTGCGGCTGACGGCTTCGGTAAAGGCTGCGCTGCCTTTGGATTCGGGGCGGGCGGCGGTGGGCACCGGGTCGTTTTCCAGGCAGCTGAGGCGGCGATAGACGGCCCGTTCGTAGGGGGTCCAGGGTTTGTCCTCACTGAGGCGCTGGGCGGAGGTGTCCAATCGCAGATAAGCTACCGCCTGCTGTACATCCTCGAGGGATACCGCGTCGCGCTGGTCCACGTCCACCTGGCTGTAGAGCTTGAGCAAGTCGGCGGTGTCCTGGGGCGAGCTCTGCTGGCTTTCGCACTGCTGCAGCCGGGCCGTGACCGCTACCAGCTCGCTGTTGTTGAGGCGATGAGACACAAAGGCTTGCGAGATTTGCTGACGGAGAGCGGGATTGACGGCGGCCATGACAACATCTTAATGCCTTCCTCCGCCGCATGCTGGAGCGATTTGTTACATTCCCGTGATCGTAGGAGTGATTGCCGGGATTGCGAATGCCCCGGGGTGTTGAATTCCAGTCAACTCCAGCAGCTGCAAAAGCTCGTCGGCACTCAACATGTCTTGCACGAGCGCGACGACCTCTGGGTCTACGGACACGATGGCACCGCCTTGATGCGCCACTTGCCTTCCGCCGTGGTGGCTCCCGGTTCGGCCCAGGAAGTGGCCGCCGTGATTCAGTTTGCCAATCAGGAGGGGCTGAAACTGGTGCCGCGCGGTTCCGGCACCGGTCTTTCGGGGGGCAGTGTGGCGCTGGAGCAAGCGGTCGTGCTCTCGATGTTGCGCCTGAACCGGATTCTCGAGATCGATCGCGCCAACATGACGGCCAGTGTCGAGCCGGGCGTGATCACCGCCCAACTGCACGCGGCGGTGGAGGCGCAGGGGCTGTTTTATCCGCCCGACCCCGGCAGTATGAAGATCTGCACGGTGGGCGGCAACGTGGCCGAGAACGCTGGCGGTCTGCGCGGTTTGAAATATGGCGTGACTCGCGATTACGTGATGGGCCTGGAAGTGGTGTTGCCGGAGGGCCAGCTGATGTGGACCGGCTCCAAATGTCCCAAAGACGTGGCCGGCTATGATCTGAAGCAGTTGTTGGTCGGCTCGGAAGGCACGCTGGGCATTTTTACGCGCATTCTGGTCAAGTTGCTGCCCAAACCCAAGGCCAAACGCACCCTGCTGGCCGTTTTCCCCACTATGGAAGCGGCCGCGGCCACGGTGGCGGCCATTATCGCCGCCCCCATCATCCCCGCCACCCTGGAGTTTCTCGATCAGATTACGCTGCGCTGCGTGGAAGACTACGCCCACATCGGTTTGCCCACCGATGCCGGGGCGATTTTGCTGATGGAGAGCGATGGCCATCCCGAGGTGGCTCGTTCCGAGGCCGAGGAGATGGGTGAACTGGCCCGTAAACACGGAGCCACCCAGGTCACCATGGCCCAGAGCGACGAGGAGGGGGTGCAGCTGGCGGCAGCTCGCCGTATGGCCTTCCCCGCGCTGGCCCGGGTGCGCCCCACCACCGTTTTGGAGGACGTGAGCGTGCCTCGCTCTCGCCTGGTGGAGATGGTGCAGGCGGTGCGTCGTATCGCCGAGAGCTCGGGTCTGATGATCGGTACCTTCGGGCACGCCGGAGACGGCAATCTGCACCCCACCATTCTGCTGGATGAGCGCGACGGGGACGAAGTGCGTCGCATGGAGGGGGCTTTTGAGCAGATTTGCCAGTCGGCCTTAGAACTGGGCGGGACTTTGACCGGCGAGCATGGCGTGGGCCTCTTAAAACGGGACTTTTTGGAGCGTTTTAGCGATCCGGCGGCGCTGGAGACGATGCGCCGTTTCCGCTCGGTGATGGATCCCCGGCAGGTGCTCAACCCCGGCAAGATGTTCCACAACCGGCCACGTCGGGAAGGGCAACTGCCGGTGCACCCCGGGCAGTGCGAACCCCTTTTGGAGGGGTTGCGGCCGTGAGCGGCTTCGACGAGCACGACGCCCCGCCCCAGGAGCAGATGAATGGCTGCATCCGCTGCGGGATGTGCCTGCCGACCTGTCCCACCTATGTCCTGACCGGCAAGGAGCGCTCCTCGCCACGCGGTCGTATTTCCTTGATTCGCGCCGTTTCTGAGGGCGATATGGCCATCGATTCGCCGGTCTTTCAAGAAGAGATGAGCGACTGTCTGGGCTGTCTGGGCTGTGTCACCGCCTGTCCGGCGGGCGTGCAGTATGGAGAGTTGTTGGAAGCAGCCCGCGATCAGCTGTGGCGGCGCTGGCCCTGGTGGAAGCGAGCGGTGGGAACCCTTGTGTTGTCGGTCTTCGACCGTCCACGGTTGCTGCAACTGGGAACACGAGCGTTGTTTCTTTATCAGAAAAGCGGCCTGAGCGCCCTGGTCGGTAGGGTTCTGCCGGGCAAGCTGAGGGAATTCCACCGTATGCTGCCGCTTGCCAGTTGGAACGGTTCGCGTCAGGTCATTCCCGCCCGCACGCCGGGCGGCCGGGGACGCGTGGGTGTTCTACTGGGCTGCGTGATGGATGTGGCTTTCGTGAAGGAGAACGTGGCCACCGTCAAGGTGCTGCGTCGCCAGGGATTTCAGGTCGAGGCTCCACCGGAACAACCCTGTTGTGGGGCGCTGCACGCCCATTCGGGGAGGCTGGACTGGGCCCGAGTTCAGGCCAAGCGCATGATTGCTACCTTCGAGAAGCATCCGGTCGACTGGATCGTTGTCAATTCGGCCGGTTGCGGTAGCTTGATGAAGCACTACGATCATCTGCTCAAGGACGAGCCGGCCTGGGCGGATCGGGCTGCCGCCTTTAGTTCGCGAGTGCGCGACGTGCAGGAATTTTTGGCCGAGATCGAGCTGAAACCCGCTTTGCCTCAGGTGGTGCAGCCGCTGACCTATCACGACGCCTGTCACCTGGCCCACGGGCAGGCCATCCGCCAGGCTCCGCGTCAGTTGCTGCGCCAACTGGCAGGTTCGGGTTACCGGGAACTGGCCGAGGCCGACCTGTGCTGCGGCAGTGCCGGAACCTATAACATCGCTCACTTTGATACTGCTTCGCAGTTGCTGGATCGCAAACTGGACGCCATCGAGGCCAGTGGAGCACTCCGGGTAGGCGTGGCCAACCCGGGATGCCTGCTGCAGATCCGCTACGGTTTGGCGCGCCGTGGCTCCCAAATCGTGGCGGAGCACCCCGTGGTACTGCTCGATGAGGCCTGGGAAAAGGCTGAGGGCTAGAATCGAACAGCTGGGTGGCGGTTGCAATGGAGACATGCAGGCGAATTGCTCAGAATTGACCACAAAAATGATCTTAATCTTTTCTCTTTTTTTGCCAATTTTGCTTGAATGCGGGTCAATTCCTGACCACCTTAGGCTGTCGGTACAGGCATGCTCGAGGCTTTAGTACAAACGTCCGTTTGCGATTGACGGTCAAATCTACCAGAGCTATCATCAAAAAGTCGCCGGGCCAAAAACCCCGACCGAACGACGAACATCGACAATCGTCGCGCTCCACGATAGCGCATCGTAGGGGGTCGCCCGCATACCACAGTGGGCCGAGCCGGGTTCAGGCTCGTAAATCTATGACCAGGGCCTCACACAGTAGCGAAGGTGCGCATTCGTGCGCTCCCTCCGTGGTGAGGGCCTGATGCCGGTGGTGGTCGGCCCAGGCAGATCCGAGAGACTGATACTCGGAGGGTTGCAGCAGACCTTAGCTTGCCGCCTTGGGAGTCAGGCGTAAAACAATCCCGCATCCGGGACTTCGGTCTTGGAGGCCTCGGTGAGCCACATCACCTCGCAGAGACCTCGGTCACTGCGGTGCGCCAGCTCGCAACTGGCACCTTCTCGCAGGAAACTGCGCGACAGGCAGTGAGCACGACTGAGATGTGCTGGGTAGCGCCATACCGAGTGCGCCGTCCGCCACGGACGTAAAACCCTGGCACACCTACCGCTTCGGCGGAAGGATCGTGGGACCGCCAATCCCGTTCGGGGCAAGCAAAAGCGCCTGAAGCTTTCGCGGGTCGAGTCAGACCTCAGACTCCCCTTTCGGTTCGTCCGTCTGGGATCAGACAGGCCGGTTATGCCGCGCCCTGTCGGCGAGTCGCACAGACTCGTGGGTGCGTGGGCCAACGACCACGGGGTTCGCAGCAAACCTTAGTCTGCAAACGCGATGCATCCGCGCAACGATGTTGGCAATTGTCTCGGCGATTGACCAGTCTGTCAGGCCTGTGCGGCCGGCAGGGGTTGGCCATACCTCAGGCTGCGTGAACTTCGTGTTTACGCGCACCTCTTTCGGGAGGCGCAGTCTTCTTCGGAAGACACGTGGAGTGCACTCCTTGTGAGTCGCACGTGCCGCTCCGGCGGTTCCACAGTGCTCGTTGCTCCGGCTTCAGCGCACAACCGCCGCTCTTGCAGCAGGCGGACGGCATAGCCTTCGGGCTAGCCACAACGGCAAAGGCCTTCGGGCAAGCCGTGAGTCTTCGGACTCGGCGAACCGCATTTTTGTCGGTTCGTGACGCGAATCGCGGAAGCGACTCGCCAGTGATGCATCTACCAGGGGCATCACCGTGGCTTCGGCCACCGTCTGGCTGCTCGGACGAAAACTAAGCAGAGAGGCCAGTGCACAACTTGACTCCGGTCAACGCGTCGCTGGGTCCTGGTGCTGGAGAGGTGGCGACCAGGCGGTTCTCGTCCGCGCCGCAAAGACGAGGGGTTGTGCCTAACCTCAGTGCACATCGGATCGACTTCGGTTGATTCTTCGGTCAAACTTCGGTTTCGACCGGACAGGTCTCCCCATCTGGGAAGGGTGAGGGCCGCGCTGGCCAAACCGCGCCGTCGAGCTGGGTTGACGTTAATGTCTCAGAGTGGCTGGATACGTCCTTGGCGCATCCAGATCCTGACGCTGGCGAGGAGGCGGTCAGGCGGGTCTCGTCCGCCGCAAGACGAGCAACGGACCTAGGAACCGTTGATGAAAAAACCATCCCAATTGCGGGGTGGTTTTTTCATTTTCCGGGCAAATGCCGAACGTAGGGGCCGTCCCAGTCGCGCTCAAAAAAGGCCTGCAGGCGGGCTGCCAGGCTTTTGCCCTCAAAGGCAAGGCCCATGTCTCGACTGGTCATGAAGTAGCTGTATTCCCAGTTGGAAGTGCCCAGCCAGCCGCGCTGTCCGTCCACCACCAGGTATTTGCTGTGACCGACGCGTGCGAAGGGAATGTCTCCGCCGCTCCACGGTGGGATGTGGCTGACCTTGATTTCCAGGTGAGGTACGGTGCTGAGAGCTTCCAGCGGAGCCAGTAAGGGCGGCTTGATGCCCCAGTCGCTCACCAGCAGATGCACCTCGACTCCGCGGGCCGCGGCTGCTCGTAGCTCGATGTCCAGGGTCTCGTAGCGCTTGGGCAGAGGGCCGTCGCCCGGGTGCGCGACCACCAGCGGAGAATAGGTCATTACCTGAAGATCGATGCGTTGGCGGGCGCTGCGCAGTAATTCCACCAGGGCCAGTTCCTCGGGGTTGCCGGCGTTCCACTGAAGGTCGTTGGGGCTGAAAACAGGGAACAACTCCAGATCGCCCATCTTGACGGGAAAGCGGGCCGTCACCGGAGAGAGCTTGGAAGGGCTGGTATCTCCCTCGGCCCTGGCCCAGTCTTGCTCGAAGGCCTGCTGGTAGCAACTGGCCAGTTCCGGTTGGCTGATGTGGATGCCCAGTTCGCGGATGTGGGTCAGGGAAGTGAAGTCAAAATTCTGACTGCCCAGAAAGACCTGCTGGCGATCGACCAGCATCAGCTTGGCGTGCTGGACCCCGGAGGGGAATTTGATTTTGCGAAGTTCCAGTCCCAGCCCGGCCCAACGCTCCCAGAGTTGCGGGTAGGTGAGCAGAAACTTGGCGTCCACCAGCACCCGCACCCGTACGCCTCGAGCTTTGGCCGCTTCGATGGCCTTGACTACCGGTTCCAGGGCGGTCTTGGGCTCAAAGCGCAGGTAAAAGAATTCGAGGTCCAGGTTTTCTTTGGCCCCGTTGATCATGTCCAGCCAGACTTCTTGAGTCTGACGGATGGAGGGATCGTCGAGGGCGCGTTCCGTTTCCAGCGGCACGCTTTCCACCAGTTCGATGCCCGGTGGGAGGGGGGTGAGCTCCTCATCGTCGGCCACGGCCGCTGCTGAGAAAAAAAGCAGGACCGCGGCCAGCAGAGCCTTGTACACTTAGCGGGCCGTGTTTTCCGCCCAGTTGACGGCCAGGTCGGCCAGGGTGCGGGCGGCCACGCCCGAGGCGCCCTCGCCGAAGTACTTCCAGGGCTTCTCTTTCCAGAAGGTGGGGGCGATGTCGAGGTGAGCCCAGGCGGTCCTGTCCGGCACGAATTCCTGCAGAAACAGGGCAGCCGTGGTGGCGCCGGCAACCGGGCCCCCCAGATTGTTGATGTCGGCCACCGAGCTCTTGATGTATTCCTTGTATTCGGCCGGCAGGGGCAGTTTCCAGTATGCCTCGCCGTGGTTGCCGCCGGCGCGGGTGACGGCGTTGATGAGCGTGCGGTTGTTGCCCATCAGGCCGGTGAAGGAGTAGCCCAGCGCACGCACGGCCGCTCCCGTCAGGGTGGCCACGTCCACGATGTGGGTGGCGCCGATATCGCCGGCGTGAATCAGACCGTCGGCCAGAATCAGGCGCCCTTCCGCGTCGGTGTTTTCCACGTGAACGGACTTGCCGTTCCGATAACTGAGGATGTCGCCCGGGCGCATAGCTTTGCCGTCAGGAGAATTCTCGGCAGTGACCACAATGGCGGTGACGCGAATGTTGGGCTTCAGTTGGCCGATGATGTCCATGGCGCCCAGCACGGCGGCGGCGCCGGCCATGTCGCCGCGCATCAGGTGCATCTTCTCGGCCGGCTTGATGGAGATGCCGCCGGTGTCAAAGGTGACGCCTTTGCCCACCAGCACCAGGTGAACGTCGCTGGGTGACTCGGGCTGATAACTCAGGGTGGCCATGAAGGGAGGATGCTCGGAGCCGGCTCCCACGGCCAGCAGGCCGACCATGCGCTCCTGGGTGAGGCGAGCCTGGTCCCAGACTTCGACCTGCAGATTGTGGCTGGCGGCCAGGTCCTGGGCTTTGCGCACCAACGCGGCCGGGGTGATGACCGAGGCGGACTCGTTGACCAGATCTCGGGTCTCATTGGTGGCGTTGGCCAGGATTTTGGCGCGGTCGATTTGCTCCTGGGCTTTCTCGGCTGATTGAGTCCAGATCACGGCCACGCTGTCTTCGAACAGTTTGCGCGGCTTCTGACGATACTTTTCAAAGGCGTAGGAGCCCAGGAGAACGCCTTCGACCACCTTGCCGACGTGCTCTAAGCCTTCGCTGGTGTTGAGGGCGAAAGCCACGCGTGGGCGAGCCGTTTCGGCGCCGAAACGAATGCCTCGGGCTGCGAAGGTCTTGATGTTTTCCCAGAATCCGTAGTTCTTCTCGAGGTCACTGTGGTAGACCACCACCGTGTCGATGTTCAGGTCTTTGGGGGCAAAGGTCAGCTCGCGTGAGAGTTTGCCGCCCGAGAACTGGGACTTGGCTCCGGCCAGACGCTCCTGCAGCGCCTCGTCATCCACTTCGCAGAGTTCATTTTGCGCATCCAGGATCACGACGAGCACGTCCGCGTGCAGGTCCTGCAGGTTACCTTCATAGGTCTCAAACTTCATGGCCGATGTCCTCCAAGACGGTTGGCTTTGAGTCGCGCTCGAAAAATGCCTGCCCCGCCCCTGGGAATTCCGGCACGAAGCGAGAACTCGGCGGCAGTGTTCTATCTAAGTCTGGATGTTGAAGCTTCCGGTCCCTTTCCCGGCCTCTACTCGCTGGTCAGTGTGGGCTGCGTTCCGGTACTGCCCCCCGATGTGGCCAACCCGGCCTGGCGTCTGGGAGAGAAGACCTTTTATTGCGAGTTTCGACCGCTGGAGGGGGCGGGCGAACTGGCTGCCGCCAACGAGGTTCACGGTTTGACCAGCGAACATTTGCTGGAGAACGGCCTGGAGCCGCTGGAAGGCATTCAGAAGCTGGCCGACTATCTGGCCGACCTGCGTCTCAGCGTGCCCAAGTTCATGATGGCGGCCTGGCCGGCCAGCTTCGATCAACCCTTCATCGGCTACTATGCTCAGCGCTTTCTGGGTAGCAATCCCTTTGGTTACGCCTGTCTGGACATCGCCAGTCTGGCTCAGGGCATCTTTCGCTGCGAGCGCCGACAATTGCGCTCCCGCCTGGCCCGGCGCGGCCTTTTCCGGCCGCCCAAGCCGTATCCGCACAACGCGCTCGACGATGCTATGGACCAGGCTACGCTGTTGCGAGAATTACTGAACTACTCGCTTAAGAACGCGCCTTAAGTTCTCGTCAAAGGATGGTTTTCGGCAGGAGGCCGCCATGCCCCATTAGAAGACTATTCAAACTACCAGAGAGGGGTTTTCCATGCGCCGCATTGTTTTGAGTGCTTTGGTCCTGGGTTGCCTGGCGGTGCCCGGTTGGTGCCAAGGTGCCGAGGCCGATACCTCTACGACAAAGACGACTACCGAAAAGAAGAACGACGGAGGCCAGGATGTCGAATTCCTGGACTCCCGCGAGGCCTATTGGGTCAACAAGGGCTTCAATGATATGCTTTACTACAACGGTGGAGGCACGCCCAACGCGGTCCGAGCCGAACGCGACAAGTTTCGCGCCGACGAAGCTTTGAGCAAGATCACCAAGCCGATGGTGGTCGAAGTCAAAGTCACGGGCAAGACCGAAGCGCAGTCCATCCCGCCGCTGAAAATTGGCGGCAAGGAAGAAAAGCTTCCCTAGAGTCCGTTCTGACGGACAAAAAAAGACTCTCGGATTTCCGAGAGTCTTTTTTTGTGGGCTGAAAGTTCGTTAGTTGTGGGACATTCCCAGGGCGCTCATGTACTGGTGCAGAGTGGACTGCTGCTCTTGCACGTCCAGTTGCTCCATCTTGCGCATCTTCAGCAATTCCTTGAGGGCGCGCACGTCGACGCCCTCGCCTTTGGCTTCCTGGAAGAGGTCTTTGATGGCCGACATGATGCCGGTCTTCTCTTCTTCCAGGGCTTCGATGCGAGAAATGAATTTGTTGAGCTGATCGCCCAGAGTCTGGCTGAAAATCTTGGCTTCCTGGTTCACGGTTGAGCTTCTCCTTGACAATGATTCGATTTTTACGTGAATCCAATTCACTTGTTCGAAACTAAAGCCCTTTTGTTCGTCGAACAATTTTTCGGGAGAAGGCCAGAAGCGGCCAGAGACTGAACGAACTGTGCCCATGGCTTTTCTACCTCCGCTGAACTACGAATGTGTCCACTGTGGCAATAGTTGCGAGATGTTCGAGGTGGACCTGGACCCCGGTCAGACGTTGGCGGCGGCCGAGAGGAAGCCGGATGGCCGGCTTTATCTGCGCTGTTTGCCGGATGGCTGCCCCAATCTCTCGGAGGCTCAGGAGGACCGTTGCCAGGTTTATGAGCAGCGTCCCAGCGCCTGTCGGCACTTTCCCTTTCGGGCCGTGGATACGCCCGGCGGTCGCTTTATCGGGGCCTCCTTTGCCTGTACGGCTGTGGCTCAGGGTTTGGGGCCGCGGATCGGTCGAGAGGATCGGGACTGGGAGGAGCTGCCGGCTCAGCGAATTCGCGCGGAGTTAACCGAGGGCAGGCCCTGCGCCTGGGAGTCCTATCTGCAGATCGAGGAGTTCTTGGGCGATCAGTTGTGCTTCGGCAACGGAGCCTTCAGTGCCGCTCTGGGCGTTTCTCTGGCCATCGTTCAGGACAATCTGGCGGGTTTGGGAACGGCTCGGCTGAGCTGGTTGAGTGAGGAAATCGAGTCCAGTTGCCAGCGCACTCTGCGCGGTCTGCTGGCCATCAGTGAGGCCGACGGTCAGCCGCAGAGGGCTCAACAGGTGCTCTCCGCCCAGGCGCAAGGGGGGAGCTACTTCAGCCACATTTTTCCAGGCTGGGTCGAGCCACGTCAGATCCAGGCGCGGCTCGAGCTTGAGGAACCCGACCACTGGCAGCAAGTGGAGGGCTTTTTTCGGCATCTGCTCTTCCGCAAGTTTCTCTGGGGTCAGCCCTCCGTCCACGCGCGGGTTTGCTTGTTGCCTCTGGTCAACGAGATGATTCGCTATTGGACCTGGCAACAGGCGCTGGAGGCGAACAGTAAGCCGACGGCACTCATGCGTCGCCTGGCCGTGCGCGAAGTTGAGCGTCGTCTGACTTTTCACGCCCAGGGCTGGGAGGATTTTCTGGCGCCGTTAAGCCTGGCTTTCTTGCAGGGCGTTCGTTAGGTTGGTGGCTTCGTCCAGCCAGTTGGGCATCTCCTGAAGCTTCTCGCCGCCCTTTAGAATGAGCTCAACGCCAGAGGGTAGCTCTTCACCGGCTTCGAGAACGGCCAGGCCTTCACCGATCAGTTCCAGGCCTGTCGTGAGCGATTCACCGGCCCTTTCCAGCAGCTCCAGTTGCTCGGGCGGGATGTCGGCGGGCGGCGGCTTGCGACGGTCCCGTTGTCGGCAGACGTTGGTATAGAGGCCTCGAAACCAGCTCAGAGTGGACTGCCAGCCGGCGTCGTCCAGTTGTTCCTGTTGTCGTTGCTCTACCGCCGTGACCAATCGCTGAAAGTGGCTGGGGAGACCGTTTCCTTGAGAGCTGCTGAGAGAGATTTCTTCCGCTTGTACGGCCAGGTTTTCGGGCAGGCGGGCCTGGCAAGAGTTGCAGAAGCGGCTCTGGGCCTGGTTGTCGGCGCCGCAGAAGGGACAAGCTCTGGTGTCTTCCGTGCCGACCGTTTGCAGCAGGCGCTCGCGCAGGCGCAGTTGCAATTGCGAGCCTTGCTCCAGGGAGGCAATGCCCTTTTCCAACTCGGCCGGTTCCAGGTTTTCGGCGAAGCCGTGCAGTTCATCCAGTCCGCGCTGCTGGTGAGAAAAAGCTTCTTCCAGGTTGGCGCGCTCGGCTTCCAAGATGGAGCGTTCTCTGGGAGCGGGTTGGGCGGTAAGGAGCGCCTGTTGGAGGCGTTCTTGCATGTCCGCATACACGGCCAGGCGTTCTAAGAACGACTCTACCGGTATCTTTTGCTGCATTGTGAGCTGACCGACGCGCACCAGTTCGGCCACCATGGGGTTCTCGGACAGGTTTGGAAGGCTACTCTGAAGGTCGCGTAGAGTCTGGTACGAGCTCTTGAGCACGGCCAGCGAAGCGTGAATCTGCTCGAGAGCGTAGGCGACTTCCAACTCCTGGGCGGTTTCCAGTCCCACGTCCAGGCGACCCATCTGATCCTGGATCCATTCGAACTGCTCGAAGATCTGGCGTCCCGTGACGACCAGTTGCTCGCTCCACTCCTGAAAGCGCAGACCTTCCTGGAAGTAGTGGTGGCGGGCGGCGAGTTCCTGATCCAGGGCCAGCCACTTTTCTTTGACCAGCTCGGAACCGATTTCGCCGCGCAAGAAGCGCTCGGCTTCTTTCTTCAGCTCCTCAAAGGGTTCCACCTCGGTATACTCGCGACAACGAGCCACCACCTCGAGGGGGTCCTCGGGCGTGCTTTCCTCGAGGTCCTCGGCGTCCTCGGGAATTTCCTCGTCTTCGTCCGGCACCAGATTGGCGAACTCTTCGTCGTCCATGGATGCCCCATTTGAGGTTCGCGCAACGCTCCCTTCGCAGGGACCTCAAGGTCTTCGCGCAAATTCGCCGGGGCGATGCTGACCTGGGCTCAAGCGGTGCGTTCCAACTGGAAATGGGTATTGCCCCTGACCCTTTTTCAATCGTGTCTTTACGCTTATTTGTGCACCCATCCGCCCCGTCCGCCCATGCACCTGCCCAAGACCCGGCTGGATGAGATGCTGCCGTTTTGGCCCTGGACCATCTGGCCCTATCTCGGTTTTCTGTTGCTCTCTCCGGGATTGGCGCTGCTGATCCGGACGCCGTCGGTGGTGCGTCGAGCGCAGGTCGCCTATCTGATCATGATGCTGTTCACGCTACTATTCTGGATTTTTTTGCCCACCACGATCGTGCGGCCCATTCTTCGACCGGACGGAAGTTGGACGACATGGCTGTATAACCTGACCGTCAATACTGACGGTTTCGCCTGCTGCTTTCCCTCGGGTCACATCTTTTTGCCCACCATCGATTGCTGGGCGCTGGCTTGCGATGGTCTCAATCGCTGGCTGCTTTATGGAGGCTTGTTTCTACTCAGCCTGACCATCGTGACCACCCGCTCCCACTATTGCTGGGACATTCTGGGCGGATTTTGTGTGGCTGTTCTGGGGATCCTGATTTCTGGTTGGATCATAAAAAAAGCCCGGCCGTAGCCGGGCTTTTTTCGCCAGGGTGAGGATTACTGACCCTGGTTGGGGATGAAGACTCGGGGGCGGGACGGGTAGTTGGTGATCTGACGGCGCAGCTTGTCGCTGCCTTCCATTCCGTTGCCCAGCGATACCGAAATGTGTCCGTGAGGGTGACCGGGGCCCTGGGCCCAAACCACTACCGCACCGGGAGGCAGGTTGCGCAGCTGGTCACGGGACACCTGAATTTCTCGGAAGCGAGGATTGCCTGCCAACTGGTCGGCAGCCATATAGGCCGAGCCGCCCTGCAGATGAACGCCCATCGGGGCCAGCGCATTTTTGACGCCGCGGTAGCAACGGCCGCCGGCGCTACCCATGGTCTGGCAGACGTTGGCGGAATTGCGGGCGAGGGCGTTGCCGAAGGCACTGCCTCCACGGAAGTCGGTGGGAGCGGCCAGCGGGGCGTTAGACCAGGAACCTTGGGGGCCTCCGTAAGAGGGCTGCTGATAAGGGAAGCCGCCACTCCAGGGCGACTGGTTCATATAGGGTTGGGGCATATAACCGGGCATCGACATTTGCTGCGAGTAGTTCGGCTGCATTCCGTTGAAGCCGCCCATGACGTCGCCCATCGGCATACCCATGGGCATTCCACCGCCCATCTGACCCATCATCATCGGGTTCATCATGCCCTGCATCTGGCCCATCATCATCTGCATCATCTGCATCATTTGCATCATCTGCATCATCATGGGATTGCCGAAGCCCATCCCACCCATCATCATGGGATTCATGCCGCCCATCATCATGGGGTTCATCATGTTGATTGCCATCTGGTTCGCCCTTTCCCGGTCATCACTCTTACACTCCGCTTATCCCACCCGGCCGGCGAGAGTAAAGAGACATTGCTAGTTTGTTACATGCATGTTACACGGGCCGGCGAGCAAAACCTGCGCAGGACTGATTCGATCGGTTTGGAACCCTTAACAATCCATGGACCCCGCCTCCCTACATCTTCCCGCTGACCAGAACTACGACTGCGTTCAGTGTGGGCGTAGCTGCCAGGCGGGTTGGGATATCGCTGTCGAGGAGCCGATCCGGAGTCAGTTGGAAGGTCATCCCTTGACCTTGCGGGTCATCCAGCAGCACGGCGCCGCCCTGATCGAGAAAAAGGCCGGTCCCGTCCTCAACATGACGCCTGCTTGCGGCTATCTGGAGCCGGACTTGTTGTGCGGCATCCATCGACACATCGGGGTCGAAGCCAAGCCGAACATTTGCCGTCTGTTCCCCTACATCCTGAGCCAGACGCCGGAGGGCACCTACGTCGGAGTTTCTTACTCATGCACGGCGGCACGTCAGAACCTGGGCCGCCCGCTGGCGGTCCAGGGCGAAGAAGTCTCCGCGCTCTTGAGCACCAGCACGGCCATCAATATGGTGGGCGAGGACGGCCTGACGGTGCACGCTTCCTGGTTCACTCAGTGGAGCGACTACAGGCGCCTGGAGGACCAGATTCTGCAGCGCGCCGAGGTTGTCGGCATGCAGGCAGCTCTGGCCGAGGCCTTGACCGGGGTGGCCAGACAGGTGGCCGGTTGGAAGAAGCCGCGCAACACCAGTCCGCGGCCGAGTCCTGAGGAGTTGAGCGGCTGCGTCCCTGCCGACCCGGACTTGCTGAAGACGGTGCGACGGGAGATGTGGGCCCAGCTCTCCGAGCATTTGCTGCCGGAACTGGAGGGTGTTGAGTCTACGGTTCGCGCTCACTTTCAAAAGGTGACCGAGTCGCTGCAGGGTCTCGAGGGAGTGGAGCCACTCCACACCCCCGAGGTCGAGAAGTATCTGCGTCACCTGGTCTTTCGCAAGCAGTTGGTGATTCACCCGACTCTGCTCTCCAATCTCTGTCTGCTGGACTTTCTGCCGACCTTCCTGGCGCTTTACGGTCACGGCTTTGCGCGACATCGCGGGCGAGAAATGCAAGAGCAAGATTATTGGGACGCTCTGGACGTGGCCGAAAAGTTTCTCGTCTATCACTGTAGGGGTTTGCGGCCCGTCTATCAGCGATGCGCACGCTTCCTGGTCGATCAATTAAGGAGTCCGGTTTGACGAAACTACATTTTGACCCCAACCAGAATTACGACTGTCTGATGTGTGGCCGGGGCTGCCGTGCCGGCTGGGACATTCCGGTGGAGCCTGAAGTGGTGGCCCACCTGGAAAAGCAGCCGCTGGTGCTGCGCATTATTCAGGAGCAGGGACCGGTGTTTCGCCAGGTCGAGGAGCAGGTCTTCATTCAGAATTCGAAGGACTGCCCCAACTGCCGCTTCTTGGCGGAAGACCAGCTGTGCTCGATTCACCGGGAGTTTGGTTTTGAAGCCAAGCCGGCTACCTGTCAGTTGTTTCCCTTCGTCATGACGCAGACTCCCGAGGGCATCTTCGCGGGCGTCACCTACTACTGCACGGCCACCCGTCAGAATCATGGGCGCAACACCGCCGCTCACGAGGCGGACCTGCGCGCCCAATTGCAACGCGGGGCGCCCATCAATAAGGTGGCCATGGATGGTCTGGTCATTCACAATCGCTATTACGTCAGCTATCGCGACTACCTGGGCCTGGAGAAGCAGTTGCTGGCTCGCGCCGAAACGGTTGGTTTGCGGGAAGCTTTGGCCCAGGCCACCCTGGGCCTGGCCTGCACGATGGCGGAACTGCCGACGCTGGAGGACGGGGTTCAGGCCATCGGTAAGAAACTTCCGGAAATTTGGGACCATCCAGCCATGCCTCCGGGCTCGGCGATGGGTCAGTTGCGCTGGCTGGGTCAACAGCAAATGTGCGATTACTTCAAGTTCTCGCTGGAACGCGACAAGTGGGACGAGATCGAGGCCGCCCTTTATGAGGGAGCCGCCTTTGCGCTGCCCCACTACAACTGGAGCGGCACCCTGGCGGAATTGGACAAGTTGGCGGATGACCGGTTCGACCCCGAGATCGATCGCTATCTGGCTCACCTGGTCTGGCGCAAAGCGCTGGTGGTGCATCCGCCGCTTTTGCCTAGCCTGATGCAGATGACCATGTTGCCGCAGTTTCTCAAGGTGCAGGCCGGCTTGCTGGCTCACAAGCGAGCCCACCAGGTTTGCGATCAGGACTATTGGGATGCCCTGGAGGAAACCGAAACCTACCTGGTCACCCACGGCCGCAACCGCCGCGTCGTCAACGAACTGGCCGTGGAGTCACTCCTCAGCATGCTGCGCGGTTAATCCTTTTGGCCCCAGCCGGGCGGGGGTTGAATGCCGGCACGTTGCAGCGAGGTCGGCACGTGGCAGCGCTCGTAGGCCATCTCGACCGAAATGCGGTTTTCCTGAGTCAGGCGAATCAGGTGCTGGTCCATGCTCTGCATGCCTTCTTTGGCGCCCATGGTGATGAAGGAGCCGATTTGCGTGGTCTTGCCTTCGCGGATCAAACCGGCCACGCCCATATTGACCAGCATGATTTCTTGCACGGCCACGCGGCCGCTGCCGTCTTCGGTCTTGACGAGTTGTTGGGCTACGACCGCTTTGAGCGTGCCCGAGAGCATCGAACGGATCGAGTCCTGGGCGTCGGCGGGGAAAACGTCGATGATGCGGTCGACGGTTTTGGCCGCCGAGTTGGTGTGCAGGGTGCCGAACACAAGGTGGCCCGTTTCGGCGGCACTGATCGCTTCCGAAATGGTTTCCAGGTCGCGCATTTCGCCCACCAGCACGATATCGGGAGACTCGCGCAGAGCGGCGCGCAGGGCCTGGTTAAAGGAGCGCGCATGGACGCCGACCTGGCGCTGCTGAATCATGGCCTTCTTGGAGTTGTGGGTAAATTCGATCGGGTCCTCGATGGTGATGATGTGGACGCCACGATTCTCGTTGATGTGATTGACCATGGCGGCCAGAGTGGTGGACTTACCCGAGCCGGTCGGTCCGGTCACGATCACCAGGCCCTTGTTGTAGTTGCAGACATCGCGCAGGACGTCCGGCAAATCGAGCTGCTCCATGGTGGGAATCTTGGAGGGGATGACGCGCAGCACGGCTCCATAGCCGTGGTGCTGCAGCAGAAAGTTGGCGCGGAAGCGAGCTAATTCCGGAACTTCATAAGCGAGATCGCAACTGCCGGTGGAGAACAAAGTGTCCTGATGATGCTCATCGAGCACCGCGTTGATCAGGTTTTCCATGTATTGGTGATCCAGCGGCGGCTCGTCCAGGAAGACGACCTCACCCAGGATGCGAATGGCCGGCGGAGACTGAGTCTGCAAGTGCAAGTCGGAACCGCCCCGGTCCACCACCAGGTGGAGAAAGCGGTCCAGCATTTCGGAACGACGGATCATCGACTGCCTCCGGTAATATGGGCTCGCTCGATGAACGTATTCTTGTCGTGAGCGCGGTCGACGGCCTCGCGAGGGTCGACTGTGCCCGATTTGACGAGGGCGAGCAAACTGTCATCCATCAGGCGCATGCCGCGCTTCGAACCGGTCTGCATGACCGAGTTCACCTGGTGCATTTTGTTTTCACGAATCAGGTTGCCGATGGGGCCATTGGCGTACATCACTTCGATGGCGGCGACACGACCTTTGCCGTCGGCGCGAGGCAGCAACTGCTGAGAAATCACGCCTCGTAAAGAGTCGGCCAACATCATGCGCACCTGAGACTGCTGTCTGGGTGGGAAGGCGTTAACGATACGGTTGATGGTTTGAGCGGCGGAAATGGTGTTGAGAGTGCTCAATACAAGGTGGCCCGTTTCGGCGGCCGTGATCGCCAGCGAAATCGTATCCAGATCGCGCAACTCGCCGACCAGAATCAGGTCGGGGTCTTCGCGCAGGCTGGCGCGCAGGGCGCTGGCGTAGGAGTCGCAATGGAGTCCGACCTGGCGCTGCACAATCAGGCTGCGCTTGGTGGGATGCACGAATTCGATCGGGTCTTCCACGGTAATCACGTTGAGGGCGCGAGTGCGATTACAGAAATCGGTGAGCGCCGCCAGTGTGGAGGTTTTGCCGCAACCGGTCGGGCCGGTCACGAGCACCAGGCCCTGGTGAAATTCCATCAGGCCGGGCCCCAGGTCCTCGGGTAGTCCCAGGTCGGCCAGGGTGGGGATTTCTTTGGGGATGGCGCGGAAGCAGATACTGGGGCCGAAGCGCTGGTAGAACGCATTGGCGCGGAAGCGGCAGTAGCCTCGAGTGGGGTGCTCCACCTGGTAGGCGAAGTCCATGTCTTGCTGGGTGCGCAGCGTCTCCAGTTCGGTTTCGGTGAGTACCTGTTGCAGGCAGGATTCGACCTGTGCTTGCGTGAGCAGTCCCTCGCTCATGTTCACCAAGGCACCATACTTTCGCATGGTGACAGGGTAACCGGCGGCTACCAGAAGGTCGGACCCGCCCTGTTGGACCATGTCCAACAGCAACTGGTTCATCTCGATCGACAAACGTTCTGCTCCTACACAACGAATTCGGTGAGGCGTTCGAATGGACTCGCCGGTCCAGCAACCGCTCCCGGAAACTATTGGGACCCCTGCCTATTGGCTGGCCAGTTTCACTGCTAGAGTGTCGATTTCCTTCGCCGAGAAAGACGAAGGAGATCTTTCTCCTGCCTGTAACTGATAGGGCATCAATCCGTCAGGAGATAACTCTATCGTGTCCTTGAGTGTGGCCGACTTACACGTCGGCAGTGCCGTCTACAGCAAAGAAGGTGAAAAGGTTGGACGGCTACGCTTCATGATGGTGGACCCGGGAAGCGAGAGCGTTTCCCACCTGGTGCTCGAGAAAGGCATGCTGTTGCACAACGACGTACTCGCGCCCGTGCACAGCGTCGAAAGAATCTTGTTCCGCGGCATTTTCCTCACGATCAGTTCGGAGGATGTGTCGGCTCTACCTGAATTCCAGGAAGGCCGCTACCTGGCCCGCGAGCGCCACCACCACAACAATGGAGGGGACCGCGACAATCGCGAAAACCGCGAAAACCGCGAAAACCGAGATCGTGGCGATCATCAGATGCACCGTCACCACGGCGGTCATGACGGCGGTGGAAATGGCGGAGGCGGTGGTCACCGTCGCCGCGGCCGCTTCCGCCGCAATTAAGTCCTTCTACAACACCTTCAAGACTGCGGTCCCGCTCACGGCGAGGGCCGCTTTTATTGTACGGCCGGCTCCAGAAACTTGACATCCAGACGCACCGCGATGCGATGGGACTTGTCCGTTTCCTGAGCCTGAATGGTCACCATCAGTCCGGTGTCGGAGAGTCGTTCGAACTGTAGGGAGCCCCGTGGCCCCAGATTGCACAGCGTCCGTTCGGCCAACAGCACCTTGCCTTCCACGGCCGACAGACGGCGGTCGTCCGCCAGGCAAAGGCTTGCTGTTTCCAGATGCTTGATTTCGGCCCCCGCCAACAAGCTTTTCAGGCTGGTCAGGCACTCGCTGCAGTAAAATCGCAACCGCGCCTCGTCGTCCTTGGGAATGGCGCTGGTCAAGCCCCAGCGCATGTTCTGGTAGGCGAAGAAGGCGACGAACAGCAGAGTGGTGATGGTCAGGGTTTCGAACATGGTCGGCATATTATATCGCATGGCGACATAAATCAAGGAGACTCCCATACCGGCTTCTGAACAGGCCCCGCGCCGGGCCGAGGTGAACAGGCTGGCCATGCGCCGCGGAACTGCACTGCTCTTGTTCGGGATCAATTTTCTGCTGACCGCTCCCTACTGGTCGACTTACTTCGGCATGGATGATGAGGCGGTTACCGTTCTGGGGGCGACCCGGCTGCTGCGCGGAGAGTGGCCCTACTATCACTGGGACACGCGCCATACGCCGGGCTCCTACCTCTTGTCGGCGGTCTTTTTTGCCCTGCTGGGAAGCGACCGTCTGGCTACTCGTCTGCTGATGGCCCTGGTATCCGCCTTGAGCGGACTGTTGATCTATGCCATCGGACGCCGCACTCTGCCGTCGCGCCTGGCCTATCTGCCCTGGCTGCTCTGGTGCTGCGGTGGTCTGACCGCCTTTCCCATTCTGAGCTACCACTGGTGGAGTACGCTGTTCACGCTTTCGACCTTTTATCTGGTGGTGCGTTGGCGCGAGGAGCCTCGTTTTGCCCTGCCACTGGGAGCAGCTCTGGCTCTGGCTTTTTGGACTCTCCAGTCGGACGGTCTGGCCAGCGGACTGATGATTGCCTTCGTCTGGATTCGCTATCGCTGTTCGGGATTGAGAAGTGTTCTGGCCGCTGCGGTGGGAACCAGTCTCTTACTCTGGGCGCCGTTTTTGCCGGTGTTGGGACGAGTCTGGCAACAGAACTTTCTGGATTTGTTGCAGCACTTGAGCTACAACCACCACGCCTACAACTGGGAGAGCTGGTTGGGGTTGGGTCGGCTGGGCTTCTCGGCTGGAGTTCCCTTGCTGGCGCGGGGCGCCATCCTCTCCAATTTTTGGCTGCAAACGCAGACCTATGGCCTTTATTACATCACCGTAGTGCTGAGTCTGGCCGTCTTTGAAAAGTTTCGCCAGCCTCGGCTGGCGACGCTGGGCTGGTGTATGCTGGCCTGGGCCGCCGCCAACGGCAACCGCCAGGTCGTTTCCTATCTGGCATTTTCCTGTCCGGGTATTTTCTTGTGCGAAGTTGGATTGCTCAGTCTCCTGCCTCACAAGAATCGGCTGGCCCTGGGATGGGCAGCCTGCGAAATCGTGGGTGCGGGGCTTCGAGTGGGCTTCTTGCAGTCGAGTTGGAATTTGCCGATTGCGACTCGTGCCGGAGTCTACTGGACCCAGTCAGCCGGGCAGGCCGGCGCCATCGACCAGGCCCACCAGTGGAGTCAGCGCTTTTTTCCTCCGGGAAGCACGGTCCTGAGCTATCCCTACTTCTGCAGCCTTTACACCACCGAGAATCTACGCAACCCACTGCGCGTCCCGGTGTTGACCCCTTACCTGTATTCTCGAAAGGAATTGGAAGACGCTCGCCAGATGCTCGAGCAGAAACAGGTGGAGTATATCGTGTATCTGGGTCTGGACCCTCAGGCGATGCAAGAGAGTTATGGGATCCCCGCTGAAGAATACCGCCAGCGAGCCGAGGAAGAATTGCAGTTCATTACCTCCGGTTATCGATTGCTGGAGGGTCAGGGCGGACTGCGACTCTACCAACGGGTCGGAGGCGCTCGCTGAGAATGCCTCGGAATCAAAAAGCGCTGCTGGCAGTGTGCCTGTTCTTGTTATTGGTGGCGGTGGCCAGCACTCCCCAACCTCTGCTGGCCTGGAGTAAGGTTTCCGCCTTTTTCGGAGTGGACTTCCGGCGATTCTGGGTGTGCTCCTGGACCATCCGAGTCGGACAGTCGATCTATGGTGAGGAGTTCCGCCAGATCGGTCTGCGGCTGCTGAACACCAACTACAATCCCGGGGAAAACTATCATGTGCCCGGCTGGTATGCCTTGCTGCTGCCCACCACCTTTTTGAGCCTGGGGCAGGCTCTGACGCTGTATACCTCTCTGTCGATCGTGGTGTTCGTGTCTGGAATCGCCTGGCTGACCTGTGAGCTTTTCGGAGCCAGACTCTTGCCTCTCACGCTGGCGTTGTTGCTCACCTTGGGGACGCTGCTTTCCCCGCTGGGATTAGACAATCTCGTTCTGGCCCAGGTAGGACTGCTTTGTGCCGGCCTGCTGGCCGGGGCCTACGCGGCCTGGCTGCGAGGTCTGCCATTCCTGGCCGGCAGCCTCCTCGGCCTGGCCAGTCTTTCCAAAGCCTATCCTGTTCTTCTTCTGGCCTCGCTCGCGCGCAAACAAAAGCAGAGGGCGTTGTGGGGATGGCTGGCGGTCGTCGGCGTAACTCACGCGATTGCCCTGGCCTACGCCGGCCTGCCGCTTTTCTTCGATTTTTTCTCCTCGGTTCTCCATCTGCCCATCAAAGCTTATGATCGCTCCCACTCCGTGCCCGCGGTTTTGATCCGTTTCTGGCCGGGCTGGGAGCCAGAGCTGGCGTTGTTTTCCAAGGTGCTCTTCGCGGGCATGCTGCTTCTCTATTTCCGAGGCGCCTGGCGGGCTCGTCGGAGGGGAGCCGAAGCCTTGTGGCTGGCCGTGGGGATTTTGACTTTTCAGACCATGGCGGCCTTTTGCTGGACCTACCAGTGCGTCCTGAACATCGTGCCTCTGCTGCTGGTGGTCAGTCAGCTGAAGCCGGGGCGGCCCTGGGCGGCGCTGGCAGCGGTGGCCTTGACGATCCACCTGGCTCTCTCCGGAGACCTGGTCTGGAACGGGTCGCTCAATGCGGCTCACGCTTCTTTCCGGGCCGGGGGTTGGGGGGCGTGGACGGCCACGCTGGCGTTGATTGCTTTGTTGATCGAAAATCACCGCTGCAAGGATGCGGAAGATGAAGTCTGAGCGCCCCTGGCTCTGGCATTTGCTGGCCTTGGCGCTGCTTTTTTTACCGTTCCTGCCGGTCTGGTGGCGCCAGGAGATCCTCCTGTCCAACGATTCCGCCAACTTCGAAATCCCGATGTTGGCTTACTGGAAATCCATGCTCCTATCGGGTCACTGGCCCGAATGGTATCCCTTCAGCAATCTGGGGATGCCTTTGACCGGGGCAACCCTCGGACGTCTTCTCTACCTTCCTCAGCTCTGGTTCGGCCTGGCCAATCCCGAGACCGGATTGCTCGGCTACTATCTTGTCCACAGCGTGCTGGCCTACTTCTGCGCCTACCACTATCTGCGAAGTCAGCAGCTGGACGGGACGGCCGCCCGCCTGGGAGCCGTTGTCTATGCGGGCTCCTCGGCCCGAGTGCATCTGGTGGGCAACGTCGTCTTTTATCCGATCCTGACCTTTGCCCCCGCCATTCTCGGCCGTTTGGAGCAGCTTTGCCGGAAGCCGGGTCCGCGACCCGCCGTGCAGTTGGCTCTACTGCTCGCCCTGGTCGGGCATGGAGGCGGCTGGCAGTTGACCATGATTTTTGGGTTCAACTTCGCTCTCTGGTTTCTCTTTCGGTTGCGGAGCTGGAAACCGGTCGCCTGGGCGGTGCTGGCCGGAGGTGTGGCTCTGCTGCTGACCGCTCCGACCTGGCTACCGCTGCGGGAGCAGAGCCAGCAGGAGGTGGTGCGTTCGGTGCCTTTCCGCGCCGAGGCGCTGGAATCGTCCACGCTTCTCCCTGATTTGCACCTGGGCACGATTTACTCGCCGTTCTACGGTTCTCAGGCCCAGCGTCATCAGTCGACGCAGCGTAACGTTCACGAGTATGTGGCCGTTCCGGGAATCGCCCTCTCGTGTTTGTGGCTGTGTGGCCTGATGCCCTTAGCCGGGCGGCGCAACTGGGTTCGAGGCTGGGTTGCCTTACTTGGGATAGACGGAGTGTTGGCCCTGGGGGTCTCCAGTCCGATCGGACTCTGGCTCTTCCACCATTTTCCCCTTTTTGCCAATTTCCGAGTTTCCGTCCGATTTCTCGCGCCTTTCCCGATCTTGTTGATGGGTTTGGTGGCCTTCGGCTGGGAGCGCCTGGGTTCCAGTCGCCGTCCCTGGCTGGCCGCGCCGGCCACGCTTTACTACCTGCTCTTCCTGGTCTGGGGGCGCAGCGATTGGTTGGCTTCCCACATACTCTTGCTGGGTAGCCTCGCCCTTTGTTGGCTGCTGGCAAGCCTGCCTGTCTGGCGCGGTCGGCTGGTCTGGCTTGCCTGTCTTTTGCAGGTTTCCGCACCGGTGTTATTCGTCCACGACTCGATCTTCGCCCGACCCGAAATGGCCGAGGCGGAGAAGCGCATGCTGGCCGAGGCGTCTCGAGCGCTGCGGCCGGGAGAAACGGTCTACTACAGCCTCAACCCCGAGCGCACCGTGTTGGTGGGAGCTCGTAACGTGGCGGGCTTTTCTCCCCTGGCGCTGCGGCGGGTGGTGGACTTTCTCTTCTGGATGCAGCACGGACGGGCGGCGGAAGCGCAAGAGTGGCAGCGAATGATGTTCATGAACTTCCACCCCTCCGAGCTGGCGGCTGGAGCCAAACCCTCCTGGCCGCTGAATCCGATGAGCAGGATGCTGGGGATTCGCTTCTTGATCACGGAGCGTGGAGTGGAGGAATTGCCCGCTCCTTTGCCCGGCTTCTGGCTCTCCCGCCAGGCAAAAACCGGGCGTCGCGCTTTTGATGCTCCGGATTTCGACCCGCAGGCGGAAGTCTGGTTCGATCACGAGCCTGAGGCGGTTGCCCAATTTCACGAGGGAAAGCCCTCGATTCGCAAGTGGACCCCTGCCGAGATCCAATTGGAGATGGGAGGCGCCAGTGGTTGGTTAACCGTTTCGCTTCCTGACTACCCTGGCTGGAGTGCTCAAGGAGATGGAAAGGATTTGCCAATCCATCGTTCCTACGGACTGCTCTCCTCAGTGGCGGTGGCTCCCGGAACCGGGGTGGTGACCTTTCGCTATCGGTGTCAGCCGTTCTGGAGCGGTCTGGGATTAGCGGGGGTTGGACTCCTGCTGTGCTTCGGCGGCTGGTTGATAAAGCCCGCGGCAGCGAGGAATTCCGAGCAAAAGGCAAGCGAGCAGTCCCAGGCCGGCGAGGGGTAGGGCGTAGTTCAGGGACTTCGGTCGGTAGACGACTTCCAATTCCCCGGCCGGGCTGTCGGCGGGGATTTCGATGCCCATGTGCTGGACGTTAAGGGTCTGAATTTCCAGCTCTTGACCCCGGAAAAAGGCGCGAAAGCCTCGCACCCAGGGGATTCGAACCGCGATCAAAGCCTTCTGATCGGCAGGCACCTTCCCCAGCTCCAGGCGGATTCCGGTGCGCGTCTGACTCAGGGGTCGGCATTCGACAGAGGCGTAGCGGACGGGTCCACTTCCCTCCGTGGGGGAGAGAAGCACGTTGAGTGGATTGCCTGAGTAGGTCTCCTGCACAACCTGCGCCAGGCTGGAGGCTTTCTGCACGCTGGTCAGGCTCTCGGCAACCGCCCGACGAGGATGCTGATTGCGGTGCCAGACCTGGATTTTGCCTTCCGTGCCCTGGAGCACCCAGCCGTTCTGCTGTAAATGGGGTCCCAGCGGGCGCCAGAGCGGGCTGAGCAGCAGACCGGTCACGTCCAGTTTGTCGAAAAGATTGCCTGTCTTGACCGCCTCGCCGATCACCACCACTCCGTTCTCGTCCGCGTAGCTGTAGCCCACGGCCGAAAGATGCAGCGCCCAGGTCAGGGGGGAGGAGAAAATGGGGGAGTAGCCGTTCACGAACCGCCGGTCGTCCAGCAGCGGCAGGTTGCCCAGGCGGCTGGCGATGGAGACGTCGGGGTCAGGATCTTTGATGTCTTTTTCTACGTACAGAGAGAAATACTGGCGGTCGGGCTCAACCAATCGATTCTGCCAGGCAAATCGGTAAGGATACTGGTCTTCGTGGATAAAGCGAGGGGGCGTCACCAGGAAGAGGCCGGCCAGAACGCCTGCAAAGATCCAGCTGTCCCGTTTGGTGACGGCCAGTCGGTTCCAAACCAGGCACCAGAGCAGTAGGAAGAGCCCGGGTTGCCAGAGACTGACCTGCGGAAGCTCGCGAGCCAGGCTCAGGCCGGGGCCGGCCAACTGGGCCAGCAGCAAAGCCAGCCAGGTTCCGCGGCCGAACTGCTTGCCCTCACGGGCGGCCTGTTGCAGCCAGAGCAGTCCGATCAAAGTCATGAGCGGGTTGAAAAAGAGCAGCCAGCGACTGGACATGCGAAAACCGCCCAGGGAAGGGGCGATGGCCATCAGGAACCAGAGCAGGGCCAGGCCCAGCAGCGAGCGATGGGGCAGGCCGCGAAAGCGCCGGCTGGCCAGGCCGAGCAACCCCAGGCTGGGAATCCAGGCGATGCTCATGTTCAGGCTGACTTCGTGGAAGCAGGTGGAGAAATACGTCATCCCTGGCAAGAAGTAAGTGAGCAGACTGATCGGATCCAGGACCAGCACCCAGGACACGCCTTTATCGCGATAGCCTCCCTGGGCATATTCGGCCAGCAGACTGATGGGTAGCTGCCCGACCGCCGTGGCTGCCAGGCTGAGTAAAAACAGGGCTCCGGCTCTGCGCCAGTTCTTCTCGACAGCGGCCAGCAGCATGTGGTAGCCGATCAGCGTTCCGGTGGCCAACACCGTAAAAGGGCCGCCGGAGCTGAGAATGAGGTAAAGCAAAAGGCAGTACCACCAGGGAGAGAGTCGTGGCCTGCGACAGGCTTCCCAGAACCAGGGCAGCCAGACCGAACTGATGGCATAGGAGACGCCCACCCGCCAACACATGCAGAGGCTGTAGCGGCTGAAACAGAAAACCATGCCGAAGCTCAGGGCCAGAGGCAGAGTGAGTCCATAACCCCTCGCCAGCCGCACACAGCCCCAGACACCCAGCCAGGAGAAGAAGGCGGCCTGGAGAGCTGAGGCCCAGCCCAGGTCGGAGAGGGCCGAGATGGCGACGATCACGACTTGCTGAATGGGATTGAAGATGCCGTACTGATATTCGGCTGCCAGTGCCCGGCAGCCCCAACTGCAGTCGGTCAGCCAGGGAAATTCCCCGGCGCGCCACAGTCGAGCGATCTCCGCACAGACCGGTATGTGGGCCGCCTGCACGTCTCCGGCGAAATAGAACTCCGGCACCAGTAGTTGGCAAACCAGAATTACCAGGCCAACCAGGAGCAGGCTCACCCAACCATCCTTCATCTGCCTCAGCTACGACGTCCAGGAAAGGGCTGCCTTCTCGTCAAAGGCGGGTCCGATGCGCACAGGCGTGATAGGCTGCGGCCTGATCGGGTCCCGAAGAGCTCGTTGGGCCGGGACCGACCTGGTCTGGGTTCACGATACATGCGCCGAGGCCGGCGAGTCGCTGGCGCGGGAGTGTGGCGTTGCTGCTCTGCAAGACTGGCGAGACGGCCTGGAGCGAGTCGAGGCCATCGTGGTGGCAACTCCCAACGGGGTCGCTCCCGCCATAGTTGTGCAGGCCCTGGAACGCGGCCTCCATGTGCTTCTCGAGAAGCCGATGGGACGGAATCTTCAGGAAGCTCGACATTTGGCGGAGCGCGCGGCCGTTTCTTCGGGAGTTCTGAAAATCGGGTTTAACCATCGTTATCATCCGGCCGTTTCCAAGGCTCACGAGCTTTTGGCGGAGCTGGGACCGGTCCTAAGCTTGCGTGCCCGTTACGGACACGGCGGACGACCCGGCTACGAAAACGAGTGGCGCGGCAACCCGGAGCTGGCGGGGGGCGGCGTTCTGTTGGACCAGGGAGTGCATATCGCGGACTTGATGGGTTGGTTTGGAGGTCCACCGGCTACCGCTTACGCTCAGATCCGCACCGCCTGTTGGCCGATTGCTCCGTTGGAGGATACCGCCTTCGCGCTTTTGACCTACGAGAGCGGGGCGTTGGCTCAGTTTCACGTCGGCTGGACCCAGTGGAAGAATCTTTTCAGCCTCGAAGTTTTTGCCGAGATGGGTTCGCTGCACATGGAAGGTTTGGGGGGAAGTTACGGGCCCGAGAGCCTGCGCTGCTACCGCCGCCGACCCCAGGGCGGAGCTCCAGACGAGCAGCGTTGGGATTTCGAAGGGCCGGATTCGAGTTGGGAGCTGGAATGGCGCGACTTTCTGGGCGCGACCGCGGGCCAGCCTTACTGGGGGACTCCTGCCGACGGTTTGTTGGCCATGAGAACACTGGAGGCACTTTATGCCTCCGCTGCCAAGGGGCTGGTTTGTCCGGTCGTGACTTAGAGGAGGACGCTCCGTGTTTCTTTCGATTGTGATCCCGGCTTACAACGAAGCCACCCGACTTCCCAGAACACTCGAAGCCACCATCGAGTATCTGAGCCAGCAGAGCTATGAGAGTGAAATCCTGGTGGTCAGCGACGGCAGCGGGGACGATACGATTCCTCAAGCACGCAAGTTCAGTGAGCAATTCCCCAACCTTCGTTGCCTGGAGTATTTCCCGAACCGCGGCAAAGGGTATGCGGTCAAGACGGGTATGCTGGAAGCCAAAGGGGACTTTGTGCTTTTCATGGATGCTGACTACGCCGTGCCTATTGCCTATGTCGAGCGTTTGCTGCAACAGATGGACAAGGCCGACCTGGTGATCGGCTCCAGGACCCTGCAGGAGTCGGTTCTGGAAAAACGTCAACCGGTGCTGCGCGAGTTCGCGGCCCGCGTCTTTGGACGCCTGCAGCAGGCCTGGCTGGGACTGCCCTTTCGCGATACCCAATGCGGCTTCAAGCTTTTCCGCCGGGAAATCGTGCAAAAGCTTTTTCTCACATTGACCTTCGAGTGTTCTTACTTTGACGCTGAACTGCTGCACGTGGCCTGGAGGTCGGGAGTGCGCATTCGTCAGGTGCCGGTGACCTGGAGCCACGATGGTGAGACCCGCCTGCCGATCGGTTTTCGGCGCACCCTGGATCTTCTGGCCAAGCTTTGGAGAATTCGCCGTCAGCGGCGCAGGCTGACGGTCCACGAAAACCGAGACTACAAGGTCGCCGATTACGAAAAGCGCCAATCCGACCCTTACGCCAACGCCAAGTATCACATCATTCTGAAATGGCTGCCCAAGCAGAAAGGCCTGAGGGTTCTTAATGCCGGTTGCGGTTCGGGAGAAATGACGGCCTTACTGGCGCGGGACCATTCCTGGGCCATCGATGCGGTCGACCCCGACGCTGATTCGATCGCGCTGCATCGGGCGGCCATCGCGGAAATGTCTCTGCGCAATGTGGAAGTCTTCCAGACTCCCTTGGAAGAGCATCCGGGCGCTGGTTATGACGTGGTCGTCTGCAACGACGTGCTCGAGCACATCGAGGACGACCGGGCGGCTGTGGCCAGACTTCACGCCATTTTGCGCCCGGGCGGCAAGCTTTGCGTATCCGTGCCCGCCCTTCCCTCGCTCTATGGCTATCACGACGAGAAGTTAGGACACTACCGCCGCTACACCCGAGTCACTTTGGAAGAGCTGTTGGAGCCTTACTTTGTCGTCCGCAGAATTCGCTACTTTGCCGGCGTGTTGGTTCCCATCGCCTGGATTTATAGCTGCCTTTTGCGCCGACCCTACCCGCTGGGCGGTAAGCAAAGTCTCAGCATGCGACTGGTGGCGCTGCTTCTCTGGGTGGAGACTCATTGGCGCCTGCCTTTTGGAACCACGCTTCTACTCGAGGCAGAACCTCGGCCCCTTGCGTAAAGGACGGCCCGCCCTTTTCCTGGATCGCGACGGCATTCTTTTAGAGGTGGTGATGCGCGGAGAGACGGTCAGCTCGGCGCGGAGCTGGCCCGAGTTTCGCATTCTACCCGGAGCTCGACGGATGGCGGAGCAAGCCCGCGAGTTGGGTCTGCTGACGATTCTGGCTACCAACCAGCCCGACGTGGCCCGGGGCCTGCTCAGCGCTACCTTGTTGGAAGACTTTCATCAGCGCCTGGCTCAGGAGGTCCCACTCGATGGAATCGAGGTCTGCTGCGAAGACGGTCAGCATCGCCGGCGTAAACCGAATCCGGGCATGCTGCTGGATGCGGCCGCGCGCTGGCAACTGGACCTGAGCGGTTCGTTTTTTCTCGGAGACCGACGCAACGACGTGCTGGCCGCTCTGGCGGCTGGCGTCCGGCCGATTCTGTTGCGGACTCACTATAACGAGCCAGAAAGCGAAGACTTACCGAACCTTTTGAAGATCGCACAGCTGAGCGAGCTGCCCGAACTGCTTCGGTCCGTAATGGATCGGACCGGGCATAACCCATAGGAGGAGACTGGTATGGACCCGATTGAGGATTTCTTGGTGGCCTGTCGTGAGACCCTGGAGCAACTGGACCGGTCTGTGCTGGCGGCTATGGTGAAGACGCTGGTCGAAACCCGCGAGCGTGGAGGGCGACTGTTCTGTTTGGGCTCCGGCGGGGGGGCGGGACACGCCTCGCACGCGGTCTGTGATTTTCGCAAGCTGTGCGGCCTGGAAGCCTATTGTCCGACCGATAACGTGTCGGAGTTGACTGCTCGCATCAATGACGAGGGATGGGCCGGCAGTCTGGCCGGTTGGCTGAAGACCAGTCGCCTCAACGAAAAAGACTGCTTGCTGATTTTTTCGGTGGGAGGCGGCTCGCAAGAGCCTCCGGTTTCCGAGAATCTGGTTCGCGCCATCGAACTGGCGCGCTCGCGAAAAGCCAGCGTGGTGGGCATTGTCGGCCGAGACGGGGGCTATACGAAGGCGCATTCCGATGCCTGTCTGGTCGTCCCCACCGTGCGAGAGCATTGGACCACTCCGTTGACCGAGGGATTTCAAGCTTTGCTCTGGCATTTGCTGGTCAGTCAGCCTCAACTGCAGACGGCCCCCACCAAGTGGGAATCTCTTCGTTAGGTATGGAACGCAGCAGCGTGAACCCGGATCTGCACATCAAGATCTTCTGCGACGGTGCCAATTTGACCGATATGCTGAGCGCCCACCGCGAGGGTCTGGTCAGTGGCTTTACCACCAATCCCACCCTGATGCGCAAGGCCGGCATCCTGAATTATGAAGTCTTTGCCCGAGAGGTTTTGGTGCAGATTCCGGATGCTCCCCTTTCTCTGGAGGTTTTCGCCGATGACTTCGAGTCGATGTATGCTCAGGCGTTGAAAATCCATGCTTGGGGAGACAATGTTTACGTGAAAATCCCCATCAGCAATACGCTGGGGGAGTCCTCTGTCCCGCTCATCGGGCGGCTCAATGAGGAGGGTGTGAAAGTGAACGCGACGGCGGTGCTGACGCGAGAGCAAGTGGAAGATTTGAGTCGTGTCCTGAAGCCCGCAACTGCCAGCATCGTCTCTATTTTTGCCGGTCGTATCGCCGACACGGGTCGCGAACCCGCCCCTATGATGCGCTGGGCTGTGGAACTTCTGAAAGAGTCCGGTTCGGAAGTGCTCTGGGCCAGTCCGCGCGAAGTCCTGAATATCTATCAAGCGCAGGAATGCGGCTGTCATATCATTACCGTGCCTCCGGATATGCTGGCCAAATTTGCCGTCATGCATCACAAAGATTTGGCGGAATTATCCCGGGAGACGGTGCTTATGTTTCATACCGACGCGTCGCGAGCGGGATACGCCCTTTGAAATCCCGGGTGGCCATCACCGGCGTGGCCGGTTTCATCGGCAGCAACCTGGCGGACCGCCTGGTGCGTGTGGGTCATGAGGTGGTCGGGATCGACAACCTCAGCTACGGTGTCCGCGAGCAGGTGCCGGACGAGGTCGAGTTTCACCAGCGAGACATTCGCGAGGAAAACCTGAGCGAATTGTTTCAGGGTTGTCGGGCGATCTTTCATCTGGCCGCCAAGAACTGCATACCCGATTGCCAGCGAGACCCGGTGGAAACGGTCTCCATCAATGTTCTGGGCACCACCCAGGTGTTCGAGGCGGCCTGTCGGGCCGGTGTCCCGAAAGTGATTTATGCGGAATCCTCGGCTCTTTACGAGGGGTCTAAAGTGCTCCCCACGCCGGAGGGCGAGTTGTTTCCCGAGAGCTTCTACTCTTTGAGCAAGATGGCTGGCTACCAATTGGCCGAGGGCTTTCGCCGCGATCGGGGTCTCATTATTACGGCCTTGCGCTACTTCTGTGTTTACGGACCTCGTCAGGATTATCGGCGCAGCGTGCCTCCCTTGATGAGCGCCTTCCTGCTCAAGCTACTGGCCGGAGAACAGCCCACCATCTACGGCAATGGCAGCAAGCGCCGGGATTTCGTCTACGTGGATGACGTCAACGATTTTCATCTGCAGTGCCTGGAAGATCCTCGCACCGACAATCTGTCGGTGAATCTTGGCACCGGAACTTACCATTCGGTGGCCGAGATCTACGAGACCATCCGACAGCTCCTGGGCAGCGAGCTTCAGCCGCGCCATTTGCCCGATCAGCCCGGCGAAGCCCAAGATACCCTGGCCGACATCAGCCTGGCCCGTTCCCTGGGGTGGGAACCTCGCACCGGCTTGCTTGATGGCATTCGCGCCATGCTGGCTCACCTGCGCCAGCACGTCTTGTGATGCGCACTCTGGTCCTGGCGGCCGGGAAAAGCACGCGCATTGCCAGCGTCACCGGCGGAGCTCCCAAGCCCACCCTGAAGCTGGCCGGTCAGACCGTCTTGCGCCACAACCTGGATTGGCTGCGCCAGTCCGGCGTCCAGTCGGTGGATCTGAACTTGCACCATCAGCCGGAGCGGATCCGCGCCGAACTGGCCGATTATCCACTGCAAATCCGCTTTTGGGAAGAGCCCGAACTTCAGGGAACTGCCGGAAGCTATCGTAATCTACAAGCGGATGAGCGGGTACTGGTTGTGTATGGAGACAATCTGACCCGATTTGATTTACGGGCG
Source organism: Vulcanimicrobiota bacterium (assembly GCA_017307785.1). Classification (GTDB taxonomy): domain Bacteria; phylum Vulcanimicrobiota; class Xenobia; order Xenobiales; family JADMJV01; genus JADMJV01. Next base: position 264,061 of record JAFKGI010000002.1, on the reverse strand, counting down.
TTTGGTGCGCAGCACCGGGCCCCCGTCTCTATCGCTCTTTTTGATCCGGAGCGAGTTCCCAATACCGGAATCGCGGGCGGGCGAGTGCAACTGGACTCGAACGGTCGGGTGGCTCGCTTTCAGGAGGGTGGTCGAGAAGGTCTGGTCAACGCCGGCGTTTACCTGCTGGAACCTTCCGTGCGAGACTTGATTCCGGCCGAAGGTGCCTATGATTTCGCCCGCGACCTGTTTCCGCGCTTGCTGGACCAGGGCGTGGAGATGCGCGGCTTTGAACTGGATGGATTTTGCCTCGGGCTGGACACTCCCGAGAGCTGGGCCTGCGCCCAAAGTTTGATCGACTCTGGAAAGGTCCGTATCGCATGATCGTAACCCGCACTCCCTTTCGCATCACCCTGGGCGGAGGTGGAACCGACCTGCCGTCCTACTATCAGAAGCATGGCGGCTACATCCTGGCGGCCGGCATCGACAAATATATGTATCTGATGCTGCATCCTCCGACTTTGGACAAAATGGTGAGGCTGCAATACAGCAGGAGCGAAGTGGTGTTTCACGCCAGCGAGTTGCAACACGAACTGGCCCGCGAAGCCCTGATGTACATGGGAGTAGAGACCAAGATTGAGCTCTCTTCGCTGGCTGACCTGCCGGCCGGCACCGGCCTGGGTTCGTCGGGCAGCTATTTGATCGGCCTGTTGATGGCCCTGTCTCACTACAAGCGCGAGTTCGTGACTCTCCAGCAACTGGCGGAAATCGCCTGCCATTTGGAAATTGACGTTTTGAAGAAACCGGTGGGCAAACAGGACCAGTATATGGCTACTTTTGGCGGGCTGACCAGTCTGGAGATCGCCAAAGATGGTCAGGTGACGGTCACTCCTCTGGTCAAAGGCACTTCGTCCCTGGCCGAGTTCGTGGCCAACACTCACATGTATTACACCGGTTTTCGACGCGACGCGCTGGAAGTTTTGCACGACCAGAACCGGGCGTTGGAAGCGGATAAAGACCCCCAGCGCGGCCAGGTGGAAGACAGCCTGAAGCGCATTCACGAATTGGGATTTGAAATCAAGGACGCGATTGCCTCCGACAACTACGACCGCTGGGGCGAACTGCTGCACACCCACTGGACTCACAAGAAGAACCTGTCCAGCAAAATCAGTCTGACCCGGGTCGACCAGATTTACGACGAAGTGCGCCGAGACTACAACGTGCTCGGTGGCAAAATCAGCGGTGCTGGGGGCGGCGGTTTCTTGATGCTTTACTGCACCGGCAACCACAAACGTCTGGAATCCTACATGGCCAGCCAGAATATGCCGCGCTTGCACTATAACATCGAGTCGCAGGGCACCAAGGTGGTGGCCGACCTGGGACCGGGGATGGACCAGGCTCAGGCCATCTTGGGAGAGCGCTCGTGACCATTGGAGTCAGTGGCCTCTGGCATTTGGGCTGCGTGCTTTGCGCCAGCTGGGCGCAGCTCGATCACCGGGTGATTGGCTTTGATCTGGATGAGGGGCTGCTGGGGAATTTGCGCCAGGGCAAGCCGCCGATTTATGAGCCTGGTCTGCAGGAGGGACTGGAACACCCGAAAGTCAGTTGGGCCGGTTCGATCCAGGACCTGGCTCAGTGCGACCTGGTGTTTGTGGCCATCGACACCCCGGTGGACGATGAGGACCGCAGCCTGACCGCTTGTCTGGAGGAACAGATGGCCCTGCTGGGCCCGCTGTTGCCCGATGGCGCGCTGGTGGTGGTCAGCTCGCAATCGCCGGTCGGATTCTGTCGAAGGCTGCGCGGGCTGCTGCAGGACCATAATGCTACCCTGGAGCTGGCCTACTCGCCCGAGAATCTGAGGCTGGGGGAGGCTCTGCGTTGCTATCGCGAGCCCGGAACGGTGGTCATTGGAACAGCCACGGCTGAGGTGGCCGAGCGCTGCCGAGAGCTGTTTGCCCCGATGCAGGCGCAGTTGCTGTGTATGAGCCTGGAAAGCGCCGAGATGGCCAAGCATGGCATCAATACTTTTCTGGCCATGAGCATTGTCTACACCAATGAGTTGGCCAACCTGTGCGAGCAGAGCGGGGCGGATGTGTCGCAGGTCGTGCAGGTGATGAAATCCGATCCGCGCATTGGAGCGCGCGCTTATCTCGAGCCGGGCGTGGGCTTTTCGGGGGGAACGCTGGGTCGCGACCTGCGCGTGCTGGGCGCTCAGGGCGGTGAATTTTTCGAAGAGTTGTGGCGGCGTAACGCCGACCGCAAGAACCATATCGTGCGGCGTCTGGGCTCGCTGGCCGGCAAGCGCATCGGCGTGCTGGGGCTGACCTACAAGCCGGGCACCAGCACTTTGCGCCGCAGTTTGCCTCTGGCGGTCGTCTGTGATTTGCAGGCAGCCGGCGCCGTGGTGCGGGCCTACGACCCCAAGGCTGACTTTTCGGAGTTGCCCCCGGGTGTGGAGGTGGATCGAGTCGAGTCGCCCCAGGAGGCGGCCCGGGAAGCCGAGATTCTGCTGCTGCTGACGGCCTGGCCGGAGTTTCTGCAGTTGGACTGGGCCGAACTGGCCGCAACGATGAAAGAAGCCATCCTCTTCGACTGCAAAAACTGCCTGAGACCGTCCGAAGTCGAACGGGCCGGATTTACCTATTGGAGTTTGGGACGATGAACACGTTATCAGGAAAGACGATTTTGGTGACCGGAGCCAGTATGGGCATCGGCCAGGCCATCGCCGAGGAAGTGGCTCGCCAGGGGGGCCGGGTTTTGCTGGCCGCCCGTCATCGCCAGCCTTTAGAAGAAACGCTGGCGGGTCTGAGCGGTCAGGGTCATGAGATTCACCAGTTGGACGTGGCCGACAATCGGTCGGTGGAAGAACTGGCGGCATCGTTGCAGCAGTTGGATGGACTGGTCAACAATGCCGGTATCTACGGTCCCATCGGCCCCCTGGGGGAGATTCCCATGGCGGAGTTCGAGGAGGCCATGGCCATTAATTTCCTCGGGTCGGTTCGCATGATTCGCGCCTGCCTGCCGCTGCTGCAGAAGAGCGCTCGTGGTAAAATCGTCAACATGTCGGGCGGTGGTGCGGCCACTCCATTCCCACGCTATTCGGCTTATGCTTGCAGCAAAGTGGCGCTGGTGCGCTTGACGGAGAATCTCAGTCAGGAATATCCGGATTTGGACATCAATTGCATCGCCCCCGGATTTGTGCTGACTCGACTGCACGAGCAAACCCGCGAGGCCGGGCCGGAACGGGCGGGTTCGGGCTTTTTTCAGAACACCGAGAAGCAGTATGCCACCGGAGGAGTCGAGCCATCCGTTCCCGCGGCCCTGACCAGCTGGCTGCTTGGGCCCGAAAGCGACGGTTTGTCCGGACGATTTTTGTCGGCCCCCTGGGACCCCTGGCGAGAGCCTGAGTTTCAAGAGCGTTTGCGTCAGCAGCCTCACCTGGCCACTTTGCGTCGCATCGATCACAAAGACTTTTTCTGCAAGTAGGCAGAGCTTTGCGAGACCGCTCTCTGGCAACCTGGTTCTTTCTCGTTCTGGGCGGACTGTTGGCCCTGAACGCGATTTTGTGTAGCCCGGATCCCCAGGGCATCTACACGGCACTTCATCCTAGCAGTGGGCTCGACATTCGTCGTTTCTACACCTGTTCGTGGTGTCTGCGGGTGGGTCAGGACGTCTACGGGGACGCTTTTCGCGCTATCTCCAATCAGCTGTTCGGCTACGTGCAGCCAGACCATGAGAACTACCATCCGCCCGGCTTTTATTTTTGGATGCAGTTGCTGACCTGGACCTCTCCCCCCAACATCGTCAGGGTCTTCGATGGCGTCAGCAGTCTGGTTTTCCTGGGCGGCACGAACCTGCTGGTGTGGACGCTTTTCGAGCAGCGTGTGGCGCGAGCGTTTGGCCTCTTTTTAAGTGTGGCGATTTTGCTTTGTCCGCTGGCCATTTCCAACTTTTATCTAGGTCAAGTGGCCTTGCTGGTGGGGGGCTTACTGGCGCTGACCTACGTGTTTGCTCAGCGCAACTTCCAAGTGGCGGCTGGCCTTTGTCTGGCTCTGGCCATCGACGCCAAGATCTATCCGGCCCTCTTGCTCGGGTGCTTCTTGCGACCTTTGCGCAAGCGCGCGTTGCTCGCCTGCCTGGGCTTGCTGTTGCTCACCAATCTGGGGGGCGTCCTGTGTGGAGGGCTCGGTCAGCTTTCGGGATTCTTCAGCGAGGCGGTCAATGTGCCGGTCAAGCCCGGTATTCGCAGCGAAAGCATTCCGTCCGTGTTGGCCCGTCTGCAGCCGGGTTGGGCTGCAGGAGCCTACGCTCTAAGCCGCCTGGCCATGGTGTTGAGCGCCCTCCTCTGTCTGCGCCTGGGCACGCGTCCCCACCACAAGACTTACCTGTTCTGCCTGGCCATCCTGAGCTTCCAGGTCTGGGCCCCCTTCTGTTGGACCTATCAGAGATTCTTGAATCTGGTTCCCTGGCTTTTGAGCTGTTCGCAGGTGCGGCGAGAGAAGAAAGCCAGCTGGTTGCTGCCGACCTTTCTGACCTTGAGTCTGATGCTGGAAGGCGACCTGGTTTGGAATCCGACCTTGAACCTGGTACATCGCTTTTACGCCGAATGGGGACTGTCTCTGTGGCTCAATCTACTGGCCTGGGCTCTCGCTCTGCATCTGAGTTGCGAGTCGGACGAGAACGAAGTCCAAGAATAAAAAAACAGGGCGCTCCATCTGGAGCACCCTGTTTGATCGGGACCTGGGTCCGAACTTAGAAGCGGCTGGCGATGTAGTAGGGCAGCATCGCGCGCCAGGTGGGCCAGTCGTGCGGCATATCCCAGCCCCAGACGTCCAGGTTGTTGCCGATGCCCTTGCTCCAGAGAGCGCCGCTCAGCCAGCGGGAGTCATCGGGATTCTCGTAGTTGCCCTGACCGGTGAGGATGTGGATCTGGTGCTTGCGCTGCAGCTGATCCACGTGCCAGCCGTGCATGTTGGGCAGATACTCGTGAATGTTGTTGAAGTAGATGTTCTCGTCGTGGTAGCCGTAGGACTCGAAGTAGTCATACAGGTTGTAACCACCGCTCATGGCGATACAGCCGTCGAACAGGTCGGGACGGCGCAACACCTGGTTGACGCAGTGGTAGGCGCCGAGGCTGGCGCCGGTGGTGATGATGCCCTGACGACCGCCCACTTTGTGGTGGATGAACGGGACCACTTCTTCGGTGATGTAGTTGTTGTACTGGGCCTGACGGATGCCCTTGTACTTGGGGTGAACCCGCTTGTTCAACCAGGCTTCGCTGTTGATGCTGTTGATGGAGAAAACTTTGACTTTGCCGGCGTTGATGTAGGGCTCGATGGCGTCGATCAACAGGAAGCGCTCATACTCCAAATAGTCGGCGGCGGCCGTGGGGAACATCAGCAGGGGGAAGCCATAGTGACCGTAGGTCACGATTTCCATGTGCTTGTTCAGACTGGGGCTATACCATTGATCGATCTCGCGTCTCACTCGAAAAACACTCCTTATTGTCGGGGGTCCTAAGGGGAGCGAACGCCCCCTAGAACACTTTATATTTACCGGCCGGTACTACCCCTCTGGGAAGGGTTCAAACCCCAGTTCGCCCAGCCATTTACACCAGGCCGGGTCGAGATTGGGGCCGCTGACTCGACGGCCCTCTAGTTGCAAGGAGCGTACGTCCAAAGCCTGCATGTCAGAGGGAAAATCCATGGAGCTTTCGCTGAACACCACCCAGTGGGCGGCGGCCAGGGGCTCGGCGGCATCGGGAAAAGCGCAGCAACCCAGGCGCAGCGAGGCGATCAGGGCCTGGTTGTGATCCCCGGCCCAAATGCCGCTCAAAGGGACGTTGCACTCCACCGCCCGCTGACCGATGGCCAGCACCCGTTCATCCAAGCCCAACAGAGCCAGGGCGGGCTTCACTGCTTCACCTTGGCGTCGAACGAGCCGACCACTTCCCAGGGCGGCACCTGGCCTTTGATGCGGGCGTTGAAGTTGCCGCGGGCCACGCCGTTTTGCAAGGTCTGCACGGTCACGGTGATCTTTTCCAACTCGTACTCTTTGCTTTCGAGTTGAACCTGGCCGTGGCTGCCGTCCAGAGTCTTGCCCAGGAATTCATTGGGGTTCACCGTGCCCTTGGGAAACATGACCTTGAGGTTGAGGCTGGAAGGTTGACCCTGTTCACCGCTGACCACGTTAAAGAAGACGGACTTCTCGATCAGGAACGAGCAGGGCTCGGCGTTGTAGCTTTTGCCCGGCTTGCTGCCGGCCGACTGGGCGTCCTGGTTGACCACGAAGGCGGCGAACCCGTTCTTGCTACCACAACCACAGACCAGCAGCGCCCCCAGCAGGAGGAGCTTACGCATCATGGCTGCACCGGCTCCGGCGGCGGGGGCGGCGGATCGAGAGGCACCGAATCGGGCACCGGTGCGGGACCGGGATCGGGCGGAGCCGTGTCCACGGGCGGGGGAGGCGGCACGTCGGAAGGCGGACCGCCCTGGTTGATGGGGGGCGCGTCGGGAGGCGGCAACTGCACCTGGTCGGGAACCGGACCCGCTCCGTTGTCCTGATTCTGAGCCGGTGCCGGGCCCTGGTTCTTGGTGGGCGCGGCTTTGGTGTTGTCGTGGCGACTGGTGTCCACGCCCGTGTAGGTGACCCGGGGGGCACCGTGGGTAGCGCAGTAGCGCGTCGGCACTTCGTTGCGGAACATGAACTTACGGTAGAACTTCGGGCACTCCGGACCGCAACGCTCGTTGGACTCGGGACAGAACATCACGCACACCTTGGAGGTGTGGTTGCGCGTGATGCTGCTCGATTTGTCGTTGCGCAGGGCGAAAACCATGAACTCGTGCCAGATACGCGCCGGCAGGTCGCCGCCGAAGGACGTATACATGCGGGAATAGTCGTCGTTACCTACCCACACGGCGGTGGTGTATTTGGCCGTGTAGCCGTTGAACCAGGCGTCGCGGAAAGAGTCGGTGGTGCCGGTCTTGCCGGCCACCTCATGATTGGGCATGTAGGCGTTGGTGGCCGTGCCGGCTTCCACCACGCGCTTCATCATGTCGACCATGTTGGTGGCTGTGGGCTCGGAATAGACCTCTTTGGTGACGGGCACGCGGTTGTCTTCCACGATGCGACCTTCCGAGTCTTTGATCAGCGCGATGGAGGTGCTGGGGATCTTCAGACCGGCGTTGGGAAAAATGGTGTAGGCCGAGGCCATTTGCAACGGGGGAACGTCGCAAGCGCCCAGGGCCAGCGACAGAAACGGCGGCAACTCTTCTTCGATGCCGGCCAGGTGAGCAAAATAGATGATGCGCTTGGCGCCCACCAGTTGCAGCAGGCGCACCGAGACGACGTTGCGCGAATTCTGCAGCGCGGTGGCCAGGTTGATGGCGCCCATGAAGCGGCCATCCGAGTTCTTGGGCGAGTAGCCGTCCACCGTGATCGGGGTGTCTGGAACGACGCTCTCGGGGGAGAGACCGCTTTCCAGGGCGGTGGCATAGACGAAAGGTTTGAACGAGCTGCCGGGCTGGCGGCGAGCCTGCCAGGCGCGGTTGAACTGGTTCTTTTTGGTCCAGCCCAGTCCGCCCACCATGGTGCGGATGAATCCGTTCTTGTTTTCGATGCAAACCAGCGCGGAGCTGTGCACGTTCAGATACTCGGCGTCGCGGGTCACAAGCTCTTTGACGATTTTCTCGCCTTTGCGCTGCATGTCCAGGTCCACGGTGGTGTAGACCTTGAAGCCGCCGCGATAGAGAGTGTCTTCGTCAAAGCGCTTGTAGAGCTCTTTGATGACGTAGGTGCTGAAGTAGGGCACTTCCAGGATCTGAAATTCATCGCGGTTCTTGTTGTAGAACTTCATGTGCTCGAGTTCTTGCAGGGCCCGGTCGTACTGCTCGTCGGTGAGAAAGCCGACATCCTTGTTGTGCATACGGCCAAGCACTTCTTTGGCGCGATCCTTGGCCTTGTTCTCGTGGCGCAGCGGCGAATATTCGTTGGGGGATTGGGGCAATCCGGCCAGCACGGCCGCCTGGGCGGGCGTCAGATCTTTGACGCTCTTGTTGAAATACAGGCTGGTGGCCGCCTGCACGCCGTAGGCGCCGGAACCCAGGTAGATCTGGTTGAGATACATCTCCAGGATCTCGTCCTTGGTGAAGCTTTTCTCGATCTCGATGGCCAGCAGAGTTTCTTTGAGCTTGCGTTCGCCGGTCTGGTCGGCGTTGAGGAAGACGTTGCGCGCCAACTGCATGGTGATGGTGCTGGCGCCTTGCGTATCATGCTGGGAGTATTTGGCCCAGATAGCGCGCACGATGCCCTTGGGATCGACGCCGCGGTGCTGGTAAAAGTTGGTGTCCTCGATGGCCAGAGCGGCCTTGGGCATCCAGGGAGAAATCTTCTTGAGCGGCATGTAGGTGCGATTCTCGCGATAGAGGGTCGCGATCAACTTGCCGTTGGATGCGTAAATCTTGGTGGTTTGCGAGGGCTCGAAATGAGCCAGTTGCGACGCCTTGGGCAGGTCGCGGCGTACCTCTTTCAAGAGGGCGTGGACGGTGGAGGCGGCAAACAGCAGGCCGCCACCGAGCAGAATGAAGAAGACGCTGATCAGCGCGATCGCAAAGCGCTGCAGCTTTTCACGTTGTTTACTGGACACGGGCAACTCCCATAAGGGCCATCATTCCCACTTTGGTAAGATTTACGCCGAGTCGCCAAAGGTCTTGCTGAAATTCCTCAGAGGTGAGGAAAAAATTTCTACTCGGAGTGGATGATGTTGTCGTTCCCCTGCTTGGCCGCGGCGTGCGACCAGGTGTTGCCGAAACCGCTGGCGCCAGCGCTGTGATTGGGCACGGCAAAGGAGGCGGGCACGGCCTGGCCCTCCACCTTGGGCATTTCCGGAGCCCGCCAGTTGAGAGCGGCCTGAGCGGTGGCTTCAGCAGCTTTTTCGGGCGCCTGCTCTGCGGTGGCGTTCTCGACTTTGGTGGCTTTGGCTTCTTTGACCCCTTGAACCGGGGCTTTCTCGCCGAGAAGTCCCTCTTCGCCCTCGGGGGCCGCGGGGTCGGAGGGGTTCAACCTGGCTTTCTCTTCTTTCGAGTGAGCCTTCTGGTTGTGAGCGGTCTCCTGGACCAACTGCTGCCGGGCCGGCTCGCGCTCCGCTTTGGGCGGCTGATACCAGGGCATCTGGCGCTCCAGGTCGTCCCAGTTTTCCATCACTCCGGAAACGATCTGGGTGAGCGCCAGTCCGGCCGGCAGACCTTCCGAGGAAAGCCCGCGCTGGCCCAGGCGGTTGCCCAGAGTTCTCTGAGAGTCGATACGGTTGGCAGCGTTGGTAAGCATGCTCTTAATTTACCAGGCGCTGAGAAAGGGGCGGAAAAACCGGCCGGGCGTACTTGAACCGGCGGTAAATCTTCTTGACCTAAATGACCTCGACGGGCGGGGCTTGTTTTAGAATCGTTGCAGCTTTGAGGGCCTCGCTCAGGGTGTTGACGGGGATCAGCTTGAGCTTGCCCAGTCCGTCGGGCTTGGCGCCGTGAGCCGGCACCAGCACCTTTTCGAAGCCCATCTTGGAAAGCTCTTTCAAGCGCGGTTCCAACTGAGTGATGCTGCGGATTTCTCCGGTTAAGCCCACCTCGCCGCAGGCGGCCATGCCGCTGGGAATCGGGGCATCCAGACGCGAGGAAGCGATGGCCAGCACCAACGGCAGATCCAGAGCCGGCTCGGACAGGCGCAGACCGCCGGCGCAGTTGGCGTAGACGTCGGATTTACCGGTGGCCAGACCGGATAATCTTCGGGACATGACGGCCAGCAGCAGGCTGAGGCGGTTGCCGTCCAGGCCGACCGCGCGTCGCGTGGGGGAGCCGCCGCTTTCGGCCGCGATCGACTTGTTGACCAGGGCTTGCAGCTCGACCAGCACCGGCCGGCTGCCTTCCATGGAAGGGAAGATGATGGTACCGGCCGTGTTGCTGCGACGCTGGCTCAGGAAGAACCCGGAGGCATCGTGAATGGCCTGTAGTCCGAGGGCCGACATTTCGAAGAGGCCCACTTCATGGCTGGCGCCAAAGCGGTTCTTCACGCTGCGCAGGGCCCTGAGGTTGTGGTTGCCGTCGCCCTCAAAATAGAGGACGGTGTCCACCAGGTGCTCGAGCACACGGGGGCCGGCCAGCTGGCCTTCCTTGGTGACGTGGCCAACCAGGAAGATGGGAACTTCTTCCTTCTTGGCCACGCGCATCAGGGAGGCGGCGCACTCGCGCACCTGGGTGACGCTGCCGGGCGCGGGTGCCAGATCGCTTTTGAACAGGGTCTGGATGGAGTCGATGATGACCAGTCCGGGCCGCACCGCCTGAATCTGGGCTTCGATGGCTTCCAGGCGCGTCTCCGAGAGCAGCAGCACGCCGTCCCCGTTGACCTTGAGCCGGTCGGCGCGCAGGCGGATCTGGCGGGCCGATTCTTCGCCGCTGACATACAGGATGGGCGGCCGGGTAGTGCGCAACAGTTGGCAGATTTGTAGGAGCAGGGTGGACTTGCCGATGCCGGGCGGCCCGCCCAGCAGAATCAGGGAGCCGGGGACGATACCGCCCCCCAGCACCCGATCAAGCTCGTCGACGCCGGTCGAGAAACGGGGCTCGTCCAGAACCTCGACTTTGTTCATGGGCACCGGCGCGGCGCCTTCCATGGTGAGGGCCATCCCCATGGAGCGCCGCTCCTGCACCTCGGCCTGCATCGTGTTCCACTCGCCACAATCGGAGCAGCGCCCGGACCATTTACTGGACTGGGAGCCGCAGGATTGACAGGTGTAGACGGCGCGAGCCTTGGGAGGCACGATTAGTGGGCCGTGACCGCTTCTTTTTCGGCGTTTTCACGCCACCACTCCTGACCGATGGTGGGCAGGGTGTAGATCGGATCGTAGTATTCGTAGCGCTTGTTGAGGGCGCCGCCGTCTTCGGCCTCGATGGTGGTGCGGTAGTTCTTGGTCCAGTAGCTGACGCCGCGATCGCGGTCATACTCGGCCACCTGGTGCACCCAGCGCTTGCCCACGAAGGGCACGTCGCAGAGCAGGCGCGGGGTGGCGTAGCCGGGCATGTAACCCATGATGTCGTGCTGCAGAGCCTGTGCTTCGTGCACGGCGATGCGCCAGTGCTCGGAGTTCGGGATCATGTCGCACATATAGAAGTAGTAGGGCATGATATGAGCCCGGTCGAGCAAGGTGAAGCACAGGTCGAGCAGCGCTTCCGAGGTCGTGTTGACGCCGCGCAGCAGCACGCCCTGGTTGCGCACGTCGCGGAAACCGAAGTCGAGCAGCATCTGGGCGGCTTCGGCCACCAGCGGAGTCACCTGTTGAGCGTGGTTGACGTGGGTGTGCAGCGCCAGGTCCACGTCGTGCTTGCGGGCCTTCTTGGCCAGGCGCTCCATCGAGCGCAGCACGGTTCCCTGCAGGAAGTGCTGGGGAATGGCCATCAGGCCTTTGGAGGCCAGACGGATGTCGCGGATGTGAGGAATCTCGATCAGCTCGGAGACGAAGTCCTCCAGCTGTTGAGGGGGCAGGTTGGCGATGTCGCCACCGCTCACCACCACGTCGCGGATGGCGTTGTGTTCCTTGAGGTATTGCAAGATCATGCGATGGCGTTCGGGCTGCTTGATGTTGAAGCGCACCTTCTGCACGGTGGGGGTGCTGTTGCCGACCAGATCCATGCGGGTGCAGTGGCCGCAGTATTGCGGGCAAGTGGACAGCAGCTCGGCCAGAACCTTGGTGGGATAGCGATGGGTCAGGCCTTCGACCACCCACATGTCGGCTTCGTGAAGGCTGTCACGGCTGGCCTTGGGGTGGTTCGGGAAATCGGTGCGGCGGTCGGCGAAAGCCGGCAGCATATAATGACGCACCGGATCGTTCCACAGATCGTCGATGTTCATGGTGTTGATCATCTGAGGAGGGACCAGCATCGACATGGTGGCCCGTGTCTCGATGTCTTTTTGCAGCGATTCGGCCAACGAGTCGGGCAGCTTGTCGCCCAACAGTTCCTTGAGCTCTTTCAAGCTCTTGACGGTGTTCTTGCGCTGCCACATGGCGTCTTCCCACTCTTCGCGAGTGACGTTCTTCCAGCCGTGGATACGGGTCCAGTCGGGCTCGTAGAACTCTCGCTTGGGCGGATAGGCATAGGGCTGACCAAGGGATTCCACCGGGGTATGGTCGGTGGCGAATGTTTGTGTAGACATTGGGTTGCACTCCTCTGAGGGACCCTTCTTACCCTGTCCATTCAGGCCCCAAAACGTGGGGAGGTGAGGCCTATTCTTTGTGGTAGGTGACCGTATGCGCAAGATGCTTTTTCTCGCCGGCCTGGTGCTGGTGGCAGCCGCGGCCTGGGCTCAGGCATTCACCAGCACTCCGCTCAAGGTGGGAGAAACCGCGCCCGCCTTCGAGCTCCAGGGAAGCGACGGCAAGACCTATTCGCTCAAACAGTTCGCCGGTCAGGAAGCGGTCGTGCTGGCCTGGTTTCCCAAAGCCCAAACCAAGGGCTGCACGATCGAGTGCAAGAGCCTGGGAGAGCAGGCTGAGGCCCTGCGCAAATACAAAGTGGCTTTGTTTGCCATCAGCGTCGACAAGCCCGAAGACAACAAGACCTTTGCCGAGAATTTGAAGCTGCCCTATCCCATCCTCAGCGACCCGAGCCGCGAGACGGCCAAGGCCTATGGAGTCCTCAAGGGCGCGCCCGTATCCGCCCGCAACACGATTTATATTGGCAAAGACGGCAAGGTGCTGCTGGTCGACGACTCGATCAAGACCGAGACGGCAGCCGCCGATATGCTCAAGCACTTCGAGCAGTTGGGCATCGAGAAAAAGTAAAAAGCCACCCCCGGGGGAGTGGCTTCAGGCGGACCGCCGGTTCGCTTTTAGATGCCGACCGGAGGGGTCTCGCGACGCATGGTTCCGTCCTGGTCCAGGCGTAGAATTTCGCGGTGGCGGCTGGTCTCGTAGCTTTGCACTTCGTAGTAGCTTTCCAGAACCGTCTGGTTGTTCATCATGTCGAAGCTGAGAATCTGCCCCATTCCCTGGGTTTTGAGCTCGTAGGTGCCGGGTTTGGTCATTTCCCACTGGTCGCCCAGGCGTCCTACGGTCACTCCCGTGAGCCAGTCTTGCGAGGGTTGGACGCTTTCGAGACCGTCGAAGTAGTAGCCGGCGCAACCTTGGATGCGGGAGTCGTCAATGCTGGTCAGGGCTTGTTCGCCGAAGGCTCGCACCAGTTTGTCGGAAAATCTCGGGCTGACGGCGGGAGTGCTGGTGGCCTCGCCGGTCTGCCAGGGTTCGAATCCCATGGTGGGCTGTGGGCATACGACCGGCTGCGGCGGAGCCGAAGGTTGGGGGCTGACGGCGGGGTCGGGATGGCCGGGTTTTCCGGGGCCGATCCAGGGCTCGAAACCGAGCTGAGGTTCAAAGGATTCGCTGGGGCTGGCCGGGGCCTGGGAGGCGCGGGCGGGCTGGTTGGAAACGCTGATCACGGCGGGACGGATAGTAGGGTTGGTGTTGATCATGGTGCGAGTCGCTCCTGTATATATATCTATTGTGGACCTACCATAGATCTGCCGGCTCAAAAATAACTTAACGTTCCATCCGGGGGGCCAGGCGGATTTGCGTGCGCCGGATGCCCTCCTCGATTGCCTCGGCCCGCAGGCGCAGTTGCTCGTTGAGGACGGGATTGAGCCCGGTGGGATCGGTCTGTAGCAAGTCGTCGGCCAGCACCACCGTCCAGGCGTCGGTCTGCAGACCGGTCAATTCGAGCGGGTTGAGCAGAATGCCGAAGCGTTGGCAGTAGAGCAGGTCGCGGGACCGGGCGTGATAATAGAGGGCCAGGCGGCAGCGGCAGCGGTTGCCCTGGAAAGCCGGCAGTAGAGTATCGTCCTGGATGTCGGACCAGACGTGTTCCGGCCGCCCGTCATGGGTCCACCAGCTGCCCAGCGTGAACCTCTCTCCCTGGGGGACGCCCGCAGCGACGGCCAGCCGTCCGGGATAGACGAGTTCCAGCCATCCCACCGCGGCCGCCGGACTGGCCCACTCGGGCCGACGCTGCTGTTGCTCTCCGAGCACGTAGTAGTTGGCCGGGATGTCGCGGGGGTGGGCCACAGCCAGGCAGGGGATGTCGCCGCGGGCATCCAGATGAAGTTGCTCCATCATCAGTGGTTGGGGGAAACCGGGCAAGTCGTAAGGCATGCCGCTGCACAAGGATAGTCCGTCGAACTTGACCGGAACCGGGCAGAACGACAGTCTCCAGCGGCATTCCAGCAGCAGAGCCAGCGAGTTGCGGGCCCGTCCGAAAGGGTTCTTCCACCAGGGTTCGTGGGGGCGCTCGCGCACCAGCGCCACTCGGGCCGCCGGAGCCGGGGGGAGTTCGCGTATCTGGTAATGCTGATTTTTGCCGCTCAAGCAAAAGCCACCGCTGGTGTCTTCCACCACCAGGTTGACCGAGCTCCCCTGAGCCAGGGCCCACTGCACCGCCTGACGCAGCAGAGTGGTGGCATCCTGGTCTTCGGCCGCCTGGCCGTCAAAGCGGGTGAAGCGACCGGGTTCGCGCAGTTGGGCGGGCAGTTGCTCCGGGAAGAGCAAGGTCACGCTTTCCGAGCGAAGGCCGCTGGAGAGATGCATTTGAGTGGCCTTGCCAGCCACTCCGGCTTGCACCCCGAAAAGCGCCCAGCGAGTGTGGTAAGTGCGCGCCAGTTGGGCCAATTTCTCCAGCCCTCGCGCCAGATCCACGGTAAATTTGCCGGCTGAGTCCAGGCGCGCGTCCTGACTGAGCCGGGCCACCATTTCTTCGAGTTCGCTTACTCCGGCCATGGCGTCTCACAAAAAAAGCCCCAGGACCGGAGGCCCTGGGGCTTTTTCAAGCGAGTGTTACTCCGCGCTGGCGGCCGAAGCCGGTTCGGGAGTGGTCTCGGCTACTGGAGCCTTGGGGATGATGTTAAAGCGCAGGCCTTCGTCCCCTTCGGTGTAGTCGATTTCCACCGTGCTGCCTTCGGGCACGTTGCCGCGGATGAATTCCTCGGCCAGGGGATCTTCGACCATACGCTGGATGGCGCGACGCAGCGGGCGCGCACCATACTGCGGGTCGAAGCCGTCCTTGGCCAATTTCTCCTTGGCGGCCTGGGTTGCGGTCAGACGGCGATCCTGGGTCTGCATTTCTTTGCTGACCTTGGCCAGCATCAGATCCACGATCTGCGTGATCTCCTCGAGGTCCAGGGTCTGGAACACGATCGGATCGTCGAGACGGTTGATGAATTCGGGCTTGAAGACTTTCTTGACTTCTTCCAGCACCTTCTTCTTCATGCGGTCGTACTTGGCGTCTTTGCCGCCCTCATCTTTCTTCTCGCGGAAACCGATGTCACGGCTTGCGTCCGTGGCAGAGATACCGATGTTCGAGGTGAGAATGATGACGGCGTTCTTGAAGTCCACCTTGCGGCCCTGAGAGTCGGTCAGACGACCGTCTTCCAGCACCTGGAGCAGCATATTGAAGACGTCGGGGTGGGCCTTCTCGATTTCGTCGAGCAGAATCACCGAGTAGGGACGGCGGCGAACCGCCTCGGTCAGCTGACCGCCTTCTTCGAAGCCGACATAGCCGGGAGGAGCGCCGACCAGACGAGAGACGGCGAACTTCTCCATGTATTCCGACATGTCGATGCGCACCATCGAGTCCTCGTCATCGAAGAGGAACTCGGCCAGGGCGCGAGCCAGCTCGGTCTTGCCAACACCGGTCGGTCCCAGGAAGAGGAACGAGCCGATGGGGCGTTTGGGGTCTTTCAGGCCGGCGCGTGCGCGGCGAATGGCCCGCGTGAGCACCTTGATGGGCTCTTGCTGGCCGATGACGCGTGCTTGCAGCGAGGCTTCCATGTTGAGGAGCTTGGCGGACTCCTCGGCAGCCAGCTTGGCGACCGGAATCTTGGTCATCAAAGAGATGATGTGAGCGATGTCTTCCTCGGTGACTTTGTTGACCTTGTCCCGCAGGTTGGACTTGCGCTCGCCCCACTCTTTTTCCAGATCTTCGCGCTTCTTCTGGATGTTGGCTTCCTTCTCGCGCAGCTGAGCAGCCTTTTCGTACTCCTGAGCTTTGATGACCGCTTCCTTTTCGGTGCGGATCTTGCGCAGCTCGGTTTCCACGTCGCGCAGCTCGGGGGGCGGAAGGGTGGCTTGCAGGCGCACGCGGCTGGCCGCCTCGTCCATCACGTCGATGGCCTTGTCGGGCAGGAAGCGTTCGCTGATGTAGCGGTTGGCCAGGCGCACCGAGGCGGTCAGGGCCTCGTCCGTGATCTGGACTTTGTGGTGCGCTTCGTAGCGATCGCGCAGACCCTTGAGGATTTCGATGGCTTCGTCTTCCGACGGCTCACCGACCTGAATGGCCTGGAAGCGACGCTCGAGAGCGGCGTCTTTCTCAATGTATTTGCGGTATTCATCGAGAGTGGTGGCGCCGATGCACTGCAGTTCGCCGCGCGACAGAGCCGGTTTCAAGATGTTGGAAGCGTCGATGGCGCCTTCGGCGGCACCGGCACC
Source organism: Vulcanimicrobiota bacterium (assembly GCA_017307785.1). Taxonomy (GTDB): domain Bacteria; phylum Vulcanimicrobiota; class Xenobia; order Xenobiales; family JADMJV01; genus JADMJV01. Next base: position 247,566 of record JAFKGI010000002.1, on the reverse strand, counting down.
CACGATGGTGTGCAGCTCGTCCACGAAGAGCACGATTTCACCGGCGGCCTGACGGATTTCTTCCATCACCCGCTTGAGGCGTTCTTCGAACTCACCGCGATATTTCGTACCGGCCACCAGTCCGGCCAGATCCAGCGCGATGACTCGTTTGTCTCGCAGCAGATCCGGAACCTCGCTCTTGAGGATACGCTGAGCCAGACCTTCGACGATGGCGGTCTTACCGACGCCGGGTTCGCCGATCAGTGCCGGGTTGTTCTTGGTGCGGCGCGAGAGAACCTGAATGACGCGCTCGATTTCGCCGGCGCGGCCGATGACCGGGTCCAGCTTGTTCTCGCGGGCCAGGTCGGTCAGGTCGCGACCGTAGCTGTCCAGAGTGGGGGTCTTGGTGCGTTCCTTGGCCGGCGTGACCGAGGTTTCCACACCCAGAAGTTTGGTGATCTCCGAGCGGATCTTGGAGGGATCCACGCCCAGGTTGCTGAGCACGCGGGCGGCTACGCCCTCGCCCTCGCGAACCAGCCCGAGCAGCAGGTGCTCGGTGCCGATGTAGTTGTGAGCCAGCGCGCGGGCCTCTTCGAAGGCCAGCTCGATGACGCGCTTGGCGCGCGGTGTAAAGACCATCTCCTGTTGAGAAGAGGCCGTGCCTTTGCCCACGATCGATTCAACTTCGCCGCGCACTTTGGCCAGGTTGATGCCAAGGTTTTCCAGCACCTTGGCGGCCACGCTTTCCCCTTCCGAGATGATGCCCAATAGCAGATGCTCAGTTCCGATGTAATTGTTGCCGAGGCGTTGTGCCTCTTCTTGGGCCAATACGATCGAACGCCGGGCTCGCTCTGTGAAGGGTTCCCACATTGCCGTAACCTCCTAGTGTTCCCGTTTACCGGGTCTGCGCTGTGACTTCGGTCGCTCCAGATCCCATCCCCCCTAGTCGAAGGGTTAGGCTCTTTTACGACTTCAGAAAAGCCTTCGAACGGCCAGAAGTCTGAACCTTCTTGGGGTGAGAAAAATGCGCCGCACTAGGGATTGTTGAGGCGCATTCGGCAAGCGGCCTGGACCCGTTCCTCGTTGACTCGCTGGCCCTGAGGCGTCCGGCCGGCCCGCCGACGCAGCAACAGGGACGCTTCCAGCACCCCCGCGCCCCCGTCATAGCGTAGCTTGAATTCTTCTAAATGCTGGGCCAGCACGCTGGTCTCGCCGCCCCCGGGTTGGTCGAGCAGAAGCGTGGAGTTCAGCCCGGTCATGGGAGCCACGTAGGGAGCGCCGGCCGGATGGAAGGTGCGCCTCAGCAGACGACCCGGTGTTTGCATGGTGGCATAGTAGAGCACGAACTCATCCCAGAGCGGGGTGCCCTGGGCGTCGTAGGAGGCAGGGGCGCGCCAGTCGCGTAGGGCCGAGAGGCAGATTCCATCGCGACTTTGCCCTCCCAACTGGCGGTCAGCGCCCTGCACCAGGCCCACCAGGCTGACCGAGGAACGTCGCACTTCGCCCTGGAGGCGGGCCAGCGAGCGATTCAGCTCTCCCTGAAGGGTGCTGCGCGACATCGCGATATTGAAGCTGCGCGTGCCGCTCAGCAGCATCGAAAAGATCAGCAGGCTGACGAGGCCGAACAGCGCCATGGCCAGCACCAGTTCGGGCAGTGAGAAGGCGCGCTTCACGGCACCACCCAGCGACTCAAGCGGGTGCTGGTCAAACCCACCCCGGCTCGGCTGCGACCGGCTTCGCCGCTCCACCACCAGACCTCGATCCGCAGTAGATAGCCCCGTTTGGTGCTGGGCGGGGGACAGGCCGATTCGGTGGAGGTGACCTGATAGAAGAACTGAGTGCGTGACTCCAGGTCGTGACTGTAGAGGCCCTGCTCCAGCCGGCCGCTGTTAGCCCCATAGAGACCGGCCTGCACCACCTCCTCGAGGGTGGCTTCGGCGAAGACTTGGCCGACCGTCAAATCGGAGCGCTTGGCGCTGCCCTGCAAGAGTTGCAGGAAGAGGCCGCCCATCAATAGCCCGACGATGGTGATCAAGAGGAAGGCCAGCAGCAATTCGGCCAGCGTCAGACCGCGGGTGCTTCTCAATCCACGTACCAGGCGTAGCCCTCGAGACGTAGGCTCGACTCCTGGAAGACCGGGTTCAATTCGCTGTAGTGGAACTTGATTTTGGAGCGGGTGAATCCGTCGAAAATCAGCGAGCCCATCTCGCTTCCCAACGCCCCCACCACGTCGATGTGCTTGTTGCCCTGTCCCCAGAGCTTGCCTTTGGCATAGACCAGTCCGCGCCAGTCGATGTCACGGCGGTCTTTCTGCTGGTAGAAGTTGCCGGCCTGATTCAGCCACTGGCTGGGGCTGTGTCCCTGCAGGCGAGCGTCCTGGCCGGCCCGGAACAGCAGATTGGTCAGGTTGCCTTTGTTCAGTCCGTTGTATTTCTCGTAGGGCGAACCGAGCCCGGAGGTGCCGGCGACCTGTATCAGCCATCCGGGTTCGGGGTGGCCGTCGTCCACAGAGCGCAGAAAGGCCATGAGGCGCGAATGCCGGCCGATTGTCATGCCGCCTTGAAATTCCTCGCCGTTGGCCGTCAGGCAGTTCTCCACATAGCTCAGTGCTGCCGGCGGCACATCGTTGACGCCTCCGGGGGTCTTCAGCGGCCAGTTAGGAATGAGAGGCTGCACCCGACTCTGGTAATCGCTGGTGGAAATTTGCGCGTCGCGCACCTTGGCCGTGCCCGGACCGGGTTCGCGCCAATCGTCTACGCCCAGCAGACCTTCGCGGCCAGAGTCATTGAGTGTCTCAAAGGTATCCATGACCGGGAGCAGGTTGGGGTTGCTGGTGGTCGGGTCCGTCATGCCCAGACGCAAGGCTTCAAAGTCGGCGGCCAGGGTAACGTCGCCCGTGTTCTCGCTGGGGCGCATCTGCAGGTTGCCCTCGCTGTAAAGAGCCAGGCCGCTATTGGCCGCACTGGACAGGGTGCTGCGCCCGCTGACGGTGATATTGCCCCCGCTGCCGCCCGACTGCAGGGCTGCGACCGAACCTTGACCGACCACGTGGCCACGCACCTTGAGGTCACCGTGCAGGCGCAAAGAGCTCTGCTTGCCCGGTTCGTCGATACCGCCACTGAGCGGACTGTAGCCAAGGGCCAGTTCCGCCTGCGACAATCCCCCGGCGGAATCGAACTCCAGAGCACCGTTGCTCTCCACCTGGCCCTGCAGCATGAACTTGCGCCCCGAAAGGGAAGCGACCATCTGACCGGGCGTGCCGGAGCTGGCCCCCCCGTCGTAGATGGCGTCTTCGTAGGTGGTGCTGGGCCCGCCCGAAGCAGATTGGAACTCCACCTTACCGGGGGCCACGAAGGTGTATTTGCCGGCCGGGAGTGGATGCACGGTGCCACTGGACCGAATCAAATCGGAAGCGTCCAGGCGCAGTTGGGGGACTGGTCCCACGTTGAGGCTGGCCCCCAGTTGCGTTTCCATGGCCGCCTGCTGCCCCGGGTTGTTGGCCAGCGAGAGGCCGTCGCTCGGGTCGGCAAAGTTGCCGTTGGCGTCGACCGCCAGAGTGGCCCCGATGCGCACGTCCCCGCGGCCAGTGGCGGCGCCCCGGCGCAGGAAACGGGCTTCTCCAGGTAGATAGACTTTGCCGCGCGCCCGCAGCTTGTTTTTGGTGGCGTCTTCGCCATCAAATTCACAGCTGACCGCTTCCGGACCGCTGCTGTTGGGGATCATGGCCAGATCTTGACCGCTGTACAGCCCCCCGTCCAGGGGCGGACGCCGGTGCAGCAAGACCTCGACGCGACGGGACTGCGAGCCGTTGCGACCGACGACGACCAGCAGAGCGCTGTGGGCCGGCACTCTCAGGTTGCGCCAGGTGGGGAAGGGTGGGTCGACCGCGTCCGACCCGGCCAAATTGTTGACTACCTGAAGAGTGGCCCGGCCATCCTCGGCCGGCAGTTCCAGTTCCAGACGATTGCTGGCCGGGTCGCTACCCTGTTCGCGGGCTCGCAGTTGACCGGGAATTTCCAGGCGCAGGCTGCTGCCGCCGAAGGCGCCCGTTCCCCAGGCCGGTTCGGCCTGCAGGCGATCGCGGGCGTAGTCCACAGCGCTCAGGCAGCACTGATGAGCCACAATGCGCTGGTCCTGGCCGCGAGCCAGAGCCCAATGGCCACGATGCACGGTCACCAAAGCTCCCGCTAACATGCTGAGCGTGACCATGAGCAGCAACACCCCTACAAGGGCGACCCCACGCCCTTTTGCTTGCTTCATATCTAACTAATTAGCAGCCGCGGCGAGTTCTCCCCTGAGCGAATGTTAGAAGCGGAAAAACAAAAAGGGACGCCCATTCAGGACGTCCCTTTTAGTCGGGATTTACTTAGCCCATAATCATGACCGGCTCAATGCGAGCCTGGCCATTGACCCAGGTCACCTGAGCGGCGTAAGGCTCGTTGTCCTTGTCGAACATGCCGATGTCGGCCGGCTTCTGGTCGGGGGTGGTGAAGAGCACTTTGCCTTGACGGGCCAGGCGGGCGATGTCGCTGGCCAGGGTGCTCTTGGCCTCGCTGTGGTCGTCCTCGAGCAGGCTGCGCGAGGGCTGTCCGCTTTGAGGTGCGGTCATCGAGAAGCCGCCCAGATTTTCCAGTTGCGTGCCCTTGAAGGCGTCTTCTTTGCCGCTGAAGCTGAAGTTGACGTCATAGGAGCCGCTGGGCAACGTGAGATCTTCGTCGTCGCGCAGGCCCATGCTCTGGGGCAAGATTTCCCGGCGGGTCATCTCGGCGGTGATGATGGGACCGAGCTTGGTGCCCACCAGCGAATCGGCTTTGACCATAGCGCGAGCCATGTCGGCAAAGCCGAAATCGCCTTCGGGAGACGTATTCGAGGTCAGCTTGCCGTAAATCTTGAGCAGGTCTTCGTTGGCGTTGCCGATGGCCGATTTGGCGTCTTCTCCGTTGGCCATGCGATCTTTGACGGCCTGACCCAGGATGCTGTAGACAGCGCCCGTCCAGAGACGGGAGAAGTCGTGAGCTTCCGAGGAGAGTTGCTCGGGATGCTTGGGGTCGGGACGATCCGGTAGAGTGGACGGATCTGCCCACTTCAGGTCGTTGATGGCCGTGCGCACGAAGCCGCCGCCGGTATAATCCTTGGGACCGCCCTGAGCCACCACGTAGTTGTTGATGGCCACGCCGAACTGCTCGCCCAGGTCGGAAATGGCGTTGTGTTTGCTCAGGTCGCCATTGGTCTGGCGAGCCACCGCATCGAGCACGGCCGGGTTTTTCAGCTGGGTGAGCATGGCCGAGACGTCGCCGAAGGCTTCGTGGTAGGCGCGCACCTCGGAGTTGGCCGAGCGCATGTAGTTGGGGCGGAAGCGGTGCAGGGTGGCGTGACCGGGACCACCTTCGTGGCCGGTGACTTCGCCCGAGTGGGCGGCGTAAATGGTTTCCTTGGTCACCGGGTCGTTGAACACGCCGAAGTGAGTGCCGGCCTTGACGATGTGGCCGTGGTCCACGAAGGGCATCGGGTTGAAAAAGGCGTTGGGCTCATCTTTGCGGTCAAAGGCGTAGATGTTGAGCTGCTTGGGGCCGAGCGTCCACCAGGTGGCCGGAGTCTTGTCGGCGTCGCAGTAGGGGAGGAAGGTGTCAAAGCCGGTCTGCAGGTTGGCCAGCACGTTGACCGAGGCGAAGCCGGTGGGGTCGGTCTTGGGGTCGAGCACATAGTTGCCGTCGGCGTTGGCCTTGACGCTGTCGGTGACGGCGTAGTCTTTGGTGGCCGGCTTGTCGCCGCGGCTGACGCCCAGAGTGACGATTTCCATCGGAACGTCGCTGACGCTGGGATCTTGCTTGATCATTCCGATTTTGGTGGGGGTGAAAGCGCCGGCCGCAGCCGCGCTGGAAATCTTCATATCCATAACTGTTACCTCGTGTGGTGTGGGTTATGGATATAGCTTAGTGGCGGATTCTTACCAAATTCGAGCCATTTGTTGCCGGTTCTGTAGCCGTCGCGTCAGTAAATATCTAGAAAGGATTAATCCTTGCGCAGCGGCGGCGTGTAGAAAACCGATTGGCTGATGGGCGCGGCCGAGGGGGCAGCAAAGCCTTGCTGGTTCTGCGAGCCCTGTACCAGGAACCCGGCCGAGGGGTTTTCCGTCACCAGACGGGGAGAGAGCATCACTGCTCCCGGGCATTCATTCAGTCGGTAGTTCATAGTCCTATTCTAGGTACAGGCGCTTACACAGGAGTTAGTCAGGGGCAAATTTTGTTGCCGGCATGTAAAAAGTTTGCTGCGAAAGGGACGCGGGCCGGTTTTCCCAAACCCACTTCCTATGTACTGCCAACGCTGCCAGATGCGACCCGCCAATCGGACAGTGCACGACCAATGGGGTCAGCCCCACGCGTTCTGCGAGGTCTGCGCCACCCAGGTGCAGGTCTTCGGCACCCTGCAGAAGATGTTGTTGCCTGCTCTCATGCAGCCCAACTTGCCGGCTCAACAGTCTTGTCCGGGCTGCCATATCAGTTGGCAGCAGCTGCAGCAACAATCGCACCTGGGATGTCCGGAGTGCTATCGCCACTTCCGCGGCGCTCTGGCGGCCACCATGAGCCGGTTGCACGGTCACACCGAGCACCGGGGGCGCCATCCCGCCCGTCCGGCCGGACCCGAGAAGCCAAAGGTGGAAACTTTACGCGAACAACTGGATCAGGCCGTTTCCGAAGAGCGCTTCGAAGATGCCGCCGAACTTCGCGATCAGTTGCGTAAGCTGCAGGAGGGCAACTCGTGAAAGATCTGCAGTGCGCCTGGCTGGGTGAGATGGGACCGCAACAGGGAGTGGTGCTTTCCAGCCGCATCCGCCTGGCCCGCAATCTGGAAGGCTATCCTTTCCCGCCTTCCTGTCGGCCGGGGTCCCTGGCTGACGTGCTCACTCTGATCACGGATCGGGCCAGTCAGCTGCCAGACTACACGGTGCTTGACATGAACCGGGTTCATCCGGTAGAGGCTCATCTTCTGGTCGAGAGGCACTTGATCAGTCCGGCCTTTGCCTCCAGCACCAGGCCGCGCAGCCTGGTTCTGTCACCTGATTCTCGCATCGCCCTGATGTGCAACGAAGAGGACCACCTGCGGCTGCAGTGTCTGGTGCCCGGACTCCAGTTTGACCAGGCTTGGAAGCAGGCGGCTGAAGTCGAGGGGTTTTTGTCTCAAACTCTTTCCTTTGCCTTCGACGAGCAGTTCGGTTACTTAACCGCCTGTCCATCCAACGCCGGCACTGGTCTGCGAGCCTCGGCCATGCTGCACTTGCCCGGACTGGCCTGGATCAACGCTCTCGAGAATATCTTTCAGCAAGTCAGTCAGCTCGGCTTGACCGTGCGCGGACTGTATGGCGAAGGCACGCAGTCGGCCGGACACCTGGTGCAGGTGAGCAATCAGGTGACGCTGGGACCCTCTGAGGAAGAGATCGTGGCCAAAATCAATGCCGTCTGTGAACAGATCATTCAGTATGAGTGCTCGGCTCGCCGCCAGTTGATCAGCGATCAACGCCTGGTCGTCGAAGATCGCTGCTGGCGCAGCCTGGCCATTCTGCGCGAAGCCCGCATTCTGGAGTCGAACGAGGCGATGCAGCATCTCTCGATGCTGCGCCTGGGAGTGGATTTAAGCCTGATTCCCAGCATACCCATCGCTCTGCTCAACGAAATGCTGGTGCGGATTCGTCCGGCCGGTCTGCAGATGGAATCGGGCCACGAACTGGCCCCGGGCGAACGTGATGTGGTTCGCGCGCGTTTAATTCGCCAGATGCTGGCCGACGCTCAGGAGTAGGTCACTTCCAGGCGCACGCTCAGTTTGTGGGAGGCTTCGGTGGTCTTCGCCTCCACCGTGACGATCAGGCCCGTTTCCGAGGCTTTCTCGAAGTGCACCATCCCCTCGGGACCGAGCTGGTTCAGAGCGCTGTCGCGTGCTTCGCCCTTTTGAAGCCAGAGCTGGCCGTCCTTCACGTAGAGTTTCTGGACCAGCTCTGAGTCTCGACTTACGAAGCTGAGTTCGTTCGCTCCGATCTCGCGAACGCTACAGTGAGGCAGCAGATTCTTGAGCGTGGTCAGGCATTCGCTGGCAAAGTAGTGCACCCGATTGTTCGGGTCCAGCGGTACCTCGGCGGTCAATCCCAATCTCTTGTTTTGCCAAAAGAAGAACAGAATGAATAGGATTGTGGTGATGGTCAGGCTCTCGAACATAGCCTCCCTGTCCCCGTCTGTGTGATTCCGTAAACGTACACCGGGGGGACGATGGGGCGACGATGGAGAAACACTGTTGGCTATGGAAATTGGTCCGATTCAACGACTGCAGCAGCTGACGCCGCTGCGACGCACCGCCAAGACGGAAGAAACCACCCCGACGGACTCTTTGGCTCCCTCGCTGCCGGTGTCTCCCGACCTGCCGGCACAGAAAACGTCCTCTCGAATCGGACCTCCGCAAGCTGCGCTGGTCGCCATCTCTTTGATCGGCGCGCTGGGTTCCATGGCCTCGCTCTTCATGGGGGCCGCTCCCGCCGCCGCCGAGCCCACCGCTCAGGTGCAGATCCAGGCCAACCCCCAGTCGAATCCGATTGCCGATTTAACCACTCAGGTGGTCGTGCACGCCCGCCACGGCGAGGTCCTCAGTCAGGACCGCATGATCAAGGCGGACAGCTACCCGGGTATGCACAAAGCGACCCTGCAACAGGGTGCCAATGCTCAGCCGCTGCTGGATGGCGCGCCGAATTTCCGCCAGGTGCCCGGCACCAATGTGTATGGCGTAGCCCAGCCTACCGTCCAGGGATTGCGCTCGGTTCTCAACGAGCTGCACGCCGGACCCAACGGCACTGGTCCGACCGTGACCTGGACCACGCTGCGAGAAGAGCCGGCCATCTACATCCAGGGCCGCTCCTATACGCCGCGCGATATTCACCACCCGACCACCAATCTGGCTGATCCCGGCGCCAGTACGGCCACCGTGGAGGGGCGCGAAGAGACCCTCAAGCGCGAGATTCTCGAGGAAGCTCGCCAGCACGGCGGACGTTTTCTGGTGGCCGAGGAGAACCCTGACGGCAGCGTCGTGGGCAAGTGGGTGGAGCTCAAGCCCGGCGACGTGCAGACTCCGGCCGAGGTATTTCAAGACCTGAAGGCTCAGGGTTACAAGGTCGATTACGCACGCATTCCCATCAGCGACGAGAAAGCTCCGGAAAACCAGGACTTCGACGCTCTGGTGGCACGTTTGCGGGCCACCAATCCCGAAAGCCCGCTGGTGTTCAATTGCCACGCGGGCCGCGGCCGCACCACTACCGGAATGGTGGTCGGACAATTGTTCCGCGGCGTGCAGGCTCCCGCTCCTAGCGGCGCCCCCCAGGGAACCAATCGCTTCGAGCAGGGGAACTTTAAAGCCGTGCTCGGCTTGATCGGACAGCTCCAGGGCGGCCCCGAGTCCAAAGCCGCTCTCGACGCGGTCATCGATCAGTCAGGCGAGGTGCAGAATCTGCGCACCGCCATCGCCAAGCTCAAAGACAAATCCGAGACCGCGCCCCAGCGCGCCGTGGCCGAAGAAAGTCTGTCGGCCGGCAAAGATTACCTGTATCGCTACTACAAGTTGATCGCCTTCGAGAACTACCTGAAGGAAATGTCCCCCCAGGGCTTCCCCCAGGACTTCTCCAGCTGGATTCGCCAGCACCCCGAGCTCGACGTCTCCCCCGACTCCCTCGAACTTGCCTTCAACTACGTCACCGGATCTGGAGAGGTGGGAAGAAGTTGGAGAGGGGGAGAGGCCTTCGCCTAAGCGGCGCTCTCTCCATCTCCCCCCAAACCTCTCCCTCTCTCCCTAGCGGTTGAGTTCGACGCGGACGTTGTTGACGATCAGCTCTAGGGCTTCTTCGACGGCGGCGGTTTCGGGGTGGCGGACCATGACGTAGCCTTCGCCCTCGTAGGTGATGCCGGCGGGTTGGCCGACTTCGGGGGTCTTCCATTCGACCAGCTGGTCGCCCAGCTGACGCATGACATAGTCCAGGCCGTGCACGCTTTTCACGTAGCCGCCGCCGAGTCCGCGTAGAAAGGCCGTGCCCACGGCATACTTGCGCTCCGCGGGCGGGTTGAACTGATCGAAGATCATCAGGCGGCACCACTCGACGTAAAGGTCGAAGTCGTTGGCCCAGTTCATGCTGGTGAAGATCTGAGAGCCCGGCGGTCGGCAGCCTACCTCGCCGATGGCGATGCTGCCGTCTTTGCGCCGGAACCACTCCATGTGGGAGAAGCCGGTTTCCATGCCAAGCACGTCGAGAGCCCGCTCTCCCACTTCGCGAATGTCGTTGTACATGGGATCATCGATTTCGCGAGGCACAATCATGCGCCACTGAATCCAGGGATTGCGCATCACGTCCAGGGGAGTCGGATTGTAGCGGGTCAGCGAGTGCCAGAGATGCCGGCCGTTGACGGTGGCCGTTTCGAACGAATGCTCCTGGCCGGTTACGAACTCTTCGATCTGCAGCGGGTGGCCCCAGGATGGCTGGTTGATCTGGAGTAGCGAGTGCAGATCCTCACCACTTTCAACCCGGTAGGTGGACTGGGAGGCGGCTCCGTCGACGGGCTTGACGATAATGGGAAAGCCGACCAGTTCGACAAACTCCCAGACCTGTTCGGGAGAGACGGCCGCCACGGAGCGCGCGCAGGGTAACCCCTGGCTGCGCAAGCGCTCTTTCATGCGGCCCTTGTCGCGAAAGTTGAGGGCCACGTCGGGCTGGATGCCGGCGATGTCCAGGCGGGCCCGCACTTCGGCCACGGGCACCTGGACCTGCTCGTTGTAGCTGAAGATGCGCTCGATGCGACCGAACTGGGACTGCAGGCCACGGGCGGCCCAGATCAGTTCTTCGGTGTCGGTGGAATTGTTGACTCGCCAGAAAGCCAGGCGGTGATGCAGGCTCTCGTCGATGCGGTCGAGCGGGTCCTGCGAGACGACCGCCAGTTGAACGCCAAAGTTGAGCATGGCTCGTAGAAAAAGCTCCACGTCACCGCGGAGAAAAGGTACAACAAAAACCACAAACATAGGGCGCGCTATTCCGCTCAGAAGTGACCTCTACCTCTCGGCCGGAACTCTTCGACTCAAGGTCGAAGGCGGCTCGATGAATCTGATTTACCTGGACTACAATGGAACCACTCCGGTCGACGCCGAGGTGGTTGAAGTCATGCTTCCCTACCTGCGCGACCACTACGGCAACCCTTCCACCAAAAGCCCATTGGGCCAGAAGGCCAGAGCTGGACTGGACAGGGCTCGAGAGCAGGTGGCCGAGCTGATCAACGCCAGTCCAGAGGAGATCTACTTCACCTCCGGGGCCACGGAGGCCAACAACTGGGTGGTGCTGGGGCTGGCTCCCACGCAAATGGTGACCACCACCATCGAGCACCCCAGCGTGTTGCGCGCCTGTGAGCGGCTCGAGGCTCAGGGAATCGGCACGGTGCGCAAGCTTCCGGTTGACGCGCACGGCTGCGTGCGGCCGGAGCAGCTGGACGGAGTGGCGGCCGGCCTGGTCAGCATCATGCACTCCAACAATGAAGTCGGCACCTTGCAGCCCATCGCCGAGCTGGCGGCTCGCGCCCGTCAGGCTGGAGCCCTTTTTCACAGCGACGCGGCCCAGAGTCTGGGCAAGGTGGAAGTGGACGTGCAGGCCTGGGGGGTGGACTTTTTGACCCTTGCCGGTCACAAACTCTACGCGCCCAAGGGCATAGGGGCTCTCTATGTGCGCAAGGGCGTGCGGATGGATCCGTATATCCTGGGAGCCGGTCAGGAACGCGGTCAACGCAGCGGCACCGAGAATGTGGCGTTGGCGGTCGCTCTGGGAGCCGCTTGTGAGCTGGCCGGACGGCGCTGGCGCGAAGACGGCGCCCGGATGCGACGACTGCGGGACGAGCTTCAGCAGCGCCTGCAGAACGAATTGGGAGAGCGCGTCCTGATCAACGGGCATCCCGAGCAGCGATTGCCGAACACTCTGAGCGTCAACTTTCGGGGCACCACGGGAGCCGCTCTGCTGCAAGAGTGTCCGCAATTGGCAGCCTCCACCGGACCGGCCTGTCACGATGGCGTAGTGCGTTTGTCTCACGTACTGGCCGCTCTGGGCGTTGACCCCGAAGTGGGAAAAGGTGCGGTGCGTCTCAGCCTGGGGCGACTGACGACCGATCAAGAAGTCGAAACAACCGCGTCAACCCTGGTGGCGGCGTATCGAAAGGTCTCTCTTCTCGCACAGGGGTAGGTCTTCTGCGGTCACTTCCGAAGTAGACCAGCCATGGTCCCCAGGCGTTCTGCCTTCACTGTTGCTGAACTTGTCGTTGCTATCGGATTTCTAGCCGTCATTGCGGTCGTTGTGATCGGATTGTTCGTGCGCCTGACCACCAGTTCCAGCAAAAGCGCCGATCAGAGTGTGGCCCTCGAAGTGGCCAGTCGACTCTTGGACGAGTATGCCGGCGCCTCTCCGGCGAGTTGGAAAGATGCCTCCAGTCAGGAGAATCTTCAGACCCGCGATCCGGGTTCGAGCACGACCTTCTACTACCGTCTGAAGTCCAAGCAGATCGACGACACCAAGGGCTTGATGGGAGCTCTCTACCGCCTCGACGTCGACGTCTACTGGTGGCCCAGCAATCCGAACAATCTTGAGGCCACACCCAATCGCCGCGACTACGGTAAACTGCAAGTGCACCTGGCTCGTGTTGTGTTCGTCGAGAGCTTCCGATGATTCGTAGAGGCTTCACGCTGCTGGAGTCCTTGATCACAATTGCGGTCATGGGCGGCCTGGTGTTGATGGTCTTCGCCGTGTTCGAGGTGGGAGTGACCGGGTTCAAGGTCGGAGGCAATCGCCTCGACCTGCAGGGCGACCTGCGCCGAGTGCTGACCCCGCTTCGGAAAGACCTGCAGAACTCGAGCTTTCAATCGGTCAGCACGGTCTCGGTCACGGCCGACAATATCCCGCTCAAGCCTCCCAATCCCAGCCCCGCGGCCACCGTCCAGCGAGACGGTCTGTGTATGAACGGACTGCGGAATTCTCAGGATGACGACAGCTACGACAACGTTTCGGGGCTGCCGATTTGGGACTGCTTCGTCTGCTATTTTGCTACCCAGGATTCGCCGGACGGCAAAATGGTGCGTATGCTCTTGCGGGACCCGTCCCGCGACACTTTGGGCATTCCTAGGCCGCTGTCTCCCAGCGACCTGAGTCTGAGCAATCCCGATCTGCTGGCCAGCAACGTGCGAGTCCTGTCCGATCAGATCATGGAGTTCGGAGCGGTGTTGGACCCGGCGAATCAACTGGTGCGACTGCACCTGAAGCTCCGTTCCAAGGTCGGCCGTCAACAGATGGGGGGAAGGTCCCTGGTCGAGATTCTCGAAATTGAAACGACCGTCGACCCTGCCAACACCAATCCCCGGCTGTAGCATAATCAAGGAGGAACAGGCGTGAAGAAGCGCGGTATCGCACTGGTGATCGTTTTAACGGTGGCCTCGGTCGTGGTCATGATGACAGGCGCTTTCGTGATCGCCAACTCGGCCAACTTCACCAGTCTAGGTGCCAGCCAGCGGCAGCGCGAGGCGGACCTGGTCACCAGCAGCGCCATTCAGTTCATCTACTATCAGCTTGAGATGGACCAGACCTTCGGACGTTCCGCCTTCGGTGACAATGCCGAGATCAAGTTGGAAGGCGGCGGGATGCGCGTTCAGCACGTTAAAGGCGGCGCTCAGGCCCAGCTGGCGGGCGTTTTGCTCGACGAGGCAGGCACCGGTCGCGAGCCTTCCTTTACCGCCACCATCTACAATCGACTGGATCAGGCGGCGGGCGAGAAAGGCTCCGGACCCGCCGTGCCGGCGGACGCCGTGCTGATTCGCGTATCGGGCCGCTCGGGTTCTTTTACCTCCAACTGCGATGTGCTCTATCGTGGCGAGCCGCTATTTGATGCCTCGGTCACAGCCAACAAGCTGGTGCAGCTTTCGAGCAACAGCGCCATCAATATTTTCAGCAAAGACCGCTCCCGCAACTGGCTCCGCTCGAATGGCGACATCCAGTTGAATAGTTTCGCCAACGGTTCCGGCCATACCGAATTGCACAAGGACGATGGCGGAACCCAGGGCGTGATTTGGGCCAAGGGAGACATCTTCTCGGCCGGCAACCCCAATGCGCTGGAAGGAAAGCGATTGGCGGATGCCTCGCTGGCCTCGAAGGGAGTGCTGGCTCCCAAGTCTCGCATCAATCACGATATTTACAAACTGACCCCCGCCGACCTGAGCGTCTTCAAAGCCGGAGAAACCAAAGGCGCTCAGAGTGGGGGACACATGTTACCGGGAACCTACAGTGTCGACCTTTCCAAGGTCTCGTGGATCGGGGAAGACGGAGTCGAAAGTGCCTACGTCAAGACGGTCTCCTACACTCCTCCGCCCGACTCGGGCAAGGATAAGATCGTCTGGTATGACGGACGGAAGATTGGTGAACAGCTCATCCTTCCGGAAGGCTGGGGCGTTCAGTCCTACCGCTCCGACCTGGAAGGGATCGTGAGGCTTGGCTCCACCAGCGACTGGAAGGCTGCCATGACCTTCGACTTCGAGAACAACGCCTTCGTGGCCGACAACTCCGCGATTCAGGTGCAAGGCGATCTGCGCATCACCTCCAAGTTGGACGGGGTTTTCCCCACCATCAAGCTCAAGAGCGATGAGTCTTCCACCGGTGTTATCCGTTCTATGGGTGGGTCCATCAGCGTTCAAGGGACGTTGACCGGTGGTGGCGCGATGGTGGCTGACGGCGACATCAATCTGATGTGCAATCCCAATAAGAAAACCGGCGAGGAGACCAACGTCGAGGCCGACAAGACGTCGGGCGTCGTGCTTTACGGCGAGAACGTGAACATCTATGGCGGAAGCAATCGAAAGGTCGAACTCAAGGGCCTGATCTACGCCAACAATGACGTGAACATCCACGGCGGCGTGAAAGTGGTCACCGAGAATGGAAATCTGGTCTGGCAGGGGACCGACGACAAGCTGGAATCTCTGCAGCTCCAGGGTGCGGTGGTAGCCCGTGCCGGTAGCGTTAACATCGCCCAGACGGAGAACGTCGGTTTGACCTACGATCAGGATTATCTGAAGAAGCTGACCAAGGGCATGCCGAACAATCGGCGGCGCATCGCCCATCTGTGGACTCGTAGCTACTGATCGAGCGGGTGGGCCGGGTCGACGCCATCGACGAATGGCTTATGGCGGTCGACGTGGGTGAGGCGATACACCAGTCCCAGCCAGTTGTTGAAGATGGCTTTGCCGGTATCGCCCCAGGTGTTGTCCAGGCCGGCCTCGATTTGCTCCTCGGGTAGGGGAAACTGCAGAGCCAGACCGGTCTCCGGTTCGGCGAAATAGTTCTCCGGCAGAGGTGGGGGCTCCGCTCGCTGGCCGTGGCGGTAGCGCAAGACCTCGCGCTTGTATTCCTTGAAGAGGCTGTTGTAGTCATACTCGGGGTGGCCCTGGAAGAAGACCAGGCGCAGCCCATCGGGACTGACGGCCACGTGCACGTCGCCGTCCAAACTCTCAATCAACACTTGAAGCCCGGCCGTTTCCAGTTGTTCCCGGGTCACCTCGTTGTTGCGCGAGTGGGGGACGTCGAAACGAGTGTTGATGTTGCGCAGCAGGGGGTGGTGACGACGGGCGCAGCGATGGGGATAGACTCCCCAGCGTTTGCGTGCCAAAGGCCTGCGGTCGATGCCATAGAGGCTCTTGAGCAGGGCGTGAGTGGCCAGGCAACTGCACAGAATCGAGGTCACCTCCTGCTCGGCCCAGGCGATGACCTGTTGCAGCGGCTCCCAGAGCGGCTCATTGCTCAAGTTGGGATTGGCCACATTAGCACCCGTGATGATCAGCGCGTCCATGCCGACTTCGCGCACCTGCTCGAAGGTTTCGTACCGTTGGCGGATGTATTCCTGAGTTTCCGAGCTGCGCTCCAGGCCGCCGATGGAAAACGGATGGACATAGATCTGGACGATCTGATTGCAGCCGCCCAGGAGCTGGAAGAACTGCCGCTCGGTGGTGCGCAGAGCGGCGTCGGGCATCATGTTGAGGAAGCCGACGTGCAACTCGCGGATGTCCTGACGCAGGGCCTGCTCCACCGTCAAAATGGCCTCACCTTCGCGGCGCATTTCCGCGAAGGTGTCCAGATTGAGGTGAGCGACCAGAGGCATACGCTTTAGGGCTTGGTCAGCGAAAGTGCGGCCTGGGCCGCCAGCTTCCCGCCGTAGTAGCCACCGAAGAGACCGCCGACCGCGAAGCCCACGGCGCCACCCACGGGACCGGCCAGCGAATAACCCGCCTGCACCAGCGCCAGCGGGGCGACAAAGCCCCCGACCGTTCCGCCGATTGCGCCCGCCGTGCCGGCGGCCGCTTTCTGGGCTGCGGTGGCTCCCTGCTCTTCGGCCAGGCGGAGGCCGCGGTTGGCGCCCAGTGCAGCCGTGGCGGCCACGCCCAGCCAGGGCACGGTGGGAGCCATGGCCAGTCCGGCGCCCGCTCCTGCGTTAAGCAGGCCGGCAGCGGCCCGATCCCAGTCGCCTTTGACGATTCCCTGAATGGCGTCCGACCCGCCGTAAATGGTCAGGTTGGCGACCGTCACCTGGCGGGCCAGTTCCAGACCCGAGCGCGCCAGCGGCAGCGAGTGGAATCCTTGGGCGATGTATTTGCCGGTTTCCCGATAGGCGGGCCGGTCGACCAGCTTTTCCAGGAAACTGGGCTGGTCCAACTTGCGCATCACCTCAGCCTTGGCCGGGTTGACGGCCTGCAGTTCGCTGGGCCGCGTGTGATGCACTTTGAAGCTTTCGGCGAAGTCCTCGGCCGGTTGCGTTTCCGAGTATTCACTGACGAAACCGGGTTGGCCGAAGGGGGCGTGGGCGCTGCCGTGCTGGCGAGTCACCATGGAGAAGATTCCGGACTTGTAGTCGTTGGAGTGTCCGACCTCATGGGTAACGGTCTCTTTGAACTGGCTGGCGTATTCCATGTCGTAGCCGCCCGCGTTGATGTGGATGCGGCCGATGGCCACGCGGTTGATGCCCAGCAGGTTGGGGCCTTCTTTGAAGCTGGGCAGGGTCTCGATGGACACCGGTCGGACGGCTTCATGCATGGGCAGATTGTCGAGGGCGGCCCAGGTCATGGCTTCTTGCTCGGGGGTTCCCACCACGGTGGGATAGATGAATTTGGGCAGGGCCGAGGCGGCGTAGCTCAGGTCGAGCAGGCGCTCGCCGGAGTAATCCAGGGCCTGTTTGAGAGGGCCCGGGCCTTTCGGTTGCTCCGGTTGGGGAGGCTGCTGCCCTTTCATGGGCAGGCGGTATTTCACGTTCCAGGTGGGTAGCTGTTGAGCCTTAACTTGCATGACACTCCTCCGAATTTGGCGCCGGCTTGGGCCGGTCTGTTTGAATGCGTGAAGACCATCCTCACCGTAAGTCATGGCGCAGCCCGTTTTGTTGCGATTTCGTTGCTTAAAAACCGCCTTAACTTTTCCTGAAATCGGGTGATAGATTTCTAAACACACACCTGGAGCAGAGTATGGCCTTCGAATTACCACCCGTGGACATGGGGACCACCGAACGAACCGACAAGAGTTTTGACAACGCCGAAGCGCAGTTGCACAAAGCGCGCAAGAACCGCAAGGCCAAGAAGAAGATCAAGCAGGAGCACTTCGACTCCATCAAGCAAGGTCGTGCTTCCTCGGTGCCGGCCACGCAGTCCGGTACGCGCGGCCATCAGCAGGCCAACGACACCTTTCAGAGCACCGCCAACGAGCGCGGCATGGCCGAAAAGTTCTCCAACTGGTCCCCCGGTGGCAACAACAAGACCAACGTGGGCGACGTCATCAAAGTCAACGGCCAGTTCAACGCTCCCGCCATCCCCAACGTCAATATCGGCAACGTGGGGGGCGTCAAGGACGTCGACTCGTTGATGGGTATGTTCACCAACTCGCAGTCCAGCCAGGGTGGCCTGATGCAGAGCATGCAGACCATCGGCAAAGAGCAGACTTCGCAGCTTTCTCAGAATAAACAGATCGGCGGAATGGTTCAGAAGTTCGGCAAGATGGAGCAGACCTTCGGCCTCAAGGAGCAGGGGTTCCAGGCCAAAGAGATGCTTTTCAAGGGCTTGTCCAAGACTTTCCAGGGAATCGCCACCGCCATGGAAGCGGCCGGAACGGCCCTGACCACTGCCGCCACGTCGGTGGAAGCGGCCGCCTCGGCCTGCGCCGCCATTCCCTTTGTGGGCGCCGCCATCTCGGCGGTCTTACGAGTGGTGGCCCAGGTGCTCAAAGGCATCGCCAAGATGCTGCAGGCCATCGGCAAGCAGATGCAAGGGATGGGCAAGTCGATGGATGCCAAAGCCCAGACTTCGCAGGTGGCCAAAGAAGGAATGAAAGCTCAGAAGCTGGCCTCCCAGGCCAAGAAGCTGGCCAACGAAGCCAGCCTCAAGCAGGGCCAGGCACGGCTGGAGAAGATTATGCAGGCGCGCGGTCAGGTGGAGAAAGCCCTGGGCGTCAATATGAACAACCAGCAGAGTCTGGTGTCTCGTCTTCAGGAGTTGGGGCGCAATGTCCAGATGAATGGAGCCAACGCCCAGAACCAGAAAATGCAGGCCGGAATGATGGCCGCCGGTATGGCCGGTCAGGCCATGCAGTCGGTGCAGCAGATGGCCATGATGCAGCAGATGAACCAGCAGAGCCAGGCGCTCGGCCAGCAGTTCACCAGCAGCATGGGCATCGGCGGGGCCTCCATGGGCGGAGGCGCGGGTTTCGGTGGCGGCGGCAGCAGCTTCGGTGGGGGTGGGAACTTCGGCGGTGGCGGCAACTTTGGTGGTGGGGGCGGCGGATTCCGCCCGCCGGCCGCTGCCGGAGGGGCTCCTCTGGGCGCTGCGCCGATGACCCCGGCTCCGATGCAGAGCTTTACTCCGCCCCCCGTATTTCGGCCCGCCGCTCCCGCCGCGTTCACGCCGGTCGCTTTCAACCCCGGATCCCTGGCCGGTGGACCGCGTCCTCCCCAGGGTGAGGTGCAGCGGGCCCCGCAACAGCCGGGCCAGAAGCCGGAGACGCGCAAGCCCGAGCGCCACGACGACAAAAAGACTCAGGAAAAGAAAGACCCCAACGACAAGCGCACCGACGAGCAGAAGCGGGCCGACCAGAAGAAGGCCGAGCAACAGAAAAAAGCTCAGCAACAGCAACGAGCCCAGCAGGGTCGCAAGGCCCAGGTCGGGCGCGGAGCCCAGGGCGCCGGCATGGGTCTGCAGGGCAGCGCCAGCGAGGTGCGCCTGAACTACGAAGCCCAGTTGCAGCAGCTCACGGGCGACATTGAGGCGATGAAGGGCGGAGAAAAGGGCACTCAAGGTCGCCCGCAGACCGGCGCCGGCCCGAGCCGGCAGGTGACGACTCAGGGCGGAGGCAGTACCACCAACCTGGGCGGCGCGGCCCGGCCCACCACGGGTAGCGGCGCCAACGTTCGCGGTGGAAGCACTCGGGGCGGTGCCGTCGGTGGTGGTGGTGGAAGCCTTAGCGAAAAGCAGCAGGCTCTGGCCAGTTTGTACAACCAGATTGCCGAAGAAGGCGTCGAGATCAACGGCGGTATCGAAAGCGCGGCCCGCAGAGCCCTCAAAGGCTCAGGATCGGAGCCGGCCAAGCCGATTACGGTTGCCCGAGAAGAAGGCGCCGGGGGACAACTGGGCGGTGGGGCCGCCGCTCTCGGCGGAGCCGGCGGCGCTCTGGGGGCCGGTAGCCCGGCGGGTCGGCAAGACGCCGGTCAGCCCGGAGTTCCCGGAATCCAGCTCGCCGAACTGGGAGGGGAAGACTTCCAGCCTCCCGTCGCCTAAAACCAGCGTTCGGCCGCTCGAGCCGCCGCTTCGAGTCGGGGCTCGTCGGCAGCCACCCAGGCCACGATGCCATCGGGTCGAATCAGCATCGCGGTGAGTCCCAGGCGGTCCTGGGCGTCGCGGGGCAGGTAGTCGAGGTTGGGGTGTCCTGAGGCGATTTCCGCCAACCGTGGGTCGCCTTCGAAATCGAGCAGCAGCCCTCGGCCACTGCGTAGATGCTGTCCCAGGCGCAGCCCATCGTGCAATTCGAAGTCCGGGCAACTGCGGCCCACCAGCGGGTGCTCCTCTCCCAGGTCGTAGCGCTGCGACGCTCCCCGCACCCGGTCGGCGAAGTAGGCAGCTCCGTCGGGGGTGGCGATCAGGTCGCGGAGAATGGCTTCCAGGGCACGCGAAGCCCGACTGGGCCGCATCAGGGCCACCTGGGCTCGCGACCAGTCCAGGACCGCCGCTCCGACCGGGATTCGTTCCTGTTCGTAGCTGTCCAGCAGGCCTGCGTCTGCCTTGCCCTTGCAGACGGCGGCCAGCTTCCAGCCCAAATTCATGGCGTCCCCGATGGCCAGGTTCAGCCCCTGCCCGCCCAGAGGAGAATGGACGTGGGCGGCGTCGCCGGCCAGGAGCACCCGGCCCTGGCGGTAGCTGCTGACCTGGAAGGCGCGATCGGTAAAGGTGGTCGACTGATGCAGCGTCTTGACCACCAGCTGGCTGCCGGTTACTCGACGCAGCACCGCCTGGACGTGCTCGCGCGTGACCGGCTGAGCGCGATGATAGACTCCACCGTCGAACTCGGCCATCGAAAGGGCTGCCGGTCGCCCCTCGGCGTGGCCGTAGGTGAACATTCCGGCGGGTGTGTAGTGGCGGCCCTGCGGAAGGCCTTCCGGGTCGTCTAGGTCAACCAGAACCGAGTAGCCAGTAAATTCGGGTTCGGTCCCCTGAAATTGGAAACCGGCGCTCTTGCGCACCGTGCTTCGCCCGCCATCGCAACCGATCAGCCAGGGGGTTTCGAAGGCCAGACTGCCTGCCCGGACGCGCACTCCGGACTCTGAGGTTTCGACCGCGGTGACGCCCAAACCGCGGCGGATTTCCACACCCAGTTCTTCGGCTCGTCGAGTCAGCACTTGCTCCAGCGTCAGCGTATCGATCATCAGGCTGTCTCCGGCCGGTCCGGCCAGTCGCCAGGGTCGGCTCTCACTGCCGTCATCAAATACGGGAATGCCGGCAAAATGGCCGCCCGGCCGGCGCGAGCCCCGTGCCCAGTGGGCGTCGGCGGGGCCGGTGGACTGGTCTCCCAGAGCCTCGACCAGGACGTCGAGCAGGCCCCGCCGGTAGAGCGCCTCCAGCGTCGTAGTCCACAGACCACGCCGGCCAAAAGGCAGACGCTTGAGCGGCGAAGCCGGATCCTCGGCCTGCTCCAGGATCACTACGGGCACCCCCGCCAGCGCCAGCTCAGCGGCCAGAAAAAGACCGACGGGGCCGGCTCCGGCTATCATCACCGGTTGATTCATCGGCCCACCTTGGCCTTTTGGAACGACTGCCATTCCTCGGGAGTATCGAAGTCTTGAGCCACGCCGGCATCGTCGACTTCCACCAAAGTGCGGGGGAAGCGAGACAGCACATCGCGCGGATTTTGCTCGGCTTCGGCCGCGCGTAGGGCCGCGAAACATTCGCGCCCAATGACGACCGGGTGGCCCCGTCGACCGCGGTAAACGGGTGAGGTCCAGCCTGTTTCCCCGGCCCGGGCGGCCATCTTTCGGAAGGTCTCTGAGGAAATGGCGGGCTGATCGACCAGGCAAACCATCACCCAGGGGCAATCGGGGCTCACGAACTGGAGAGCGGTTTGCAGCGAGGAGACCATTCCTCGATCCGGCAGCGGGTTGATCCAGATGGGCCAATCGACGTTCAAACGGTTGGCCAGTTCCGGCCGAGTGACGACGCCTCGGGCCGCGAAATCCAGGCCGTCCAGTTGGGAACACAGGTGCTGTACGAAAGTGCCTGTTCCCCACGGTAACAGAGCTTTGGGGGAGCCCATGCGGCGGGAGGCGCCCGCAGCCAGTAAAATCGCCGTTCCTTGCATCTTTAGGCAATTCCGGCCGAGAGGAATCTACCCTTCCCTTACGCATCTTAGAGGGTATGTTGAAATTTCTGCCACAAACCAGCCGTCGCGATTTTCTGAAGGTGCTGGGTCTGGGGACCGCCGGCCTGGTGGTCGGTTGCACCGCGGACCCATCCGCGCCTTCGACTCCGGCTTCCCCCGTCAGCAGCCAGACTCCCAGTCCAGCCGCTCAGCTGCAAGAGATGAATCATTTCGTCAAAATTGGCTCTGACGATAAGGTCACGGTCGTGGTCAAGCACTCGGAATTCGGCCAGGGCAGCTCTACGGGACTGACCGCGATTGTAGCCGAGGAACTCGATGCCGACTGGGGTCAGATGGCCTGGGAGTTTGCCCCGGCCGATGCCAAGAAATACGCCAACACGCTGATGGGCATCCAGGGCACCGGCGGCTCTTCGGCCATCGCCAACTCCTGGAAACAGCTGCGTCTGGCCGGAGCCGGAGCGCGCGCCCTGCTGGTGGCCGCGGCCGCCGCCGAATGGAAGGTGCCGGTTTCGGAGATCGAGGTCAGCAAAGGCCGAATTTCCCACAAGAGCGGAAAAAACAGTGGCTTTGGCGCTCTGGCGGCAGCCGCCGCCAAGCAGACGCTGCCCGAGAACGTGCTGGTGAAAGACCCGAGCAAGTTTACCATCATCGGGCAGCCGCTGCCGCGCCTGGATGGCGCCGTCAAATCCAACGGTCAGGCTCAGTTTGCCATCGACCAGACTCTGCCGGGCATGCGCATCGCCGTGCTGCTGCGCTCGCCGAAGTTCGGCGGCAAGCTCAAGAAACTCGACGATGCGGCTGCTAAAGCGGTCCCTGGCGTTTTCGAGATCGTCACCGTGCCGCGTGGTGTGGCCGTGATCGCCAAAGACTTCTGGACGGCTCAGAAGGCGAAGCGCCTGCTGCAGGCCGAGTGGGATTTTTCCGCGGCCGAAAAACGCGGCACGCCTGAGCTGCTGAGAGACTACAAAAAAGAGTTGAAGAAGCCGGGTCCGGTGGCCCGCAACGACGGCAAGGCCGAAGCGGTGTTGGCCGGGGCTGCTCACAAGGTGGAGCTGGAATACGAGTTTCCTTTCCTGGCCCACGCTCCGATGGAGCCGCTCGGCTGTCTGATCGACTTCAAGAACGGGGAAGCCGACCTCTATTATGGAGCTCAGCTGCAGACGGTCGACCAGGCCAGTGCGGCCGCCACGTTGGGGATTTCCCAGGAAAAGGTGCGCATCAATTCGGTCTTTGGCGGCGGCAGCTTTGGTCGCCGGGCGACTCCGGACAGCGACTACGTGGTCGAAGCCTGTTCCATTGCCAAGGTCGCCAAGGAGAAGACTCCCATCAAGGTGATGTGGGACCGCACCGATGACCTTCACGGCGGCCGCTACCGTCCGATGTCGGTGCATCAGGTGCGCGGTGGGTTGGCGGCGGACGGCAAGCCGCTGGCCCTGTTTCACCGGCTGGTGGTGCAGTCGTTCCTGGCCGATTCTCCGTTCGCCATGATGATCAAGGACGGAGTGGACGCCACTTCGGTCGAGGGCAGCGCCAATAGCGATTATCAGATCCCCAACTTTCGCGTCGAAGTGCACATGGCCAAGGCCGGCATTCCCACCCTGTGGTGGCGCTCGGTGGGACACACCTACAACGCCTTCGTGATGGAGACGTTCGTGGACGCGCTGGCCCATCAGGCCAAGAAGGACCCGGTTCAGTTCCGTCTGGGCATGCTGCCCAAGGATTCGCGTCGCCGCGGAGTGCTGGAATTGGTAATGGAGAAAGCCGGCCCAGCGCCCAAGGGGGGCGGCCGTGGCGTGGCCGTGCACGAGTCCTTCGGTTCCTTTGTGGCCCAGGTGGTCGACCTGGAGATGAAGGATGGTAAGCCGGCGATTTCTCGAGTGGTGTGCGCCGTCGACTGTGGTATCGCGGTCAACCCCGACCAGATTCGCTCCCAAATGGAGAGCGGGATCAACTACGCCCTTTCGGCCGCGACCGGCGAAGCCGTCACCTTGAAAGACGGCGAAGTCGAGCAGAGCAACTTCGATGCCTACAGGGTGCTGCGCATTCCGGCCGCACCGCCTATCGAGGTTCACATTCTGGATTCGAAGGCCGATCCGACCGGCACCGGCGAGCCGGGAGTGCCTCCGCTGGCGCCGGCTCTGGCCAACGCGATTTTCGCGGCGACGGGTAAACGCATCACCCGCCTGCCGTTTTCCCTGGGTTAAGGAGAGCAAAGATGAGCAAGTTCACCATTACCGTCAACGGTCAACCTCGCGAAGTGGAAGCCGAGGATGACAAGCCGCTGCTCTGGGTGCTGCGCGAAGACTTTGGCCTGACCGGCACCAAGTTCGGCTGCGGAGCCTCCCTGTGCGGCGCCTGCACCGTCCACTTAGATGGGCAGGCGGTGCGTTCGTGCAGTGTGCCGGTTTCGGCCCTGAGCGGCAAACCCGTGGTCACCATCGAAGGTCTGGATAAGGACGGACAGCATCCGCTGCAGCAGGCCTGGGCCGAACTTTCGGTGCCCCAGTGCGGCTATTGTCAGTCAGGCCAGATTATGAGCGCCGCCGCTCTGCTGGCCAAGACGCCCAAGCCCAGCGACGAGCAAATCAACCAGGCCATGTCGGGCAACATCTGCCGTTGTGGCAGCTATCCGCGCATTCGGGCGGCCATTCACAAGGCCGCCGGAAGTTAACGGCGCTGACGCCGGCGACGCACGTACTCGGAGCTGATCGAGGCTACGTAATTCTGGGTTTCCGCGTAAGGCGGGATGCCGCCGAAATTGTCCACCGCGCTGGGTCCGGCGTTGTAGGCGGCCAGCGCCAGTTGCAGCTCGCCGTAGCGCCGATACTGCTGGGCCAGATAGCGTGTGCCCGCGCTCACGTTTTGCACCGGGTCATTGATGTTGGTCACTCCCATGGCCGCGGCCGTCTCCGGCATCAACTGCATCAAGCCGCGCGCACCGGCCGGCGAAACGGCCTCGGTGTCGAAGCCGGATTCGTGGCGGGTCAGGATTTCCAGGATCAAGGGATCGAGGTCGTTGGAGCGCGCGTTGTCGCAGAGCAACTGCGACAGCGAGATGGGGGCGCTGACCATTTCCTGGGTGAGAGGGTCCCTGATGGGAGCCCAGACCGTCCGCGCGGGCAACTCCTGGAACGCGCTTTCGCCAAAGCTGTAGAGGTAGACCGGCACCCAGCTGATCTTGGCTTTCTTGACGTTTACGTAGCGCGTGGGAATGGCCGACGGCGCGTTGCTGTAGCTGTTTTCGGCCCCCGCCAGGGTGGTCCCGAAAATCGCCAGCAAAGCGGCAAATTTGGTGAGTTTCATACATGACAAAGTTTGGCTTCCCTGGGCACCTGCTCCTTCCCGAAGCAGGAAGGGCAGAAGAATGTTTGGCCGGAAGTGGAGCCCCATGAAGTCCATGTTGAAGTCCCTGGGGTTGCTGGTTTTTCTTTCCTCGGCCCTCTTTTGCGAACCCGCCGACCTGCACCGTGATCTGACCATTCCCAACATGTATCTGGTCAAAGAGAGCATGCGGGACTACCACAAGAGCGGCCAGTATAACCGGGAAATCGATGCCATCGCCGGGCAAGCCCAGGTCTATCTGGAGCAGAATCTGGCTCGCGCTCGCGGACACAAGCCGGCCATTGTGCTCGATATCGACGAGACTGTGCTTTCCAACTACCCGCACATCAACGAGTTCGACTTCGGCTATATCCCTAAGGAATGGAGCGCCTGGATTCTGCGCGGCGAAGCTCCGGCCCTCAATGGACCCAGGGAATTGTTCCGCTACGCCCGCAAGAATGACGTGGCCGTCTTTTTCATTACCGGTCGCACGGAGAAAGAGCGCGAGGCGACGTTGAAAAACCTCGGCCGCGAGGGCTTTGAGGGCTGGCAAGAACTGATCATGAAGCCCAACGGCGATCACAATGCAACCGGCCTCTACAAAGCCGAGCATCGCAAGCGCCTGACCGACGCGGGTTACACCATTCTGGTCAATGTCGGGGATCAGGCCAGCGACCTGGAAGGCGGCTACTCAGAGTCCGTCTTCAAGTTGCCCAACCCGATGTACTACGTTCCCTGAAGTCTATTCCGGCTCGCTGATGCGCAGCTGCAGGGCGGTTTTGCCGACGATGATGCGGTCGCCGTCGCGGCAAACCACAAAAGCTCCCTGGCCGCTGGGCATCTCCGACATCCAGTCCATGCCGTCAGACGAGCGCTCGAAGGAGATGCTGACCTCGACGGGGCGGAGCATGGAGACCTGGTAGCCGCGTTCCGCCTCTACCCAACTCCAGGACATACAGCGGTAGGGGAAGCCTTTGTCCTGCAGGATGACGTCCTGGTCCCACCAGGTGCGGTCCTCGGGGACTCCCGAGGTTTCCGGTCCGCCCACCTGGATTTTGTTGCCACGCAGGGGCAAAACTTCACCGGATTCGGCTCCGCTCAAGATCTCCAACGTGCGATTGAGGACGATGACCGGCTTGGCCTTGACCTCGCTAGGGGAGGGGATTTTGATTTTTTGCGTCTCGGCATTGGCGGCAGCCACGGCAGCGGCCGTCATCAAGTCAATGGTGGTGGAGCCCAGCTTGATCTGGTCGCCCACGCGAATGACTTTGTCGGTAATCTCGGTGCCGTTGACGAGCACGGGCGTTTCACTGCGCCAGACCAGGTGATAGGCCTTGACCGAGTCGTCCCAGGCCATCTCGGCGTGGATGCGACCGACGGCCGGGTCGTTGAGCAAAACCCAACCGGGAGCTCGGTCTCCCGCCGTTCGGGCTCGGCCCAGCGTAAGCTCTCGATGCTCCAAGGCAAAGGTTCGGCCCCGATCCGGGCCCTCGCGCACGTAGAACAGTAAACCGCATTGAAAGGACGACATAGTCCCGTGGGTTTGCTGAGAGCAGGAGATCGTCCTTCCTGGAAAAGAGTTGCTTGTGCACCGCTATCGATTGCTTTGGCGCGGACAACTGCAGCCAGACCAGGTTTCTTTCCAGTATCAGCCCGATCAGCGATTTGTGCCTCCACCCCAGCTGGTGGAGGCGGCGGCCGAGGCCTGCCGGGAAAGCGTGCGCCGAGGACGCCAGGTCAAGAATCTGCCGCTCTATCATCTTCAAGACTGGACCGAGACTTCGCAGGGCTTGAGTTTTCAGCTGGGCTGGACCTGCTACGAGGACTATCTCGGACTTTCGCTGTGCGCCAAAGAACAGGCGCCCTGGGTGCTGGCGGTGGCCGCGACCACCGAAATCGAAGGTCGGCTGGTGCTGGAGAGGCGCAGCCAGGCGGTGGCGCAAGGCATGGGGCTGCTGCACGTCAAGCCGTCCGGCCACATCCATCCTCCGCAGACGGTCTGGCAGGCCTTGCTGGCGGAATCTTGGGAAGAGCTGGCCCTGAAGCCGGAGGAGGTTCTCGAAGGTCGCTGCCTGGGGTTGGTTCAGTCCCTGACCGCTAATTGCTACTGCCTGATTTATACGGTCAAGACGGCGTTGAGTTGGGCGGAGTGGAGCCTTCGTCAGCCCGAAGACGCCTGGGAGGCGGAGGAGTTGATGGGGCTTGGCTGTGACCGTGAAAGTCTGGACGAGTGGTTGGCCGGTCCGCCGGAGCGCGCCACCGGGCCCGGATTGGCGGCCGTCCGCCTGTATCGCGACTTCAAATATCCAGAAGCTTGAGCAGGTACTTTTCGCAGCCGGCGGGTGGCTCGGCCTTTTCGTCCAGGTCGGCCGGACACTCCATGTGGGCACCCACGGCCACCACCCGGCCTTTGCCGTAAGGGCGGCTGATGGCGGCGGCCGTTCCGTCCCCATAGTTCATCAGCACGGTCACATTGCTGCCGCCTACGAAGCGCGGCCCGCTGCCGTAGATGAGCGAGCGTTTCTCCAGGCCTGCCAGACCCAGTTCTCGGCCGGCCCCGGTCAGACTGATTTGGATGGGTCCGTAGTTCGGGTAGACCGGCAGTCCGGCCACCGGGCCCTCGGCGGTTCCGTCATAGAGTGCCAGTGGATAGGGATAGTTCACCGATTGATAGCGCACCGTGCGTGAAATCAAATAGCCGCCGGCGCAGATGCCCAGCACGTGGCCGCCCTTGTTGGTGAAGTCAGCTACTTTCAGGCAGCCGGACCAACCCAGGCCATAGTATTCCACCGGTGCGTAGCCGCCGGGCAAAATGAGAGCGGAGAAACGGTTCAGTGGCGGGAGATTGCTCGAGTCGAGCACCTGGCAGGCGGTGCCCGAACGCTCCAGCGCCGTGACCAGGCAACGCGCGCCATAGTTCCAGACGCCGGCTCCCGCCAGCACGCCGACGCGAGCCTGGGCTTCGCCTTGCGTCTGGCGCTCCGCGATCCAGGCGCGATTTTTTTGGAGATTCTGCTGTTCGTAGGGAGAGAGTTGACTCTCCCAATTCTGAGCTGCCGCGGCCGTGACCAGCAAGAACCAGACCAGCAGCCGGCGCACTAGATTTCGCCGTAGGGAGTCTTGGGACGGTCCGGGCGAGGCGTGGGCGGTAGGGGAGTGGCGTTGACACCCGCCTGATTTTCCCAGCCCAGGAAGGTCTGCATCTCGCGGAAGACCTGGCTGTCGTGGGGCAGCATCACGTGGTTGAGCAGCGGCGTGCCCTTCAAGACCACGGTGGGAGCGTCGGGTAGGGTGGCGTGGCTCAACTCCACCAGGCCGTCTCCCGAGGCGAAGGGCCAGCGGCCGGTCGAGGGCGTCGGTTCGATCACCGAGCGGATGAACAGGGAGTCTTCGATGCGGGCCCTCTGCTCGGGCCAGCGTTCGTTGAGGGCGACCAGGTTGGGTTTGCCGGCCGCCAGCCACTGCATGGCCGGCAGATCGCTGTCTTCCAGGCCTCCGAATTTGGTGGCCCAATCGACTTTGTGGGTCAGCAGTCGGTCGCAGAGCTGGCCGAAGCGGGTGCCCTGGTGGGGCGTTCCCAGAGTGACGAACTTGCCGACGTGCTCGCCGCCGTTGTCGAGATATTTGCGCGTGGCCAGACCGCCCATCGAGAAGCCGATCACGTCCACCTGGGTCTCGCCCAAAGCCGCCTGGAGCAGGTCCATGTTCTGCTTCAGCTGCACCGAGGTGTGCTCGGGAGGGGTGTTGGGGCTATCCCATTTGTTGACGAACACTTTGCTGTTTTTGGGAATCTGATCCAACGGCACGGTGCATTTGTTGTCGCTGTAGGCCTTGCCCTGGCTCAGGTAGACGACCGAGCCGTTCTTGCCGGAAGCGGCCAGCTTGTTGGCCAGAAAATCGAACTTGTAGTATTCGGTGTTCCAGCCCGGACACATCATGACCGGTCGATTGAGTTTGACGTCCGGCACATCGTCGAGCGGCGGTTTGGCCTCCTCGGCTTTGATGGCTTTGTCTTTGCCGTGCAGAAAGAGCAGCCCGGCGGTCAGGAAACTGACGCCGGTCCCCACATCTTTCACCTTTTCCCAGGCGTCGCCCAGCCAGGAACGGTCCGGTGGAGGCGGAGTCTCCTGGGGCGGCTGGCGGAGGGCCTGCGGGGTGGGACAAGAGGTGCGCTGGCTGACGTTGATCATCGTGCGACCAGCTTAACTCATGCCCCACCCTCGCATGGTGAGCAACAGGTTAACAGGTTACCAGCGCAGCTCCTGACCGGTGGTCAGCTCGTCCAGGTGGTGCTGGATGATCTCGGATTTCTTGGCATCGCGCTCCTGCAGGCGGGCTTCCATTTTCTGGGTCATCTCTTTGAGGTGCTGCAGGCGTTCTTTCTCACGCTTTTGGCGGGTCTGGAACTGCTGCTCGAGCAACGGCTTCAGTTGCTCGCGAATAGCGGATTTCTGCGAGCCGGATGCCTCTTTGTAGCTTCGGCTCAGAGTATGCACCTTATCGTTCACCTTGAATTCGGCCAGGCGTTCGGCAAAGCGCTGCGAGTCGCCGCTTTGCATCATCAGCAGGGGGCCGAGCTCTCGTTGCACGGCGCCCAGAGCGCGCCGATATTCCTCGGGCTTTTGAGCCTTGAGGCTCTGCAGTTCCTGGGCCTTCTCCGGGTAGTTTTTTTGCAAGAACTCCAACACGCGCTCGGAGTTCATGCCCGGGCGGCCGTGGAAACCGCGAGGACCGGGTCCTCCTGGCGGGGGGCCGGGCGGTCCGAAGCGGTCGCCGGCCATCTCCGGTCCCGGCGGGGGAGGAGGCGGTCCGAAACCATCCTGGTCGTCCGGCGGGGCAGGTGGGACGGCCCAGGCGAGTTGGGTCAGGATCAAGGCGAGCATCAGTTTTTTCATGGGGATTCCTCCTCTGGCTTTCGACCTGTGATGATGTCACGGGCGCGATTTTTGCAGGTCTCTAAGGCTCTGCGCAGGTTTCGCAAAGCGTCTTCCTGGCCGGCACCCATCAGAATGCGGGCGCCTTCCAATACGGTGCGTTCCAGGTCGTGAAGTTCCTGATGAAGGAATTCCATCTCGTGTCGTCCGCTCGGCGAGAATTCCGGCTGGCCGTAGCGTTCCCAGAATTCTTGCAGGTCGCTGCGGCTGGAATCGAGGCGCGTCTTGCCTTCTTCCGTCAGATGATAAACGCGGCGTTCTCCCTGGGAGTCGCCAGCGATCCAGCCGGCTTCTTCGAGGTATTGCAGAGTGGGATAGACGGTGCCCGGACTGGGCACGTAGCGCCCTCCCGAGCGCTCTTCCAGGCTGCGGATGATTTCGTAACCGTGCTTGGGTCCGTCGCGCAGCACTTCCAGGAAGACCAGGCGCACTTCGCCTCTTCGGGCTCGGCCGCCGCGATGGGGAGGTGGACCAAAGCGCGGAGGCGGTGGGGGAGGGCCGTGATGGTGAAAATGGTGGGGCGGGCCGCCGGGTGGGGGTCGACGCATCGGGAATTCCCTTTTCTAAAGATAAGTTTACGATATATCGTTATCTTGTCTTTTGAGGATAGCCTCAGCCGGAGCGCTCGTCAATCCCCCGGTAAGCGAGCAGTCCGACCGCCAGAAAAGCCAGGGCGAAGAGTTGCCCCTCCCAACCTGCCGAGAGGAAGACGTAGAGCCACAGCAGCAACGAGAGCAGGGCCGGCAAAGGATAGAGCCACATCGTGAAAGGCTGGCTCAGGTCTTTGCGATAGCGCCGCAGCAAAATCACGCCGGCACACTGCCACACGAATTGGGAGACGATCTGCACCAGGATCAGCCAGCTGATGAGCCGGTCCAGGGAAAGAAAACAAAAGGGCAGCGACAGGCCACCCAGGGTCAGCAAGGAGATGTGGGGGAAGTGTCCTCGGGGATGCACCCGGGCGAAGACCGCAAAGAACTGGCCGTCGCGGGCGGCCGCGTAGGGCACGCGCGAATAGCCGAGGATGACGGCGAACAGGGAGGCGGCGGTGACGAACAGGATCAGTCCGGTCATCAGCCGGGCGGCTGCCGGGCCGTGGACCTGGCCGATGAAGTCGGAAGCGATGGTCGGACTGGCGGCGGCTTGCTGCCAGGGGATGGTGCCCAGCACCACCGTGCTCAGAGTCAGGTAGAGCAGCACCACCAGCACGATCGAAGCCACGATGGCTCGCGGCATGGTTTTCCAAGGGGTGCGGATCTCGTCTCCCAGGTTGCACACGTTGTTATAGCCACCGTAGTTGTACATGGCCAGCAGGGAGACGGCCCCGATGTGCTGCCAGAGTTGGGGGTCGTGAGGAAAGTCGAAAGCCTGTCTCCAGGAAAAGTGCAGCAGACCGGCCGCGATGACCCAGCCAACGGTGGCCATCACCACCACCAACATCGCCACCGACATGCGCCCCAGGGTTGCCGTGGGTCGATAGAGCAGCCAGGTCATGAAGACGCACAGGGCGGCCGCGGCCAGGCCTTTTTGCAGCATCGTCAAGGGGACGAAAAAGCTCAGATAATTGGCAAAACCGACCGCTCCGGCCGAAATGGACAGCGGGGCCACCAGCATGACCTGAAAGATGTAGAGGAACGCCATGCGCTTGCCCAGGCCAAAGGGTTGATAGGCTTCGCGCAGATAGACATAGCTGCCACCGCTGCCGGGCAGAGCGGCCGCCAGTTGGGCGTAGACCAGGCCGTCACAAAGGGCCAGCACGGCTCCGGCCAGCCAGGCGTAGAGGATGTGTGGGCCACCCATGGCTGTCAGCATAGCTGGCAGGGTAAGAAAGGGGCCCACTCCGATCATGCCCAGCATGTTGGTGGCGGTGGCTCCCAGCAGGCCCAATCCGCGCTCCAGCGGTGGCTTCAACGCTGCAGTTGGCTCACCAGTTTTTCGGCCAGGGAAGGGTCGTCCACCAGCGGGTTGAGGGCCAGCGCCTGGTGAGCGGGAAAGCGCCCCAGGGCGGCGGCTACGGTGGCTCGCTCGTAGGTTTTGACGCGCATCACCAGGTCGCGAATCTTGTCGGGCAGGGCGCCGACGTGCACCGGATGGGTGCCGTTGCTGTCGACCACGCAGGGCACTTCCACCACGTCCTCGGGTTCGAGTTCGGGCACATTGCCGCGATTGGCCACGTTCAGTGGAATCAGCCGGCCCAGATGAAAGTGAATGTTGCGCAGCACCGACAGGGCGATCTTGTCGTAGCCGGTAAGCTCCGCTCCCAGCGTCGAGGTGGCCCCATTGCAATGCGGGGTGGTTCCCGTTTCGGTGGCCATATAGGTGGCGTTGCGGGTGTTGAGATAGCTTTCGTAGGTGGCCAGCGGATTGGTTGAGGCAGCCAGTCGGCTGAAGAAGTCTTCGTTCAGTTGAGCCAGCTGGGCGCCGCGACTGCGGCCGGCCTTTCGCGTCTGCTCGAAAGCTCGCTGCGGATCGTAGTAAAAGTAGCAATATTCACTGGGCAGCATGCCCAGGTCCTGAAGAAAGTCGGCTGTGAAAAAAGGCGCTCGGTAGAGCTTCTCGGGTTGGCCGAGCAGCTCGTGAATTCGCCCGTGCCCCCGGTAGTAAACCTGGCGCAGCCAGCCCAGGTGATTGAGTCCCACGAAGTCAAAGAAGCATTCGCTGGAAGGCACTCCCAGGGCTCGGGCCACTTCCTCAAAAAGCTCGGTGGGGGTGTCGCAAATGCCGATGATGCGGGCCCTGGTCTCCATGGATACGGCCTGGGTGACGATGCCCACCGGGTTGCTGAAGTTGACCAGGTAAGCCTCGGGGGCCACCTCTTCGAGCTGGCGGGCGTAGTCGAGCAGGGGAGGAACGGTGCGCAGACCTTTGGCAAATCCCGCCGGCCCCACCGTCTCCTGACCCAGGATGCCGTGTTCCAGAGCCACCGTCTCGTCGTGGGCCCGCGCCGCCATGCCGCCCACCCGAATCGAGGCCAGCACGAAGTCGCAGCCGGCTATGGCCGAACGCGAGTCGGGCGCGCACACCAGTTGCGTCTGCCCGGCCACCGCCTGCATCACCGGCAGCAACCGGCCCAGGCGGTCGGGGTCGGTGTCGTAGAGGTCGACCCGAGTAATCGGCAGATCGGAGCGCAGCAGTCCGTGCAAGAGAAGCGGCGTGCGCATGGCGCCAGCTCCCAGAATAGAGATTTTCATGCTCGGGGGAGTCCTTCCAGACCGCCGGGACACAGGGTGCTGGCGGCTCCAATGCGGTTGCCGAAGGCCAGGCATTCGGAGAGGCTCTGGCCGCTCAGCATACCGGCCAGAAAGCCGCCGTTGAAGGCGTCTCCGGCTCCGGTCGAATCGATGGCTTTGACGGGCAGGCCGCGCACTTCGGTTTTGCGCTGGCCGCGCCAGGCCAGGCAGCCTTGCTTACCCAGCTTGATGATGGTAGTGCCGGGCCGCCACGACCAGTCCAGGCCAGGACCGTAGAGCGAGGCCTCGGTCTCGTTCAGGAAAAGAAAATCGATGTGCTCCAGCAATTGCCCAAAGCCGGGCCGCCGCACCAACTCTTCGTTCCAGCCGAAGTCCCAAGAAACGGTCAACTTACGCTCGCGCACGACGCTCAGAGCCTGACACCAGGCCGCACAGTCCCGCGGCTCTAAGGCCAGATGCAGGTGGCGGCCGCGCAAGGTGGCCAGAGCCTTGAGAAAGCGCTCCTCGAGGATCTCGTTGACTCCCGGATAGGTGACGAAGGCGCGGTCTTCCAGAGTCGAAAGGGCTACCGTCAGAGCGTGGGGTTCTCCCGTTTTTCGAAGGTTGCGCACCTTGAGGCCCTCGCGCTTGAGAAAGCGGTGAGCTCCCGGCGCCAGACCGCTGACCACCTGGACGCTCAATCTCTGGCGAGCGGCGGCCACGGCCGTGAGCAGCGCGCCCCCGCCCCAGGTGCGCAGCAACCGATCACAACGCTGCTCCTCGCCCAGTTTGGGCCAGGACTTGAGATCGTGGAAGATCACGTCCTCGAAAGTTTCCCCCAGCGAAACCAGGTCGATGGCCATCGCAGGGCTTTCGCGGAAGGGCAAGGAACTCCCGGCCGTGCGTAAGATTCTCTGGATCCTTCTGGTGGTCTCTGTAGCTTTGCCGGCGCTTGCTCAGACTCCCGAACAAGTCGTCAAGCGCCTCTACACCGCCCACAAGAAGCTCAACAACCTGGAGAAGACGGTCAACGCCTGCCGCGACTGCTTCACGCCCAACTTCTTCAAGCTCTTTCAGCAGTCGCTCAAGACCCCGCCCTCCGGGGGCGATTTCCTGGACTACGACTTTCTAATCAACAGCCAGGACGAGTGGAGCGATTTTCAGGTGGGCAAAGCCACCGTTTCCGGTGACAACGCCAGCGTGCCCATCACCGTCTGGCTGGGCGAATCTTCCCACGGCCGCGACCCCAAGCAGGGCACCACCAAAGGTCAGGTGCTGCTCAGTCGCCTGACCGGCAAATACCAGATTTACGACATCCAGCACGGCAAAGAGCATCGTAGCGTGCGCGCCGACCTCAAAGGCATCGTCGAGGCCAACCAGGGCAAGCGCTAACGCACCTTGCTCTTGAGTTTCTCCTCCAGGTCTTCCAACGTCACCGGAGCTCCCAGGTGATAGCCCTGGCCCCAGTGGACACCCAACTCGATGAGGGCGTCCATCTGGTTCTGGTTTTCGATGCCCTCGGCCACCACCTTGATTTTCATCTGGTTGGCGGCCAGCACGGCTCCCCGAATCAGGCTGCGGAAAACCGGTTCGTCCACGTTTTGGGTAATGTGTCCGCCCAGTTTGACGTAGCCGGCACCGAGGGCCTGGAGTCGTTTCATCGACAGATGGTCGAAGGAAAAGTCGTCGATGGCCAGCGCCGCTTTGCAGCGTCCAATCCCCTTGAGGGCGGCTTTCAGCTGCTCGCTCTCTCCCAGTAAGTGGCTCTCGCTGACCTCTAAAATCAAGCCGTCGGAGCGGGTCAATTGAGCGGAGTCCACCGCCTTTTGAAGCCGTTCCAGGAAGTCAGCCTGCATGAGTTCTTGGGCCGAAACGTTGATGGACCAGTGGAGATTCTTGTAGGTCTTGCACAGATGACAGACGTTGGAGGCGACCCACTCGCCGATGAGCACGATCAGGCCCGACTCGCAGGCTGCTTCTAGAAATACGGCCGGTTCAACCAGGCCGTTGAGCGGATGCTCCCAGCGCAACAGGCTTTCGACCCCTTTGACGGTGCGCAGGGTCAGGTCGTAAATAGGCTGGAAGCGCAGTTCGAACTGACCGCGATTGAGCGCCTGACGCAGTTCGGGGATTAGCTCCATTTTGGCGCGGATGGGTCGCTCCATCTCCAGCAGGTAGATGCTGGCTCGTCCGCGACCCAGCCGCTTGGCGTTGCGCACGGCCAGCAAGGCTTTTTCCAACAACTCGGCGGCCGACTCATTTCCCTGACTGCAGGCCAGGCCGCTGGCCAGGTGGAGGTGGACTCGATAGTCTTCCAGCTCGAAGGGAGTCTGCAACTCCGTATAGAGTCGCTTGAGCAGCTCCGAAGCATACTCGGCGCTTTTTTTCAGTCCCAGGGGACCGCGCGTTTCGACCGGCAACACCAGCCAGAATTCGTCGTCCCGGCCGCGGAAAAGCTTATCCTCGCCGCCAAGCAAGGGGCGCATCAAGCGAGCGAACCGCTCCAGCACTTCGTCCGTGACGGCGTGACTCAAATAGAGGTTGAGGTCGCGCAGGCCTTCGATGTCCATGACGACCACGGCCACCGTGCTCTCCCCTCGCTCGGCCCGGGTCAATTCGTGCTGCAGCTTGTTCAAGGCGGAGCGGAAATTGGGCAGGTCGGTCACCTGGTCGTGGTAGGCCAGCAGGTAGGGGTCGATGACCGCGCGTCCGTCGTCTACTTCGGCCGGCAGCTTCTCTGCCGGAGCTGGCTCAGGTTCTGGTGGCGGTTCGACCAGGGCCGACGCCTTGGCGATTTCCAGGGCCAGTTTCAGGTCCACATTCTCAGAGGTGAGACGAGCGGACAGTTCTGCCTCTTTCTCTAAAGATTGCCGCAGGCTGGCGATGTGACTCGGTTCGTCTCCGACCAGGGCCAGCTTTTCTGACGCCTGCCTGGCTTCCAGGCGAGCGCTGATCAATTCAGATTCCATGACGTCTCGCGCGCGCAGCACGTCTTCGAGTTGGCGACTGAGGTCCATGGCCTGTTCGTAGAGCTTGTCACGGTCTTCCCGCAACGCCGACGATTCCTCGTCACGAGTCTCGAATTGTGATTTTAATTTGCTTTGCAGCGCGTCTAAAGCCTGGACTATATCGGTAGGTAGAGTCACGCTCAGGCGATTCTCCAAGGTGTAGGTTTTCCCCCGTCGACGGCTAATAAGGGGCTATGGAAACCTCTCCCCTCAACCGCTTGCCGCAAGTTGCCGGCGCCCTCAACCGCCCGACCCCTCCCGCTCCTCCGAAGGCTGATAAGCCTCCGGCCGCGCCGGCCGATAAGGTGCATTTGCAGGGAGGGGAGACCCCCAAGCAGCTTTTTGCCAAGCTCAAGGAATTGGGGCGGGATCCGGGACGCGATGCGGCCGCTCGCATGACCGGCTCGCTCAAGAGCAAGTATGAGAGTTTGATTCGCTTCCAGGGCGAGGACGAGCTGGTGATGTCGCTGCGCGACCCGAAGGAACTGGCCGAATATGTAGCCCTGGTGGGCGGTGGCCAGGCTAGCGAAGAGGTCCAGAAGAACTACGCCGGCCTGCAGGCTCGCCAGGATCAGGGCGACCGCTTTTTCCTCAAGCGCGGCAAAGAGTATTTGAAGACGGATGCAGCCGGAGCCGCGGTGGTGCTGTCTCGTGGCGGCGAAGTGGTGCGTATGGCTCAGGATGGCGAAATCAATCGCTGGAAAGAGTTGCCGGCCGAGGTGCCCGCCCCCACTCCGGCGCGCGCCGAGTTGGGCAAGTTGCTGGATGCCGCCGAGGCTCTGAAGTGCGAATTTGAGGTGGAGCCGGAGAAATCCCCGACCTCCATCAAGGGCAAGCTGTTGGCCCAGCTCAAGGGCAAGGGCAACGAGGTGGAAGTTCGCTCGGGCCTGGTGGACGCGCTCGAGAAGGGCAAGCGAGTGCTGATTACGCTGCCCGACGACGACCGCAAGATTCCGCTGCCTCCCGGCGTCGACAAGGCCCAGTTGGAGAAGTTCGTCGCCTACGTGTCCAAGCCGGACGCCGAGCAGAAGAATTTCCTCAAAGCCTTCGACGACCTCAAGAAAAAAGACGCCGTCATCATGGCACGCACGGATACCGGCGAGCTCAAGGGCATGCTGATGCAGGCCTCCGATCGCAGTGCCTATCTGAATCTTTTGGGCGGTCAGGACGTGGTGGTGCTGACCAAGGATGGCACTCCCCAGCGCCTGACGCAGGTCGCGCAGATGGCCGAACTCAGCGCCAATGGAAGTCTCAAAGGTCAGGCCACGTCCAAGTTTGACGGCAATGCCCAGGGTTCCGACAACCTCTTCATGGTCTACCATGTCTCGCCATTCGACCCGATCAACAAGGGCATTTACGACGATCTGGTGCGACGTATGACCGAGGTCGGCTCTTCCAAGGAAATCGACATCGTGGCCATGCACAGCGATCTGCCCGACAAGCGCAATCTCCGCGTCGACCGAATCCAGAGCGGTAGCCTGGAGAGCTTGAAGAAGCTCGATCCGGAAACGGTCATGAGTGACCCCAAGACCTTCGAGAACTTTATCTTCGAGACGCTGGTGGCCAACCAGAGCGATTCCAAGGTGAGGCTGTTCGTGGGCGGCCACGGCGGCGCCGAAAAGGGCCTGTTGCCCGACGGCAAACACAACAATGCGGCCGCCAATCACGCCATGTCGGTGGACGACTTCGCCGGCGCCATCGGCAAAGCGCTGGACCGCGTGGAAAAAGAGACCGGCAAGCGTCCTTTCATCGAGAACCTGATGCTCTGCTCGTGCTTGATGGGCAACACCTCGCTCATCGACGCCCTGGCCAAGACCGGCGACGTAGGCGTGCTTTGCGCCTCGCCGGAAATCATGCAGGGCGCCAGCCCCAACTCGGTCATCGAGTTCTTGCACGACCCCAAGAACTCGAAAGCCACCGGGGAAGAGTTCGCCAAGTATCTGGTGGACACGCTTTCGGAAGCCCCCTCCGCTCCCGGCGGCAACAAGGAATCCCACCACGCCGATACTTACGGTGCTTATCGTCTGGACAAGAATCTGGCCGAGAACATGAAGAAATCGCTGGACGACTTCTTCAAGGTGGCCCTGCAGCATCCCGACCAGGCCGGCGCTATCAAACGGGCCATCGCCGACTGTCCCACCTACGGCATGAACCCGTTCATCAACCTGATGTTCGACGTGGACAACCGCGACATCATCCAGGTGGCCGAACGCATCGTGGCCGACGCCCGCGTCACCAACAAAGACGTCAAGGCGGCTGCTCAAAAGGTGGTCGACGACGCGGCCGCTCAAGTCATCGAGCAAAAGGTTTCCAAGAACTACGACGGGCGCAAAGGGCCGACCATCTACCTGCCCATCGACCGCTTCGACTTCGACGAGAAGATGTCCCGAACGGGCTTCCTCCAGTCGACCGATTACCCCAAATTTATGGAGATGATCTTCGACGCACCGCTGCGCCGCGGCGTCCAGGATACGTTCCTGACCGAAGCCAATCGCTACCTCGAGGCGGGCAAGGACGCGGCCGCTGCGGCGGCTGCGGCCGAGCCTCCCAAGGAAGACGACAAGAAGACGGAAGAATCCAAGGCTCCCGAGGAAGAGAAGAAGGCGGCCAAAACCTGGACTGGACCTGGCAAGGGCGTCATTCAGGAAGTCCATGATCTTGAGGCTTATCATGGAGACAACGTGCTCAAGAAGGTTGGACGCGGTGTGCGCGCTATCGCCACGGCAGCGGTGGGTATCGCCGGCGGACTGGCCCTGGCGGCCGTGGGTGCGGTTCCGGGCGCGGTAGTGGGTGCCGTGCTGGGCGCCCGCGCTGGTTTCACCGGGCATTCGGTGCTGTCGGAGCAGTACGGAGCGGGCGACACTTCCGCGGCCGGCGCCAACACCATCAAAAGCGCCGTCAAACTGGCCGGTCAGGCCGCCCTCTTCCCGATGGAGGCGGCCGGACTGCGCGTCAATGACAAGGTGGGCTTCAAAGCCGGCAGCCTGGCTGGACGTCTGGTTGGCTCCGTGGCCGGTCTGGTCGGTGGAGCCCTGGGCGGCGCTCTCGGCGGTGGAGCCGTCGGCTTCGTGCCCGGCTTCATAGCCGCCCGTGGCCTGGGCAAAGCCGCCACCTTCTGGGTCCCCGGCAGCCTCCCCGAGAAAAACCACACCAAAGGCCTCGACTCCGACCTCACCAAACCCTGACACCGCGTTCTGCGCTGGCTTGTCCCGGAAGGGAGATTCGGGTGATATTGGAGATATGGAGACGGCTTGCGCGGCAAGTCCGACCTTTCGCTTGTGATGTTTTTGGAGTTGAGTCGATCCTGTGCGTGACTCCATCTTAAAAATCAATATGCGCGAAAGCCGAGGCGGGGCACTGGAAGCAGTCGCCGGAGGCCGGCCATCTCCCTAATCCCCACATCCCCTTTGTCCCCCTTCCGGACGTAAACCAGAGCAGAACGGATGGCCTTAGACCCAGAGGCTCCAGTGGCCGAGGGCGAGGACCTGGACGGAGATGAGGAAGTTGGTGACGCCGTGGGCGATGGTGCATTCGCTCAGGCCGCCTTTGCGGTAGAGGTGGCCGTAGGCGAGGCCGGCCAGCACGGCGGCCAGCAGGTCCTGGTGGAGCAGTCCGAACATCAGCGAGGAGCCGCCCAGCGCTAACCAGCCGGTTTTCTCAGGAACCACCATTTCGAAGTCCTCGGACTGGAGGCGGCGCTGCAGGTAGCCGCGGAAAGCGAGCTCCTCCACCAGCGGCACCACGATACTGGAGCCCAGCACGCGGAAGGCGATCCAGGTCCAGGCCAGACCGGGCGAGACCAGCGGCCAGACCGTGTCGGCCGGGGCGCTCTTGACCAGCGCAATCCAGATGACGTAAACGGCCACCCCGACCAGCAGCGCGCGGCCCCAGTTGGGTCTGCCAAAAAGCTGACGATAGTTGGGCAGAAACAGCAAGAGAGCCATCACACCGAAGACGATGCGCACCGGGTAGAGCAAGGGGAAGTCGGTGGTGAAGGCCGCTCCCAGCATCGTGCCCAGCAACACCGCCAGCAGCGGCAGCAAGAAAGGAGCAGCCGGGTAAACGGCTTCCTGGGCTTCCTCCACGGTCTCGACCGGTCCCGAGTGGAAGACTCGCCCATGCTCGACGGCCAGCACCAGTCCGGCTGAGGTGGCGATGAACGCCAGCCAACCTGCCTGGCTGTGAAAGCCCTTCATGGCCAGATACGGAGAGAAGTTGGTGCCGATCACCACCAGAGCGGCGATGCGCAGTCCATTGATCAGCCAGTTGACCAGGCAGCCCAGCGGTAACAACAACAGGGCCTGGGGAAAGCGCAGTTGATCCCGGCGCAGCCACAGGTAAAGCAAGGTGAAGATCAGGATCAGCCCGATGCCTTCATAGCCTGAGCAGCCGGGCTCAATGGTAATGTAAAAGCTGCCTGTGCCCAATTGATAGTTTTCGAAGTTGACGCTGACATCATCGTAGATCGCTCCCAGCAGGAAGACGGCGATCTTCATCGTGCCGCTGGCCAGAGGCTTCCAGAGCCAGTTGCTGGCTTCGATCACGCCCAGTGACAGCGCTCCCAGGAACAGGGCCACGCTCAGCCAGGCGAAGTTGGAGCGGAGCCATTCCCACCAGCGCTGCGGCCTCAGAATGGCGGCCACCCAGCTGCCAAAGAAGGTCAGCAGCAGAGCGCTCCAACACAGCGCTTGAACAGCCACCGGCGCCCCCGCCAGGGCGTGCCAGACCGAATGGAGAGTGAGAGCCACGGTGCTGAAGACGGCTAGATGTAGGGCCGCCAGCGAGCCTTTCCAGGGGTCCAGGTCCAGACGGCGTGACTGCAGCTTTCCCAGAAAGACGGCAAAGGCCAGGAAGCTGAAGGTCAGGTGGTAGAGCGGCAGGTGCAGCAGGGCGCGAAGCTCGGTGCGCAGCTCATAGTTGCGCACCGCCAGGAATTCCGCTTCGAGAAAGAGCAGGCCGAGCCAGAGTAGGGCGTAACGATTCAGGGTTTTTTGTTGTCCTTGGCCAGGCTCGAGGGAAACATCGGCGCAGTTTCTGGATAAGGCTGTTTGCCCCTCTCTGGAGGAGCTCGCGAGCAGGGCTGTAAGAAGGGCTGACTGACCTATTCCCCCAGGAGGTTCCTATGAAAAAGATTTGGTTCACTGCTCTGGCTTTGACTGCTGCCGTCTGGGCTGCACCGATTGTGGTGGATGGACACAACGACGTGCGCCTGCTCGAGGGTAACGGTCAGGACATCGTCATCGAGGGCCACCATCTCGAGGTTGTGGTAACTGGTAACAGTGGTCGTGTCACGATTAACGGTCACCACAACCAGATCGTGCTGGACCACGTCACCAGCATTGATGCTCCGGGGCATCACAATCACATCGTCTACAAAAGCGGACAGGCGGCACTGCTGAACCCTGGCAAATACAATGAAGTCGTCCACGGCACCGCCGCTGTCACCACCGGCGCGGCTCAGATCCATTCCAGCGAAACGGCTGTTCAAATCGCCGGTTCCGGCGAACAGCGAACCGAAGAAGGCAACGGTCGCAACTTCAGCATCGCCGGCTCCGGGAATCAGATTACGATCCGGGGAGAGTCGGGGACCATCGAGGTGGCTGGCTCGGGCAACATCGTTACCCTCGAGCATCCGCGAGCCATCAGCGTCAGCGGTGTCGGCAACAAGATTCATTATTCCAAGGGACAACCGAGCATCGATCAGTCGGGCGTGGATAACGAAATCACTCGTCGCTGACAGTGTTTACTGAATCCCGCGAGTTGGCAACGAATTGGCAATAAGGGAAACGATCCTGTTACAAAATCAGCCTTAACTGTCACTTGTTCTGCTGTGAATATAACAGCAGAACACCGCAACACACGGAGGACAGAACAAATGGCTATCGGAACCGCTTTCAACCACATCCACAACCCCGGCTGCTACGACCCGACCTTCCCGGCCTTCCCGCGTTGGCCTCAGCCCCAGCCCCAAATCTGCCCTCAGTGGCCGAGCCCCTGGGGTTGGAACCAGGAGCGCGGCAACCTGGAGAACGCCACGGTCGGACGCCACGGCTTCCTCGGCCTCGAGCGCACCAAGGGCTACGCGGTCGATATGAACGGCGACGGCCGCTACACCCCCGGCCGCGACGCCGTGCTGGCGATGGACCTGAATCGCGACGGCCGCATCACTCCCGACGAAATCGAGAAATCACGCGAGAAGCTGCAGGCGATGGGCGGCAACTACGACTTCAACCACGACGGCCAGGTCAGCATCTGCGAGCGGATGAAGGGCCAGGGCTATCAGCGCGAGATGCAGCGCTACGACACCGATGGCGACGGACGCCTGGACGCGGGCGAGTTTGCCCGCGCCGGCGGCCGGGTGCTGGTCGACTCCAACCGCGACGGCAAGTTCCAGGACTGGGAACAGCACAGCCCCTTCAACTTCCCCACCGGTGGATTCGGCCGCGGCCGCATCAACTACATCGACCCCTTCTGCGGTGGCGGCACCTCGGTCAGCGAGCGCAGCCCCTGGTCTCCCAGCCCGTGGAACCCCGGTCCTTGGAATCCGGGTCCGGTCAATCCCTGGATTCGTCCCTGCTAGTCTCGAACCCCGTGTTCAGGGGAGCGGAGCGGACCGAACGCGGGTTAGGGACCCACGGAGCCGTGCGTCCCTAAAGTTCGATGATCATTGACCGTGCGACGCACGGCGGAGGCTAGTCTCAAACACCGTGTTCGGGAAAGCGAAGCGTCCGAACACGTGTTGGGGACCAACGGAGTCGCGTGCCCTAACGTTTGAGTATCATCGATG
The DNA here is from genome assembly GCA_017307785.1 of Vulcanimicrobiota bacterium. Classification (GTDB taxonomy): domain Bacteria; phylum Vulcanimicrobiota; class Xenobia; order Xenobiales; family JADMJV01; genus JADMJV01. The sequence goes on along the minus strand of JAFKGI010000002.1, from coordinate 204,436 downwards.
GCGTGGCACGCGACGTAGGCTAGAAAAAAGAGTCTCCGCTCGGAGACTCTTTTTTCTTTTATCCGCTCCAGACTTCGGCGCTGATGCTGACGCTGACGGGGGCGATGTGACACTGACTGCAGCGTGTGCCCGAGGAGTTGTAGTGGCCGCAGTTGGGGCAGGGCCAACCCTCGGAGAATTCTTCGGCGGGTGGGGGTGGGGGGAATTTCTGCAGCAGTAAGTAGCCCGCCCGAAAGAGGTGATCTGGTTCCAGATCGGAGCCGAAATCGAGAATATGGCGCACAATCGGCTTCCATTCTTCGGGTGGCGGACTGGTGTGGAACAGTTCCGGGAAAGCCAGGAACGGCAGGGTCTGATTGAGACCGCCCAGGATGGCTTCGATGTAGTATCCGGCCTGAGAGCCCTGCAAATGCTGGTGGCTCAGCGAGTTTTCACGGGCCTGACGAAAAGCGGCCGCCAGCGTTTCCAGGGCGGCCTCCAGGTTGTCGAGGGCCTGGTCCGGCGTCAGTTCCTCATTGGCGAGATCGGCCACCGCCGCCCGGACGTCCTCGATGGACAGGTTGATTTCTTCCCAGATCTCCAGACGCTGGTTGGGTTCCCAGAAGATGCTGGTGCGCATACGGGCCCAGGTGCTCTCGAGCTGAGGCATCGCGACGGTTTCCAGAAACTTGATGCCGCGTCGCCACTGCTCTCGGGGGAGGGGTCGGGCCTGTTCCAGCGCTTCCTGAAAAGACGGGCCGGCCACCGGAATCGCAAAGCGCGAGCTGGCTTGCGCCTGGCGCTGCAGATCCTGGCGCTGCCAGTCGATCAGGAATTGCAGGATGTCGCTACCTTCCTTGATTGAAGCCAGGGAGTCCTGAAACTGCTCCCGATTCTCCAGCTGCACGGACTCGATGCCCTGGCGGAAGTGATTCAGGCCCACTTCCAGAGATTCCACCACTTCCGGGAGCAGGCGCGATTTGACTCCGATGAAGGCGTGCCGCAAGATCCCGGCATAAGCCTGCAAACGCTCCAGGCGTTGCGTCACGGCATCGTTGTCGGCCCGGCCTTTGAGCCAGGCGGCACCGCACATCAGGAAGTCGTTGACCGCCGGTTGGGGAGAAAAATGGGGAGCTTCTCGTCGGTGGTTGATGCTGTCCATGAAGCCGATGGCTTGATAGAGATCCGGCACCAGGCGGTCGAGTTGTTCTTGCTTGGTGGGCAGGTAGATGGCCTCGCGCAGTTCTTCGTGCAGCACCCGTAGATTCTCGAACTTGGACTCCTCGTCCTCATCCAGCGTGAAGCCGCGCTGGAACTCCCACCAATCGGTCATCTGCTGCACGGCGGCCAGAAAGCCGTCCAGTTCTTCGCGATGCTCGCTGCCCTTGTGGCTGAGCGCGTTCAGGTAGGGGACTACGGTCGGCGGCAGGTGGCGCAGGTCGTTGCTCATCTACCTGCAACTTCGGGTGTTTGCAGGGGTGATCCTGGCGCTCTTAGCTCTGAACGGGGAGACCCTGAGCCTGCCAGGCGGCGATGCCTCCCACCAGATCGGTGGCCACCACGCCGTGCTGGCGTAACAGACTGGCGGCCATGGAAGAGCGGTAGCCGCTCTGGCAATGCACCACCACTTCCCCGGGAAGTTCTTCCAGGCGACGGGCCAGTTCGCCCAGCGGAATGTGCTGGGCTCCGGCGATGTGACCCTTGCGAAATTCTTGAGGGGTGCGCACATCCAGGACCGCCGGGGGATTCTCTCCGGCCAGCCGGTCGGACAGCTCGGAGGGCTGAATGCGGGCACCGGACTGGGTCAACTGCTCGCTGGAGCTCAAATAGCCGACCACGTTCTCCAGGCCCACTCGGCCCAGGCGGGTGATGGTTTCTTCTTCACGGCCGGGAGGTGCAACCAGCACCAGAGGTTGCTGAGGGTCGCTCAAAGTGGCCGCCCACTGAGCGAAGCGACCGTCGATGCCCACGTTCAGGCTGCCGGGCCGGTGTCCGGCCGCGAAATCGTCGGGCGAACGCACGTCCAGCACTGCCGCCGAGCCCGGGTCGTTGAGAGGCTTCAGGCCTTGAGCCACGACTTCCGAGAGATCCGCGTGCTCCTGTTGGTTGTATTGCGCATCGTGATTGAAATAAGCCGGTAGCTCCGGTAAGTCTTTGGTCACGGCAGCTACGAAAGAGGCCTCATCGGTGGCCGCCAGCATAGGGTTTTCGGCGCGCTCGCGGCCGATGGTGGATACCTTGCCGGCCAGGCCCGCGGAACCGCACAGCGAACCCGGTCCGTGGGCCGGATAGACGGTGACTTCGTCGGGCAATTGCAGCAATTTGTCGTGCAACGAATGATACAGCTGCCCGGCCAACTCTTCTTTGGTGTGTCCCTGGGAAACGGCCAAATCGGGCCGGCCGACGTCGCCCACGAAGAGCGTGTCACCGGTCAGCACGGCTTTCGGCTGGTCGCCCTCGTAGGCCACCAGGGAGATGGCCTCCGGCGTGTGCCCCGGGGTTTCCAAGATGCGCAGGGAGTTTTTGCCGAGCTGGATCTGGTCACCCTCGCGACGCGGGGTAAAGGGATATTGCGGTTGGGCTTTGGCTCCCAGGGACAGGCCGGCTCCGGTGCGCTTTTGTAGCTCCAGGTGGCCCGCCGCGAAGTCGGCGTGGAAATGAGTGAGCACGACCTCGCGGATGGTCAGTCCCTGACTTTTGGCGTCCTGGACATATTGATCGACATCTCGCTGGGGGTCGACCACCACGGCCGTGCGGGTTTCCGGATCGGAAACCATGTAGGACGCGTGAGATAGGCAACCCAGGTAGTATTGCTTAATTTCCATTCTGTGCATCCTACTTGAGGGGGGCTGAAAGAATCCTCAAGCGAAGGCCTTGCCATGGCCCTAGAAGTGGATTCGCTTCTCAAAGACCGCTTCCGTATTCTGCGCCCTCTGGGCGAGGGTGGCATGGGCGAAGTCTACCTGGGCGAAGACGAGCGCGGCGGCGTGGCCGAAGGTCGCCCGGTGGCCATCAAGTCGTTGCGCAATGATATCTCCGGCAGCGACGCCCAGTTGTTCCTGCGTCGCTTCCGCGAAGAAATCGAGATTCTGCGTCGTCTCCGCGCTCAGGGCATCCCCGCCTTCGTGGACGCCTTTGAAGAAGCCGACCGCTCTTTCCTGATCATGGAGTACATCGAGGGGCACAGCCTGCATTCGCTGCTCGATCGTTCGCCCAACGGCTTGCGTCCCTCCATGGTGGCCGAAATCGGCATCCACATTTGCCGCATTCTGCAGCACCTGCATTCCTCGGTGCCGCAACTGATTCATCGCGACATCAAGCCCTCCAACATCATCATCCGCTCCAGTGACGAGTCGGTGTTTCTGGTCGATTTCGGACTGGCGCGGGAGTTCCATGGTGAGGGCGCGGCCCGCACACTGGTGGGAACGGTGGATTACTGCCCCATCGAGCAGTTGCAGGGCTATCCCGAGCCTCGCTCCGACCTGTATGCCCTGGGGGCGACCATGTTCGAGCTGCTCACCGGCCAGGTTCCTAAGCCGCTCAACATCCCGTCTCTGAATGCCGTGGCACCCAATCTGCCGGTGGCGATTTCGGAAGTGGTGGATCGGGCCGTGCAGAGCCACGTCGACGACCGCTATCCCACCGCGGCGGCCATGCTCAAGGCGCTGGCCGATTGCCGACGAGTGTTGGAGCACGTGGAGGCACCCTCCCTTTCGATTTATGACAGTCCGGACCGCGCCGAACACATCATTCAGAATTGGGGACGAGAGGACGAAAAAGCCTCCCTTCCGTCGGGTCTGAAAGTCGAGCGTCTGCGCCAGGAAGCGCAACGACGCAAGCCTTTGCTGCTGCTCATCCTGCTGGTGCTGGTGGTGTGGGCCGGTCTGCATTTTCGCAGTCGAGGCCAGTACGTCAGCGAACAGAATCACCTGGTCATGGACGCGCTGGTCGACGGAGTCCCGGGTCCCGGCTGGCGCCTGGAGACCGTGCGAGGCCTGTTCCCCGCTGACGGCCTGGGCCTGGGTCCACCCGATTCCCGCTTCGAAAACCCTAGCCGTTCCGGCTGTTCTTTCCGGACCATGGCGGCCATGCACACGGTCACCTCCATGAGTTTTCGCGTTCGGCGCCTGAAGAGCGCTCCGCGATTGCTGGTCTACAGCCATCCCTGGGGCCTGCTTATGGAACCGAAAGACAACCGCTATCTGGCTCGTCTGGTCAAAGTCGGGCCCGGCTTCACATTGGAGGACGGCTATATCGAGGAGAATTCCTCGCTGCCGCCCCTGCCTTTCGACCTGGGTCGCTCGCTGGGCGTGCGCCTCTCGATCGAGGGAACTATCGGTCAGTTGACGGTGGGGCGCAACACGCGGCGCTTCCGCACCAAGGAAGGCTGGAACAGCAAGGTCTGCGGCGTGGTGCTGCTCAACGCCGTCAACCGCACCCGCTGTTTGGTGGAAGACTGGCAAGTGAAGTAACCGCCCGGGCTGCCTCCGCCAGTCCGCTGCTGACCGGATAGCGGCGGCACTGCATCTGCAGCAGTTGGCCCAGATCTCGGGTCAGACGGCTGGACCGCCGACACCAGCGGCCCGCACCCAAAGTTTCCACCAGATAGGCGTTGTCGAACTGATCGTGGGCCTGGGGCAAGATCAGTTGGGGCGTGCCGCCGGCCAAGGCCTGGGCCACCGTGCCGATACCTCCGTGGTGGATGATGGCCGAGCTGCGCGGGAGTAACTGGCTGAAGGGCGCGTATTCCACCGCGAAGGCTCCCTCGGGCATGTTGGACCGATGGCGCGTCACTACCAGGGCCCGCCGTCCCAGTTGGGCGCAAGCCGCCAGGCATTCCTCGTAGAACTTGCGGCGTCCGGCGAAGGCGGTTCCCCCGGTGATGACAACGGGTGCCTCTCCCTGGTTCAGCCATTCTTCCAGTTCCGGGTCGAGATGCTGGCTGGAATCGATGTCCCAAAGGGGAAAGCCGGTTTGTTTCAGCCCGCTCGGCCAGTCAGTGGGCGGTGAAAAGAACCAGTCGGGAAACAAGGCCAGCGAGAGATCGACTTCGTGCATCCAGCGATCCATGATTCTGGGCACTGGTTTCAGGCCCAGTTCGGCGCGCAAGCGATTCAGGGGGCCTCCCAGTAGCGGATCGAGCATCACTTTGTCGGCCAACCACCACATCGCCCGCAGAGCCCAGGGGGGAAGCCAGCTCGGCAGCGGCCCCATGGGACTCAACACCGGGGGCTTGAGGTTGGAACGGAAGACGGCCGGGGAGAGGTGTGCCATCACCGTAGGAATGCCTCGCAGCTCCTGGGCCAGGCGCAGGGGGAAAGCCAGAGTGGTGCCGATGAGCACGGTGGGTTCTGGGGAGCTATCCAGCTCGTCCAGCAGCTCGCGATAGCAAAGCCGGATCAAGTGCTCCATGACGCGACTGACCGCTCGAGCCCCACCGCGGAAACTGTGCAGGCCCGGGTCGTTCTGGGCCCGATTGTAGTCTTCGACCGTGCCCAGCGGGCGATATTCCAGGCCGGCGGCCGTGGCTGCCTGGGCGAACACCGGGCTGATCAAGGCTTTGGCGTGCCAGCCGGGATGTTGTTGCAGGGCGCGGCCCAGACCGAGCAGGGGCAGGACGTCGCCATGGCTGCCCATCGGCATGAGTAAGGCTCGCATGGCGGTCGGTTCAAGGGGAGGCGACCGCCTCCCTGGAAACCGTTTGGATGGAAATCGTAGTGGTGGACGCCTTCACCGACCGGCCTTTCGCCGGCAACCCCGCGGCCGTGTGCCGTCTATCCGGCCCGGTGGACGAGGCCTGGATGAAAAACCTGGCTCGCGAGATGAATCTCTCCGAGACCGCCTTTCTGATTCCGCAGGCTGATGGTCACCAGATCCGCTGGCTGACTCCCAGCGTCGAGGTCGACTTGTGCGGGCACGCCACGCTGGCTTCGGCTCACGTCCTGATGAGTGAGGGGGCCGAGTTGGTAAGGTTCTCTTCGCGCAGTGGGCCGCTCAGCGCCGCTCGCCTGGCGGACGGCTGGATTCGCCTGGACTTCCCGGCCACGCCTCCGACCGTCTGCGAGCCACCGGTGGGTTTGCTGGAGGCTCTGGGCTGTCAGGCCCGCTGGGTGGGGCGCAGTCGCTTTGACTACCTGGTGGAAGTCGAGTCCGAAGGGGTGGTGCGCGCACTGACGCCGGACCATTCGGCTCTCGGGAAATTGGACGTGCGGGGCATCATGGTGACCGCTCCCGGCCAGGATTATGACTTTGTCTCGCGCTTTTTCGCCCCTGGAGCCGGGGTCACTAAGGACCCGGTGACCGGTTCCGCACATTGCTGCCTGACGCCCTACTGGGCAGGCAAGCTGGGCAAGCCGCGCCTGCTGGCCTACCAGGCTTCGGCCCGCGGCGGTGTCGTGCGCGTAGAGTTGGCCGGCCAGCGGGTCTACCTGGAAGGCCAGGCCGTCACCGTCTCACGGGTACGCCTGGAGCCCCCCGCCGAGCCGTAGAATACGGCTTTTTGCCTGGCCCATGTCCGCCGCATGGGGATTTTGTCGACGGATTGTTACATTTGACCATTGCCGGATGGCTAAAATGAAGGCCGGAGGATTCGTCTTGCTGCTTTCCAACATCAATAACGCGCCGGCACCCCGCGCCGCCGCCCCAAAAGCCCCGGCCCCCCAGGCTCCTGGTAAGGATGAAGTGTTCAGCTACAATCCTCAGGACCGGTTGGTGATGACCACCGGCACCACCGTGATTCCCAACATTCGTATGGGCGACATGGGGCCGGCCAACGATCACGTGATGCTCCGCGAGCAGCTGGAGAAGGTCAACGATCAGTTTGTTTATGGTGACGACGATCCCCGTCAGAACAGCGCCCTGGCCTTCGCCAGCGCCGCCAACACCATCAGTTCTTTCTTGGAAGTCTTTCCCGAGAAAATCAAGTGGGCGTTCAAGTACGACCGCCTGCTGGTGCGTCCCAACTGCGGTAAAGAATTCAACGCCAACTATCGTCGCGAGAGCGGCACCGTCAACTTCTATCAGGAAGAAGACCCGGTCCGTCACGCGCACGTGCACTCCGGAGCCTCGGGCGACATCGTTTCGCACGAGGTCGGTCACGCCTTGCTGGACGCCATCCGTCCCGAATACATGAACGCCTGGGGCCCGGAGCCCGGCGCATTCCACGAGTCTTTCGGCGACATGATGTCGATCCACATCGCTCTGCGCAACGACCGCGTGGTCGAGCAGTTGGTCAAAGAAACCGGCGGCGACCTCTCCAAGCCCAATCTGGTGGCCCACATGGCTGAAGAGCTGGGCACCGGCATCAACAATTCGCCGGGCGAGAAGAAGACGGGCGGCGCCTACCTGCGCGACGCCAACAACACCTTCAAGTGGGAAGATCCCACCAAGATGGCCGATGAAAAAGGCGGTCCTGACCAGCTCGGTTGGGGCAAACACAGCTTCTCGCGCGTCTGGACGGGGGCTCACTTCGACCTGCTCAAAGCCATGGTCAACGAGCGCCGCGAAGCGGGAATGGACCCGGCTCAGGCCATCAAGGAGAGCAACAACGAGCTTTTCAAGATGCTGGCCAACATGATCTTGGAGTCGCCGCACGGCAAGTTTAGCTACCGGGATATGGCCGTGGCCTTCATTCAGTCGGACAAGATGCACAACGACGGTAAGCGCGCCGCTCTGATCCAGAAGGTCTTCACCGACCGCAACATTCTGCCGGCCGATCTGCCCGCCGAGCTGTTGGAAAAGGATGAAGCCTCGCGCCGTGCGGTGGCTAACGCCAGCCTCTTCCAGAGCGACGAACGTCCGACTTTCGAAACGGTTCCGGTCACGCTGGGCTCCAACATGGGCCAGTTCTCCGGAGCGGTGGTCGACGTGCCCACCGGCCTCGACGAAGGCCTGTTCAAGAGCGATCATCTGCAGTCGTCCACCGAAGCGGATATCTCGCGCCTGGTCTCGGCCGGCAAGATTCGCTACAACGATCCGCACTACAAGATGAAAGACGGCGACGTCTACAATCCCAAGGGCGAGCCCTTCGAGGGCGTGGTCACCTGGCTGGACGGCAAGATGAAGATCGAAAGATTGCACATCAGCTGCTAAATGGCCACTTTCCTGGTCTTGCTCATCGGCATTCCGCTGACGTCCCTGCTGTTCACCTACGGCGCGGGCCGCTTGTTGGGTCCGGGGGCGGCCAGGTTTTGTTTTTTCCTGAGCCTTTTGCCGGTGGCTCTGGCCACCTGGCAAATGGTGATGGTCTGGAGAGACTCGCGTCCGGAAGACCAGGGGATGGGCTACGGCATTTCGGGGATTGCCATGCTCATCAGTCTGACCTTGAGCGGCTTTAGCCTGCTGGGACTGTGGCTGGCCCGCCGCCGCCCGAATCAGGCGGAGGCGGGCACCGGGCTTAACCCTTGAGCGAGAGAGCGGGCTTCATCCGCTCGTCGTGGCTCTTCATGAAGGTATCGAAAGGCTCCAGGCCCTCCGGGTAGAGTCCGATGGCTTTATACCAGGCCAATTCCGTGTAGACGATGACGTCCAGCAGCGAGAACTGGTTGCCCAACACGTGCGGTCCTTTCAAGCGGCTGCCCATGCCCCCGAGCAGGCGCCGTACTTCCGAGGCGGCCTTCTCTTTGGTCTCGGGGTTGAAGCCTTGCATGGCCTGCTGTTCCAGGCTGGCATGGAAGAAAAACAGCCATTCGTAGAGCACCGCCCGCTCAGGAGTGCCGACTTTGGGAGTGTTCATTTTGTCGGCGTAGAGGTCGGCCAGAAACAGGGTGATGGCGCCTGATTCGATGATCACCTGACCGTCGTAGGCAATGGCCGGCACCCGGCCATGGGGATGGATCTTGAGATAGTCGTCTTTTTTGTTGTCGCCCTTGCGAATGTCGATCAGAACGTTCTTGTGCGGAATGTCGTAGAAATTCAGCAAAGTCTGGGTGCGCACGGCCCGGCTTTGCGGATCTTGGTAGTGAATGATTTCGCTCATAGGGCCCTGCCTTCCGCGGCCTCGGAGACACCCCCTGGGTACTGGAGTCACATCACGAAAGGGCCCTTTTCGTTCCGGTTCGAAGGCGGATGGATGGCTACTCCTCTGAAACTCATGACCTTTAACATCTTGAACGGGGGAGGCGATGACGCCCGCTTCCGCGGCGTGCTGGACGTGATTCGCCAGGCCTCTCCCGACGTGCTTCTGCTCCAGGAATGCCTGGACTGGGAAGAAGATGGCGCGCGTTTCGCGGCCGTCGCCGAGGCTCTGGATATCCCCAAGGAGGCGGCCCACGCTCGCCTGGGACGCTCCCGCCCGCGCGGCAGCGGCAAAGCCTATCACCTGGGACTTTTCTCCAGGTCTCCCATCCAGGAGCTTCACAGCTACAACGATCCGGCTTTCTTGGGTCATTCGCTGGCCCACCTCAAGCTGGACTGGGGTGGGCAGACTCTGAACGTCCTCGGCGCTCACTTCGACTCCAAGAACGAGAATCTCCGGTTCGTCGAAGCCCGCTACCTGCGCTCGCTCATCGACGCGGCCGATTTTAAGAAGGGCCTTTACGTGCTGGGTGGAGACCTGAACGCCCTGTCCAGCCAGGATCCTTATCCGGTCGACCTGGAGTCGTTGCTGCGCCAGAGCATGACCACCAAGTATCATTTGCCGCCGCGCTTTGAGGTGATGGAAGAGCTGGCCGAATTCGGCTGGTTGGACGGCCTCTATTTGAAGTCTCCCGCGCGCTGGATTACCGCCCCTCGCGATCGCGGCGGCGTGCACATCGATTACCGCACCGACTACCTGTTGTTCTCGCCCCAACTGGCCCCCCGCGTCGGTCAGGTCGAGGTGGTGCCGATCTCGCAAGAGTCCGATCATTTCCCGGTGCAGGCGGTCCTCTTCTAGTGGAGACCGCTCTCATCCGCGACGCCGAGATCGAAATCCCGCTGATTTGCGGAGCCATGTATCCGTGCAGCAATCCCGAACTGGTGGCGGCCGTCTCGGAAGCGGGAGGGCTGGGCGTGATTCAACCGCTCTCGCTGGTCTTCGTCCATCGTCACGACTTTCGCGAAGGCCTGAGGCTGATCAAAAGCCTGACCCGGAAGCCGGTGGCTATGAACGTCATCGTGGAGAAATCGAGCAAGAAGTACACCGACCGCATGAAGGCCTGGACCGACATCGCCATCGAGGAGGGGGTGCGTTTCTTTATCACCTCGCTGGGCGACCCTCGCTGGGTGGTGGAGAAGGCACAGGCGGTGGGCGGCATCGTCTATCACGACGTAACCGAGCGCAGATGGGCCGAGAAGGCGCTTTCCTCGGGAGCTCGCGGCATCATCTGCGTCAACAACCGGGCCGGCGGGCACGCCGGAGAGCGCGCCCAACTCGAGCTGTTCGAGCAGATGCATGACCTGGGGGTGCCCCTGGTGGCGGCCGGGGGTATTTCCACCCCGGAGCATTTCGCCGAGGCTCTGCGCCAGGGCTACGCCGGCGTGCAGCTGGGCACACGCTTCATCGCCACCCGAGAATGCAACGCGCACGAGGACTACAAACGAGCCATCGTGCGCGCTACAGAACGGGATATCGTCTTGACCGACAAGATCAGCGGCGTGCCCGTCTCCGTCATCAAGACGCCCTACATCGAGAAGATCGGCACCCGGGCCGGTCCCATCGCCCGTTTCTTTCTACGCCATCCGCGCTTCAAGCACTGGATGAGAATGCTCTATTCGCTGATCGCGCTGTGGAAGTTGAAGCGGGCTTCTCTGGAGGGTTCCGGCTACAAAGACTACTGGCAGGCCGGCAAAAGCGTCGAAGGTATCGACTCCATCGAGTCGGTGGCCGAACTCATGCAACGCTACCGGTCGGCTTTTGGCCCGGGCGCCTGAGGCTTGCTTTCTGCCGACTTTTTGTCCGGAACGGGGACCTGGGGGAGGAGGGGACCTGGAGACGGTTTGCGCGGCAAGTTTTGACTCTGGCTTCTGCAGCTTTTTGAGGAGGGGACAGGTGTGAGTTCCAGCTGATCCCCAAAAAGCAACTCAGGAGAGCGCCCGGCCGAGGCACTGAAAGCGCGCGCTCATTGCCTCCCCGTCTCCACGTCCCCCTATCTCCCCAGTCCCCTTTCCGGGAAAAGACTGACAGGGAGGCGGCGCTTAGTTTCGCTTCGGAGGCAGGACGATCTTGACCAGCTGTAGTCCGCAGGTCTCGCCGGCGTTGGTGAAGGTCAGATTGAGCAGTCCGAGTTCGGCGTCAGTGCTGATGTCGATGTCGTCCTTGTCCAGCGAATAGCTGGCAGGGGCGAAGCCGATTTTGCCGGTGTAGCCTTCCACCGATTTGGTGGGAGTGGCCTTGGACGGTCGTTTCACCGGTAAGAAGGCATAGTTCGCATCCGTGCCCAGCAGCAGTTTGGTCCTGGTGTCGGGCAGCACCAGCGGCTTGCTGATCAGCTCTTCGCGAGTTTCGGTTTTGAAGGAAGTGACCGTCTTCTGTTTGCCCCAGCTCATGGTGGCCAGGTGGGTGCGTTCCAGCTCTTTGCCGCTTTCCGGCAGCATGCCGCATTCAAAGGTCAGCACCTGGTGCTTGACGTCATTGCCGGTCACGATCACCACCAGGCGGCGATTTTGCGGCAGCAGGTCGAAGTAGAAGTGCTCCCCGGCCCGCAGCCGATTGGCGGGGCAGGTTTGCAGAAAAATCATGAGTAGCCAGGCTACAAATCCAGCGAGAGTGTCCATGGGACCGGCGCTTCTTGCGTCAGCCAGTGGCCGCCTGCTCCAGCTCTTTCAGGTTCAGGCGACGCAGAGTGGGAGCCAGCATGTAGACCAGGCCAATGGTCAGGAAGCAGGCGCCGGCGCCGAAGAGCACGGCGCCCACCGGTCCTAGAAAGCGGGCCACCACCCCCGACTCGAATTCGCCCAGTTCGTTGGAGGAGCCGATGAACATGGAGTTGATGGCCGAGATGCGCCCGCGCATCGAGTCGGGCGAGGCCAACTGCACGGCCGTGTTGCGAATGACGGCGCTGACGCTGTCGAAGGCTCCGCTGAGGAAGAGCAGCAATCCCGAGAGATAGACGTTGCGGCTGAGTCCGAAGCCCAGGATGCACAGACCAAATCCGCTCACGGCCACGAAGAGATAGCGCCCGGCCTTTTCTTGAAAATCGATGCGCGTCAGCCAGAAAGCCACCATCCCGGCTCCCAGAGCCGGAGCCGCGCGCAGCAATCCCATGCCGCCGGCTCCGATGTGCAAAATGTCGCCGGCGAACATCGGCAGCAGGGCGGTGACACCGGCGAACATCACCGAAAACATATCCAGGGCCAGGGCCGGTAAGAGCAGGGAGTGGCTGAAGACGAAGCGCGCTCCCAGCAGCAGTTCTTGCACCAGTGGTAATTTGCTGGGCGGCTGCTGGGCGGGTGGCGCGGGAATCGAGAGCACGCAGACCAGCGAGACGCCCAGCAGAACCGAGGCCAGACCGGTGGGGGAGAGGGAGCCGCCGTAGAGCAGTCCGCCCAGGGCCGGGCCGATGACCGAACCGATTTGCTGCACCGAGCTCATGCTGGCGGTGGCTTTAGAAAGCTGGCTACGCTCCACCAGGCGGGGCACGGTGGCGAAAACCGAGGGCTGAGCCAGGCTGCGAGCCGTGCCGGTCAGCGCGGAAGCCAGGTAGAGAGCGATCACGTGGTCGGCCGGCGCCAGGTTAAATTGCGCATAAAAAACCACCAGCGCCGAGAGCAGGCTGAACAGCAAAACCAGTCCATACATGCGCACCGGACGGCTGCGATCGACCAGGTAGCCGGCCAACGGAGCCAGGCTCAAAGCCGGTAAAGCCTCGGCCAGACCGACCATTCCCAGGTGCAGGGCATCGTGGGTCAGGTCATACATGGTCCAGCCCACCACCACGGCCTGGATGCGCACGGAAATGTTAAACAAAAAGCGGGCCACGACCAGCTTTTTGAAGTCCAAAGGCAAGCCCTGATTCACTCTAGACGAGGTCCTCCTGGTATCTGAAAAGCCTGATTTGACCCCGCGCTTTTGTTACATATCTACGTCTTCCATGGTATTCGAATACCATGGTATGATGCGACAACCCCATGATTGACGCCACTCGAATCACCTCAACCACTCCGCCCCTGGTGCCTACGGCTCCCGTGCGGTCCTTGCCTGCTGGCGAAACGCCCGCCGTGCTGCCCCAGGACGGGTTTGCCGCTTCCGCAGCGCCCGTGCTCCCGGAGAAGCCGACGGTGACAGCGCCTACGGTGCAGGTGGCGCCTCCTCAGGCGGTCACTGTGGAGGCCAACAAGACGAGCCCGGCGCCCGTTCCCAGTTCTCTCTATTGTGAGCCGGCCGCTCCGCCGCCTCCGCCCCCGGGTGGTCCGCTGCTGCCGGGCGGCGATTTGGGCCGCGGCTTCGTTTCGGCCGGCGGGGAATCACACAGCATGGCCGAGCGCATGCACACCTTTTTAGCCAAGGACCCCACCGGCCTGTATGATCTGGCCGTCAACAAGATTCTCCATCGCGTCTCGGACGTCACCGAGAAAAGCATCGGCGTCGATGTCTCCGGTTTGCTCTCGGTAGAAAGAACTCTGTATACCACCCTGGCCGGCGGCATCGAGAATTATACCGGCGGAACTCCTCCGCTCTTCATGGCTCTGGCCGAAGGTCAGGCCGCCTACGTCAACCTGGGCCCCAAGCGCAAAGACGAAGCGGATCACTTGATGCGCATGTTCGCCGGCCTGCCGCTCGACATCATCGAGGGCTTGCCGGACGACAACAACGATCTGGGCAAGGTGCGGCGACTGCTGCTCGACAAGGCCAAGGCCAAGGAATTCCCGGTCTACGTCGATACCGACGGCAAGTGCGAGCAGCCGACTGCTACCGAGTCGATTGCCACCGAGTCCATCGCCTCCATTGCGCGCCGCGAGAACAATCTCGGCTCGGATTTCCCGGACCCGCGCATGTATTACAAATGGCTGGTCAAGCGCGTAGACTCCAACTATCGCCGCCTGGACCCCTGGCTGTTCGGAGTCAAGCAGCCGCTGCACGACAAGATCAGCGGAATGAAGGAGCAGCTCAGCCCTCCCTGGGCCCGCGAGCAGAACTTGAACGATCCTTTTGGCGCCACCCCGTCCGCTCGCTCCGTGAAGAAGGCCTATCACACCATGATGGACATCTGTGGCAACGGCCAGCCGCCTACCTGGGACACCATCACCGACATTGCCGACGCGGCCGTCGGCATGGACCGCGATTTGCTGAGCGGCATCCAGACCTTCTGGATCAAGTTGCTTTCCGAGGTCAGCCGCGACCAGCGCGAAAGCCTGATGCCCCCTCTCTCGCGCGCCTGGGTCAATCTCAACGTGCAGGGACCGCAAAGCCCTCAGTTCGACCTGGTTTCTCCGCCCAACTCTCCCTACATCGAGATGGTGGACCGCCATACCGGTAAGGAAATCAGCGAGCGCTACGATCGCTCGCTGGCCGTGGGTCAGGCCGTCGACCACACCATCGCCGGCCTGGGCATTCAGGAGCGCCGCAACTTCTTGGAAGTCCTGATGAAGGACATTCGGGCCCACCAGCCTGAGCTGGAAGCCCGCGAGCAGCGCCTGCGCGAACGCCTCGGCGACCGCTATCACGGTCTCGATATCGACGCCATCGTCAACGACCGGGCCGACATTCACAGCCCGGGAGTAAAGGAAGCTCTCAAGGAACTGGTGGACGCCGCCCAACCGGCCCGCACCAGCCACGAGATGACCCCCGAGTATGCCGAGATTGTGCGTCATCGCGACATGATGGACTGGATCGCTTCGCGCTATGCCCGCTATGGGGATCAGGGCGTGGTGGCGCTGGCCTGCAACAACCGCCTCGAAGATCTTTCGGCCAATCCGCTGATCCTGGGCGAGTTCTACCAGCCCAAGGCTCTGGGTGGACCGGTCAGCCCCATGCCGGACGGACCGTCGCGCCAGGAAATCCTGGGTCAGCCGATTCCCGGCAAAGAGCCGGTCAAGACGTCCTTCGTGCTCGAGGGCGGCGGTGGCAAGGGCTTCGCCTTCGTGGAAGTCCTCAAGCAAGTGCGCGAGGCCCTTTCTCAGGGCAAAGGCCAGGTGGCCATCGATGAGTATGTGGGCAACTCGGCCGGTGCTCTCACCGCCGGTCTGCTGGCTGCCGGCTATGGCGGCGACGAAATGGCCGAAGTGCTCAAGCAGCTCGACTTCAAGAAGTTCTATTCGGACTACCTGTGGCTTTCGGGTGGCGTGGACCCCAAGGTGCGCGGCATCAATCGCACCGGTCTTTTCTCGCAGCAGAAGATGTACAACGTCCTCTCGGAGCTGATCCAGAAAAAGGTGCCGGTGGAGGGTCGTCCGGTCCTGTTCCGCGACTTGCCCTTCAAGCTCAAGGTTACTTCGACGATGATCAACGCCGATCTGCCGCCGGAAGTGCGCGAGCGTCTCAACATTCAGCCGGACGGACAGGTGTGCTTCTCCAACGAGACCACTCCCAACATGGACGTGGCCGCCGCCCTGTGCTGCTCGGCCGCCGTGCCCGGTTTCTTCAATGCACCCCAACTGCAAGTGTGCAACGACGGAAACTCTCAGGATCCGGTCATCCACCGCATGCAGATGGTGGACGGTGGCGTGGTCAACAACTTCCCGGTCAGCGAAGTCAGCAAAGACGAGAAGTCCTTCTTGCTCACGCTGCCCGCCTACGCCGAGGCGCCCAACCCCAACGGTGGAGAGCCCATCTCGTTGACTACCCTGAACTTTGACTCGGCCAACATCGGCGTGGTCAACGACTACAACAAGAAACGTTACGCAGAGATCAAGCCGCAGCTGGCCAACACCATCCAGGCGGCGGCGGACTCCGGTTACGGGCGGGCCGTCATCGGCCTCAACCTGAGCGACATGGACGTGCAAACCGCTCCCATCCTGCAAGGTCATGACCGCTGCGAGACCAACCAGCTGCTGGCCAAAGCCCACCAGTTGGGTCTGCCGACCATGAGCGCCGACGGCGGAGCCGACGTGATCAAAGGCAATCTGCAGGCCAAGAAGCACGGATTCCTCGAGCAAAACCTGCTCAATACCTTGCTCGACAAGGATGACCACTTTAAGCCCAAGGGTCCCTTCGGCGGCAGTCCCGAGTATCGCCCGGGCACGGACGAAGCAGGCGGTATACCTGACATGCTGGCCTGCGTGATGGGGGCCGCCATGACCGCGCCCTCCCAGTTGCAGAACCGAGTTTTCGAAAAGGACTGATGGTGGTTCGTTTTCTCGGTCTGGCCCTGGCCTTTGGCATGCTCTCGGCTTCCGCCAAGGAGCTTCACAATCTCGTCTATTCGACTCCGGACGGGCACGAGAACGTCCTGGACCTGGATCTGCCGGAAGAGGGCGCGGGTCCGTTTCCTCTGGTGATCATGATTCACGGAGGGGGCTGGTCGAGTGGCAGCCGGGAGAACTTCACCGCTCCGGAACTGGTCGAAGACGGCTTCGCGGTGGCCACCATCGACTATCGCCTGGCGCCGGAATTCAAGTTCCCGGCCTACATCCAGGACGTCAAAGCGGCCATTCGCTTTCTGCGGAGCCATGCGGCTCAATATCAGCTGAACCCTGACAAGGTCGGGCTCTGGGGTTCCTCGGCGGGCGCTCATCTGGCCGTGCTGGCGGGACTCTCTGACAAGCCCGGCCCTTGGGATGTGGGTGAGAACCTGGAGGTTCCCAGCAACGTGCAGGCGGTGGTGGACTGGTTCGGTCCGACCAGCTTTCAGGGTCTGGAAAACGCCTCCGAGAGCGCCAAGAATACCGTCAAGCAGGCTTTTGGGGACGATTCACTGCTCTGGCGTCAGGCCAGCCCGCTGTTTCTGGTGCATCGAGGAGCGCCGCCGTTTCTGATCATGCACGGACTGCAGGACAAACTGGTGCCCTTCAGTCAATCGGAGCAACTCTACGGTAGCCTCCGTGCTGCCGAAGTCTCGGCCAAGCTGGTGCCGGTCCAGCACGCCGGCCACGACTTCCGCAACGTGGAGGGCACGGCCGAGCCTTCTCAGCCGAAGCTGCGTCAGCAGGTTTTTGATTTCTTCCGCCGCACGCTGAAAGGGTAATGCCTAAGCACGCTATCATTGCGGGCACGGGAATCTACGATCTGCCCGGGTTCGATCCGACTCCGGTTGTGGTCGAGACTCCCTTTGGACCCGCTGCCTATAACCGTTGCCAGGGAGACCTGGTTTTTCTGCCCCGTCACGGCCTGCATCACGACACGCCGCCCCACGCCATCAACTACCGCGCGAACTTCTGGGCTCTGCACAGCCTGGGAGTCGAGTCGGTGGTGGCCGCCTACGCGGTGGGGTCGCTGCATCGTTCGATCCCGCTGCGCGGCCTGGCTTTGATGACGGACTTCATCGATCGCACCAACGGCCGCGCCGACACCTTTTACACGGGCGGTGACTGGGGCGTGGGCCACGCTGATATGAGCCGGCCCTACTGTCCCCGTCTGGGCAAGGTGATTTTGGAGCAGGCGGCCGCCCAGGGGGTGGAAATCGTGCCCAAAGCCACCTATGCCGCCACCAACGGGCCGCGCTTCGAATCGCCCGCGGAAGTGCGTCTGCTGACGGCCTGGGGTGGGGACGTGGTGGGTATGACCGGCGTTCCCGAGGTGGCGTTAGCCCGCGAACTGGGCATGCACTTTGCCGGAGTCGGCCTTTCCATGAACCTGGCAGTCGGTCTGGAAGAAGAGCTGGCGGTGGTGCGCGACCTGAGCGCTCAGCGCGCCGCTATGCTGTCGATTCTTCAGCAGGCGCTGCAAGGCTTCGAAGATGGGCCCGGCTGTGGCTGCGTCGGTGCCGTTGACTTCCTGGGCGCCACGAAAATGTCGATTCCCCGAGCCCACCCCCGGACCTAAAAAAGAGGCCGGGCTCGTCCAGGAAGCCCGACCTCAAGGATTGTGACCGCGTTGAGCGGACGGAAGTTTTTTAGCTGGCCCTGCGCAGGCGCTCGTCCGCGCTCACGTGCCCGCTCTCCAGTCGGCGTTGCGCCATGTAGGCGTCCAGACTGTAGAGACCGGCACCGGCGGCGGACAGGAAGAAAAAGGCGAAGCAGTAGAGCACGGCCGGTTCACCCTTGTTGGTGATCGGCAGAGCGCCCTGGGGCTGGTGAGCCATAAAGTAGGCCACCGCCATCATGCCCGAGAGCAAGAAGGCGACCGGGCGGGTGAAGAATCCCAGGAGGATCATCAGGCCGCCGAAGAACTCGAGCATCCCCGCGAAGCCCATGAAAGACATCCATTCCACGGTGCCGTTGGCCGGGGGGTGGGGGAGGCCGAACAGCTTCTGGGCTCCGTGACAGGCAAACAGGAAGCCCAGCACGACTCTAAAGAGAGCGTGAACCTGTGGCTGGAATCGGTGCATGAAGAACATCGGGACCTCCCTGGACTGTCAGAATTTCTGAACCCAGGTTAGCGCAGAGCGGCTGACCGCCAGAATTGTTCCGGGTACCTCGAGGGAGGTACCCGGGTCCTCGTCGGCTTTGCGACTTTAGCCTCCATGGGCTAAGATGGGGCCTTATGAAATGGACTTCTCTGCTGCTGGCTCTGTCTTTGCTTTCCCCCGTGCTCTGCGAAAGCGTCGCTCAGCGCGAGGAGCGAGAGAACGCCAAATGGGTGGAAGAAATCCGGCGCTACGCCCGGAGTCAACCCGAAAAGGTCCGCCAGGCGCTGGAGCAGATCGTGCTGGACGGGCTGGCCATGGGCCAACTCAGCCAGCACAAAGAGCATGACACTCTGCAGGCTTCGCTTTCCAAAATCGACCGGGCCCGAGTGCAACCGGACGGAGCGGTCGAGCGCGAACGTCTGGATTCTCCCGTCAGCAACTTCGGCGAGGTGATTCCGGGCAAGGTCTATCGAGGCGGGCAGCCATCCCCTGAGGCGCTGCGCTGGTTGAAGGACCAGGGTGTGGGGACCGTTATCGTCTTGCGTGAACCGGGCGTGGAGGAAACGAACTATCCGAACTGGTCGCGCCAGGACTATCTCAAGGCTATTCAGGAGCTCGGCATGAATCCGGTCGAATTCACTATTCGCGACCACACCGTGCCCACTCCCGAGCAGATCTCCCAGTTTCTGGAGAAGCTGAACCAGGCCCAGGCGCCGGTTTACTTTCACTGTTCCGCCGGTGTGGGGCGAACCGGGATTATGGCCGGGCTCTATGAGCGTTCCCTGGGCGTCAGTGCCGAAGAAGCGCTCCAGCACAGCAAGCGTTTCCAGCTGAGCCCGGCGTTGGTTCCAGACCATGCGCTCCAGGCCAGTTTCTTGGCCAACTATCCGCTGCCCGGCCACAGTGAAACTTCCCAACTAACCTGGGGGGTGCCGGGAGCGCCCAATCCGGTCCAGATTGGCCTCAACGCCGGCCGGGGAGTGGTCGTTCGCAGTCGTCTGAAAATGGATCTCAAGGATCCGGAGCCGACCCTACGCCGCCTGGCCGAGGTGCTGATAACCGGGGAACTGGTCTGCCTGGAATTCACCGACCCGAATCAGATCAACGTTTTCGCCAGTCTGGCGCGCGTGCTGCCGGTTGGCCAGAAGATGGGCTCGCTCAGACTCGGAGACAATCTGACGGTGGAGGACCTGGAAAGAGCCCGGCGCCTGCTGGGGCCCGTTCCCTTCGAGGTGGTGCTCACCGGGGAGATGACCCCGGCCCGCATGGCGCAGCTGGAGGGGCACTGCCAGATCGTGGACCTGGGCGTGAACCCGCCCGAGTCGGTGCTGGAGGAAATGGCCAAACACGGCCTCTACGCTCATCTGCGTCCCGACACCAAGTTGCCCTTGAAGCACTATGAGGCGGTCGGCATCGGTTTCCTAACGGACTGAAGCGGAGACAACGTCTACCTTGGTGGGCAGATAATCAGGCAGTTTTTCGCCCTTCAGCACGGCCAGCGCTTTCTCGACTCCCAGACGTCCCATTTCGCCGGGATATTGTGCTACCGAGCCGGCCATCGACCCCTCTTGAATGGCCTGGCGACCGGGAGCGGAGGCGTCGAAGCCCACGATGACGATGTCTTTGCGGTTCATGGACTTGCAGGCCGCCATGGCCCCCAACGCCATCACGTCGTTGCAACCGAAGATGCCCTGAATGTCCGGATTGGACTGCAATAGATTCTGGGTGACGTTGAAAGCTTTCTCTTGCTCGGCATTGGCTGTCTGAGAAGCGGCTACCTGAACGCCGGGGTGAGTCTTGAGCGCCTCCACAAAACCTCGGCGGCGCGCGTCCACGGTTTCGTGACCTGCGATTCCCTCCAGGATGATGACCCGGCCGTGGTCCTTGAGGGTCTGGCTCATGAATTCTCCGGCCAGTTCGCCGCCGTGATAATTATCGGACCCGATGAAGGTTTCTGTGCGGGCGCCGGCCTGCTTGAGGGTCTTTTCGTCCACCCGAGTATCCACGATCAGCACCGGAATGCCGGCTTGATTGGCTTTGAGAATGGCCGGCACGATTTCTTTGGACCCGCAAGGAGCCAGAACTAGTGCGCTGACCCGCTTTTGAATCAGATTCTCCACGATCTGCATCTGCTTTTCCACGTCGGTTTCGCGTTCGGGGGCCTGCACGATCAGGCGCACTCCAGCCGCCCGGGCCGATTTCTGAGCGGCTTCTTCCATGTCGACCCAGAACGGGTTGTTCTTGGTTTTCATGACAAAGGCCACGACCGGCCCGGATTTCTGGTGGGAGGTGCGGTACGAAGTGGCGCCCAGGATGATCAGCACCACCGTGGCGGTGGCCAGCGTTCCCGATCTCCGAGGGTGTTGGCGCAGTTGGAGGTTGAGGGAGCGAGAGATCTGTTCCCGGGAGCGGTCCACCAGCACGGCCAGCACGATCACCACTCCGATGACCACTTGCTGCATGTCGGCGGAGACTTCCAGCAGATTCAGGCCGTTGCGCAGCACGCCCATAATCAGGGCCCCGAAAAGCGTGCCCATCACTCCGCCCTGACCGCCCGTCAGAGAGGTGCCTCCCATGACCACGGCCGCGATGGCATCCAGTTCATACATCACGCCGGCAATGGGCTGGGCCGAATTGAGGCGGGCCGTGAGCATGATGGCGGCCACTCCCGCCAGGAAGCCGGAGAGCACGTAGACGCTGCACTTGAGGCGTTCGGTGGGTAAACCCGAAAGCCAGGCAGCCTGTTCGTTGCCGCCCAGCGCATAGATAGAGCGTCCATAAACCGTGCGTTGCAGCGCCAGTCCCGCCATCAGGTAGACCAGAGCCATCAGGCCCACCAGCACAGGCCCCTCGGCCAGACTGAGAAATCCTGGGGAGAATCCGCTGGCCGGTCGTCCCCCTGAATAGACCAGCGCCAGGCCTCGCGCCGCGCTCATCATGCCCAGAGTGGCGATGAAAGGAGGCAGTTTTCCGCGCGTCACCATCAGACCGCTGAGCAGTCCTAGGAAGGAGGCTACCAGCAGCGAGGCCAGGATCGTCAGCGGAACCGCCAGCCCGCCCAGCAGCAACTTGCCCAGCACCATGCCCGAGAGGGCCAGCACCGAGCCTACCGCCAGGTCGATGCCGCCAGTGAGAATGACGAAGGTCATGCCGGCCGCCAACACGCCGTTAATGGCGGACTGAAGCAGCACATTGGTCAGGTTGGTGGTCTGCAGGAAGTCGGGCGTGAGCAGGCTGAGCAGGGCGCTCAAGCAGAGGAAGGCGATGGCCGGACCCTTCACGCCAACCCCGCCAGCGCGCTGGCCAGAATTTTCTCCTGCGTTGCCTCTTCCCGGGAATACTCGGCGACCAGGCGGCCACCCGAGATCACCAGCACGCGACACGAAAGGCGCAGAAGCTCCGGCAGTTCCGAGGAGATCAGCAACACGGCTTTGCCCGCCGCCACCTGTTGCTCAATCAGACGATAAATTTCGGCTTTGGCCCCCACATCCACCCCCCGCGTCGGTTCATCCAGGAGCAGCAGGCGACAGTCGCGTGCCAGCCATTTCCCTATCACCACTTTTTGTTGATTGCCGCCGGAGAGAGTGCCCACTGCTTGCTCTCGGGAAGGCGTGCGGATGCGCATTTCCTGAATATAGCGGTCGGCCAGACTCCGGCATTTTTCTCGGGAAAGCCAGCCCAGCTGAGCCAGCTCTTTGAGGACGGTGAAGCTGACATTGTCCTGCACGCTCATGCCCAATACCAGACCCTGGTGCTTGCGGTCCTCGGGCACCAGGCCGACTCCATGGGCGATGGCCGCGGCCGGAGAGGTCAGATGCACGGCCCGGCCCAGCATCTGAATTTCTCCAGACTGCAGACGGTCGGCGCCCGCCAGGAGGCGGGCGATTTCGGTGCGACCGGCTCCCACCAGGCCGGCCAGGCCGACCACTTCCCCCGCCTTCACCTCGAAGCTGACATTCTGCACCAGCGGCCCCCGAGTCAGGTTTCGGACCGCCAGCACGGTCTCTCCGCGCTTCCCTCGAGGGGCGCTCGCCTGCTCTTGGATTTCGCGTCCGACCATCTGAGCCACCACCTGCGTGGGAGTGATCTCGCCCATACTCCAGGTGCCGGTGGTGGCACCGTCGCGCAGCACGCTGAGGCGGTCGGAAAGTTCGTAGACCTCTTCCATCCGATGAGAGATGTAGATGATGGCCGAGCCCTGAGCGCGCAGACGGCGAATGGCGGAGAAGAGATGCTCCGCCTCTTTTTGGGAGAGAGCGGCGGTCGGTTCGTCCATAATCAGCACATCGGCCTGATCTTGCAGGGCTCGAGCGATTTCCAGCATTTGGCCCTGACCCACGTTGAGGGTGCGGGCCGGCTGATCGAGAGGCAGTTCGATTTCTAGAAAATCGAGAGCGGCCCGAGCTCGGCGTTTCAGCTCGCTTCGGTTCAGCCAGCCCAGGCGATGCGGCATCCGGCCCAACTGCAGATTCTCGGCCACGCTGAGCTCCGGTACCAGGGTGAGCTCCTGCTGGATGAAGGCGATGCCGGCCGCTTTGGAGTCGCGCGGGGAGCGCGGTCGATAGGGTTGGCCTCGCAGTGTCATCTGTCCCGAGTCGGGAGCGAGTATGCCGCCGATGACGCGCATCAGGGTGGACTTGCCGGCGCCATTCTCGCCCATCAGGGCGTGCACTTCGCCGGGCTGCAGATCCAGCGTGACACCGGCCAGGGCTTTCACCCCGGGGAAGCTGCGCGTGATGTCCGTGAGGCGTAGGATGGGCTGCAAGTCGGCTCATTTCGACGAAGCCCGGCGGTACCCCCGCGCCTTGCCACGACTGCTATCGGATGAAAAAAGTTCACGTTTCAGAGAAAGAGAATTCAACCATCGAACAAACATGGGAACGGGATCGGATCGAGCTCCGCATGGTAGAGACGGCGCCGGAGTCCGCCCCCTTGGAACCAGATTTCCGCTTAGTTAGGAGTGTCGAATGAACGCTAATTTTTTGCGTAGCTGCGGCCTGGCCGCTCTGTTGGCCCTGAGTGCAGTGGCCGAGCCCGCCCCCGTTGCCCAGCCTGCCCAAACGGTCAAGAAGGCGCCCGTCGCCGACCGAATTACTTCCAACGACGACGAACCCATCAAGAAACCGGCCGCCCCCGCGCCCGTGAAACCCGCCGCCCCGCCTCTGGTGAACCAGAAAGGTTCCGCGGATGCGGTGCTTCCCAGTGAAGTCAAGTTGACCGACAAGCCCGCCGCCAAGCCGGCCGCGGCCACTCCCGCGCCCGCCAAGGTCACCGAAGCCCCTGTCGCCAAGCCTGCTGCAGCCACCCCCGCGCCCAGCAAGATCACCGAAGACCCGGTTGCCAAACCGGCTGCGGCCACTCCGACACCCGCCAAGGTGACCGAAGTCCCGGCCGCCAAGCCGGCCGCGGCCACGCCGGCACCCAGCAAGATCACCGAAGCCCCGGTTGCCAAACCAGCCGCGGCCACGCCTGCACCCAGCAAGATCACCGAGGCTCCCGCCGTTAAGCCGGCCGCGGCTACCCCCGCCGCCAGCAAGATCACCGAAGCTCCGGTGGCCAAGCCAGTGACCGCCACCCCGGTGCCTGCTAAGGTGACCGAAGTTCCGGTCGCCAAGCCAGTGACCGCCACCCCGGCGCCCGTCAAGGTGACGGAAGCTCCCGCCGTTAAGCCGGCCGCGGCCACCCCCGCCGCCAGCAAGATCACCGACGCCCCGGTGGCCAGGCCGGCCGCCGCCACTCCGGCACCGGCTAAGGTGACCGAGGTCCCCGCCGCCAAACCGGGAGCGGCTGCCGCCAAGCCGGCCCCGGGAACCAAACCGGTGGTCCAGACCAAACCGGCAGCGGCCCCGCTGCTGACCGAGAACCTGGAGTTT
The DNA here is from genome assembly GCA_017307785.1 of Vulcanimicrobiota bacterium. Lineage (GTDB taxonomy): Bacteria > Vulcanimicrobiota > Xenobia > Xenobiales > JADMJV01 > JADMJV01. The sequence goes on along the minus strand of JAFKGI010000002.1, from coordinate 180,219 downwards.
CCGCAGGCCAAGACGGAACTGAAGCGCCTGATGATCGGCAACCAGGCTGGCATCGTCAAGGTGCTCGGTCCCAACCGTGAGGGCGTTTCCTACGTGCGCGGCATCGACGACAAGAACATCGCTCGTTTCAGCGACGACGCCTGCGGCAGCATCTTTTGCGCTCTGGGCATCTCTCACGACAAGCTCAACAAAGTGGCCGTGGAAATCATGACCAACTACTCCACCTTGCCGCGCAAAGAAGCCGTGGCCTTCCTGGGCGCGGTGGTGGCCAGCGCCCACCTGACTCCGGAAGTCGACGCTAAGGCCGAGGAATTCCTGGTGCAGGTCATGGAGACCGACAAGGACGTGCATGCCCGCCGCCAGTCGGTGCTGGCCCTGGCCGTCAAGCACAACGTCAAGGAACTGACCACCGAACACGTGCTGGCCCTCTACGAACACAGCGAAAACCTTTGGGAAACCTTCCCCGTGCAGCAGTACTTCGAGTATCACGCCGGTCAGGTGAAGCGCCTGGAGAACTTCGTCGTTCTGCGCGAGCGCATTGCGGCGGTGAAGTCCCTCTACACGCCGGCCATTTTGGCTGCATTGGATGGCACCAAGCCCGTCACCGTCGCTCCATGAGGAAGATGATGCTCATGGCTTTGCTGCTGGCTCCCTGGTCGGCCACGGGCAAGCCGCCGGTCGTGCGCATCATCGCTCCTCAGCCCGACGCCCAGGTGGCGTCGGGCGAAAAGGTGCAGGTCCAGGTGCTGCTGCAAGCCGCACCAGCCGGCGCCAGTCTGCAAATTTTAGCGGACGGCAAAGGCATCGGTCTACTCGACAAGGGTCCGTATTCGGTCTGGTGGGACACCACCGGGCTGGAGCCGGGCCCTCATCAATTGCAGGCCAACCTTTTTCAGGCCGATGGCTCTCAGATTTCGTCCAACCCCGTTCGCGTGGTCGTGAAGGCCGCCCAAACCGGCAGCGTCCTCCAGGAAGGGCAACCCGTCATTCTTCTGACCGAGCAGTTCATGAAGTCGGGAGAGACTCAGACCGGCTCCACCATTCGGTTTCGGGTTGACCGAGACGTGCTACTGCCCGACGGTCGAGTGCTGGTGGCCGCCGGGGCTCAGGCTTCTGGCGAGGTCATCAAGTCGGAACCTCACGGCCTTTTCGGCCAGGCCGGCGAGCTGAATTTTGCCATTCGGTCGCTCCAGGCGGTCGACGGCACCAGCGTTCCCTTACGTGCTCTCAAGAACGCCGAAGGCGACAGCATCATGGCGCCGGTGATCGTGGGCGCCGTGCTCATCACTCCGCTGGTGCTGCTTTTCAATGGCCCCAACGTGGAGATTCCGGCCAACACCGCCTTCACGGCTTTTGTCGACAAAACCACCCCCGTCAGCAAACCGCAGGCTTCCCGCCTGGATGCCAACGCCCTCAAAATTCCCCGCACCGTTTCCGTTCTTTCGCCCAAGGAAGGCGCCCGAATCGAGAAGTCCGATAAGGTCCTCCTCAGCGTCCAGATCGAACCGGCCGATGACAACGCCTACGTGCGTATCTATCTTGACGATCAGGTCATCAAGATTCAGAAGGGGTCGGCCCAGCGAATCGAGTGGAATGCGGACAACACGAAGGAGGGAAGTCACCGCCTCGAGGCGGAGGTCACCTATACCAGCGGGCAAATCGTGCGCTCGCCGGCCATTCAATTCACACTGGAGTAAGTATGAAGTTTCGAATCGCTCGAGAATCCGAGTTTGAAAATGCCCGGGGTCGGCAGAACCCCCTGCGGGGAACCGCTTGGGAAGATCGCGCCGTGCAGATGCCGGACGTGCTCAGCACCTGGCTGATCGAGATCGCGGATTTGCATGAACTGCGGTTACTGCATCACGAAATCGTGCAGATCGAAGCCGGCCACCCTGATCCACCCAATCTAAGTGTGGACTTTCTTCCCCACTACGAGAACACGCCGGCGGACTGCGACGGCGTGCTCTTTATTTGCGATTGACCGGGGACATCAGGCCCAGCGAATACGTCTCGCAGTAACCGGTCGCGGTGGGGGCTGCTCCGGCGGTGATGGTGCCGTAGGCGTCCCGAGCATAGCTCAGAGAGTCGCCTCGAACCAGTTTGACTTCTTGCTGGTCCGGTCGCTCCCGGTAGGCGGTCCCGGAGAATTCACAGGTGGTCTGACCTGCATCGCTGCGCATGCCCCGATACTCGGCCACCCCCGCCAGGCCTAACAAGCCGACGGCGGACCCCGCTCCGATCAGGCCTCCGGTCAGAGCTGCACCGGCGTGCCCGAACATTTCCGCGCCGACCCCGAAGAGTGTGCCCACGGCTCCCATCAAGGGAACCAGCACGAAAAGTCCGGGGGCGACGTCTGAAGCGGTGTCTTTCAGGGCTTCTCCCACGGTGTGGTTGCGCAATTTGGTGAAGTTCACGTCGACGGTGGCATCTTTTTGACCCAATGACTTGTCGAGCGTGTCCGGAGTCCAGGAGGCGAAAAGGGCTTCTTTGTTTTCATAGACCTGGCCGTTGCGTCTGTAGCTGACCTGATAAAGGGGTGAAGCGCTCTGCTGGATTTTCACGGTTGCTGCCTCCGAAGTTGCTGAGACCTCTCTCGCGGAGGGTCCCTACCTTCTGAGGATATCCATGCGGGCTGAATCGTACCTGAAAGTTATTTGCCGGTGCGTTTGGACAGGCGCAGCTGCTGATTGGCCTTTTCCAGGCGACGCACGGCCTGATTGAGTTCTTCGTGCTCTTTCTGCCAGTGCTGGATTTCTTTTTCCTTTTGTTCCATGGTCTCGGCCAGTACGCGCCGGTCGTTGAGGGCGGAGTTGGCCTGGGCGTGCAGCTCGGCGATCGCTTTCTGAGTTTGGGCCACTTCTTCTTGGCGGCCCTGAATTTGGATGCGCAACTCAGCCTGAGTGGAAGCCAGTTCTTGCTCGAGAGCCTGGGCGTGTTTTTCGCTTCGGCCCAGTTTCTCGGTGGTGGCAATCACGTTTTCCTGTAGCTCGGTGACTTCGTCCTGGGAGGTCACCAGGCGCAGTTGGATATCCACCAGGCCTTCTTCCTGAATGGAAACTTGCTCAGACAGCTGAAAAACCTGAGCCTGTTCCGTATCCAGGCGTGCCTGCAGTCCCTGGATTCGTTGATGCAATTCGGCCGCCGTCGCTTCTTTGCGCTCGATGGCTTCGGCCAACTCCAGCCCCTGTTCTTGAGCCGAATCCAGGCCGCGTTGCGCTTCTTCCAGTTGCTGGGAGCGCTCTGCCAACTGCGCCTGGAGCTCGACCAGCTGACTTTCCCGGTCGGTCAGGGCCTCAGCTAGCTCGGCGGCCCCCTGCTGGGCGCCTTCCAGAGTCTGTCCGACTTCGTCCAGCTGGCGATGTGCGTCGGAAAGCTGTTGGCGGGCGGTCTCGAGATCGGATTGCACTTCCACCAACTGGCTCTCCCGCTCGGTCAGGGCCTGAGCCAGGTCGTCCGCGCCTTGCTGACTGCTTTCCAAGGTGGCGCCGAGGTCTTCCAGTCGCTGGAGGTTTTCCGTCAGTTGTTGCTGGCTCGCTTCGATTTCCAGGCGCGCTTCCGCCAGCTGGCTCTCGCGCTCGGTCAGGGTCTGAGCCAGCTCCTCTCCGCTTTGCTGAGTGCTTTCCAGAATGGCGCTCAGGTCTTCGAGTTGGCGAGTTTTTTCCAGCAGCTTCTGTTGGCGGGACTCGACCTCCAGGCGCATTTCCTCGACCTGCCGGTCTCGAGCCAGAATGGCGGAGGCCAGCGCCTGCTCGCTCTCGATGAGCTGCTCGCGCTGGTCGTTGGCAAAGGCCAGCTGCTGGTCCAGTTCGAGCCGCTCGTCCTGTTGGCTGGAGAGAGTCGCTTCCAGGTCGCTCAACTGCTGCTCTTGCAGCTCTGTGCGTTGTTGCAGTTCGGCTACGCTCTGGCGCTCCCGCTCGAGTGCCTGTTGGCTGTCGCTGGTCTGCTGAGTCACCTGCAGCAATTGCTGGTCTTGCAGTGCGTTGGCCTCGCTCAAATCGGCCAGTTCTTGCGTTTTGGAGGCCAGTTCTTCTTCCAGGGCGGTTACGCGCGAATGCTGCTGCTGGAGCTCGTCGTCTTTTTGGGCAAGGACGGCGGAGAGTTCGTCGAGTCGCTGCCCTTTCTCGGCCGCCGATTGCTCGTGCTCCGCCAGGCTGTCGCTCACCTGCTGCTCGAGTTCGCGGACCAGGGCCTTACTTTGCTCCAGAGCTCCGCCCTGTTCCGCCTGAGACTCTTCGAGTTCGCGGACGCGGGCCTGGCTTTGCTCCAGGGCCTGGGTCTGTTCCGAGTGAGACTCCTCGAGTTCGCGGACGCGGGCCTGGCTTTGCTCCAGAGCCGCTCCTTGTTCCGATTGGGACTCCTCGAGTTCGCGGACGCGGGCCTGGCTTTGCTCCAGGGCCTGGGCCTGTTCCGACTGGGACTCCTCGAGTTCGCGGACGCGGGCCTGGCTTTGCTCCAGAGCCGCTCCTTGTTCCGACTGGGACTCCTCGAGTTCGCGGACGCGGGCCTGGCTTTGCTCCAGAGCCGCTTCTTTTTCCGACTGGGACTCCACGAGTTCGCGGACGCGGGCCTGACTTTGCTCCAGAGCCGCTCCTTGTTCCGCCTGAGACTCCTCGAGTTCACGGAAGCGGGCCTGGCTTTGCTCCAGAGTCGTGCCTTGTTCCGACTGGGACTCCTCGAGTTCGCGGACCCTGGCCTGACTTTGCTCCAGGGCCGCTCCTTGTTCGGACTGGGACTCTTCGAGTTCGCGGACCCTGGCCTGGCTTTGCTCCAGCGCCTGGCCTTGCTCGGACTCCGATTCACGAGCTCGGGCCAGGGACTGCTCTTGCAGGGCCTGGGCTTCTTCCAACTCCCGCACTCTGGCCTGGCTTTGCTCGAGAGCCAGTTCTTTTTCGGCGATCTCGCTTTGCTTTTGCTCCAGGTGGGCGGCCGATTTTTCTTCCCGAGCCGCCTCGCCGCTCGCCAACCGAGATTCCAATTCGGTCAGAGCTTCCTGATGCTCCTCGTCCTTGAGCGCGTGGGCTTCTTCCAGTTCGCGAATTTCATCCTGACTGGTATCGAGGCTTTTGGTCAGATTTTCGATTGTGCGCTTGAGGGACTGGTGCTGTTGCTCCCAATCCTCCGATTTTCGCGCCAGTTCTTCGCTCAGTCGGACCTGCAGCTCTCGGAGCGCCTGTTGCTCCTGCTCCAGCTCATCGTCCTTGCCGGCCAGCACCTCGCCCAACTCCAGGTTCTCTTCCCGGCTAATGGAGAGCTTGTCGAGAGCGCCTTTCAACTGTTCTTGCGTATCTTCCAGCTCTTTGCGAGCCGCCTCCAACTGCCCCTTGAGCTCCGGGTCTTCGGCGGATTCCACTTTTCCGGTATCGCGCTTTTTGAGGATGCGCAGTTCCACCGTCTTGGCACTCAGCTCTTTGCGGGATGTTTCGAGCTGCCCCTGGGCCTCCGCCAGTTCGGCCTGGAGGGCCGCGATCTGCTGGTCGCGGGTGTCCTCCTGAGGAGTTTCGGCTCCAATTCTGGCTTCCGTCTGCTCGATGGCGGCCGTGACCTGGGCACGCAAATCGAGCAATTTGGGCCGGATCGAGTCCTCGCAGCCCTCCAGACGCCGGTCCACCTGGGCCAACTTGTCCACCAACTGCTGCAAACGCTTCCGCAACGCCTGTACAGCTTCCGATTCCAGCTGACTCATCTACCCGGCGCCAAATGCATCCCGCTACTTTGTAGAGAGACCCTCCGCTAACCTGCGAGGAAGATTAATTGAACCCCGGACTAATCCACGGACCCGGGCCGCCGCCGATCGCAAAGCCTATGGTGTAGACCGGTTCGCCCTGAATTCCACCCGTCTGAACCCGTCCGAAAGCGCGCACGTGCTTGCTCACCTGATAGTTGCTTTCCACATAGGCGCCGGGACGCACACCGTTCTGATGCAGAAAATCCATGGCCGGGTGGTTGGAGTAGACTCCGGCCGCCATCACGCCGCCTTCCACGTTGAGCCGCGAGGAGGCCTGATAATTCAAGCCCATTTGCCCCTGGAGCGAGGACATGCCCTGGCCCAGGGCTACGGAACTGTAAAGAGAGCTGCGCAGGCTCCAGTCACGCAACTGCAGTGGCTGGTCCAGGCGCACTCCCGCCGTCACCAGGGGGGTGACGGTGGCCGTTCCGGGAGTGGTATTGTTGGTCTGCAAAGCGGAGCCGGTGCGTCCGCCAAATCCACCGTGAATGTGAAACTGCTCCTGCACCCTGTGCCCGCCCAGGTCGCCGATGGCCTGCACGCCACCGCCTACGCCGTAGTAAAGAGTGGAGCCATTGCCCAACTCGACTCGCTGGTTGTGTTGAACCACGACTTCTCCCAGATCCGTGCGGTATCCCCGATACTCGGGAGCGGCCGGGGCCCAGGAGCCGCGCTGGGTCAGCATCGAGTAGCGGACGCCGCCCGTCCACTGTTCATCTCCCTGCGTGCGGGTGGCTTGCAAACGCACCTCGGCCGTCCAACCATTGTCGTCAAACTGGCGTTTCCCGGGAATGCGGTTGGCGTCGTTGGTGGGCACCCACTCCAACCAGCCCGGCATACTGTCGTTCTGCTGAGAGGCGGAGACGCTCCACTGAGCGGGCTCCTGGTGGCTCAAACGAACCTGGTCGACCAGGTTGAGCCGGATCGGCTCCTCGGGTTGCGGGGTGACTTGAACCTGGGCGGCGGCCGGCCCGCAGGCACCGGCAATCCCGACGACTCCAAGGCCGACGGTTCCCCAGGAGATTCCCTTCGAACGCCCGGCTCTGTTTTCGGCCGGGTCGTCGAGACGGGGGCGTTGAGGTGTGCTCCGAATCAACATACCCCAGACTATCCTGAGGTCCTAAAAAACATCCAAAATTCGCAGGCCGGCCCTGCCCGAACTGCGAACTTCTTCGGCTCATGCAGATTCAAGGATTCTCCCCCAGCAAACCGCTGATTCGCCAACCTGCCGCTCGACCAGCCGCCGACGCTCCTCACTCTTCTGAGCCTCAAGATGCCTGCCAGCTCGGTTCGGTCTCCGCCCCGAAGCCTTGTCTCAAAAGCCTGATGAAGCAGGGATTGACCACCCGGATTCCGCTGGGCGGCACGCCCGTTTCACTGACCCTTTCCCAACTGGGCTGGGACGACGCCCCCAGTCGGGAGGTGGCCCGCCATCTCAGCGATCGGGGTCTGCACGAGGATACTCCGCTGGGAGGGCTGGCCGCTCGCGAATTGGAGCTGGCTCAGCAGGACGACCCGCGTGTTACTGCAGCCGATATGGTCCGGGCCATTGATCGTTCCCAGGCTGCCCAAGAAATGCAGGCCGTTCCCCAGGCCGGACTTTTCGGCTTTACCCGTCTGACCGACGCCAAGTTGGAGATTCAGGGCGACATGCTCGAACAGTTGCAGCGACGGGCCGATCCAGAGAAGTCCTGCGGGCAGCTGGTCGACAAGCTACGCCAGCATCTGGCTCACGGGGACGGGGCCTCGCTGCAGATCAACCTGGATGACCACAGTGGACCCTGGCTGGCCCAATCGCTGCAGAGCATGGGAGCGGACGTCAAAGAGGCCATGGGAGGTGCCGGTGGATTTTGCGCCAACGCGGCGGCCGCCATCGAGAACGTTCAGTCGTCTTTTTGGAATTTGGGGGGCCTACCGCCCAAGGTTTCGGCCGGATTGAATCCCGAGGTCGTCATCTACGATGATCAAGGTCGGCAACGCCGGGCCGATGAGGCGGTCGACCCCGCCCAGAAAGACCGGGTCAACTATATCGCCGAGTATCGCAAGGGCACGCAGATTGGCGATTCCGTGGCCCCCGCCAGTGGGCGCGTCATTCTCAGCACTCCTGGAGGCCAGGAGATCGGATTTGGTAAGGCCAGCGCCGAGGTGCTGGCCAAAACCATCGAGGGCAAAGACCTGCTGTTTTTCGCCGGCAGTCACTACCTCACCAAGGGCGATCCCGCGCGCGCCACCGACCTGGCCAATCAACTGGCCATTATGAAGTTCGCCAACCCGAAGGCCACTTTCCATCTGCAATACGTCGCCCCCAAGGACCCCGCCCATGAGGCCGAAGTCATGAATCGTCTGAAGAGTCAGGTCGACTCGCTCTCGCTCAACAGCGTGGAGGTTCCGGCCCTGCTGGAGCGCCTGAATCCGAACTATTGCGGACCCGCCTCGACCGCCAGCCGCGAAGTCATGGAACATCCGCCGCATCTGCTGGAAAATGCTCTGGAGCTGAAAGAAGCGATGGGATTGAAGCGTCTTCACTTCCACGGTCTGCACGGCGACCTGCTGGTCTGCCCCACGCCCAAAGACCCGGAGCGAAACGTTCTGGCCCTGATGCGCGCTCGCCAGGTGGCGGCGATGAAGGCGACCAACCCGAGCGGCGAAATCAAGAAGGCTGACCAGGAACTCTGGCCGGTGCTTCCGGTTGTCGAAGGGGCCTGTTTGGCCTCGGTGCAGAAATTCGCTGACGCCGTCCAAGGACGCTATCAGTTGAGTGACACCCAGCGAGACCAGGTGGCCAAGGATTGGTATTTCGACGATGGCCGAGGCTCCACCGTCTATTTCGTGCCCAGCCGCGGGATTCACGATCGCACCGGGGGCACAGTGAGCCTGGGTGACACCATCGACTCGATGGCTTTGATATACGGGAGGGAATCGTAGTTTGCGTAAGTTTGTTTGGGCTTTAGCCCTGTTGTTCATCGGATGTGGTGAAAGCAACGATGAGTTCCTGGGCGGTAACCCGGCCGGGCCTTCTGGAAGTCCCACCACCCAACTGAGCCGAATCGTCCAGCCACCCAGTGGCTTGATCACGACGCGCTGGGTCACCAATGACCCGCAGTTCAACGACTATCGCCCTACCTTCTCGCCGGATGATGGGACCATCGTGTTCGAGCGCAACACGGTGGGCAACGCTCAGGTTCGGTTGCACAAAGTGAATTCCAGTGGTGGCACGGTGAGCTTCTTGCTCAGCGGCTTTGGGCAGAACAGCACCCGGCCGGACTGGTCGGTGGCCACCAATCGCATCGCTTTCACCGCCGAGAATTCCGCGGGTGGCACTCTTTGGGTGTGCAACCCGGACGGCAGCAATGTTTTTCAGGTGACCAACTCCGCCTTCAGCAAGCAGGTCGACTATCCGCACTGGTTTCCGGACGGGATCAGCGTGGCCGCCACGGATTACGGGAACGGCGGTTTGACGGCTTCCAAGGGGATCGTGCGCAAAGTCAACGTCGACCAGAAGAGCAGCACCAACCTGACCGATCCGTCTGTCCTGCTGGCCGGTGACTCTTCGGTCTCCCCGGACGGCCGCTGGCTGGTGTTGGCGGCCCAAGCGGACGTCAATGCTCCCTACAATCAGGACACCAACAACATCTTCGTGATCGATTTGCAGGCCACCAAGAATACCGCTCCGATTCTGTTCGACGGTGGCCAGGGGAGAGCGCCGGCCTGGTCGCCGGATGGAAGCGTGATTCTATTCGAGTCCAATCGCGCCAGCGCCAGCGGTCAGTATGCCATCTTTGCCAAGCGCTTCAGTGGACAGGCTTCCGACCTCGGTGGGTCGTTGCTCCAGCTGACTCCGGATGCACTGGATGGCCAGCACGCCGAGTTTTCTCACGGTGGAACGCGGGTCGTTTTGACTGCTCTGCAGAGCAGCAGTTCCGGGTCGCCTCGCGGCATTTTGATGCTGGAATTGGCCAGCGCTCTTCAGAACTTATGAAATGTTGATCGTCCACCACCTCAACAACTCCCGCTCCCATCGCATTCTCTGGCTGCTGGAGGAGCTCGAGCTGCCTTATGAGATTCGCCACTACAAGCGGCATCCTCAGACTTTGCGAGCTCCGGATACTCTCAAGCAGGTGCATCCGTTGGGAAAATCGCCGGTGTTGACCGATGGCGAACTGGTGCTGGCCGAGTCAGGAGCCATCCTGGAGTATTTGCTCGACACCTATGGAGAAGGCCGTTTTCGGCCCGCTCCTGGAACTCCCGAACGCATTCGCTATAATTTTTGGCTCCACTATGCCGAGGGATCGCTCATGCCGCCGCTGTTGATTTCATTGATTTTCAACATGGTGCCGCGGCGCGCTCCCTTTTTCCTGAAGTGGCTGTTCAAACCGCTGTTTCACAAGCTGCGCCAGCGCATCGCGGATGCTGACCTGCAGCGGGCCTTCGCCTATATCGAGGCCGAACTGGCTCAGAGCAGCTGGCTGGCCGGCGAGCAATTGACGGCCGCCGACATTCAGATGAGCTTTCCGCTGGAGGCCGGCTACAACAGCTTGCGTCTGCAGGAAAGTTGCCCGCGCCTCGGCGCCCTGCTCAAGCGCATGGAGGGGCGACCGGCCTACCAACGAGCGATCGCCAAAGGCGGTCCCAATACCCGATTCAGCTAGTGTTCAGCCGTCTTTACGGCGGTGGGCGGGATGGGCGGAGAGAGCGGCAGTAAGACCAACGAACCCACAAAGAGCGCGCCCAGCAGTAGAAAGCTGTCGGCAAAGGCCAGCGTGTGCGCCTCGCGGTTGAGCAAGGACATGACCCGCGAGAAACCATAGCGGTCGAGAACCTGATGGGTCAGGTGTTCGCTCAGGCGCGCGAAATGCAGTCGGTAGCGGTCGTTGAGAACGGTGTTGGCGACCGCGATGCCTACCGCTCCGCCCAGGTTGCGCATCAGATTCGACAGTCCGCTGGCGGCTTTGAGTTGTTCGGGTGGGACCGAGCCCAGGCACATGTTGGTGGCCGGCACGATGCAGAACATCAGCGAGAATCCTCGCAGCACTTGGGGCCAGAGGAATTCGGGGCCGCCCCACTCGGAGGTGATGCCCACGCTGACGTAAGTCGAGCTGGCGAACAGCAGGAAACCGAAGACCAACATGGCGCGAGCATCCAGCTTTTGCGACATGCGGGCCGCGATGGGGGTGGCAAAGAACTGAGCGAAGCCGGTCACGGCCACCGCTTTGCCGATTTCCAGACTGCGGAAGTGGCGGATGGATGCGAGAAACTGGGGAATCAGGTAGATGGCCGTGAAGATGCCGGCGCCGGTGACCCAGAGGAAAACCGAACCTAGCGCAAAGCGACGTTTCTTGAAGATCGACAGGTTCACCACCGGTCGTGGATGGGTGAGGCTGCGATAAAGAAAGGCCACACCGCTGAGCGCGGAGGCCCAGGCCACCTGGTAGTTGGTAGGATCGTTGAACCAGTCGTAGCGGGGGCCTTCCTCGAGCACGTAAATCAAGCCGCCCAGGAACAGGGCCATCAAAGGAATGGCCCACCAGTCCACTCCGCGCAGGGCGTCGGGATCCGGCTCGTCGATTTTGCCGTACAAAGGCACCAGGATGGTAATGGCAATGCCCGGCACCACGTTGATGAAGAACAGCCAGCGCCAGGAAGCCAGATCGGTGATCCAGCCGCCCAGCGAGGGGCCGATGACCGGTGCCAGCGTCGAAGTCATGCCCAGGATGGCGGGGATGAGCGCCTGTTTAGGACCTTTGAAGAGAGCGTAGCCGGTGGCGAAGACCGTCGGAATCATGGCTCCGCCCACAAAGCCTTGCACGGCTCGGAAGAAGATGGCCGTTTCCAGGCTGTTGGCAAAACCGCAGGCGACGCTGGCTACGGTGAAGGCCGCGGCCGAGGCGGTGAAAACCCAGCGCGTCGAGAAAGCCTGGCTGAGCAGTCCGGAGAGCGGGATCATCACGATCTCGGCAATTAAGTAGGATGTTTGAATCCAGCTGCCCTGATCGGCCCCGGCCGCCAGTCCTGAGGTAATTTCCGGCAGCGAGGCGGCTACGATCTGGATGTCCAGCAACGCCATGAACATGCCTATGGCCATGATGGCGAAGACAAAGAGCTTCAGTCGTTCCGACATCTTAGCGCACCTGGACTTCGACCGAGGCCGACATCCCGGGCAGCAACTCGAGCGAGGATGGCTCCAGCACCAGTTTCACCGGCACGCGTTGCACGATTTTCACCCAGTTGCCGCTGGCATTCTCGGGCGGGATGAGGGCAAAGCGCGAACCGGTGGCCGGTTGCAGGCTGTCCACTCGGGCCCGCAGTTCTTGCCCGCTGTTCACGTCCACCCGGATGGTGGCCGTTTGACCGGGACGGATGCGACGCAGCTGGGTCTCTTTGAAATTGGCCACGATCCAGGGGCTGGTGGACACCAGCTGCAGGCCGCTTTCGCCTGCCTTGAGATAAGACCCGACCTCGCGGGGCCGTTGGCCTACTTGACCATCCCAGGGAGCGTAGAGCTTGCTGTAGCTGAGATTTAGTTCGGCCTGGTGCAGCTGTTGGCGGGCTTCGGCGATACGCGCTTCAAACTCTTTGAGAGCCTGCTTCTCCACGGCTACCTGGGTCAACCCGCTCTCTGCTTGACGCAGCTGAGCCTGCGCTTCCACGATCTCGGCCTGGCTGCGCAGCTCGGCGGCTTCGGCTTCGGCTTGATTGGCTTGCTGGGCCCGAGCCGTCTGCAGACCGCCTTGATAGCTGGTGGACTGCACCCGGATTTCATTTTCCAGAGCCGCCGCCTGCTGTCTCTCGGCCAGCCTGCGGTCGCGCAGGTTGAGCCACTCCGCCTGAGCCTGGTCTAACTGCTGCTTGGAAATCGCTTCCTGATGATAGAGCCGTTGATAGCGCTGCCAGTCCAGTTCGGCTCGGTGCGCCTGGGCCTGCATGGCCCGCTCCTGCTGGCGCGAGGCCTGCCAGCGGCGCCGGGCCGTCTCCACACCCTGGCCCGTCTGTTCGGCGTTGCGTTGCGAGGCGGCCACACGATGGCGGGTGGCCAGGCTGGCCTGCTGGACCTCTTGCAGCCGCGCCTGGGCAGCCTGAATCCGCGCCCGCCAGCGTTGCATCTGGGATTCGGTCTGCTGGGCGGCCCACTCGACCTTCAAGTTTTGCGACCTCCAGCCGGCCTGCAAACTGGCCAGGTGGGCGCGCGCCTGCTGAACGGCCGTGACCAGGTCGCGATCGTCCAGACGGAGCAACAATTGGCCGCGCCGCACTCGTTGATGCTCGCTGACCAGAACCTGTTCGACGGTTCCGGCGATGCGCGGAGCCAGTTCCACCACCTGGCTTTCTACCGTGGCATCGTCGGTGAAGACGTAATGTCCGCTGCGATAGAGAGCGCGGGCGGCGTACGATAGACCTGCCAGCACTAAGAAGACGACGATGAGTTTGCGGTGTTTCTTCACGGCGATACAATCCTTTCCCAGTGAGCCCGGGCCTGCAGGTAGTGGTAGCGAGCCGAGAGCTGATTCTGTTGAGCCTGCGTCAGGGCGGCCTCGGCATCGAGCAATTCCAGGTTGGTGGAAAAGCCGTTCTGATAGCGCAGTCGGGCGATGCGGGCGGCTTCCTCGGCGGCCCCCAGGGCGCTCCGGCTGGTGTCGAGGTTGCGCCAGCTGCTCTGCAGGTTGGCCTGGCCCGTCTCGACTTCCAGAGCGATGTCGCGTTCGGTTTGTTCTACGTCTGCCTGCAGTTGCTGAAGGGCGCCTTGGGCCTGCTGGCTTTTGGCCTCGGCCACGCCCCCATCGAAGAGCGGGATGTTGAGCACCAGGCCAGTGCTCCACAATTGACCGGGCTGCAAACCCAGGGCGTTGCGACGCCCATAGTCCGACTGAAAGCTGAGAGTAGGAGCATCTTGAACTTGCATCAGCTCCAGATGAGCCTGGCTGGCCGCCAGAGCCCAACGAACCGCGGCCAGATCCGGCCGATTCTCACCCGAAGCCTTGGCCGGTGGCGGCTCGAGGGGCTCCAGGTCGGTGTGCAGCCGGGCGACGGGTTCTCCGAGCAGACGGGTCAGTCGAGCTCGAGCGATGGTTTCGTCGCGTAGCCCGTCGCTCAAGTCTTGCTGCGCTTGAGCCACGCCGGCCTGGTCGCGCCGGGCATCGTAGCCGGGAGCGGCGCCATGGCCCACCAGTTTGCGGGCGATGTCCAGCTGGGCCTGGCGAGCCTTGAGCGCGTCCTCTCGCACCTGAATCAGGGCCTGGCTATGGAGTAGCTGGTAAAAGCTGACCTTCACTTCCTCGCGCAGGCGGCTGCGGGTGTATTGCAGTTCGGCTTCGCGGGCTTTCTTCTGGAGCTCGGCTTCTTCGTGGGCCCAGTGCAGTCGGCCGAAGGTGGCGATCACCTGGCGAAAGCTCAGAGTACTGGCCCAGTTGTTGCTGACCACGGCGTCCACCGGAGTCGTGCCGACCAGTAGCCGCAGCGGCGGGTCGTTGAAGGTATAAGAGGTCTGCAATCCCAGGGTTGGCTGGCCCAAGGTGTCGGCCAGCTCCAGAGTGCCCTGGCTTTCCAGTATTTTTCCCTGGGCGCGTTGCAGCGCTGGCTGATGCTCGAAAGCCTTTTGTAGCGCTTCGTCCAGGGTTAATTCTTGGGCGCCGGCGGCTGTGTATAGAAGCAGGAAAAGAACCATCGTCTTCACGAGGAACTCCTTGGTTGAAATGATACCGGTTGGTATCTTTTGCGACTCTAGCACAGCTCTTTTAAAAAAGATACCGATCGGTTACGATTTTTTCAGGAGAGTGCAACGTGAGAAAAGGCGAGCGAACCCGCCAGCTGATCCTGGAGCAGGCGGCCGAAGTATTTAACCGCAAGGGCTATGAGGGTAGCTCGATGTCCGACTTGACCGAGGCTACCCAGATACAAAAGGGTGGACTCTATCGGCACTTCGAGAGCAAGGAGCAGTTGGCTCTGGAGGCCTTTCAGTACGCCTTTCGCAAGGCCCGCGAGGCGCGTATCCACGAGCCGGTGCCCGGCGAGACCCACCTTCAGGCTCTCAAGGGCTTCCTGCATCGCTGGGTGGAGCCCAACGGCCCTCTCGTTCCTGGAGGTTGCCCGATTCTCAACACGGCGGTGGACGCCGATGACGGCAACGAACTGCTGTTGCAGGCTGTGCAAAAAGAACTGAGTGGTTGGATCGACCGGTTGGCGGCTCACGTAGAGGCCGGCATCGCCTGCGGCGAGTTTCGGCCCTGTGACCCGAGGGAGATCGCGACCTTCTTGATCGGCAGCCTGGAAGGCGGATTGATGATTTCCCGGGTGCAGCGCAACCGGGACGTGCTGCGCCAGTCGGCTGCTTTCCTGAGCGACTGGTTGGATCAGCGGCTTTTACAAAAGCTTTAAAAAGTCTTGAGGGTTCTAAAAGTTCATGGGCTATTCTGACCATCCTGAAGCAACACCCTCAAGGAGGCCCCGTGAACGTTCTCAAGCTGGTTTCTCAGGGCGGTCTGGCCATGATGCCTTTGCTCGTGCTGTCCGTCATCGCCCTGGCCATTGTGTTGGAAAGAACTTTGTTCTTCGCCAGTTTGGAATGGGGAGGGCGCGACTTTCGCCTGCGTCTGCAAGAATACATCCGGCAGCGTCGCTTGCCCGAGTGCGTTCTCTGGTTGACCGGTCTCAAAGGAGCGGTGGTGGGGGTGGCCCAGGCTGGCCTGAACCACTGGGAGCGTGGACCCGAGTCGATGGAGAACGCTATGGCCGCCCAGGCTCAGGTGGAAACGATGGCGCTCAACCGCTATCTGATGATGCTCGAAACCACCATTACCGCCTCGCCTCTGATCGGGCTGCTGGGCACCATTACCGGTATGATGGGCGTCTTCCGTAGCGTTTCGGAGAAGATTTCGGCCAATCCCCAGGCGGACACTTCCAACATCCTGGCCGGTATCGGTGAAGCGCTGGTGGCCACTGCCACGGGCATTCTGGTGGCCGTCTTCTGCCTCTTCGTGCACAACCTGTTCCAGCGTCTGGCCGAGCGCCAGATGGAAGAGTCTCAGGTGCTGGCCAATCAGTTGCTGCAGATGTCGGAGGAAATGCGTGGCTACTAGAAGGCGGAAAAACATGTTTCCCACCATGGGTAAGCGTCGCACCCCCAAGGTGGAGATCATTCCGATGGTCGACGTGATGTTCTTGCTGCTGGTGTTCTACATTCTGTCGAGCCTGGCTCTACACAAGCAACGCGGTATCGCGGTGGATTTGCCGCAGGCTCAGAGTGGAGTGGCGGCCGCCGAGAAAGAAGAGATGGTGGTCAGTATCAAGGCGAACGGCACTTTCTTTCTCAACAAAGATGAGTGTCGCGCCGACGCGCTGCAGGCGGCCCTGCATCGCTGGCTGCTGACGCAACCCGGCGGCCTGGAGTCGGCCGCCAAGACCGAGATCGTGCTCAATGTCGACTCCGAGACGCAGCACAAGCACGTGGTGAAAGCCATGGACGAACTGCGCAAAGAGGGACTGACGAGATTCGTCATCTCCACTCAGCCGGTGCGTCCCCATGCTTGATCCGGCGCCGTATTTTTTTCTAGCGCTGTCCATTTTCTTTCATCTGGGCATCGTGCTGCCGCTCCTGTCGGGCTGGCTTTACAGCAACACCAAGGTTGAGGCTCCGCCGCCGCCCATCAGCGTGCGCATGGCCGCTCCACGCATGGCACCCCCTTTGCCTGTGGCCCCGCCTCGGCCCAAAAGAACCCATTCCGTGGCGGCCTCCAGTCCGTCGTCGGCAAAGTCCGCTTCCCGCTCGGCGCCACCGCCCCCGGCTCGCCGCCAGGCCCTGACCGCTCCCAGTTCTACCCGGCAGGTGGCCGCCGCTCCCAGCACCGGTACCGGCAACTACCCGACCTATCCGCAGAGCGGCCACGGAGGAGGAGGTAAAGAGGACGGACCTCCTGGTCTTCCCGGAGGCCCGGCCGTTCCTCCGGGCGGGAATGGTCCTCCGGGACGCGAGCCGGTCATGGAGGTTGCCCACGTCACCGGCCTGCCTCGAACGATTCAGGTGCCGACTTTTCTGCAAAAACAGGAAGCCCCCAACTTCGTGATCACCTTCGAGATCACGGTAGACGCAGAAGGGCGCCCCAAGGTCGCGGTCTATCAGGGCAGTGGCTGCACCGGTCTGGACCAGATGCTGACCGAAGAACTACGCCAGATGCGCTGGGAACCCGCTCTGCGAGATGGTCAGCCCATTTCCAGCACCTTTCGCATCAGCGTATCCGGCGATTTCCGCAAAGGCTGCGAGAACTTTACTCTCAGCCAGCGCGGCCGTCCTGAAGTCAATTAGCCGAGAGCGGAACGAACTTCACCGGCCCACAGCTCCAGAGTGCGCTCATCCTTGGGAGGACGGGCCAGCATCAGGAAGTCCTCGACCCCGAGATCGCGGAAGGGCTTGAGTTTTTCCACCAGTTGAGCGGCCGAGCCCACGAAGGTCTGCTCGTCCGGAGCCGCCTTATCCTGATCCAGGATGGCCCGAACCACCAGAGCTTTGCGGATTTCCGAGGATTTGCGCCCGGCGTCTTTGCAGTGTTCTTCCAGGAAGCCGAGCTTGCGCTGGAAATCTTCGGGAGTGGTCAGGAAGTAGTTCCAACCATCGGCGTAGCGAGCAACCGCTCGTAAGGTGCGCTTCTCCCCGCCGCCACCGATCCAGAGCGGGATGGAGCCGTGGACCGGCTTGGGCAAGAAGAGGGCGTCTTTCACGGAAAAATGCTTGCCTTCAAAGGTGGTGCGCTCTTCGCGAAAGAGCGAACGCACGATGTGAGAAGCCTCCTCCAGCATGTCCATGCGCGTGCCGACCGAGGGGAAGTCGAAGTTGTATTGCTGGTGTTCGAGTTCGAACCAGGCGGCGCCCAATCCTAACTCCATGCGGCCATTGGAGACATGGTCGACGGTGGTGGCGGCTTTGGCCAGCAGCACCGGATTGCGGTAGGTCACGCCGCTGACGATGATGCCGCAGCGCAGTCTCTTGGTGCCGGCGGCCAGCGCGGAAAGCACGGTGAAGCCTTCAAAGCAAGGGCCCTCGGGGTCCGTGAAGATGGGAATGAAGTGGTCGAAAACGGAGGCCCAGTCCAGGCCGATGGCCTCGGCGTGCTGCCAGAGGGCCAGGAGTTCGGAAAAGGTCGTGTTCTGCTGTCCGGTGTGAATGCCAAATCGAAGTGCCATAAGCTCGCCTTCGGTCGCCGAGGGACCCGCCCTTTTGGCGCGAACAGGGCTCGGTGTCCAAATCCTATCAATTGGTGTGCATGGGGCGAAGTTCGCTGGACCTCTATTCCAACGACATCGGCGCGCCATTCGCGGAGATTACTTCCTTCGCAGCTTATGTCGGGGGGTCCCCGACCAATGTCTGCGTGGGCGCCCAACGATTGGGGCTGAAGACAGCCCTGCTGACGGCGGTTGGCGAGGACCCAGTGGGCGACTTTATTCTGCAGTTTTTGCGCAAAGAAGGCATCGAGACCCGCTTCATTCCCGAAAAAGCCACCGCTCGCAGCAGCGCCGTGGTGTTGGGCATCGAACCTCCCGATCGCTTTCCGCTGGTGTTCTACCGCGACAATTGCGCGGACATCCAACTCGACATCGACGATGTGCTGGCGGCGCCGCTGGAGGATACCCAGGTTTTTCAGTTTGCCGGCACCAATCTGTGCCTGGAACCAAGTCGTAGCGCCACTCTGCTGGCCGCCGAACGAGCTCGTCAGGCGGGTGCCCGGGTGGTGCTGGATGTGGATTTTCGTCCCGGTCAGTGGCACGACGTGCGCGCCTTCGGTGTGGCCGTGCGCTCGGCGCTGCGGCTGGTGGACGTGGTGATCGCGACCGAGGACGAATTGCACGCCGCCCTGCTGATCGATAAGAACCAGATGTTGTTGACGCATTCCCAGGAATCGGACACGCGCGTCGGTGGCGACAGTCCGCGCGCTATCAAGACGGTGCTGGCACTGGGTCCACAGGCGTTGGTGCTGAAAACCGGCTCGCAGGGCGCCCAAGTGCACCTTAAGACGGGCCGGGTGGTGCACGTGCCCGGCTTCCCGGTGGAGGTGCAGAACATTCTGGGGGCTGGCGACGCTTTCGCCGGTGGCTTCCTTTACGGGTATGCTCAGGGTTGGGACTGGAAGCGGGCGGTGCGACTGGGCAATGCTTGCGGCGCCATCGTCGTGACCAAGCACGGTTGCGCCAATTTTATGCCCACTCTGTCGGAGGTCCAGGATTTTCTGGGCCGGTTTGGAGTCAAGGATGTCTAAGCTTTTAGTTCGCTCCCAGGATACCGGTGGGAGCGGGATTTTTGCCGAAGTGAGCGCGGCTCGGGCCGGCTGGGATTTTTTGAACATGGCCGCCCTGCGCTTGTTCTCGGGGGAAACCTATCGGGGCGCGGTGGGGGACCACGAGCACATCAGCGTGATCTTAGGCGGGAACTGTGTGCTGACGGTCGAGGGCGAGCGCTTCGAATTGGGCGGTCGGGTCGATGTTTTCTCGGGGATGCCGCACGCTTTCTATTTGCCGCGCGGTAAGCACTTTGAGCTAGAGGCGGTCAGCGAGAGGTTGGAGATCGCCAGCTGCTGGGTGCCCAGCGATCAGGACTTTCCGATCTCCATCATTCGCCCCGAGCAGTGCGCGGTCGAATTGCGCGGCGGCGGTAACGCCTCGCGCCAGATCAACTCGATCCTGCCACCGGGTTCCGCCTGTCACCGGTTGGTGTGCGTGGAGGTCTACACGCCTTCGGGCAACTGGTCGAGTTATCCGCCGCACAAGCACGACGAGCATCGGGTGGACGAGCAGGGCCAGCTGCTGGAAGCCGATCTGGAGGAGATCTATTTCTACAAGCTGAGCCAGCCCCAAGGGATCGCGTATCAGCGGGTCTACACGGGAGATGGCAAGCTCGATGAACTTTGCCTGGCCCGCAACCACGATGTGGTGCTGGTGCCCGAGGGTTATCATCCGGTGGTCAGCGGCCACGGCTATCATACCTACTACTGCAATTTTTTGGCCGGCTCGGCCCAGTCGTTGGCCAATTCCGACGACCCCGAGCACAGCTGGGTGAAGGAGCACTGGAAAGAAATGGACCCCCGATTGCCACTGGTGAAGTTATGAAGACGATTTTGTTTTGCTTATTGCTCAGTGCTTGCGCCCTGGCCAAGCCTGACCCTTACGTGATCGTGCCGGGCAAAGGCTTCGGTGCCTACGGCCCGAGCATGACGCTGGCCCAGATGGAAAAGAAGATGGTGCCCGGCGATTATCTCGAGGGCGAAAGCCTGGGACGGCCCACCGCCGAGATTTTCGCCATGGATCCCTTCGTGCGCATCACCATGTTCCTCAACCATCGGCGCCAGGTGCGCTCCATGTTCGTGCACGGTTACATGGGCAAATGGCATACCGCCGAAGGCGTCCGTCTGGGCACCACTCTGGCCGAGCTTGAGCGCCTCAACGGCCGTCCCTTTCGCTTCCACGCTATGAGCATGAAGCCGGAAGCCGGGCGTATCGCCGATTGGCAGGGGGGTCGCCTGGCCTCACGCTTCCGCAAAGTGCGCATCACCTTCGCCTCCGCCGCCCATTCCGAAGGCTACAGCGATCTGAGCGACCAGGAAAAGATTCGTGTCGAGAAAGCCGGCCTCGTCTTCCGCTCCAACGAACCCCTGGCCCGCAAACTCAACCCCATCGTCGAGACCATCGAACTGGCCTTCTAGGGCAGCGGCGGCCCCGACCGAGGACTGCCTCGTTCCGAACACGAACGCCGGTCTAACGTCTTGGGAGGTCGCCGTGAAAACTCGCCGTCTAACTATGGCCCAGGCCTTACTGGAGTTTCTCGCCGTGCAGTGGGTGCGCCGGGACGGTCGCGAGATGCCGTTCTTCGCCGGGTTGTGGGGCATCTTTGGGCACGGCAATGTGGCCGGCATCGGCCAGGCGGTGCAGCAGATGAAGGGGCGGCTGCCCTACTACTTGTCGCGTAACGAGCAGGCCCAGGTGCACGCCGCCGTAGCCTACACCAAGCACAAGAATCGCCTGCAGACCTGGGCCTGCACGTCCTCCATCGGACCCGGAGCGACCAACATGGTGACGGGAGCGGCCCTGGCCACCATCAACCGCCTGCCCGTGCTGCTTCTACCCGGCGACATCTTCGCTCATCGCTATCCGGCGCCGGTGCTGCAGCAATTGGAGTGCCCCCAGTCGCTGGACGTCAGCGTCAACGACTGCTTCCGCCCCGTATCGCGCTTCTGGGACCGCATCAACCGGCCGGACCAACTGGCCGCCTCCCTCATGGAAGCGATGCGCGTGCTCACTTCGCCGGCGGAAACCGGGGCCGTGACCCTGTGCCTGCCCCAGGACGTGCAGACCGAGGCCTTTGATTACCCGGACTATCTTTTTGAAAAGCGGAGCTGGACCATCCCTCGCCAGCGGGCTGACGCGAGCCAGCTCCAGGAGGCGGCGCGTTGGATTCGAGCATCGAAAAAACCGCTGATTGTGGCCGGTGGGGGAGTGCACTATAGCGAGGCTCATCAGGTTCTCCAGGCGCTGGTGGAACAGACCGGCATTCCCGTGGCAGAAACCCAGGCCGGCAAGGGCTCGCTGCTCTACGATCATCCCCTCAATCTGGGAGCGCTGGGCGCGACCGGCACCCACGGCGCCAATCGTGTGGCTCGCGAAGCCGATCTGGTGCTGGGCGTGGGCACCCGTTACTCCGACTTCACGACCGCTTCCAACACGGCTTTCCAAAATCCAGAAGTGAGGTTCATCAACCTCAACGTGGCCGAGGTGGATGCCTACAAGCTGCGAGGCTTACCACTACAGGGCGACGCCAGGGCGACTCTGGAAGAGCTCGCCCAACATCTCCTCGATTTTCAGGTGTCCGCCCATCATCGCGATCAGGCCCAGAACTACAATCTGGAGTGGGACGCCGAAGTGGCTCGCATTTATCAGAGCGGCGGCCAGGGAGAGGTGATCGGGGTGCTCAACGAGTTCATCCGCCCGCAGGATGTGGTGATCTGCGCGGCCGGCAGTCTGCCCGGCGACCTGCACAAATTGTGGCGTACGCGCGACCATCGCGCCTACCACCTGGAGTACGGTTACTCGTGCATGGGTTACGAAGTTGCCGCCGGCATGGGCGTGAAGCAGGCTGACCCGGAGCGGGAAGTCTACGTGATGGTGGGCGATGGGTCGTTCCTCATGATGCACACCGAAATCGTGACCATGGTGGCCGAGGGCATCAAAGTCAACATCCTGGTGCTGGACAATCAGGGTTATGCCAGCATCGGCGGCCTTTCCAAAGGCCTGGGCAGCGACGGCTTCGGCACCAAGTATCGCAAGCGCACGTCGGACGGCCTCACCGGGGAACCGGTGGAAATCGATTTCGCGGCCAACTGCGCCAGTCTGGGAGCCGAAGTCTTTTCGCCCAAGGACTCTGAGGAGTTGAAAGCGGCGCTCCAGAGCGCCAGAGATGTGCAGGATAAGCCGGTGTGTATCTGTCTGAAAGTCGACCGGCGCCATCGGGTCGGCGGTTACGAATCCTGGTGGGACGTGCCGGTGGCTGAGGTCTCCGAGGACCCCGAGGTGCGGGCGGCGCGCCAGCGCTACGAAGAAGCTCGCGAGGCGCGACGCCCGTGAACATTCGACTGGCCAGCGCTCCGGTGTCCTGGGGTATTTTTGAATTCGAGGGTCTGGAGCCGCGCTTCCCGTGGGCCCAAGTGTTGGATGAAATCGCGGAAACCGGCTACGTGGGCACGGAACTGGGGCCCTATGGCTATTTGCCGACCGACTCGACTCAGCTCAAGGTTGAGCTGGATCGGCGTAACTTGCGTATGTTATCGGCCTTCGTGCCGGTTGACCTGACCGATCCGGCGGCCCACCAGGCCGGCCTGGAAACGGCTCTACAAGTGGGCGGACTGTTGGCCGCGCTGGGGGCGCCGCTGCTGGTGCTGGCCGACAACAACGGCAGTGTGCCGGAACTGGTGAAACAAGCCGGCCAGCGTAGCGGCACTTACCTCAAAGATTGGAAGAATCTGGCCGACGGAGTCGAGTTGGTGCGCCGCCGTCTCGCCGACGAACTGGGGTTGACCACCGTTTTCCATCATCACTGCGCCGGTCACGTGGAAACCCCCGAGGAAGTGGAAGCTCTGTTGGAGCGGAGCCAGGTCCAACTGTGTCTGGATACCGGCCACTGGCATTATGCCGGCGGGGATGCAGTGGACTGCCTCAAGCGCCTGGGTTCGCGAGTTGGTTATCTGCATTTCAAAGACTGCCATCCGGAAATCGCCGCCCACTGCCGCACCCACAACCTGAACTACTTTGAGGCCGTTAAGGCCGGCCTGTTCTGTCCTCTCGGAGAGGGAGAAGTCGACTTTCCGGGCATTCTGGCCGAGTTGGCCAGGCAGGGTTATGACGGTTGGGCCGTAGTAGAACAAGATGTGCTGGTGGAAGATCTGGAAGCGCCCCGGCGTTTTTCGCAGCAAAACCGCGAGTATCTGCAGTCAATCGGTCTGGTGAAAGGATAAGCTATGGTTCGACTTGGATTGGTGGGCACCGGCCGAATTGGCCAGCTGCACGTGGAGACCTTGCTGAAGAGTCAGATCGGCGAATTGGTGGGGGTCACCGACCTGAATCTGGACGCCGCTCGCGCCTGCGCTGAACGCTATGGCGTGCCGAAAGTTGCGCACGACGTCCAAGACCTACTGCACAACTACGACATCCAGGGTCTGCTGATTTGCTCGTCCACCAACACCCATGCCAACTACTGTCTGGCCGCCGCCAACGCCGGCAAGCACATCTTTTGCGAGAAGCCTATTGATGCCGACCTGGCGCGCATCGACGCGGTCATCCACGAAGTCGAACGCACCGGCGTCAAGATGATGGTCGGTTTCAATCGTCGCTTTGACCCCAATCATCGGCGCATCAAGCAATCGATTGAACAGGGCAAGATCGGCACACCCCACCTGCTGCACATCATCAGTCGCGATCCCGCGCCGCCGCCGCTGGAATACATCAAGGTCTCGGGCGGGATGTTTTTCGACATGACCATCCACGATTTCGACATGGCTCGCTTTTTGTTGGGGGAGGTGGATGAGGTCTACGCCAGCGCGGCAGTGCGGGTGGATCCTCGTATCGGCGAGGTGGGAGACGTGGACACCGCCCTCATCACCCTGAAGTTCCTGGACGGTTCTTTGGGAACCATCGATAACAGTCGGCAGGCCGTCTACGGCTACGACCAACGAGTGGAAGTCTTTGGTAGCGCCGGCGTGCTGCGCAGCGAAAACGTGTTTCCCGATGAAGTTACGCTGAGCACGGCCCACAGCGTGGAGCGGGGCCTGCCCAAGAACTTCTTTATGGACCGTTATCTGGCATCGTACCAGGCCGAACTGGAGACTTTCGTGCGCTGCATCGCCGAAGACCGCGGCACGCCGGTGACCGCTCACGATGGGCGAGCGCCGGTGGTCATGGCCCTGGCCGCCCAGAAATCGCTGGCCGAGAATCGGCCCGTCAAGCTTTCCGAGATCCAGCCGTGAGCATCGGAAAATACCGGCATCTGAGTCGCTGCACCAATCACGACGGTCAGTTCGTGATCGTAGCCATCGATCACCGGGCCAACTTGCGGGAGGCCATCGAGAAGCACAGCGGAGCCATGGATGACCTGGCCTTTCGCGAGTTCAAGCTGCAGGTGGTCGAGGCTGCGGCCCCTCTGGTCACGGCCGTGCTGGCCGACCCGGCTTTCGGTCTGGGGGCTATCGTGGCCGGACGTAGATTTAGCGGAGGCCTGCTTTCTCCCCTGGAGGTCACCGATTACGGGATTCACCCCAGTCAGCGCGAGCTGAACTGGATTCCCCACTGGGGAGTGGAAAAGGTCAAACGGATGGGGGGAGACGGCATCAAGCTGCTCCTGCCCTTCCATCCTCAACTGGCCAGCGCGGAAGCCAAAAAACGACTGGTCGAGCAGGTCGTCCAGGAGTGCGAGAAGCACGATATTCCGCTTTATCTGGAGCCGATCGCCTGCGCTCCCACTCCCGAGCAGAAGCTTACTCCTCAGGAGCAGCGGGAGATCACGGTGGAAATGGCTCAATTGTTCAGCGCCATGGGAGTGGACGTGCTCAAGCTGCAGATCCCAGCCGAAGCCGGTGAATGGGAAGCAACCTGTCGCGATCTGGGCAAAGTCTGCAGCGTGCCCTGGGCTCTGTTGAGCGGCGGGGTCGATTTCGAGAGCTATTGCCGTCAGGCGGAAAGGGCTTGTTTCCACGGAGCTTCGGGCGTGATTGCCGGGCGTGCGGTGTGGAGCGAAGCCTGCAGCCTGCAGGGCGTCGAGCGGGCCGAGTTTTTGGAGAGAGTCGTGCCTCAGCGACTTCGAAAACTCCAGGACGTCTGCGCGGGCGCGGCTCCTTTTTGGAACAACCTCAAAGAACCGGACCCGGCTCTCGACTGGTATGAAAGTTACTGACTGAGGCCGACCGACTGAGAGACGGTAGCCACTCGACGCACGGTGGTGCGCGGTGGCAGTTCCGCGTAGCTGATGACTCGGACATGGGGCAGCATTCGTGCGACCAGTTTGCGCAGCGCCGGGCGGATCTGACCGCAGCAAAGCAAGACCGGCTCCGATCCGGAGAAGCTTTGCAAAGACTTGCGCAGAGAACGCAGTAAATTGCTGCCCGAGGCAGCCGGCAGGGTGAGGTAGCGGCCGGTGGTGGAAAGCTCCATCTCCCGCTGCCACTCCGGGGCCAGCACGATGACCGGCAGTTCGCCATTTTGCATGAGCGAGGGCACGAACAACCGACTCAGGGCCTGGCGGGCGAATTCCCCCAACGACTCAGGATTCTGGGTGATGGCGTAGTTTTCCAAAACCGTCTCGAGAATCGTCTCCAGGTCACAGATGGGAACGCATTCCTGAATCAAGCCGCGCACAGTTTGCCAGAGAATCATGGGATCGACCCGTTTGCGCACCAGATGCACCAGTTGCGGTCGGTCCAGGTCGTTGAGGGCTGCGTGCAGGTGCTCCAACGAGTAGCCGAGGTAGCCGCACTCTTTCCAACTTTGCAGTAAGAAGTTGCACAGGTCGCCGAGGTGGGGGGTGCCGCGCAGTTGGCCGCAGACATGGCGACGCAGGCGTAAGGTGACCAGATCGGGCTGGGGCGACATTTCCAGCTGCACTTCATCCATGTCCCAAAGGCCGGACCGATCCAGCTCTTGGCTCACTCTTTCGAGGGCCTCGGGAAGCAGCTTCAACCAATCTGAACCGGCTTGAACGATTAGCTCCACGTAAGAGACCTTTTCCCTCCGGGGGCAAGCTCCTGGAGGCAAATCGCGCTAGAGTAGAAAGTCGTATTTTATGCAAGCCCCTGAGGTCTTAAAAGGCTGGATAGGCAACTACTGGGAGACGGGCATGGAAGAGCCCGCCCGCTTGATTTTTCAAGATGAGCGCTTCACCGAAGGCAAGAGCTGGTCACTGGACGGCATGCACGAACTTCGTGCCGGGCATCACCTGCGGATTTACGCGCCCGATGGTGACCTGCTCTGGGAGGGAACGCTGGGAATGAAGCGGCGCAGTTGGTTCGGCCCCGCTGATCTGGTGCCGCCGGAAATCGATCACTGGTTTCATCTGAATCCCCCGCTGCGGGCGGAGCTCAGAATTTCAGGGAATAATTGCTGATCAGTTGCCAACCCTGCCAGGAAAAGGGATGGGCCGAGGAGCCCACGTTGGCGCTGCCGGCGGCCGGCTGAATGGTGGGGTCGACGCCGTCGACCGTGTGATAATGGCGCAGAGTGGCGCCGAACTCGCTCTTCTCATTGAGTCGGTGTTGGAACCCCAGGTAGGGCACGTGCTGAGTGGAGTCTAGATTGGCAAAGGTATTGCTGCCGGAGCTCAGGGCGTAGCCGTTGTAGAGTCCGGCCGGGTCGAAGTGCCCCTTGTAGACCACGCATTCATAGCCGGCACTCAGGTCCCAGTCGGGTTGCGGCTGCCAGACGACCCCCAGGTTGAAATATTGAGTGGTCAGGCGAACCGCGTTCTGGCTGCCACCCAGGGCCGGCTCCAGGCTGGTGGGCCGGTTGAAGTCGATGCGCTCGTATTCCAGGCTGACATTCACGGCCGACTCCGGCCAGCGGTGGGAAACCCCGATGGTGTAGGTGTCCTCGCGCCCGCGCGGGTCTTCCAGGGGCTGCAAGCTGGGCGAGAACGAGTTCGCCGATCCGGGCCCATAGAGTAGGGGACTGGCCAATCCGGAGAAGACCTGGTCGGTGAACCCGGGCGCATACCCGAGCACTCCAAAGTTGGGGGTGTCGGGGGCCAGGCTGCCGGCGGCGTAGCGGACATCGTACATGGAAGTGCGGGTCTGGCGCCATTTGGCCACGCGGGTCCAGAAGTTACCGTTCTTGGCGTCAAAGTTCCACTGACTGCGGAACTGAAAGCCCTGGCGGTTATGGGGATAACGCGTATTGTCGAAGAGATTGAAGGCGCCCGCGAAGCGGTTGTAACGCACGAAGCGGGTGCCGAAAAGCTGGTTGTTCCAGAGAGCCGGCGAGAAGGTGGGGTCGATCGAGGTGTAAGCCAGAATCAAGGTGAGGCTGTCGTCGAAGAGTTTGCCGGTCAGGTCCAGGCGCACGGCCTGACCGTTGCTGGTGTAGGGCGACTTCTTGTTGGTTTGGTAGCGACTGTTGGCCCATTCGCCGTTGGCTTGCAGGCCGGGAAAGAACGTATAGCTGCCGGCCAAACCAAACGTGTCCTGGCCTTGAGGTCCGAAGACTCCAGCGCCGGTGGTGATGCCCGCCGCATTGTCGACGTCCCAGTTCCAGCCAGGGATCGGGCGCCCGTCGCTGACGTTGGGCTGATAGACGCCATCCACCACCTGGTTGGTTTGCCGCATCTGGTGGACGTAATAGCCTGGTGGATTCACCCATTGGCGCACCGTCCAGGTGCTGGCCATGCCGTAAGGCACGTTCAGGCCGTTGGTGAGACCGGCCACGGCCGGTAGCTGAGCGGGCGGCAACTCGGTCATGCGGGCAAAGTTGGCCTGCAGATGACCGGCCGGGAAAACATAGTCGAGGTCAGCCCCCAGCACGTAGGTCTGGTAGTCGGTGGCCAGATAGTTGACGCCGTTTCCCAGTCTGCTGCCGAGCAGTTCCCACTGCAGCGCGGATTTGGGCGATAGCTCCAGGTCTCCGCTCAAGTTGAAGCCGTAGCCCAGGAAACGGGTGGGTGGATTGACGTTGTTATTGGTCTGGCCGGCATAGACCAGCGGCGACATACGCAGTCGCTCAAAACTACCCAGCACCAGCCTGGTCTTGGACTTCGTGTGTTCGAGCCAGGCGCGGTCCAATACCATAGAGGTAAAGGGCGAGTGGTTCTGTGATTGTGGTCCACCTTCGGCGGTGGCCGTGAACGGATTGAGCAGGTAGGGGGCGGACAACCCCCAGTAGGCGTCGATGGGGTTGTTGCCCTGCGAGCTGAAGGCGGCCAGTTCCAGGCCTGCTTCCCAGTCGGGATGAGGTTGCAGTTTGATGCCGAGCACGGCCAGAGCGGTAAAGCCGACGCCACTCATCAGGGCGCGCCCGTTGCGGTAATCGACGGTGGGCACCACCCCCTGGACCTGCGGGCGGCCATTGCCCAGCGTGGTGCTGCCGACCACCGCGTTGTAGTCAAAAAAGGGAACCCGCCCGCGCGCCCCTGTTCCACCGCGCAGACTGTCGTTGTCACCCGAGCCCAGGTTCTGAAAGCTTTGGGCTACGCTGCGCGCCTCAATGCGACCGTAAAATCGGATGCGCTCCAGGTCGGCGGTGCGCCGTTCCAGAGTGGCCAGAGAAGCGTCCAGTCCGCTGACTCGCACGCCCAGAGCCGTCAGTTGCTCGTGCAATTCCTCGGTCAGAAGTCGAAGAGCCTGGAGGTCCGCCCGGCTGGCCCAACCTCCGGGTTGACGGGCCAGCAGACGGGCCACCAGCAGGGCCACTTCCCAGCGCGAGGCGGCCCGGTCGCCTTTGTAGACTCCGTCGGCATACCCCTCGATGAGCCCGGCCGCGCTCAAGCGGGCCACGGCGTCACGCGCCTGGGGAGAGAGTTCCGAAGGAAGAGGAGCGGCCCGGACCAGAGCAGCCATGGCGAAAGCGCAAAAAATCCCCCGCGAAAGCATCGCGCCGCGTTCTGTGCCCCCGGGAGATGCCCTCCAAAACGCAAAAAAGCGACCCGAAGGTCGCTTTTCACGAGGGGGAGGTGGGGCTTATTTCTTGCCGCCGCCGAGCAGTCCGCCCAGAGCGCTACCGATTCCGCCGCCTTTGTCGCCGCCGCCGATTTTGCCGATGGCATCACCGATGCCGCCGCCCTTTTTGTCGCCGCCGGCATCGCCGCCCTTGTCACCACCGCCGATCATGCCGCCGATGCTGTTGGCGATGTTGCCGATCATATCGCCGATTCCGCCGCCCTTGTCGTCGCCGCCCTTCTCTTCGCCACCACCGCCGCCGGCCTGCTGGGCTTCCGGGCTCTGGGTGACTTTGTCTTCCTGGTCGAGCTGATTCTTAATGACGGTTTTCTCGCCTTTGGTCAGGGCCGAGACTTCGTTCTGAACTTTGGCTACGTTTTCTTTGCCGGGCTCAGCCTGCTGGGCCTGCTGGGCGCCACCGGCGGCCGGGTTCTGCAGGTCTTGCTCAAGCTGCTGCTTGATTTTCTGCTTGTCTTCTTTCTGGAGGCCAGCCAGGTCTTGCTGGACTTTCTGCAGTCGGTTGGGGCCTTGCTGACCGCCGGCACCGCCGGGAATTTGGGGGATACCGCCGCCTACTGGGATAGCCATAATCTTTGTCCTCCGTCGTGTCGCTTCGTTGAATTCATAGTGCGCTTTCCAATGAGCAGAATCCACCACCGCTTTCACCGGTTTGGGTTAAAGTTGTAAAAAGGTTGTTGCGAGTCATTGCCGTTTTGTTACCGTTCGTTTAACGTTTTTGCGATTGTTTTGCCGTGAAAACCACGCGTCAAGGAGACTCTACCGAGCAGCCGAAGGTTGCCGACTATGCAAGAGACCGAATCGGAAAAGCTGGAGATCCACCAACCGCTGGAGATTCTGCGCAGCAGCGCCCGTCGTTTGATGGATCGCCAGATGCCGGCCAGCGCCAGCAAGTTGGAAGAAATCTTCGCCCATATCAAGGGGGCGGTGGCCGACTCGGTCGATACGGTCAGCGCCTACGTAACGCGTTCTCTGCAGTTGGCCCGGGAGAACTTCCCCGACAACCTGGAGCCCGAGGTGTTGCGCGCCGCCGAAACCGCCGTCGAGGAAGTGCAGCGAGAGCTGCAAGATGCCTTAAGTCAGGTGAAGGACACGTTCTTCGCGGCCAGTTCCTTTCAAGAATGCGAAGCTCGCCTGCCCAACCTGGCTCTTTTCGAGTCCAGATTGGAGGGCGGCCTGCTGCGCCTGGAACAGGCCGTAGACATGGCCCACGACCCGGAATTTATGGGACCTCCTCAGTTTGTGCCGGTGCCCACCATCAGTGATGCCCTGGAAGCCCTGGGGGAAAGTCTCGAGCAGATCCACCAGCATATGAAGGACGGCAGCAAGGAGCCTCTGAGATTGGCTTTGGCGCAGGTCCGCCGGGCTCAAATCGGCTTGAGCGCCGCTCTGGCCGAATGATCCTTCAGCCTCTCGAACCTCAGGACGCGGAGCAGATCGCCGAACTCGCGGCCGATTTTTATCCCGAGGAAATGCTCTATGAAGCAGGCGATATTGCCAGTGCTTTAGCGACGGCGGTTCGCGAGGGCGGGAATTTCTCCGTCGGACTGGTCGAGCGCGGCAACTTGCTGGCCTATATGCTGGCCTGGTTGGAAGAAAGCCGGGTGGAGGGCTTGCGCGAGTCGGTGGTGCTGATCGACGACCTGGCCCTGGCTACCGGAGAGGCCGAGGATCTGCGGCTACTTCTGTCCCATCTGGTGCAGCGGTTGGAACAAGCCGACTTGACGCATCTGGCCATCGAGGGTAGTCTGCTGCCCGACACTCGTGAGATGTTTTGGGGTCTGGCTCGCTTTATCGGGTCGTTAGGCTACGAGTTAGTCGCTTCCCAGGATTACTGGGAAGAAGAGGTCGGGGCGGAATTGACCTGGGTTCGATATGAACGCCCCGCGGAGGCTGAAGTCGAAGTTCAGGTGTCCGTCGCCGAAGTTTGGGATGGTGCGGAATTTCCGGAGTAGATAAGTCCTCCTCACGCTGGGCCCTGGTCTTCATCGTGATCACGGCCCTCCTGCGTTGCGCCATTGCGGCCTCCACCGATTTGAAGGTGGAAGAGGCCTATTACTGGTGCTACTCCAAGCACCTGGCGGCCAGCTACTATGATCATCCGCCCATGGTGGCCTGGCTGATCGCGCTTTTCAGCCCTTTAGGAGTCAATTCTCTGGCCGTGCGCTTGCCGGCCATTTTGCTTTTCGCCGGCAGCGGCTGGTTGATCTTCGACACCCTGCGTCGCCTCTGGGACGAGAAGGTGGCGCGCACGGGTCTGCTGTTGCACACCCTGCTGCCGGCCTTCCACTGGTATTCCATGGTTTTGCTGCCGGACGCCCCGTTGATGTTTTTCTGGTGTCTGGGCATGTATGCCACCACTCGCCTTCTTCAGGAGGACCGCCCCGAGTGGTGGTGGGTGATTGGCCTGGCCACGGGCCTGGGGATGGACTCCAAATATCCGGCCGTGTTCATTCCGGTGGCGGCTTTCGTGGCCTGTTGGTCACTGCGCAAGCCCCGCTCCCTCTGGCTGGGACCGTCCATGTGGGCGGGAGCTTTGCTGGCCATTACGCTTTTCTCTCCCGTCGTCTACTGGAACTTCACGCATGACTTTGCCAGCTTCCGCTTCCAGGGGTCGGAGCGTTTTCAGGAAGCTTCCGGCGGCGGAGAAAAGATGGCCTCCCTGATCTATCCCGCGGTCATGCTAGGACCTCTGGTTTACCTGGCCGGACCCTTTGTGCTCTATGGAGCGGGCCGGCGCCGTCACCCTTCGGCCGTCATCGGCTTGAGTTGGACGCTTCCTTTTCTGGGTCTGATGCTGTGGGTGAGCAGCCAGCGCCTGGTCAACATCAACTGGCCTCTGCCCGGCTATCTGGGCTTCTTGCTGTTGCTGGCCCCCTGGGTAACGGTTTCCAACTGGCGCTGGGCGCTGGTCTATCCGTCCGCCCTCTTCTCGCTCCTCCCGTTTTACGCGCTGGTCTTTCCCATGGCCGCGGCCAACCGTGGCGATGACGTGACCCAGTGGCGTTCCATGACGGTCGAAGCTTTGCGCATGCAGGCGGCCATGCCCCGTCCCAACGAGACCTTTTTCCTGGGATACGGCTATCAGTGCGCCAGCGAGATGGCCTTTGCCGGCGTTCCTCTGGAGTCGGTGGTCTCGGTCAACGCGCTGGGAATGAAGGCGTTGGCCTACGACTACTGGACTCCGGCCTACAAGTTTGAGGGATGGGATGCGGTGGTCGTCGGCTACAGTCGAGTCAAAGCCAACGGCGAGTGGCATCCCCAATACGAAATTGACATCAACCGTCTGCGCCGTTGCTTCGAAAAGGTCGAGGGACCCTGGGAATTGGTGGAGATGCGCGCCGGCCAGCCGCTGCGCCGCTACAGCTACTGGAAGGCTTTCGGTTACAAGCGAGTCGTCCCCAGCAGTTAACGCATCTTCAGCATGGCTGGTACCAGGTTCAGGCGCAGCACATCGCGGATGAGATCGTTCCAGTCTTCCAAAGCCTTCTGCACCGGCAGATTCTTCTGAGCTACTTCCAGGTGGGTGGAGCGGGCGTAAGTCGACCAGGTTGAGCCATTGTCCACCACTACGTAGTCCGGATCGATGCTGTAGCCGGTTTTGGAGACGATGATTTTTCGTTGAGCCGGACTGAGCAGATTGATGCCCAGGCCGGCGGTCGGCATTTCCGTCAAGCCTAGCAAATGCAGCAAGGTCGGCATCAGGTCGACCTGGGCGGCGTAGCTGGGGCCCTGCCCGCGAAGTTTGCCGTCGGGCCCATGAATTAAACAGAAGACCCGATCACTTTCGATTTTATCGACCTCGTCGAAGGTTCCCTTGGGCTGCAGCAGCGCCATGTCTTCGTAGTCGATGCGGGCATCGTGGTCGCCAACCAGGACGATCACGCTGCTTTGCCAGATGCCCTCCTGCTTGAGTGTATCGACGATCCGTCGCCACTCCTCGTCCCGTTCCCGGCACAGTTGCAGGTAACGGCCCAGCATGTTCTCTTTGTCCGCCAGTTTGGCCGGGAGCTTGAGTCGCTCTTGCGAGCTGGAGAGTTCGCGGTAAGGATAATGACCCATCATGGTGACCACGTAGGCGAAAAAGGGTCGAGGAAACTTTTGCCAGTGCACTTTGAGTCGGTTCACCAGGCCGAAGTCGCTCAGGCCCCAGCCGATGGAGTTGTTGGGGTCGGCTGGCAGATCGTCGCGAAAAAGGTTGCGCTTAAAGCCATAGCGCCGGGCCATGTAGCGGCAGTTCCAGAAGGAGCCGTAGTAAGCGACCGCATAGCTGGTCAAGTAGTTGACCTTGCTGAGCAAAGCGGGCAGTCCCTCATAATAATTGCTGGGGTAGGCGTAGACCAGCGGACGTTGACCCGGAGGCAAGAGACTGTTGATCAGGATGAATTCGCCGTCGGAGCTGCGACCTTGACCGGACTGGTCTTGCAGCCCTCCGGTCCAGGACTCCTTGGCGAGTTCGTTCAGAAAGGGAGTGACCGGCTGGCCGTCCACTTTGAGATTGAACACGAACCACTCGAAGGATTCCAGCTGAAAGATGATCAGGTTCTTGCCTCGATACATCCCCAGACTGTCGTTTTTGTGTCGAATCGACTTACGGCTTTGGCGCACCAGTTCGGAGAGCATTTTTTCGTCATAGCGAGAATCGATGAGGTTCTCCCAGCGCGAATAAGCCATCTGCAGCACGTCGTAAAAGTGGTAGTGAAACAGCCCCAGGCGTTGCACCGCGGCCACATTGCGAAAGCGCAGGCGCAGGATGCGTAGATCTTCGGGATCCATGGTCACGCCAAAGATCACGCTCAGAACCAGCGGGAGCGAGAACCAGGCGGCGGTCAACTTGCGGATGGGGGCCAGCGGAGCCTTCAGGAACAGCAGGGGCAGCGTCAACAGCAGGTCGCCGGGGAAGACCAGGTCTTCGCGACTCAACAGCTCGATGGTCGAGGGGATGACGGACTTGGCCTGATTCAGCTGGGTGAGCAGATAAAGTCCGGGAACGTCGTCGAAATAGCGCTCGTAGAGCTGGTCGATCAAGAACAGGTTGCAGAGAATCACCTGCAGGCACCAGACCAGGCGATGCCAGTGGCGGCGGCTGAGCAGCTGACAGCCCACCACCAGCCCCGCCAGACTGAAGGCCTGCCAGCACCAGTTAAAGCCGGAAAGGTCGACCGGGCTATCCAGGTGGTCTTGAATCAGCCATACTTTCCAG
The DNA here is from genome assembly GCA_017307785.1 of Vulcanimicrobiota bacterium. Lineage (GTDB taxonomy): Bacteria > Vulcanimicrobiota > Xenobia > Xenobiales > JADMJV01 > JADMJV01. The sequence goes on along the minus strand of JAFKGI010000002.1, from coordinate 146,117 downwards.
AGGTTGCCCCCGATCATCCAGAGCATCAGAGTCAGCGTCCAGGTGCGCAAATTCTGGGTGCGCGGCAGCCAGAACAAAATCAAGGCCAGGGCGATGCAGCCCAGTCCCAAGAAAAGACCGTGCAGCCCGACATAGGTGACCCACCAGCTCCGGGTCCAGGGGATGCACATGGACAGGCCGACCGCCGCCAGGCACAGGAAAATCCACTTGGGCACTCTGCTCAACACGGGCCGCGCCTTCGGCTCAGGTCGGCAGGAGCCTTTAGCGCAGGGCGGAAGCCGAAAGTTCAGGATTTTGGAGGAGTTGAACATGTCTACCAGCAGTGAAGTGAGCCTGGCCGATCGCGGCTACGTACACCCGGAAATTTTGGTCACCACCGATTGGGTGGCTGAACATTTGAACGACCCCAATGTGCGTCTGGTGGAGTCCAACGAAGACCTGTTGCTCTATCCGTCCGGTCACATCCAGAACGCTGTCCAGGTCGACTGGACCAGCGACCTCAACCATCAGGTGGTGCGAGACTACCTGGGCAAGGCCGAGTTCGAGAAACTCTGCTCCCGCATCGGCATTACTCCCGACACCACCGTCGTCTTCTACGGCGACAAGTCGAACTGGTGGGCTTCTTACGCCCTCTGGGTCTTCTCGCTGTTTGGACACACCAAGGTAAAGCTGATGGACGGTGGGCGTCTCAAGTGGGAAAAGGAAAAGCGCCCCGTCGTTCGCGAGATTCCCAAGTTTACCGCCACCGACTATAAGGCCGCTCAGGAACGCGATGACGAGACCATTCGCGCCCTGCGTGACGTGGTCATGCAGCACGTCAAAGCCAAATTGCCGCTGGTGGATGTGCGCTCTCCCCTGGAATTCACGGGTGAGCGCCTGCACATGGAAGATTATCCCAATGAAGGCGCCCTGCGCGGCGGTCATATCCCCGGTGCCAAGAGCGTGCCCTGGGCCAAATCGATCAATCCGGAAGACGGAACCTTCAAAACGGCCGAGCAGCTGCGTCAGATCTTTGAGGTCGAGCAAGGCGTCAAGCCCGAAGACGACGTGGTGGTCTATTGCCGCATCGGCGAGCGCAGCAGTCTGACCTGGTTTGTCTTGACTCACCTGCTGGGCTATCGGAAAGTGCGGAACTACGACGGCAGCTGGACCGAATGGGGCAACCTGGTGGGCGCTCCCATCGAGAAGCCCTGATGCCTTTTCCGCCTAAGTTTGAGCAGCTGCTCGAGGAACTCGCCTTCTTCGAGGACCGCATGGAGCGTTACCAGGCCCTGATCGAATTTGCCGACCGTTTCCAAGAGGCGCCGGAATCGATTTGCGGGCCGCGTCCCTTTCCGGAAAGCCATCGCGCTCCGCGCTGCGATTCGGAAGCCTATGTCTGGACCGAAGCGGTGGACGGCGGCAAATTCAAATACCACTTCGCGGTCGAGAACCCGCAGGGGATCTCGGCCAAGGCGATGGGCGTCATTTTAGACGAATGCCTCAGCGGCGAAGACCCTGAACTGGCCGTCAACTTGAGCCACGACGTGGTCTTCGCCATCTTCGGCAAAGAGCTGTCCATGGGCAAAGGTCAGGGCCTGATGGGCATGGTCGACCTGGTGAGGATGCAGACGAGGCGGCTGCTCGAGGCCTCGAGAGTCTAGCGAACGCTCCTCGATGGCGGGTTGGAAGGGAAAGGCGAAGCGGCTGGGCCTGGCGGGGCTCTTTACCTGGGGCTTGCTGGAATTGGCCCTCCGCTTAGGCGCTCCCTACCTGGGTCCTCGGGTGAGTACGGAACTCTACCGCAGTTATTCCATCGAGAAAGGCGGGATCTACTTCCTGGACCCGCTCCACTCGATTCAGTTCATGTGGCCTGACCGCCACACCCGATGCATGGTGAACGGCTATCAGTGGACGAACGACACGGATGAACGCGGTTTTCGGAATCCTCGCGACTGTCCGAGCGAGGTGCTGGTTTTTGGGGACTCCTTTCTCTATGGTCACGGTGTGGAACTGGCCGATTCGGCGGTCGATATCCTGCGCCGGAAGTATGGCTGGAAGGTCTATAACATGGCTCGCCAGGGTGACAGCATTTACCAGCAGTACACCCTTTTTCGACTCTACTTTGAGACTTTCAAGCCACGCCATCTGATTCTGTGTCCCTTTGCGAATGATTTTCAGGACATCGAGCAGGCTCGCACCCCCCAGCAGCAGTTGCAGCCTATGGAACTCCAGCCTGGCTACGTTGAGGAAGTTCGTTCCGTCATTCAGTCTCCGGAGGCGCGTATTCCTCGCGGCAACTGGTTGACGACCAGCTTCTCCTACCGCCTGTTCGCTCTGCTGGGTCGTCTGGGCAAGGCAGACGGCGGTTTCGTTCCGCCCGCCAATGAATCCGAGCGAAATGAGCGCTTTGAGCGACAGGGCTACTTCTATGCCCTTTTGTTTCAGGACCTGGTGAATCGCGCCCGAGCGGCCGGATGCACGGTCGATGTGGTTTATCTCGATACGGCCGAACACAAGGACGCGTTTTGGAGCGTGGAGCAGGAGCGAATTGCTAAATATTTCGCCTGGCTTTGTGCGCGCAGCCGGGTGCCTTTCTACACAACTCGCGAGCTACTCCAGGGGCATCCCGAGTATTTGCTGCCACACGACGGCCATTTGAGCGCTCTCGGGAATCAGGCCTTCGCGGCTTTGGTCGCTCGCGAGTGCCCCAAGACCTGGGGGAACAAGTAGGCCAGGCTTAGTCTCGAACCCCGTGTTCAGGGGAGCGAAGCGGACCGAACGCGGGTTAGGGACCCACGGAGCCGTGAGTCCCTAAAGTTCGATGATCATTGACCGTGCGACGCACGGCGGAGGCTAGTCGAGGAGCGGCAGCAGCTTGTCGAGTTTCTCCAGAACCTCGGAAAGGCGGTCTTCCAGCGCACTGACGCGGTCTTCCAGGGCCGAGGAGATCGACGAGCGTGGCTCAGCGGGAGCTGGGGCCTCGCCAGGGTCCACAGGCCCGCACAGCTGGTGGGCCCAGCGGGCTTCTCGTTTGCCGGGTTGGCGGGCCAATTGCACGATCAGTTCGCGTTCGGCCAACTCTTGAAGCACGGCCTCGACGGCGGACAGGTCAGGAAATTCGAACATGCGGGTCGTGCGCGATCGCAGCTCCCCGCCGGTCTGGGGTCCGCGTAGCATCAGTTCGGCCAGAACCGAGGCCAGCGGACGGCTGAGGGTCAGCTTTTCGCAGAGATTTTCCTTGAATTTGGCCACCCGGGAGTCGGCGCCACTAAAAATCAGGGCGTAGCTCTGGGCCCGCAAGGACTTGAGCGCGCTGTCCACCTCGGCGGCTTCGTAGCTTTCCACCGGGTCCCGATTGGAAGACTGGTTGCAGGCGCTGACCAGCGAGTTGAGACTCAGCGGGTAGTTGTCAGGAGTGCTGAAGCGTTTCTCGATCAAGCAACCGAGTACGCGCACTTCCTCCGGATGAAAACTGAACATCAGTCCTGGACGAGGACCAGCACCGCGTCCGCAATGGCCGAAGCCAGATGCGCATGTCTTCCCTCGATCTCCAGCAGAACCGAACCGTCGCCGCCGAGGGCGAGCACCGTGACGACGGCTCCGGGGACGATTCCCTCGCCCTGCAGAAAGGCTCGAGCCACACCCTCGCCCTTGAGCTGAAGAACGCGGCTACGCTGACCGACCCGGGTCTGGTTGATGTAGACCCCGGCCCCGGCTTCTTCTTCGCGCGGGGCACGCGGAATCGGTTTGCCTTGAGCGGATAGCTGAGGGTCCCCCAGATATTCGCTGAGCCGGTCCGCCACTTCGTCGGTGGTCAGGTGTTCCAGGCGGCAGGCCAGTTGATCGGCCGGAGCCAGGGCCAGCTTGAGTTTTTTGACCAGGAAGACTTCCCACAAGCGCCGGTACCTTAGGATTCGGGTGGCGATGGTGGTGCCGGCGGGAGTCAGCACGATGCCCTTGTAGGGGATGTAGGTGACCAGTCCCTCATCGGCCAGTTTGCGGACCATCTGGTTCACCGAGGCGGGCATGATGGAACGGGCCTGAGCCAGCGCCGGCAACGGAACCGGCTGCTCCATACCGTCTTCGATCAGCATGGCTGTCGTGATCAGGTACATCTGCTCGCTTTCGCTCATTTCCGCTTCGAGCGTCAGCGGTTCGCCGTCGTGATGATGATGATGACTTTTCTCTACCATAGAGACGACATTCTACTTGGGCGTTGGCACTACCTGGGCCAGGGCCTCGAATAAGGTGGCCGGCTTCACCGGCTTCTGGAAGAAGAAGCGGATGCCGATGGCGCGGGCCGTGTCCGCGTCAATCCGTTCGCTGAAGCCGGTACACAGCAGGATAGGCAGATCGGGCCGCAAGGCCAGGGCGTCGCGAGCGATCACGTCCCCGGTCTTGTTGGGCATGGTCTGGTCGGTGATCACGGCCGCATAAGCCGAGGGGTCGGCTGCAAAGGCGTCCCATGCCAGCTTGCTGTCGGTGAAAACCTCCGTCTGATAGCCGCGACTGGTCAACAACTTGCCCAGCATGCGGGCCAGCATCGGCTCGTCGTCGATGACCATGATTTTGGCGGGCTGCTCGGCGCCGCCGGGAGCCACCGGCGGGGGAGCGGGCGAGTTGGGAGCGGGCTGCAAGAGCACGCGGAAATGGGCGCCCGGACCGGGCGCCAGGACCACGTGGCCGCCGCGTTCGTGGACCAGTCGGTGAAGAACGGCCAGGCCCAGGCCGCTGCCTTTGCCGATGCCCTTGGTAGTGAAGAACGGGTCGAAGATACGCGAGCGAATCTCGGGCGGAATGCCCGCGCCGCTGTCGCGCACCCAGACTTCCACCAGCGGACCTTCGACCGGTCGCAGGCAGGAGCTACAGACCAGGGTCTCCAGCTCGGCGTAGCGCAGGCCCACCTCGATCAGTCCCTGTTCGGGCAGTTCGTCGCGCGAGTTGATAATGAGATTGGCCAGGATCTGGTGGAGTTCCACCGGGTCGAGCTGAGCGGGGGGGGCCTGTTCGCTGAGATTGAGCCGCAACTGAATGCTGGAGGGAATGACGGCCGAAAGGATCCGGCAGACTTCGCGGATCGGCTCGGCCAGAGGCGTGGCCATGCGGCTGGCCGGATGGGGATGGCTGTAGGAAAGCATGCGCTGCGTCAAATCGCGGGCACGTTCGGCCGCCACCTGAATTTCCTCCAGCAGACTGGGATCGGGATCATGTCGGGCGAGTTCCAGGTTGCCCAGGATGGTCGCCAGGATGTTATTGAAGTCGTGGGCGATACCCCCGGTCAACTGACCCAGTGCCTCCATCTTTTGAGCCTGCAGCAACAGCTGGAGCAACTGGATGCGCTCTCGTTCCGTCTCCTTGAGCTGGGTCAGGTCGATCTCTAGCGTGTAGACCTCCATGCCGACACCTGGGGTATGGATGGGCACGCTGGTTCCAAAGACCGGCACCAGACTGCCGTCTTTGCGGTAGAGTTCATATTCATTGGAAGAGGTATAGTGGGAATCTCCGTGGCGTGGGAGCGCCTGGCCCATGGCTTCTTCGGCCGTGTAGCCGAAGAGCTTTTCCGAAGCCTTGTTCCAGAAGCGAACTTTGCCGTCGGGGGCGCAGCCGCGAACGGCGACGTGGGGAACTTCCTCGAACATGCGCCGAAAGCGCGCTTCGCTTTCGGCCAGCGCCTGTTCGTTGTGGAACCGCTCACTGGTGTCGTGCAGGGTGAGGAAGATCCGCGCCAGCTCGCCGTAGTCGTCGACCACGGGAATGATGTTGATTTCGCAGTGAAACTCACTGCCATCCAGGCGCCGGCCCAGCGTCGAGATGCGTTGCCCGGCTTCGCGAGGTAGGGGCTGAAAGGCGCTTTCTTCGGGAAAGAACTGATGCAACGGCTGTCCGTCTGGATTGCCGCCCAGCAACTCGCAAAGCGCGGGGTTGGAGCGATAGATCGGCAACTCGGGCTGGCGGGCATCGCAAAAACAGATGGAGGTGCGCGTGCTGAAGTAGGAGCGGTCCAGCATCAGGATCGTTTCCAGTCGCTCCTGGCGTTCCAGCACCAGCAGAGTCAGCTCGACTCCCTGAAGCATCCTTTGCCGGTCGTCTTCGTCCGGCAGACCTTCCTGGGCGCGCAGAATCGAGAAAGTACCCAGCAGCTCACCCTCGGCGTTCAACACGGGGTAGGACCAGCACGAATTCATCCCGATCCGGCTCAGCAGAGGATGAAAGTCGGCCAACTCCGGTCGCTGCAGCAGATTGGCGATAAAGGCGGGTTCTTTGGAAGCGGCCGCCCGACCACAGCAGCTGCCGTCCAACGAAATCGGCATTGGATCCAGCGCCTGGGCGAACTCGGCGGGCAAGCTGGGCGCCACGCAGCCGCGCAATCTCTGCTGCAGCGGTTCGGCGAAGCTGATGCTGCAGCGATAGTCGGGATGGGATTCTTCCACCATCGCGCACACCCGCATCAAAATCTTCTTCAGCGGAGTGCCGCGCAGGAGGCCATCCAAAATCTCGAAACGGTTCATCAGGTGTTGTCTGGACATAAATTGGTTTTCGGCCATTAAGAAGCTTTTTTCGAGGGGGTGAAAGCAAATCTTTTCGAAGACGACAGAACTGTGACTTAGATCCTATTCTGAGTGATCCGAGCCTACTAAGATGGGCGCAGTTGAACAGTTCATATGAACTGGAGAAAGAGGAGAATCGTGAATCGACCCCGCCGGTTGGCCGTACTCTGTTGCGGATTGGTAGCTCTGGGAATTACGGGATGCACCCGTTCCGGAGGAGGAGGGAACCTGGAGCAAGAGCTGCCCAAGGAGCTGCTCGACGTTCTGCCTCTGGGGGAAAAACGACCGGTCGAAGTGGTGCTGGCTTCTCCTCAGGGAGACATGGCCGCCCTGGACCAGGGTCAGTCGATCGTGATGGCCTTCAATCAACCTATGGTGCCGCTCAAGCCCGTCTCCACCGACGTAAATGTTGATTATGTCGAGATTACGCCCAAGATCGAGGGCCGTTTTCGTTGGAAAGGCACGGCTACACTGGTTTTTGAGCCGAAAGTGCAGCTTCCTTACGGCACTCGCTTCCAGGTTAACGTAAAAAAAGGCTTGAAATCTTGGGCCGACCAGCAATTGTCCAAAGATTTTAGCTTCAGTTTCGTCACCCCCACGGTCGCCCTGGACCACAGCCTGCCGCTGGAAAACTCCGAGATGCAGGGAGTGGATGAGCCCATCTATCTGCACTTCAATCAGCCCGTGAAGGCGGAAGACATCCGCTCTTCGATCAAGCTACGCCAGGGCGGCGACACCATGGGCGTGAGCGTGCGCGCTTACACCGAGGAGGACCGCAAAGCGGAGTCCAAGGCGGCCGACGCCCAGGATGCCTACACTCTGCCCAGGCCCAACGGTCTGGTGGAGGGACCGCTGGAGAACGCGGTGGTGGTCACCCCGGAGAAGCCTCTGGCGGCTGGCGAACCGACCTCGGTGTTATTACTCAGCGGGCTCAAGGGCCTGGGAGGCCCCGAAGGCACCGCCAGCGAGCGTTCCTTCGATTTCACCACGCGCAAACCGTTCGCGCTGGTGGCGAACGAGAACCAGGTCGACCCCGAGGGCGGCATCAACGTTCAGTTCACCACGCCCGTGTCGCCGGCACTGCTGCGCAAGAATCTGACCATCGAGCCACCAGTGGAACTCCCGGAGTTCGAGACCGGGGATGATTATGCCAGCTCCGACTGCTACCTGGGAGGCTCGCTCAAGCCCAATACCACTTACACTCTGAAGTTCGCAGACGCCCTGGTGGATCGCTACGGCGCCAAGATCAACGGCTCTAAAGAGTTCAAGTTGACCACTTCGGACTATCGAGAGATGCTGCAAGGTCCTGAGGGCAGCGGCGTCCTGGAGCTGAACGGACCGCGCAAGCTGCCCTATGGCGTGCGCAACATGTCCAAGGTCACCGCCAAATTGAGCAAACTCACTCCCGACCAGGTCATCAGCCTGACGACCTCGGGCAAGGCTCTCTACAGTTCGGAGCCCTACACGCCCCCGGGCGGCTTCACCAAGACCTTGAACTTAGGTGGGGTATCGCGTCGCAACGAAGAGCAGCAGCGCGACGTTGCTTTGCCCGGCGGTGGTTTCTATTACGTGCAGACGGACGCCGACGGTCAGAGCGTGCGCAGTCTGGTGGCCGTCACCGATGTGGGCGTGACCGCCAAGTTCTCGCCCGAGAATTGCTTGATCTACACCACCAGCTTGAAGGACGCGAAGCCGGTGGGCAATGCCCAGATCGAGCTGTACAGTACGGAAGGCAAGAAGCTGTGGTCGGGCAGCGCGGATGGCGAGGGGTTCTGCCAGGCCCCGGGTTGGGGCACCTTGGGTCTGACCAAGACCGACGAGTGGAATCCGCCCGATCTGTGGGTTTTCGTCAAAAGCGGCGACTCCCAATCGTATGTGCACAGCGCCGGCTACAACAGCGTCGGTCCCTGGGCTTTCAACCTCGACTACAGCAGCAACCAGCACGCCCGCAACTTCCAGGCCTTTGCTTTCGCGGAGCGCGGCGTCTACAAGCCCGGCGAAGCGGTCCAGCTCAAGGGGTCGCTGCGCGAGATGGCGGAAGGCGCCTGGAAAATGCCGGCCGGAGTGGATAAGGTCTTTTACAAGGTCTTCGACAGCCGCGACCGGGAAGTGACCAAAGGGCAGCTTCCCGTCAACCGTTTCGGGGGTTTCGACCAGAGCTTGAGCCTGAAGAGCGATTCGGTGACCGGCCTCTATCGTGTCGAGTATCGGCTTCCTGAAGCGCTGGAAAAGAGCCTGAAGTGGTCGGACGCGCTCAGCACCGTCACCTTCCAGGTCGAGGCCTTCAAGCCGGCCCAGTTCGAGGTGACCGTCAACAGCGCCAAGCCTTACTACGTGATGGGCGACAAAGCTCAGGTGGAAGTGAAGGGCTGGTACCTTTTCGGCTCGCCCATGAATGACCGCCCGGTCACCTGGTCGGCCCGTCTGGAGCCTTCCGAATTGCGCCCCGACGGCTTTGAAGGCTTCGACTTCGGCCTCAGTTGGGACGAGGAGCATCAGGACGAGTCCAAGGAGTTGACCTCCGGCAAAGGAGACCTGGACGCCAAAGGCCTGCTCGATCAGGAAATCGCTCTGGAGAAAATCCCTTTCCGCGGCAGCGCCAACCTGGTGGTGGAGGGAACGGCCACGTCGCCGAACCGTCAGAGTCTCTCCGGCCGCAAAGTGATCCCCCTGTACCGCGGTGAGTTTCAGTTGGGCTTGCGGAACGAATCGACCTTCGGGCCTTCGGGTAAGGCTCACAAGGTGGAGGTCGTGGCGGTGCGGCCCGAGGGCGACCGGCAGCAGGGAGTCAACGTCAAGCTCGAGCTTTTGCGGCGCGAATGGAATTCGGTGCAGAAGGGGGACGAGTCCGGAGGCTACCGCTGGGTCAGCGAAGTCAAAGACGAAAAGGTTGAAGAAAAGACCTTGCGCAGCTCGACCGAGCCCCTGACCGAAGAATTAACGCCTCCCAAAGCCGGCTACTACATCGTGCGCGCCAGTGCCCAGGACAGCCGTGGCAATGCCATTGTTAGCGAGAGCGGCTTTTACGCCGAGGGCAGCGACTACGTGGCCTGGGAACGGGCCGAAGACGACACCATTCAGCTGGTCTCGGACAAGAAGAGCTACAAGCCTGGCGACACCGCTACCATTCTCATCAAGTCTCCTTATGAGAAGACGCGGGCCCTGGTGACTCTGGAAAGAGACCACATTCTGGACCGCCGGGTGGTGGAACTGACCGGGACCGCGCCCACTATTCAGGTGCCGCTGACTTCTCGCAACCTGCCCAATGTCTATGTTTCGGTGATTCTGCTGCAGGGCCGCAACCCCAAGCAAGAGTTCAGCCCTGACGGTAGGGATCTGAGCAAACCAGGGTTCAAGCTCGGTTATATCAATCTGCCGGTCGCTCCCGAAGAAAAGAAGCTGACCGTCAAGATCAAGACCGATAAGGAAAAATACCAGCCCGGCGACGAGGTGGTGGCCGACTTCGTTGTTACGGATGCTGCCGGCGCTCCCGTGGAGTCGGAATTGACCGTGGCCGTTCCCGACCAGGGCGTGTTGGCGCTGACCGGTTATACGCTGCCGGATTGGTTCAGCTCTTTCTACGGACCGCGCCCGCTGGGCGTGACCACCTGTGAAACTCGCATGGACGTCATCGGTCTGCGTTCCTATGGCGCCAAAGGCAAAAATGCCGGCGGCGGCGGCGGTTTTGATGCGGCCGAGGGCCGCGACGATTTCCGCTACACCGCTTACTGGAATCCCAGTTTGACCAGTGACGCCCAGGGCAAAGCGCAGGCTCGCTTCAAGCTGCCCGACAACCTCACCACCTTCAAAGTGATGGCCCTGGCCCAGACCGTCAACTCCCGCTTCGGTTCGGCCGAGAGCAAGTTTGAAGTGGCCAAGCCCCTGCTGCTGCAGCCTTCGGTGCCGGACTTCGCCCGCCTCAAGGATGACTTCCAGGCCGGTGTAGTGGTGCGCAACAACACTTCCAACAAGCTCTCGGTCAAGGTGACTGCCAATCCGGAGGGCATCAAGTTGGACGGAGAGAGCAGCAAAACGGTCGAGCTGGCGGCTGGGAAAGAGCAAGAGGTTCTCTTCCACTTCCAGGCCGACAAACTCGGCGATGCCAAGTTCAATTTCCAGGCCCAGGGCGGCGAATACAATGATGGGCTGACCTTGCCGCTCAAGCTGCAGCAGTCGGTTCTGTTGGAGCACGTCAGCACCAGTGGGTCGACGGCGGAATCCGCGGCCGTGGAAATGGTGGTTCCCTCCCCGATGAGTCCGGGCACCGGAATGCTGCGCCTGATGCTCTCGAGCAGCGCGCTGGTCGGCCTCGAGGGGCCGCTCAAGGAGCTGGAAAACACCGTCTTCTATGGCCTGGAGCCACGCCTCAGCCAGATTCGAGCGGGTATTGCGGCCAGAGATCTGGCCCGTGCTCTGGACCAGGCTCGCAAAGAAGATCCGCTGCAAACCTGGGTTCAGGATACGAGCAGCTTCAAGGTCGGAGAGAAAGGCTATACCTACTATGAGGGCGGCACCGCCGACCCCTACCTGACCAGTTACGCCCTCGAGACCTTCTATCAGGCTCGCAAGGCCGGGCTGACGGTGGACAACGGGCAGATCGACATTGCTCGCGCCTTCCTCAAGGACTACCTCAACAGTCCTCAGGACTACAACAAATGGGTGCGCCCGGCCGAGGCCCGCACGCTACGTTGCTTCGCGCTCTACGCACTGAGCCTGGGCGAATTCGACGGACTGTCTTATTTCAACAACCTGCTGCGTTCGCGCTCCGACATTCCGTTGGAGGGCCACGTCTATCTCCTGATGGCGGGACGGAGATTGGGCGCCAGTCCGGCCGACCTGACCTTGCTCGAGCAAGACTTGACCAATGCGGCCAAAGTAGAGGCCAACACCGTTTACTTTGAAGACGCCAACGAAAAGCAGTCCTACTGGACTTTCTCGTCCAACAACAAGCTCACCGCGCTGGCCCTCAAGGCCCTGATGGATTCGCCCAAAGGCTATCCGCAGGCCAGCAAAGTGGTGGCCTGGCTGATGGAAGCGCGCACCAAGAACGGCGATTGGGGCGACACCCACGACAACGCCCGCGTGATGGAAACGCTCTACCAGTACTTCACCACTCAGGAGAAGGATCGGCCCAACTTTGAAGCCACCGCTTTCGTGGGCAAGGAGCAGGTGCAGAAGGTCTCGTTCCTGGGACGAGAATTGAAGGTCGACCAGACCACCAAGCCGATTGCCACGGCCGTGGAACGCCTGGCCGTCGGACTCAAGAAGGTGGGGGCCGGTCGTCTTTACTACGAGATGCGCCTGTCTTACGTGGCTGCCAAGGAGCCGCCGGCCCGCGACGAGGGTCTGGCCGTGCTCAAGAAGATTTCGACCGTCAAGGGCGATAGCTTCCCGGCTGCTCTGACCGCTGGCCAGACCTACATGGTGACCCTGACGGTGGTCTCTCCCCAGGATCGCCGTTTCGTAATGGTCAGCGACCCGCTTCCGGCCGGCTGTGAGGTGGTGCAGACCCAGTTCGAAACCGAAAGCGAGGAGATGAAGCGCATTCTGGCCGCGTCTCAAAGCAAGTCGGGCAACTCCACCTTCGTGCACTTCGAGAAATACTCGGATCGGGTGGCCCTGTTCGCGGACGGGCTCCAGGCCGGCGAGCACACCTTCCAATACATGGTGCGCGCCAACCAGCCGGGCAAGTTCGCGATGCCGGCCACCAAAGCCGAAGAAATCTACCACCCGGAGATCTTCGGCACCACCACCGGGCGGGTGGTCGAGATCAAGTAGGTGCGCCGCTGGTTCAAGGGCATCTTGGGGCTGTCGCTGTTGGGCGCGGCCCTTTTCTTTGTGCCATCGCTGCCGTCGGACTTGCGTGACCTGCGGCGCTCCTACAACTTGCGTTTGCTGGATCGGGAGGGACGCTTACTGCGCGAAGTGGCCTCCGATCAGGCGACCGAGCAAAGCTGGAAGGCCCTGGGGCAGGTCAGTCCCTGGCTGGTGCAGGCCACGCTGGCCGCCGAAGATCATCGGTTTTATTCCCATCCGGGCATTGATCCGATGGCGGTGGGCCGGGCCCTGCGCAGCAACTGGAAGGCGGGTCACGTGTTGGAGGGCGGCTCGACCATCAGTCAACAGGTGGTCCGCTTGCTGATGCCACCCGGAGACCGCGGTTGGCGTCATAAACTTGCCGAGACCTATTGGGCTTTGCGTCTGGAACGAGGTCGATCCAAGCAAGAAATCCTGGAATGCTACCTGAACCTGGCCCCCTACGGACTGCAGACCTACGGTATCGAGGCGGCTTCCCAACTCTATTTCGACAAGCCGGCCAGCCAGTTATCGCTGGCCGAAAGTAGCTTTCTGGCCGTTTTGCCGCGTGCTCCCGAGACCTTCGCTCCCTACCAGAACCTGGACGAGATTGTCGTTTTCCAAAAGCGGCTACTGGCCCAGATGGTCCATCTGGGTATGGCCACCCGGGAAGACGAGAAACGGGCGCTGGCCGAGCCTCTCAAGCTCCGCCCGCTCGACTCCACCTGGGAGGCAGGTCATTTCTGCGACTACCTGATGACGCGTCTGCCTCCCCATACCACCGGAGAGGTGCGCACCACCCTCGACTTGCCTTTGCAGCACGATGTGGAAGGCATCGTCAAAGTCCATCTGAAGCGCCTCCACTCTCGCGGTGTGAGCAATGGCGCGGTGGTGGTGCTGGACGTTCAAAGCGGAGAAGTGCTGGCCATGGTTGGTTCCGTGGGCTATGCCGAGGGCCAGTTCAATGCCTGTCTGGCTGGACGTCAGGGCGGCTCTTCACTCAAGCCTTTCACTTTCGGACTGGCCTTGGAGCGAGACTACACGGCCGCCTCGATCTTGCCGGACCTGAACCTTTACCCCAAGCAATTGGACAAGAACTTCATTCCACGCAACTACGACGAGCGTTTCCACGGTCCGGTGCGGCTGCGCGAAGCTCTGGCCTGTTCCTACAACGTGCCGGTGGTGCGGGTGCTCGAGCGGGTGGGAGTGGAGCGACTGCTGGTGCGACTGCGGGAGTTGGGGTTCGCCCGCCTGACCGAGTCGGCTCAGCATTACGGTCTGGGCTTGACCTTGGGTTCGGGCGAAATCAGTGTGCTCGAGTTGGCTCGCGCCTATCGCGCGCTGGCTCGCGGAGGTCGTTTCGCGGAAGAAAGGCTGTGGCACGGTCAGCCCGAGTCCGAAGACAAGCTCGTCTTCGAACCGGCCGTGGCCGCCCTGCTGACCGACATTCTCAAGGACCCGCAAGCTCGCGCCCCGGCCTTCGGTCTCTCCAGCCCGCTCAACTTCCCTTTCGAAGTGGCGGCCAAGACCGGAACGAGCAAAGGCTATCGAGACAACTGGACGGTCGGCTACACCCCTCACTACGTGGTTGCCTGCTGGGTCGGTAACTTTGACGGCAGTTCCATGCGCAATGGAGTTTCCGGGATCACCGGCGCGGCCCCCATTTTTCACGACGTGATCAGCGGATTGGCTCAGCGCGACGGAGGCTCACCGCCTTTCTCCAGGTCGGACGGACTCCGACAACTGGCCGTCTGCGCCGAGTCCGGAGAACTACCGGGACCGGACTGTCCTCATTCGCTGCAGGAGTGGTTCTTGGAACGTCGCCTGCCGGCCCGTCGCTGCACCTTTCATGAACGAATCGGGGACAAAGTTTTCTGCCGCTATCCGCCGCTCTACCGCAGCTGGGCCCTGGCTCAAGGCATCGCCCAACCGCCCCAAGGCCGTCAGGCCGATTCCGAGGTGGCGGTGGCTTTCCCCGACAACGGAGCGGTTTTTCGAATGGACCCGCATCTGCGGGGTGACTATCAAAAGCTGCATCTCAAAGCGACCGTGCCGGACTGGGTCGAGTGGGTGGAGTGGCAGGTGGGGGAGGATAAGTTCCGCGGTTCGGAGCGTAATTTCGACGCCTGGTGGCGTTTGCGACCCGGTGGCTTTTACATTATGGCGGTGGCCCACGGTGGCGGTCGCAGCCTGGCCAGCCCCGGTGTGCGCATTCTGGTCCAATAATAGGGGAGGGTTTGAAAACCGTCGAAGGTGGCTTGCCTATGTCGGATCCGTTTCTACAACAGTTTGAAAAGCGCCGCGTCGAGCTTGAGGCTCGTATGTTGCGAATGCCCACTTCTTCGCAGATCATTCAACGCTGGGGCGGGCCCAGCGGAATGGGCCAGCAGTACCTGCACGCCATCCCCACCATCACCACCCTGATTGAGTTGATGGCCAAGTCTCCTCGCACGGCCGGTACCTTCCGGGACCGAGTCGAACGCGCCGGCCCCACCAAAATGCGCCACCACGAAATGGATAAGGCTTTCTCTTGCTACGGCCTGGGCTATGTCTATCGCTTGATGTCCAAGCAGAGCGGCGACGCGGAAATGGCCAATCTGCTGACGCGCGTGGCCACACTGGCCATCCTCAGCCCGGCCGAGCTGGAAAAAGTGGACTGGGTGGCGCGAGCCTTTTCGCACCGCCACCCGGACGGCAGCAAAGACATCCTGGCCCCGGCCCAGTTGATCCTGCACTGGCTGACCGGTAGTGATACTCCGCAGAAAACTTACCAGTGCGATTGGGTGCTACAACGCTACTCGGAATTTCTCACCCAGGCCTGGCAGGCCGCCATGCAAAACCAGATCCACCTGCAGTTCCCCTGGTAGGTCGTGGAAGACCGACTTCTCATCAAGCTGCTTCAGTTGCGCCGGCGCCACGCCCTGGTGCAGGCAGTGGAGAGAGGTCTTCGTTGGGGGCTGTGGGGAGGTTGGCTGTGTGTGCCGCTGCTGCTGGTCTTTGCGGCGCTTCACCTGCCCCTTGAGGATCAGTTGCGGGTCGTCTGGTTGTGGCCGGCATGGACCCTGATCGGCTTTGTGCACGGGCTGCTGACCCCCTGGAGTTTGCGCCGCGTGGCTCATCAGGCTGATCAGACTCACGGACTACAGGATCGCTTGCTGACTTGCTATGGTCATCTGGAATCCCGGAAGCCGCATACGGTCGTTTCTCAACTTTTGCTGCAGGAGACGTTGCAACGTCTGGATCCGATCCAGCCGGCACGAACCTTCCCCGCCACCTGGAAGCGCTCTTTTTTGCGTTGGATGGTGCCGGCTCTGGCTCTGGTCGGGGCGCTGATTCTGGGTCCAATCTGGATGCCTCCGCCCCCGCCCGATCCGCTGCAGCAGGAAGTGCTGGCGGCCCGGCAACGTCTGGACCGGCTGAGCAAGCGTCTGGCCCAGCGGCCCCGGTCGCCGCGCCAGCAGCAACTTCGTCAAATGCTCGAAAAGCTACCGCATCAAGTCCCCGCCCAGGCCGCACGACAGATGCGTCAGGCTTTGGGCGATCTGCAACGCCAGATGGAGAAGCAAAATCAGCAGGCCGCCCAACTGGGCCAGATGGCCGGCTCTCCGGCTCAACAGCAGCGCGAGCAATTGGAAAAGCTGCGCCAGCAGTTGCAACAGCAGCCGCAAGCCCGGTCGCTGGTGGAGCAAGCCCAGAAGGCTGTCCAAAACGGCCAGAAAGAGCAGGCCGAGAAGGCCATGCGGGAGGCTCAGAAAGAGCTGACCGAGGGTCAGCAGATGGCTGAAAACGCTGAGCTCAGCCAGGCGCTGGAAGACGAGATGAAGCAGCTGGGCGGTTCACCTGAGGAGGGTAAGGCGGGCGACAAGCCCGGTCAGGGGGCTGCCGGTAAAGCCGGCGCCCCGGGCAAGGGCAAAGGCGGCGGCAAAGGTGATTTCGGGATGGGCTCCACCAATCAAGAAAAGAAAACGGGAGAGGCCGCCAGCCAGAAAGCTCAGGGCGACCGCCAGAACGAGGAGCAGCGCAACAAGCGAGGAGAGTTCAAGCAACTCTATGGCTCGGACCGCCAGCATCTACAGACCCGTCGGGAGCGAGTCGCCCTGGCTGGTGGCAAGGGCAAGCTGTTGCGCATGGCCGACGGAAAGCTTGGCGACGCTCGCCTGGGCGACCCCAGCCTGCGCGAAGAATCCGGTGATTTTTTAGAAGCCAAGGCCCTGGCCGAGCAGTCCGTCGCCGAAGAAAAAGTCCCCGCCGAACACCGCGAAGCCGTGCGCCGCTACTTCGACAACATCGACCCCCGCAAGTAGAGAACGGGTGATTCTGCCAGCTTTCCGTCGAGAGGGGAGACCCGGGCGATTCGGGGATTCTGGAGAGGCCATCGCCTTGGACACCCGCTAGAGCGTACTTACACTCTGAGAATGAGTCGAGTGTAACTCCCGGAGCGGCTTGAAAATTAAGTTGTGGAAAAGACCTGACAGAGGCACTGGAAGCCAATGCTCACGTTGAAGCCCTCTCCACGTCCCCCATCCCCTTGTCCCCTTTCTGGACAGGCCAGGCGCAGTACCGCCGACCGTTTCAGGGGCGTTTCAGTTCGGGAGGTTAGACTCGAGACATGAAGATCAGCTCGCAGCTCCCCAGTGCATCGACGACCCCTTCACGCCAGGCTCAGCCGGCGGTGGCCGGCAATCCGGCTCCGGTAGGGGTGGCCGACAGTGTTCAGATCGGGGATGCCGCTCCGCCTCAGACCGCCAAGACGCACGGCGGTGGATGCCCATGCTGTATGTCCAAGTCTTCTCTCAAGTCGGCCATCGAGGTGACCTCGCAACTGCCCGGTGGCGCCGCCGCCGGTTATCTGGAAACGACTCCGGAACTGCGGGCCCGCATCGACGCCTTGCCGGTGAAGCCCGAGGAAATCACCCACGTTCTCTACCACGCCGAGTGCTGGGATGGCTTCGGAGCGCGCTTTGCTGCGGAACAGGCGCTGGGCGACAAGGCTCAGTATATCCCGGTCAGTTATAAGGACGACCCGCCGCAACTGCCGGCCGACGCCAAAGTGGCCATTGTCGACTTTTCCTATCCGCGCAAAGACCTTCTCGAATTCCAATCCAAAGTGGCCGGTATGGTGGTGCTCGACCATCACGAGAAGGCCCGCCAGCAGCTGGAGGGACTGCCCTTCGTCGTCTTCGAACAGTCGCGGGCCGGTGCCGGACTTTCCTGGGCTTATTTTCACCCCGAGCAGCAAGAGCCCGACCTTCTCAAATACGTCGAAGACCGCGACCTCTGGAAATTCAACCTGGACAAGTCTCGCGAAGTCAGCGCCGCCCTGGGCTCCTACGCCATGGACACCAAGGTCTGGGAAAATCTGGACGTCAACGAGCTCAAGGTGGAAGGCGCGGCCATCCAGCGCTACAAGCAGCAGCTGGTGGACGGAGCCGCCGGTCGGGCCGTCATGGGAACGGTCGATGGACACCACGTGCCTATGGCTCAGTGTATACCGGAAATCCGCTCGGAAGTGGGCGAGGCCCTGCGGGCCAAATACCCGGATGCTCCTTTCGCGGCCGTCAGCTACGTGGAGGATGGCAAGAAGCAATGGTCTCTGCGTTCCCAAGACGGAGGCTTTGACGTGAACGCGGTGGCCTTCAAGTTCGGTGGCGGGGGGCACAAGGCAGCGGCCGGCTTCCGCGACCCGGGCGGTCCGGAACCGACCGACCTCAATCCGCCCAAGCCCAAGCCTCAGCCCCAAGCCTGAGGTCGTTCATGGAAATTTCACGGTCATGGCCTAAGTTGGGTGTGTGAAAGTCACCCAAGCCGCTAAGTCCGTTATCGCCTTCACTCAGCCCAAACCGTCCAAGGTCAATCCTGGCGCGGATACGGCCGGCGACATTCCCGTTCCCCGCACCAGCGCTCAGGTCGACGCGCTGTGTAACGGCGGCGCTCTTTCCGGTGGCATCCAGGGTTTGATTTCCGGAGCTCGCCTGGGCGGCCTCAATGGCGCCGTCTCCGGCGTGGTGGCCGGAGCCGTGGGCGGCCTGGTGGGCACCAAGGTCGGCTTCAAGTATCAAAGTTTCCCGCTGGCCCTGGCCGCCGGCGCAGGCAGTGGCGCGGTCGGCGCCGCCGCCATTACGGTGGCCATGGGTTTCCTGACCGGGCAGCCGCTGAATTTGGCCAACGTGGCCGGTTTTTCTATTATGGGCGGCCTCACCGGCGCGGTGGGAACTTTGGGCGGCTCGCGCCGCGCGGTCACCCGCGACAGCGTTTACGGCGGCTATACGGCCGGCATGGTGGCTTCCCAATACACGCACAACCCACTGGCGGCTCTGGCCGGTGCGGCCGGCGCCGGCATCGGCGGTCGTGCCCAAACCGTGGTCGGGCGTGCTGCTCTGGGAACGGTCAGCGGTGCCGCTCTGGGCGCCCTGAGTGCAGTTCCTTACTTCCTGGCAGGTCATCCGCTGGCCGCTCAGGCGTTGGTCGAAGGCATCACCGCCGGCGCTGTAGCCGCTCCGGCCGGCACTGTGGTCGGTCCCGTCTTCCGTCAGGTCACTCGCAACGCGCAGGACGAAATGGTCGCCGGCATCAACAACAAATTGGACCCCTGGCTCGAGAAGCATCCGCTGGGGACGGGCGGAAAAATGGCCGCTGGTGCGGCCCTGGGCGCTTTGACTCTAGGATCTTTCGGAATGCTGGCCCCGGTGGTCGGCGTGCCGATGCTGCCCGCTCTGGGCGTGAGCGTCGGCGCGGGCGCCGCTTTAGGAGCCTACAAGATCGGCACGGCCATCCGGCAAAAAGAAAATGCGGAAGTGGCCGAAAAGTATTTGCGCACCTACGTTCCGGCCGGTCCCGCCGTGGGCAACGTGCTGGCCAACTTGAACAAAGCCGGAGCGGCCAGCTAGACGCTTTCGTCGTCGAGAGTGCGTGTGGTGGCCAGGGCGACCACGAACGAAATGGCGGCCGGCACCAGGAAACCCTGATATTGCAGGGTGAGGAAGAAGTAGGCTCCGGCTACCGACCCGCCTACGAAAAAGACCAGCGTCAGCACGCGAACCATGGTGGAACGGATTTCGATGCGCTTCTCGGGTGGGCTTACGTAAAAGTAGCGGATCAAGCCCACACCCAGATCGGTGGTCAAGCCCGTCATATGGGTGGCGCGCATCACGGCTCCGGTGGCGGTGGTGACCGTGGCGTTCTGCAGGCCGCTGGCCAGAGCCAGGACCAGCAGCAGCACGTATTCCTCACTGACGGCACTGTCTTTGCCGAACATTCCGAACCAGCCGGATTCGCCGCCCAGGGCGGCTACCGCCAGCAACCCGGCCGACAACAGGATGGGCAGTCCGTAGAGTGGAGGCTGGTCTTTCTGAATTCTTCGGTCCACCAGCAGCGCCGAGATCATGGCTCCCGCCATGAAATACACCGGGATGGAACTGATGGCCAGTGCTTCGGTCCAATGGCTGCGGCTGAGATGGATTCCAAACAGGGTCGCAAAGCCGGTCACGTGGGTGGTGAACTTGGCCGCCGCCATCCAGCCGCCCGAGTTGACGCAGCCGGAGGCGAACACCAGGCACAGCCACTTTTTCAGCGCGGAGAGTGCCCTGAGATGGTCGCCCATCAGCCGACCGCGGCGGCCTCAGGAGTGGGAAAGATTTGAAAGAGCGCGTCAAAGCCGGAAATCGTGAAGACCTCCTCCACGTGGGGTCGCATGCCGGCCAGGACAACCTCGGTCCCGATCTTCTTGCTGTTCTTGGCTGCGACCAGCAGCACGCGCAAGCCCGCCGAACTCAAATAATTCAGGGGAGTTAGATCGAGGATAATGCGGGATTGAGGGCGTTTTTCGACTTCGCCGAGCAGGCGTTCCTGAAAGACCGCGGAGGTATTGGCGTCGAGCCTTCCCTCTACGGCTAAGACCAGATGGCCGCTGAGCTCACCGTCCTTGATTTCCATCGGGCCTCTTTCTGGCAGCCGAGGGGGGTTCCTTTGCTTTCAAAGGGAATCTGCGCCGATGCGATGGCTTCTTTTCTTTCTTCTCCTGGTCTGGAATTGCGCCGCTCAGTCGCGCCCGGGCGAACCGCTGCGTATCGGCATGTCGGCCGCATTCCAGGGGCCCTCGCGAGCCCTGGGAATCGAATTATACCGAGGTGCTCAAGCTTATTTTCAAAAGGTGAATGCGGCCGGTGGCGTCCACGGACGTCCCATCCAGCTGGTGGTGCGCAATGACGGCTACAATCCGGGGCCGGCTGTTCTCAATACCATCGATCTGGTCCATCAGGAGAAGGTGCTGTTCCTTTTCGGTTACGTCGGGACGCCCACGGTTACCCGAGTGCTGCCTCTGCTGAAAGGCGGCTTCCCGCGTCAGCAGTTGCTCATGTTTCCCTTGACCGGAGCCCAGCCTCAGCGAATGCCGCCCTATGAAGAGCTGTGCTTCAATCTGCGCGCTTCCTATCGAGAAGAGACGGCCGGCTTGATCGACCACCTCTACAATGCCGGTTGCCATAA
The DNA here is from genome assembly GCA_017307785.1 of Vulcanimicrobiota bacterium. Taxonomy (GTDB): domain Bacteria; phylum Vulcanimicrobiota; class Xenobia; order Xenobiales; family JADMJV01; genus JADMJV01. The sequence goes on along the minus strand of JAFKGI010000002.1, from coordinate 125,307 downwards.
GACCGGGATTTTCTATCAATGCGATGCCTATGGGCGCTCCGGGTGGGAGGGGACGCGTCGGGCTTTGACCGAGCGCAAGCTCAAACTCGGGGCTGAAGCGACCTATCGACGCGGTTCGAAGTATGAGGACTCTTACGCCGCTCAGGTCAAGATTTTGCGAGATGCGGGAGTGGATCACGTCATTTGCGTCGGAACCTATGCTCCCTGCGCCGGCTTCATCCGGGATGCTCGTGACCAGGGTTGGAAAATTCCTATTGCCAACGTATCCTTTGTCAGCAGTGAGAGCATGTTGGCTCTGCTGCTCAAGGAGAGTAAGAAGACCGGACGGGACTACACTCGTTACCTGGTCAACAGTCAAGTGGTCCCCACCTACCACGATATCCGCCTGCCGGCCGTGCGGGAATATCGCCAGGCGATGGATGCCGGTGCTCCCGTGCCGGACCCGGCCTTGTTGGGGGCCGGTGCCGACTATCAGCCGTTGCGCTACAGTTTCGTGAGCTTCGAGGGCTATTTATGCGCCAAAATGCTGGTGGAAATCTTGCGCCGCAGCGCTCCTGACTATGACCAGCCGAATATCCGCAGAGCGGCAGAATCCATTCATGATTTTCCTCTGGGCCTGGAATCTCCAGTCAGTTTCAGCAAGCAGCAGCATCAAGGGCTGCATACCGTCTATTTTACTCGAGTTCAAGGTGACCAGTTCGTGCCGCTCTCCAACTGGAAGGCGGTTCTCTCCGCCCAGAAAGTTGCCCGCAGATGAGACGGAGCGGGCTTTTCTGGCAAACTCTTTTGCTGACTTCTTTGATGTTCGCGGTGGTGCTGACGATCACCGTGAGTCTTTCGGTCTGGAGTGTTTACGCCAATTTGCTGCGCGAATGCGAGAGCAAGGGAAGAGCCATCGCTCAAGGTATCTCGCGCAGCTCGGATGAGCTGCTGGTCAATCGAGACCTGGCCACCGTTCAGGCGATTTTGGATGAGTCGCTGGCCCTGGAAGGCGTGGCCTACCTCTTTTTGAGCAATGGGCAGGGGGAGACCGTTTGCCACACCTTCGTCCCGGAGGTTCCGGTGCAGGTGCTCAACCTGCCGGTTTCCACGACGAGCATTACGGCGACCCGTCTGGCTCTGGGGCCGGATCAGCGCCGCCTGGACATTTCCGCTCCGGTGATGGCCGGGGTGGGCGGTTACATTCACGTCGGCATGGACCTGGAAATCGTCTATGCGGCGGCTCTCCGCGAAGCGGCCGTGCAGGGGGGCGCGATCGCGCTGATCTTCTTGCTGAGCCTGGGTCTGGTGAGTCTGGCGGTGCGCCGCGTCACCGGTCCGGTCACGGTGCTTACAGATTGTGCCGAAGCCCTTTCGCGTCACGATTTCGACACGGATTTCCCGAAGCGTGCCGAGCTGGCCAATCTGGTGCCGCGCTCGGCCGGTGAAATCGGGACTCTGGCGGAGTCTTTTCTGCAGATGGAGAGCCGAATTCAGCAGAGCGTGGTGCATTTGCGCCAGACGACCGCCGCCAAGGAGCGAATCGAGGGCGAGTTGCAGGTGGCCCGCCATATTCAGATGAGCATTGTCCCCAAGAAATTCCCGGCTTTCCTGGCGCTCCCTCAGATGGACATCTATGCCACCCTGGAGCCTTCCCGCGAAGTGGGTGGCGATCTTTACGACTTCTTCCAATTGGACGATGAGCACATTTTCGCGGTGGTGGGGGATGTCTCGGGCAAGGGGGTGCCGGCCGCTCTTTTTATGGCCGTGACTCAGACCTTGATCAAGGCCACCGCTCGTCAGGGGCTCGAGCTCGGCGTGCTGATGAGCCGTCTCAATGACGAGCTTTGCGAAAACAACGAAGCCAGCATGTTTGTGACCCTCTTCGTGATCGTGCTCAACGTCAACACCGGCCACGTGCAGTTTTCCAACGGGGGCCACAATCTGCCCTTCCTGTTGTCGGCCAATAAGGCTCCGGAACAGTTGCCACGCACCCGAGGGATGGGGTTGGGGGCCGCCGAGGGCGTCACTTTCCAGACTTCCTCGTTCGTGATGCAGCCGGGACAGGCGTTGGTGATGTATACGGATGGAATCAGTGAAGCTCACAATCCCGACTCGGAGCTCTTTGGAGAAGATCGCATGCAGCGACTCTTCGCCCGTCAGAGCGACTTGCGACCGCGCCCCCTGGTCGAGAAGCTGCTGGCCGAGGTGCGTGCCTTCGAAGCGGGCGGACCGCAGGCCGACGATATCACGGCCCTGGTGCTGACCTACCTGGGCAAGGGAGGACGGGTTTGCTGTTCGGTTCGTAACTCGATGAGCGAACTGGACCGGCTGGCCGAAGCGGTGGACGGCTTTGCGGCCGCCGCCCACCTGACGCCCTCGGTGACCAACGCTCTGCAGTTGGCCATCGAGGAGCTCTTTACCAATGCGGTCAGCTACGGCTATGGCGAGGGCCAGTCGGGAACGCTGCAGCTGTCGCTCGACCAGACCGACGGCTGGCTCGAGGTCGAGTTACAGGACGACGCCCGACCTTTCAACCCGCTGGCTGAGGGCCCCGAGGTCGATCCCGGGGCGGCCCTGGAAGACCGAGGAATCGGTGGACTGGGGATTCACCTGACGCGCAAACTCTTCGACGAGTTCCACTATGAACGTCGCGACGAGAAGAACTGCGTGCGCCTGCGCAAAAGAGTTCAGCAGCCCTGATCCAGGGAGTCGCTGGTCAGGCTGGGGCGCAGGTGCAAGTGATTGTGATGACCTTTGTAGAAACGGGTTAGCCCTTCTTTGATCAACTGAGAGTCATTGAAAAGAATGGTCGCTCCCGGGTCGATACGCTTGACCAACTGGCACCACTGGCGGGTTTTGTCGCGGTCGTAGCTGGCGTCGTTGATGTTGGTGGGCTCCATGGCGCCGTCCTTGCGGAAAGGACGAAGGTCCGCTTCGGTGCCGTTCTGGTGCGCTTCGTGGGGAGGGAAGGAGCCGCCACCGGCGCGGCTGATGTCGCCCACCTGGAAGGGGATGTCGCTCTCCTTTTCCCACTCGCCGCCCAGGCGCTGGATGAAGGCGATGGTTTCCGGAAGACCTACCTGGTCCACGCCGTTTTCTTCGCGGTTGTAGGTGCGAAAGCCGGGGCCGGACTCGGGTAGAGTGGTGTTGATGTTCGGGTTGGGCTTTTTGGGGTCGGCGGCGTTTCGCACGGAGCCCGTCGAACAGCAGGCGTCGGCCTGGTGCCAATTTTGAACTTTCTGGTAACTGCGCAAGGCTAGCAGCATAAAGGTCCTCCCGGTGACTCGGGTGCGAACGCGGGGGCTGGGCCTCTCTCACGGATCGCACTCTTTCTTGAGAACACGGTAACATCAGAGGTCAGGTCCAATTGCTACGAAAAAACGAACTTTTATCCGCGCACAAAAAAAGAAGCGCTCCTGAGAGCGCTTCTTTTTCGAAGTCGAAGTCCGCTTAGGACTTGAGCCAGGCCAGCTTGACGAAGCAAGAGGGGCAACGCCAGCCACCGGCGGGCTTTTCCGTTCCCAGGGGCACCACTTTGTGATGACCGCAGCACTGGCAGCGGAACTCGCCAAAGTCGGGCTGAACAACCACGGGGGCGGGAGCGGCCGAGGCCTTGATGGTGGTGCGCGTCGACTTGGTCTTGGTGGCCTTGGGTTCGCCATCCGCAGCCGCCTTGCGCGACTTGGTGGTTTTCGCCTTGGTTTTGGTGGCTGCACTGACGCCGCCACTCGACGAGGGGGCGTTAGCGGCCGCCGCGGCGATCTCCGAGGTTTTGACATAAGGCTTCATGTCGATTTCGCAGCGAGGACAAAAAACGGTTTCTTCTTCGCCCTCTTTGGCGTTGACCACGGTGCGCCGACGGCACTGGGGGCAAATATACTCTACTTGTTCTGAACTCACGACAGTTTTTCGTCCTCTACGTTTTTTGTTCCCACCCGGACCTAACCTACGCCTTTTCCCTCGCCCACCATGTCCCTGCTAAAAGTCGGCCAATCTCTTGACAGGCTCCGCTGAGTGCGCTTACGAACGGGAAACTCAATGGAAATCATAGACCTTTTTGATGCTTCCCGGCAACGGGCCATTCCGGTAGGTCTTTATCCCCACCAGGGATCTTTTTTGGGATGGTTGTTTTTCTCGGTTGGATTCGGCGGCGGACGGGCTGGCTATGCCTATCTGGGCAGAGCCTGGAGTCGTCTGGGCTTCCAGGTCGCCATCATCGAGCATGTCGGCAGCAACGCCGACAGGCTGAAGGCCATCCACAAGCCGGGCATGCGGCAACCCGAGTTGGCCGAGGCGGTGGGCCGAGCCGTTCACGACCAGGCGGAGTTGGAGGCTCGTCCCCAGGACCTGGCTTACGTGCGCAGAGTCCTCTCCCCAGGCTCGGATTGGGCCGGACTGGCCGGTCACAGCTTCGGTAGTTATACGGCTCTGGCGACTCTGGGCGTGGAAGCTCTGCTGCCTGAGGGAACGCAGCGCTGGCAGTTTGAGCTGGACTGGGCCGGGGTCGTGCTCATGTCGGCCCAGCCACCCGACTCGGTGGTCACGCGCCGAGGCCTGTCGGAGCTGCGCTTGCCCGCCTTTTTGTTGACAGGCACCAAAGACAGTGGTATGCCGGCCGGAGTGACTTACGAGCAGCGCCTGCAAACTTACGAAGCCCTGCCGGCCGGCGCCAAGTCGTTGGCCGTGCTGGAGGGGGCGGACCACATGGCTTTTGCCGGCATTGGACTTTCGGTGGCTCCGGCCCTGGAAACCCTGGCTCAGCTGACCAGTGAATTCTGGCTGGCCTTGCGTCAGGGACGTTCTATGACCCGGCCCGGGTCACTGCCGGTCGAGGTGGACTTCCGTGTCGGTTGAGGTGAGTTCCGAGATTGCACGAGTCGGTTGGAGCGCTGTTCCGGTCGGACTCTGGGCTGTTCCACAAGTCGAAGGCGAAGAGCAACTGGTGGCCAGTTGGGAAAACCTGGTTCAGGATCAGCACATGGCGGATGGGGGTTGCTATCGGTACCGCCGCTACAGCCGTCTGCTCTGGAGCGACGGTCAGTTGAGCGACCTGGCCGGCAACAGCATCTATCAAGAGTTGGTGGACAATCCCCTGAACGGCGGCGTCCAGCGAACGTTTGCTCCGATCCGCCCGCAAGACCTGGCCAATCCCTTTCTCCACGCGGTGATCCAGCGAGATGCCGATTTGTTGGGTCTGGAGGGAGATTGGCAGGTGGGAATCCACTGCGTGCGTATCCTGGCCCGGCCTTCCCGCCCCGGTTTGCCCACCCCTGAAGGGATTCATCGGGACGCGGAGACCTACACGGTTCAGCACTTGATCGGTCGGCGCGAGATTCGCGGCGGAGTCTTCACCGGCTACAGTGAGGAAAAGCAACCGGTCTTCCACTGGCTACAAATCCAGCGCTGGGACACGTTGTATTTCCAGGGCAAGTTGTGGCACAGCGCCACGCCTATCGAAAGCGATAGCGACGGTCACAGAGACATTTTGCTGATCGACTTCGTCGAGCTACAAAAGCCAGCCGGCTAACTGCCCTTCCGGCCCGGCCAGAAAGAGTCGGGGACCGGCTACCACCGGTCGGATCATGATCGGTTCGAAAGAGCTGAAGGGCCGACGTGCCTGAGAGACTCGCGGCTGTTCCTGGTCCAGCGCCAATTGATAAACCATTCCCTCGTAGCTGACCAAAACCGCCCATTGAGGACCGAGCACCGGCGGGAGCACGCACGGTTGCGGGATTTCCAGCAGGTGTTGACGTCCCGACCGTTGGTGCAAAACGCGCAGGCGCCTTCCTGAGCATTGGATCACGTGGTGGGGACTGGTGGCAAAGCTGAAGCAGGTTTCTCCTCGGCCCGGCCAGTTGCGCTGCAAAACTCCCGAGTGGTAAAGCCAGAGTTCGCCCTGGTCGCCGCAGACCCAAATGTCCGTTCCCTGCAGACTGAGAGCCAGAGCTGCTCCCGGGAGTTCCAGGCGCAGCAGGGGCTCGCCGGACGATTCCGAGTGCAGAGTCAGGTGACTTTTCTGCAGCGCCCACAGTCCTTGCTCGTTCCAGGCCAGGCTCTGGCAGGATCCTTTCCAGGGCTGCCGCCAGGCCGGTTTCAGGCCGGCGGGGGAGACTTGCTGACAGAGCAGCTCCGAACCGGCTATCCAGGCCAGGCTGCGTGCGTTTGAGGCCAGTGGGGATGCGATGGGACCTGGGGTCTGAAAACGAACGTTGCGGTCAAAGCGGCACGAATCCTGGCGCAGGGCCGGGGTGAGGTGAAGCGCTTCGACCTGATCTTGCCGAATCGTCACCAGCAGGTTGTCGATCAGGGCCGCCGCTTCGACGTTGGCGGGAATCGGTAGGCGCTGGAGACGAGCGCTCTGATAGGGATTCCACAGATCCACCTGGCCCGTTTGGCGCAAGGCCGCCAGCAGGGCATGGTTGCCCAGCAAGCATTCGATGGGATCGTCCTCCGGCTGGCTCCAGCTTTCCTGCAGCTGGGTGTGAGCCGGCAGGCCACCGGCGGCCCCGCGCAAATCCTGTCCGCAGCGGGAGCAGAAGTTGGCCAGCAGCTGACCGGCCGCGCCGCAACCGGCGCAGTTCTGGGAGATCGGGCCCGGTGTCACGGCAGGATGGTCAGTCGCGAGCCAGAAGCCCGCCTGCATCCCCGATGAGTATCGATCAAGCGGATGTCCTATCTGGAGAATTGAGCCCCACCCTGCTGGCCAGGCATTTCGGGGCTGACCTCGACATCCCTCGCCGCTTTCGAGTGGAAGCCTGAGATGAGCGAATCTCCCAGTTTCTGCTTGATTCCCTGGTTGCATCGGTTCACCAATGAACAGGGCTTTCACGAGCTCTGCTGTTCCGGCGAGGGAACCGCCAACGCGCTCCACGACTCCGAGGGTGTCCCGTTACACGTCGCCCAGAACCTGACGGACGCCGAACTCTTGAACTCCCCGGACCTGAAAGCCATTCGTCGGGGAATGCTCAAAGGGCACTGGCCCAAGGCATGCGAGCGTTGTCGAAAAACCGAGGCGGCCGGCTCGCTGAGCACGCGCAACCACATCGCCAGTCGCTTTGGCAAGTGGAAGGACGAGGTGGTGGCCGACACCGGGCCAGACGGAACGCTGAGTGCCCCCCAGGTGCGCTATGCGGACATCCGGCTGGGCAATGTCTGCAACCTGACCTGCCGGATGTGCGGGCCTCACGCCTCTCGTCTTTGGGTCGATCATTACAACACGATGTTGCCTGGAAATGCTCGTCTCAAGCCGGAGCTTTTGGCTCGCTACCGGGACGGAAACTGGGTCAAGAGCCAGCCGGTGCACTGGCTGATGGAACAGTGCCTTCCCTCGGTGGAGTCGCTTCACTTTGCCGGCGGGGAACCGTTGATCATTCCCGAGATGGTCGAGTTGCTCGAACAATGCGTCCGTTCCGGAAGAGCCGGGCAGATCGATCTTTCCTACAACACCAATATGACCGTGCTGCCCGAGAAGGTGACCCGGCTCTGGCCGCACTTCCGCGGCGTATCCCTGCTCGGCAGCGTCGATGGATTCGGGCCCGTGAACGACTACATCCGACGGCCTTCCAAGTGGAAGGACATCGACCGCAACTTCCGCCTGCTGGATGAGAATTTCGAGCGCTGGAAATTGCGACGAGTCACGGCCTCGGCCACGGTTCAGGTCTACAATGTGCTGCAGCTCGGGGAACTCTACGATTACCTCGGGTCGGGATTCCGTCACGTGGCTCCGGTGCCCTACCTCACCGCTCTTTACGCTCCGACCTATCTGTCCATCCAGATTTTGCCGGCGCGCGTCAAAGATGCCGCCCGGGAAAGGCTTCTAGAGCTGCGTGAGAGGGTCAGTCCTCTACGCGACGGGCCGTTTCATTCGCAGGTCATCTCCCTCGAAGCGATCCTGGAGTTCTTGGATGGAGCCATCGGCACCAAGGCACAGCTGCTTCACTTCCTTTATTTCAGCGAGCAATCCGACCGTCATTTCGGCGAATCCTGGCGCGAGTCGTGTCCAGAGCTGCCGAAGCTGCTCTATCAAACCGGACCATGAACTTCGAACAGGCGGACGTCCAGTCGCTGAAGTTGCGCCCGACTCTGATCGTGGGCCTGGGAGACGTCGGGGGTGCGGTTCTCCACAGATTGCGGTCCAAGCTGGTCGGACAATTGGGGGCCCAGGTAGACATTCCCAGTCTGGCGTTGCTCTGGCTGGATGACAATCCCGGCCCCCAGGCGCTGGAGAGCGGGCTTTCTCGGCTTTCCCTGGGGCTGGAGGAGCCCGCCAAGGTGGTGAGACGCATGAGTGGCGCGGGCTATGCTCACGTGCATCGTTGGTGGTGCCCGGGCTGGGGTTCGTTGGGTGAACTATCCGACGACCTCAAGGACAGCCGGCCGGCCGGACGGATGCGGTTTTTCTACCACTATGCCGGCCTGCGGTCGGCGCTGCTGGAAAGCTTGAACCGCCTTCGCGACCCCGAGAACTCTACTCGACTGCTGAATTCGCCGGATTTGCGTCAGCGCGGTCTGGTCGCCCAGATGCAGTTCGATCAGCCCACCGTCGTGCACGTGGTGGGTTCGGTCGGAGACGGCAGCTCCGGCATGCTGGTCGATCTGGGCTTTTTGCTGCGCGATCTGGTGCCGGACGCGGCCGTGACTCGTCAATGCTGGCTCACTTTGGACGATGCCGGCTCGGCCCGTTACAAGGCCAATGGCTATGCCCTGCTCAAGGAACTCAATCACTACAGCTTCGACCGACACGGTTTCACGGCCGAGTGGGAGCCGGGCAAAACCGTTCGCCCCAGTTGGCCTGCTTACGATGGCTGTTCTTTGCAGACCGGAGCGGCCGAGGAATTGCAGGAACTGATCGCCGATCACTTGTGCAAAGAATTGCTGATTGCGGACCTGGGGGAACATCGCCGTAGCTTGCGCTTGAACGTGCAAACCCAGACCTCGCAGCTCTCGAGTTCTTTGCCCGAGGAGCTGCAGCAGCGCCTGGCTCGCGGTTTCTCCCAGGTCAGTCAGAGCCGTCTGCGATTGGGCTATGGGGCCATCCGGGAGGCTTGCAGCGCGCGTTTGGCCTCGCAAGCCCTCAAGTCGCTGCAGGGGCCGGTTTCGAGTGGGGAGACCAGCGCCTCGGGCAAGTTCCTGGAACTGCTCGAGGAGGAGCGCGGCACCAAGCGCCAGTGGGTGGCCCGGCTTTTAGAAAGCGGTCAGGGACCCACTCTGAGTCAGCAGATCCAGAATTGGGGCCAGGAAAGCTGGCGCTCGCTGCAGCGCGGCCATCGCAGTCGCGCTACCCACCTGAGTCTTTTGTTGCAACAAGGTCAGCGCTGGTTGGAGCAGGAGGTGCTCCCCGTGCTGGTCCGCCAGCGTCAGGATCTGTTGGCCTCAGAACTGGCCCGATTGCGGACGGTGTGCTTCTCTTCGGTCGAAGAGCACGGTTGGGGCTTGAGTCAGGTTCTGGCCAAGATTCCGGAGGCGGCGGCCAGCCTGAGGCGCTGGGGGGAGAGTTTTCGCAGACAGGCCGGCAGCCTGGTCGAACTGCAGCGAGAGCTGGCGGGTCAGGTCGCTCGTCAGCTGGCCGAGCTTTCGCGGGCGGAAGCGCGGAGCAACTGGGATGGCCGGAAGTCTCTTTTGATTGCCCATCACGTGCAACGGATTCTGGAAATGCACCTGGGCAGCCCCGATTCTCCCGGTTTGTTCCTGGCCCGGCTGCTGCAGGAAGCCCACAACGAAGCCTTTTTGCTCTGTCGTGACCTGGCTCTGGCGCTGCAGACCGAGGAGCCGGCCGGGGAGCTGGTGGCCGAGTTGCAAATCCTGGGCCAGCAGCTGGAAGGCCTCATCGAAAAGCTGGAGGCGGGAACAGCGCTGCCTGATTCCGAGGTGCCCCGCTGCCACAATCTCTGCCAGCCCGGTCTGGTGTGGGACGAAATCATGCCCCGCTACGTGCCGCCGGAGCTGCCTGCCCAGTTGTCGCGCAAGCTACTGCGCGAGGGTGGGGGTTTGTCCGCCTGTCTTACACGTGAAACATTTCGTCACGAACTGTTGCATCAGGCGCGTCAGTCTTTTGGGGAATTCCCTCGCGATTACGCTCTGCTGTTGCTCTACTCGCGCTATTGCAAAGAGCTGCCCGGCCTGATTGAGCGGAGCGCGCTGGCCGCCCGTTCGGTCGATGCCAGCCTGACCTATCACCTGGTCGCTCTGCCCGGGCTGCCGGCCAATACGGGTCCGCTGCTCAAGGCTCAGGCCGAACGCAACGCCGAGAAGCTGCAGAACCAGATCGTGCAATTGCGACCTGGTCTGACTCACTATTTCTCGATGGCCTACAGCGAAGAAGTGATCTTTTTCTCCGAGGCGGTGGGGCTCACGGTGGCCGAACTGGTGCCTTTGAGAAGCTGGCGGGAAGCTTATCTCCACCTCTACACCCAGGGGGAGTCGTTACACATCGACAGCGTCGACCAGCAGTTTATCGACCTGGCCGTGTTGAGCCGCGAAGAACTGCAGGCTTTACGGGAATCGCAGGAGGCGTTTTTGCTTTCGGCTTTGTTGGGAGTGCTGCAAGCCGATGGGCGCGACTGGATCTGGCGTCAGCCCCACGCCAGCGGCGCCCGCATTCATCCGCTGGGAGAACGCCACCGCCTGATCGCTCGTTTGACCAGAGCTCCCCGTTTGCGCGATCAAATGCTGTCTCAGAGCAGGCGCACTCTGGAGAGCATTCTCCACGGCCAGCAACTGGAAACCTTGCTCGGTCTGGCCGGCAGCGTGGCCCAGCACAAGCAGCGTTTGTGGGAGAACGAAAGCGGCGGCACGGACCTGGAATTTCTGACCGAGATGGAGGAGAAAATCTGCTCCAGCCGCCTCTACGAGCAGCATCAGGAGCGTTTCGCGGAAATGGTGCGGGCCCGACTTTGATGGCTTTACGCTGCCTGGGAAAGGACTGTGAAGGCTGGGAATTGACTCCTGAGGACCGTTTCTGCCCGCACTGCGGAGTAGGCCAGTTTCCCGTGCAACTGGTTCCCTTGGATGGGCAAGGGCGCGAGAACCTCGTCTTAAGCCTGGGCAAGGCTGCTCTGCGAGTCACTTATTCCGGTCGAATTGGAGTGTTGGACCTCGGTCAGCTTCGCCTTCCCTCCTGGCTGCAGCTCGTATCCCCAGCCGTTGCTCTGGAGCCGGGGCAGACCACCGAACTGGCCCTTCAGGTTTTGGACACGGCCGAAGAGGGGTTGCCCGGCACCATTTGTCTGGCCGAGAGTGAAGTCTTTGTTTGGAGCAGCCCTCCAGCTCGGGCGGAATTGACTTGGAGCACGCTTCTGCTCAATCCGGAACAGTCACTCATCGGCGGAACTCTGCGCTTGATCAGCGGGGCCCTGCTGGTAGATCGACTGCCGGAGGGCTGGGAGAGTTGTGAGCCCTTGCCTCTGGTGCTCAGCCAGCGAGCTCGCCCCGAACTGGCCTTGAAGGCGCCGGCTCTGGATGGGCCCATCCAGCTGGCTCTGGGAGATTTGCGGATACTGAGTCACCTGCAGTGCCACTGGGCCGGCCAGTTGCAAATGCCAGAACGGCTGGAGTGGTGCCTGACCAGTCGTCCCTGTCTGGAAGTTGTGCTGGAGAGTCGGGGAGGCGCCCTGGAGATCGAGCGGGTCGAGAGTCCGCTGCCTGGATTGGTGGCTCGCTTCCCCAAAAGACTCGAGGGAGCCGGTCTGCTGGAGGTCGAGTTGGAGCGCGAGCCCTTACTGGGCCTGAGCTGGCTGGAGGTCGTCTTGCGGGACGGTCGGCGCCGTCGGGTTCTGCTGGATCTCGTCAAGCCGGAGCGCACCGATTATCCCGGCTGGCTGCTGATCGATTTGGGCAGTACTACCACCACCACGGCCCTATTCGACGAACAGGGCCAGGTGACGCGGTTGGACTGCCTTCCCAGTGGTCTGGCTTACCAGGACGAGGGTCCGCCCCTGCCCACCGATCATGCCGGCCCGAATGTGGTTTTGGAAGCTAAGAGGCACCTGGGGTTGCCCGACTTTCGCTTTCGCCTGATTTTGCCGTCTCAGCAAATCCTGGAGCGGTCTCCCGAGGAGGTGCTGGCCGACTATTTGGAGGTGCTCTGGAAGCGGATGTCCCAGAGTGCCCCGCTGGCCAGGCATCACCTGCGGCGCTGTTGTCTGGCCCACCCGGCCTCGTTTTCTCCTCGCCAGGTGGCGCTACTGCGGCAAGCCTTTCTCTCCAGGCTGGACTGCCGACTGGAGCTGATTTGTGAGCCACTGGCGGCGGCCTATGACTTTTTAGCGGCTAAGACCTGGCCGGAACGAGAGTGGCGTCTGTTGCTTTACGATTTCGGAGGGACGACCAGCGATGTGGCCCTGCTCAAGGTGGATAGTCGACGTTCGAGCCTGGTGACGGTCGAATTGGAGCACGTCGGAGGCGATCGCTGGTTTGGCGGAAATGACATCACCGCGCTGCTGGCCGGGCATTTGGAGGAAGAGCGCAGAGGGGAGGCCGAGCGGCTCAAGCGCGAGCATTCCATGCGCCACCTGATCGATCCGGAAATCGAGCCCCGTCTGCAACTCAGTCTGCCGGAAGGTTCCGTAAAGCCGGATTTGATCGTGGTCAGCGGTCTGGGCTCACTCTATCCGCTGATTCCCGAATGGTTGCAGAAGCGGTTTCCGGGAATTCCGCTGGAACGTGCGGCGGAACCCAAGCATTGCGTCGTGCTCGGAGCTCGCTTTCATCCCGAGGTGGTCCGAACCGGCCCTCCGCGCAGCCTGGCTGCCGGGGCCAGCTGGCTGGCCTTTCCTGAACAGACGGGAGCGACCGTGTGCACCACTCGCCTGGGCGTCAAATTGATGGGGGAGCGGGGAGCCCGGTTTCACTCGTTGATCGGTGTGGGCCAAAGTCTGCCCTGTACCGCCGAACTGACCCCGGTGTCGCTGCTACCCGGTCAAAACTTCCTGGAAGTGGTCGAGAACCTGGGTTGGGAAAACGACTACGTCTTACCCGACGGTAGCCTCAATGGTCAACTGGTGACGCTGGAACGATTGAAGCTGAGAATCGAGGAGGGTCTGGACCCTGCCAGGACGGTTGTGCGCTGGGCCCTTTCAGCCGACTACCGCCTGCTGGTGCGAGTGGAGTATGCCGGACGGACCGTGCTGGAAGTCGGGCCGTTCGCTCTTTGGCCCGAATAAAAAAAGGACTCCGCCCGGATTTCTCCAGACGAAGTCCCGCTTTCGCCGGAATTATCCGCGAGCGGAGCCGGGCATGGCGGCCGGCTTGGGGGCCAGGCCGGCCTGGAACTGGACTACGCGGGCAACGGTGCCGTCGATGTTCAGCTCGATGTTGTAGGTTCCGGGCGAAGGCAGAACCTGCTGGGCAAAGGTGGCCACCAGCGGCACGGTGATGGTTTCCTCCGGCTTGGAGCCGTTGTTGGCGGCCACGCTGAAGTCCACCGCGAATTCGGCGATCTTCTCTTTATTTTCGTGGGTGACGGTGATGACCAGCTTATGGTTCTTGCCCATCTCCTTGGCGGTGCTGTGCAGCAACAGGGCCAGCTGAGTGCCCATGGCGGCGGGGAACTGCTCGCGGTGCAGGCGGGTAATGCCGGCTCCTAAAACGTTCAACAATCCTTCGCGTACGGTCGCGGCGTCGCACAGCATTGCATCAATGGTCATGATCATCTACCTCCTCAAAATAGCTTGGACGCGCTCTGCCTCTGCGGCCACGGCCAGCCTAAGTTCTGCTTCCTCGATGGCGGGTACGTTGCCGTCCGACATCACCAGTTGTCCTTCGATGTAGACCTGAGTCACATCGGTGGACTTGGTGGTGTAGCAAAGTTGCGAAATCGGGTCAAAGACCGGGGTCTGGTGCGGAGAGTCCAGTCGAACCACGATCATATCGGCCCGTTTGCCGACTTCCAGCGAGCCCACCAGGTGGTCGAGGTGAGCCGCACGCGCACCCCCCAGAGTGGCCAGATGGAGCGTGTCGCGTGCCGTCATCACGGTCGAGCTGTTGCAGCTGAGCTTTTGCAGCAGGTTGGCGGTCTGCATTTCCTGCCACATATCCAGGTCGTTGTTGGAGGCGCAGCCGTCGGTGCCCAGTCCGACGTGGACGCCGGCCTGCAGCATTTTGACCACGGGTGCGATCCCGCAGGCCAGCTTGGCGTTGCTTTGCGGGCAGTGGCCCACTCCCACGCCGTGGGCGGCCAGCTTGCTGATCTCCGAATCCTGCGGCCAGACCATATGGGCCGTCACCAGGCGCTTGCTCAGGCACCCGAGGTGATCCAGGTGGTCGACCGGGGTGCGACCGTGGCGATCGCGGATCAAGTCCACTTCGGCCCGCGTTTCGCACAGATGGATGACCAGCGGCGCGTCCAGCTCTTCGGCCAGGCGATGACATTCCTGGAGATGTTCCGGGGAGACGGTGTAGGGAGCGTGGGGGCCGACCGCGCCGATGATCAGCGGATGACCTTTCCAGCTCTGGATAAACTCTCGGGTTCCCTCGAGGGACTCTTCCCAGGTCTTGTATTCCGGGGTGGGAAAGTCGATCATGGCCTGGCCAAAGACGCCGCGCATGCCGATGCGCGCGCACTCTTTGGCCACCACCTTTTCGAACATATACATGTCGACCACGGTGGTGGTGCCGCCGCGCAGCATTTCCCAAACCGATAGTGCGGTTCCCGTGCGCACAAAATCTTCATTGAGAGTGGCCGCTTCGGCCGGGAAAATATAGTTGTTGAGCCAGTCCATCAGCTCTTTGTCGTCGGCCAGCCCGCGAAACAGGCTCATCGGCAAGTGGGTGTGACAATTGATCAAGCCCGGCATCAGCACTCGGCCCTGCAGGTCGTAGCGAGTCCACAGCGGGAACTGCTCGACCACTTGGGCACTGGGGCCGACCGCCGCGATTTGACCGGCGCGTACTGCCACCGCTCCGCCCGCAACCATGGTGAACTGGTCGTCCATGGTCAGGACGAGAGCGTTGTCGAGGATGAAGTTGCTCATACCTGGTGGATCAGCAGAGCGTCCCGCAGTTTGGGCTCAAACCAGGTGGACTTGGGCGGCATGATTTCGTCGGCGTCGGAGATGGCCATCAGTTCCTCGACTGAGGTGGGATACATGGAAAAAGCAACTGCTTCGCCCGCCTGAACGCGTTTCTCCAACTCGCCGGTGCCGCGAATGCCTCCCGAGAAGTCGATGCGCTTGTCGGTGCGTGGATCGCTGATGCCCAGGATGGGATCGAGGACCTGAGCCTGCAAGATGGCCACGTCCAGCTTGTCCGAGGGGGACTGGGCGTTGGCCGGAACCTTCAATTCCAGGCCGTACCACTTGCCGCCCAGAAACATGCTGACCTGTCCTCGCTGCTTGGGGGAGGGGTCGGCGCCCTGGCTGACTTTGCACACCTGGCCCAGTTTGCTCAGGAAGTCTTCTGGGCTGAGTCCGTTCAAGTCTTTGATGACGCGGTTGTAGGGCAAAATGCGCAGCTGGTCGGCCGGGAAGGATACGGCCAGGAAGTAGTTACCGTGCTCATCGCCGGACCAGGCGGCGCCTGCTTCCTGGCGGAGCTGAGCGCGCGTCCGGCTGGCGCTGGCGGCGCGATGGTGGCCGTCAGCGATGTAGAGTTCGGGCACTTCGGCGAAGGCCTGGACCAGGGCCTCGGGTTCGACCACTTTCCAAAGCGTGTGGCGTACCCCATCGGCGGCCGTCAGGTTGTAGAGCGGCTCTCCCTGGGTGATTTGTTGGACCAGTTCGTCGATGGCTTTGCGTCCGCGGTAGGTCAGGAAAACCGGGCCGGTCTGGGCCCGCAGCGTGACGATGTGACGAGTCCGGTCGTCTTCTTTTTCGCGCCGAGTCTTCTCGTGTTTTTTGATTTTGTCGGCATCGTATTCGTCGACCGAATAAGCGGCGGCTACGCCGGTCTGGACCTGGTCGCCCATCTGCAATTGATAGACATACAGGCAGGGCTGGCCTTCTTCGGTGAGCTGGCCCTCGTCCAGCAGCTTCTTGTAGTTGCCGGCGGCTTGCGCGTAGACTTCGTCCCCGTAGGGGTTCTGTTCTTTGGGCAGATCGATTTCGGCGCGCGAAACGCGCAGGAAGCTGAGAGGGTTGCCGGCGGCCAGGGCGGCGGCTTCGTCGCGGTCCACCACGTCGTAGGGCACGGAGGCCACTTTGTTGACCACGCTAAGATGTGGACGGATAGCTGCAAAAGGGCGAATTTTTGACATAGCCTCGCCAGTTTGCCGCGGGCTACGGGGCTCCTTCTCCGAAAGCCTCGGCCCCGTCAGGGCAAATAAAAAAGCCCGCCGAGAAGGCGAGCTTTTCTGTGATCAACGAGGCTAGGAGACTAGTCGCAGTAGGGGAGCAGGGCCAGGAAGCGGGCGCGCTTGATGGCGGTCGTCAGCTGACGCTGCCATTTGGCCGAGGTGCCGGTAATACGACGGGGTAGAATCTTGCCACGCTCGCTGACGAAGCGGCGCAGAAGACCTACGTCTTTGTAGTCAATCGCGGTGAACTTGTTGGCGCTAAAATAGCAAACCTTACGCCGGGGGCGACGTCCACCACGCTTTTTGAAGCCTTTATCGTTGTCACGATCCTGATGTGAATTGCGGTCGGACACGGTTCCTCCGGATGGGGTTCAGAATGTAAGGGCACATATATACAACGGGGCGTACTGCTTTGTCAACTGTGGTTCGCCTGAGAGCGAACCACGTCAATTCCCGGGGCCCGACCGGTGGTCGCGCCCCAGGAATTGCAGTCGGGCGCGGTCGATGCTTTTTGCTCAGTCGCGGGGGTGGGCGGTGCGCCATTCTACGGCCAGCTGGTTGAAGCGTTCGAAGCCGTTGGGGCCTTTCATGAGTTCGTTGGGGGTGCAGCCGAAGCGGGCGCGGCATTCTTGAGCCAGCCAGGTGGCCTGGTCGGTGCAGTCTTTTTTGAAGTCGAAGCGGTCGCCGCTTGCCTCCACCGGCCTGGACTGAGTGCGGGTGATGGGGGTCGTGTTGTTGAGGCCGGTGATTTGCATATCCTCACTTTAGGGAGTCGCTCTGAAATCTTCCTGATGGGAGAAAGAGGAATGGCGGCGAAGGCGACCGGCCAATGGAAATTTCTGGTAAGGTTGGCTCCGTTCTCCAAGGCCGCTATCGCATCACCGGCTTCCTGGGGCGGGGCGGTATGGGCGCGGTCTATCAGTGTGAGGACCTGCGCTTGCCCGGTAAGCGCTGGGCCGTCAAAGAAATGCTGGTTTTCGATCCGGCTTCTCAGGAGCAGATCGAAGAGAGCTTCAAGCGCGAAGCCCAGATGCTGAGCCGTTTGCGCCATCGCAATCTGCCCATGATCGTCGACTACTTCATCGAAGAGTCCAAGCAGTACCTGGTCATGGAGTGCATCGAGGGCGAGAACCTGGCGCAATTGATTCAGCGCGAAGGTCAGTCGACGGAGCTGCAGGCGATGCGCTGGGCGCTGGAGCTGGCGCAAGTGTTGGATTACCTGCATCGCCAGGAGAAACCGGTCATCTTCCGCGATCTGAAGCCGGACAACATCATTATCACCGAGGACCGCCACATCAAGCTGGTCGACTTCGGTCTGGCCCGCCAGTTTGACCCGGGCAAGCGTCGCGACACGCAGGCCTCGGGCTCGGTCGGCTACGCTCCCCCGGAACAGTGGGAGGACGCCGCTCAGACCGACGAGCGCAGCGACGTTTATTCGCTGGGCGCCACTCTTTTTTACGTTCTTACCAGTCGCCCGCCCAGTCCGGTTTACGGTTCTCAGCGGTTGCGCCCGTTTCGGCCCAACCTCGATCCCTCTTGCGAAGCCGTCGTCTTGAAGTGTCTTCAGCCTGAACCCTCGCAACGGTACGCGAATTCCGGTGAGCTGATTCGCGATTTGCTGCTCTGGCTCTCCAAGCAGCCCGCTCCCGCCAGCACGACCAGCAGCAGCGGGCGGCCCTCGGAACCCGCGGCGACCGAAATGCTGGCCGACAGTTCGGTGCTGGCTCCGCCCGTCTTTACGCCGGTGGACCGACCTTCTCTGACGCCCCCCTGGCTGCTGCGCTTCCTGCAGACCTCGACCATCATCTTCCTGGCGGCGGCTTCTTTGGGATTGACCCAGTTCTGGGCCCAGAAGAACCCGCTGCCCACCGCCCAGGATCCGCTGATCGGGATTCTGACCGCGACCGCCGATGAGAAAGCCAAGGCCCGCAGCCTGGTTGCCTCCAAGGAATACGCCAAGGCGATCGACGAGCTGGACAAGTTGATCACCCGCTATCCGGAAGACGCGGAAGCCCAGATTTTAAGCCAGAACACCTATGTGGTCTTTCAGAAGAAGCCGTATTACAAGATCCCCGTCATCACCAGCACCTTGGGCAATGACCGGGAGGGCGTGCAGTTCTATCCAGGATTGGCTATGGCGCAAAAGCAGATCAATCAGGCGGGCGGTGTGCGCGGTCATCTGCTCTACCTGGATCTCTATGATACGGCCAGTCGCCCGGACCAGGCCATCGAGATGGCCAGTCGCATCAAGAACGACCCCGACTATCAGGTGGTGCTCGGGCCCTGGACTTCTCAGCAGGTCATCGCCACCGCCCCCGTTTTCGAAGGCGGCGGAGTGCCGGCCCTGGCGCCGACGGCCTCCGATCCGCGGGTCTGGGAGATCGGCAAACACATTTTCACGGCCTCGGATAGCGACTTGCAGCGCGTGGAGCGCATCGCCAGCTATATGTGGGGCAATGGTTGGAAAACGGTGGCGGTTTTCACCGCCCAGGACAGCATTGTCTCCCGCTCCGAGAGCGACGAGTTCAAAGAGGCCTACACCAAGCTCGGTGGTCGAGTGGTGGCTCCGGAATTGCCTTACAACAACGCAGCCCCGGATTTTGCCGACCAGCTCAGGGTCCTGGACGAGAATGCGGTGGACGCCGTTTTCCTGGCCGAATACCGGAGCGATATCGTGCTCCAATTCACCCGGTTGCTGCGGCAGGCTCATCCCAAGCTGCCCCTGGCCACTCAGGTGGTGGCCTTCTCGAGTTCGAATGTGCTCAGCGGCGGCAAGGACGTGGATGGAATGCTGACGTCCACCTACTTCCATCCCGATGCCGACAGTCAGCGAATTCGCGACTTCACCTCGTCCTTTTCTCAGCAGTTCGGCAGCCTGCGCCCGTCGCACCGGGAAGCCAATGCCTACGACAGCTTGAAGCTAATCGCCGACGGCATTGAAAAAGTGGGCTTCGACCGCAAAAAGTTGACCGAGTATTTTCAGGGCATCGGCTCGAAGACCCCGGCCTATCCCGGTGTTTCCGGCGACTTCGCACCGGGTCGCCGACTCGATCGCCGCGTCCCCTACCTGGTGCAAATCCGCGACGGCCAGTACCGCCTGCTCGACAACAATTAGCCGGGCCGCGTTGGTGGATCCCGATGAGGGAAGGTGGGAAGTGGGGAAGGGGGAGAGCGCCCTGCGGCGAGGCAAGGCTCGGTCCCCATTTTCTTTTTAGAATGGGCCGGACTTGTGTCTTTCCAGCTTTCCAGGCTTCCCCACTTTCCACTCGGACTTAAAGTCGGCCCTGGTGGGGGTGCAACTGGACTGGTAGCCTAGCAGGGTGGCCAGGAAAACGCAGGCCAGCCAGATCGGGATGGAAACGGCGCCGTGCACCAGGCCGGCCGGGAACAGGCCCAGGCTGGCGCCCGTCAGAGTGCCTCGCAACGCGCTGCGGCCGCCGGGGTAGCACCAGGCATAGCCGGCCAGAGCACCCATACAGCCGCCCAGCAGAGCGCCGATTTCGGTGACGGCGATGGGGGGAAAGGGCAGGTGATAGGCGACGCAAACGGTCAGGCCCCCAACAAAGCCGACCACTCCCAGGCTGACGGCGCCGATTTTGGCGCCGCGCCACATGGAAGCGTTGCGGTGTTTCTTCGAGGGGGGCATAGCCCTGGAAATTCTAGAGCTAGATGGGTTGTCCTAGGAGCCCGTTGCTGCCCGCGTCGTCCTGAGGAAGGTCGAGGAAGGTCCAGATGAAGTGTGTTTTTTCGTCGTGTGCCATGGCTCGACCATACCCCTGATGGGGCGGGTCGAGCCGCGGCAAATTGTTAACTTACGGACACTCCGGAGACTTGTCCGAGATGGGCGCGCAGACGTTCGATGACGGCTTCGGTCACCTGGGTGCCGGTGCTGGCTTTCTCTTCGCCGACCAGATCGTAGGTCAGCACGCGGCCTTCCTTGAGGATCTCTTCGACCGAGGTCTCCAGTGCCTGGGCCGCCTGATTCAGGGCTTTCGCCTGGCCAGTGAATTTGGGGCGGGTGGCCAGCCAGGCCAGTGCCTCTTTGACCGACAAGATCATGGCCAGAGGATTGACCTTGTCCTGGCCTGCGTATTTGGGTGCGGAGCCGTGAATCGGCTCGAACATGGCGTGATGGTCGCCGGTATTACAGCCCACCGCCATGCCCATGCCGCCCTGCAGCACGCTGGCCAGATCGGTGACGATGTCGCCGAACATGTTGGTGGTCACCACCACGTCGTAGTGCTCGGGCTGGCCGATCAGCCACTGGGTGAAGGCGTCGACGATGGCCGTCTCCTGCTCGATTTCCGGATACTCTTTGCCAACCTCGCGGAACACTTTGGCGAACAACTTGCAGCCCTGCATGACGTTGTCTTTGACCACCGCCGTGACTCGCTTTTTGCCGTCTTTGGGGGCTCCCTGACTGCGCCCGCGACAGACTTCAAAGGCTTTGCGAATGACCTTCTCGCTGGCTTCCCAGGTGATCACGCGGGTGTCCACGGCCACCTTGTCCTGGCCGCCGGGACGCAGGGTTCCGCCGATCCCGGAGTAGAGGTCCTCGGTGTTCTCGCGCAGGATGACCATGTCGACCATGCCGGGCTGCCAGACGGACTGGGGCTTGCCGTGAATGCGTTGTTTTACGCCCTCATAGAGCTTGACCGGGCGGATGTTGGAGTAAAGATCGAGGCGAATGCGGTTGCCGATCACGGGCGACCAGCCGGCCATCTTGCCGTCCTTCATGGTGACCGGACCTGATCCATCGGGAGCCGGCCAGCCGACCGCGCCCAGCAGGATGACGTCCGCGTCGCTGCACTTTTGCTCGGAGCCGGCGGGCCAGTCATGGCCGTGTTTCAGGTAATACTGGCCGCCGCATTCGATTTGCTCGACTTGAAAGTCGATTCCGCTCCACTCGCCGACCGCGCCCAGAACTTTCAGGCTGTGGTCGAGAACCTCGGGTCCGGTGCCGTCACCGCCTAGAGCTACTACTGAAACTTGCATCGCTAACCTCCTCGCGCGGCCCTGAGCCCTTCGGCGATCTGATTCAAGACGACCAGATTCCCGCGCTGTCCTTGGCGATACTGCTCCACCGCCCGATCCAACTCCCCCTGGTCCAGCCAGATTCCGCGGCAGCGAAAGCAGAGATCGACGGAGACTTCTCCCAGGTTGGTTTCGCTGAGCGCCACCCGACAGGTGGGGCACAGTCGTTCGCCCGCGGGGGCGGCGGAGACGCCGGCCACGCCCTCCGAGAGCCGTTGGGCGAGCTCGGGGCGCTGGATGAACTCCTTGAGTTCTTCGCGGTCAAACCAGATGCCGAAGCATTCGGGGCAACTGTCGACCTCCAGGCCCTGGTTTTGATAAGAGAGCATAGCGACCTGAGGGCAGGCCGGACAAAGTCGAAGGCTCAGAATTGCTCCTGAATCCAGCTGGCCACCAGAGCCGCGAGTTCTTCAGCCGCCTCGTGGCTCGAGAACGCGCTGTAAGCGCCGTAGCGAAAGACAATCGGCAGCAGACCTGGAGTCTGATCCGGTTCGGAGAGCAATCCGCGAAGTTTGCATTGCTGGTCGTGGCGGAAGGTCGGCAGGAGCTTGGGCCACTGCAGCACCACCTGCGATTGGCGACCGTGACGGTCGACGCGCAGCACCGGCAGGCCCACCGCTCCACAGTATTGAGAATACTGGTCGGATAGTGTGCGCTGGTCTCGCCGACAGACGAGATAGCCTCGGCGAGTGGCGTTGTCCAACGCGCGATTTTCTGAAGTTGTCATCCAGGCGACCATAAGGTAACTTCCCCCAACTGAAGGCCTTGCTGGAAATCCTCGAGGGATTTCCTTTGGACAGGCCAACGCATGGTCTACCCGTGGGATTCGGAAGTTAAACGTCGATGGTGGGTGAGCCGTTTCCGGTTTCGACCGGATAGAGAAAGCGCAGGACACGGTCGACACGCCGACCCCAGTCCGCCTCGGTGTGCGAGGCGCCCGAGATCTCCTCGACGTGGAGATCCAGGCCCTCTTGCATGCCGCGGCCCAGAAGCACGTAGCGGAGCATGCGCAGGTCGTCGAGCACGTCCGGAACTCCGTTGCGGTTGCGGTCTTCGTTGCTCTCGCGAGTGCCCATGTCCAGCCAGAGTCGGTAGGGGTTGTGAAACTGTTTGGCGCCGGCAATCGAGCTGATCAGGTCGCGCCCCGACCACCAGAGGGAGGGGGACAGCGCGGCCACGCGTTGGAAGACGTGGGAAAAGGACTGACTGGCGAAAAGCGACAGCAGTCCGCCCAGCGACGAGCCCATGATGCCCGTCGAGGCAGCGTCGGTGCGAGTATGATACTGCGCGTCGATGAACGGCTTCAGTTCGTCGACGACGGCGGTGAGGAAGTCCTTGGCCTTGCCGCCGCGCTCGCGATAATCGACGGTCGGCGTGTACTCTTCCATGCGATAGCGGGTGTTATAGATGGCCACCACGATCATCGGGGTGATGGTTTGTGCCGTCAGTTCCTTTTCGATGACCTGCCCGAGACCCCAATCCACGCCGAAGGCGGAGGTTTTGGGGTCGAAGATGTTCTGGCCGTCGTGCACGTAGAGAACGGGATAGCGCCAGGGGTCTTCGGTGTTGTATCCGGGCGGCAAATACACCAGCACGGGTCGCCGGCGGTGGAGTGATTTGGAAGTCCAGTGGTGGACTCGGATGTCTCCGGGGCAGCTGGGCAGCGGGGAGGTTCCCCGCGGCAACAGGTGCTCGGTATCCAGATTTTTCAAAGTAGTGCCTTATCTCTCCCCAGACAAACCTGGTTCTTGCCTTTGCGCTTGGCGCTGTACATCGCTTCGTCGGCGATGCGAATCAGCAGTTGGCGGCGGTTGGCCAGGTTGCTTTCGTGTTCTTCGAACTCGCAGTCGCGATAGGAAGCCACCCCGATGCTGGCGGAGAACCGTCCTTTCAAATGAAGGGCTGGGCGTCCTTCCGCTCCGGGTTCGGTAAGAAAAACTCCCTGCAGGACGGCCACGCGAATCTCTTCGGCGATTTGCATCGCGCGGGCGGCGTCGGCTCCCGGCAGCACGGCCACGTACTCGTCGCCTCCGTAGCGGGCCAGGGTGCAGCCGGGATGGTCGACGGTGTCGGCCAGCAGGTGGCCCACTTCGGCCAGCACCTGGCTGCCCACCAGGTGTCCGTGTTCGTCGACCACCGCCTTGAAGTGGTCCAGGTCCATGAAAATCAGGCTCAAGTCCCCGCCGTAGCGCTCGGCGCCTTCCAGGTCGGTCAGCAGTTGGCGATAGAAATAGCGATCGTTGCGCAAGCCCGAAAGATAGTCGCGGAGAGCCATCTCGCGGTGGAAGGCCGAATCGACGCTGTTACGGATCGAGGTCGAGAGGTAACCGCAAAAGATCTCCATCAAGCGCAGATCGTGCCGTCGAAAGCCGCGTTTGCCGCGCCGGTTGATCAGGCTCAGGACGCCGCATTCTTCGCCGTCGAACACAATCGGTACCGACAGGATGGAGCGAGTGACGAACTGAGTGCGCTCGTCCACACCCGCGTAAAAGTTTCGGTCGCGGGTGACATCGTTGCGCAGCTGGGCCTTGCCGGTTTTGTAGACTTTGCCGGTGATTCCCTGGCCCATTTTCAGGCGGGTGCCCGGGATGAGTCCGGAACTCTCCCCAAACGAGGCCACGAAAACCAACTCGTCGGGGGCATCGGGAAATCCGCTCAGGCAGATGGAGCCGCATTCGGACGGAACATACTGGTTGGCGGCCCAGAGAATGCTCTCGAAGACTTCGTGAAGCAGCGGCTCCGCGCGGTTGTGGTGTCCCTGAAAAAGGTGATCCACCCAGTTGGCCAGTTCGGCCGGAGCCAGGGTGGCGACTTCGCTGACGGGTTTCTTAGAAGAAGCCATCGGGGTCCTCCTCGTCCCAGCGCCAGAGCTGCACCACGGTCTTGCCGAAAGCGTAACCGAGGACGGCAAAGCCGTGCTCCACGACCGGGGGGGTCTGTTTTAGCCAGTGGGCCGCCACTTCGACGGGAGGGGCAGCCACCAGCGACTGATTGTGGCCAAAGGCCACTCGATAAGGTTCCAGGGCTTGCAGCATCTCCTGCTTCACGCCCCGACCAAAAGTGGCCACCGAGACCACAAAGGGGAGCTCGGCTCCTCGTTCTCGCTGTTCTTTGGCGGCTTTGAAGATCAGCTCGCGGTTGACCTCCAGCATGGCCTGGGCATCTAAGCTCATAAGTCGTCCGCCAGTCCTGTGCGTTGATTGAAGTCGTTGATCAGCGGGTCGATTTTGTGGACCAGTGCGCGAATGGAGGTCCAGTAATCCCTTTGGAACCACTGAGCCTGGAGCTCGTCGTGACTTTTGCCCTGCTGCTCGACCCAGGTGTAGTATTTGAGGTTGTGGATCCGCTTGCGCTCCCGATAGCTGAGTTCCTCGACATGGTCGCTCGTCTGTCCCAGCAACCAGCGATGATAGATGCCGGCTGCATCGGTTTCACGCAGCGGTTGTCGGGTCCGGTCGTATTCTTCCAGTCGGCTGCCGTACATCTCCATGGAGTCGGTAAAGACCGTGAGAACGACGTCGTTTTCGCTCAGTTCGTAGTATTTGGCGAATTTGATGGCCGACATGAGGTTGGCGATGCCGCTGATCCCTATCAGAGGAAGCTGCTCGATGATTTCCGTGTCCACGCCCTGGCTGGCTAAATAGTGCTGGCCCACCTCGCAGTTGAAGAGCCGCATCGCGGAAACCGGGCCTTCGTCGTCCACGCCAATTGCCAGGTCGGTGTTCTTGACGTTGTGGATCCAGGGCACGTGCTTGTCGCCAATGCCCTCCAGTCGGTGCTCGCCAAAGCCATTGGCCAGCAGGGTGGGGCACTGCAGGGCCTCGCAGGCGCCAATCTTGGACAACGGGAAAATTTCCTTCAAGTAATCGCCGGCGGCCAGGGTGCCGGCGGAGCCGGTGGAGCAGACCAGGCCTCGGAACTCGTCCTGGGTGTCCATCACGTCCTCCAGCAGTTCAGCCATCGCCGGTCCGGTAACGTGATAGTGCCAGAGGTAGTTGCCGAAATCCTCAAACTGATTGAAGATCATCAGCTCCTGACCGGACTTGCGCAGTTCCCAGCATTTGTCGAAGATTTCTTTGACATTGCTCTCGCTGCCGGGGGTTTTGATGACTTCTCCAGCCACTTTTTCCAGCCACTCGAAGCGCTCGCGGGACATGCCTTCGGGCAAAATCGCGACGCTGGCACAGCCGAGCAGGGCCGAGTCGTAGGCTCCTCCGCGGCAATAGTTGCCGGTCGAGGGCCAGACGGCTTTCTGGCGGGTCGGGTCGAACTGACCGGTAATCAGTCGGGGAACCAGGCATCCGAAAGCGGCCCCCGCCTTATGGGCTCCGGTGGGAAACCATTTTCCCACCAGGCCAAGGATGCGGGCTTTGACGCCGGTCAAACTCGAAGGCAACTCCAGGTAGTTGACTCCGCCAAAGCCGCCGCCGTGAGTTTTGGGCTCGTTGTGCCACCTCAAGCGAAAGAGGTTGAGGGGGTCGAGGTCCCACAGCCCTACCTGGGCGAGTTTTCTGACCACCGTAAAGGGAGCGTAGCCCGGGTCTCGCAGCTGGCGGAAGGTTGGAATGACGATCTTGCGTTGGCGGGCCAGGGCTACCGCATTCTCCAGGCCCTTCGGGTCTATGGTCAGGTCGATCAAGAAGACGCCGGTTCGGCGGCCCCAAGCCGATGTCCCTTTAGCGGGGCGTGGTGCTGGTCGAACTGCTCACCCATCTCGCGGCAAAAGAGCAGGCTGCTGGAATGGCGGGTGGAGCTCTGGAAGTAGCTTTGCGTATTGCGCTCCACCAGGTCGAACCAGGCGGCCGCGGCGGCCGGTGCCAGATGAAAGCGGTCGTAGTTGATAACGGCTTCGACCGGCCCGGGAAAATTGAGATGGGGCTGTAGCTGCAGTTCAAATTCGTGGACCTGGTCGGCCGTGTAAAACTCCAGGCCTTCCAGATTGAGATAGAAAGTGTTGTCCTGAGCGCGATAGCGCACGCGCTCCCCGACCGGACGCTTGCCCAGTTGGGTCAGTCCGATTTTTCCGGGTCCAAAGTAAGCCGGATCCATCACTCGCAAGTTGGGACTGACCTGGACGGGGAAAGGTAGCCGGTCCAATACCTGAGTTTGCAAATCGATTCCGGGAGCGATCTCCACGATGGTCAGGCCTTCGGATTCCATCGAGAAAACCGCTCGCTCGGTGATGTAGAGAACGCGCTGTCCCTTTTGGCGAGCGTAGTCTCCATTGAAAGTGATTTGGCCAACCGCCGGGACCAGTTTGCAGGGGCCGTCTTCTTCGATGACGAGCGCGTTGTTCTCGAAGCGGATGCGGGCCTTGTTGGCAAA
Source organism: Vulcanimicrobiota bacterium (assembly GCA_017307785.1). Lineage (GTDB taxonomy): Bacteria > Vulcanimicrobiota > Xenobia > Xenobiales > JADMJV01 > JADMJV01. The sequence continues at coordinate 98,738 of JAFKGI010000002.1, read as the reverse complement.
AGTGCCCATGAAGAAGACCTGGCCGGCGTTCTGGCTGATGTTGATGAAGCCACCGGCTCCGGCTACGCGTTTGCCGAAGCGCGAAACGTTGACGTGGCCTCGCGAGTCCATTTCGGCCATGCCCAGAAACGCCTGATCGAGACCTCCTCCGTCGTAGAAGTCGAACTGGGAAGGCTGATGGATGATGGATTCGGGGTTGCGCACGGCCCCGAAGCTGAGACCTCCCACCGGGACCCCGCCGATACCGCCGGGCTCCACCGTCAGGGTGACCTGGTCGAGCACTCCCTCTTCGAAGGCCACAGAGGCCACGCCCTCGGGCATACCGATGCCCAGGTTGACGACCGCGCCCGGCACCAGTTCCTGAGCGGCGCGGCGCGCGATCACTTTGCGTTCGTCCAGTTCCAGCGGCTGGAAGGAGGTTGGCGGGGCCACCACTTCGCCCGTGTAAGCCGGATTGTAATGCTCGGCGAAAGTCTGCGGATGATACTCAGCCGGCGCCAGCACCACGGCGTCCACCAGGACCCCCGGCAAGGTGACCAGCTGGGGATGAAGTTGGTGACGCTCGGTCAGGCGCTCGACCTGCACGATGACCAGGCCTCCGCTGTTGTGAACGGCCTGAGCGATGGCCAGAGCTTCCAGGCTCAGCGCTTCCCGTTCCATGGAGACATTGCCTCGACGGTCGGCTGTGGTGCCGCGCAACAGCGCGACCTGAATGGGGAAAGCCTTGTAAAAGAGCCATTCTTTGCCCCCGAGTTGCACCACCTCGACCAGGTTCTCGGTCGTTTTCTCATTGAGCCGGCCGCCTTCTTGGCGTGGGTCCACGAAGGTATGCAGGCCTACGTGAGTGACGACTCCCGGCTTGCCAGCGGCGATATCGCGATAGAGATGTGAGATGACGCCTTGGGGCAGGTTGTATGCCTCAATCTGGTTTTCTACGGCCAGACGGCCCAGCTCGGGAACCAGTCCCCAGTGGCCGCCCACCACGCGCTTGATCATTCCGGGATGAGCCAGGTGGTTGAGGCCCCGGTTCTTTCCGTCCCCCTGGCCGGCCGCGTAGACCAGGGTCAGACCGGCTGGCTTCTGCTCTTTCTCGAAGCGCTCACGCAAGGCCACGGCCAGTAATTCAGGGAAGCCAATGCCTACGAAGCCGCCGGTGGCCACTGTGTCGCCGCAGCGCAGCAAAGCGACGGCCTCCTGGGCGCTGAGGAGCTTGGACACTTATTTTTTCTTCATCATCTTGCCGAAGATCTTGAGGTTCTGTCCGATTCGCGAGAACATCGAGCTGGTGCCAAAGAAGGTCCATTCGTTGCGCCATTTGGCCATCTGGGACTCCTTGGTGAGCGGATCGTAGCTGTTGCCCTTGGACTCCACCTTGGTGACTTTCCCCACCAGTGCGGTGTCGGAATAGCTCTCCATCTTTGGTGGATTGATGCGGGCGACGGACACCATGGCGCCACCCTTGACGATCTGGAACGAGCAGAATCGCCGCAGGTTGAAATCCGTGCCGCTGCGGACCATGACGATGTCGCCAAACTTGAGCTTGTGGCCCGTGGTCGGAATGAATTCGATCATCGCACCTGAGGGCACCAAGGCTTCCATGTCCGACTGGCGGATGCGCATCTTACTGCCTTTGGCGCCTCGGTCCATGCCGGCTGCGGCGGCTGAAGCCGTGGCCATGTCCGCGCCTATTTTATCTTGAAAACCGCGGTAGTCGTGTCCCATTCAGTACCTCCGAAGTTTTCCCCCAATTGTTCATGCGATTCGCTTCTCAGGCCGTATGACCCTATCGCCCACGCTAGGAAGTTCGTCCCTTTTTAGAGAATGGCCCTGCCTGAAAAAGGGAGGAAGAATGTTCAATACCAAACTCGTCACCCTCAACCGTCACATCCTCGAGGAACAAACGGCTTTTCCGGATGCCAAGGGCGATTTCACCTCGCTGATGATGGACTTGACCCTGGCCTTCAAGATCATCAGCCGGGAAGTGAACAAAGCCGGATTGGTCGAGATCCTGGGGGCAACCGACGAGGAGAACATTCAAGGCGAGACGGTCATGAAGCTGGATGCCTTCGCACAGGATCGCATCTTCAAAGCGATGGACCACGGCGGCAACCTGTGCTGCATGGCTTCCGAGGAAGTCGAGCACATCATCCCGATCCCCGGTAAGTTTGCCAAGGGCAACTACATTCTCGTCTTCGACCCGTTGGACGGCTCTTCGAACATCGACAAGAACGTCTCGATCGGCACGATTTTCGGCGTCTTCCGCCGCGTGACCGCGGCTGGCGACGGCAAGCTGGAAGACGTTCTTCAGCAGGGATGCAAGCAGGTTGCGGCCGGCTACGTGGTTTATGGCTCGTCCACGATTCTGGTCTACTCCACCGGCTCAGGGGTGCACGGCTTCACTCTGGATCCCAGTGTCGGCGAGTTTCTGCTCTCTCACCCCGACATTCGCATCCCTCACAAAGGCAAGACCTACAGCATCAACGAGGGCAACTACAACACCTGGGATGAGGGCACCAAAGCCTACATTCAGCACGTCAAGGAAGAGGATAAGGCCACTCAGCGCCCCTATGGCCTGCGCTACATCGGCTCGCTGGTCGCCGACTTCCATCGCAACATGCTGGCCGGCGGCATCTTTCTCTATCCGGCCAACTGCAAGGACCCCAAGAATCCCAAGCCCAAACTGAGATTGGTCTATGAAGCCAACCCCCTGGCTTTCCTGGTCGAGGCCGCCGGCGGCAAAGCCAGCACCGGCACGCAGCGGATTCTCGATGTGCAGCCGGAGGCTCTCCACCAGCGAGTGCCGCTGGTGATTGGCTCGACCTACGATGTCGACCAATATTGCCAGTTCGTGGCCCGCGCCGGGGCCACCGTTTGATGCCCAGGAAAAAGGCGAACGGCAAAAGCGGCGACAAAAAGATCTACTTGCTGGACACCAGCGTGCTGTTGCATTCTCCCGAGGCCATGTTTGCCTTTCGCGAGAACGATGTGGTGCTGCCTCTGGTGGTGCTGGACGAACTGGATAACTTCAAGAAAGGCTCGACCGAGCTCAATCGCAACGCCCGCTGGGTGATCAACCAGCTGGACGAGTTGCGCGCCCAGGGACCGGTCAACGAGGGCGTCACTTTGCGCGACGGCGGCACTCTGCGCGTCGACATCGGCCAGATGCGCAAGCTGGACACCCTGATTCCGCCGGGCTTCGCTCACAACGTGGACAATCGCATCCTGGCCACCGCTCTGGGCATCAAGAGCGAGACGCCGGAGCGCAAAGTGGTCATTGTGACCAAAGACATCAATATGCGCGTCAAGGCCGAAGCTTTGGGTCTTTCCGCGGAAGATTACCGTCACGATCAGATCGTGGAGTTGTCCGAGATGTACTCGGGTCACCGCGAAGTGGTCACCACCGAGGAGGTCCTCGAGGAACTCTACGAGCACAAGTCGATTCCCGTCGACGCCGTGGACCCTGGTCCGGTGCCCTTGACTCCTCACGAGTTCGTGATGCTGCGCGCCAGCGGAGGCGCCATCACTCGTTACGACAGCACCACCCACAGCCTGCACCAGGTGCGCGAAATGCGCCACGATATCTGGGGTCTGCGCCCGCTCAACCGCGAGCAGCGCTACGCCCTGGAGATTCTGCTGGATGACAATATCCCGTTGGTCACGCTGGCCGGCAAGGCGGGCACCGGTAAAACGATTCTGGCCATTGCCGTCGGTTTGCACAAAGTCTGTCAGGAAAAGACCCATCGCAAGCTGGCCATCTATCGTCCGGTGATTCCCATGGGACGAGACCTGGGCTATCTGCCCGGCACCGAGCAAGAAAAGTTGTCTCCCTGGATGCAGCCGATTTTCGACAACCTGGAATATCTGTTGTCGGAAGGCGGCGGAGCCGGGGGCGGAGACAAGAACGGCGGTCGCAAGGGCGGAGGTGGAGCCAACAACAGCGGCACCAGCCGCATCGAGTATCTCCAGGAGTCCAACGTTCTGGACATCCGAGCGCTGGCCTACATTCGTGGTCGCAGCCTGCCCCAGCAGTTCATCATCGTGGACGAAGCTCAAAATCTCACCCCCCACGAAGCCAAGACCATCATCACCCGCGCTGGCCAGGGAACCAAGCTGGTCTTCACCGGCGACCCCTACCAGATCGACCACCCCTACCTGGACAGCACCTCCAACGGCCTGACCCACATCGTGGAGAAATTCAAAGACCATCCCATCGCCGCCCACGTCACCCTGGTCAAGGGCGAACGCTCCCCCCTGGCCGAAATCGCCTCCCAAATCATGGAGAACTAGACCCTGTGGGGGAGAGGGGAAGAGTCTGGGGAGATGGAGAGGGCTTTAGCCAAGATTTCGACTCTCCCCCTCTCCCCCAATTTTCTCCCCACCTCTCCTCGGTAGAGATTTGGTAGTACGCGGTTTTCTAGTCTGGGGGCATGAAAACTCGTTGGCTACTTTTTTTCTGTCTGTTGAGCTGCTTCGGCTCGTGGGCGGAGAGGCCGCATTGGCGGCTGTGCACCTGGAATCTGCACAATTTTTTCGATTCCATCGACGACCCTTATGGTGACCAGGTCCACAAGCCGGAAAAGGTGGAGAAGAAGCTCACCGATTTGAGCGCGGCTCTGGAGAGCATCGGGGCGGATGTGGTGGCCGTCCAGGAAGTGGAGAAACGCGCTCTTCTGGAAAAACTGGCCCAGCGGTCCGGTTATCGTTACGCCATTCTCCTGCCGGGCAACGACTCCGCCCGGGGCATCAACGTGGGATTGCTCTCCAAGGTCAAAGTCAAGGGCTATGCCTCTCACCGCAACGACCGCCTGCCTTATGTGGAAGGGGCGCCGCTGGATACCAAATTTTCCCGCGATTGCCTGGAAGTGCACCTGCGCACTCCCGAGCCGGTCATCGTGCTCGTCAATCATTTCAAGAGCAAGGTCGGGAAAGGAAAAAGCTCGGACAGTAAGCGTCGAGCCCAGGCCATGCGGGTGTGCAAGATCGTGAGCGACCTGGAGCATGCCTATCCCGGCCAGTCCCTGGCGGTGGTGGGAGACATGAACGACAGCCTGGCCAGTTGGCCGCTGGAACCGCTGGCGCATTCCGGTCTCTATGACCCCTTCGTGCAGCTGGCGCCAGACTTGCGTTACACGTTGAAGCATCGGGGGCAGCCGGCGGCTCTGGACCAAATCCTGATCAACAAGAGTCTGAGTCGATACTGGTTGCCCGGCAGCAGCCAGGTCAGTCACGAAAAACTCTTCAAGCGCTGTAGCGACCACTATCCGATGTGGCTGGATTTTGCCTCAAGTCTCTAGCTTGAGTCGGATCTCGCGCTCGGTCGTGACCGGCTTGCCGCCGGCCTCGGCCGGGTTCCACTTCCAGTCCTTCAGGTCTTTCAGGACGGCCGCATCGAGTTCGGCATTGCCGCTGCTGAGCACAATGCGTGCCTCCAGGTGGCCGTCCGCGTGGATCTTGAGCCCCACCCGCACCATGGACTTGCCGCCCAGTCTGCGCAAGACGGGGCGGCTGAACTGGTTGGGGGGAAAGCTGGTGGGAGACGCCGGTTTTTCCGGTATCGCTCCTTCGTTCGGATTGCTGCCGGGGCTGGTCGGGCCAGGAGGGGGAACGGGATTGGTATTGTCGGACACAGGCCCCGGGGTCGTAGAAGGGGTGGGGGAGGGAGTCGGGCTCTCGACCGGCCCCTCCGTCGCTCCTGCGGGGGGTCCGGGGACGGGCGTGGTGGCATTTCCAGGGGCGGTAAAAGGTGGAGCATTGCCGGTGCCGGGAGGCGGCACGGTGGCCACGGATTTCTCGTCCGGACGGGTGAGCGGTCCGGAGGGGACGGCTGGAGCGGATTTGGCGGTTTTAGGCTGCTGGGTTTTGGCCTGCGGCCTGGCCTGGGGAGTCAGGTCTTCCGGCAGTTCCGTGGATTTGACCGGCTTGACGTCTTTGGGCAGGTCGGCCACTTTGGGCTTTTCCTTGGGTCGAACGGGCTCGGGTAGCTTTTCGTCAGGTTTGGGAGGCACCACGGGAGCGGGTTGTTTGACCGGTTCGACCCGAGCGTTGAGCAGGCGAACCTGGACCGGCGGGCGGGGCGCGGGTTGGGATGCGCCTCCGCGTCCCAAAAGAAAATTCATCAGGGGAGCGAGGCCCACCAGATTGAGCAGCACCGAGACCATCAGACAGACGCCCAGACTGCCGATTCTCAAGGTTTGGCACCATCCTGGGTGGAGATCGAGAAGTTATAGACGCCGACCTGGCGCAGCTGATCCATGACCGCTACCGTTTGCTTCATCTGCGAAGTCTGGTCTGCGTTGAGGACAATGCCGTCTTTCTGCAGAGCTTCCAGACCGCCGCTCCGGGAGGCGGCCAGTTCCTGGACTTTGGCGGCCAGCTCGCTGACTTCGACCTTCTCCTGTAGCAGGAACACCTGCCCCTGGGAGTCGACCGTGACCACGACCATCTGGGGAACGGCGCTGGCCTGGCCCGTCGAGGCGGCGGGAAGAGCGACCTGAATGCCCTTATTCTGGCTCATGGCCAGAGAAGACAGTACGTAAAACACCAGCAGCAAGAACATGACGTCCACCATGGGGATGATCTCGATGCGCGGACTTTTCTTCTTACGAGGTCGCGCGAATCGTCTCACGCTTCAGGCACCTGCTGTTGAGTTTCTTGGGAGTGGGCCATCAGCAACTGGTCGCCTACCCGCTCGGAGGCCTCCAATTGGGATTCGGCCATCGACTGGAAGAAGTTGTGGGCCAGCAGGGCCACTACAGCCAACAGGATACCGGTGGCGGTGGCTACCAGAGCTTCGCCGATGCCGGCCAGAATGTGCGAGGTATCAGCGTTGGGTGCGCTGGCCATCTTGGCCGAAACGGCCCGAAAGACGCCCATCATACCCGTAATGGTGCCCAGCAGTCCGATCAGCGGACTGGCCGTGACGGTCGTCTCGAGCACGTTGAGGTAGCGGTAAAGTCGCGGGGACTCGACGCGCGAACGGGCCACCACCGCGTCTTCCAATGTCTGGCGGCTGCCCGTCCAGTTTTGCAGGGCGGCCAGGGCCGTACCCGGCACGGGACCCTGCAGCCCGCTGAGCCACTCGATGGCGCCGGCTCGATTGCCTTTGCTCAAGAGTTCCTGGAGGCGGGCCAGGAAGGCCACTCCCCCGCGATCCAGAGATGCAAAGTAGAACCCTCGCTCGATGCAAATGGCCACCGTGAGGATGGAGCCGAGCAGCAGGGGGAACATAAAGACGCCCCCCTGGTGAAGCAATGCGGACAGACTCAAGACCCCTCCTAAGGAATTTTTAGACGTGTCTAAATTTACCGATGGCGGCCCAATTGTCAATAGGCTCCGCGTCAGCAACAAGCGCTGGATGGGGCTGCTCGTTCCCGATCCCACGTAACCGAGATCACAGTCAGGGGCTGGAGCCTGTGTTAAGACGAGAGTATGTGGCAGCAATTTGGACAAGCATTCGGTGATTTCACCCAGATGGATCTCAACGCCGTCAACAATCAGTGGGCGGCTCAACAGAACGCGGCTATGAATGGCCAGTTGCAAGGCATGATGCAGCAAAACATGGCCAATCCCCACATTCAGCAGGCCTACCGCCAGTATCAAATGCAGGGCGGTCCGATGAACTTTGAGCAGTTCGTTTACGGCTGGATGGCCACCAACGGCTATTCTCCCCAGGGCATTCAGCACTGGCGCCAGACCGAGAACTTCAACCAGCAGCAGGAATGGATCGCGCAACAGGGCTTGCGCTACGCGGAAATGCAGCGCGGACAGGCCCAGATGGAGCACTCGGCCCATTTTCAGCACAACCAGACAGTGGCCGGGCAGAACTTGATGGGGCAGGCCAACTACGGGACCCCTATGGGTCCTCAGACGCTATCTTACACGCTCTCTCCAGGCTATCATCAGACGCCTCAGGGAACGGTTTTCGTGAACGCGCAGGGCGAGTATTTTACGGTCGACCAGGCGGGGAACCACTATCGGATTTATCAGAACCCGGGGAACTTGCCTTTTCGCTAGCGGGCCGATAGGTCACGGCCTGATCTGTGCCCTGAATCTGAATCTGCGGCCGGGAGCGGCCCGGTTGCTCGGTGATTTTTACGCGTTGCCCGGAGCCGCTCAGGAAAACCCGCTCCGGACCGTCCTGGCACTCGACGCTATTGTGCTGGCCGTTCAGGCGCAGAACGCGAGCCCGACCTTCCAGGATGATAAAGTTGTCTTTGCCTTCCAGGTCGAGTTCCTGGAAATCGCCTTTCAGGCGCAGGCTGCATTCGTTGCAGCGGGCTTCCAGGCGGGCTCCTGGGACGACTTCCAGATCTTGCATCTTGCCCTGACCCTCGAAGGTCTGGGTGTGAGGGGCGCAGCCGCAGCCGAGCAGCATCCCCCAGAGGAGCCAACGTCTCATTGGCCGGCCTGGGAGGCGATGACTTCCCGAATTTCCTCGTCCCGCAAGACCTTCATGGAATTCTTGGCGCGGGCCAGGATAGCCTGGACCAAGTCTGGTTCTGCCGTTTGCCCTTGCTGTTCGAGCCAGTAGTGGACGTTGGAGGCGCCGGCCATAGGGCCGATCTCGACGATTTGATGAAATCCGAACTGGGCTGCCGGAACCCCTGAGTAGATCAGGTCGGCCAGCCATTCGTGCCCCTTCTTCTGGGCCTTGAGAATGGCAGCGGCATGAACCCCCGTGCCGGTACGGAAGGCATCGACGCCGATGACCGGGAGGTTCGGATAGATTTCGATGCCCAGGGTCTGGGCCAGCTCCCGACTGACCTCGGCCAGGGCGCGCAGTTCTCGTTTCACGCTGCCGGCTAAACTCAGGTTGACCAACAGCTGCTCGGTGGCCACCAGGCCGCAGCCTTCGCCCAGGGCAAAGAAAGCGCAATGGAGAGCCCCTGCTCCCGCCCTCCAGGCGCTCAGCGCATTGGCCAGAGCCAGACCGCGGTCGTTGCGGCCACTCCATTCGATTTCCAGAGAGAGTTCGAGTCGTTCCAGAGCGTCGGCCACAAAATGCACCATGCGGGCGGTTCCAGCCGGGGTGGCCCGACCGCCGTCGTCACTCAAGCATACGGAAGTGATGGGGGTATCCCGCAGTTCGCCGAGCAGGCTGGCGATTTCACCGGGTGCGCGGCGGCTGATGTCCTGGATGACCAGAGCGACCGGCCCGTTGACCTGCTGGGCGCGATCCCGCCAGTTCTTGTGGCGGTGGCTCAGGTAGGCGCCCAGCGGCGCTTTCGGCAGGGGACCGGGAGGGGCTTCGGCCCAGCCTTGAATCTCCAGCTCGCGAGCCGTTTCCACCAATTTGCGCACGTTCGAATCGCACCAGCTGCCCAGGCAGAGATGGTGCAACCCCAGCCGTTCCAACTGGGAAAGCAGGGCTTTCTGGCCTTCCAGGTCGGGCATTTCCAGCCAGGAAGTAAGTCGGGCGCTGGCCAGGGTGTGATCGATCAGGCGTGGTGGAGCTTTGGGGCTGCTGCTGTCCTGCACCAGGTTCCAGTCATAGATCAAGTTTTCTTCGGACATACTCATGCGCGTGTCTCCCGGGCGACCTGCAGGCATCGGCCTACCAACGAGGGTGGGACCGAGGAGAAAAGCGACTCGGCCAACTCCAGGCGGCCGCGCTCGAGGGCGTCGTGGATGACCCTCTGGCGGTCGCCGCTGACCACGCGGAAGCTGTCCCGTCCCAGGCCCGGCCAGTTTTCCGGCAGAGGAACCTGGCAATGCTTGTGCACCGCTTCGACGTAGTCGGGCAGGTAGGTGAGATCATTGCGGATAGCTCCGGCCAACCGCAGATTGAGCAGCAGGTGCTCCATCGGCGTATTGCCCACTCGTTCGCCGATGCCCAGGGCGGTGCCGTGAATGCGGTCGGCGCCGGCTTCCACGGCGGCCAGAGTGTTGGCGATGTCCAGCCCCCGGTCGCGGTGACCGTGCCAGTCGATGGCCACCTCAGCCCCGCACTCTTTGACGATTTCTCGGGCGAAGCGCACCAGCGCGCGCACACCCTCGGGAGTGGCGTGACCCACCGTGTCGCAAAGGCAGATGCGGATGGCTCCGCACTCGATGGCGGTGGTGTAGAGACGGCGCAGGGTTTCTGGATGCGAGCGGATGGTGTCTTCGGTGACGAACATCACCTCGAGACCGCGTTTGACGGCATAACTGACGGCATCATCCACGATGCGTAACTGTTTGTCCAACTCCCAGCCTTCGGCATACTGGCGCACCGGGCTCGAACCCAGGAAAAGGTCCGCTTCGAGCACCACGCCGGTTTCATCGGAGATGTCGGCAATCGGGTCGATGTCCACTTTCAGGGTGCGACCGGCACAGGAGGGCTTGACGTCCAGTCGATGATTGCGAATTTCTTCGACGATGCGGGTGACGTCGGCCACGGCTCGCGGTCCGGCACCGGGCAGGCCTACGTCGGCCCCGTGGATGCCCAGTTTGGCCATCAGGTGGAGAATCTCCAGTTTGCCCTCGATGGGCGGGTCCACAACCGACGGGCACTGTAGTCCGTCGCGCAGGGTTTCATCCTGAAACTGGATGGGCTTGCGGCAGCTCAACAGAGCTTCCTCGGGTTGATTCCAGTCGAAGTGTTGAGAAGTCTGGGACATGCGGTGGGTGTTCCTCGCGCAGGACTTCTCCCCCTGGTCAGGTAGCCAGTGCTATGCAGTTGAGCGAAGAACGGCTGCAACGCGATATGCTGGAGCTAACCCAGGACCTGATCACGTTGCTTTCCGCCAAATACCCTCGCCTCCACAACTCTTTTATGGCGTTGGGCGAGGACGAAATGATCGACCTGATGGTCGAATTATGCGACGTCTTCGACCTTTATCGTGACCTGACCGGGGAGGTGGCCCGTCTCTACAAGGAGCATCGCCGCTCCACCGGTTCGCTGGAAGATCGCGATTGGCCCGAAAACTAACTCTGGCCCTTGTCCTGTGGCTGTGCGGTTGGGCCTGGGCTAAGAACTGTCCCGGTTGCGATTGTCCCGCCGACGATTGCTACACGCCTTGCTGTGATTGTACGTTGCCGGTGACCAGAGCCTGGAGCGAAGGCACTCTGGCGCGGGTGCGCACCCGGCTGCAGGGAGCCCTGGGCGAGCGTCTGCAGGTGAAGCGACCGCTGCGCATTCGCCTGGCCAATCCGGCCCAGTTGGTCAGCTATGGCGGGGATGGGGTCCAGGGGCTTTACGACGACGGGCAGATCACTCTCTGCGATGTGCTGTCCCGCAGGCTGGCGGTGGCCGTGCTGGCCCACGAATACGGGCACGCCTGGCAGGACGAGAACCATCCCGGCTATGACCGGGTGGACAATTCCCTGCGCGAGGGCTTCGCCGAGTGGGTGTCGCTGCAGGCCCTCAAGCGCTTCGGTTTCGGGAGCGGCGGCGATCTACTGCGATCCAACCGAGATCCTGTCTATGGAGGAGGCCTGCGCTGGTTTTTGCAGGTCGAGGAGCATTTCGGTCGCGAGGCCGTCTTCGAGCAGGCCACCACCTGGCTGGACGTCAACGGAGGACGTCTGCCCCCGCCGCCGCCCAAGAAGGAACCCAAGAAGAAAAAAGTGGAAAGGAATCCCGATGACGAGAGTGTGCCTGATGACATGCCCGAATCCGGAGGCGGCTCAGAGCCTCGCTAGGCAGTTGCTGGAGCGGCGTCTGGTGGCCTGTGTCAACCTGGTGCCTCAGGTTACCAGTCTCTACTGGTGGGAGGGCAAGATCCAGGAGGATTCGGAAGTTCTGCTGGTGGCTAAAACCGCGGCCGAGCGCATCGAAGAACTCAAGGTCGTGCTTCCTGAGCTCCACCCCTACGACGTCCCGGAACTGGTGGTCCTGTCAGTAGAAGATGGACTTCCGGCCTACCTGAATTGGGTTAAGACTGAGGCGCACGGGTAACATGGCGCCCATGCGTCTGTCCTTTCTCATCAAGGTCTCGCTGCTCTCGGCCCTGGCGGCCGTGCTGATGCAGGTGAAGATTCCGATTTTTCCGGCTCACAGCTATTTGACCTACGACCCCTCGGAGGTGCCGGCGTTGGTCGCCGCCTTCGCCCTCGGCCCGGCCGCGGGAATGGCGGTGGTCGTGCTCAAGGACATTCTGCACGGTTTGATTCACTTTACGCCGGTCGAGCTGGTGGGATTGCCCATCAACGCCATTGCCGGCTGCACCCTGGCCGGCGTGGCCGGCGCGGTCTATCGAGCCCACAAAAGAAAGTCCGTCGCTCTGGTGGCCCTGGCGCTGGCGGTGGTCTCCATGACGCTGGTGATGATTCCCTGCAATCTGGTGCTGCTGCCGCTCTTTCAACGCCTCTTTTTCCCCAACTCGACTCCGGCTCAGCCGGATCAGGTGCTGCAACTGCTTCTGACCGTCTTCATTCCGTTCAATCTACTCAAGGGCGCCATCACCTCGGTGCTCACTTTCCTCGTCTACAAACGCGTTTCTCCTACCTTGAAGAGCGTGCCGCGCTGGGACGTGGGCCTGTCTGGCATTAACGAGAGTTAGAGACTGGCTGGCCCGCCGCAGCGGTGCCCAGGGGGACGAACTGGGGCGCATCCTGCGTTGCGCCGCCGCCCTCTTTTTCCTGTTTCTTTCCTATTATCTGGTCAAGCCGCTGCGCAATTCGCAGTTCTTGAACGAGTTCGACCCGCTTTTCATGCCCTGGATTTATTTGCTGGTGAGCGTGACCTCGATGCTGGTTACCCGTGTCTTTCAGTGGTGCTCCCGGCGCTTTACTCGCAAGCAGGTGGTGGCCGGAACGTTCTTCTGGGCGGTGGCCTGCAAGTTATTCTTTTTACAGGCCTTGCCGCTCGGGGGCCAGCGCATCACCGCACTTTTTTATCTGTGGGCCTCGGTCTACTTTCTGTTGCTGGTTCCCACGCTGTGGGGGTGTCTGAATGAGCGCTTTCGACCGGACCAGTGCCAGCGCTGCTTTCCCTTTATCGCCCTGGGTTCCACCATCGGCGGCATCGCCGGTTCCTCGGTGGCTCAAAGCATGTCGCGCTGGGGGACAGGAACGTTGCTCTGGTCCATCGGCTCTTTGCTGCTTTCGCTGAGCTTGCTCTGGCCGGAGCTGAGCTATCCCGTGCAGATGTCCGAGCGCAAGGTGGAACAGCCTAGCGCCACCGGGCTGGGATGGCTGGGTGACCGCTATTTGAAGGCGATTGCCGTGATGGTGCTGACTCTGGCCATCTACTCCACGGCCACCGACTTCATCACCCAAAGGCGGTTGGATGCGATCCTGGGTCAGGAAGCCTATCAAAAGGAAGTGAGCGCTATCTGGCCGACCGGCTACGCTCAGATCAACGACCTTCGCAAACTGGGCTCCGGCCAACGACCGGCCGCGTTACGCCAACTCGCTCTCGACCACAAGGTGGAGCCGGAGCAGCTCCAGGCCGCTTACGACCGCTTCCGCGAAACTCGCGAAAAGCGCTCGCGCGAAGTTTTCGCCAACATTTTTTACTATCAGGGCATTGCTGGCATTCTTTTCCTCGGGGTCTTCTGCCGGCCGTTTCTGCGCTATTTCGGTCTGCGGGCTGCTCTGGTGGTGTTGCCCACCTTCGCGCTCTGCGTGTTGCCGATGTTGCTTTTCCCGTTGGATTTGCTGGCCATCCAGCTCATTTTGATTTTCTCGGGCAGCCTGAATTACAGCTTCAACAATGCCACCAAGGAAATTCTCTATTCGGCGACCGACCGAGTTTCGTTGCTTCAAGCCAAGCCGGTCATCGAAGGACCACTTATGCGCCTGGGGGACGTGATTTTCTCGACCGAGTCCATAGTGGTGGGAGGAGCGGTCGCCTATTTTGCCTGGCCCCTTCCCTGGATCGAGCGGTTGATGGTCGCTCCTTGCTTCCTGGCTGTGGCCGCCTGGTGGATCCTGGTGCGGCGCGCCGGCCAGGCTTACCAGTCGAGAGACTTACTTCCGCATGAGATACCAGCCGATGAAGGCGCGGAAGAATCCCTCGGGAGCTAGCTTGCGAAACCAGAGCACGTCGGCGCTGTTGACCGGATAGCGTAGTTTCCAGGAGTTGTCGGTGGCCGCATTCCACAGCGTCTGCGCCACCAACTCCGGCCCGGGAGCATTGTGGCCGGCTTTTTGCAGTCGATCCATGGTTTTGTCGTAGAAAGGTTGATAGTCGGGAGCGTCCACCCGGTCTTGGGAGCGGTCGTAGAATTCGGTTTTGATGGCTCCCGGTTCGATCAGCTTGACCTTGATGTTAAAGGGCTTCAACTCGAACTGGAGCGACTCGGAAAAGCCTTCGACCGCCCATTTGGTGCTGTGATAGCAGCTGTAGAGAGGGAAGGTCACACGTCCGCCCACCGAGCTGACGTTGAGTATGGCTCCTCGTCGTTTTTGGCGGAAGTGAGGGAGAAGAGCGCGGGTCACGTTCATCAGACCAAAGACGTTGGTCTCGAACTGGCGGCGGACTTGCTCCGGATCCGTGCCTTCGAACGGACCTACCAGACCGTAGCCGGCGTTGTTGATAAGCACGTCCACCTCGGCCCAGCGCTCCAGCACTTGAGCCAGACCGGCCGCGATGCTGTCGGTGTCGGTAACGTCCAGGGGAACCAGCAAAAAACGCTCGTCCTGGGGGGCCCAGTCGCATTTCTCGGGAGAGCGCATGGTGGCCGCCACTCGCCAGCCGCGCTGGTGGAAATGCAGCGCCGCCGCCTTGCCAATACCGGTCGATGCGCCCGTGATCAAAACTACTTCACTCACTGAGAACCCCCTAAGGCAGGGCCCCCCTTCCATGGGAGGAAACCCGAAGCTATGTACGCGTTCTTGGCCGGGGCCGTTTGATCCCGCTCTACCGGCCCTGGGTGGGCGAGGAAGAAGCGGATGCGGCACGACGACCGATTCTTTCCGGCTGGTTAACTCAGGGCCCGGAGGTTCGTGCCTTTGAGGAAGAGTTTGCCACCTACGTGGGGGCGCAGCAGGCGGTGGCCGTCTCCAACTGCACCGTAGCCCTGCAGCTGGCTCTGATCCTGGCCGGTATCGGCGGCGGCGACCGGGTGATTACGGCCAGTCACTCCTTCATCGCCACCGCCAACGTGATCCGCTACGTCGGCGCGGAGCCGCTTTTCTGCGACGTGGACCCGGATACGTTCAATCTCGACGCCGCGCGTTTGGACGAGCTCCTGAGCTTTGGCCCCAAGGCCGTGCTGGTGCCGCATCAGATCGGCATGCCCTGCGATCTTCAGCGCATCGTGGCCTGGGCTCGCCAGCATCACTTGGTGGTCATCGAAGATGCGGCCTGCGCGGCCGGCAGTGAAATTCTCTGGGAGGGAAACTGGGAGAAGATCGGCAGACCCCACTCCGACATCGCCTGCTTCTCTTTTCATCCGCGCAAACTGCTCACCACCGGGGATGGGGGTATGCTGACCATGTCGCGAAAGGACTGGGCGGAGCGGGCTCGCACCCTGCGCCAGCACGCCATGAGCATTCCCGATACGGCTCGTCACGGCGCCAAAACGGTGATCCGCGAGAGCTATCCCGAAGTGGGCTACAACTTCCGCATGACCGACATTCAGGCGGCCGTGGGGCGCGTCCAGTTAGAGCGTTTGCCGGTTTTGCTCGAGCGCCGTCGGGAGCAGGTGGAGTGGTTCCACCACCGCCTGCGTCACGCCCCAGGGAACTGGCAAAAGCAGCACCCGTGGGCGCTCAGCAACTGGCAAAGCCTGGCCCTGCGCTTGCCGGAAGGCCTCGACCAGACCCGCTTTATGCAAAGTCTGCTCGACCTGGGCGTGGCCAGCAAGACCGGCATCATGTGCGCCCACCGCGAAGCGGCCTACACTGGCTGGCGAGGCACCGGATTGCGCGAAAGCGAGCGGGCTCAGGACGAAGTGGTGCTGCTGCCGCTTTATCATGAAATGACCTCCGAGCAAATGGAAACGGTGGCGGAGGCGGTATGCCAGAGCTTTCCATAGTCACTCCCGCCCACAATGAAGAAGACAATCTGCCGCTGCTCTACGCGTCGCTCTGTGAGCACCTGGTCGACTATGACTGGGAGTGGATTCTGGTCGACGATCATTCCAGCGATCAGACGCTGGCCGTGTTCAGCCGTTTGGCAGCCGGCGATGCACGCCTGAAGGGGCTGCGGTTTTCGCGCAACTTTGGTTCGCATAAGGCCCTGATCTGCGGATTGCGCGAGGCACGTGGCCAGGCGGCCATCATTCTGGCGGCCGATCTGCAGGATCCGCCTCAGGTCATTCCTCAACTCCATGCGGCCTGGAAGGCCGGTGATCAGGTGGTCTGGGCGGTGCGCAAAGGTAGGCCCGGCGAGAAAGTCTCGAATCTGGCCTTTGGACGCCTTTACTATTGGATCATGAGGCGCTTTGTGGGTCTGACCAATATGCCGGCCACGGGCGCGGATTTCTTTCTGGCTGACCGGCGCGTGTTGGATGCGCTGGCTCAGTTTCGCGAAAACAACGTCAGCCTGTTCGCCCTGATCGGTTCGCTGGGGTTTCGCCACGGCCACATCGACTACGTCAAGGAAGCCCGCCAGCACGGCCGCTCCAGTTGGACTTTCGCCAAAAAGTTCAAGCTGGTGCTGGACTCGATCATCGCCTTTACCTACCTGCCTATCCGCTACATGATGGCCTTCGGCTCGATGGTTGGATTGGGCGGCTTCCTCTACTCGCTGTTCGTCGTCTACAACTACGTGCACGGATCGCCGTCCCAGGGGTGGTCCTCGTTGATGGTGGTGGTGCTGATGTTGGGCGGCATGCAGATGATGATGCTGGGAGTGCTGGGCGAATACATCTGGCGCACGCTGGATGAGAGCCGGGCGCGGCCGCTTTACCTGGTCGAACAGGTAGTTGTGGGGGGCGGCGGCCAGGAAGTGCAGACGCCAGGAGAAACATCAACTCCTGAAGATGGCCAAAGCCGACGAATATAAACTGAGCTGGGGAAGCGTCCGCGACGTCTTTCTCTTTACCCGCCGCGCTTTCGGACTGGTGTGGACCACCAGCAAGTGGCTGGCTTACGCATTCTGCTTTTTCACCCTGTTGGCCGGCTTGCTGCCGGCCACGCTGGCCTATGTGAGCAAGTTGCTGGTGGACGGGGTCGTTTCCGCCCGTGCCGTCCACGAGCCCGCCCGAGCGGTGAACTACGTGATCATGGAGGCGGCCGCCGTCATCGCCCTGGCTCTGGTGCAGCGCGCCATCGGAGTGACTCAGTCGCTGCTGCGCGCTCAACTGGGGCAACGCGTCAACGAAATGGTTTTGGAGAAGGCTTTGACGTTGAGCCTGGTCCAGTTCGAGGACTCGGAGTTCTACGACAAGCTCAGCCAGGCTCGCCGACAGGCCAGCCAGCGGCCGCTTTCGCTGGTCAACCGCACCTTTGATTTGCTGCAGCAGTGCTTGATTTTGAGCACTTACGGCATCCTGCTCTGGCAGTTTTCTCCCTACGCGGTAGGCCTGCTGTTCGTGGCGGGGTTGCCCACCTTCTGGGTGGAGGCCCGCTTCGCCAAGAGCGCTTTTCAGCTGTTTACCTGGCGCTCCCCCGAGGCGCGCATGCAAGCCTACCTGGAAACCCTGGTTGCTCGCGAGGATTATGTCAAAGAGGTCAAGCTCTTTGGACTCGGCAACCTTTTTCTCAATCGCTATCGAGATATTTTTCACAAGCTCTACGCCGAAGACCGGGCTCTGACGCTACGCCGAGCCGGTTGGGGCTACGCCTTGGGACTGCTGAGTACACTGGCCCTTTACGGCGCTTATTATTGGATCGTGGTGGCCACCGTTTCCGGCCGGCTGACGCTGGGTGAAATGAGCATGTATTTGCTGGTCTTCAAACAGGGCCAGCAGGCGGTGACCAGTAGTCTCTCCTCCATCGGCGGGATGTATGAAGACAATCTCTATCTTTCGAATCTTTACGAGTTTTTGGCCATTCCGGTCGAACACGCCGCCACCGGAGGAGAGACTCAGGGTCCGTTTCCTGGCGATGGTTTGCGTTTCGAGAAGGTCAGCTTTACCTACCCCGGCAGCGAGCAGCCGGCGCTTCACGACGTGAGTTTTCACCTCCAACCGGGACACAAGTTGGCGCTGGTGGGGGAGAACGGCTCGGGCAAGACCACCATCGTCAAGCTTCTGTCTCGACTCTACTCGCCCACCGAAGGCGTGGTCCTTCTCGATGGTCTGGATCTGCAAAAGTGGGATGAGCTGGCTTTGCGGCGCCGCATCGGAGTGATTTTCCAGGATTTCATGCGCTACCACTTTCCGGTCGGGGAGAATATCGGCGTGGGTGACGTGGTCGCTCTGGACGACAAACCGCGCTGGGAAGAGGCAGCCGAGAAAGCGCGCGCCGAGGGCATTATCGGTGCTCTGCCGGAGGGCTACCAAACTCAGCTGGGTCGCTGGTTCAAAGGAGGCCGTGAGCTGTCTGGCGGGCAATGGCAAAAAATTGCGCTGGCTCGCGCCTTCATGCGTACGGGGGCGGATTTGCTGGTGCTGGACGAGCCCACCTCGGCCGTCGATGCCAAAGCCGAAGTGGAGATTTTCGAGCACTTTCGGCGCGTGACCGAGAATCAGATGGCCATCCTGATCAGCCATCGCTTCTCCACCGTGCGCATGGCGGACGAAATCATGGTTTTAGAAAAAGGTCGGGTGGTCGAGTTCGGCAGTCACGAGCAGTTGCTCGCGGAAGACGGTCACTACGCCACTTTGTTCAAATTGCAGGCGGCTGGCTACCGGTAAATTTCAGGGTTATTTCAGCTTTTCGCAATATTTTCACTGCTGTCGCGTTCACAAATATTCAACATTTGGTCCCCGGTACGGGTCTTATGATGGGCCTACACAACACACCACCTACAAAGGGGACCAACACCAATGACTCTCTCTTCCGTATCTCAAGCCCGTCCTTTCGTCGCAGCATCCGCCGCCCGCGCCTCCGCTCCCGCCGCTGAACAAGCTCCGGTTGCCGGCGACAGCGTCGTCCTCAACCAGCAGCAGCCGGCTCCTCCGGCCCAGCCCCAGCCGCCCACCCAGCCGACTCCTCCGGCCCAGCAGCCGCCGGCTCAGCAGCCCGAGCTGAAAGAGTGGACCGTTCTGGTTTACAGCGTTTCCGACAACAATCTTTACAGCTACATGCAGAGCGACCTCGACGAAGCCGAGCGCATCGGTTCGACCAACGAGATGAACCTGCTCACCGAAACCAGCCACCAGCCGCGCGGCGGCAGCGTGGTCCGTATGAAGCTCGAAACCGACAACACCCCCGGCCTCAAGTCGCCGGTGCTGCAAGACCTCGGCAAGAAATACGATATGGGTCAGTCCAAGAGCCTGTCCGAGTCGATTGCCTGGGCGCAGAAAGAATTCCCCTCCAAGCACTTCATGGTCATCCTGTCGGATCACGGCGGCGGCTGGCAAGGCGCCAACCAGTCGGAATCCAACAACAGCTGGATGAACATCTCCGACATCGAAGCCGGCCTCAAGGGAGCCCAGGAGCTCACCGGTAAGAAAGTCGACGTGCTCGGTTTCGACGAGTGCTTGATGGCCTCCACCGAAGTGGCTCACGCTCTGCAGGGTTGCGCCGACTTCATGGTCGCCTCCGAAGAAGTCGAAGGCGGCGCCGGCTGGCAGTATGACGAAGCCCTCGGCGGAGCCAAGTCCAGCAACGGCAACAGCCGCGTGCTCAACCCCAAGCTCCTCAACTACGCCGCGACCGCTCTGCGTGCTCGTGACACCATCACCCCCGAGTCGATGGCCAAGGGCATCGTGCAGATGGCCGAAGGTCACCAGCGCGACCTGGGCGTGATGAGCGCCATCAACCTCAACAAAATGGGCGCCGTCTCGGCTGCCGTCGATAACTTCGCCGGCGCCGTGCTCGACTCCAACCTGACCAAGACCGACTTCGCTCCGGTCGCTCAGCAGACCCAGAAGTTCTACCGCTTCGGCGACCTCGGCCACTTCACCGAGCTGGCCGGCCAGAAGTTCGGCGGCAAGATCGCCGAAGCCGCTGACCAGGTCAAGGCTGCGATGGGCGAGGCCGTAGTGGCCGAGCAGCACAGCACCAAATACCCGAACGCCAAGGGACTGAACATCGAGCTCAACCGCCAGGCCGGTTTCGCCGACAACGGCCCCTCCGACATCCCCAACATGAGCAAAGACACCCGCGTGAACACCACTCCTTACAAGGACCAGAAGTTCGCTCAGGAAACCCGTTGGGACGAGATGCTGCGCAAGGTCCGCTAAGACCCGCCAGTAAAGAAAAAAGACCAGGTCGAGAGGCCTGGTCTTTTTTTTGTTTCGAGACTCCTAAAAATCCTCGCGTTTGGAATCGCCTTCAAAAGGCCATCCTAAAGGCCTAGGGAATTTCTACTAGTATTCGGGGGTCGTGAGTGGCCCGCATTCGGGAGGTCTTATGGATAACTTACTGGGCATGATCTTGATGGGCTTGAGCCTGGCCTGCTTGGTTTCGGTGGTGGTGAGCTTCGCGGCCATGTGGCGACTCTTTACCAAGGCGGGCCGCCAGGGCTGGGAGGGAATTGTTCCCTTCTACAACGCCTACGTGATGAGTCAGTTTTTGCGCATGCCGGTGTGGACAGTGCTTCTGCTCTTCATCCCGGGCGTGAATTTCTTGGCCGTGATCGTCTTTGTTCACCGCCTGATGATGGCCTTTGGCAAAGACGTCATGTGGACGATCGCCGGGGTCATCCCGTTCACCAGTCCCTTTGCCTTCCTGGCGCTGGCTTTTGGTGACGCGCAGTTTGGCGATATCAACGAGTTCGATATGAATACGTTTGGCCTGAAGTAAACGATTCACGGAAGCCCCCCGTCTCCGGACGGGGGGCTTTTTTCATGGCCTGATAAAGCAAGGTTAAATGGTCTGCTTCATGTTACGGATCTTCACGGGATTTGGTCATCGTACGTTAAGAGATTCTTGATAGAGTTGGATCACTTCCCAAGGAGGTTTTTTCGATGGCGCTCACTTCTCTCGCTCAGCTCGGTGTCTCCGGTCCAGTCGCAGGCTTTTCCGGGGCGGCTCCTTTTCAGAGCAGTGACCTGGCCAGTCTGCGCTGCTCTCAGGGCCTGGGAGTGCCGGACGCGGCTTCCGCGATGCTGGCCGGCAACCAGCAGTTGATGGGTGGGATGCTCCAACTGATGTCCATGCTGCTGACCGGCTTGATGAGCAATGGCGCCTCCAGCTCCTCCGGCTCCTCCAGCGACGCGGTCACGGCGGCCACGGGTGGCTCCGCCGGTGGGGACGTATCGCAGCAATCACCTCCACCCACGGGCGGGCAGGTGAAGTCGGGCAGCAAGGTGCTGGTCATTGGAGATTCCCATACGGCCGGAGCTTTTGGTGATGAACTCGACCGCTTGCTGCGCGCCAAGGGGGCCCAGGTGCACACGGTCGGCAGCAGCGGCGCCACCGCCGACAATTTTATCAGCGGCAAGGGAACGACGGTCGGCTTTGCGGATCACAAGGTCAATGGTCGGACGCAGAAGACGGCCGCCCACGCCACTCCCAAGCTCGAGGACCTGATCAATGAAGACAAGCCCGACACCATCCTGGTCAACCTGGGAGCCAACTTTCGCGGAGCCGGTGCGTCGGGTATTAAAAAGCAGGTGGACGAAATCGGTCAGATCGCCAAGAAGCACGGCATCAAGATCACCTGGGTCGGTCCGCCCACCACCCGACAGGACGAGAGCAATCGCTCCTCGCTGCAGAAGTTCGACGAAGACATGAAGGCGGCGGTGGCTCCTTACGGTAGCTATATTTCGTCCGCTCCCTTCACTCCCAAATACAGCGGCGGCGATGGCGTGCACTACAGCGGAGAGGCGGCCAAACAATGGGCGGCGGGGGTAGCTGGAGCCGTTTAGGAATTCCGTCCTGTTGAATTTCAGGTATTTTTAAACCTGGAGACGAGTTCACACCTGGTCAACATGTTCAGGTCGCATCAAGAATTATGATGGGCCTACACACCACACAAACCAGGGAGAACTCCTAAAATGACTCTTTCTTCTGTATCTCAAGCCCGTCCCTTCGTCGCCGCTGCCGCCACCCGCGCCAGCGCCGCCCCCGCCCAGAACGCTTCGGTTTCTGGCGACAGCTTTGCCCTCAGCCAGCAGCAGCCCCCGGCCGAACAGCCGCCGGTGCAGCAGCCACCCACCCAGCCCGCTCCTCCGCAGCAGCCGCCGGCCCCGCCGCAGCCCGAGCTGAAGGACTGGACCGTGCTCGTATACTCCGTTTCCGACAACAATCTTTACCGCTACATGCAGAGCGACCTCGACGAAGCCGAGCGCGTCGGCTCCACCAACGAGATGAACTTGCTGGCCGAAACCAGCCACCAGCCCAAGGGCGGCAACGTCGTGCGTATGAAGCTCGAAGCCGACAGCACCCCCGGCCTCAAGTCGCCGGTCCTGCAGGACCTGGGCCGCAGCCACGATATGGCCAAGTCGTCCAGCCTGGCTGACTCCATCGTGTGGGCCATGAAAGAATTTCCCTCCAAGAACTTTATGCTGATTTGCTCCGACCACGGCGCCGGCTGGAAGGGTGCGCACCACTCCGAGAGCACCGACAGCTGGATGAACCTGAACGACCTGGAAGACGGTCTGCGCACCGCTCAAGAGCAGACCGGCAAGCGCATCGACGTGCTCGGCTTCGACGAGTGCTTGATGGCCTCCACCGAGGTCGCTCACCAGCTGACCCCCTACGCCAACTACCTGGTCGCCTCCGAGGAAACCGAAGGCGGCGCCGGCTGGCAGTATGACCAGGCTCTGGGTGGAGCGAAGACCACTAACAGCAACAGCCGCGTTCTCAGTGGCAAGGTGCTGGACTACGCCGCAGCCGCCCTGCGCAGCCGCGAGCCCCTCACCCCCGAGTCGATGGCCAAGGGCATCGTGCAGATGGCCGAAGGCCACCAGCGCGACCTGGGCACGATGTCGGCCATCAATCTCGACAAGATGCCGGCCGTGACCGCCGCCGTCGACAACTTCGCCGGTGCCGTTCTGGAAGGCAAATACACCAAGGCCGACTTCGCTCCGGTCGCTCAGAAAGCCCAGAAGTTCGCTGACTTCGCCGATATGTCGCACTTCGTCGACCTGGCTGGCCAGAAGTTCGGTGGCAAGGTCAAGGAAGCCGCCGACGGCATCCAGGCCGCCCTGGCCGACGCTCTGGTGGCCAACCAGCACAGCGCCAGCTACCCCAACGCCCGCGGTCTGAACATCGAGATCGACCGCCAGGCCAACATGATGAACATCCCCAACATGGAAGGTGAAGACCTGAACCGTCTCTCCTTCGACAAGTATGGCAACACCAAGTTCGCCAAGGACACCCGCTGGGACGAAATGCTCCAGAAAGTCCGCTAAGAGTTAGTTAGAGAGAGTCAGTCGGCCCGGAAGAGTGTGCGCTTCCGGGCCTTTTTTTTGAGGAGTCGGCCACGGAGGTGGGTTGGTGCTTACCTCAGGTGGTGGCTTCCGGCCGGTTCTCCTTGGGCCACCCCCTGGGGTATGTGTTGCTTACCCCAGGGGGTGGCTCCCGGCCGCTTCCTCATGTGCCACCACGGAGGGTGTGTGTTGCTTACCTCAGGTGGTGGCATTCGGCTGGTCCCTCAACCGAGATTGGTGACCCGGGTTCTGGGGTATCTCCACGGGATGGAAAACGGCCGCCGACTCTCCCCCTGGATCTGGGTCCCCACCCTCTATTTCGCAGAGGGGATTCCGAACTCGATTGTCTCGGATGCATCCAAGGTGATGTACACCGATTTCGGCCTCACGGTGGAGACGCTCGGCGTGGTCACGGGCAGCATGTATCTGGCCTGGGTCGTCAAGCCGCTGTGGAGCCCGCTGGTGGACCTGGTGAAGAGCAAGCGCTGGTGGATTGTCCTGACCGAGATTCTCCTGGCCGGGGCTTTCCTGGGCCTGGCGGCCACCACCAAGAGCCCCAACTGGCTGCTCTGGACCCAGGTCTGTTTCTGGATCCTGGCCGTCACCTCGGCCACCCAGGATATCGCCGCCGACGGCTACTACATGCTGGCCCTGGATGAATCGGACCAGGCCGGCTACACGGGTATTCGATCCACCGCCTATCGACTTTCCATGCTCTTTTCCAAAGGGGTGCTGGTCTGGCTGGCCGGCTACTTCGCGGCCAGCTCGGACAAATTTGGCGGTTGGTCGACCATGTTCATGGTGCCAGGTGTTTTCTATCTGGTGGCCGCCGCCTATCACTTCGCGGTGCTGCCCCGACCGCAGACGGACCAACCCCGCCCGAACGTCGGCGTCGGCGAGTTCTTCGAGGGTTATCTTCACACGTTCGCACGCTTTTTCGCGCGACCGGGCGTGCTCAACGCCATCGCTTTCATCCTGCTGTTTCGGGTTGCCGAAGTGCAGGTTCTGGGCCAGGTCGCTCCCTTCCTGAAAGGCACTCTGGAATCGGGAGGACTGGGACTGACGACCAAGCAATTTGGCCTGGCCTACGGAACCTTCGGAGTGATCGGAATCATCTGCGGTGGAATTCTGGCCGGCAAACTGGTGGCCAAACAGGGCCTGCGTAAGTGGTACTGGCTGATGATCTTCATCATGCACGTCCCCAATCTGGCCTTTCTCTACCTGGCTTTTTCCCAGAATACCAACGTGAACGTCATCAGCACCTGTCTGTTCATTGAGCAGTTTGGCTACGGATTTGGCTTTACCGTTTTCATGCTCTACCTGATGTATTTCACCCGGGGAGAGATGCAGACTTCTCACTACGCCATCGCCACCGGGTTTATGGCCATGGGCGTGATGCTGCCTCAGATGGGCGCCGGCTATGTAGCCAAAGCTCTCGGTTTTCAGCAATACTTCGGTTATATCGCGGTATGCACTCTACCCTCGTTCGGAGTCGCCTATATGGCCTGGAAGGACCAGGGCTTTTTGAATTACTTCGAGCCCAAGAAGAAGTCCGGAGATCTTCCTGACGCGGACGTGGGCATCAGTCCTGAATAACCTGCGCCGTCTGCAGCGCGAGGACGAGGCTGCCTTGTTGCGTCTCTGGAATCGCAGCTGCCCCTTTGATCCGATGACTCTGGACCTGTTGCGCGAGAAAGTCTGGGGGGATCCGGACTTCCAGGGGGCTTACGTTTCGCAAGAGCTCGAGGGATTTTCTATGGCCGTGCACCGCGAAAGCAAAAGCACCGTCAAGTTCCTGTGCGTCGACCCGGAAAGCCGTCGGCGAGGGCTGGGGACCGCCTTGCTGGAAACCGCCGAGGCCTCCCTGCCCAGCGGACCCATCCGCATCTGCGAAAGCAACCCCAACTACCTGGTGCCGGGAGTGGACGTGCGCTACACCACCGGCTTGCTTTTCCTGGAGAAGCGTGGCTACCGCAAAGTAGGCGAGACCTATAACCTGCACTGCGACCTGCGTCAGGCCTTTCCAGAAGAATCCCGCGAAGGCATCCGCCGGGCCCGGCCCGAGGACCGGAGCACGGTCCTAGCTTTTCTGGACCAACACTGGGTCGGCTGGAAGTATGAGGTGGGCCGGATGTTCGAAAACGACCCCATCAGTCTGCACCTGGCTTTCCAAGAAGACCGCTTGCTCGGCTTCTCCGGCTACGACGGCAACAACCTGGGCACCGGCTGGTTTGGTCCTATGGGCACGGACCCGGAAAAAAGGGGCGCGGGGGTCGGGGGAATTCTGCTGCGCCGCTGCCTGGCAGATCTCAAGGCTCAGGGACATGAACAGGCTATCATTCCCTGGGTGGGGCCCTACGGTTTCTACAATAAGCAGTGCGGAGCCCGCATCGACCGGGTTTTCTGGCGCTACCAGAAGTGATTTTCAACTTTTTTTAAGCGTCGGTCCGTTCACGAGCTTTTCACATGCGCAACGCCCCCCGGGTGGCATACTCTGGATATGTTCTGCACCACTCACACACACAGCCCCCGTATCGCCCCCACTCAGCCGCGCAGCGCGCCCGCCAAGGCCGCTCAAGCCGAGTTTTCTCAGAACCCCCAGGATAAGGTCGTTCTCGAGCCTGGTACCTACACCGTCCAGGGATTGAAGTCCGGCGACGTCGGACCGGCCGTCGACAAGGCTCGCCTCAACGAAGCGCTTGAGCCCAACGCCGACGGCAACTTCATCTTCGAGCAAGGAACCCCGGGCTTCCACGCCGCCAACGCTTTCTCGGCCGTGGCCCGCACCATCAAATTCTTCGAGGAAGGCACCGGCATGAACATCAGCTGGGCCTTCAAAAAGCCCCAGCTGGACGTCAATCCCGATGCCGGCGAAATGCTCAACGCCTACTACCAGAGAGGCGAAGGCAGCGTCAACTTCTTCCACTCCACCGACCCCAAGACCACTCAGGTGGTGCACAGCGGTGACTCCGGCGAAGTGGTGTCCCACGAAGTCGGCCACGCCATCCTGGATGCCTTCCGTCCGGCCTATCTGATGAACTGGCGCGCCGACGCCGGTGCCTTCCACGAATCGTTTGGCGATATGCTGGCGCTGGTGATGAGCGTTCAGGACGACCGCGTGCTGGCCCGAGTGGTCGAGCAGACCGGCGGCGATATGACCAAACCCAACATGGCCGCCAACCTGGGCGAAGAGCTGGGCGTCACCATCAACAACACCTCCGGTAAGAACCGCACCGGCGGCGACTACACCCGCACCGCCATCAACAGCTTCAAATGGGCCGACCCCAAGTCGCTGGAGAACAACCCCGAAGACCCCAACCAGTTGGGCAGCGAAGTGCACAACTACTCGCGCCTCTGGACCGGTGCTTTCTATGACGTCTTCACCGGCCTGGTCAACGAGAACCGCGCCGCCGGAATGGAGCCCGCTCAGGCCATCCGCGAAGCTTCCAATGAGGGCCTGCGTATGCTGGGCCGTCTGGTCAAGGCCTCGCCGCGCTTCGACTTTACCTACAAAGACATGGCCAAAGCCTTCGTCGCCTCCGACCGCGACAACGGCGGCAAGCACGTTGACCTGATCACCCAGGTTTACAAGAATCGCGAGATTCTGCCGGCCGATTTCTCGCCGTCTTCGCTGCCGCCCACTCAGAACGGCAGCCGCTCGTTGACCGACGAAGCAGCCGCCGTGCAGAAAGACCTGGTGCCGCTGGTCGGCGACTTCGGCAACTTCTCGGGCGCGCTGGTGGAAGTGCCGCGCGACGTGGATTCGGCCCGATTCGCCAACGACGACAGCGATGTGCGCGCCGACATGAAGCACCTCATCGACAGCGGTCGTATCCTCTACACCGAGCCGCACCAGCGTCTCAACGACAAAGACCTGATCGACAAGAACGGCAATCCCTACATCGGAGTGCTGCGCTGGAAAGACGGTCAGCCCGTCATCGAGCGCAACGTCATCGTCGCCTGAAGCCTCAGAAAAAAGGACCCGGTCCAACGGCCGGGTCCTTTTTTTTCGTACTGGAGTACTTTGAGATCAAGTATTCCGAGATCGTGAATATTTCTCAAGCAGCGGTTATTCTGATTGAATGGCATTGCTGACCGAGCGTATTTCTCTGGAACGTCACACCGGGGCTGAACATCAGGGCTTGCGTGAGGACGGCACCCGGCACGTGCTGCCCGACCTCGCTTACAAACGACTGTTTGTCGTCAACGTCGCCTTCTTCGGCAACCCTGAGGGCTACGAGAGCTGGGTCTTGATCGACGCGGGCGTGCCCGGCACGCTGGTCAACCTGAAAGAAGCCGCCTCGCGGCGCTTCGGGGGACGCGCTCCCAGTGCCATCGTGCTGACGCACGCGCATCCCGACCACGTCGGCTGCCTGGCGGGACTTTCCGAACTCTGGCAAGTGCCGATCTACGCCCATCCTCTCGAGCATGCGTTTTTGAGGGGGGAGGCGACCTACCCGTCACCCGACCCGAGCGCCGGTGGCGGACTTCTCTCGCGAGCCTCGCTGGCCCGCGACTGGAGGCCTCTGGAAGACAACGGGCTGTTGCAGGCCCTGCCCGAGGATGGCAGTGTTCCTTTTATGCCGGGTTGGCGCTGGTTGCATACACCCGGACACTCGGCCGGGCATATCTCCTTATGGCGTGAATCCGACCGTACTTTATACTCGGGTGATGCCATCCTGACCACCTCTCAGCGATCCGCCTACGCGGTGACCACCGGGGACCTGGAATTGAGCGGACCGCCTCGCGCCTTGACCGAGAACTGGTCGCAGGCGGTGCAATCGGTAGCCAAACTGGCCGCCCTGCAACCGGAGTTGATTCTCAGCAGTCACGGGCGGGCGGTGCGCGGGGAAGCGATGCGCCAGGGGCTGGCTCGATTGGTCGCCACCTTCCGGGGGGATTGACGTACCCAACGCCCGGCTTTGTGAGGCAGTTCACATTCCAGAAACCTCTAGCGGCCCCAGATGGCATAGCGTAGTCACACACACTACACCAAGCATCAGGGGTACACACACATGAACATTAGCTCTCTCAACAACGCCCAGCCGGCCCTGCGTAACGCGCCCGCCCGCTCGGCAGCGCCCTCCGGCCAGCCCGCACCCGCGCCGTCCGACAGCGTCGTTCTCGGCCAGCAGCAGCCTGCTCCGCCGCAGCAGCCGGCCCCGCCCGCGGCTCAGCCCGCGCCTCCCGCCCAGCAGCCGGCTCAGCCCGAGCTGAAGGAATGGACCGTGCTGGTCTACTCCGTCTCCGACAACAACCTTTACGAATTCATGCAGGCTGACCTCGACGAAGCCGAGCGCATCGGCAGCACCGACCAGATGAACGTGCTGGTCGAAACCAGCCACCAGCCCAAGGGCGGCAACGTCGTCCGCATGAAGCTGGAAGCCGACCAGACCGAAGGTCTGACCTCGCCGGTCGTCCAGGACCTGGGACCGAAGTATGATATGGGCAGCGCCGACAACCTGGCCGAGTCCATCGCCTGGGCCCAGAAGAACTACCCCGCCAAGCACTTCATGGTCATCCTCTCCGATCACGGCGGCGGCTGGCAGGGTGCCAACCAGTCCGAGAGCCAGAACAGCTGGATGAACATCGCCGACATCGAGCACGGCCTGAAGAAAGCCACCGAGCTCTCCGGCCAGAAAATCGACGTCGTCGGCTTCGACGAGTGCTTGATGGCCTCGGCCGAAGTGGCCCACCAGCTGACCGGCGCGGCCGACTACATGGTCGGTTCCGAAGAAGTCGAAGGCGGCGCCGGCTGGCAGTATGACGAAGCCCTCCCGGGCGGCAAGAAAGAATCCAACGGCAACAGCCGCGTCTTCACCGGCGAAGTGCTGAATTACGCCGCGGCCGCCCTGCGCGCTCGCGATCCCCTCACCCCCGCCGACATGGCCAAGGGCATCGTCAAGATGGCCGAAGGTCACCAGCGCGACCTGGGCACGATGTCGGCCATCGACCTCAACAAAATGCCCGCCGTCACCGCTGCGATGGACCAGTTCGCCACCGCCGTGCTCGACAGCGGCAAGACCAAGAAAGACTTCGCCGTCATCAAAATGAAGACCCAGAAGTTCTACGAGTTCGCCGACATGGGTCACTTCGTTGAGCTGGCCGGTAAGAAGTTCGGTGGTAAGATCGGTGAAGCCGCTGATGCCGTCAAGGCCGCTATGGGCGAAGCCGTCATCGCTGAGCAGCACGGAATGAAGTACCCGAACGCCAAGGGTCTGAACGTCGAAATCAACGCCAACGCCGGTATGACCGGTGGTGCCAACGTGCAGGGTGAAGCCGGCGCCGGCCTGACCGACGAGCAGATGCAGCAGCTGGTTCAGCTGATGGTGATGGGAATGAGCCCCGACCAGCTGCAGATGCTGAGCCAGGCGATGCCCCAGATTGTGGCCCTCAACCAGCAGTTCCACGCCCAGCAGGGTGGCGGCGAAATCGACCCGTCCAACCAGGCCGGACCTTCCAACGAAACCGGCCGCCCGGTTCACGACATCCCCAACATGACCAAGGAATCGCAGAACCGTATCCAGTTCGCCAGCTACGATTCCATCAAGCTCTCCCAGGACACCAAGTGGGACGAGATGATCAAAAAGGTCGGCTAGTTCAGCCAGCTCCAATAAAAGCCCCGAGGCCGCTCCGGCCAAGGGGCTTTTTTTATTGGAGTTGTCGACTCAAATAGAGACTGGACACGATGGCCAGGCCTACAGAGATAGCGGTAAATCCCTGCAGAAGCCAGGGCCAGACCAGCCAGACCGAACTCCCCGAGAGCAGCAAGAACAAGTAGGCCGGGGCGCAGCAGAAAGAGGCGGCCGCCCAGGCCAACAACTTGTTGTCGGTATTTCCAGGAAGTGAGAGCTTCAACACCAGCACGTGGACTGCGGTTGCCAGGCTCAAGGCGACAACGTAATCCACCAGATAGTGCCTCCCGAGAAAGGCAACCAGAGGCATGAACGTCAGGTAGGCGAGTCCCGCAAGGCGAAGGAGGCGGTGTCTGCCTTCCACGGATACCCAAATCGAGTAGGCCCAGAGCAGATGCAGTGAGGGCATCGTATTTCTTGGAGGGCCTCCCGGCACTTCCAGCATCATCGGGGCATCCACACGGGGGGGGTCGAAGGGAAAGCTCTTGCCGAAAACGATCTCCGGTCCTACTCCCGGACAGATCCAGTACCCCAGGCCTCCGGAGATCATGGCGCAAGCCATAAAGTAGAGAATGGGGTTCGGACCGCGTGGCGACAGGACCCACCAGGCCGCAATCAGTGACATCGTGTGACTCAGCAAAAAGTAAGCCAGGTAACCAAAGGTGTAGAACAGGAAGCTTTGGTGAGTCCAGGAGACCACCTCGAAGCACCAGGGGGGCCCAAGCCTCAGGTCTGCAGCGTAGTAGAACAAGTCGTAGGTAAGGCTGGACCCCGAAGAACCCTTGAGCATGAACGCATTTCCGGCTGCGTAGAGTAGCGGCAAGCTAGCGCACTGAGCCGAAGCCCGGGCAAGTCTTGCGCGAAGATGAGGGCGAATCGCCGCGCTCACACCGATGTGAAGGACGGCGAGGAGTGCCGCTCGCGAGCCACTGACCGTGACATTACCTACAAAGGCGGGCGTCCACTGACTCCAGATGCGGAAAGCCTCGACACCCAAGCAGGCGCAAGCCAACAGGGCTCTCTCGGGCCGGGTAGGGCAGAGAGCCACGGCCACGAGCACGAATCCGCAACAGAGACCGCTAAAAAATGGGTTGCCGAAAAAGACTTCTGCGAGGTTCACCTGGGGACTGGAGAGCAGGAGAGTGATTAGAAAAGCGCCGAGGCTGAAGAAGAAGATGGGCTTAACGCTACGAGTGGCCTCGGGCACACTGCTGCCGAATACGCCTGAAAACACACGGGAATGTTAACATACGGGCTTTCTCCGAACAAGCCGGAAAAATCGCAGAACTTAAATAATTTTCAAAGGGCCCGGCCTTCCGGCGGATAAAGACAAGGAAGTGATTCGCCAGGCTCTCAGCAAGCTCTACAGTCCCGAGTCGCAGGAAGAAAAGCGCAAAGACTATCGCAACGTGGTGGCCGCGCAGGCCATTCTGCTGATCATTTCGCTGCTCACCGACGATTGGCTGAACAATACGCAGGTGACCTTCTTCCTGTTTCAGCTCTGCTGTATCGTCTATCTGGGACTGATCTGGGACCTTTCGCGCAACTTCACCTTCAAACGCTGGTTGCCGCGCCTGCTGGGCCTGCTCTCGATTGTGGTGGTGAGTACTTCGCTCGTCTACAACTATCTCTTTTGGGATCCGGTGGGAGGGGTCACCGTCAATTGCCTGCTGCACGGTGTGACGGTCGGCATTCAGGCGGTCGTGATCGGTCTGGGCTTACGCGATCTGGTCCACGGACCTCGCAACGCCGCGGACAAGCTGTGGGCGGCCGCCGGTCTCTACATTATGTTGGGGATTGCCTTTGGAGAACTGATTCATTTTGTCCATCTGATACGCCCCGATACTCTCGGCCCTCACGTTCGGGCCGACGTGATCGGCTTCCACGAGGCGCTCTACGTCAGTTTTGCCACGCTGACGGGAGCCGACAATGAGCTGAATGGGGTTAGCCACTTCTGCCGCAATTTGCTGGCCATGGAATCGTTGCTTGCCCAACTCTATGTGGTGATGCTGATCAGCCGCCTGCTGGCCAGCGACGATGTGGGAGTCGAGGAAGGCTCTTCGGGTGAGATGAAGGCCGTGCCGGAATCCGTTCAGCAACCGTAGATTTGCATCAGTAGCCCGTGCTCGTCGCGTTGCTGAAAACATAGGGGAGTTCCGGGAGCCTGGGCACAGCGCAGCAGAGCCAGAGCGTCCAGCACATCGTCCGGCTGAACCGATGTTCGTGGCCACCTGGAAGGTAGTGTTTGGGCCAGCAGCTTTTCTCGGAGGTTGCGCCCTTCCGGCGTTTTCTTGCTGTGCTGAAGAGGCCCACCCGCCAGGCGAGTGAAGACCAGTTCGGGATGTGCCTCAAAAACGCGTGCCTGACGAGCCGGGGTCATCCAGTGGTCCAGTTCTCGAATCTTGGGCAAAAGATGAAAGCTTTGCAGCGACATACCCTGGACTTCGGAAAAATCACGAGCCTTCAGATATCTCCGCGGCGGCGTGGTGAACACGCTGTGACGACGCGGACCCAGCAAGCGCCGGGCGGCCGGCTCGCAGTCCCGAGATTGACCCGGGCCCGGCAGTCCAACAGGCATGTCGACGGCCACCCGCCGGCAAGTCTCGGTCAACTGAGCCACTTCCGCGAAGTTGGCGCAGAGGACCAGGCGCAGGGGCTCGTCCAGGGCCACCAACCAGCCTCCTCGGCAGCCGTCAACGCCCGCGTGGCCTACAGCAACTCCAGCTCGACCGGACAATGGTCGGAACCCAACACTTCGGGATAGTGGCGGCAGCGGTAGTCCCAATCGAAGCCGGCGCTCGCCAGGAAATAATCGATGCGCCAGCCGCGATTGCGATTGCGGGCATCGTGGGCCTGGTTCCACCAGGTGTAGTGCTCGGGGGCCGGATTCTGTTGGCGAAACAAGTCCTGATGGCCGCGCTCCAACATTTGCGTCATCCACTCTCGTTCAGGGGGCAAGAAACCCGCTTGCTTGCGGCTGCCCTTGGGATTGAACAGGTCGATTTCCTGGTGAGCGATGTTGACGTCGCCGCACAGAAAGACCGGCTTGCCGCGAAGCGCCAGTTTCTCCACATGGTTTTGGATGGCCTCGCAGAACTCCATCTTGTAGTCGATCCGGAGACCTGGACCACGGGAGTTTGGAAAGTAGGCGCCGACCAGGAAGAAGTCGGGGAATTCGGCTGTCAGGCAGCGGCCTTCGATGTCAAATTCTGTCATCCCCAATCCGTAGTTCACTTCGATCGGGGCGTTCCGGCTGTAGATGGCGGTGCCGGAATATCCTGGTCGGTCCGCGGGGAAGAACCAGCTTTGATATCCAGCCGGTTTCAGCATCTGGGGCTCTAGTTGGGCCAGCGAGCACTTGATCTCTTGCAGAGCCACCACGTCCGGTCGGTGGATCTCCAGCCAATCCGCGAAGTTCTTTTTGAAGACGGCCCGCAAACCGTTGATATTCCAACTGACTAGACGCATGCAGCAGGCGTTCTCAGCTGTTCCAATGGCTCCTGGTTGGTCGTCCGTTCATATCTTCCTAATCTGGAGGTAACATTTTCAGGTTTATTCTAGGAGTGCGAGAGGTGAGCCTATTGTGAGCTCCACCCCGCCACGGGAGCGTCGTCGAGAGGGAAGTTCGTTATGAATTTGTTGTCGGTAGGATCCGCCTGGAATATTGCTCCGGGGCTAAAGAATCATTTTGCCCGCCCGGCCGCCGAGGCGCTGTGCAAGCACCCCCATTCGGACGGAGTTGCCGACCGCGTTGACTTTGATCTGCGTCGTGGAGGTCATTCCAAGCCGCCCAGTGCTCCCGCCCCGGCCCCGACGCCCATACCGGCCGAAAAATACTACGATGCCAAGGGTGATGCAGCTGCCCGCCAGAAATATTACGGCGATTCCTCCCGCTTCGACTCGATGTCCCCGAGTGAACTCTACAGCGAACTGAGCAGTCTGGTGCAGAAGACGCACAAAGCCCTCGATTATGATCCCGCTCAATACCTGTATCCTGAGGTGGATCGCCACCAGGATGGTCAGATTTACTGCATTTACTCGGGTGGAGGCCTGCAACGGGCAGGCGAGGGCCTGGGCGATCAGCCTCTCAAGGAAGGCCAGTACAATTGCGAGCACGTGGTGCCTCAGTCCTGGTTTAGCAAGAAGCGAGCCCCCCGCGGCGACCTGCACCACCTCTTCGCAGCCCAGATCGACTGCAACTCACTGCGTGGCAACGCCGAGTACGATGACAAAGTCGACGAAGGCCAGGAGATGAAGCTGTGCGGCGTCCTCGACCAGCACCAGAACCTGTTTGAGCCCAAAGCGGGCAAGGCGGAAACCGCTCGCGCCGTGCTCTACTTTATGCTCTGCTACCCGGGAATGATCGGCGACCGCCGCGGCGAGTATACGGCCGAGGACATTCCGATGTTGGTGGAATGGGCCAACGAGCACCCGCCCACGCAGTATGAGCAACACCGCAACCAGTACATCGAAAAGCTGCAGGGGAACCGCAACCCTCTCATCGATTTCCCCGAGCTGATCAACAAAGTCGATTTCACCAAAGGTCTGGGGCAAATCCGCGAAGGCCGCTAGGGTCTGTGGGCATCAACTTGTGGTGTCGTTATCGTCAGGCGCCTCATACTCAAGGAGTGAGGAGCGAGCAGCGGAGGCGCGCAGCAGCACGTTGAGCAGCGCAGAGACGAAGGACGCAGAGAATGGGGATGCATGGCGGGAACGATGCCCGAGGCTGATTGTCCGCGGACCCTATACGAAGGCTTTGAGAAAGAGCACGATGACCACTCCGGTCACGGAAACGTAGAGCCAGACAGGTAGGGCGATGCGGCCGAACTTGGGATGGACGGTGAATTTCCCCATGAAGGCCAGGGCAAAAGTTGTCAGGATCACCGGCAGGATGACAATGGAAAGTCCCACATGGCTGGCCAGAATCACGAGGTAGATGGTTCGGATCCAGCCGAGGCTCTGGGGGAATTTGGTGTCGCCGTGCAGCGAGTGGTAGAGAATGTAGCTGATCAGGAAGAGACTGGAGCAGATCAGGGCGCCCAGCATATGGTAACGATGCTGGGGAATTCTTCGGCTTTTGATATTGCGCCAGCCCTGGATCAGATGGTAGGCGCTCAAGCTGTTGAAAAAGGCGTTGCACCAGGGTAGATAGGCCACCCAGGCTTGCTGTTCGGCCGCCGCCGGCTTAAAGTAGACCAGCCAGATCAGAAACAGGGCAGCCGCGGCACTGGCAATCAGGCTGCCGACATAGGTTACGGGATGAACTCGCTCACTCACAATGTTTTCGGTTACGGCTCTCTGCTGTGGAATCCTGGATTCGCTTACACAGAAGTTCGCAAAGTCTGGCTTCCGGACTGGTCGCGGCGCCTCTGGCAGGGTTCGACCGACCATCGCGGCACTCCCGAATATCCCGGGGTGGTGTGCACCCTGGTTCCCAACTCCGGTGACGGTTGCTGGGGGTTGGCTTACGAGATACCCGACCAGGATTGGCCGGCTATCCAGGCCGAGCTGGACTACCGCGAAAAAGACGGGTATCAGCTGAAACGAGTTTCGGCGCGCTGGCAAGACCAGGACCTGCCTTGTTGGACTTACGTCGCCGATGAGCACAACCCGTCGTACCTGGGAGACCAGGGATTCGACCGCCTGGTCGAGCGAATTCGCCGAGCCGCCGGTCCGAGTGGGGCTTCCATCGACTACTTGTTACGCCTGGCTCAAACTCTCGATGAGCTGGAAATCCAGGACGATCACGTGCGGCAATTGAGAGAGGCACTGACTGCATAAAAAAAAGCCCGCCGGAGCGGGCCTTTTTCGGAAGCACCAGCTTACTTCTTAGCGGATGCGAACTCGTCCTCGATCTTGATCGGGAACTTCTTGTTCTTGAAGGTGAAGACCACCATTTTGCGGTCGACGTGAGCAACCCGATAGTCGCCCAACTTGTCACCCTGCTTGACGATGAAGGTCATGCTGGGGCCGGCCACGATGGCGCGGTTGCCGCGGGGGCCGAGCAGGATGCCGTTGACTTTGACGTCAGGGGCGGCAACTTCGGGTTCCGGGGGCTTCTGGTTGGTCAACTCAGGACCGGCGGGTTTGACCTCGGCGGTCTTGGTGTCCTTGGTCTGCATGGGCGGGGCAGCGGCTTCACCGCCACCGCCACCTTTGACGAAAGGATCGCGAACGACTTTGGGCTTGGGAGCGGTGCCTGGTGCGGGCAGCGTTTCCTTCGGCTTCTTGGCGGCCGCGCTCTCCTCCTTAATCACCACGGTCTCCTTAGCTCCCTGGGGGGGCTGAGCTTGGACCAGGCAGGTCAGGGCGACAGCGGCGGCAGCCACGGTCAGCAGAGATTTCTTCATTGAGGCACTCCTATCACGTTAACGGTATTCCGGGTGCCACAGGTCGATAATTGAACCTGCCCGGACGAACTGTTGGTCGTTCTTATTTTCCGGCTATTCCGCATGTTCCTCTTCTAAGGGGAGAGATTCCATGGTTAGACCACCGTTTCCCACCCGTTGAGCGCGCCAACCCGCACCAATCCACACGGTGCCGTCCATGGTCTCGAGGCGGGCCGGACCGGTTACCCATTCCTCCGGGTAGCCTTGAAACACTCGGATCTTGCCCGGTTGGGGAGGAAGACCCCAATAGGCCTGCGATTCCGTGGGCGAATTCGAAGCCGGCGACAACGTCGGCACTTCCGCTCGAGGTCGGTCTACCTTGGCGCGCAGCAAGGTCGAAACGAGCTCCAGTGCCTGGTGGATCCGTTGGTAGCCGAAGCGACGCAGGTGCAGAGCGTGAAAACGTTCGGACAGGCGAGCCCCGCCGGGGAGCCACAGACTGCTCCCCTGTCCCTGGTAGCGAATCTCCCACTGTTGCGTCCAGCTGAGCTTGCCGGACGGGGCTTTGCGCTTCAGGCGCCGGCGAGCTTCGGCGGCCCAGCTGCGTACCTCGCTTTCGGCCTCGGCCAGGCCGGTCAACCAGGCGCGCTGTTCCTCCGCTTGCCAGGGGGCGAGCATGGCGCCCTGCGCACACAGCAGTCCGGGGTGGGCTGGCACCAGAATCCGTTTCATCCCCAGCTGTTCGGCCAGGGCGGTAGCGTGGCTGGCTCCGCCTCCGCCGAAGGCCATCAGCACGAAAAGGCGTGGATCATAGCCACGTTCCAGGCTGATCAAGCGGAGGGCTTGAGCCATGTTGTGCTCGGCCAGGGCGACGATGGCGGCCGCGGTTTCGAGAACCGGGAGATGCATCTGGACAGACAGTTCTTCCAGCACTCGCAGACTGGCCTGACGATCCAGTTTGAGGCGCCCGCCCGCCAGTTGCTCGGGCAGGCGACCCAGCGCCAGCAGAGCGTCGGTCACCGTAGCAGGCCCACCCTGGCCATAGCAGGCCGGGCCGGGTTGGCTGCCGGCGGAACGCGGTCCGACTTGAAGCAGCCCGGCCGCGTCCAGGCTGGCAATCGAACCCCCGCCCGCTCCCACCGTTTGAATGTCCGTCTGAGCGCAACGAAAGGGCAGTCCGCCCACCGAGCTCTCCACGAGATAGGGCAGAGAGCCGTCACAAAGCGCCACGTCGGTGGACGTGCCACCGACGTCGACCGTCATGATGCGGGATAGTCCTTGTTCCTGGGCCAGTTGCCAGGCGCCCTGCAGGCCCGCGGCCGGACCTGAGAGCAGGCAGCCGACGGCCTGCTCTACCGCTTCTTCCGGCCTGCACACGCTGCCGGAAGAGCGAACCACCCAGAGGTCGGCTTGCTTGAGGCTGCGGCTCAGATGGTCGAGATAGCGGTCCAGGCTGGAAGCTACATAGGCGCGCAGAACGGTGGTGCTGGCCCGTTCGTATTCTTTGGGCTGCGGATCGACCAGATGGCTCAGACTGACTGTCAGGCCGGCGGCGGAGAGAACTTCCCCCAGGAGAAGCTCATGGTCTGGACTCAGGTAGGAAAAGAGCAGGCAGACTGCCACGGCTTCGACCTTCTGGGCCACCAGATGCTGGGCCAGCACTTCGCATTCGGCGCGATCGAGGGGGCGTAGGACCTGCCCGCGGGAGTCGAGGCGTTCGTCGACCTCCAGGCAAAGTTCCGGGGGTACCAGCGTCGGGCGGGGAGGGGGTAGCAGGGCGTAGAGGTCTAGCCGTTGGCCTCGACCCAAAGTCAGCACGTCGGCGAAGCCGCGGGTGGTGACCAGCGCGGTGCGTGGGCCTCGGCGTTCCAGGGCCACATTGGTGGCTGCGGTGGTGCCGTGGCTGAGGACACAGGACGTTACGCCCAGTTCCTGGAGACCGGCCAGAATGCCCACCGAAGGATCGGGGCGCGAGGTCGGCCGCTTGAGTTGCAGCCGACCTCGCTCGGGGTCGACGACCACGAAGTCGGTGAACGTCCCCCCGACGTCCACCCCGACCTGGACATCCACCTTAGTCAAGAACGAAGGTTGGAACCACGCCGCCGCCGGCGGTCACGTTACACAGAGCGGTGGCCGAAAGGCGGGTCAGCAGGCCTTCCACTTCGCCTTTGAAGATGAAGGGATCCAGGTCCACGCTGTACTCCGCCCAGTGCACGGTCTTACCGTCCCAGGTCGGATAGACTTCGCGCGAGACTTCCACTTTGTTCTGCACCAGGTAGAAGCTTTCCAACGAGGTCTGGATGGCTTTATCCCAGTCTTCGTCGTTCATTTCCCAGCCTACGAAGATGCCTTTCCCACCGTACTCGTCGTTGGGCTTCATGACCAGTTGGCGGCGATTCTTGCGGATCCAGTCCAGCAGCTCGATGTTTCGGCCCTCGACGTCGGTGGTGCGGGTGTCGGAGACACGGCGCGTCCACGGCACGTGGGTGTAGACGGCAAAGAGTTGTTCCGGCGTCATGCCGTCCTGGTAGACAGGGTCGGTAATCAGCGCAAAGATGGCCTTCTTGTGCAGGTATTTGGCGCGGAAGTTGTTGACCATGCAAATCTTGCGGTCGCGGTAGGCTTCCCAGACTGGCTTACAGGCTTCGAAGCGCTCCAGGAACTCGGTGGTGAGCAGGCGACGGTAGACCAGATTGATGGTCTGGCCTTCGTAGCTGAGACGCTCGCCGTTGTAGTCGAGCTTGCGGGGGTCGGCCACCACGCACTGATAGCCGCGACTGTTGAAAAAGCGACGGAAGATCTCGAACTCGTGGCGAGTGGGCAGGCCTTCGTAGTCGACGATGCCGATGACCGGTTTGTCGATTCCGCCCCAGGTTTTATAGCACTCCAGCAGGTTGTTCAGGAGAGTTTCGCTGGTGTAGAGCGGCTGACAGGGGAATTCGCGGACGAACTCTTTCATCACGGAAGTGGAGAGGAAGACGTCCTGCATGACATCGTTGTAGCCGATGCCCGCGGGCGACTCGGCGTTGTACTCTACGAAGCGCACTTTGCCGCCCAGCATGAAGCTGTCCAGGCGAGAGGTGACCGAAAACTCCGGATAACCGGGGTCGATAGAGCACAGCCGTCGCTCCTCTTCGCTCAGGCCCAGTGCGTCTTGCAGCTCGGGGGATTCCTGAATGCGAGGACCCAACACGTTGCATGCGCCGACCACTCCGCGCACGGCCGAATTCAGAAGATCCAGCTGTTCGCGTCCGCAAAAGTGGGGACGAAGGAACGGGCACATGAGGCGCTCTCCGAAGACGGCGCCGCGACTGTGCATATGGGTCTGCAGCTCCTGGGCGAATTCCGCCAGGTCTTCGCGCTCCAAAAGGGAGTTGTAGTAGGAAACGGCTTCGAGGCGGTGAGCCTCGCGGGCGGCAGCTGCCAGGGCAGCATCGACTCCATCGGAGCGAATGGGCTTCATGGAAGTGGGCATTGCTATTGGTTCCTCGTCTTTTTGGCTTTGGATGTCTTTTTGGGGAGGGTGCGACGAATCAGTTCATCGGCAAAGTTTGTGAC
Organism: Vulcanimicrobiota bacterium; assembly: GCA_017307785.1. Classification (GTDB taxonomy): domain Bacteria; phylum Vulcanimicrobiota; class Xenobia; order Xenobiales; family JADMJV01; genus JADMJV01. Next base: position 58,916 of record JAFKGI010000002.1, on the reverse strand, counting down.
GATGCGCCCGAAGGCCTCTTCGCCCAGCGTCCACCATTCCAGGTCGGGAGTCAGGTGAAGATCACTGAGCCAGAGCTTCGAACGATGCCAGGCGAATTCCAGTCCGGTCAAGTTGAAATCGGCGAGCTGAAGCAGGCGCTGGCAGGCTTGCAGGGTTGGCTGCAGCAGTTCCTCGGGAGCCGGTCGGTAGCGCAGGCTAACCGGGTCGTAGCCGACCACTTCCAGGTGAGTTCCGGCCACGATGGCCAGCACATGCTCGGCATCGCTGAGATCCGGTTGCACGACCATCAGGCCGTCTCCACTTTTGCCGTAGGCGGTCCAGAGTTCGCCCAGGCTGGCCACTCGATAGACGGGACCGTGTCCCAGTCGAGCACTGCGCAGGGTTGCCGGCAGTCCCATTTGGCGCAGGTAATTCTCCCATGGCATGGGATAAGCCAGGTTGCCCAGGTCGTCGCCCTCTACTCCGGCGGGATGAGAGTGATGGGGAAGCAGCACGGTCGGAGGAGCGTGAACGCGCGCCTGCAGGGCCAGTTGAGCCAGCCCCACCCGGTCCAGCGAATGCAACGACAGCGAGGGAAGGGACTCGACCCCCAGCCATTTTTGCTGGTGCAGCAGGCTGTGAAAATACGGAACCCTCTGGGAAATGCGGTCGACCAGCAGGCGATAGGGGCTGCGTTCCAGGGCTTCTACGCTGGACACGGTGATCGACTCGCCGTGGACGCCGGCCTGACGGGCATTGAGCTCGTGCAGGAGGGCGGGCGGAAACGTTTCTTCGCGGCCGTGGAGTATGCCCAGCAGTTGAGACATCGAGAAATCGGGGTTCGTGTTCTTTGGAAAGGGGTCCTCTATAGGAGTTGAGGGGCCATGACGCGCCAGGTCGGCCAATCGTGGATGAAGCGGGCGTCCCAGACGTCCAGGCGGTTGGGAACCCCGAGACGTCCCAGCAAGTAGGCCAGTTCGCGACTGGGAGGCAGGCAAAAGTCGTGAGCGCCAACCGCCAGTCGAAAATCCAGGCCGCGCAATTGGTCCAGATAGGTTCCGGGCCCCACGTTGCCCAGGTAGGCGATGGGGTTGAAGAAGTAGGCGGGCGGTTCGTAGCTGTCGTCCAGGTTCTTGCTGACGTCGAAATCTCCGGACATAGCCACCACCCTCCGAACCTGAGAGGGATGGCGAAGGGCGAAACTGGCGGCGTGGAAAGCGCCGAAACTGGTGCCGGTGGCGATCAGGAAGTCGCTGGCGTTGGTGGCACGCAGTCGAGGCAAAAAGTCTTCCAGTAGATACTGCTCATAGCGCTGATGCAGCTCCAAAACTTCGGAGACGGGTTTGTCGAAGTCATACCAGGTCTCGTTGTCGATGCCGTCCACACAGAAAAGCTGCAGCCAGCCATTTTCGATGGGGTGACGCAAGGCCTCGATCATTTGGAAGTCTTCCCACTGATGAAAGCGCCCCCGACTGGTGGGGAAAACCAGCACCGGAGCGCCGGCATGTCCATAGGTCAGGACTTCCATGGGGCGCTGGAGGGCGTGACTCCAGTCGTTCCAGTAGAGCCTCTGCATCAGGCAGGTTTGACGATGAGAGGCTGCATGGGAGCGGGCTCGGGAATCCAGCCGAGCCGCTTACCGGTGGCTTCGAACTTGCGACGGTCGCTCTCGCGTGTCAGCCAGTAACTGACCACCAGATCCATGGTGGCTTCATCTTCCTGGGCAAGCACCGTCAGTTGTTGCAGAGCTTCGTGACAGGCCTGGCGGCGCCAGGGCCGCTTTTCGGCGCCCAGTTCGGAAAGGATCAGGCGTATGGCGCGCAGGCGGTCGGGCTGTCGAGAAATAACGGGCAGCCAGGCCAGGCCTTCGCGGGGATCGCGGGCGGTCAGGCCCACGGCCAAATCGACCAGCGCTTGCGAGCGAACTTGCGGACTGACCACCGGCACCAGGGCTGCCAGCGCGTTGTCATACTCGCCGAAGGCCAGCTCCAAATGCAGGAGTCCGGATTGATAGAGATCGCGGTCGCGCTGATTCAGCTCGGGTGGGGTCGAGCGCAGCTTTTCCAGCAGCTTCTTGGCCAGTTCGCGCGTCTCCGTCTCCTGCAAAAGCGGGAGCAGGCGGGGGAGGGCGGAGCTCAGGCAGACTTCCATCTGGCCGACTTCGTCCAGCCCCTGGAGAATCTCGCGATGGACCGCGCGGGCCCGGCGGTCTTTGCTATGACCCATCGCGCGGCACAGGTCGACCATGCCCTCCAGGCGATGAATGGCCGTCTTTTCGGTCGCCAGAATTTCTTCCGCTTCCAGCAGAAAGGCGCGATAGCGATCGTGTTGGCCCGTGTCCCAGGCGAGGCAGGCGAGGTCGGCCAACGTCCAGGCCTTGAGTTTGGGGACGACCAGCAAATGGGCCTGCACGGCCGCTTGCTGCATCAACTGATCGGACCAGTCTGCGTCGCCGCTATGGTGGGCCGCTCGAGCCAATCCAAGCAGCAAATAAGCGCGTTCGCGCGGGCTGTTGCCCAGGCCGACCAGTTCTCGTTGATCCTGGCCCAGGGCCTGGCGAAACTGGTCGGGTGTGCCGTTGGCGTTGCTGGCCAGTCGGAAGGTCAGGCGGCAAAAATGGTCCTGCATGGCACCCGGAGGCGGCTCCAGGGCTTCCAGCAGAGTGAAAGCCAGGTCGCGAGCGCGGGCCGGATTGTTGAGCTGAGCCGTGGCCGCACCCACAAAAGCCAGCGCGGCCGTTTTCTTTTCGGCTTCCAGCTCCGAGACGGCGCCGGCGGCGGCTTTGCTGATGAGCTGTTGACTGCGAGTGGAGTCTCCCAGGCGATAGAAGCCCAGGGCCAGGTCGGCGATGATGCGCACTCGCAACCCGTTCTCCAGTTCCAGATCGTTGGCCAGTTGGGTCAGGCGTTCCAGTCCCTCAAAGGCCTCCGGGATGGGGCCGAAGGTCATCCATAGCCGGGAAAGCTGAGCAAAACCGCGCAGCCAGCAATCCGGCTGGGCGAAATTCTGCAAGGCCATGGTCAGCACGCCGACCGCGTGACCGAGCCAGTCGGAGGGGTGCTGGCGAGTGACCTGGTCGGCCAGATCCACCAACTGATCGAGGCGTTCGACTTCGCTTTCCAGTCCGATGAGTTCTTTCAGCTTCGAGTCGAAGTCTTCTTGACTGATGGCGGGCCGGGTCAGCGCGCCGGACCACATTTGCGCCAGCTCGTTTTGCTTGAGGGCGCGCAGCGATTGTCCGATGAACGTGCTCAGCCGCTGTTGGTCGGTGCCGTTGCCGTGCGGCGCCTGGTTCCAGCCGCGGCGGAGCACCCAGCTGCGCAACCGGTCTTCCAGGCCTTCGATGAGGCCGAGAGTCAGGTAATTGCTGGCGGCTCGACCACTCTGGTCATCCCGGCTCAGCAGCTCCAGAATGTCCTTTTCGCGGGATGGCATGCCTTTGAGCAGGCAGGCGCAGATGCTGACGATGAGCAGGTTGAGTTCGGCGAACATGTTGCCCGTGTCCACCTGAACGGCCTGCGTGAGCAGACGGTCGGCCAGTTCCAGGCGACGCTCATCGACGGCCTGCCAGGTCAACAAAAGCAAGGCCAGTAGTTTATGGTTCTCCCGCGGAATCAGCAGCGCATATTCCTGAGCGCTCTCGATCTGGCCCAGGTCGGCCAGTTTGTGCATCTCGCCGGCCAGTCGTTCCTGGCGCACGCGCGGTAGCTGGAAAGCATAGAAGGCAATACGCGAGAGGTCACTCTCTTCCATGGCGGCTGCCAGGCAGCGCTCCAGGTCGCGCAGCACGCCCGGCAGTTTGCCGCCCTGGCGCAGTTTCTGACGCAGGAAAGGCCCTTCGCCCAGCCAGTGCAGCACCGAGAAGTCTTTCTTTCGAGCGGTGCGGGCAAAGCGGTCGCAGTGGTGGACCAGGTAGTCCCAGCCGTAAGGGTCGGACATTTCTTCCCAGGACGGATAGGTTTCGCGAAAGTAAGTGATGACGGAAGCATGCAGTACTTCGAGGTCGCGAAAGTGCGACCAGGTGACCGCCTGACCGAGCCAGGGAGAAAAGACCTGATAGCGGTCATCCTGGCGCTTGAGAATCGGCTCCAGTGGGGTCAGGGCTTCGCGCACGCGCATCGCGCTGGTGCCCAGAAAGTCGCAGATACGCCAGGCTTCCAAGGGGCCGCCGGTTTCGCCCAGGAGAGTGAGGATTTGCGAAGACAGGTCGCGGTTCGGGGAGCCCTGGAGCGCGTCTTCGGCTAACTGCCAGAGGCTGCGCAGCACGTCCATTTCGGTGGGACTGGCAGCCAGCAGCTCGGCCACGCCAAAATTGCCGCCGCAGCTGCGCAGGATGCTGTCGGCCCGGGCGTGTCCGCTCAAATGCAGGGCCAGATCGGTGATGTTCTCCAGTTGCATGGAGTCCAGGGTTTCGAAGAGGACGCCGGGGCCGATCAAGCTGGCCAGGCGTAGTTGGGGACGACTGAAGAGGATCGTTTTTCCGCCGGTCGGGTTGAAGCCGTGCAGTTCGGGTGCGTCCGCCACCACCAGCGCGGCGGGACCCTCCTCCAGCGTGCGTGCATCGGGGTAGCGCTGAAAGATCTCTTGTGCCAGGCGACTCTTTCCATAGCCCGGCTCGGCCTGCAGAATCCAGACCCGGCTCTCCGGGTCGGCCAGCCAGGCTTCGAGGCGACGAAAGAACCATTCGCGACCCGTGAATTTAGTTGGTGCGACCAGCTGGCGCCAAGAATCCATGAGTGACCTTTCCTAGCAAAGTTGCCGGCCGGCTTCGCGCGCCCGGGCAGGAACTCCTAGCCAGCCCTGGGAACGGCCCGCCATGAGTAGCGTAGAACCGGGTATCTTGCCCGCTTGTGAATTTGTTGTCGACCACGCCCGCCACGTCCGTCTGGACCTGGCCAAGCTGGATGCCCTGGCCCGCCAATGGGTCGATCAGCCCTTTCAGGTTCCCGGCTGGGACGAACCCATTCACTGGCGCGGAACCCCGGAAGAGACACTCCATTACGTCTTGCTGTTGGACGCCCTGAATTTTTGTTTTTGGGTGGACCCCGGCCAGACTCGTTGGGAAGTGGAATATCAGGGTCAGGCCTTCAATGGCTACAAAGCGCTTTCGGTGGCCCTGCGCAGAGCTTTGGAAGAAGGGGTCACTTTAACCTCCGCCCAGACTCTGGCGGAACTTACGGCCGACCAATTGGCTCACATCCTGCGGGGCAAGGGTGAGATCCCCTTACTCCAGGAACGGTTGCAGCATGCCAATCAGGTGGGCCGGCAGTTGCTCGCCAGGTGGCAGGGCGATTTTTCTCGGGCGGTGGCTTCCTGTCAGGGCTCGGCGCTGGCTCTGACCGCCTTGATCGCGCGCGATTTTCCCTGTTTTTACGACGTCTCTCACTTTCAGGGTCGTGAGATCCCGATCTACAAGCGGGCTCAAATTACGGTGGTGGACATCGCTGGAAGCCTTGGTTTTCAGGGGTATGGCGAGTTTCACGACCTGGACCAGTTGACCGCTTTCGCCGACTACAAGATCCCTCAGGTCTTACGGGCGCTGGGCATTATGGAGTATTCGGAAGAGTTGGCCCAACGGGTCGACCAGCAACAGTTGTTGCCCCCGGGCAGCCCCGAGGAAGTGGAGATCCGGGCCGCCATGGTCTGGGCGGTGGAATTGATTCGCCGCGCCATGGCACAGCAGGGTCGGCCTCTCATGGCCTATGAACTCGACTGGTTCTTCTGGAATCTGGGACAGTCCAAGTTGCCGGGCGAGAAGCCCTATCACCGGGTGCGAACGGTCTTCTACTGAACTTCGAAACCGGCGCAGATGCCGAGGCCGCCAGACACGCAAAGGCTGGCCAGGCCTCGGCCGCCACCCCGCTCGCGCAGGCCGTGTAGCAGGGTGGTGGTAATGCGTGCGCCGCTACAGCCGATGGGATGCCCGATGGCGATGGAGCCGCCCTTGACGTTGAGGGACTCGGGGTCAAGCTTCAGGTCTTGTTGGCAGGCGAGCACCTGGGCGGCAAAGGCTTCGTTGATTTCGTAGCGCTGGAAATCGTTGCCATACTTCTGGCGATAGGCCTGAATGGCGGGCACCGGGCCCAGTCCCATTCGGGCCGGCTCCAGGCCGACCACGACCCCGCCCAGATAGCGGGCCAGCGGCTGCAGGTTGTGTTTCTTGACGAAGGCGTCGGAGGCGATCACCAGGGCGGAAGCGCCGTCGGTAATCCCCGAGGCATTGCCGGCGGTGACCGTGCCGGTTTTGCTGAAAACCGGACCCAATTTGCCGAGGGACTCCATGGTGGTGCTGGCGCGCGCATGTTCATCCACGGTCAAGCCGTCTATGGCGCACAATTCCGCCGAGAAGTCGGCGGCGGCGGCTCGCAGCTGCGACTGAAGCGCATACTCATCTTGTTGCTGTCTGGAAATCGAGAGCTCCTGAGCCAGGGCTTCGACGGTCTCCCCCATGATTTTATCGCACAGTGGACAGAGCAGGCCGTCCTGATACATCGCGTCGACCAGGGGACGATGGCCCATCTTGGTTCCCCAGCGAACTCCCTGGGCCAGATAGGGGACGTTGGACATACTTTCGGTGCCGGCCGCGACCACGACTTCCGCCTCGCCGGCGGCGATGTGGCGAGCAGCGGCCAGCACGGCCGACAGGCCCGAAGCGCAGGCTTGATTCAGGGTGTAGGCGGGTGAGGTCACGGGGATGCCGGCTTTCACGCTGATCTGGCGGCCGGGGTTCGGGCCGCAGCCCGCCTGGCGTGCCAGTCCGACGATACACAGATCCACCTGCTCGGGCTGGATGGAAGCTTTTTGCAGGGCGGCCTGAACTGCCACCACGCCCAGTTGTACCGCGCTGCGATTGGCCAGAGAGCCGCCGAAGCGCCCGATGGGAGTGCGGGTGGCCGAAAGAATCCAGAGGTCGCTCAAAGGTAGCCTATGCTTTTCAGGTGCTCAAAGAGCAGTGCGGACTGCTGGTCCAGAGTTTGAAGCCACTCTCCCAGGGCCGCGGTCTGGCCGGCTTTGCAGCCGTCCTCGATGGTCCGGCTGATCTGGGCCATCTCGCTGGCCCCCAGCGTCAGGCTGCTACCTTTCAACTCGTGAGCCGCTTTGCGGATCTCTTCGACGTTTTGGGCGGCGAAGGCTTCGTGCATACTGACGAGTAGTTCTGTTACGCGCTGATGGTATTCCCCGAACAATTCCCGCGCGAAGTCCTCGTCACCGCCACAACTTTGCAGCAATACGGTTACATCGAGCAGCATAGGGGGCCGTCCTTTCCTGAGGGTAAATTCGCTTCTAAAAGAATCCCTGTGAGACAGGGTGATTCCTGCCCCTCGGTCTAGCTAATTCTGCTTATTGTTTTTTGCAAATAACTTGGGACCCTCCTGGTTCCCAGGAGGCGCGGCGGTCCCTCTGGAACCTTGGGCTATTCGAGGCAGAGGGAGAAAGTTTGGTGGCAAAGCGCAAGAAGTTCGATCTACAACCGCAGAAGCTTAACGCTCAGGGAGTCTTGCCGCCTGGCGAGCGGGACCTGTTGGACGCTTTACACCAGTTTGAAACGACCGGTATGCTGGGCTTGAAGACCGCCTCCATCGCGGCTCTGGCAACGGCAGGACAGCCGTTGACGGGCATCCTGCAGTCGGGCCGTCGACTGGTGACCGAACATCTCAGCCATTTCCTCAAGGGGGCCACGCATCTGCCGGCCCAGCAGGCCCGCGAGATCGCCCGCCGCCTCGAATTGACCACTCCTCAGTTGATGCAGGAGTTGCTGCCGATCGCGCGCGAGCATGCGCGCGCCAGCATCTCTCATTACCGAGTCGGTATCGTGGCTCAGGGAGTCAGCGGAGATTTCTATCTGGGCTTCAACATTGAATTTCCCGAGGTTCCTCTGGTTCAGACGGTCAATGCCGAGATTTGCGCCGTGATGAACGCCCTCAGTCACGGCGAGCGCGGTTTGCGCTGTATCGCGGGCTCCAATGCCCCATCCGGTTCGGTCCGCCAGTTTTTGTATGAGTTGCCCAGCGGGGGAGAGCTCAAGGTCATGCTTCCAGATCGGACCGCTAAGCTGAAGGCCCTCCTGCCCTACAGCTTTGGCCCTCGGGAAATGGGTCAGACAGGCGCCCTGATGAATAGCTCGCGCAACAATCTGGAGTTGATGGAACCCACTCGTGACCCGGTGGTCGAGCACGCTCTGGAAGCGGCTTGTCGTTCCTATGCTCCCTATTCTCACTGTCCCTCGGGCATTGCGCTGGCCACCGACGACCAGAGCTTCGTCGGTTCCTACTGCGAGAACGCGGCGTTCAATCCCAGTATGAGTCCTCTTCAGGGCGCCCTGATTTCGCTGTATGCGCACGGTCGCAAGCACAGCGAAATTCGCCGGGCCGTGCTGGTCGAGCGCCCCCGCCTGCACGGGGACCAGATTCACCAGGCCGCCACCACCCGGATGTTGCTGGGAGTCCTCTGTCCTGACGCCGCCGTCCAGGTGGCCGGCTGTCGGGTGCTCTCCGGGGGCTAGGGTCTCAGGGGATTCCCGGAAACGATTCCACGAACTGAATCTTGAAATCTGGAAATGAGTCGACTTTTTGGATTTTGAAATCGGGAAATGAGTCGACAATTTGCCATTTTCCAACTTTGTCGGGGAAGGAGGTCACCAGTTCCACCTTCAGATCAGGAAACGAGTGGACGACCTGAACCTTAAAGTCGGGAAAGCTTTCCACCCACTGGATCTTGCCGAAGAGTTTGCTCAGGTCGGGCAGACTTCGGCCCGGCCGCGGGCACAGCGCGACCAGAGCCATCCACTTCAAAAGGCTGCGTCGTTCCACGGTCAGTCCCCCCTCTTCGTTCAAGCTTTTGGGTTGAAGTTCTTGAAGTTCTTTTCGAAGATTTCCTGGAGGTAGTGCTTGTCCGTTCCATCCAGGTAGACTTTGGTCTTGGCGTCGGTGCCGGACGGCCGGAGGCACAGGTCGCGCATCTTTCCGCCTTGAGCAAACCAGAACTGCAGGCCGTCCGACCAGCGGTCCACTTTCTCCAGTCGCTTCCACTCGTCGGCCATGCCCGGCATGGCCTGGGCCAGCATCTGGGAAAGCTCGCCCAACGACATCTGGCCGGCGGCGTACTTCTCGACCGGGTCGGTGAAGAAGGCGTTGAACTGAACCCGCTCTTCGATGCCCAGCTTCTTGGCTTTGGCCAGCTCGTCCGGGTCGAAGATGGCTTCGTTGTAGTGCACGATGTCGCCGCGGGATTCCATCGGGTTGCTGATGGCGTTGTCCTGGAACACTTGCTGCAGATAGTTATGCAGATAGTAATGCTCGGGATTTCCCGATTTCTCGGCTTCTAGCCAGAGACGAGCGGCCAGCGAGACGGCCGAGACGCAAGCTTCGCCGCTGCTCTTTTCGCGCATGCCCAGAACGCTCTCGCCCATCATGTTGAAGATGGGGCGACTGGGGCCGCCGATTTTACCCCCACTTTCTTCTCCGGCGTGGTGCAACTTCGGATTTTTTCCGATGGAAATGACTTCGCCCAGCTCGTTCTTGACCTGGATGGGGCCCTCTCCGGCGGCTCCCGCCTCGACCTGGCGAATGACGGCCGCGATTTCTTTGAATCCGACCGGTACGCGCACGACCGGGATTTTGTGGTGGGCAGCCCACTCGTCCCAGGCCAGTGCTGAGACGTAGGTGTGGACGTCAAAATTGCTGTATTTTTGCCAACTGCCATCGTGGACCGCGACCACGCGGTCGTTCTCGGCCAGCAGTAAGAAGAACTGGTTGGGGCTGTAGAGGGCGAACAGGCGAGTGCCGATTTCCAGCCAGATGATACCGAGTTTGTCTAGAGTGGCTTTCTGACTGGCCGGCACGATTTGCCCGACCACGAATCGGTCGGAGTCCGGGTCCACGTTGAAAATCATCTGCCCGTCGGGAGCGTCGGCCAGGAGCTTGTCGTAACCGGCGCTTTTGACCACTACGGGAAGGCTGGCGTCGACCGAGTCGTGGACCACCTCGTATTCTTCGGAGCCCTTCTTCTTAGCCACGCGGAAACCGATGTTGTGAAAGAAAGGGTCCTCTTCGCTCCGCAGCAGGCCGCCCTCAAAAGCGCCATCGATGCCGAGTTCTTGAAGGACCGGATAGATCGTTCGGTAGCCGGCGCCGCCGAAGAAGTCCAGTTGGAGGCGCAATTTGCTGTCGATGGCCTTCTGAATGGTGGCCAGTGCTCCGCTTGAAGCCGGTCCTTGACGCAGGTAGTTGGCGTAGAGTTTGGCCATGCGTCCATAGGTCAAATTGAAGTGCAGATGCGGGTCGTCGAGAGCGGCCAGCTTGATGAGGTAGCCGTCTTTCTCGATTTCCTCCAGAATGGAGTAGAGGTGTTCCACGATTCGTGCATAGAGCGGAGGCAGGTATTGGGCCCCGTCCGGGGCGAGGATTTTGTCGGACTGTTTTTGGGGGGCTCCGTGGCTGGAGGTGAAGTAGTCGCCTCCCGACATGCCGAGCAGGTAGGTGAGGAAGCTCCAAATGAAAATGGTGGAGGTATCGCGGAAGCCGTGGTCGGCGGTGACGAATACGTGCAGGCCCCGCGCGGCGTAGATGCGACCCATCAAGCCCACGTAGAGCGGGGTGTTGGAGCGGACTTCGCCGCCCACCATGCGCAGCGGGTTGGCGCGGGCAAAGTCGATGGCCTGAGCCAGCTCCATCTGGAAGATTTCTTCGATCAAAACGGCGTTCTCTTCGCCTAGTTCGGCGCGCACGCGGGCCACGTCCAGTTTCGGCAGAGCGGCCACGCGTTCGGCCTGCAGTTCCTGGGCGAGCCGGGCCAGCGCTTCGGCCAACAGGGCGAAGATGTACTGGTTGATGCGGTAGCGCGAATCCCAGCTGCACAGCACGTTCTGGTTCTCGCGGACGCCGGCCGTGGAGACTTTGGCTTCGGCGGCAAATTCATCGATCTGTTTGCGCAGCTGGATTTGCTGGGCCACCTGGGGGGTCAGCAGAAACTCGCTGGCGCCTCCGCGGTCGAGGGCAAACGGGGGGTGGTCGGTGATGCTGCCGTGGCTGGCCTCGAAAGCCTCCAGGCTGCGGCGAGTCTGTTCCAGGTAATACTCGCGCATCTCAGCAGCCGTCATCTGGGGTGAAACTTGTCCTTGCACTTGAGCCATAGCAACCTCCTGAACTTCAGGCCTATGCTTTTGTCGCGGCCAACAACCCCCCCTGCATGCTCATAGGACTTCCGAGCGCTATTGGAAAAAGGGCGACCGTTAGACTAAATCCGGGGTAGAGGTGCTAAAAATGAAGAGAATCTACTGGTTACTGATCGCGGCCGTGCCGGTGATGCTTTGGTTGCTGAGTCAGGGCGGTTCTACTCAGGAGTCGCCTTCCAAGCCGGACTCCGACAAGCCTCCGGCCGAAAAGCCCAAGCCGGCTCCGGAAACGACGCCCGAAGCGACCAAGGATTTGCCTACTTCGAGCAACGGTTCTTTCCCCAAGCCGGCGCCGGTGGTCGAGGTTCCCGCCTCGGAAGAGCCCGCTCCCGTGGAGGAACCGGCTCTGGAAGCAGTGGTTCCCCCCGCGGCTCCAGCGGAGAAGATTGCCGAAGCCGCCGAACTCGCGCCTCCCAGTGCGCCGCAGATCGAGGTGTCCGCGCCCGAGTCCGCAGCCGAGGGCGAACTGATTCAGCTGTTTGACTCCAAAGAACGATCGCAGGAAGGCCGACTGCTTGAGATCACCGGCCTGCAGGCCTACGTGCGCTGCGATTCTCTCCCCGAGAAAGAAAAAGTCCGCCTGGTGCTTCCCTTTGGCGAGGCGGCCCTGACGGTGAATGGCCAGTTGCTCAGCGTCGAAGAAGGGGTTTCCCGCTTCAAGATCCTGACCATGAAAGCCGGCCAGAAGAAACGCTTTGAGGAATATCTCGCGCAGCGTTCGACTCGCTGAATTTTATTCAAGGAGTCGGCGGGGCGCTTGCGAACTCTCTCCTCATTCTTGGAGATGAGGAGTCTGGCTATGAAAGATTGCCCGCAATGCAAAGGTCTGGGGATTACTCGTTTGGACTGGGTTAAAGTGCCTGTCTGGCAGGCCTGCGCCTGCACTCCCTCACCGGTTCTATCGGTGCCGTTGAACTGGGCGGCCGCGGTTCCTGTCGGCGCCGGCACTCGCTAAAAAGTAGCCACTACTTTGTGGACGCGGGAATGCCCTGGGATTCCCGCCAGGCGCTCGCTTCCGCCTTCGGAAGCTGCACCAGCCGTGGGTTGGCGCCCGGTTTCAACCAATCGATCAGGCGGATCAGGTTTTTTTGATCCATGGCCGTGCAGCCGGAAGTTGGTCTGGTGGACGTCTCCCAGCGATGGATGAAGATGCACGAGCCTCGACCGGGTGTCGGCTGCTCAAGATTGTGTGAGACCACCAGTACTCGGTCGTAGTCGGAGATGTCCATCTTTTCCCAACTGTCCCAGTCCTGGTCTTGCACCTGGCTGGTGCGGAGGATGCGGTTGTAGTAGCGAGACTGAGGGTCGTCGACTCCGATGGTGTCGCTTTGAATGCGCTGAGCCGGGAAACCGCCCGGGGGTGGGGGAGCGATACCCTTGCGCAGCCAGAGTTGGGTGATTTTGTAGACGCCGGCCGGCGCGCGATTGTCGCCTTCTTTTTTTTGCGGGCCGGTCAGAGGAGCGGGAGCTTCTCCCAGGCCCCAGGCCAAACCGGTGCGCCCCAGCACCACCGGGATAGCGGTTCCGACCGGAGTCCATCGCTCGGCCTTTCGTTCGTAGCGCTGCAGGCCGGCAGTCGAGGTATTCCAGTCTTTGGAGACAACCAGCACCAGCTGCCGGCAGTCGCCGGGCAACGGCTGAGCCCAGGCCACGAGAGTGCCTAGAAGGAAAACGAAGAGGCGCAGGATGGCGGACATGGCTTCAGAGAATAGCAGACGATGGTAAAACCGCAAGAGGTGACTCACGTTATCTATCACGGCTCCTGCGACGACGGTTTTGGAGCCGCCTGGAGCGCCTGGAAACTCCTGGGAGATCGGGCAACCTATCTCGCCGCGCAGCACGGAGAACCCGTCCCGGATCTCCCCGCCGAGGCGGTGGTGGCGCTGGTCGATTTTAGCTACAAGCGTCCGGTGGTGGATGAACTGGTCCAGCGCGTGGCGGGGGTGGTCATTCTGGATCATCACATCACCGCTCAGGCGGACCTCCAGGATCTGGACTTCGCCGTCTTTGACATGGACCGCTCGGGAGCTCATCTGGCCTGGAACTTCTTTCACCCGAACGAGCCCTTGCCGGACCTGCTGGCCTACGTGGAAGACAAAGACCTGTGGCTCTTTCATCTGGCTCAGAGTAAGGAAGTCACGGCCGCTATCCGCAGCTACCCAATGGACTTCGAGGTCTGGGACGCTTTCGAAGTGGAGCGTCTGCGAGTGGAGGGCGTGGCTTTGCTGCGCCTGCAGGAGATGCAGGTGAACGCTCACTGTCGCAGAGCCCGCTGGGATGATCTGGGCGGTTATCGCGTGCCCATCGTCAATGCCAGCGACCTGCGCTCGGAAATCGCCAACCGCCTCTGCACCTTGCATCCAGATGCGCCCTTTGCGGCCGCCTATTACGACGCTCAGGACGGTCACCGCTCCTGGTCCCTGCGTTCGGTGGGGGATTTCGACGTGGCCGCTCTGGCCAAGCGCTACGGAGGCGGAGGGCACAAAAACGCGTCCGGCTTCACCGAACCCGACCCGGTTCCCAGGCCGCCTACCTAAAGTATCTTTTCGAGCTGCTTCCTGAGGGAGCCCGGGGGAAAGGCCAGTAGCCCCTCCGGGCCGGCAGCTATGCGCAGATAGCAGCGACCTTCCTCCAGGGCTATCTCAGGGTAGTCGGAGAGTTCCAGCACCATCTCGCGGATGCCGGTCAGCGCTTTTTTGCCCATCTCGTCCGCGCCGATCTCGAGCCAGCACTCGTCCAACTCCTTCAAGAGAAGCTGGAGGTGGCGTGAGCTCTGGTCGTCGTCAGGCAGCTTTGTCCAGGGGATCTCGAAGCTGGTGAGGTGGAGGTGTTTTGCCAACTGCTCGGCCTGTCGGCGCAAATGAAGTCGAGTGGGGGCCGGCTCCTGCGGACCGCGCACCTGGCCGCGGGTCAACTCCTGCAGCCAGGACTCGGCGTGCACCAGGGTGACGGCTACCACCTGGTTCAGGTCCACCCAGCTGAGCGTGCCCTGGTGAGCCAGCAAAACCGTGCGCGACTGGGCCTGATAGCGCACCACCTGGCCGTGCAGGGTCTGGCCGCCACTGCACTCCAGGCGCACGGCGCTGGAGCGCGGGCGAATGGCCAGCTGCTCTTCGAGCATCTGGAAAAGATCGGCCGCGCTGCCGGGCCAGACCCGGCGTAAGCGCAGCAGTTCGTCTACAGGCCCTTCTCGAGCAGCTTCAGCCAAGTGTTCTTACGGTCTTCCCAGTAATCGACATTGCTGACGGAAGAATAGTCTAGAGTCAACACGCCGTCCTGGAAGCTGGCTTCGCTGGACCCGCTGTTGCGGATAACGACCTTCTTAAGTCCGCTGGCCAACGCTTCCCTGCCCATGTCGTCAAAAGCGATGCTTTTAAAAGCTTCAATCAACGGCATGAAATAGACTTTGGGCCACCATTCCTGATAGTTGGCGGAGTAGTCTTCTACCGCCAGGCTGTCCCAATCGACTTCCACCAGTACGTTCTTGTGCGCGGCCGCATCGAGTTCTTGCTTGAGGCCGGGGTAGCTGTCGTCCTGGAAAGCCTTGCTGGCCCGGCGCTCCGCGAGGCCCATCAGATCACCTCGATCAGGCCGGCGGCACCCTGACCGCCACCGATGCACATGGTGATCAGTCCCAGCCCGCCGCCGCGACGACGCAGTTCGTGGATGGCGCTGACGGTCAACTTGGCGCCGCTGCAACCCAGCGGATGTCCCAGGGCGATCGCGCCGCCGTTGGGATTGACCTTGGAGAAGTCGAGCTCTTTCAGCTCCCGCCCCACGGCCAGGGCCTGGGCGGCAAAAGCTTCGTTGAGCTCGATGACGGCGACGTCCGAGAGCTTGCGGTCGGCCTTGGCCAACGCCTTGGGAATGGCGTAGGCGGGGCCGATGCCCATGATCTCGGGCGGCACACCGGCCACGGCGAAAGACAGGAAGCGAGCCAGCGGCTTGAGTCCGAGCTTTTCGGCTTTGCTCTTGCTCATCAGCACCAGGGCGGCGGCTCCGTCCGACAGGGGCGAGGCGTTGCCGGGCGTGGTCACGCCGTCGGGCTTGAAGCTGGGCTTCAGTTTGGCCATGGTTTCCATGTTGGCGTCGCCGCGCACCAGTTCGTCGACGCTGAAGTCGACGGTGGAGCTGGTGATCTGGGTGCCTTTGCGCTTGTCGACGCGCACCGGCACCGACACGATTTCCTCGTCGAAGGCCTTCCGGGCCTGGGCAGCCGAGGCTTTGGCGTGGCTCTGGATGGCGAACTCGTCGGCTTCCTGACGGGTCACGCCATACTTGGCGGCCAGGCGCTCGGCGGTGTGGCCCATTCCCATATAGGCGGCCGGGACTTTGTCCAGCAGTGCCATGTTGACGGCGTTGCGAAAGCCGCCCATGGGAATCTGGCTCATGGACTCGGCTCCGCCGGCCACGGCGCAGTCGACCATGCCGCAGGCGATGGCCTGAGCGGCCTGAGCGATGGCTTGCAGGCCGCTGGCGCAGAAGCGGTTGACGGTGACGCCGGCCACTTCGTTGGGGTAACCGGCCAGCAGGGCCGACATGCGGGCCAGGTTCAGGCCCTGCTCGCCTTCCGGCATAGCGCAGCCGAGAATCACGTCCTCGACTTCCGAGGCGCTGAGGTTAACTCGTTTGAGCACTTCCTGGAGCACCAGCGCGGCCAGGTCGTCGGGCCGGGTGTTGACCAGGGATCCTTTTTTGCCGCGGCCCACGGGGGTGCGCACGGCGCTGACGATGACGACTTCTTCCATGATGGTGATCTCCTTAATTCCTCAAGCCCTTGCCGGTTTTCAGCATATGGGCGAGACGTTCGCGACTCTTTTCCTGGCTGCACAGCTGCAAGAAGGCTTCCAGCTCCAGGTCGAGGATGACTTGCTCGTCGACCGTGTCGCTGTAGTTCATGGTGCCGCCGCAGAGCACGGAGGCAACGGTGGTGGCCAGATGGATTTCGTATTCGGTGATCAGGCCGCTCTCGTGCATGGCGATGGCGCCGGCTTTGAGATTGGCCAGACCGAGTTCGCCCATCACCTGCACCCGGCGCCGGGCCGGAGCCTGGTAGCCGGGAGCGAGACTGGCGGCAATGCGCTTGGCTTCGCTCAGGCGCAGGTCGGCGTTCATCACGATGTGGTCGGTAGGACGCAGAATGCCCATCTTTTGCGCTTCGAAAGCCGAGCCGGAAACCTTGGCCATCGCAATCATTTCGAAGGCTGCGCGCACTGCCGGGAAGGGGTCGGCGCCGGGCAAAACGCGGTCCATCATGCGGAAGAGCATTTCGGTGGTGCCGCCGCCGGCCGGCAGGATGCCGACCCCGACTTCCACCAGACCGGTGTAGAGTTCGGCCGAGGCCACGCAGGCGTCGGACCAGAGTCCCACTTCGCAGCCGCCGCCCAGGTTGAGGCCGTGCAGAGCAGCCACCACCGGGTAGGGCGAGTAGCGTAGACGCGTGGTCATGGCCTGGAAGATCTTGACCTGCTGACGCAGGGCGTCGATTTTGCCTTCGGCGACCTGCATGGCCGCTCCCAACAGCATGTTGAGGTCGGCGCCGGCGCAGAAGTTCTCGCCTTCGTTGCCCACCACCATGGCGTTGAAGTCTTTGCAGACCCGTTCGTGAGCCTGGTCCATGAACTCCAGCACCTCGACGCCGATGGCGTTGGCTTTGGAGTGGAACTCGAGCAGGCTGACGCCGTCGCCCATATCCCAGAGGCTGGCCACCGGCGAGGTCATCACCGGACGGTTGCCGACCTGACGCTGATAGCTGATCGAGTAGGCGGCCGGTTCTTTGGGTTCGGCGGGAATCTTTTCCAGTGCTTCCGACCATGCCAGGCCGGCGCGCTCGAACGCTTTTTTCAGGAAGTCCTGACCCAGGTAGCGGGCCAGTTCAATGGGACCGACGGTCCAGCCGAAGCCCCAGCGCAGAGAGTTGTCGACTTCCTCGGCGGTGTCGGCGACTTCCCCGATTTTGGAGGCGGCGTAGGCCATCTGGGGCAGCAGGCTCTTGCGCGTGAAGTCGCCGGCTACGCCGTCCAACTCCAGCAACGCTTTGGTGCGCTCCTGCGGCGTGGCCAGGCCCAGAATCGGTCCCAGTTCGGCCAGTTTGGCCTTGGGGCGCTCCTCGTATTCCATGGTCTCGAAGTTGAGGCTGAGGATTTTGGTGGCGCCGCTGCTCTTGTCTTTCTTGTAGAAGCCCTGGCCGGTTTTGTCGCCCAGCCACTTCTTGGCGATCATGTCTTTGACCACCTGGGGCAGGGCGAAATCTTCGCCGGTGGCCTGCAGCAGGCCCTCGGAAACCATGCCGGTGATGTCCAGGCCGACCACGTCGCCGGTTCGGAAGGTGGCGCTCTTGGGGCGGCCCAGGATGGGGCCGGTGAGCACGTCCACCAGGTCCTGGGTCAGGCCCATTTCAAAGGTGGTTTGCATGGCCTTGCCCATACAGAAGACGCCGATGCGGTTGGCCGCGAAGCCGGGCACATCCTTGGCCACCACAATGCCCTTGCCCAGGCGCACCTCGCCCAACTGAGCCAGACGTTGCAGCACGGCAGGGTCGGTGTGCTTGGTGGGAATCAGCTCCAGCAAGTGCAGGTAGCGGGGCGGGTTGAAAAAATGAGTGCCCAGGAAGCGCTTCTTGAGGTCATCGCCCAGCACCGAAGCCTGCAGCTTCATAGGAATGCCGCTCGAGTTGGAGGAGACGATGGTCTCCGGTCCCACCACTTTTTCCAGCTTCTGAAGCAGTTCTTGTTTGACTTTCAGGTTCTCGACAATGGCCTCGATGACCCAGTCGACGTCCTTCAGTTTTTCCAGGTCGTCCTCGGTGTTACCCACCGAGATCAAGGCGGCCGCTTCAGGCCTGAGAAAGGCAGGGGGGCGCGATTTCAGCACGCGCTCCAGCCCCTTTTGGGCGATGCCGCTACGCGGACCGTCGGGGCTGGGGATGTCCAAAAGGATGGTGGGGATGCCGGCGCTGGCCAGGTGGGCGGCGATACTGGCGCCCATGGTTCCGGACCCGATCACCGCTGCTCGTCGAATGTTGCTCATAGGTTCCTCCGCAAGTTTTGCCGCCTTTCGCAGCCCTCAAGAGGTTTACCTGGCTCGCGTCGAAGATCGAGCGATGAATAGAAAGACCCGTCAGCGGGACGCCATCCGTGGCGTTTTCAAGCGAAGCGAGCGCCCGTTGGCCCCCCTCGAAGTTTTGGCGGAAGCCCAATCCGACGTGCCCGGCCTGGGTATCGCCACTGTCTACCGCACCCTCAAGAGCCTGGTCGAAGAAGGTCACATCAAACCGATCGACGTGCCCGGACAATCAACCTGTTACGAGGCTTCCGATCTCGACCATCACCATCACTTTCATTGCCAGACCTGTGGCAAAGTGTACGACGTGGAAGGCTGTCTGGCCGGCATCGGTCAGATGTGCCCGGCCGGATTCAAGGTTCAGAGCCACGAGATTTTCTTCTACGGCGTTTGCCCGGCCTGTTAAGGACCCACGGCGGAGGCTAGTGGGTCACTAGAGGCCTGAGGTTGTCGTCGACCTGTTTCTGGACGTCCTGAATATCCAGGCGCCCGTCAATTTTGACGACGCCGGGCTTATCCTGATAGTGACGGAGCACCGGCTCGGTCTGATCGTGATACACCTTGAGGCGATTGCGGATGACTTCTTCCTTGTCGTCGGGGCGTTGAATCAACGCCGTTCCGTCCACGTCGCAAAGGCCTTCCTTTTTGGGGGGGTTGGACTTGAGGTGGTAGGTGCGCTGGCAGGTGGGGCAAGAGCGGCGAAGCGATAGTCGCTCCACCAGATCGTTGTCCGACACATCCAGCAAGATCACGCTGTTGATGGGATGTCCACTCTTGCTGAGCATGCCGTCCAGCAACTGGGCCTGGGCCTCCGAGCGGGGAAAGCCGTCGAGCACGAATCCACCGTCGCCGGTCAATTTTTCCGCCACCATGGTCACGATCAATTCGTCGGGAACGAGCTTGCCCGTGTCCATATAAGATGCTGCCTGCTTACCCAGTTCGGTTCCCTGCTTGCGGTTTTCGCGCAAGATGTCCCCGGTGGAGATGTGGGCGAGGTGATATTTCTCCGAAAGATAGCGAGCCTGGGTGCCTTTTCCAGCGCCGGGGGGACCGATCAGAATCACTCGTGGTGCATCATCGGCCCAGACCACCCAGGTAATCAGGCACAGACAGAGTAAAATCAGGCGTCTCAAATTTTCAGTCCTCTTCTACGGTAATCGATTGGAGCGCCAGGAAGGCCTCGATCATTTGTTGGGTGGGCGGCCCCATCATGGCCATTCCTCGTTCGAGGTGGTCCATGTCTTTGTCATCCCAAAAAAGCTTCATCTCGTCCAGGGCGGCCAGCGACCCCTCCAGGGCAACGTCGATGGACCCCAAGAGTCTGAGGGTGACTTCTTGTTCCTGCTCGGTCAGGCCCTCGGTATCGTCCATCTCGTTCTTGTTGACCTGACGGTGCCCGTTCATGTTGGTCTCGACCTGACCGATTTCGTTCCACAACTCGCCGTCGTCGATTTCGTTTTCGCGCCAGCGATGCAGCGCCAATTCCAGCTTCTGGTAGTTGGGCGTGGTCAGGGCGGGCACCACAGTCTCTTGCTGCAGCACTCCCTCCGCGTTCTCCGCCAATACCCGGCTCTCAGTCGGGGTTTCGAACTGGGGAAGAGCCTGGCCGCAGGCGTGGCACTTGGCGTCGCCCTTTCGGTTTTCCGCCTCGCACTGAGGGCAGTTCAACGTAATTACGACGTTGCGCAGCTTTTGGAAGAAGGCGTAGGCATCCATGATGCGATTGGTTCCCAGGCGCAACATCTCGATAGCGCCCGCGGCCAGTTTGGGTTCGCGTTGCTCGATGGAGTCCTGGAGTTCATCCAGGCCGGTCAGAAAGTCGTCAAATCCCGCCCTGGCCGCCTGATGAATGGGGTTGTTGGGGTCGTCCAGGCCTTCTTGGAGGCAGACGTCCATAGTGTTGAGCAGGCGCTCCACATGGCCTCGTGTTTCATCCAGCAGGGTGGTGAAGGCTCGTCGCTGGCTTCGGTCTTCCTGGTAGCCCGCGTAGCCGTCCAACACCCGGGTCAGGACCGGGCTGTTGTAGTTGCCATCCGCGTCAATCTCGGGGATGTCGAACTCGCCGGGCGCTTTGTCCTGCTCGACGGCATCATTCCAGGCCGCATCGTCGTGAGAGAAGTCCGAGGATGCGAAAGCTGCCACCAGAGCGTCAGGGTCAGAACGTCCAAAGGCCACGTTGGTCAAATCCTTCCATTGAGAACCATTCCGGTCGAGCATCTTACTGGGAGATGCCGTTTGCTCCTGCCCGACACGAAGAAGACCCCCGTTTTGCGGGGGTCTTCGCTCGATCGATCAGTCAGGTTTCTTTAGAAACCGTTGGCGAACATCGAGACCTGGATGCCGGCGCCAAAGCCGCCGTTGAGCATGGGGGTGAAGGGCTGGAAAGCGGGATTGAAGCCACCGCCGCCGCCATTGGAGCCGAGAGCGCCGAGGACGCTTCCCAGAACCATCCCGATGCCCAGGCCGGAGCCGAAACCGCCTCCGCCTAGAACACCCTGCTGTCCACCAAAGCCGCCGAAGCCGCCCGGACAACCGCCGAACTGGCCGGGGAAGCCTCCGAAACCGGGTACTCCACCGAAGCCACCGCCAGGGCCGCCGAAGCCGCTACCGTTCTGGAACCCCTGCTGGAAGCCGGCTTGATAAGGATTCTGCGCGCCAAAGCCACCGCCGGCTTGCTGCAGACCGGCCTGGAAGCCTGCCTGGTAGGGGTTCTGTTGCCCCGGGATGCCGCCGCCGTTTTGGAAGCCCTGTTGAAAACCGGCCTGGAATGGATTCTGACCGGGGAAACCGCCCATGCCCATCATTTGCTGCATCTGAGCCAGTTGCTGTTGCATCTGGCCCAGTTGTTGCTGCATCATTCCGGTCTGAAAGCCAGCCTGGAACGGGTTCTGTTGACCAAATTGACCGGGGAAGCCCTGGCCGCAGCCGGGCTGCTGCATGGGGAAGTTGTTGAATTGCTGTCCCTGCTGGCAACAGCGCTTCTTCTTTTTTCCGAAAAGTTTGCCGAGTAGTCCGGGCAGTACGCCACCGATCACGCCGCCGATGAGTCCGCCTAAAATGGGAGCTGCCATTATTCTATGTGTCCTCTCTCCAGTAAGTCTGTTTATCAGGTTAAAGGATTTCGCGAGGGAAGCAACGGGCGAAATGTTTCATGTTTGTAAAGTTTGTTACATCTTTGGGGGAGAAGGAGAGAATTTGGAGAGAAGGAGAGCCCGGGTCCTAAGGCATCGCTCTCTCCACCTCTCCCCCAAACTCCCCTCTCCCCGAAGGGCTAGAACATGTCGGGTATGTCGACCATGGCGGGACCGCCGTGGCTGGGGAAACGGGGGGGCAATTCTTCGTCGCGGTGTTCCCGTTCCAGGTTGTGGAAGCTGGCGAATCGGCCGATGAAGGAGAGTTTGCAAGTATCCACCGGGCCGTTGCGCTGCTTACTGATGATGACTTCGGCGATGTTGGTGTCTTCGGTCTGAGGGTTGTAATACTCGTCGCGATAGAGGAAGCAGACCATGTCTGCGTCTTGCTCGATGGCGCCGGACTCGCGCAAGTCGGCCATCGAGGGCCGCTTATCCTGGCGAGACTCCACCTGACGTCCGACCTGACAGAGAGCCATGACGGGAATGGCCAGTTCTTTGGCCAGGCCTTTCAGTTGGCGCGAGATCTCGGAGATTTCCTGGGCGCGGTTTTCGATCTTGCCGGAGCCTCGCATCAGCTGGAGGTAGTCGATGATGATCATGTCCAGGCCGTGACGCTTTTGCAGGCGGCGGGCCTTCGACTTCATGTCGAGCACGGTGATGCCGGAGGTGTCGTCGATGAAGAGCTTGGCGTCGGACAACTGGTTCATGGCCCGGGTGACTCGCACCCACTCTTCTTCGCGCAGGCGGCCCTTGCGGACGTCCATGGCGTTGACTTGGGCGACCGAGCAGAGCACGCGCTGTACCAGTTCTTCGCGGGACATTTCCAGCGAGAAGACCGCTACGATGCCCGGCTTCTCTCGGTTGAGAACGATATTTTTGGCGACGGTCAAACAGAAGGCGGTTTTGCCCATGGCGGGACGAGCGCCCACGATGATCAGGTTGCCCTTTTGGAAGCCCGAGGTGAGCTCGTCCAGGTCGCGGAAGCCGGAAGCGACGCCGGTGACGGTCTCCTTGCGCAGCGAGCGCTCGTACATGTCGTCGAAGGTGGCCTGCAGGGCTTCCTTGATTTGCTCTAGCTGCTGGTGTCGGCGACGATCGGCTACGGCAAACACCATTTCCTCGGCCCGGTCGACCTTGTTGGCGGGGGTCAAGTCGCCTTGCATGGCGATTCTCGAGATTTCGTTGCCGGCTTTTTGCAGGCGCCGTTCGGTGGCTTTGTCGGCCACGATTTGCGCGTAGGAGGTTACGTGGGCCGAACTTTGGACCATCGCGGTCAAGGAATCCAGGTATGCGACGCCCCCGCACGAGTCCAGCTGGTTTTGCGATTTGAGCTGATTGGAACAGGTGATCAGATCGAGGTTCTGGTTTTTTTCCGCCAGCGAAGTCAGGGCGCTGTAGATCTCCTGATGGGCCTCGCGGTAGAAGTCTTCGCTCCCACTGAGGACTTCGGCCACCCGGTCGAGAGCTTCCGGGTCGAGCAGGCAGGCGCCCAGGCAGGCCTGTTCGGCCTCGATGTCGTGCGGGGGGATGTGCAGTGCCGAGACCTCAGAGTGGGTCCGTAATTCTTTGACCGACACGAGTTAGTTCTCCTGAATCCAGGCGTGTCGCGGCCAGATCAGGGCAAATACTTCGGCCACGCTGCTGACCGGCAGGATCTCCACGACCGAGAAGAGGTCGCGATCTACTTCGGTGAGGTTCTCACGAGGAATTACGACACGCTTAACGCCGGCCAGGGCCGCACCACGAATTTTCTCGGAAACTCCGCCCACCGGTTTGACTTTGGCTTGAATGGTGACCTCGCCCGTGAGGGCAATGTCTTGAGGAATCGGCAGCCTTTCCAGGGCACTGGCCAGAGCCACCACAATGGCCAGGCCGGCCGAAGGTCCGTCGACTTTGCCGCCGCCAATGACGTTTACGTGAACGTCGTAGTCATAGACGTCTTTGTCGGTGATGCGGCGGATGACGCTGGCCGAGTTAAATACCGAGTCACGGGCCATGTGGCCGGCGGCTTCATTGAAGCGCAGAACGCCCTTGCCTTTGTCGCGGGCCGGGAAGACGGCTGCTTCAAATTCCAGGCAGGAGCCGAGAAAGCCGGCCACTCCGAGTCCCAAGACGCAGCCAATCTCCAGGCCCTGGCCGGCCTGCACGGTCGAGTTCCGGGAGAGGCGGTTGGTGCGCACGACCGTCTCGATGTCGTCTTTGCTAAGAGTCAGTCTGGCTTTGCCGTTGCCATTGCCGTTGGTTCTGCGCAGGTAGGAATGGCCGTAGGCATCGGCAACCAGTTGCACTGCTTTGCGGCCCTCGATGGTGTATCGGCTGACGAGTTCGGCCACCCCGCTGGCGAACTTTACGTTCAGGCGGCGGGCGGCCAGGTTGGCAATTTCTTGGATGTGCTCCTGACCCAACGGGTTGAAAAACACCTCGGCGCAACGGGATCGCAAGGCCGGAGTCAGGTCTTCGGGGTCGCGGGTGGTGGCGCCAATCAGAATAAAGTCGGCGGGAGCGCCCTCGGTGAAGAGTTTGCGGATGTACTGAGGCACGCGCGGGTCGTCTTCATCAAAGTAGGAAGACTCGAAGACAATGCGCTTGTCCTCGAGTACCTTGAGGAGCTTGTTCTGCAGAATCGGGTCGAGTTCGCCGATCTCGTCGATGAACAGGACTCCGCCGTGCGCCTTGGTGACCAGGCCCAGCTTGGGCTCGGGGATGCCTTCCTCGGCCAGGTCGCGTCGCGAGCCCTGATAGATGGGGTCGTGGACGCTTCCCAGCAGTGGATTGGTAATCTCTCGCGGGTCCCAGCGAATGGTGGTGGCGTCGACCTCCACAAAGGCTGCCTCTTCGTTGTAAGGCGTGTGGCTATACTTACGCACTTCTTCCAGGACCAGTCGGGCCACGGTGGTCTTGCCGACGCCGGGAGGTCCGTAAAGGAGGACGTGCTGGGGGAAAGGCGTGCCCATCTTGGCTTTGAGCGAGTGAACGGCGCGGTCCTGACCGACGACTTCCTCGAGGCTGCGGGGGCGCAACAAGCTCAGTACCGAGTTGTTCAGGGACTTCTTTTCCAGCAACTCCAGCTCACTCAAGCGCTTGAGAGTGGTGGAGTTTTCTGGACCATCTTCCTCTTTCAGGGCTTCGCGGCGCAATTCGCGCAGGTAATCGCGATGTCGCTCCTGCATCTTATGGGCGATCTTTTGGTCCAGGCTTTCTTCCACCGTCTTCATCGCGACCAGGTCAGCGATTTCTTCCTCGACTCGGTCCAGGATGGCGGCAAACTCGTGCTTCTGAGGACGGTTCGTCATGGTGGGGTCTTCAAAGACCAGCCGCTGCAGAGCGAGCAACCGATCTTCCAGACTTTCCGAGCTCATCAGATAGAGCGCGTGGAGTTTGCCGGCTTTGAGAACCAACTTGTCAGGGCCGTGCAGATTGGAAAGAAAGCCAAAGAGAGTGTTGACTCTCTTTTCCAGTTGGACCAGGGAATCGGCGGCCGAACGCCGCTTAGTGGGCATTACTCGGCGGCAGCCAGATTCAGTCGCAGTTTCGCGGTCACGTCAGGATGGAGTTTGGCGGGGACCAGGTGTTCTCCGAGAGTTTTCAGCGGGTCCTTGAGCTGGAGCGTTTTTTTGTCGAGCGCATGGTTGAACTGCTTCTTGACGGCATCGACGATGTCGGAGCTCGTGATGGCACCGAAGAATTTGCCGTTCTCGCCGACGCGTACTGGCATCTGCACGGGGGAGGCCTCCAGCTTTTCGGCCAGTTCCTGAGCCTGCTCTTTTTCGCGAAGCTTTTTGGCCTTGAGATCGGCAGCTTCTTTATCCAGGCTTCGCATGACGCCGTCGGTGGCGGGCGTCGCCAGTTTCTTGGGGAGCAGGAAGTTGCGGGCGTAACCGTCGGCTACGTCAACCAGGGCACCCTTTTTACCGATATTCTTGACGTCCTGTAAAAGTACAAGCTTCATTAGACACTCCTTCGCGGGTAGACCGCAAATTGGCGCCTCAAGACCCTGGTTCCAGATGGGAACGAATGGGGCAGAGGCCCGGCCCGAATCCTCAGGCCGTGGGCATGCCGCGAATCCGATTTACGGTAACGGCAGCAGGGCTAGGTGGGCCTTGCGAGAGACCTTGGCCAGAATTGGCATCGGATCGAAAGGAAGGCCTAAGACCGAATTCTTCGGTATACCCGCAGCTTTTGTCTGCGAGTCCAGGCCAACCATAATAGGACGAGTGAACTTTTTGCGGTTTCGTCGACCGCCCCGAGCATGGTCCGGCAACTCGACCTCCTCCTTGGGCTTCACCTCGAGCACGCGGGCGTGCTTGGTGTGACTCACTGTTTTCCCCGTCGAATGGAAGATTCCTATCGCGACCCGGGTGCTTTCTTTGACCCTCACCCTCAACCGACCTCCGCAAGACGCGGCAAGTCGGTCAGGGTTGAACGGGTTAGAACGGGATTTCGTCTACCGACAGATCATCGGCGCCGAAGCCGGAGTCTGAACCCCAGCCCGAGGGTGGATTGGAGTTGCCTCCGCCGCCGCCACCGCTGTTTCGTTGCGGTTGGCCGGAAGAGCGGTAGCCGCCGCCTTCCGAACTGCCTCCACGCGGTTCGCCGGTGGACAGCATTTGCATTTCTGAGGCAACGACTTCAAAGGCCTTGCGCTTCTGTCCGTCCTGGGTTTCATAGGTGCGCGTGCGCAGGGCGCCCTGAATCGATACGAGCTTGCCCTTGGTGAGGTACTCGTTGCAGATCTCGGCCAGGCGCTCCCAGGCTACGATGGGGATAAAGTCGGTTTCTTTTTCCTGACCGTTTTTGCCACCGCGAGTGCGGTCCACAGCGATAGTGAATTGCGCGACGCCTTTGCCGCCCGGAGTGTAGCGAAGTTCCGGCGGGCCAACGACGCGACCAACCAGGACTACGATATTCATGGAAGCCATGAGTGTAAGTTCTCGCTTTCCTTTTTCAGCCCTGAAGGGCAGGCTGGACGACTTTGCCCGGCCTATGTGTCTTATGAAAACAACGTGTCCGCGAGCCATGCGAAACGGCCGCGAACACGTGGTTGTGGACGAGTTTATTCGATTAGTTGAGGCGGATGATGAGGCCGCGCAGGACTTCGTCGGCCAGGCGCAGCTGGCGGTTCAGTTCGGCTTCGGCCTCGGGGCTGCTGTCGAAGCGCATGCAGATGTAGATGCCTTCGATTTTGCCTTTGACTTCATGAGTCAGGCGGCGGCGGCCCATGTTTTTCACGTCGATGACATTGCCACCCTGTTCGGTGATGGTGCCGGACATGCGCTCGAGGAGACCGTTGTGGGTGTCTTCGGCCAGGTTGGGGTCGACAATGTAGGTTGCTTCGTACTTGATCACTGGAGATGGATACCTTTCTTCCCGTGGACTATGACTCGTCAGGATTGGTCGGCAGGTGAGCCGCGCAAGACTCGCCTGGTTTGTTCGCCGATTCTATCTGCGAGTGGGAGGCGCGAACCAAAAAATCTTCGGCATTATAGCATCGAGGTCAAGGGGAGGCAACATGGGAGACTGTCTACCCGTTTTAGCCCTTTTGACGCAGATTCTTCACGAAGCCGAGCATTTTGCTGGCCAACTGCTTGAACTTCTTGTCGGGCAGCATCTTCTCCATTGGAACTTCCACTTTTTGGCCAGAGAAGTGGAAAGAAAGACCGATCTTCTGCATGTTGGAGGGGCGGTCGCTGTCGTCGATCCAGTAGTTAATCTCGGCCTCGTTGGTGCGGAAAACGCTCGGGTTCACTCGCAAACAGGGATGGTTGGACTTGACCGTCCCCTTCAGCAGGCTGCCTCCGACGTTTTTGAGTTCGATGCGGCCCGCGTGAATCTGCCCTTCTTTCCCATCGTAGTGGATGGTGTATTGGAGCTTGGGGGGGTCGACTACGATAAATTCCGGAACTTTTTCCGTGCTCTGAGGAGCGTCCAGTCGAGCCGGTCCTTTGGAGGCTTCCGGCTTGGCTGCAACGGGAGCGGCAGTTGGAGTTTCTTCGGCGGCGGGGGGAGGCGCGGGTGGGGCTTCCTCTTCGGCGGGTTTTTGTAAAAGCTGCTCAAGTACCGCGTTCAACTGCAGTTCGCTACGGGGCGTGGGGGCAACCGTTTCTTCTTCTTGCTGAACCAGTTGAGGTTTGGCTTTGGGAGGATCGAGCTTGACCGGCGGTGGGGTCGGATCGGGCTCTTTGAAAAGCGCTTCCATCATTTTGTCTTGGAGGGACAGGCTGGGCGCGCTGAAAAAGTCTTCTCCGTCGTCGGTCACCGCGCTGCCGGACAGTTCCTGGCTGCCGTCGGAAGTGCCAAACAGTTCCTGGCTACCATAGCGGGCAGCCAGATTGCGATAGCAAATCAGGTCCTGCCAGTTTTTGTAGCCCGGGGGCACGAGGTGAACGGCGTATTCGGGCTCTACCAGTTCGAAAAAGTTATCGTCTTGCTGGACGACCACTTCCAGGTGACCCTTAGCGTCGATCGGCTCGGCCAGATTCTCGAGCGTGGCCAGCAGAGGCCGGGCTGCTTCGATCCAGGCTGCGGCGATGGTTTCGGCTCGGCCACGCTCTTCTTCGTGGTCGGTGCGCAGGGCATAGGCCAGGCTGACCAGTTCAGAGGACTCTCGGCTCCACAGTTCTCCGAAGCCGGGACCTTCGAAGATTGATCGCAGACTGACCAGGGTGGTGTGGTCGCTCTCCTGCGTTTCTTTCAGGACCTGCTGAATCATTTCGACCCGTTGCAAGAGATTGGAGTCTCCGCGCCAGGCGCTAAGATGAGAGGCTTCGGTCGCGCCCGCGTTGATGGCTACGCTGGCCCAGAGACCGGCGTAATACTGAATCGAAAACTCCAGCACGGCGGCCAGGCCTTCCAGGCCAATGGGTTGGGTGGACCAGAGACTCTCGTAGTATTCGGTGACGCAGTCGGGAAGTGCGGATGTGTCGAGGAGTCCAGTGGTTTCTGTTGGCGCGACGGCGGTGGCTTCGACGACGGGCATCGGTTCTTCCACCACAGCCGGTTCCGCTTCGGGCAAAGGAGCTTCGACAGGCGTCGGTTTGCTCTCGGGTGTTTCAGCGGCGGCGGCTTCCCAGAATTTGCCGTTGGTCGGGCCTACGTAGATTGGGTGGTCGACGAATTCCAAAAAGCGGTCCTGGAAAACGACCACGCCCTCCAGGGTTCCGCATTCGGCCGGGTCTTCGAAGAGTTGCTCGGAGTCCTGGAAGAAAGGCTGCAAGGAGGCCAGCCAGTCGCCGGTGCGTTTCAGGGTCTGGGCATGAAAATCACGCTCGGAGGTCAGCCAGTTTCGCAATTCGGGCTGCTGGAGCCAGTGATGCAGGCTGTCTGGTTGGTCGGAAGCTCCCAAAGGCGTCAAAACCGGGGAGTCGTCGGAGGTCTGCAGTCGCTCCAGGACCTGGTCGAGGGCGGAGGAGATGTTGGCCGGGGCGCTTTTCTCCTCGAGTTCCCGCCATTCCGCGGTAACACCGCTGGTGTACTGAATCAGGAACGCCACCAGGCGAAGCAGTGGTTCGGAGTCGCTTGTCTCGACAGCCTGGTCCCAAAGTTCCAGAGCCAGAGCGGGGCCGCTCCACTCTTGGGCGCCGGCGCTCTGTGGGGACTCCGCGGCAGCCGCGAGGGCTTCCGTGGTTTCGACAGGTTCAGCGAGTGGGGCCGCTACAGAGGGGATCTCGGCATCGACGGCTTCTAACTCGGCCTTGGGAGCTTCCGGCTGGGCCGGTTCCTCCGTCTTGACTGTTTCCGGCCTGGCTTCGGCTGCTTCCGCTTCCGCGACCTCGGCCTGAACAGCTTCTACCTTCGCGGGATCCGCTTTGGCGGTTTTTGCATCGGTAGGCTCCGATTCGACAGGCTCGGCCTTGGCCGGCTCCGCTTTCACGGGCTCTGCTTCGGTGGTCTCGGCTTGGGCGGACTTTGCCTCTAAAGGCTCGGTTTTGGCGGCTTCCGCTTTGACAGGCTCCGTCTTCACCGGCTCGGCTTCAGGGGTTTTGGCTTTGGCTGGCTTCGCCTTTGCCGGCTCGGCTTCAGGAGCTTCGGCTTTTACGGGCTCTATCTTTGCCGGCTCGGCTTTGGTGGGTTCCGTCTTGGCCGGCTCGGCTTCAGGGGCTTCGACTTTGGCGGGTTCTGCCTTGGCTGGCTCGGCTTTGGTGACCTCAGCTTTGGCGGGTTCCGTCTTGGATGGCTCAGCTTTGGTGGCTTCGGCTTTGGCGGGCTCCGCCTTGGCTGGCTCAGCTTTGGTGGCTTCGGCTTTGGCAGGTTCCTTCTTGGCTGGCTCGGCCTTGATGGCCTCGGCTTTGGCGGGCTCCGCCTTGGCTGGCTCAGCTTTGGTGGCTTCGGCTTTGGCAGGTTCCTTCTTGGCTGGCTCGGCCTTGATGGCCTCGGCTTTGGCGGGCTCCGTCTTTGCCGGCTCGGCCTTGATAGCCTCGGCTTTGGCGCGCTCCGCCTTTGCCGGCTCGGCCTTGGTTGCCTCGGCTTTGGCGGCTTCCACCTTCTCGGGAACGACTTTGGGCGGCTCGGCTACGGCGGGCAGGTCTTCACCGCTCGTTTCGCTGCGAGCAATCAGAAGTTGCTTGAGTTCTGAGGCGCTGATGCGCAGAGCGGCCGTGTCCAACTGTAGAGCTTTGCGGTCGATTTCAAGATGCTCATCGCCCAGTTGAAGCGTGAAACTGATGAAACCTTGCTCATTGGGGGGCTGAAAGTAGTGCTCGGCGTGGGCGAACCAGGAGGCGGTTTGCTGCAGCCAGGCCCGAATGCCAGGAAGGAATCGCTCTTGCCACAGCGGCGGGGGCTCCGGCTTGGCTGTCTCCAGGCAGAACTCGGCAAATGTGTGGCCGCCGCCCCAGGTGCTGGTTAAGAAGTCCGCAAGCTTGCCGCCGGTGGGAGCCTGCACAGCTCGAGTGACCTGCTCCAGCATCGGATTTTCATTCTGATGCTGAGCCAGGCCCTTGAAGAGGAAGGTCAGACTCGTCTGCTTCTGGCGCAGAGTCAGGCCCGTCTCCAAACGTTTTTCCAGGGCCGGGTCCAACTGGCCAATCGAGCGCAGGGCCGCACCGGCAATGGCAAAGATATATTGGACCGCCAGGCCGGCAAGTCTTCCCAGGGTTATGAACGCGACCGGGTCTTGGGCTGCAGACTGCTCTTCGAACAGGGCCTGATGGCGTGCAAATAAGGTCGGCGTTGGGAAACTGGTCAGGGTAACGACCGCTGGGGCTTCGGTGACCGGGGTTTTCAGGGAGGCCAGGGCATCGCTGGACGCGGACGCGGTTGGAGTGGGATGGACCGGAGCTTCCGCTTCTGGAGCGGGATCGGTGCTGCTCTGGTCAAACCAGTCATAGCCCTTGATCTGGCGGAAATGGCCGGAAGAAGAATCCAGCCATTCTCTCAGGATGGGCAGGTAGCGTCGTAACTCGCGCTGACAGCGAAGTTCTCCCGAAAACTCCTCATCCCCCAGTTCCAGACGGCACCATTCGGCCACACTGCGGTAGCCGCGAATCGACTGTCCTCCCAGGCCCAGCAGACGAGTATGGCGTCGTGGAGAACTACTACGGGCACGCAAGCCCCCGACATAGAACACGCGAAAGACATCGCCTACTTCGGGATGTTTCTCGGCGGCTTCGGCCAGACGCTCGAGGTTGTCCTGGAGTGCCTCGAGATGCTGGTCGAGCCGTGAGTGTCCGAAGGCGCTGCAGGCGGTGAACTCCAGGCCCAGATGCTGAAGGTGGCGTGCACTGAAGTCCGCAAAATGCCAGGTGAGATAGCAGAATGATTGTTGTAACTGGAGGCAAGCGCTACTGAATTCCGTCGACTCTAAAGACGCGGCCAGCGCCTGAACGCCGGATGCTAACGACGGAGGAGCGTCCACAGGAATGATCAGTGGGATGATTACACCGGAGATCGAATCGGACATCAGATCGTTTTTTGGCTCACTCCTTGCTTCCAGGAAAGTTCCTTAGAGAATCGCGCGACCCGGCTGGGTCGAACTGGCTGTTCGGTTCGGATTGCGATATCCCATTCCTGGGGCTAACTGTCGGGAATATCCAGTTCCAGGAAAGGCGGCGGTTCCAGGCCTCGTTTCTTAGAATCCTCTTCAAAAGAAGGCCCCAGTGTTCCCAGTCTCTGTTTCAGGCGACGGCGAAACCCGCCCTCTTCCTCGCCGCTGCCGCCGGGTGGCGCGGCCAGGCCAGTACCGGGTATCTCCAGGCTAAGGACGGGCGCGGCTAGAGGCGTGGGAGCGGTTGGCTGGGCGCGGCGGCTTTCCAGGAGCTGATTTTCCAGGTTTTTCGCCTGGAGACTGACGATCTCATAGTTGCGGCGCAAGGAGGTCAACTCTACTCTGAGCGACATGACCTGAGACTTCAGCTCTTCTTCTCCGACGCTGTTCTGGCGCGTGGCGCTCTGCGCGACCTGGGCCTCGAGTTCTTGAATACGGCGGTCTCGGACCGCTACTGCCTCGGTAAGTTTCTGGACCCAACTGGCGGAAGCCTGAAGTTCTTGCTCCCAACGCTGAACTTGTGTTTTTTGTTGGCCCTCGACGGTCACCAGTCGGCCCTGCAGTTGCTCGTGGGCTTGCTGCAATTGGACAATGGTCCGTTCGCGGTTTTTTAGTTCCTGCTGAAGCCCGCCCGAGTCCGTGTTGCTGGTCATTTCTTCCAGCTGAGACAGGCGTGTCTGGCTTTGATCTGCAGCCGACTCGGCGCGAGCTTTGTTGGCCTCGGCTTCCCGAAGTCGCTTTTCCATTTCTCCCAGCGCCTTGCCGGCTTCTTGCTCCAGTTCTTGATGTTGCTGGCGCAAGCTGCGCAACTGCTGGTCCTGTTGGGTGGCCAACTGATGCCATTGCAGGCCGTGCTGACGGATCTCCTCGGCCTGAGTTCGGAGTCGCTCGATTTGCTGTTCCAGCAGCGTGCGACGCTGATCCAACTGAGCTTTTTGTTGTTCGAGCAGAGCCTTTTCGCCGGCCCACTGGGTTTCTCGCTCTTGGAGGTGCCGCTGCACCTCGGGGTCGGCGCCCCCGGCCGGTGGTCTTTGCTCGAGCTCCTCCAGGGCGGTTTGCAGTTCCTGACGGGAGCGCTTGAGCTGAGAACGTACTTCTCGCTCGCTGGTCAGGCTCAGGTCGAGCCGCTGCTTCAGAGTTTCAAATTCGTCCTGAATTTCCAGCTCCGCTCGTCTCTGGTCCTGAAGTTGGACCAGCAACTGCTGGTTACGCTGTTTTTCTTCTTGAAGTTCCCGAGCCAGGTTCGAGTTGCCCGCAACTGCGGAGGGCGCGGGTGGTTGTGGAGGTGGGGCCGCCTTCATTTGGGCCATAATCTGATCGGCCCGCATAATGAGGGTCTCGTGCTGAGAAGCCGGTTGTTCCACGCTCGTGGTAAGCCAGGATGGGGTCTTGCTGGCGTCGGGGAGACCGGCTTCGAGGCTCGGCCAGACTTCGGAGCTGGGGGGTGGCGGCGGGGTCAACTCCCCGGTTGCTACCGCCGCCTGGAATGCTCCGGCGGGAATGTTGGCAGTGGCCATGGTCGAAGCCGAGAACACGGGCTCTGCCTCCGCCTGGGGAGGTCGATGAATCATGGTGGGCTGGCTGCTGGACGGGTTCGGGAACGGATCGTCGTCCTCGATTTCCGCCGGCCTTACGTAGGGGGTGACCTTGGCTGGCTTGGGAGGGCGATTCAGGCCGAGAGTCGCCGAAACCACGCTCTTGATCGCGGCCGCCACCAGGGAAAACGGATTCGGTCCCGGAGTCTTGGCCTTCGCAACGGCGGGTTCTTTGGTCGAAGCAGGCTTTTTGACCGGGCTTTTCTGAGCCTTGGAACTCTTGTTTGAGGCTGGGGGGGGCGCGTGTTGCGCCTGTTGTATGTCTCGATGATGCTTGGCCCGAAACTTTTCCAGTTCGTAGAGTTGAATCCCCTGAATGGATCCCTTGAGGATGCCATCTTTGATCCAAATTTCCACATGTCGAGCGTCGACGCGCAGACGGTCAGCCACATCCTCCAGACTGAGCAGGTTACGACTGGCAGCCCCCTTGGTAGGAGGCTCCTTGGAGAGCGCCCCCTTGTTGCCCAAGGGTTGCTTGGCGCCCAGGTCGGCTTTGCCCATGCCATGCTTCGCGCCGCCCGGCGCGCCAGGCTTCACCTCTTTGCCAACGAGCCCTTTCTTAGGATTCACGCTGGTTCACAGGAGTTGATGATGGATTTTTGGCTAAGGCAAGCTTGCTGATTCACTGACTGCTCTCGCTTCGACAAAAAGAGAGAGGACCCTCGGGTCCTCGATGCGGATGTCGCCTAATTTTGGCCTGATTGAAAGGCCCCCCCAAAAAAAAAGAGAGGACCCGAAGGTCCTCTCTTTTTAGACCATCCGGATTTACGGGTGATCGAGCAGGCCGGATTCGGCGCTGTACTGGGGGAAGCCAGCCGAGGCGGTGGTGAAACCGGTGTAGGCCTTGGCGTGGTTGTTACCGTTACAGTAGAAGCTGAACGAGTCCGGGGTCTGGGTCGAGGTGAAGCCGGCGATGTAGGTCGGTCCGCCTGCAGCAGGGCAGGTGGGGATCAACTTCAGGTAGTTGCCGCCGGTCAATTGTGCCTGGAAGTTGGCGGTGATCGGGTAGCGGCCACCGTTGTCCGAAGAGTACATTTCCAGCGCGGTTGCGATGTTTTTGCAGTTCGATTTACATGCGGTCAGCTGACCTTGCGCACGAGCTTTAAGGAAGTTAGGAACAAGAATAGCAGCGAGAATCGCGATAATCGCGATAACGATCATAAGCTCGATTAGCGTAAAGCCAGACTTCTTTTTCTTCATGAACATCTGAAATTCACCTCCACGGTGATGGATTTTTATCAACTGGTTCGGGACTTGTCCGTTGCAGTTGATCAGGTTATACCCCCCCCAGACTATCTCGGACACTTTGTGAAAAAATCTTTGCCAAATTTTTTCCAAATTGTTCTGAGGTGACCATAGTATACTGTGACCGTCCATCGAATCCTTCTTGCCGAGCAGAGAGATACAAACAAGAAGGGCCTCTTTCGAGGCCCTTCGGTTGGGACGTACCTGGTCTGGCGCTTAGGGGTGATCGAGTAACCCGCTTTCGGCGCTGTACTGAGGATAGCCGGCTGAAGCGGTGCTGAAGCCAGTGTAGGCTTTGGCGTGGTTATTGCCGTTGCAGTAGAAGCTAAAGGAGTCCGGAGTCTGGGTTGACGTGAAGCCGGCGATGTAGGTCGGTCCACCGGCTGCGGGGCAGGTGGGGATCAGTTTCAGGTAGTTGCCGCCGGTCAACCTGCTTTGGAAATTGGCCGTGATCGGATAGCGGCCGCCGTTGTCGGAAGAGTACATCTCCAGCGCGGTTGCGATATTCTTGCAGTTGGACTTGCAGGCGGTGAGCTGTCCCTGGGCTCGGGCTTTGAGGAAGTTGGGGACCAGGATGGCGGCCAGAATGGCGATGATTGCGATGACAATCATAAGTTCGATAAGGGTAAAGCCGAAGCGTTTTTTGGATGCAAACATCTTGTTTCTCCACGTGTCTGAAGGGATGCTCAGTTATGAGTGACGCGATGATACCTCAAGAAAACGTCATTTCCGTGGTCAAAACAGAGGGCTTGTGCTGGTAGAATCCACGCACAAGCCCCTGGTATCTTTTGGGGGGTGT
Source organism: Vulcanimicrobiota bacterium (assembly GCA_017307785.1). Classification (GTDB taxonomy): domain Bacteria; phylum Vulcanimicrobiota; class Xenobia; order Xenobiales; family JADMJV01; genus JADMJV01. Next base: position 23,946 of record JAFKGI010000002.1, on the reverse strand, counting down.
CTATCTTTTCAGGTGCTCGTCGTTTGCTGTGCGGCTGCAAGGGTGGGTCGCAAGCCGGAAGCCAGATTGAACTGCGGACGGAAGCCGGTCGCGAAGAGCTTCCCGGGATCCGACCAGGAGGCTCGGATGTCTCCGGGGCGAGGGGGTAGGTGCTCAATTTGGGAGTCGGAGCCCAGTAGGTCCCGAATCGTCTCGGCCAATTGCAGGATGGTGATGGTCGAACCCGTGGCTACGTTGAATACGCCGTGCAGATCTGCGTGTTGAGCAACCCAGATGTTGGCCGCCGCGACGTCGCCGACATAGACGAAATCACGGGTTTGCAGGCCGTCGCCGAAGATGCCGATGGTTTCTCTCTCCAAAGCTTTCTTGATGAAGATTGGCACCGCCGCCGCGTACTGCGAAGTGGGGTCCTGATGAGGTCCGAAGACGTTGAAGTAGCGCAGGGATACGGTCGAAATTCCGTACTCGCGTCGGTACATCTCCAGATAGTACTCACCGTCGAGCTTGGTGATGCCGTAGGGCGTCTGGGGGGCCGGTCGAAGCTTTTCGTGCTTCGGCAGTTCGGGGTCGTCCCCGTAGATGGCGGCGGAAGAGGAGAGGACGACCTTTTTGATCTTGTGTTTGCGAGCGGCTTCGAGCACGTTCAGGGTGCCGTTGACATTCAGTTCGACGCATTCGCGTGGTCGGATCAGGGATTCGGGTACGCTGATCATGGCGGCCAGGTGGAAAACCCAGTCGGCTCCGGCACAGACCTCATCCACTGCTTCCGGATCGGTGATGCTGCCTTCGACCCAGCGAAAATTAGAATGTACCTGGTTGCGTTCGAGGTTGGCGCGGCGACCGCTACGCAGGTTGTCCAGTACGACCACTTCGGGGGCGTTCGGTAGACGGCAGCACGCGTCGGCCAGATGGGAGCCGATGAAGCCGGCTCCTCCCGTAATGACAATCTTTTGGCTCATAACGTTATCTCCTTAACGGGAGCAGGCGCTCCCACCATGGTTTTGTCGGCTGGACGGTAAACTCTTTTGAGAGGTAGTTGGCGATCGCCAGGCCTTCCTGGCAGGGGCGCTCCAGGCTGTGAGCACCCCGCCCGCGCGGCTGACCTTTGGGCGCCTGTGGAAAGTCTGGGCGGTTGCGCCAGGGAGCCAGGTTGTCGCCGGCGCTAAAGTTGGGTTCTCCCCAGCCGCAAGCGCGGTGTCCTTCCATCCAGGCGCAGAGGGCGGTAAAGGGCCACATCTCATCGGGCGAACAAAGCGGAGTGGCCGTTGTACAGCTGACCACCTCCACTCCTTTGCCGAGAAAGCGGGCCAGCGTGTTGGCCTTGGATCGCCAGTTCTTGAACCCGGTCCACTCGCCGTTGCTGACCAGGTAGCTCTCGTAGAGATAGAAGTCTCCCTTGCCCAGCGGACTGGGAATCCCCTTGGGATTGGCGGGTCCGGGTTCCTGGTCCAGGGCGTGGCGGGGGTCCCAGCTGTTGGCGATCACGGAAAGTTCGTGGCTGCGCAGCGACTCGACGGCCTCAATTTGGCGCTGGCGGGTAGTGGCGAAATCGTATCCGTAATCGTCGAGCAGGACTCCGGACATTCCGAGCTGTTTCCAGGCGGCGGCGCGGTGTCGAATCTGCTCCATTCGCAGATTCTGGACCTGATGATGGGGACTGTGGACTCCCAGGTCGATGTAGCCGAAGAAGCGGACATCTGGTAGGGCCGATATCAGTTCCCGGGTTGCGTCGTGATTGGGGTGACGGGGGTCCTGAATGCCGTCTCCCAAGACGACCATGTTGTAGTGAGAAAAATGCCCGATCGCCTCTTCCAGGTTCCGGGCTCCGTTGATCAGAGCCGGGTACCCGTAATAGATCAGCAGCGAATCTATGGGTTTTCTCCCAGGCTGGAGAGGCCTTCCCGAGCCTGCTTGTTCACTGCTTCGACTTTGCTCCCCGTCTTCAGGGCCGAGCGGTAATCGCTACTGGCCTTCTCTTTCTGACCGATCAGCTTGTAAAGGTTGCCGCGCTGGATGAACGCCTCGGCGAAGGCGGGTTCGATTTCAATCGCCTTGGCATAGTCCTCAATCGCGGACGTGTACTTGTGCTGCTTCTGCTTCAGAGAGGCGCGGGCGGTGTAGACATAGCGTTGTTTGGGATCGTATTTCAGGGCCCGGTCATAATCTTGCATCGCCAGATCATCGCGTCCCATCAGTACGTGGGTGTAGCCTCGACCGTAGTAGGCATCCGCCAGCTTGGGGTCAAGTTCAATCGCCTTGTCGTAAGCTTGCAGGGCTTCTTTGTAGCGCTTGGCTTCGCGATAGCCGTAACCACGGGCGGCCTGGGCGAGCGGCGATTTGGCCTCCAGTTCGGCAGCTTTGTCCAGGTCGGCCAGTCCGCGAGCCTTGTTGCCCAGCGCCAGGTGCAGATTGCCTCGTGAGTTCAGGGCGGAAATCAGGGCGGGATTGAGTTCCAGCGCTTCATCGTAATCTTTGAGGGCTTTCTGGCTTTCCCCGATGTCGCGATAGGCGTCCCCGCGGAAGACGAAAGCCCAGAAGTATTTCGGCTCGATCTCGATGGCTTTGGTGAAGTCGGCGATGCCCTTCTTGTAGTCGTGGTCACAACGAATGTAGACCAGCCCTCGCCGCGCATAAGAAGCGGGCAGGTACGGGTCGAGTCGGACGGCTTCCTGGCAGTCGGCCATGGCCTCTTTGCAATGGCCCAATTCCAGATGCGCAAAACCGCGACCCGAGTAAGGCAGCGCCTGTTTGGGATCGATCGCGATCGCTTTCTCGAAGGCTTCGATGGCCTTCAAGTAGTCGGCCATGGTCAGGTAAGTGTCGCCCAGGCCGCAGTAGGGGACGTAGTCTCGCGGATTGAGTCGGATCGAATCGTTGTAATCGTTCAGGGCATTTTCCAGCTGGAGCAGTTTCAGGTAAACATTGCCGCGCAAGTTGTAGGTGTAGGCGTTGCGCGAATTGAGCTCCAGGGCTTTGTTCAGGTCGGCCAGGGCCAGCTGGCGGTGGTCGCCTTTGTCGTCATAGAAGACGGCCCGGTTGATATAGGACTGGTCGTTGCCCGGCTGCAGCTCTACGGCCTTGTTGTAGTCGGCCAGGGCTTCGTCGTGGCGACCCAGACGCTGAAAGCACAGGCCTCGCTTCATGTAGGCCCCGGTCAGTCGAGAATCGGCGGCCAGGGCTTTGTTGTATTCCTCCAGGGCCGGTTCCCATTGGCGCTTCTCCACCAACTGGTTTCCTTTTTCGTAGTAGACGTGTCCCTGCACGCATCCGACCGAGAGCAAGCCGGCAAGAATAAGGCCCATCCATGCGCGTTTCATGGTGCCTGGTTTGGTCTGTAAATTGGAAGTCCTGCCCTGAGACGGAAAGGAGGGTCATGGCCTGAGGGTCGCGCATGCGATAGCCTATGTCTCGAGTTTTGCTCTTTTGGCTGTCGCTGGCCACGTTGGCGCTGGCGGAACCCAAGGTTGTGCTAATTTCCCTGGATGGTCTGCGCCCTGAATTTTACCTGGACTCGCGATGGCCGGCCCCCTGTCTCCAGAGCCTTTGTCGTCAGGGTGCCAGTGCCCGGGCAGTGACCTCGGTTTTTCCCAGCATTACCTATGCCAATCACACCAGCCTGATCACGGGAGTCTCCCCGAGCCGGCACGGCATCGATTGCAACGTGGACTTTGACTGGGAAACCGGCCCCACCCCGGGTTGGAACTGGGAGGCGTCGCGCATCCAGGCTCCTACTCTTTGGGACTTAGCGCGACGCGGCAAGCTGACTACGGCCGCCTTCTCCTGGCCTGTTTCGGTGGGAGCCAGAGTGGACTATCTGGTTCCGGAAATCTTCTCGGTTCCGGGTGCCAATGTGGGAACCACGGAAGAATTGCTGCGGCAAACATCGACTCCCGGACTTCTCGAAGACATTCAGCAGCAGTCGGGCCTGCCTTTTCCTTTGACCTTCGCCGATTGGGACAACTGGCTACCGGCCGCCGTCGGCTATACCTGGCGCACTTACAAGCCCAGGCTGACGTTGATCCACATGCTGAATTTGGACTGGACTCAACATCGCTTCGGGCCGGATAGTCCGGAGACTCGTGAAGCGGTGGCCCAGCTGGATGCAGCCCTGGCAAAAATCGTAGAACAGATCGATCTTCGCGACACCACCCTGATGGTGGTCGGAGATCACGGATTTTTGGGCGTCCAGAGCATCTTGGCGCCCAACCGACTGTTCCATGACCGTGGCTGGATCGTCTCGCAGAACGGCAAGATCAAGTCCTGGAAGGTCTACGCTCGAAGCAACGGCGGAAGTGCTGCTATCTATTGTAAAGACCCGGAGCTCTTGCCTCAGGTGCGCAAACTGTTGCAGCAGCGAGGAGTGGGTCGTTGGACGATCTTGGAGCGCGAGGAGCTGGACCGCAGGCGCACTTTTCCGCGCGCCAGTTTGGCGATCTCGGTCGCACCCGGATTGGCCCTGGGCCAGTCCGTTGACGGTCCTTTTGAGACGCCAACGGAAAGGCCGCTCGGTCAACACGGGCATTTGCCGGAACTGTTGCCCACCGGCTGGATCGTGGTCGGGCCGGGCGTCGAAGCGGGCCTGGACCTGGGCTCCAGAAGTTTGCTGGAGGTAGCGCCCAGCGTCGGCAAGGTGCTTCGGCTGGACTGCTCCTCGATGGAGGGGTCTCCCCTAGAGTTGCTCCCCTAAAGCGGCGGCAACCTGGTCGCTGTCGAGGCGCAGGCGGCCGAGATTGATTCCGGGAGAGCCATGGGCTACCAGGAAGGTGACTTCGTTGATCGAGGTCAGGTGGGTCACTCCCATCTGCTGGTCGAGGGTGACGCGCTGGCTGGCACCGCGAGCTTGGAAATGGGTGTCGAGGTGATTGAGGACTTCCGCCACGCCAGCTCCGAAGCTGTCCGGGTCGGGATTGAAGGTGCCGACGCTGCTAATGACCAGGCCGTCCTTGCCGACGACTAAAGCCCCCTCGACTCCATTGATTTTGAGCAACTTTTCCAGAATCTCTTCCACGGATCAACCTCCAGCTTGATTATTGGAATACCGAGGCCAGCATCGTGGCGGCCCCTTGTAGTCGAGTCTGCCACACATCCTTGGGCGCATTGACCGAAAGGATGGTGATCAGCACGGTCTGTTTGTCGAGAGGAATCAGACTAAAGGACAGGCGGTCGCCGCGCAGCACGATCTGGCGGGTCGGCAGGCATCCCATGGCCTGGAAGGAGGATTCGCAGTCGGCCAGGGTCTGGCTGAGTACGACACTCACGGTGTCGGGAGAGACTTCGGAGCCGTTGTATTGGATTTCGATGGGTCCATCCGGACCGGTGACCAGGTTGCCTTCGATGCCCTGGACCTGCCCGAGGTCTTCCAGGACCTTCTTGAGGATGGCCTCGAACAAGGTCAGGTCGGCCGACAGCGAGCCGGAGCTTTCTTCCATGGAGACGACGACTTCCTGAGCCGTGGTCAGCCACAGTTGGTGACCGGTGGGGGTGATGTTCAGGTGGAGTCGCCCACCGTCGATGTAAAGCGACTGCAGGTTGCCCAGGCCGCTTTCGTCCAGAGCGCGACGGAAGTTTTCCCAAATGTCCAATTGGTAGGCGCTGACCGGCCCGGTCAGCGCGGCCGGACGGAGTTCGCCCATCATAGGCAGGCCTTCCGAGGTTGCGACCAGGGCCGAATGGCCCGGTTGGTCCAGAATCTCCTGGAAGATCTCGTCGAGCTGGGCAGCCGTGCCGTGCTGACGAAGTTCGTCCTGAGCACGGAGCGCAGCTGCGTCGACTTTTTCTTCGGGGCTGCGCTCGCTCATAGGAACGCTGACTTCCGGCATGATTTCTTCGGGAAGGTCTTCCGCGGGGGTCGCCGCCACCGGTGCGGGAGTGGGCTCGCTGGGGGCGGGCGGCAGGTTCAAATCCAGATCGAGATCCAAATCGAGGTCGAGGTCGAGATCCAGGTCCAGATTGAGGTCCAATCCGGCCATGCTGTCGGGGGTGCTGGGCACCGGAGCCTGCACGGCGACGGTGGGCTCTGGTTCGACGGCCACGGGCTCCGGTTCTACACTGGTGGGCTCGACGGTAGCGGGTTCTTCCAGCGCCGGCTCCTCCGCCAGCAGATCCTCGACCACCGGCTCCGGTTCGGGCTCTACGACGACGGGCTCCGGTTCTACGGGAGTCGGTTCGGGCTCGGAGGCCACGGGCTCAGGTTCTACGGGAGCTGGTTCCGGCTCCACCTCGGCCGGGGCGACCGCGGTGTCTTCCTTGGCGGGAGAGAAGCTGCCCAGTTCGGGCATGTCCTGGAACAGGTCGTCGAGCGGGTCCAGGCTGGCGCCTTTCGCGGCAGCCGCCTTGGTGGTCGGTCTGACGCTGCCCAGGTCCAGGTTGTCCAGGTCCAGTTCCAGGTCGAAGTCGTCGAGTGAGGAGGAGGAAGACTGAGGAGCCACCGGCGAGGTGCCCAGTCCGAGTTCTTCCAGATCCAGGTCCAGGTCCAGATCCAGGATGTCCTGACCCGCCGGAGTTACGGTCTCGGCCGCTTCGCTGACCGCTTCCAAAATCTCAGGCTCTTCCGGCAGGCTTTCGCTGGATTCCTGAATTGTGGTGGGTTCCGGCTCGGGGCCCAGCAGGTGCTCGCCCACGCAGTTGCCCACGTTGACCCAGGTCAGGTCACCGAAGCGCTGGAGTAGATCTTCCACGGAGCGGTCCATGGTCTGACTTTGCACGCGCTCCAGCTCGGTGGTGAGCTGGGAAAGTTCGTGGAGAATCCGGACCCGCATACCGCCCTCCGGGCGATAGGCGTCGATCAGTTGACGGGCGTCCTGGCGAAGGGGCAGGGGAGTGACCAGGAAAGCCGCGTCGGGACGGTAGTAGCGAGCGCGCGAGAGAAAGCGGAAGGCCATGTCGGCTGTGACGGCCTCTTCCTGGACTTCGAAGAGAAGTGCGGAATCGCGGTAGGCGGAAAACAGGTTGATGGTGCGGTAATCTTTCTCGACCGTCCAGCGCAGGTGTTTCCGTTCCACGCCAACCTGCTTGAGGCCGTCGGCCAGGCACAGGGCCAGCCACAAGTTGCGCTTCGAGAGTCGGCGGCCCAGGTCCGTGGAGAAGAGGAACTGGATAATGCGCTCTTCCATGATGGGGCGACCGCTGGAAAAACTGCGAAAGCCCATGCGAGCGGCTTCGTCCAGCGCTGACTTGCTGGGGAATTTGCACAGCTGGATCCCGGTGTCTCGACAGTACACCTGGAACTCACGCTGAATCAGCTGGCAGCTCTCTAGCTGCTCGGCCACCTGGTCCCAGTTGGCTTCAAATTTGGTCGAGGTGACTTGTTCGAGCGGCACACCGGAACGCCGGCTGACTTCGGCCAGCAGGTGACGATTGGCCGAGGGAGCCATCGCTCGGGCGGGTTCGATGTCGCCGTCGAAATTGGGGAAGGCTTCACTTTCCTCCAGCAAGGGCTGAAAGCGCTCCGCCTGGTTGGTCAGCTGTTGCCAGCGGTCGCTGCCGAGAGCTTCGCCAACCGTCTGCCGGAACTCATCGAAAGCCTGGTCTGGAGAGCTCTCGTTGTAAACAGCGCCCACTTCAATCGAGCGACGGTCTTCGGAAATCCAGTAGTAGAGCAGATCGGACTGGCCGGTCAGGAAGAGCTCGCCTCCGGGCGAAACCAGTGCCGGAGGCAGGTCCAGAACTCGACGAATTTGCAGGGCGACGTCCACAACCAGGGGTTGGAATTGCTCGCACAGGCGGGCCCACAGGTCATTTTCCCGTTCCTTGCTGACCCGGACCTTGAGACGCTCGCGCATCAGATTCATTACCTTGGAACCTCCTGAGGTTGTTAACTACGTTCGCTTAAGCCCTGCGGTGGGACGCCCAACCGGTCGAGTTCGCGCTGGATCTTCTCCAAAAATGCCTCGGAACGTTTCCGCAGGGCGACCCGATAGCCTTCTTGCAACTGCTCGATGCAATCTTGGGTCATTTTGAGGCGGTCGTATACGAGGGCAAGATTGTAACGGGCGTTGAGATCCTGGGGCTCGATCTCGAGGCAGCGACGGTAGGCCTCGATGACCTGTTCCCAGCGGCCTTTCTTGGAGTAGGCCACACCCAGGTTGTAGTGACTCTTGGAGTCGGTGGGATTGAGCGCGATCGCCTTCTGGTAGGCGCTGATGGCCTCGTCCAGTCGGTTGGCGCCGGCGTTGGCGATGCCCAGATGGCTGTGAGCTTCCGCGGAATAGGGGTCAAGCTCCACGGCTTTTTGCAGCACGTCGATGGCCTGGTCGTAGTCGCCCTGGCGGAAGTAAATCAGTCCGAGCTTCGAAAGAATATCGGGATCTCGGGGCGAGAGTCGCAGGGCTTCTTGGTAGGCCGAGGCCGCCTGTTCCCAGCGGGAAAGTTGCATGTAAACCAGGCCGGTGTCGGCATAGGGTCGTGCCCAGGTGGGGTCGGCCTCGACGGCGCGAATCAGGTTGTCGAGCGCGGCCTCGAACTTACCTCGGCGCAGCAGCACCGTGCCCAGTCCGGCCAGGGCCCGAGAGCAATGAGGGTCCATCTCCAGGGCCTTGCGGAAGTTCTGCTCGGCTGGCTCCCACCGTCGTTGGGCCGACTGAGCGTCGCCCAGGCGAGCGTAGACGCCGGGGCCGGCCTTCAACTTGAGGGCCGTTTCCACGGTCTGGATGGCCAGTTGGGCGTCGCCACGCTTGAGGTAGGCCTCCGAGAGTTTGAGCAGCAGGTCCACGTCCCCCGGATCCAGGTCGATGGCTCGCAGGTATTCCTCGATGGCCAGGTCCAGTTCGCCCTTGACTTCATAGAGGCTGCCCAGTTCGCTGCGAATCGAGCCGAGATCCGGATAGTCGCTAAGCAATTGTTGGAAGTTCCGGATCGCGTCATCGGTGTCGCCGAGGCGAGCCAGGCAGATGGCGCGCTGAACGCGGATGTCCAGGCGCTTGGGATCGAGGCGATAGGCTTCCTGGGTTTCCTGCAGCGCCAGTTCCAGTTTGCTTTGCAGCAGGTAGAGCCGACCCGAAAGGTAGCGCAATGAGGATTCGTCCGGATAGCGCACGGCAGCCTGGGCCAGTTCGTTCTCCGCCTGTTCCCAGCGCCCCATTTGGATGAGGATCTGTGCTCGTCGGTAGTGGATATCGTTGTGGGAGGAACCGCTCTCCTCGGCCCTTGCAAACAGGTCGAGGGCGTCGGGGAGTCGTCCCAGGGCCGTGCAGCAGTTTGCGTAAGCGTAGTAGAGTTCGGCTCGCTTCTCGTTGCTCGGGTTCAGGTCGAGCGCCGTCTGAAGATTGAAGGCTGCTTCGGCGAAATAGGAGCCTTCCTGGAGCAGCAGGCCCAGCTCACCGTGGAAGTCCCAGCGGCCCTCCTCGATGCGCAAAGCCTGTCGGAAGTAGTTTTCCGCGCCGCGATTGTCTCCCAGTTTGCGTACGCAGGAGCCTAACAGAAAGAGGGCGTCGGCGTGCTCGGGGTCGTAGCGCAAGCAGTTGCCCAGCGACTCGCGTGCCTGGTCGTAGTATTCGGACTGGAATTGGGCATTGCCCAGCTCAAAGTAGCTCTCGGCTCGCTGGGGAGCGAGTTTGATGGCCGCTTCGTAGGCGCTGATAGCCGTCTCCGGGTCGTTGAGCTCTCGGCAAGTCTCGGCCAGGTCGAGAATATAGTGCAGGTTGCCCGGGTCCAGTTCGGTGGCGCGCTGCAGGCACTCACGTGCCAGGTCCAGCCGACCGAGATCGCGCTCCACCAGTGCACTTTCATAGTGGTAGTGAGCGTGGCCCGGCTCGAGTTGAGCGGCCTGGTTGAAGTGCTGGCGGGCCTTTTCGTCCTGGCCGATGCGGCGCAGAGAGAGGCCGAGCTTGTAGTGGGCGTCGGCCCAGTAGGGGTGATGCTGGACGGCCTTTTCGTAGGACTGGGTCGAGAGTTCCTGGAGCTTCAGGGCTTCATAAACTTCGCCCAGAACGGCATAGGCCTCGTGGTGAGAGGGGTTCAGATCGACCGCCTGGCGCAAGGCAACGACGGCCAGGTCAAGACGCTGCAACTTCCAGTAGGCCTGACCCAAGGCGTAGTGCACGAAGCTGTTGTGCGGGTTGAGTTCGAGTGCGCGAGCATAGCTCTCGACCGCGTCCTCATAGCGACCCATTCCGGATTGGGCGGTGCCCATCAGGAAGTAGGTGTGGCTTTGCTCCGGTTCCAGCTTGATCGACTGCTTGTAGTTGCTGACGGCCAGGTCCAGCTTGTCCAGTTGGGTATAAGCCTGGCCCAGGGCGACAAAGAATTCCGAGTTATTGGGATCTCCGGCCAGCGCCCGTTGGTAGCGTTTGATGGCCAGGTCCAACCGGCCCAGGCGTACGTAAGACTGGCCCAGGCGGAAATGGGCTTGGGACATATCCGGATCGAGCTCGATGGCCCGTTGATATTCGCGGTTGGCGTCCTCGATATTGCCCTGGCGAGCGAAGATGTTGCCCAGTTCGAAGTGGCTCTTCGGGTTGTCGCCTTCCAGGGAGAGCGACGTTTGCAGTTCCAGTTTGGCCATGCCCAGTTTGCCCAGGTGGGCATAGACCTGGCCGAGGTGGTAGTGCACCTGAGCATCATTCGGGTCGAGGTCGATGGCTTTGCGGAATTCCTGCACGGCCAGGTCGAAGCGCTGGGTCTGGTAATAGGCCAGTCCCAGGTTGTTGTGGGTGTACGGATCGTTAGGGTCGAGGCGAATCGCTTCCAGATACTCGTGGATACAGGCTTCGCTGTCACCCAGGCGGGCGTAGGCGCGGCCTAGATTGTAGTGATAATAGGATTCGTCCGGGCTGAGCTGGACCGCTCGATGCAGGAACTGGACGGCTTCGTCCAGCTCATTGGTCTGGGAAAGATAGAGGCCGAGGTGATAGTTGCCGGCCGCGTGTTCGGGCTCCAGTTCGATGACCCGACGGAACATATCGATGGCCTGGTCGGTCTTGCCCAGTTTGCCCAGGCACACGCCCATTTGGAAGTGGGCCTCGATGCTACCGGGCGACGCCTCGAGCAGCTTGGAATACTCTTCGATGGCCATTTCCAGCTTGCCCTGGCGTTGGTACACCTGAGCCAGGTTGAAGCGAGCATCTTGATTGGTGGGGTCGAGACGGACCTGGCGCAGGTAGTCGTCGGCTCCCTGGAGGCGCTCTAATTCTTGCTGGATGCGACGTTCGCCGGTGGAGTCGTTCATGTTTTGAACGATCTTGAGGGCTACTTGCAGGCTGGTGATGGCGCGATCGCGCTGGCCCAGGCGCTCATAGGCGAGGCCTAAATTGTAGTGAGCGCGTACGAAATTGGGAACGAGTGCCAGCACTTCTTGCCATTCGCGGATGGCCATGTCGATGTTGCCCTGGCGAAAGTAGGCCGTGCCCATCTCATAGTGAGCCTGGTGATGTTCCGGCTGGAGCACCACGACGCGTTGATACTCTCGAATCGCCGCCTCCAGGCGGTTTTCGTAGAGATGCTGGTTGCCCAGCCGATAGTGATATTGAACCTCGTCGGAGGTGGCCGCCCCTAGCGGGTCGAGAGGGGACTGCATACGGTCCACGAGCGCATCCTTTGCCGTCTGTCTCAAACGGTGGCCCGCCGAGCAGAATGATTGGCCTGGGGCTTGGACACGCCGGGGTGCAACTCCTCTGCTAACTGTTCGATGTCTGTTCCCTGAGCAGGAACGGAAGTTGGGCAGCGAACTCCCTTGCTATGAAGAAGTGGATCGGTGCTTTCTTTCTCGGTTTGACTCTGGCGGTCGCGGCCGCCGACGGTTCCCTGACCGTTTTTTGCAACAGCGTACCCGTCAAGCTGACCGCCGTTTTGCGCAACGGTGTGGCTTACTACCCGGTCGAGCCCGTCATCAATGCTTTCGGGGCCGACATGTACTGGAATCCTACCGTGCGATCGCTGCGCGTTGACCGCAAAAATATCGAGATCGAACCGGTCTTCATCGGGGAAGAAATCTATCTGCCCCTGGAAACGATTGCCGAGGCTCTGGGCGCCTCCGCCACCTGGAATCCCGGCCAGGGCGAAGTGGTGCTCAATCGCACCAAAAAATTGAACGCTCCCAATAACATCCCGATGGTGTCTTTCCAGGGCTCACACATCCCTGAGGACGCGACCGGAGGTGGCCATACCAAGAGCAATCTGCAGCCTCCCCCCACGGTGCCGGTACGGCCCGCTCCAGGAGTGGCCGACCCGGTCGCGGGCCAGCGGGTCGCCGCCGAGTTGAATCGCGAGAAAGAGGGTTCGGGCGATATCTACACCCCACGCATCGCCCGCAACGCCGCCTTTCAGGTCACCGTCACCAATCTGGAAGTGGTGGACAGCATTCGCGGTCATCATCAGCCGCGCAATGGTCATCGCTTCATTGTTGTCTATGTCTCCCAGAAAAACGTGACCATGCAGCCGGTCCTCAATCCCGGCAACTTTTTCGTGCAAGATCAGCAGGGCAACGACTTTGAGCCGATGGCGGAATTTTCCAATTTCATGGGGGTCGTGCTCAAGCCGTACGGCATCAATTTCGGCTATTTCGTTTACGAACTGCCGACCCAGTCGGTCCCGGTTCGGCTGGTGCTGGTGACCACCAATCAATCTCCCGTGCAGGTGAATTTGTGAGAATTGCCCTTTTTCTCATCCTTTTGTGTTCCATGGCTTCGGCCGATCCGTTGCATATTTCGTTCTGGCATGCCTTTTCCGGCGACCGTGAGGCGCGCTTGCAAGAGCTGGTGGGGAAGTTTCAGCAACAGAATCCCGAGATTGTGGTCGACCTGCGCGCCTTCACCGACCCTCGCAAAGCCGGCAACGACTACGGAGAGCTATACAAAAACCTGCTGCAGGCTTTGGGGGAAGGTAAGCCGCCGGTGGTAGCCCAGATGTACGAGAACTGGGTAACTCAGATGGCCGAGGTCAAGCAACTGGTGCCGCTCGACTCTCAACTGGGTGGCGCCTGGAAAGACATGCCGGCCGTCTTCCTCAAGGCCTCGACTCACGCCGACGGCAAGCGCTACTCGGTGCCTTTCAACAAGAGCTTGTGGACCTTGTATGCCAATCGCCACCTCTTTGAAGAAAAAGACCCTCCCCAGAACTGGAGTGAGTTTCGAGTCGCCTGCGTCAAGCTGAAAGAGCAGTTCCCACGGGGTGTCGTAGCCGCGCCGACTCCCTTCGACCTCTTTGATATGCACTTTGTCTCCCAGGGCGGTAAGTTTTTTGACGCACAGAAGCGTCCCACTTTCGCCGGGCCCCTGGGAATGTCCAGTGGTGGCTATCTACAGGGATTGGCGGGTCAGGACGGCAACTGCCTGTTCGGGCCCGAGGCCTATCGTCTCTTTGTGGACGGCAAGCTGCCCTTCCTGATCGACACCAGCGCTAAGCTGGCGACCCTGGAGAGCAAGCTGGGAGACCGTCTGGCCATTTATCCGCTGCCGCGGGGGGCGGGCGACCGCATTCAGTTGACCGGGACTCAGCTGTCGATATTCAACAAGTCCGGGGAATCAGAGCGCCGCGCCGGTGTGCGACTGTTGCGCTTCCTGACCTCCCCCGAGGCGACGCGCGATTGGGCCATCGCCACCGGCTACCTGCCGGTGCGCAACAGCACCTATAACGACCCGGTTTACCTGGAATACCTGAAGGCTCGGCCGGGACGGACGGTGATCACCGGCGAACTCGCTCGTGCTCAGGTCCAACCCCAGGTGGTCGGCTGGGAAGCCACCCGCATGGTGGTCAACGAAGCGCTCGAGCGCAATCTCTACCAGAAGATGCCGCTCGACAAGGAGTTGCTACGCGCTCAAGCTACCATCGCCCGCCTGGTCAAGGGCCTGCAGGGTAAGCCTGAGTAAACTCCGTTCGCTGCTCCGCTACGTCGACGAACTGAGTCTGGTCACCATCGGGCTGGTGCTCTTCCTGGTGGCCAGCAATACTCAGACGGGCTGGGTTTACTTGCTCTCCGGCACGATTTTTGGGTCCTTGATCACCGGCTGGTGGACTTCACGGCGCGCCCTGCGGCCCGCCGGCTTTCGCCTGTGGGTGCCCACCAGCGCGCCGCGCGGCCAGGGGTTTGCGGCCACTCTGAGTTGGGAGTCCGCATCCCGGGGCTACCCCGCTTACTGGCGACCGCTGCAAGGTCTGGTCCTGGATCAGCAGGGGCGCCCGACCGCTCTGCTTGAGCTCAATGCGCGGGAGCAACGCGTCTGGTTAGTGGCCGAGCGCCGCGGCGTCTATGACTGGTTGGACGGAGAGATTACCTGCTACGGTCCCCTGGCCTGGTTTGCCGCCAGGCGAGCCCTGGTTCCCAAGTTGAGTCAACCGCTTCACGTTCTGCCGCGTAGACTGCAGATGAGTCAGGAAGCGATTCAGGCTTTTTCTCGGGGAACGCTGGGCGAGCGTCGGGGGCAGCCGTCGGGGCATGGCGACCTGCGCCGATTGCGCGAGTATCAGGTGGGAGACGACGTGCGTTCCATTCACTGGGCCACCAGTGCTCGTACCGGCGAGCTGGTCGTTCGCGAGTTCTCTCAAGGCGGCGCGCTCCAGTTGGTGCTGTGCTGGGGTTGTCATCCGGAATGCCTGCAAGAGCTCGAGGCTTTTGAGGAAATGCTGGATTGGGTCTACACTTACTACGCCCACGCTCGAGAGTCGAGTTGGCCGGTCCAGTTGCTGGTTCCGCAGGCCGACGGTTCCTGGAGGACCACCGACCAGCCCGAAGCTTTGGCTTACGCCGATTTGCTGCCTTGTCAGGCCGCACCTGTCTGGAACGCGGCCGAGGGTTGGACGCGCATCGACTTCTGGTTGGGCCCCTGCCCGAGCGGGGCGCCGCGCATCTTCGAATTTGGGGATCGGGCCGCCCAGGAGCGACGTCTTGCTTAAGGGTTGGATCGAGTTCCTCAAAAGTCTCAAGCGAGTTCCCGAAGACTCGGCGGCCTTTCGTTTCTGGGTGGGAGTCAACGTGACGGTGGCTCTGGTGGCCACTGCCGAGCAACTGGACTGGCCCTTTTTTTTCTGGCCTTGCCTGGCCATGACTGTCTTCGGAATGTGGATCAGTCATCGCTTGCGGCGGCGCAACAACTGGGAGATCAAGGCCGCTCTCTCGGTGTTGATGGTCGTGGCTCTGGTTAACTTTTTTACCGGTCTCTCCCATAATTTCTATGACCCCCGCGAGCCTCTGGCTCAGCTTTTGATGTGGTTGCAGGCGCTGCATAGCTGTGATTTGCCCACCCGCAAAGATCTGAGCTATTCCCTCCTGTCAGCCCTGATTTTGATGGCGGTCGCGGCGGTTCTCAGCATCAGCCTGACTTTCGCCATCTACCTGGCGGTGTATTACTTGAGCGCCGTAGTGGCTTTGCGTTGGAATGTGCGTTCACTGGTCGGGGAGCGCACCGGCTGGAGACCGGCCCGCGGCAGTCGCGTCCCCTCCTGGCGTGGCGCCCTCGGGTTGAGTCTCTCCGTGCTGAGCTGCGGCCTCCTGGTGGTCCTGTTGATGCCGCGCCTGGAGGGCTTTCGCATTCGTGCCCTGCCCATGAGTATGCAGAATCGCATGGACCAATCCGAGGCTAGTAAGGGGGAGGTGCAAAGCCCTTACTACCCGGCCCAGTTGTCCAAAGAGCAGATGCGCAAGGAGACGCGGTTCAATTCCAGCGGTTACGGAGGGTTCAGTTCGATCGTCGATCTGCAGACCCGTGGAAAGCTGGATCACGAACGGGTCTTCCAGGTGCGTAGTAACGTGGAATGTTATTTCCGAGGCCTGACTTTCGACACCTACGACGGCCAGTTCTGGGCGCAGTCCGAAGAGGAATTGCAGACCCTGAACGTGGTCAATCCTCCGTTTACTTTCATGCCGACGGCCAGCAACGCCACCGACGTCGTGCAGATTTTTTATATCGACCGACCGCTATCCAATCTGGTGTTGTTCTCCCCAGACGCTTATCAGGTGTTCTTTCCATCCCAGATTCTCTATCAGGATCGGGCGGGATGTTTGCGGGCGCCCTTCGTTTTGGACAAGGAGATGGTTTACTCGGTGGTGAGTCGCCAATCCCACATGTCGGCCCGGCGCTTGAGTCGGTTGCCTCGACGCGATCCGGAACTGCGCAAACTCGGCAATTACTTGCAGTTGCCGGACAATCTGCCGTCCCGGGTCCGCGACTTGAGTCGCCAGGTGACAGCCGGACGCAATGGCTATTATGATCGCGCTTCCGCGATTGCGCTTTACTTGAGCACGAACTACGCCTACGACCTGGAGATACCGCGTTTCCCCGACAATCAGGACGCGGTTGACGCTTTCTTGTTCGAGAGCCGCCGCGGTTACTGCGAGCATTTCGCCTCGGCTATGGCCGTAATGTGCCGTAGCCAGAAGATTCCCGCCCGCTACTGTACCGGCTTTTTGCCCGGCACCTACAATCCGTTCAGCGGCTTCCGAGAAGTCTATGGGGACCAGGCTCACGCCTGGGTGGAGGTCTACATTCCGGGATACGGCTGGATGACGTTCGACCCAACTCCGGGTGGCGATCTGACTCCCGAGCTGAACAGTGACTCAGCGCCTCGCAATCGCTGGCTGGGCCTGGCGGTCCTGCAGTATCTGAGCGACAAGCTGGGCATCTCCGCCAGTCGCCTGGCTCTCTGGTTATTGGGAATCGGCCTGGGCCTGCTGGGTGTGGCCGGGTTGCGAGCCCTGGCGCCACGGCCTCGTCTGGACCCGGTGGTGGCGGCGGTGTTGGAAGCCTGGCAGTTGCTCGGACCGGCTCCGCCCGGTCAGTCGCCCAGACAGCGAGCAGCTGCTGCCGGCCTGGAGTCCTTGCAGAGATTGGTGGAACTCCACGAGATGGTCGCTTATGCCGGTCGACCCAGCACTTCGACCGAGCATCAGCAAGCGCGAGTCTTGCTGGCCGAACTCAAACTGGCCCTTAAGGCGTCTTCGGGGCGGTCTGGATAAGTCGCAGGGTTTGGAACTGGATTTGCAGGCACTCCTGGAGGACGACGGTGGACTGCTCGGTGGCTTGAGTGGGAATGGCGTAGCGTAATTGGAAAGCGCCTCGGGTGGCGGCCACTTGTTGAGTGGGCACCGCGTAGGCTACTTCACCCTTGAAGGTGCCGTCCAGTGCATGACCCTGGCTGCTGGCGTTGGCCTGCACGTCGATCATGGCCAGGGGCACATTGGAGTCATTGGAGATGCCGCGAAAGGTCCAGGTGCAGTCCCAGCGAGCGTCGACGGGATTGGCCAGTTCGCGGGCCTGAATCTTGAAGGGGACGCTGGAATTCCAGGTGGCTTTGGGCTCGAGTCCGCGGGTCGGGAACTGGGGCCAGAGCGTTTGCATCCAGCTGGACAGCAGTTCCTGGCGTAGCCAGAGGGAGCGGCTGGCCGGCTTGACTTCCAGGTTGCGCAGGCCTCCGAGTGGCCCCACTCGCGCATCGATCAGGCATTTGAGAAGTTCTTTGTTGTCTTTCTGTTCCCAGCTGTACTGAACGGATTCCAGGGACTCCATGCGGAGCTGTTGGGCCCATTCCTGGCCTGCGGCTTCGCCCTGCTGCAGAAAAACGCCCTTGAGTTCGGCTTCTTTGCTGGGAGTGGGGACATCTTCCAGGCTGGCCTGGTTCCCCAGGGCGCTGCCTTCCTGGATTTGTAGCAGCACGGACCAGCGCGTGGTGCGTCCGATGTCTTTGTGAACGAAATGAGTCCCGACCCAGGGTAGCCGGTCGTAGAAAACCACGCTGAGGATTCCTACCGAGAGGAGAGTTGCCAGAAAAATCCAGGCGACGAGGACGGAACGACGCATTTGAATCGCTTTCAACGATGTTACAAGAACCCCTCGGAGGAAAAAAAGAGGTTTAGGCCTCGCGACTCAGGCTACATGGTGTATGACGCACACTACAAGGAGAAGCCATCAACATGACTACGCTTCAACACACCACAATGTCCGACGTGGACCGCTATCTTTGGAACAGCAGCAAGCTTTTCCGCAGTTACCGCAAGCTGGGCGCCCATCTTTGTAATATCGACGGCCTGCGCGGCGTGCACTTCGCGGTCTGGGCTCCCAACGCGGAAAGAGTCCACTTGATGGGCAGCTTCAACGGCTGGAGTCGCAACGCCACGCCTATGCAGCACTTCGACCGCGAGACGGGCATCTGGTCGGCCTTTCTGCCCGGGTTGGAAGAAGGCACGAGCTACAAATACTGTATTACGGCCCGCAACGGCGGACTTCTCGAGAAATCCGACCCCTACGCCTTTCAAGGAGAGCTACGCCCCTCCAACGCTTCGGTGATCTACGATCTGGACCGCTATCAGTGGGGCGATGAGCACTGGCTGGCACTGCGCAAAGAGAGTAAGCCGCTGGAGTCGCCCATCTCGATTTATGAGGCTCATCTTGGATCCTGGCTGCGCAATCTGGACAACAGCTGGATGACCTATCGCGAGCTGGCGCCGCGGTTGATCGATCACCTGAGCCGCATCGGCTACACTCACGTGGAGCTACTGCCGGTCACCGAGTTTCCTTACGACGGCTCCTGGGGTTATCAGGCGACCGGCTACTTTGCGCCCACGGCTCGCTATGGGACTCCCGATGATTTCCGCTACCTGGTCGACCAGCTCCATCAGGCCGGTATCGGCGTGATCCTGGACTGGGTGCCGGCCCACTTTCCCACCGATGGTCACGGATTGGGCTACTTTGACGGAACCCATCTGTTCGAACACTCTGATCCGCGCCAGGGCGCTCATCCCGAGTGGGGCACGCTGATTTTCAACTATGGACGCAACGAGGTCCGCAACTTCTTGATTTCCAGCGCGCTGTTCTGGATCGAGCACTTCCATATCGATGGTCTGCGAGTCGACGCGGTCGCCTCGATGCTCTATCTGGACTACGGCCGCAAGGAAGGGGAGTGGCTGCCTAACATGCACGGCGGTCGAGAGAATCTCGAGGCTATCTCTTTCTTGCAAGAACTGCACCGCGTCCTGGGCGAGGAGTATCCGGACGTGATGACCTTTGCGGAGGAGTCGACGTCCTTTCCACGCGTGACCCATCCGGTAGCGGAAGGTGGCCTGGGCTTCACTTTCAAGTGGAACATGGGCTGGATGCACGACGTGCTGGACTATTTCGCGCGTGAGCCGATCCACCGTCGCTGGCATCATCATCAGTTGACCTTCGGCATGATGTACCACTACTCGGAGAACTACTTGCTGCCGTTCTCGCACGATGAAGTGGTGCATCTGAAGAAGTCGATGTTGGACAAAATGCCGGGGGACGAGTGGCAGAAACGCGCCAATCTGCGCACCCTGTATGCTCACCAGTTGGGCCACCCCGGTAAGAAGCTGCTGTTCATGGGCAGTGAGTTTGGTCAGTGGCGTGAGTGGAGTGAGGAGCGATCGCTGGATTGGGAGGCGATGGGCAATGAGAAGCATCGCGGTCTGTTGCAATACACCACCGCTTTGCAGCAGTTGTACCGTCGCTATCCGGCGCTCTACCGCTTCGATTCGCGTCCCGAAGGTTTCCGCTGGTTGGACTGTGACAACGCCGAGCGCTGCTTGCTGAGCTGGATGCGCCAGGGCCGAGAAGGGGACGCGCGCCTGGTGTTTGTTCTGAACACGACGGCTGAAGTAAAGGAATATGCCATTCCGGTCCCCTTCGCCGAGGCTTGCAAGGTCGTCATCAATAGTGACGAGCATCGCTTCGGGGGCAGCGGTGTGGAAATGGTGGAGAAGACTGTCGTTCCGGTGGACGGCGTACTGACCGTGCACGTCGGTCCGCTGGCTTCTCTCATCCTGGAAGTCGCCGCCCCACCCACGCCGGCCGAAGAAACGGCCGAGCTGAATGCGAAGAAGCGCGCCGTGCGAGGCAAAGCCAACAAGCGCTAAGCCTCGCCTGAAAGTAAAAGAGACCCGGCCAGTTGGCTCGGGTCTCTTTCTTTTTGGGCCGACGGGTCTTGCGGGCTTTAGCCGCCCTCGGCCAGACGCTTTTCCGCGCGGTTCTGACGGGCCTTGAAGAACATGGCGCAACGAATCAGCGAGGCACGGTCCTTGTCGGAGATGTCGGAGTCAAATTCTACTTCGGTAATGTATTGACGGCGACCACTGGAGCTGTCCTCCACGCTGGAGAGCGCCTTGCCCTTGGTGTTGATCTCGGAGCCGTTGGGGATCTCCACTTCCATCAACAGTTGGGTGGCCTTCGGGATGGGCAGATTGGTGATCAGGAAAAGGCCGTTGTTGGTCACGCTGTGGGTTTTGGCCACCTGGGTATGGGCGGTGGACATGGCGCGGAACTCGACCGAGATGTTGACCTCGATCTTGAAATCGTCGTCGCGCGGCGGAAAGCTCAGTTCCTCCACGTCTTTCTCTTTGGGGGGATATATCACGTCGAAGTCGCGGTCACGCGCTCCCATAACGAAGCCCTTGTAGGAAACCAGGTTGTCGTCGATCAGGGTCGAGATGGTGACTTCCTGACCGTCGCCCACGCGCATCGGTTTGCGTTCGCTGCCGGGGATCTGCAGGACCACCCGTTTCTTGTGCACTTCTTGCACCTGCACAAAATAGGCCTCATAGGCGCCGTTGTTGCCAACCTGCATCTCTACTTCAACCTCTTGACGGGGTTGCAGCTTGAATTGCGCCTTCTTGGGCTTACCGCCGAATAAACTACCGAACACCGAAAGGCCCTCCTCTGGTAACCCAGAACCGTAGAACTGTCTTAAAGGCTCGGTGTTAGTCGAGGGCGTTCCTTTTCCTGTCGGACTGGTCAAATTCGCCCAATTCGTGATCCGGCCGCGTGGCAAAGGCGTGAGTCGGTCGAGCCAAGAAGCACGACCTCTATGGGCGCGACCAAGGATAGGCTGCTGAGCTGGCTTGCCGCCCCTCTCTGTCCTCGAACACTCGCATGCATGCGTATCGCTTTTGCCGCTCTGGGAGTGGCCGCGATTTTGCTGGCTCTGCAGGAAAGTCAATGGCTGGGCGGCCCCGTGATGGTTCGGCCCTCGCTTTGGACGGATTGGCTGGTTGGACGCTCGCCCGAGAGCGTGCGCCTCTTTCTCGGACTGGGGTTTGTCTGCGGCTTGACCAGCCTGGTGGGTTTGCTGACCCCGGTCTCGCTTTTGGGTTTGTGGCTGGTGCTCCTCAATCTTCGCAATCACCTGGCCTGGGCCACCAGCGAAGGAGGGTTGCAGGTGGTGCAATGCGCTCTGCTGTGTTTGCTCTGGACTCCCTGCGGACGAGAATGGTCTTTGGATTCCCGCTTCGGATGGTGGCGTCGACAGAGCCTGTGGAGTGGACCGGTGCGAGTGCTGCAGCTTTTGCAGATGGTGATTTACCTGGAAAGCGGCTTCTACAAGTTGATGGGTATCAACTGGTGGGACGGCAGCGCTCTGTTGAGGGTCACTCAGAACCCGAACTTCAGCCGTCTGGCCGAGTGGGCCCCCGGTTCCGGGAGTCTGTGGGCGGGCTTGATGGCCTTGTCGACCTGGCTGGTCCTTTGCTGGGAGTTGACCTTTCCGATCTGGTTGTTGTGGTGGCCGACCCGAAGACTGGCCATCGCCATCGGACTTGTCATGCATACGGGACTCTGGCTCTTTTACGACGTGGGTCTGTATCCGCCCGCCATGATGGCGCTCTATCTGATGTATCTACCGGCCCGCTCCAGGCCCGAGTCGCCATCCCCTGCTCTCCCCAAGCGAATCTGGGTGGCTTTGCACGCGGCCATGATCCTCTGGTCGGCGCTGCCGGTCCACCGCGTCTATCCCGAAGAGCCATCCTTGCGCTCACCGGTGCCGGGACTGGCGGCGCTCGAGTCGACGGCCTACGGGACGCGCCAGGTGTTGCTAGGGTGGCTGCCTTTCCGGGCCTTTCAGGTCCTGGTCGACAATCTGGGCCTCAATCATCGATACAATACCTTTTCTCCGACTCCGCCGAATTTCGCCGTCTTCTTTCGCTTGCGCGATGAACACGGCCGACTGCTTTGGAGCGACGTCCCCGGAGAAGGCGCCCGCTATACCTGGACGGTCGTGCTGGTGCGAGCCCTGGCCACCACCGCTCCCCAGGCTCTGCCCCTGTACTTTCAAAGGGTCTCCAAGAATCTGGGGGTGCGCGAGGGTCTGGTGCTGGAAGAATGGATTGTGGAGTTAGGCCAGCCGGTCTCGACCCAGGTTCTGAATCAGGAGTGGAAGTGGGGTCCGGGACGCTCGTGAGCAACTCCAAGGCCCATTTCTCCAGTCTCGATGCCGTTCGCACCTTTGCCTGCTTCTTTCCCATCTCCACTCACCTGCTTTGGGAGGTCTCGGTGGACCGTCTGGCTGCCCAGCCCGACCTGCAGGGTCTGCCCATGGCGGTTCTGGCTTTCCTCTTCGGTAACGGCATCTTCGGCGTGCGCCTGTTTATGGCCATGAGCGGATTCCTCATCACCTATCTGATGCTTCGAGAATTAGAGAGCACGGGCGGCTTCTCGCTGCGCAACTTCTACGTGCGCCGAATTCTACGCATCTGGCCCTGCTATTTTATTGTGCTCGGATACATGTTCGGGTTTTATCCCGGTCATCTGGACGAGCGACTCTGGCCCTATTTGTTCTTTTTGCCGAACTTCGAGTTGCTGCGCCTGACCCATACGCCAGGCCTGGTTACGAACTCCCAGTTGTCCTTGCTCTGGTCGGTCGGCATCGAAGAGCAGTTCTATCTGATCTGGCCGCTGGTCTTCGTTTTTTTCGGAGTGGTGGGGCTGCGCTGGGGGGGAGTCCTGTTCTGGCTGTTGGCCTGGGCTTCCCAGTTCTATTACTGGGACGATGTGGTGACCTGGAGCAATCACACGATCCCCTGTTTTCTCTATATTTCCAGCGGCACTCTGCTGGGGTGTCTCTACTACGCCCGTCCCCAGGCTTTGGAGCGCCCGTTGCGGGGGCTGGGTTATGGCCTGGTGATGTTGCTGACTTTGCTATTTTTCGGATTGATGTTCTGGATCGGATACTGGTCTTTGGAGAACAAGCTGTGGATGCCGATTTACGGTCCGTTCACCGCCTTCTTCTGTTGCTGGCTGATGATTTCTCAGATCGTCTATCAGCATCACCGGTTCAGTTGGGGTCGTATCAAACCGATGGTGAACTTTTCCAAGTACACTTACGGCCTCTATATGTATCACCGCATCGTGCAGTGGTGGCTGGTGCAGGGGTTCGGGCGCCTGGGTTTAGACTTTCGCGACCCGACCAGCCTGGCTATCGTCAATGGCAGCACGCTGGTGGTGGCTTGCCTGGTGAGCTATCTCAGTTTTCACACGGTAGAGGGGTATTTCATGAAGAAGAAGCATCTCTTCTCGCCATTTGCGAAGGCCAAAGGTCATGTTTGACATCCTTACGCGTAGGAGATAAACTTCCCGACTTGGGTTGCCCTGCAACCCGCTGGAACCGAACTTGGAGTGAATCGTGCCGAATTACAGCGAACATTATCTGGAAAATTACTATGACGACCACGAGTTTTTCGATCCGCAGTGCCGTGATCGCCGCATCCGTGAAGTCAACATGCGCACCAAGCGCTGCCTGACCTGCCCGGGTCTCAAGGCTTGTCAGAATTATCCCGAGTTCTGGCTGCAGGGACTTGAAGGACGTGAGGTTCTGAACGAGGCCCTGACTCGCTAATGCGGGTCACCAAAGTCCCCTATCAAAGCCAGGTCCTGAACCGACAGATGCCCGTAGCCATCTACGGGCATTTTGGCGTTCCCGTGATGGTTTTCCCGACCGCCGATCAGGACTTCGAAGAGTACGAGCGCCAGGGGATGCTCGACACGCTCGGGCCTTTCATTCAACAGGGAATGGTCAAGCTGTTCTGTGTTTCGGCCATCAATCGCGAGAGCTGGATGAATCGTCAGATCTCCGCTCCGGAGCGGGCTCATCGCCAGGCTCTCTATGATCGCCACGTCACCGAGGAGTTGGTGCCCTTGATCTATCACGACTGCAACGGCAAGATGCCGATTGCCACCGTAGGTAGCAGCTTTGGCGCCTACCATGCGGCCAACGAGCTGATCAAGCATCCCGAGA
>JAFKGI010000082.1 GCA_017307785.1 Vulcanimicrobiota bacterium | reverse complement strand
AGCGCGAAGATCGGCGGCCCGAAGACGGCGCCGGAGAAGGCGAGTGCCGTCTGCACGGCGGCGACGGCCGCGGCTTCGCCGGGCGGCGCGAGGTGGGCGAACTCGGCCTGCGACGTGCCGTTCCAGCTGATCACCACGCCGCCATAGGCGATCACCACGACGGCGATGACCCAGAAGGGCGAATCGGGCTGCAGCAGGCCGATTGCCACACAGCCTGCGGTCATGAGGATTCCGGTCCAGCCCAGCAGTTGCATGCGCGGGAGGCGATCGCCCATGCCGCCGCTCACCAGGCGGACGCCGGTGCCGATGAGCTGGGACAGCGACAGCAGGAAGCCTGCCTGGACGATGGTCAACCGGCAGTGCTCATAGAGGTAGGTGACGAGGTAGAACGTGAAGGTGTGCTGGGCGATCACATAGACGAAAGCCGACCAACCCAGCACGCGCAGCTGATCGTGCCCCAGGACGAAGCGGATCGACTGCCAGATCCCAGCTGTGGGCCTGCCGGCGGTTGCCACGACGTCAAGGCCGCGGCGCAACGGCTCGATGGCGAGGGCTGCCAGGACAGCGCCGCCGGCGGCCACCAGGCTGGCGCCGCGCCAGCCGACCCATTCCAGGAGTTGCGGAAAGACCAGGCCGGCCAGGGCGAAGCCGACCGGTACGCCGGTCTGCTTGATCGAAAAGACGGTGCCGAAATACTCCCGCGGTACCCGCTGCGCCAGGACGTGCGCCGACGCCGGATTGAGCGGCCCCTGGGCGGCCCCGATGCAGACCACGGCCAGCACGGTCGCGGCCACCAGGGCGAGTGCGTTGAAGGCGAGGCCGAGGGCGGCCATCAGCAGGGCCGCCTGGCAGAGGCGGACCGATCCGAAACGAAGGATGGGACCGGCGGCCGCCAGTGCCGTGGCGGCGGCCACGGCATAGATGATGGCGGTGAAGATGCCGACCAGCTTGGGATCGATCGCGAGATCTTTCGCGACCGCCGGCATCATCACGCTGAGCGACAGCACGGAGAGCGAGACCATCACCTGAATGGCCAGCATGGTGGCCACGGGGATGATCGCGCGCTTCATGGGAGCAGGCTTACATCCCGAAAAGGTCGGCCTTGTTCAGGATGGTGTTGCGCAGGATGCGGATCGAGGCGACGTCGACCATGATGCCGTCGACATTGATGGCGCCCAGGCCCTTGGCCTCGGCTTCGGCATAGGCCTTTTCGAGCTTGCGGGCGCGGGCGATGTCCTCGGCCTTGGGCGAGAAGACCTCGAGGGCGATGTCGATCTGCGAGGGATGGATCGCCCACTTGCCGACGGCGCCCAGCGTCATCGAGCGGGTGCACTCCTCGCGATAGGCATCGGGGTTCTTGAAGTCGGCGAACGGACCGTCGACCGGATCGATGCCGGCGGCACGGCAGGCCATGATCAGGCGGAAGCGGGCATAGTGCCAGATGTCGCCCGGATAGCCCTCGGTCTCGCCGACATTCTTGTTGTTTACGCCCATCGAGGCCGAGAAGTCGCCCATGCCGAACACCAGGCACTCGAGCCGCGGCGTCGACTTGGCGATGGCATCGACGTTCTGCATGCCCTCGACTTCCTCGATCAGCGCCTCGAGGCCGATGCGGCGCTTGAGCTTCAGCTTCTTCTCGAGCTGATGCAGCAGCTTGTCGGCGAACAGCACGTCGGCCGGCGTCAGCACCTTGGTCATCATGATCGTGTCGAGATGCTCGCCGGCACCTTCGACCACTTCGATGATGTCCTCGAAGGCGTACTCGGTGGTGAGGTCGTTGATGCGCACGCAGCGCGTCTTGCCCGTCCAGTTGAGCGACTTCAGGCCCTCGACGATCTTCTTGCGGGCATCGCGCTTCTGGCTGGGAGCGACGGCGTCTTCGAGGTCGAGGAAGACGTGATCGGCCTTCGACTCCGACGCCTTCTGGATCATCTTCTCGCTGGAGCCGGGCGTCGAAAGCTGGACGCGGCGGGGGCGGCGGGGTTGACGGTCGGTCATTCTGTTCTCCTCAGACAACGATCTTGTCGGCGCGCAGGCGGGCGATGTCGCCTGCGCTGCAACCGATCGATCCCAGATACGCGTCGGTATGCTCGCCCAGCAAGGGGGCGCGATGGCGCACGCGCCCCGGGGTTTCCGTCATCTTGATGGCCACCCCGGCGATCGCGGTCTCGACATCGAGGCCGGGATGCGGAACCCGCACCACCATGTCGCGCGCCGCAAAATGCGGGTCGGCGAAGACGTCGCGCACGTCGTTCACTGGCGCGAAAGGCACCTGACCGCCGAAATGCTGCAGCAGCTCCTGCTTGGTGTGCCGGCTGGTGAAGGCCGACACGGCGGCGATGATCTCGTCCTGGTTGGCGCGCCGGTCCTGCACCGTGCCGAGCCGCGGGGCGGTGCCGAGCTCCGGCCGGCCGATCAGCCGGCACAGGATCGGCCAGTGGGCGTCGGCATGGGCGGCGATGGTGATGAAGCCATCCTTGGCCGGGAACATGCCGAACGGGCAGAGCAGGGGATGGTGATTGCCCTCGGGCACGGGCACGCCGCCGGTATAGGCGTGCTGGTGCACGATGCGCTCGCACATCGACAGGATGGCATCGACCATGCCGACATCGACGAACTGGCCCCTGCCGGTCTTGTGGGCGCGGAAGATGGCGCTGACCAGGCCCACCGCGCACATGGTGGCGGGCATCAGGTCACCGATGCCGGGCCCGACCTTCAGCGGCGTGTTCTTGTCGGGACCGGTGATGGCCATGACGCCGCCGAAGGCCTGCGAGACGACGTCGTAGGCCGGCCAGTCGACATAGGGGCTGGCGCCGGTCCGCCGGTCGCCGAAGCCGCGGATCGTGGCATAGACCAGCTTGGGATTGGCCTCGCGCAGCGTCTCGTAGGAAAGGCCGAGCCGCTCCATGACGCCGGCCCGCGAATTTTCGACCACGGCGTCGGCGTCCTGGCACAGTCGGATCACGAGGTCGCGGCCCTCGGGCTTCTTGAGGTCGATGGCGATCGACTTCTTGTTGCGGTTGACCGAGGCGAAGTAACCGCCGAACGCCTTCAGCCGGTCGTCGGCATGGTAGGGGCCGATGATGCGCGTATGGTCGCCGTCGATTGGCTCGACCTTGACGACCTCGGCGCCCTGGTCGGCCAGCAGCATGGTGCAGAACGGGCCGGCCAGCATCTGCGTGAGGTCGATGATGCGGACCCCGTCGAGGGCGCCGAGAGGAGAGTCGACGCTCACTTGTCTCCCCAGTGGCTGCGCCGCTTGATCAGCACGGTGCGCTCGCCCTCGAAGATGTGCTTGTCGTCCTGGTTCACGCCGTAATGCTTGAAGCGCACGATGCCGGCGTCGGGCTGCTTGCCATCGGTCTTCTCCAGCACCTCGGTGTAGCAGTAGAGCGTGTCGCCATGGTGCAGCGGCCCTTTGAGCCGGATCTTGTCCATGCCGAGCTCCATCAGCGCGTTCTCGGCGGTGTCCTCGGCGGCGAGGCCGATGCAGATCGAGATCGTGACGCCACCGAAGCCCAGTCGCTGCCCGTAGGGCATCGACTGGGTCAGGTGCTCGTTGAAGTGAGCCTCGGCGGTGTTCATGGTCACGTTGGTGATCCAGACCTGCTCCAGCGGCTCTACCGTCTTGCCGCGGGCATGCTTCATCACGTCGCCCACGACGAAATCCTCGAAGTAGCTGGCCTTGCCGGTAAGGGCGGAGACTTTCATCAGTTCCTCCCGCGACCCAGCAGCCGGTCGGAGATGATGCGCTTCTGGATTTCCGAGGTGCCCTCGAAGATCTTTGTGAGGCGGGCGTCGCGCCAGTGGCGCTCGATGGCATGCAGGGTCGTGTAGCCGGCACCGCCATGGATCTGCAGGCCCTCGCTGGTGACCCGTTCAGCCATCTCCGAGGCGAACAGCTTCACCATCGACGCCTCCTTGTCGCAGCGCTGGCCGGTGTCGATCTGCTCGCAGACGAAATACATGAGCTGGCGAGCGGCTTCGATCTGGGTCGCCATGTCGGCGATCTTGAAGCGGATCGCCTGGAAGTCGGAGATAGAATGGCCAAACTGCTTGCGGTCGTTGGCGTACTGGATCGAATCGTCGAGGGCCCCCTGGGCGAGCCCGATGGCGCGCGCCGCGGTGTGGGCGCGGGCGGTCTCCAGGCCCGAGGTGGCGTAGTAGAACGCCTCGCCTTCCTTGCCGATCAGGTCGGCGGCATCGACCCGAAAATTGTCGAAGGCCAGTTCCCAGGTCTTCCAGCCGAAGTAGCCGATCTTGGGAATCGGCGCGCCGCTGCAGCCGGCCGGCAGCTCGCCGCGCTTCTTCTCGACGAAGAACATGGACAGGCCGAGATGGCGCTTGCCCGGCGGGGCGTCGGACGTGCGCGCGATGATGATCATGAAGTCCGCACCGTCGGCAAAGGTGCACCAGTATTTGTTGCCGCTGATCAGGTAACCGGAACCGTCCTTCCGGGCGCGGCAGGAGATGTTGGAGATGTCGGAGCCCGCGTTCGGCTCGGACATCGAGAAAGCGCCGAGGAACTCGCCCTTGGCCATGCGGGGGAGGTAGCGGCTGCGCTGCTCCTCGCTCATCTCGTGCGAGCCGATCAGCAGGTTGCCGCGGGCGATGATCGAGGCGACGCTCATCCAGCCGCGCGACAGTTCCTCGGTCACTAGGCAGTACTCGGAGCAGCCCAGGCCCAGCCCGCCATACTGCTCGGGGATCAGGATGCCGAAGTAACCCAGCTCAGCCATCTTCTCGCGCAGATCCATCGGGATCTCGCCCTTTTCGGGGTCGAGCTTGTTGGCGACCGGCAGGACTTCGTTCAGCGTGAATTCGCGCGCCTGCTCCTGGATCATGCGGCGTTCTTCGGTGAGAAAAGGCATCTTACGAGTTCCTGAGACGGACGAGGTTGGTGCGCTTGAAGTCGATGACGAGTTCGT
>JAFKGI010000045.1 GCA_017307785.1 Vulcanimicrobiota bacterium | reverse complement strand
CCCTACGTGATCGCTCGCGCCTGGCGCAGCGGCGTCTTCGAGGGACGCATTCGCTGGCAGATCGAAGGCCGGGGCAGCGACGCCCTCGCGGTCACCGCGCGCGCCACCCTGGCCCATACCGGCGAGGACGTGGCAGCGCAGGCGTCGCTCGCCCTGGCCCGGGCGGAAGGCTGGACTCGCAATGCCCGGTACGTGGCGCTGCCCGAGCAGATGCTGCGTCACCGCAGCGCCACGATGCTGATACGCCTCTACTGCCCCGAAGTGCTGGCCGGCCTGCCGACTGCCGACGAGCTCGAGGATCTCTCGGTGGCCGGCCTGTCGCCGGATGCAGCACCGGACGACGCAGCGGATGACAGCCGGTCCGCACTGCTGCCGACCACGGCCGAGATTGTCAGTGCGATCCTGATGTCGGCGGCCGGTTCTGAGGATTGAGTCCCGATTTTCAATAGAAATTCATGGATTTTTCGTATAGATACCAATTTTCATGGATTGTTGAGATTTTTCACGGTATTTTTCGATCGTAGGCTAGGGTGCTGCAGGCCTGCGAGAGCAAATTTCATGGAAAACCTCCCGAAGGATCGTTTTTCAGGGCCGGTTGCGATTTTTCAGACGCGCCGCCTCCCCGAAACGGCCACGCCCGCAGGCTATGCGGCCCTGATCGACGCTTTCGGGCTCGACCTCCCTCTGCCTCGGCGCCTGGCGGCCATCGGCGTACGCCATCGCGTTTACGAGAAGGACGGGTGGCAGGTCCTGACCCCGCGCCACGCCCCCTCTGCCGACCTCGCCGGCCACCTGACCTTCGCGCTCAAGTACGAAGGGTTGGACCTTCTGATCCTGAAGCGCCTGTTTCACGTGGTCGGCGCCAACGCGATCGAAGCGATCGTGCGCGCGGCGCCCACCGGCTCCTATGCCCGCCGCCTGTGGTTTCTCTACGAATGGCTGCTCGGCCGGACGCTCGACCTGCCGACCGCCCCCCCGAGCGCCTACGTGCCGGTCGTCGATCCGCAGCAGCACTATGCCGGCCGCGGCGTCACTTCCACGCGGCACCGGGTCCGGAACAATCTTCCCGGCACACCGTCCTTTTGTCCGCTCGTCGCGGTCACGCCGGCCCTCGAGGCCTTTCGCCAGCGCGACCTGGCGGCGGAGGCCCGACGGATCGTGGCTAATGTGCCGGCCGACCTGATGGCGCGCGCCGCCGCTTTTCTCCTGCTCAAGGATTCGAAATCGAGCTTCGCCATCGAGGGCGAGCATCCCTCGCAGGATCGCATTCGGCGCTGGGGCCAGGCCATCGCCGAAGCCGGGCGCCGTCCCATCGACGTCGACGAACTGGACCGCCTGCAGCGCATCATCATCGGCGACGCCCGCTTCGTACGCCTCGGCTTGCGGCAGGAAGGCGGCTTCGTCGGAGAACATGATCGCGATACACGCATGGCGCTTCCCGACCATATCAGCGCACGGCACGAGGACTTGCCGGACCTGATCCGAGGACTGATCGCCTTCGACAGAACGGCGGCGGAGACTCTCGATCCGGTCATCGCGGCCGCTGTCCTGGCCTTCGGGTTCGTCTACGTCCATCCCTTCGAGGACGGCAACGGACGGCTTCACCGCTATCTGATCCATCATGTTCTCGCCGAGCGCGGGTTCAACCCGCCCGGCATCGTCTTTCCGGTCTCCGCCGCCATCCTCGACCGCATGAAGGACTATCGCGATACGCTGGAAAGCTATTCGGGCCGCTTGCTGCCGTCGATCCGCTGGGAGCCGACTGCCACCGGCAATGTGAAGGTCCTGAACGACACGGCAGATTTCTACCGCTTCTTCGACGCCACGCCGCACGCCCAGTTCCTTTACGAATGCGTCGACCGGACGATCGAGGTCGACCTGCCGGCGGAGACGCGCTTCCTCGGCGCTTATGACGGTTTCCGCCGCGCCGTCTCCGAGATCGTCGACATGCCCGATCGCACTGTCGGCCTGCTCCTCCAGTTCCTGCGCCAGAACAACGGCGTCCTTTCGAAGCGTGCGACCGACAACGAGTTCGCCGCTCTGACCGCCCCTGAAATCGAGCGCATCGAGCGCGCCTTTGCGGATCACTTTTCGGAGGCTGTTGCCTGATTTCAGGGGCGCCTGACTTCATCGCCGTCGGAAGGCATCATCGATCGATGACACGGATCAACTGCGTTCCCCCGTCCGAGCTTGCGTCGCAGCACCTCATTGCCGAGTACCGGGAGCTGCCCCGCATCTTCGCCCTGGTGCGCGCCGCCATTGCCCGCGGGGAATTGCCCGACGATCCGAGAAACCCTGTCGAGTACCGCCTCGGCGCCGGACATGTCCGCTTCTTCTATTGCCGGCTGGGCTACCTCGCCCGACGGCAGGCCGCGCTGGTCGCCGAAATGAAGGCGCGCGGCTACCGCCCGACCTTCACCGATACCGACCGCCTGCTGGACGGCTTTCCCGAAACCTGGTGCAGGGATTGGCAACCGACGGCCGAGGCGCTGGCTGCCAATCGGGCACGCATATCGGAACGGCTGCGAAAGGTTACCTAGAGAACCGAAGGGCGAGGGCCGAAAGCACCGGCAACGCCGGTGGGCGCAGTCTGCGGCAAGACCTCGCGCGCCTACTTGATGGCGAAGCTCTCCAGCTTCTTGCCCTGCTTGAGCGCCGCCGACAGCCATCTCGGCTTGTTGCCGCGACCGGCCCAGGTCTGCGAGCGGTCGCCCGGATTGCGGTACAAGGCCGGCAGCTTCCGACCTTTCAAGGCATGAGCGACATCTTTACCGTTTGGTTTCCGCTGCGAGTCAACCTGCTTCAACGCGGCAATGAGGTCTCGCCTTTCCTGCGCGGCATGAAGCTCTATCGCCGCCTCAATCTCTGCCCTAGTTCTGACCAGCTCTTCAAAGGACATCGACCGAATGTTCTTCATCTGCGCATCACCTCGCATCAAACCAAAGTCCGTGCGTTCTTCGATGAACAAGAGAGCGAGGTAAGTCAATTCCCGAACCCGAGAACTTCATCTGTCCCGCAACATTCATTCGAGGCTTAGGACGCTTCAAAACCACACTTCGATCTGCTGGAAAGCCCCGGACGCGGATCTTTGCCTGTCGCCTCGGCGTCGCGACAAAAATAAAGCCTTACGATTCAATGCAGATTTGGTGAATCTTATGGTGTGCGCCCCTGTTGCAATCGCCTATACCAATGTTCTCGCAATCAGCGGTCTGAAGACGACGCCGGCCACGATCCAAGATGACGTTCAAAAGCGCGCTCAAAGCTTTCTCAGCCCGTCGGCCTTCGGAAATACTGCGGTGCGCGCGCAAAGTCGCCGAGCTTAAAAGGTATTTTCACCGGCCATTCTCCTCCGCGCGCGCCGTCACCATCGTCATCGCCATTGTCGCCGCCCTCGTCGTCCCCTTTACCTTGCTGCCTCTCACGACGGCTCATGCTCAACGCGGCGGCACGGTCAGCAATGTCGACGCGCGCCTCGGCGAGCTTCAGCGATCGGTCGCCAACCTCAATGCGCAGCTCGAGCAGCTCAAGGCGCAGGACCGGCGGCTTCAGCAGAAGCTGGAGGAGATGCAGACCAGGGTCGGCCAGCGTCTCGAACGACTGGAGGCGGGAAAGGCGGCAAAGCCGGTGCCGCGCACGGCCGGCCCGAAACGCCAAGCCAAGAAGCCGAAGCCGAAGCCGAACACGCAGAGCAACTGAGCCGACGTTCGTCTCTCTGGCTCGAGTGGTGTCGGCTCCGCGCGATCCGTTGCGGCACATGACCAAGCCACTGTCTTGGCTTTCGTTCTCCTCTCCCCCGCTTCGGGAGAGAGGAGAATGAAAGAGGTGGCTGTGCTTCACCTGTAGGTGATGTGTAAATCCAAGAGGCGTACCGATACCATGGTGCGATAGACACCACCCCGCCTCTGTCGCATCCTCGCCGCATCGTCAGGAAGCTGCCGAGGACTGCATCATGAAGAGATTTCCATCGCTGCTGATGCTGACCATGCTGGCCGCCGCCGTCCTTCTCGGCGGCCAGGCCATCGTCGCCCAGAATCAATCCCAGAATCAGTCCCTGCCCCAGTCCGACAAGTACGCCGTACAGATCCCCGACGGATTGTCGATCTCGGCCTTCCGTGGCTACGAGGACTGGGCGGTCATCGCGGTCAGCCAGACCGACGAGCTGGTCAAGGCGATCCTCGGTAATCCGGCGATGATCGAGGCCTATCGCACCGGCGCGCCCGGCAACGGCAAGCCGTTCCCCGACGGCGCCAGGATGGCCAAGATCATGTGGTCGCGGACCCAGGATCCGACCCAGCCCGGCGGTGCTTCGATCGCCGGCGGACTGAAGCATATCGACTTCATGGAGAAGGATGCCAAGCGCTTCGCCGCCAGCGACGGCTGGGGCTATGCGCAGATCGACTACGACGAGGCGACGGCCAAGTTCAAGCCATTCGGCACCGGGGTCGATTGCGGCGCGGCCTGCCACAAGGTCGCTGCCTCGACCGATTACGTCTTCACCGCCTATGGCCGTCGCTGAGGCGCTTCAGCTTGGCCTGCCGAACAGCCGCGACAGGCGCGAGACCAAGGTCGCGCGAACGAACGGCTTCATCAGCAGCTCGGTGTTGGCATCCAGGGGTTCGCTGTTGACCTGCGCGTAGCCGGTCATGAGCACGATCTTGACCCCGGGCATCAGCCGGCGCGCCAGGCCGGCAAGCTGCCAGCCGTCGGTGCCGCCGGGCAGGCCGATATCGCTGACGATCAGGTCGACCCGCTGCCCGCCCTCGATCAGACCGTCGAGGTAGCGTCTTGCGAGCGTCGCGTCGCCCGCCGCCGTGACCTCGAAGCCGAGCTGGCGCATCGTCTCGGAGACATGCTCGCGCACGCCCTGCTGGTCTTCCACCACCAGCACCCTCCGGCCGGCGCCATCGAAGTCCAGCGGACCGACATCGGAGGGCACGTGAACTGTCGTAGTACCCTCCGGCAGGCGCGGCAGGCGAAGCTCGATCACCGTGCCCTGGCCTTCGACCGACGAGATGTCGAGCGTGCCGCCCGATTGCTGGATGAAGCCGTGCACCTGAGCGAGGCCGAGCCCGGTCCCCTGTCCGCTGCGCTTGGTCGTGAAGAAGGGTTCCAGCGCGCGCGCCGCCGTTTCCGGCGACATGCCGATTCCGGTATCGGCGACTGACAGAACGACATGCGCCGGCTCGGCCCGGGTGCGCAAGGTCAGCATGCCGCCGCCCAGCATGGCATCGCGCGCGTTGACCGCGAGATTGAGGATCGCATTCTCGAGCTGGTTGGCGTCGACCAGCACTGCGGGCAAGTCGGGCTCCAGCTCGGTACGCAGCTCGACCGTCTCGCCGATCGTGCGCCTCAGCATGTCGATCAGGCCTCCGATCAAGGCGTTCAACGCTGTCGGCTTGGGATCGAGCGGCTGGCGGCGCGAGAAGGCCAGCAGCCGGTGCGTCAGGGCGGCGGCCTGCGACGCCGCCTGCATCACCAGGTCGGCACGACGGTGCTGCGCCTCGTCACGCACCGGCAAATCCTTCTTGAGCCGTTCGGTGGAGCCGAGCACGACGGTCAGCATGTTGTTGAAGTCGTGCGCGATGCCGCCGGTGAGCTGGCCGACCGCTTCCATCTTCTGTGCCTGGCGGAGCGCCTGCTCGGCGCGCTTGCGCTCCTCGATCTCATGGCGCAGCAGCCGGTTCGCCTCGCTCAGCGCGCCGGTGCGCGCCGCGACCTCGCGCTCCAGCCAGGCGTTGGCGCGATCCATGGCATCGCGTTCCGTCTTGTCGTCTGTCCGGTCGCGCAGCATGAATACGTAACCGCTGACACCGTTGGCGTCGGCGCGCAGCGGCGCCAGCGTGGTGCTGGCCCATAGCGGGTTGCCGTCCTGCCGCAGATGCCAGCGATCCGTCATGATACCGGCTTCGCTGGTCGCGCGCATACGGTCGTCGGCCGGTGCGCCGGCCGCGAGGTCCTCGGGTGTGTAGAGCCGGTCGATCGATGTCCCGATCATCTCGACCGCCGTCCAGCCCAGCACCTGCCGCGCGCCGTTGCTCCAGCTCAGCACGCGGCCCTCGAGGTCGGTCGTGACAATGGCGTAGTCGAGCGCGCCCTGCACGATGACGCGGTAGAGCTCGTTGCTCTCCCGCGCGCTCTGTTCAGCCCGCTTCAGCCGCAGCAGGGCGCGGATCGTGGCCGACAGCTCGGACGGCTCGACCGGCTGGCTGAGATAGGCATCGGCGCCGCTGTCGAGGCCGGTTGCGCGGTCGACCGGGGTGACGAACGATGCCGAGATCTGCAGCACCAGCACGTGCGGCGACTGCTTCTTGATGAGACGGCATACTTCGTGGCCGTTGATGTCGGGCAGCTTGACGTCGAGCAGCACGAGGTCGGGCCGCTCCTGCCGCATCTTCTCCAGCGCCTCCACGCCGGTGCGCGCCTCCGACACCTCATAGCCCGCCTGCTTCAACACGCGGCTCTTCACGTAGCGGCCCGACTCGTTGTCGTCGACATTCAGGATGCGCGCGACGCTCATGGATCGCCCCCCTGTTTGACGGGTCGCATCATGGCCTGCCTCACATGCGCCGAGAGTATCGAGCGTGACAGGTTCGACTTCGAGAGCACGCCGACGGCGCCCTTCAGTCGCTCCATATGGTCGGGGCCGAGAATCGACGAGGTCAGGACGAGAATGGGGATGTGCGCCGTCGCCGGGTCGCCCTTGAGCGAGCGGAACACCTCGAAGCCATTCAGCCCGGGAAGGTGCAGGTCGAGCAGCACGAAGTCGGGCGTCTCGATCTGGGCAAGCCGCAGACCGTCAGTGCCGTCCTCGGCTTCGACGACGGCCCAGGGACCTTCGTCCCTGAGCATCCGGCGAAGCACGTAGCGGGTCGATTCCTCGTCTTCGACGATCAGGATCTTGCCGGCCGTCGCATCGGCGACCTGTTCGTCGCCCGCCACGCCCGGCAGGGTCACGGGGACGTCGAGCGTGAAGGTCGAGCCCAGGCCCGGCGTGCTGTCGACCGTGATGACGCCGCCCAGCAGGCCCGCGAGCTTGCGCGACAGCGGCAGGCCGAGGCCGGAGCCCTTGGTCCGCGTCTGCAACGGGTTCCGGACCTGGATGAACTCATCGAAGATGCGCTCCAGGTCGGCCGGATCGATGCCGATGCCGCTGTCCTGTACCGCGAACGCGACCCTGCCTTCCGCAGGGACCGACACCGTCACCCGCACTTCGCCGCGCTCCGTGTACTTCAGGGCGTTCGAGACCAGGTTGCGCAGGATCTGCGAGAGCTTGCCCTCATCGGTATAGAGGGTGAGACCGCCGGTACGATCGTCGAAGACCAGGTCGATGGCGTTGCTCGACAGCAGCGGCCGCATGATGCCGCGCAAAGCCAAAGTGAGCTCGCTGGTGTCGACTTTGGAGGGATGCAGGTCGATGCGACCGGCCTCGACCTTGGCGAGGTCTAGGAGGTCGTTGACCAGGCGGGACAAGGTGTCGGCCGACTGCCTGATGTAGGAGATCTGCCGCGCCTGCTCTTCGTTGAGCGGTCCGTCGGCCTGTTCCGCCAACATCCGCGACAGCGCCGTGATCGAGTTGAGCGGTGTGCGCAGCTCGTGGCTGACGGCGGACAGGAACTGGCTCTTCACCTCGCTGGCGCGCTTCAGCTCTTCGGCCCGCTGTTCCAGCTCGGCATAGAGTGCCAGCACGCCGCGATTGGTGTTTTCCAGCTCGGTGTTGGCCTCGCTGAGATCGCTGCGCGTTGCCTCCAGCTCCGTCATGGTCGCCAGCAGATCACGGTTCTGGGCGAGTACCTCGTCGATCAGTGCCTGCGGCTTGGCGGTCGCCAGCTCGGCCGTCAGCCGGGCCGCGTTCGCGATCCGGTTGCCGCCCGGAAGGTACTTGGTGAATTCGACGCGCGTTCCCTTGCCGGGCGCGCTGTCGATATCGAACGTGTCCATCAGGCGACGCGTGCCGACGATACCGACGCCCATGCCGGTGCGCGAGACGTAACCGCCATCGAGGATGCGCTGCAGGTCGGCGATACCCGGCCCCTGGTCGCGAAACACCATCATCAGCTTCTGCTTGGGCACCTCGCCGTCGAGCATGAAACCGAGCGTGCCGCCGCCGCCGTAGCTTACCGTGTTGCGGGCGATTTCAGAGACGGCCGTCGCAATGAAGTTCTGCGTCTGCGGGTCGAACCCCAGGAGCCGCGCGACCTGGCGGGCGCGCTGCCGGGCCGTCACCACGTCCTGCTCGGTGGCCAGCGGGATCGTGAGGATGGGAGTGCCCATCAGGCGGCCCGCTTCAGCACGAGCACCGTCGAGTCGTCGCGTCCGCGGCTGGCGTCGCGGTACAGCACGGCGGCGATCAGGCTGGCATGGCGCGCCGCCAGCCCGGGGTAGCGATCGAGATCCCAGCTCGAGCTCAGCCCGTCGGAATGCAGCACGATGACCAGCCCGGCGCCATCACAGGGATAGACGAACTCCTGGATGCGGCCCGCAGTGTGACCGGCAATGCCGTTCATCGAGACGAAACGCCTCATGTTGCCGCCGGCTGCGGCGAGGCCCGCGATATTGCCGATGCCGCAGAACGTCGCCCGGCTGGCGGCCAGGTCGACCGTCACCACGCCGACCGCCGCGCCCCGGGTCGCCCGCAGCCCGGCATGAAGTTTCTGCACCGCAGCCCCGGGCGAGGGTTGGAAAGTCTCACAGAACAGGCGACGCGCCTCCTCGGCGGCGAGGTGCGCCGCGCCGCCGTGGCCCAGCCCATCCACCACCAGCGCCGCCACCGTCATGCCGGACTGCATGATCCCGATACCGTCGCCGCAGACCTGCTCGCCGGTCTTCGGCAGGGAGACCTGCCCGACTTGTACCGGCCCCGCGTCGGCGATGCGCCGCTGCGGCCATAGCTGGGCCAGCACCGCCGTGCCCCGCCCGGGCAGGGAAAAGATGTCGAACAGGTCCGCCTGACGGCGGATCGCACCGAGCCCCGTGCCAGCCGAACTGCCGGCGGCGCCGAAGGTCGAGATCCCATCGCGCAGGCTCTCTGCGACGTTGGCGATGCCTGGGCCGCGGTCGATGGCGATCAGCTCCAGCGCCGCCGCCCTGTCGGCGGCGAGCGTCAAGGCGAGCAGCTGCCCGCCGTTGCCGTGGCGGGTCAGGTTGGTCGCGAGCTCGGTCGCCACCAGCGCGGCCCGTCCTGTGTCCTCGTCATCGAAGCCGATGCGCCTGGCGATCGACTCGATCTCGCGCCGGGCGGCGGAGACGTAGCTGCTGTCGGCGACGGCGATCATGGTGTTCATTTCCTCCACCGCGCGATCGTCACCGTCGTGCCCTGCCCGACCGCCGTCTGGATGTCGAAGTCGTCGACCAGGCGCCGCGCGCCGCCCAGTCCGTGCCCAAGGCCGTTGCCCGACGTGAATCCGTCCGTCAGCGCCAACGCCACGTCGGGGATGCCGGGCCCCTGGTCTCGAAACACGATGCGGACGCCGCGCCGCGCTGTGTCGTTCACCGTCATGATGTCGGCATGGCCGCCCTTGCCGTAATCCAGCGTGTTGCGCGCCAGCTCGCTCGCCGCCGTGATCAGCTTGGTCTGGTCGACCAGCGAAAGGCCGGCCTCCGTCGCTCGGACGCGGACCTTCTGGCGGACGCGGACGACGTCGTCGCCCGAGACGATGGCCAGGGTCTCAGTCGTCGTCGCCATCGCCCGCCGCCGCCTCGTCGCGGGCCACGCCGCCGATCAGCGCAAGCCCTCGCTCGGCGTTGAGCGCCGTCTTGACGCCGGGCAGGCCGAGCCCAAGCTCCACGAGGGTGATCGCCACCTCGGGACGCATGCCGACCACCACCGTGTCGGCATCGAGCAGGCGTGAGACGCTGGCGATGTTGGCCAGCATGCGGCCGATGAAGCTGTCGACGATCTCGAGGGCGGAAATGTCGATCAGCACGCCCCTGGCGTGATGTTCGACGATCCTGGTCGTGAGGTCCTCCTGCAGCTGCGTGGCGAGCTGATCGTGCATGTCGACCTGGATGGTGACCAGCAGCGCACTGCCGATCTTGAGAATGGGGATGCTGTCCATGGACCGGGCTCTAGCCGCGCATTTCCGCGGCCAGCGCGCCATCGCTCCTTCCCGACTTGTTCACCTTCTCCACAGTGCGCCCGGTGCGCTTCAGCGCCAGCGCCAGGGCATCGGCCAAGGTCGCCTTGGAGACGACGTTGAGTTGGACACCGAGCTGCACGATCGTCTGCGCAATCTGGGGGCGGATGCCGCTGATGATGCAGTCCGCGCCCATCAGGCGCGCAGCCGAAACCGTCTTGAGCAGGTGCTGCGCCACCAGGGTGTCGACGGTCGGAACGCCGGTGATGTCGAGGATCGCGATTTCCGCGCCGGTCTGGACGATCGTCTCCAGAAGGTTCTGCATCACGACCTGGGTGCGGCCGCTGTCCAAGGTGCCGATCAGCGGCAGGGCGACGATGCCCTCCCAAAGCTTGACCACCGGCGTCGAGAGTTCCTCGATTTCCTCACGCTGGCGCATGATGAGTTCGTCGCGTGTCTTCTGGAAGGCTTCGACCGTGAACATGCCGAGCTGGTCGAGCAGCGAGCTCATCGCCCAGAGCTGGTCGGCCGCGGTCTTCACGTCTGCCGTTGAGCGGATGCGCTCGAACAGCGGCTGCTTCAGCGAGAACACGAAGGTGGCGGTCTCGCTGGGCGAGAAGCCCTGCAGCGCGCGGCTGCGCGAAAAGCCCGTCAGCAGGTCGCGAACCTCGTCATAATCGGGGCTGCCGATATCGGCGACGTTGCCGTCGGCGACGGCCTTTCCCAGCGCATGCAGCAGGTCCTTGCCCTGGGCCTTCGCCTCCTGTTCGGAGATGCGGGTCTCGCCGGTTGCGAATGTCCTGAGCCAGTCGGCGAGGATCTCCGCCTCACCGTCCGTGATGAGACGCGCGAGTGCGCCTTGTGCCGCCGATTTTGCCATGAGGCCCCCATATGCCCGCTCGTCGTGCGCGTAGCAGCGCGCAGGGATCAACGAGCAACCAGAGGAATAGTTGCAACCACCCTACAGAAAGTTGGTTCGCCGAAGGATGGAGGTCGGGCGCCCCGTCCAGGGGACGATCCCCCGCCGGCACCTGTCCGGCGCGCGCAAATGCAACTCGGCCCCGCCGCATCA
Organism: Vulcanimicrobiota bacterium; assembly: GCA_017307785.1. Classification (GTDB taxonomy): domain Bacteria; phylum Vulcanimicrobiota; class Xenobia; order Xenobiales; family JADMJV01; genus JADMJV01. Next base: position 58,061 of record JAFKGI010000045.1, on the reverse strand, counting down.
CGTTCACCGCCGGGCAACTGCGAGGGCAATGATGCGAGGGCAAGAATGATCGACATCGACAGCATCGTCACGACCTTGGTGACCATCGTGACGACCTACGGCCTGCGCGTGATCGGCGCGGTCGTCGTGGTGGTCGTCGGCTGGCTGCTGTCCCGGACCGCCTACGGGCTGATCGAACGCCTGTGCAACCGTTCGAGGCACATCGACAAGACCCTGGTTCTGTTTCTGGCGAACGCGGCCCGCTATGCCGTCCTGACCTTCACCTTCGTCACGGTCCTGACCACCTTCGGAATCGCCACGACGAGCTTTGTCGCCGCCGTCGGCGCCCTGGGGCTGGCGGTCGGACTGGCTCTGCAGGGAACGCTCAGCCACTTCGCGGCGGGAATCATGCTGATCATCTTCCGGCCTTTTCACATCGGCGACACCGTCGAAACGGGCGGCGTCACCGGGGTGATCAGCATCGTCAATGTCTTCTACACCGAACTGGAAGGCGAAAACGGACGGATCGTCGTGCCCAACGGCAAGCTCTGGGGTGAGATCGTCAAAGTGCCGCGCGGTCCCGCCCGGGCAGCCTGACGGCGACCGCCACCGCGATGGCCAGAGACGCTCGGAGTCGCCTACCATGCGCGACAACCCGAGACGGAGGTGACGATGGCAAGCACACTGTCCGACAAGGAGCTTGCGTTGATGGATGCGTATTGGCGGGCCGCCAACTACCTGTCCGTCGGCCAGATCTATCTCTACGACAATCCGCTGCTCAAGGCCCCGCTCGAAAAGGAGCACATCAAGCCGCGCCTGCTCGGCCACTGGGGGACGACACCGGGCCTGAACTTCGTCTATGTCCACCTCAATCGCCTGATCAAGCAGCACGACCTCGACATGATCTACGTGACCGGGCCCGGCCACGGCGGGCCGGGCCTGGTCGCCAACGCCTATCTCGAAGGCACCTACAGCGAGGTCTATCCCAACATTTCGCGCGACGAAGTGGGCCTGAAGCGCCTGTTCACCCAGTTCTCGTTTCCCGGCGGCATCCCGAGCCATGTCGCGCCGGAGACGCCCGGGTCGATCCACGAGGGCGGCGAGCTGGGCTACGCGCTGTCGCATGCCTACGGCGCGGCCTTCGACAACCCGAACCTCGTCGTCGCCTGTGTCGTGGGCGACGGCGAAGCCGAGACCGGCCCCCTGGCCACGAGCTGGCACTCCAACAAGTTTCTCGACCCGGTGAGCGACGGCGTGGTCCTGCCGATCCTCCATCTCAACGGCTACAAGATCGCCAACCCCACCGTTCTGGCGCGCATCAGCCACGAGGAGCTGGATCACCTGTTCCGCGGCTACGGCTACACACCGTACTTCGTCGAAGGACACGAGCCGGAGGCGATGCACGAGCTGATGGCGGCGACCCTCGACACCGTCCTCGGCGAGATCCAGCGCATCAAGGCCGACGCCGCGCGGAATGGATTCAGCGGGCGCCCCCGTTGGCCGATGATCGTGCTGCGCACCCCCAAGGGCTGGACCTGCCCGAAGGAGATCGATGGCCGGCGCACCGAGGATTACTGGCGCGCCCATCAGGTGCCGATGGGCGAGATGCAGGAGAACCCGGCCCATGTCCGCATCCTCGAAGCGTGGATGAAGAGCTACAGGCCTGAGGAGGTCTTCGACGCCGACGGCCGGCTGCGGCCCGAGCTGGCGGAGCTGGCGCCCCAGGGCACGCGGCGCATGAGCGCCAATCCCCATACCAACGGCGGTCTGGTTCTGCGCGACTTGCGCCTGCCGGATTTTCGCGACTACGCCATCGAGGTCCCGGCGCCCGGCGCCGTCACGGCCGAGGCCACCCGGGTGATGGGCCGCTTCCTGCGCGATGTCATGAAGCAGAGCGCGGAGGAGCGGAACTTCCGGCTGTTCAGCCCCGACGAGAACAACTCGAACCGCTGGCAGGACGTGCTCGACGTGACGAACCGCGCCTGGGTGGCGGACACCTATCCCTGGGACGATCACCTCGCCCCCGGTGGACGGGTCATGGAGATGCTGAGCGAGCATCAGTGCCAGGGCTGGCTCGAAGGCTATCTGCTGACCGGCCGGCACGGCTTCTTCTCCTGCTACGAGGCCTTCATCCACATCGTCGATTCGATGTTCAACCAGCACGCCAAATGGCTGAAGGTCTGCAATCACATTCCCTGGCGCCGGCCGATCGGTTCGCTGAACTACCTTCTGTCGAGCCATGTCTGGCGACAGGATCACAACGGCTTCAGCCATCAGGATCCGGGATTCATCGACCACGTCGCCAACAAGAAGGCCGAGGTGGTCCGCATCTACCTGCCGCCGGACGCCAACTGCCTGCTCTCGGTCACCGACCATTGCCTGCGCAGCCGGAACTACGTCAACGTGATCGTTGCCGGCAAGCAGCCGGCGCCACAGTGGCTGACCATGGACGAGGCGGTGAAGCACTGCGAGGCCGGCCTCGGCATCTGGGAGTGGGCCAGCAACGATCGCGGCGGCGAGCCCGATGTCGTGATGGCCTGCTGCGGCGACGTTCCGACCCTGGAGACGCTGGCCGCCGTCGACCTGCTGCGCCGGCACGCCCCCGACCTCAAGGTGCGCGTCGTCAACATCGTAAACCTGATGAAGCTGCAGCCGTCGAGCGAGCATCCGCACGGGCTTTCGGATCACGATTTCAATGAGCTGTTCACCGTCGACAAGCCGGTCATCTTTGCCTTCCACGGCTACCCCGCGCTGGTCCACAAGCTGACCTATCGACGATCCGGCCACGCCAACATCCATGTGCACGGCTACAAGGAGGAAGGCACCACGACGACGCCGTTCGACATGTGCGTGCTGAACGGTCTCGACCGTTTCCATCTGGTTGGGGACGTGATCGATCGCGTGCCCGGGCTCGGCGTGCGCGCCGCCTACGCCAAGCAGGCGATCCGCGACAAGCTGATCGACCACCGGCAGTACATCACCCGCCACGGCGACGACATGCCCGAGATCACCGGCTGGAGATGGGGCCAGGAAGCGGCGTCCGGCGGAAACGGCTCAACCGAAGCCGACAATATCTGACGCTTGCTCACGCGTTTTCTCGCAACCTTTTCTCGCCAAACGCATTGAAGCAGGCCGCCGTCACCCCATGCATCAGCATCGGCGGTACCCGAGACGGGAAGGGCCGGCTTTCCCGCCGGCCCTTTTTTTGGGCGGGAATCACCGCTCCTCCGGAGGGCGGTTCGCTGTTGGATTCACACATCGCGCTCATCTGTCCTCTCCCGCGTCACGGCTTGTGCCAAGCCGCTCCATGGGCGGAGAGGACGCCTGAACGGCCTATGAATACGACAGAGGGTAGTTCGAGGGAGGCGGATGTCCTATTGCATCATCAGCAGCGGATTGGCGGCATGGCGAGCCCAGCCGGCCTCGGTCACGAGGACGTCCAGCGCCAGGGTCGCGAGGTCGTCGGCGACGGGATCCACCTTCGTGTCCTTGGCCTGATAGAGCGTCTTCGAATAAGTCCGGCAACTGTCGCACGTCTCGGCCTTTGCGACGTCGTCGCCGCCTTCGATAGCCTTGAGCGACAGGGCGCGCGATTCTCCGCACGTGATGCAGACCGCCCGCACGTGGTTCCAGGCGGTGGCGCAGAGCGAACAGGTGAGATAGCGCGTGCCGGGTGTCCGGCCGGACGCGGTGACGAGGCCGGCGACCGGTGTCGATCCGCAGCACGGGCAGAGCCCACGCTGCGGCAGTAGCCGCAACGCCTCCACCGGCAGGCTGGCCGCGAGGCGCGTGAAGTAGACCTGGAGCGCGGCCGCGACGTAGAGCGCTTCGCCCGCACGCTCGGCAGGCACGCGGCCGGTGAGGAAGGCATCCGCCAGCGCGTCGACCTCGGCCCGGCTCGCCTGGCGCAGGCCGACCGCGATCCGTCGCGCCGCGTCGGGCAACGGCGCGTCGGGGAACAGCCTGTCGATCAATTCATCAAGAATGACGACGAGCGCACCCTGCCAGGCCGGATCGCGACGATGATCGTCCGCCGCGATCGGCGGCCGTCGTGCGTCGACGGCCTGCTCCACCAGGGACGATGCCACCGCGGGCGGCAGCGGTAAGGCAGCAGCAACCTCTTGTGCGCGGGCAAGCCGCGCCATGAAGCGCAGCCAATCCTCCATGGGATGGCCGGCCGCCAGGGACTCAAGCCGCGCGGCCGTATTGGCGAACCGCGTCACCGGATCGGGAAGGACCAGGGGATGAGGGGCGGCAACGCCGCCGACCGCCTGCCCCCTCCATTTGCCGCTCGGTGCGGCGCCGCCCTGCCTCATCGCCGGTCTCCCTTGAGGTCTGTCTGGGAGCTTGTCTGGGCGCCAGGCTTGGGACCTCTCGAATCACTTGCCGCCAGTTGGCGCAGCCATTTGCGGTGATGGCGCCAGGCCCAGCCCGGCGTGACGCGGCCGTGGGTCATGGCCTGCATCGAGCCCCTCACCCAGATCCCGGCATAGACATGGATGATCCAGACGATGATGGCGGCGATCGCCACGAAGCTATGGATCAGGGTGGCGATCCGCTGCTGCTCGATCGTCGTGTAGGCGGCGAAGTAGATTTCCCAGATCGCCAGGCCCGTCACGAACAGGACCGGCACGAAGAGGGTCATCGACCAGAAGACGAATTTCTGCCCGGCATTGAAGCGGGGCACCTCGGGCACCCCCTCTTCCTTGTTCACGATCACCCGGCCGATCGCACCCATCCAGGCGAGGTCGTCGCGCCGCCACTGGTTGTCGCGCCAGAACTGCACGATCAGCCCGGCATAGCTGACGGTCAGCACCACGCCGATCCAGGGATGGGCGGCGCGCGTCCATTGCCCGCCGCCGAACAGGCTCGACAGGAAGTAGAGCATGGGATGGAACATCGACAGGCCGGACAGCACCAGCAGCACGAAGCAGATGCCGATGATCCAGTGATTGACCCGCGCCGCCGTGGTGTGGCGGACGAAGGACGGGGGGCGGGTGCGCCCGGTCATCGGGATTTCTCTTTCGACTCGAGGAGCTGCCGGGCCGCCTCGTCGTCCTCGGGCTGCACTTCGTTCGGACCGACGACGATCCAGTGGAAGAAGCCGGCGACGGCGGTGAAAGCGAGGCCGGCCAGGGCCAGCGGCTTCAGGAAGCCCTTCCAGACCTCGACGACGGGGCTGATCGTCGGCCTGTCCGGCAGGCCGGCATAGATCGAGGGCGTGTCGGCGTGGTTCAGCACGTACATCACGTGCGTGCCGCCGACGCCCGGCGGATCGTAGAGGCCTGCCTTCTCGAAGCCGCGCGATTTCAGCTCCTCCACACGTTCGCCGGCCCAGCGCGTCATGTCGGTCTTCGACCCGAACATGATCGCGCCGGTCGGGCAAGCCTTGACGCAGGCCGGCTCGAGACCGACGCCGACACGATCGGAGCACAGAGTGCATTTGTAGGATTTGTGATCGACCGGATCGATCCGGGGAATGTCGAAGGGGCAGCCCTTCACGCAGTAGCCGCAGCCGATGCAGTTCTCGCTGATGAAGTCGACGATGCCGTTGGCGTACTGCACGATGGCGCCCGGTGCCGGGCAGGCCTTGAGGCAGCCGGGATCCTCGCAATGCATGCAGCCGTCCTTGCGGATCAGCCATTCGAGATTGCCCTTCTGGTCCTCCCATTCGGTGAAGCGCATCAGGGTCCAGGTGCTGGGGCCGAGATCGGACGGGTTGTCGTAGCTTCCCTCGAAGGTGCCGACCTCGGTGCGCAGGTTGTTCCACTCCATGCAGGCGGCCTGGCAGGCCTTGCAGCCGATGCAGCGGCTGACATCGATCAGCTTGGCGACCTGGTCCTCGTAACGGCGGATCGAGGGCGGCGTCAGGGTCGATGCCGAGCGCCGGATATAGTCCTGGGACTGAAGATCGGACATGGGGTGCTCCTTCAGGCCACTGGGTTCAGGCGACCGGCGCCGTCGTCGGCTCGACATTGACCAGGAACGCCTTGAACTCGGGCGTCTGGGTGTTGGCGTCGCCGACCGACGGCGTCAGCGTGTTGGCGCCGTATCCCTTGCGCGCCTGCCCGGTGAAACCCCAGTGCAGCGGCACGCCGATCACGTGGGTGGCACGGCTGTCCACCATCAGCGGCTTGATGCGCTTGGTGACGTAGGCCTGGCAGACCACGACGCCACGCTTGGAGGAGACGCGCACCCAGCCGCCCTGTGCGATGCCCTTCTCGCGGGCCAGCACCTCGCCGATCTCGACGAACTCCTGCGGCTGCAGGATGGCGTTGATCCGCGCATGCTTGGTCCAGAAGTGGAAATGCTCGGTCAGGCGATAGGTGGTCGCGACATAGGGAAAGTCCTGCGGCGAGCCGAACTGGGCACGATCGTCGGCAAACACGCGGGCCGCCGGGTTCGAACGAACCGCCGGATGCAGCACGTTCTCGGAGGGCGATTCGAACGGCTCGTAATGCTCGGGAAACGGGCCCTCGGCCATCAGGTCGCGGGCGAACAGGCGGCCGAGGCCCTCGGCGTTCATGATGAAGGGGCCGACGCCCTCCGACGGCTTGGTGGTCGGGCCGTAATCGGGCACGTCGATGCCGACCCACTGCCTGCCGTTCCATTCGATGATCGGCTTGGCCGGGTTCCAGGCCTTGCCGGCGGGATCGGCGCTGGCGCGGTTGTACAGGATCCGCCGATTGGCGGGCCAGGCCCACGCCCAGTTCGGCGCGATGCCCTGCTCGCGGGGGTCGGTGGCGTCGCGGCGCGCCATCTGGTTGCCCTTCTCCGTGTAGCAGCCGGAGAAGATCCAGCAGCCCGACGCGGTGGTGCCGTCGTCGCGCAGTTGCGCAAAGCCGTCGAGCAACTGGCCGGCCCGCAGCGCCGGCGCACCGGCGGCGTCGGCGATGTCGACCAGAGCGCGACCGTTCATGTCCTTGGCCAGTTCCTCGGGATCGGGGTCGGCCGGGTCGGTATAGTTCCAGCTGAGATTCAGGAGCGGATCCGGAAAAGCGCCGCCTTCCTTCCGATAAAGCGCGCGCAGCCGGTGAAAGATCCCCGACATGATCCAGATATCGGACTGTGCCTTGCCCGGTCCGTCGGCCGCCTTCCAATGCCACTGCAGCCAGCGCGACGAGTTGACGAGCGAGCCGTTCTCCTCGGCAAAGCAGGTCGTCGGCAACTGGAACACTTCGGTCTGGATCGCCGACGGATCGGCGGGATTCTGCGGCCCGACATTCTCCCAGAAGCGCGAGGTCTCGGTGTCGAGCGGATCCATCACCACCAGGAACTTGAGCTTGCTCAGTCCCTTGCGGATCTTGCCGCGGTCCGGGAAGGCCTGCAGCGGGTTGAAGCCCTGGCAGATGTAGCCGGTCATCTCGCCGTTGTTCATCATCTCGAAGGCCCGGATGATGTCGTACATGGGCAGGTCCAGCTTGGGCAGCCAATCGTACGCCCAGTTGTTTTCGGCGGTGGCGGCGTCGCCGTAGACCGCCTTCATCAGGCTCACCAGGAACTTGCGATAGTTCTGGTAGTAGCTGGTCTGGCCCGGCCGCAGCGGCTTGAACTGCCGGGTCTTCATGTAGCTCTCGAGCGTGGGCTCGCCGTCCTTGGGCAGGGCGAGATAGCCCGGCATCTGGTCGGACAGGAGCCCGATATCGGTCAGGCCCTGGATATTGGAATGGCCGCGCAGCGCGTTCATGCCGCCGCCGGCGACGCCGATATTGCCCAGCAGGAGCTGGATCATCGCCATGGTGCGGATGTTCTGCGCGCCGATCGAATGCTGCGTCCAGCCGAGCGCGAACAGGCAGGTCATCGCCTTGTCGGGCGGCGCCGTGGCCGCGAACAGCGCGCAGACCTCCAGGAACTTGTCCTGTGGCGTGCCGCAGATACGCGAGACCATCTCGGGCGTGTAGCGGGCGACGTGAGCGCGCAGCAGGTTGATGACGCAGCGCGGATGCTTCCAGCTATCGTCGGTCTTGGCAAAACCCTGCTCGTCGAGCTCGTAATCCCACGCCGACTTGTCGTAGCTGCGTGTTCCCTCGTCGTAGCCCGTGAACAGGCCGTTCTCGAAGCCGAAGCCTTCCTGCACGATCAGGCCGGCATTGGTGTAGGCCCGCACGTATTCGTGCTGGATCGCATCCTTCTCCAGCAGGTAGCGGATGATGCCGCTCAGGAAGGCGATGTCGGTGCCCGGCCGGATCGGGGCATAGAAGTCGGCCACCGCGGCGGTGCGGGTGAAGCGCGGATCGACCACCAGCAGCTTGGCGCGGTTCTCGATCTTGGCCTCGATCACCCATTTGAAGCCGCAGGGATGGGCTTCGGCGGCATTGCCGCCCATCACCACGACCAGGTTGGCATTCTTGATGTCCTGCCAGGTGTTGGTCATCGCACCGCGGCCGAAGGTCGGGGCCAGACTGGCCACCGTGGGTCCGTGTCAAACCCTGGCCTGGTTGTCGAAGACCACCATGCCCAGCGACCGCGCCACCTTCCAGGTGAGGTAGGCGGTCTCCGACGAGGAGGCCGACGCCGCCAGCATGCCCGTGCTGGTCCAGCGGTTGACCGTCGTGCCGGCCGCGTTGCGGGCGATGAAGTTCTTGTCGCGGTCGTCCTTCAGCAGGCGTGCAATCCGGTCGAGCGCGAAGTCCCAGGACACCTCCTTGAACGTGTCAGTGCCCGGCGCGCGGTACTTGGGCGCCGTGAGCCGGGTCGGCGCGTGGACGATATCGAGCAGGGCCGAGCCCTTGGGGCAAAGCGTGCCGCGATTCACCGGATGGTCGGGGTCGCCCTCGATATGGATGATGTTGGATCGCGCGTTCTTGGCGCGGTCGCCCATGCTGTAGACCAGGATGCCGCAAGCCACCGAACAGTAGGTGCAGGTGTTGCGGGTCTCGGTCGCATGGGTGAGCTTGAAAGGCCGGACCGCGGCTGCAAGCGCCTCCTGAGCCGGCCCGAAGCCCAGCGCCCCGAGACTGGAGGCCGCGAGGCCCGCGCCCGTTACCCTGACGAAACCCCGTCGCGTGAGTTCCATGGCACGCACCTCCCTACGAAACGCGCTTCACCACGACTGCTGTGGCTTTCTCAGGGATGCCGCCAAGCCGGCGACAAATCCACTAGACGAAGGTGTAGCGGGTACGAACGTATGATCGGGCAAGCTCAGCCGTGGCCACGATATTCCGGTTCCTCGAGGGGCCTCTCAGGGATCCATCGGACCGGGCCGCCGGCATCGCGAGCATACACCATCGATCGACAGGCGCATCGGCGCTGGAGCCGTCATCACCCGGGCTGAGGGAGCGCCGGCAACAAAGACCTCAGTTGACCCGACTCGGCTTCATGATCGGCGGCTGCTTTGCAGGCGTTTCCGCCGGCACGCTCGTGATGATGGTTGTGCTCCCGCTTGCCGGCGCTGCTCCGGCGGGGACAGCGCCCTTCGTGTTGCCCATGGCAGTCGGATGGGGCAATCCCGGAGGAGTCGTGTTGCTCGTGCCACCGGCCTGGCCGTCGACAGCTGCCGAAGGGGATCCGCTCAAGCCATACCAAAAGGCATGCTGCGTCGCGAACGCCATCGGCCGCGCGAATGTCTGAGTCATCGCAAGATTTCCGCTATAGCCAACGGCCAGGGTGAGCCCGCCTCCGGGCCCGCCGGACATCGTCGCAAGATTGGCCAGAAGCGCGCGCGAGGAAACCTCCGCCGGATTCGAGGGGTTCGCGGCTGGCAAGCCGGGTGGATTGAAGGGCGTCGCTGGCGCAGCGGCACCTTCGGCGGCCGGCAACGACGCGGCGAGTCTCGCGGCAAATGCGCTGTCGTTGCCGAATTCGAAAGTCAGGCTGCGCGTGTAGTAGACGTTGTTGACGAACATGAGCTGGGCGTCGGTTCCTACCCGGCCTCCGCATTTCGGGTCGGAGGCGAGCTCTTGCCTCAGCTGCCCCGCCGCGCTTCTGGCGTTGCTTTCGAACGCGCTCCAATATGGCCCTCTCATGAAGTTCATGACGAGCTGCTGAAAAGCGTTTGCCGGCAACTCTGCCATCTCGACCTGTGTTGCCGAGATCCGGACCTTGCGAGCGTCTTCGCCGCCGATCGCGCCGGATATCCAGTTCCAGGCGCCGCCCGCCGTGCCGCCTATGGAGTTGTAAAGAGAGATATTCGGGAGAGCTGCCATTGGAAGGCGCGTGAAGCGCTCGCGCCCTGGATTGAATATTGGGTTCTTGCTGTCGGCTTCAGGGGAGTCCTGCGGACTTGCCGAGACCTTGTCCGAGCTGGTCTCGGTAGACGTTTTCTCCTTGACCGTCGTCGTCGCGGCTCCGGCCTCGACATTGGCCGTGAACGGCCCCTGACCAGTCAGAGAAAATCTGCCCTGTGGAAGGGTGGCCGTGGTCGTACTGGAGGACGAACTACCCTTGGCTGCTGCTAAAGGGTTTCGCGGGAAGGAGGGCCGCGAACCATAGAACTGCTCGAAGGCATGCTTGATCTCTGCCGGGGGCAAAGCCCCGAGCAGCATCATCTCCGAGATAGAGGTCACGTAGTTCTCGCCGCAACCGTTGGGGACATAGAGATAGATGTCTCCCGGATACAGGTTCTCGCGCATCGGGTAGACACCGCGAAGTCCATAGTTGGCGATGCTCTTGCCCCATTTTTCCCTGACATTGATCTCCGGATCACAACCGGCCACGCCAACGAGAGCAACGCCCAGCATCCCTAGGGTGGTGATCCTTGCCATTGTCTCCCCCGAAGTCGAAAACGGCGCGCCAATACTTCAGTCGATCCCGGTGGAGACGCCCAACGGCATCGCTGCAATTCGGTCGAACAGCGGCTCGGGACAACGCGACATGGCTGGAATGCCTTCCGAGATTACCGGCCAGACTGCCCCTGGTACTTTCTCCGCCACACCAATGCAGTGTACACGATTTACTCATACAACCCAGGTTCGCCGGAGCTTGATGTCGTCAGCGCAGCCGGACTCGTCTCTCCCGGTCTGCTCTCGGTGTTTCGGACTAGGCCGGATACAACCGGCTGCAGGGCATTCGTGCTTGTAGATTCACCAGCGCCAAAGCCTGAGAGGCACGTAACCCAAATGGGTGACAACTAGAAATGGTTGTCGGAGGCATGTCTCATCGCGAACGCGATTCAGCATGTTGATGCTTCGCGACACCACGCCCCAAGTGTTGATACAGCGCGACTGTCGAGATCGGCGCCGATGCTCGCACGAGCGAAGATGAGTGCAAAAACCCCGGGTTGAGTGGCTCAAAATCCATTTTCTGTTTTCTTCGCTCCGCGACACACTTTATACAAAACTCCGGGAAGGGACTTTGCATCAGGTGCAAGCAACGAGGCAGGGGTGCCTCTTTGTATCGTCGAGGTGGGAACCTCAGCACTTGTGCGAAGAATGTGGGACCAGTCATGGCCCTATATGCGTGCGATCGCGGTTGCCGCCGTCAGGCTGCAGTCGAACAGGCATCTGTACTGTCCGGCCGGGATTCCTGCGCCCTCTCCTGCTGCTGCTGCTGCCGGAACGAGATCGACCGCTGACGCCGTCGATTTCGGCGATCCGACGAGGGGGGAGGCTCATGCAATTGACGATCATGCCAGTCGATGCACAGGAGATGGTCCCCCCACTCCTGTCGTACGCCGAGCCCGACTCGCCCCTCCAGATCGTCGCGATCGACGAGGACGAGTGCTTTCGCGATACCTTGTCGAACGAGTTGGAGCCCCGAGGCTTTTCGGTAACGACGTTTGCCGACGGTCCCTCCGTTCTCGAGGCCATCGACTCTCTGGCTGCTGCCGATCTCATCGTTCTGGACTGGGATCACTCCTCCAGTCCCGGCCTCACCTTGCTGCACCAGTTGAGGCGCGCGGGCGTCGCTGCGCCCATCGTCTTCCTGACGCGCCGGTCGATCGCAAGCAATGAATGCGTGGCTCTCGAGAACGGCGCCATCGACTTCATCGACAAATCGCGCGGATACGCGATCCTGGCGTTTCGACTGAAAATCGCCCGCCAGAAGGTGCCGACGGCACAGCGAGACAAGACCTTCACGCTCGGCGAGCTCAAGCTCAAGACCCAGGTCAGTCGAGCCTTCTGGGCCGGTACCGATCTCGATCTCACGGTCGGCGAGTTCAAGATCGTCGCTTTGCTGGCCGCCAATGCCGGCCATCACGTGACCTATCGTGCGCTCTACGATGTCCTGCACTATCGCGGCTTCGTCGCGGGATGCGGCGAGAGCGGCTACAAGACCAATGTGCGCTCTGCCATCAGGCGCATCCGCCGCAAGTTCGAGGCACTCGATCCGCACTTCGACCGGATCCAGAACTACACCGCTTTCGGGTACATCTGGGCGCTGGACGGAGAATAGAGCCGCTTCGCTGGAAAGCATCGGCGTCAGCGCTCCAGATCGGCGCGAAGGTTGATCAGCTCGTCCGGCGCGTAGAGGAACAAGGCCGGGCAGCTCGGCGGCGCAACATGCGGCGGTGCCACCACGCCCCGCGGCGTGATCAGGGCGACGCCATAGGCACCTTGTTCATGCGGTGACAGGCTGGCCAGGCATTCGAACGTGTGGGGCCCCAGCCTCGCATCCTCCATGTGGAACGCCTTGTCCTGCAGAACCGGCAGAGCAATGCCCGCGGCGGCGAGTTCGCCATAGGCCAGATCCTTGGCGGTCTCGTTTCCCGAACGCATGATCTCTTCGAGCCGTGCGCCCAGGCCCTTGCGCACATTGGCGGCGGTGATGCTGCGACTGACCTCGCCCAGCAGGAGATTGCGCGCCTCGCGGGCCGTGTATTCGTGCACCAGGTCCGTCCATTGCGTCAGCAATCCCGCCGTCGCGTTGCTGCAGAGATTCACGGCCTGCTCGATCAGGGCGAGGCGGGGCCGATCGAGGCCCATCGGGCAGACATTCAGGGCGGCGAACTCCCTCACCCGGATGATGTAGGTCATGTCCTCCGGCGGGCGTATCAGGGCGCGGGCGATGAGCCCGGAGTCGGCCCCCATCTCCACGGCGTAGGCGATGATCATCGCGGAGGCCGCCCGCCCCTCGGCGACGCCTCGGGCCCGGCTCGCTGCCGCGTCGGCCGATCGGTCCTCCCGGCCGGCGTAGAAGGCGTGAAATCCAAGCCGGCCGCCGATCTCGAGCCGCCGGCTCGGCACGATCCTGCCCGCCTCGACCGCCGCGCCCCCGAGAAAGGCAAGCGCACAGGCCGACAGGCAGCGAGCCTTCGAGCGGACGATCGTCGTCACGCCGAACTGGCGAAACAGCCGCCCGATCCGCAGCCCCTCCTCGAGGGTACCGCCGGCACTGTCGAGCTCGATCGTCGCGAGTTCGCCGCCGTCGCTCTTACCACGCGATCTCAGACGCTCCAGGATATCGCGCACCCGGTCACTGTCGCCGGGCTCCAGCACCCCGGTGAGCCTGAGCCGGGGAACGGAAGCGAGGGCCTTACCGGCAGACTCGGGCCGCTCGATCGGCTCGGTCGTGAGCGTCATGGCCGATGCGTTCGATCCGACGCCGCCCGCCATGAACGCCATGGCGAGCGCTATGGCGACCGCGGCCAGACAGCGTCTTCCAGGCCGCCCGGGCGCAATGCTTCCATCGTTGTCCTGCCGATCGGCCATCGGCGCTCCCCATGCTTCCCCTGACCGCGATCGACGTCGCCGCGGGATTCAATGTCGATGTCCAGACTAGGTGGCCGAAAAGAGACGTCCTTGATGCAAATCAAGCGGCAATGGACACTGGAATTTCCAGTCGACGCCCGACGACGGCGTCGATTAACGTGGCGTGTCCCGCGACAAATCAGAGGCCCGCGCATGCGCACCGTCCTGCTTGCCGTGTTCTGTGCGTGCGTCCCGTGGGGGTCGCTCCACGCCCAATCGTTCGATGGCGACTGGTCCGTCCTGCAGGTCTGCGAGGGGACGCAGGAAGGCGCCCGAGGCTTCACCTGGCGCTATGGCGCCCGCGTGAAGGACGGCCGCTTCCTCGGGCAGTATCGCGAAAAGGGACAGAGCCCGTCGATGTCCCTGGAGGGGCGGATCAACGCCGACGGCACCGCATCGCTCTCCGCGCGCGGCATTTCGGGCTCTGCCGACTTCAATCAGAAGTTTGCCGCTACGGCGACGCCGATCTCGTTCGAAGTCATGGCGAAGTTCACGGGCACGTCCGGCACCGGCGACCGTGTGGGCAGTCGCGTCTGCAGGTTCACCTTCGCCAAGACGGGCTGAGCGGCAGGCGCGGCCGCCGCCCCCGCCCCCGAAGAGCACGGGGCATGGGAGCGCTCAGTAGGCGCGGCAGCCAACGCCGATGCTGCTGCAGATCCTGCGGATCTCGGACATGTCGGGGAAGATCGACACCGGCTCGACGACTTCCACCTCGATGCCGTCGAAGGCCGGGTCCACGTAGAAGCGCAGACCGGCGTAGACGCCTTCGGCGTGGATGACGGCCCGGTCGACCGACCGAAGTTCCCGGGAAAGTTCGAGGTTGAACTGTCCTCCCTGCTTTCCACCAAGCCTCAGGCACCGGAAGACAGGCAGGTTGACCGGCATCATGCGCTGCTGTGCCCGAATCCTCAGAAAGACGTCAGAGATGGAGATGGTCATCGGCGGCGCCTCCCCAACAAAGCGGCCGATCATATCTTCCGGCGCGCGCAAGTTCACGGCTTTGCACGAGATTGTGAAAGGCGTCGGGGGAAGAGAATCGCGTTTTCAGTAGAGACGTTCCGTTTCGTTGCGCTCGAGCCCCCGTTGCAAAGCGTCGAGGGAGACGTCCAGGGCGCCGTGATCCTTCAGAGCTTGTGCATAGGACGGCAGGCCATCAATCGGCCCCCATCGATCAGGCTCCCACAGACCGGACCGGATCATCGACTTGCCGCAATGGAAGAAGGCCTCGCGGACCCGGACGATCATGGCGAGATCGGGGACCTTCCCGTTGACCGTCATTTCCGCCAGCAGGTCGGGGTCCCTGGCCAGCGAGGCGGTCCCGCTGACACGGACGACTTCGCGTCGTTTCGGGATGATGAAGACGATGCCGATGCTCGGATTCTCGAGCACGTTGAGGAACGTATCGCCGCGGCGGTTTCCCAGCCGGTCGGGTATCGCCAGCGTATGCTCGTCGAGGACCTTCACGAAACCGGGAGGATCGCCCTTGGGCGACGTATCCATAGCCCCCGCCGCATTGACGCTCGCGACGACAATGAAGGGACATCGCTCGATCCAGGCTTTGCAGTGCCCATCGATATGGTCGATCACCTTGGCGACCTGGCTTGGGAAATCGGGCCCGAGAATCGCCCTGACTTCAGCGGCACTCTTGATCGGCACTTTGGGTTGATACATCCAGGGCAGCCAAGATGAGGGAAGGCCGCAATACTGTATCAGGCGCCCGACTGCTGCGGAATCTCCATCGTGCACACAGCAACTTCCGCTTGTGGCCGAGATCAACGGTTGCAGTCGCAGCGCTAGACACCGCGTGCGGCCATCAGATCGAAGCGTGCCCTGATCTCCTCGATGGTCGGCACGCGGTCCGCCTCGAGCTCAGGATACTCCTGCTCGAGCGCATGCCGGTCGAATTCGTCCATGTGAAGCTCGGCCGCGACATGATCGTTCTCCAGGGCGTTTAGGGCACTGTGGAGATGCAGGAGCTGCCAGCGCGCCGGCATCTCATGGCGCAGCGCCTCGAGCTTCGCCAGCTTTTCCTCGAAGCGTTCGAACACCTTTTTCCGGTTGTCCGCCATGATGGCCTCCCTCAGTCTTGCAGCCGGATATCCGTCAACGGGGCCTTTGGCCGGGAGTTCCGACCGAAACCCATCCATCGACCCACTCTCCCACCTCTCCGCGCGCCGCGCCATTGCGTCCGGCAATGGCATCCCGCAGCTCGCGCGTCAGCACCGCGCCGGCGCTGTCGTCCTGTGGCAGAGATTCATCGGCAATCTCCGACAGAACGGCCTTGCGTGCCGCCATCAAAAGGGAACGGCCACGCGCGTCGAGCCCACTGCGGCTGGTGGTGGGAAGCTCCATCTGGCGGACCTCCTGCCAAAGGACCTGCAGCTTCAGGCGGCCCGTCACCATCATCGCCGTCACGCGCACCCGCCAATCGGCATCGGTCAGACCGGAGCGCAACAGCTTCACCGTCTCGGACGAGCCTCCGTGTCCGTCGTGCAATAGCCATCGCAATATTTCGCACCGGTCTGGCGCGTCGCCGAGATGGGCAAACACAGCCGAGCGATCGGGATGCCGGCGCCCGGCCGCCGCCAGACGCTCCGCACCTATGGAGACCAGTGCCAGCGCGAGCTTTTCGGCGACCTGCGCCGCTGTCTGGGAGATCCGCCTGTCCGTATGGATACGCAGCGCATCGACGTCGGCGATCAGGCCGATGGTCCTCAGCTCGGCGGCGGCATAAAGACCGAGAAGCACATCACGGCGCGACGACGATTGCAGCAAGGCGGCGATCTCGAGCGGGCGGAGCTGCGCCAGTCCTTCCGACGCCGATGCGTGCCAGCCCAGTGCCGACGAGCCGGAAAAAGTGAGGACACGCAACGCCACGGCGGGATTGAAGCTGTAGTGGACCCGCCCCGCGTCGTTCGGGCTGGTCCAATAGGCAAACTCGCGCTCGCCGGGGATGGCCGGCGCAGTCACGGCGTCGTCGGGCCCCGCCACCAGGCCGATATCGGCCATCGTCTGGGCGATCCTGCCGAAGCCGACCTCGGGGGCGACGATCATGCGGAATTCTGCCGCGCCGTCGCCCATCGCCTACTCCGTGATTTCTCTCAGCTCGCCGTCGTCCTGATAGTGCCAGACGTGGCAGCCGATATCGAGCAAGGGCCGCTTCTCCTGCTCGGCCATCCATTTCTCCAGAAAGACGATACGGACGGTCTTGACCGGCCATCCCTCCGTGCTCTTGCCCTCTTTCACGATGGTGAGGAGGGCGTAGATCTCCCACCCCTGGACGTGCTGACCTCTTTCGAGTGCGCAGGAATATTCGAGCAGTTGCTCCGCCTCCGAGTAACCCACGGCATGCAGCCGCGCGTCGCCGCGATTGAATATCTTCGCCTCTTCGGCGCGTACGGTGGGCGGGTCGTATCGCGTCCTGCCGGGCTTGGCGGCGCGCGCCATCGCCCATTGAGGGTCGATGATCCTCTCCAGGTATTCCGGTCCGCCGAGGACCTCCACGTCGCGCGCCAGCAGGCGCCGGCCCCTGCTTTCACTGACGGTACTCCATCCTGCCGCCCAGAATCGATCGGGCTCGTCGTAGGCTTGGCCGACCCCGCCGGGCGTGACCACGACGATATGGCTGTTGGCGTTCACGAGAGGGACGACGGGAATGCAGTGACCTTCCGAGTCCGGCCGCAGATCGGCCGAATAGACGTCGAACTTTCCCATCAGAGCCGTGCAGATCGCCACACATCCCGCCTGGAACTTCCTGGCGTCGCCCTCGCGATCCGCGACCTTCGTCGACGTCCATTGCAGCCCTGCCCGAGCGGTCGGCTGCCCCTGATTGTCCGGAAAGTACTGAACCATCCCACCGAATCCGGCGGTCAGGTCAAATTCGATGTAGGACCGCGATTTTCCCGCTTCCGCCGGAGTGCGCGGCAGCGCGTCGACAGCGCGGGCAACGTCGGCCTTTCCGTCGGCGCCATGCGTCGACCATCGGACAGGCTCTGCAAGACCCGCCTCGCGGACCGCCTCGAAGACCGATGCCGCGAACGTCCGGAAGTCTCCCTCGACTGCGTAGCAATTGAAGGAAAGTCTACTCGGCAACTTCGGCTTGGTCGGCATTATGGCTTCACTAATTCGGCCGGCGGTGGAGGTGGAGGCGGCGCGATGGTCCTTGGCAAGAAACACAGTTCGCCCTGTTCGTCGAAGGTCGCAACCATGATTCGTCTGTCCAAACCTTCGCCATCGAGCTTGTTGACAATGCGGCTGGCATGTTTCGGATCCTCCGCGAAATAGATGAGCCCCTTGACCTCTTCTGGATCCGCGGTCTTGAGGGTACCTTTCTCTAGTCGGTCCGAATAGATTCGCGCCTGATCGAGGTCAAAAGAATTTCCGGCCTTGTCCTCGACAAGGTAGCGGCCGCCTTCCTGCGGCCCGTCCGGAATTTTCTTTCCATTCGGCACCTCGAGCGCACCGTCGACCATCTCTCCGACACCGTCGATCTGGCGACTGGCTCCTTTGACATTCGTTGCCCCCGAAAGTGGCCCCTGGATCTTCCTGACCTCGCCGCCTTCGAAAATCTTGCGACGAAAGGCCGAGAAGTATTCGCCGATCGACGCATTGTCCCTGTCGCGCACCACCTCCATGAAGGCTTTGAACCGTTTCATCTGAGCACGTGGCGAACTCCCGGCGATGACATGATCCATGACCTTGTCGCGGATCAAATGACGGTAGCTCTTGTAGCCCTCGCTGCTCAGTTTCGGCAGTTTTTCGGCCAGCTTGTCCCTGACCAGCTTGATCAGCGCTTTCTGCCCAGCTTCGTCGAGCTCGCCATGAAGCTTTTCGAGGACCGGCCCCCAATGCAGGATGGGCCCGACATCGATGTCCAGCCAGGCCTCCTTTCCCTCGATCGCGGCCTTCTTCAAGTCTTCGACAATATCGCGCAGAGGCGTGAACTTCTGCTTCTCGAGCGGATAGGCTTCCGTGAGGGTTTCCTTGAACACATCCCAGTTGAAGCGCCCGGTTCGCGACATCTCTTCGAGGACTTTGTTGAGACCGTCTCCATCGGCGCCGGGGATCTTGGCAATTTTGGCTTTCAGTGCGTCACCGGCATCATCCAGCGCCTTCTGCGCTTCGGTCCAATCGGCCAGCTTCAGGGACTTGTCGATCTTGTCCCTGACTTTGGCCTTCTCGGCCAACGCCGCGAGATCGTCGGTCAACTCGCCAGCCAACCGCGGACCGTCTGCCGAAGAGCGCGCCACCGTGCCAACGACTTCTGCCACATCCGGCAACGCCTTCTTCCGGAAGCTTCCAAGTGATGCGAGATCCTCGACCAGGCTGAAGAGCTTGCGCGGGCTCTCGATCAACGGTGCCAGCTTCACGAACGGATCGATGTGAACGAGGCTGACGCCCTTGACGTCGAAAAGACGCTTCGTTCCCGCGACGAATTCTTCGAGCTTGTCGATCTGCTTGAGGTCTCGCACGGACCTGAGCGCCTCCAGGAAGCTCTCGACCCCGCGGCTGACGTCGAACTTGTGCGACGGAAACTTTCCGCTCGCCCTGATCTCGCGACGGACATGGGCCAGAAAGCTCGTCGTGCGGTTGCCCAGTTCGTTCCAGACAAAGTCCAAGTCGTTCAGAATTCCCTGCATCCGGTGGGACAGTCCCTTGTCCGCGCTTTCCGCCAATTCACGGCGGATCGTGACGATGGCCCCCTCGGCGGCCGCCTTGCGCCCGAGGACTTCGGTGAGCTCCGAGCTCTTTGCCGGATCATGGGCATTTTTCGTGAACAGCCGCGGTTCCTGGTCGAGATATTGCGGCGGATCGATCTCGCCCTTGGCGATCTTCAATCGCTCGGTCGGGGTGATGCCCGTCACCTCGTCGAGCCGGTTCTTCAGATTCTCGAAGTTCTTCAATGCCGCTTCGCGCCGCTCCAGCAGGCCCTTGCGCAAGGCCGGATCGTCGAGCCCCGCCAGCTCCTCGTCGAGGCTCTTGACCAGCCGCTGCTGGGCGTCGAGCTCGATATCGAGCTTGGTGTGGTAAAGGTCGAGCTGTTCGTCGAGGTCGAGGTTCTTCCAGTTCGCCAGCCGCGTTTCGTCGATCTTGGCGAACTTCTTGGCCAGTTTCGGATCCCTGCTTTGCAGGAGGTGAATGCCTTCCTCCCGCAGCGCCGTGAGATCGGCGCCCTCCCGCAGGATGACCCGCGGCATGCCGTTCTCGAAGACGACGACGGCCTTGCCGCTGGCGCTCTTGGTGAAGCGCTGGAAATCGGCGTCGCTCATGACATGGATGGGCACGTCGGCGAACTGGCCGCGCTGCGCAGGTGGAATGCCGCTCAGCAGCTCGCCGCGCATCTCCCGCTGCAGGGCGTGACGCGCCGAATCGTCGACCTCTTTGGCCAGAATGCCGGCGTCGAATTCGTTGAGGAATTCCTTGTAGGGGCGCCCGGGATTGTCGACCTTCCACCCCTTCCAGGCTGCCAGGCGGTCGGCGGGCGCGCCGCGCTTCGCCAGGAGGTCGCTGTTCTCCGCCAGTCCGCTGGCCAGCTCCTTGCGCCCGCGGGGCAAGGCGTCGGCCACCTCGTCGACATGCTTGCCGATGCCACCCAGCCCTCCGAGGCCGCCGCTGAGGCCGGCGCCGATGCCGGTCTGGATCAGGGTGCCGCCGAGGATGTTGGTCAGCGGATTGCCCTTGGCCCAGTTCTTCTCGTCGAGGACGTTGCCGACCAATGCCGACGGCAGGGTCGAGGCGACTCCTTCCATTCCCTCGGCCAGGGCATTGGCGAAGACGCGCGTCGCCAGCCGCTCGCTGGCGGCCGCCTTGGCGAGCTTTCCCGCGATCTTGGTATTGGACGCCATGGTGGCGAGCTTCGAGGCGGGTGCTCCGGCGCGCAGCGACTTCAACAGGCCGCCGCCCAGTCCCGCCGTGGCGTAAGAAGCGATCGCATCGACGACACCGACGATCGCGTCGACGCCCATTTCCTGTCTGCTGTACGCCTTTCCCTTGAGCAATTGCTTGCTGGCAATCGTCGCGGCGGCGGCGGCGATCGCGGCGGCCGCGGCGACCTTGGCGCTGGCCAGTGCTGCGATGATCGCGGCTCCACCGGTGCCGGCCGTGAAGAAGGACGCCACCGCGATGACGATCACCGTCGCGACGATCGCCGCGATATTGGCCACGGTATCGGCGAGCGAATCGACCGCCGCGCGGTGATCCTCGACCGAGCGGTCGAAGTAGCCTTCCTGCAGGTTGAACGACTCCTTGGAGTAGGCGTACTTGTCCAGCAGCGCCCCCTGGCTCGAGGCCTTGGCCAGACGCGCCGCGTACTCGTCGTCGCTTTCGTTCTGGCGCTTGGGCTCCCGGAGCGCGTCCGTCTCGTCGAGAAGGCGTGCAATGTAGACTTCGTTGCTCTCGTCGGGACGCCGCGGCGGCATCGACAGCGACAACTTCTCGAAGCTCGCTTTCTCTTCGACCAGCGCCTTGTATTCCTCCTCCATGAAGGCGCGCTCTTCGCCGGAGAAGCTGTTGCCGAGACTGTAGGCGGTCTTCTCGTAATCCATCCGCTCTTGGGCGCGCTTGATCTTGCCGTCGAGCGTCTGAGGCTCCCCTTCGAGGCCCCATTTCATGTCCCGCTCATCGCGGCCGCCCACTTCCTCGTAGATGCGCGAATCGAGGTCGGGCTCGTTGGGATAGAGCTTCTTCCACTGTTTCCTGATCGCGTCGATTTCCGCCGGGCTCTTGCCTTTGAGAACCCGCTTCAAGGCGTCGACGTCGGTGCCGATGCCGTTGACGGCGTAGAATATCTCCTGTGCGGGCTCCAGGACGCCGCCCTGCTTGATCAGTTTCCACGCCTTGTCCTGGTCGTCTCCCGACATGTTGAAGGCGATCAGAACCTGCAGGCCGCCCTTGCCGAACTTGCTGTACTTGTCGTCGAAGGCGTTCTCGAGCTTGCTCATGTTGAGCTTGGCCTGCGCCTTGGCGGTCGCCTCGACCTCGCCCTTGGCCTTCTCCCGCTCGCGCGCCCACTGTTCCCGACTCCAGGGCTTGTCGCGCAACGCATCGACCTCGGCCCGGAACTGAAGGTCGAGAGTCTTGTCGCGTTCGGCGTCCTTGCGCGCCCGCGCATATTGCGACTCGAGAACCTTGTTGACCGTCTCGTCGCTGGTGATGAAGGATTCCTTCTCGACGCCGATGCGGGCGGCGTCGGCGGCGACGATGTCGTTGTCGGCCAGCGCATTGGCGAGATCGAGCTCGGCATCCGACATTTCCGACTTGAAGGCGGCCCGTAACGCGCTCGGCTGGCCCGACGTGCCGTCGAGCTTGCGGGTCGGATCGCCGTACTTGGTTTCGTATTTTTGCTCGATTGCGAGGTTGCGCCGCTTGATCTCGGCTTCCATCTCGGCCGTCGACCAGCCCTTGCGCGCCGCCTCCGCCTCGACCTCGGTGCGGGTCTGCTCGTAGATCCTGGTGATGGCGCCTTCGTCGGTGCCGGCGCCGGTGATGCCGCCATGCATGGCCTGGTCGATCGCGATGGCGTCGGCCTTGGCCGTGTCGCCGGCCATCAGCGCGCTGGCGCGGTCGTAGTCGTGATGGCTGCTCCAGCCGTCGTCGAGCTCGTCCTTCAGTTCGGCATTCAGATCGACGCCGTACTGCTTCTTGTACTGGGCAACGATCGCCGCGCGCTCCTCGGCGGACTTGTTCCGCAGCACCTGCATGATCGCATCTTCGTCGGTGCCCGGACCGCTCATGGCTTCCCGGAGGGTCGCCACGTCCGCCAGCGTCTGATTGCCCTCGAGGAGCGCCTGGGCGCGCGTCAATTCGGCGCCGCTCATCTCCGATTCGAGATGGTCGTCGAGCGACCTGTTGTAGCGGGTCTGGTAGAAGGCGCGGATTGCCCGCGCCTGAACCGGCGTCAGGTTGGCGAGCGCCGTGTAGATCTTGGCTTCGTCGGTCCCCCACTGGTCCATCGCCGCATGCAGGTCGGAGCCGAGGCCGACCACGTTGAACGGTGGTCGTTCGGCGTTGCCGATCTTGCCGAGCTGTCGCCATTCGCCGTCCGGCCGCTTCATCACCTCCGATTTCATGAACTCGGTGATGCCCGGCTTGCGTGCCATTCGAACGCGCATGCGCATGCCGGCGGCGACCGCGCCGACTGCGTCGCGGGGTGCGTCCTTGTCGCCGCCGAAATAGGTCTGCAGCACCGTCGACTGGGCCTGGTCCAGGCCACGCTCCTGGATGTAGGCCTGCATGTTGACGCCGCTCGCCGCGGCGGCATGGATGTCGTCGATCATCTGCAGATCGCCGACCAGGCTGTCGCGCAGCGCCTCGTTGCGGGCCTCTTCCCAGGCCGCTGCGTCGTCTGCGGCGTCCTGCCGCCATTCGCGGAACATGCGGATGATCTGGTCCCACCAGCTCTCCTGCTCGGCGATTTTCTGTTCGGCCCAGTCGCGCAGCAATCCCTTGGCGCTTTCCAGGGCGGTCTTCATGCCGTCACGGTGGGTCTTCGTAGTTCCGGCGGCCTCCGTGGTCAGCGCCTGGAACTGCCGCTTGAGATCCTCCGTCCGTCTCGCCGCCCACTGGAAGTACGGCAGGGCGTCGCTTTCCGACTGGGTGGTTGCCTGCTTCTTGGCCTCGTCGTCGGTCTTCTTGGCCTTCCTGGCCTCGTCGAACACCTTCTTGAATATTTTTTCCTGATCGGCCTTCGCGGCGTTCTTGTAGGCGTTACGCATCCGGGTGTGCGACGCATCAAGGGCTTTGATCCGGCGTTCACCCGTTTTCTCGTAATAGACGTCCTGTCGGGCCGCCCGGCGCGACAGGTCGCGCAAGCCCTTGTCGCGCCTGAGCTTCACGACCTCCGGATCGGCTTCGCCCGTCGCGGCGATCATCTTCTGGATCGTGTCCTCGTCGATGGCCTCGCGCGCACCGGCGATTTTCTCCGCGGCCTCCTCGCCGCTTTTCTTGGTTTCCTCCTTGGCTTCCTTGTCGGCGTCGGCGAAGGCGTCCTTGGCGCCGGCGGCGAGCTTCTGAAGCGACTCCTCGCGGCTCTTGATCGCCTGGTCCAGCTCGTCGGCCGAGATCCCCGCAATGGCGCGGATCTGATCGACCTGTGTCTTGAGGTCGGTGACGACCTCGTCCTTCTTCTCTTCGCCGAGCGCCGGGTATTCGCGCTCCAGGGCACTTTGCGGATAGGCTTCCTGGCGCGATTCGGCCACGATCTTGCCGGCTTCGGCATCCGGACTGCGCAGCAGTTCGGCCAGCACCAGCGCCACTTTCTTGCGGCTTTGCCCTTTGGTGCCGACCTCGACGCCCGGCGTCGGCTTGGGCGCCGTGTCCTTCAAGGTCATTTGCTGGCCGGGCTTGGCCCGCTTGTCGGGCTCCGGTTCCTTGGCCTTGGCGTCCTTCAGCTTCTTGACCTGTTTGGTGTCCAGCGGCTTCTTCTCACCGGGAGCCAGTTCCGGCTTCGGCTCCGGCGGCGGTATCTCGATCTTGCTGCCGATGTCGCTGGCGAGCTCGGTATCCATCGTCGGCACGGCGGCATCAGGCGCGCGCTGCTCGAGGACAGGAAGCTTCTGCTCCGGCATTTCTTTGTCGGAGGCGTCGGTGATCAGCTTGTCCGCCGCCGGCACCGGCGTCGGCGGCGGCGGCGGAAGCTGCTTGGGGACCTCGGGCGGCGGGCGCACGGCCTTCCTGGCGTCCTTCGCCACTGCCGCGCCGCCGGCCCGGTGCCTGGCACCGGCGGCGCGGCCGGTAACCGAGATGACCGTGACGCTTGCGACCGGCGCAGACCCCAAAGTCGGCCGTGGCGTCGCGGCCGTAGCCGCGCTGACCCGCGAACGCCAGGCGGCAAGGTCGGCGACGCCGCCGCTCTCGGCAGCGGCGGCCGGTTGCGGGGCCGCCGCCTGCTGGGCGACGGCGGCCGGCTTCGGCAGCCCCTCCTCCGAGACCTTGTCGTCCTTCGAGACCGGCGCGCCGGGCTTCCTCTCGCTCTCCTCGTCCTCGCCTTCTGGAACGACGGCCTCGCCCTCCTCGCCGGCGGTCGCCTTGGGCTTGGGCGTGCCGTCAGGGTCTACGTGCTTCAGATCGGTCGCCGATGGAGGCCGCTTGTCGTCCGGTGCCATCTTCCCGAGCGGACCGGTCTGATCAGGACCCTCTCCCGCCTCTACCGAAACTCCCGGGGCGCGACCGACGATGACGTCCGGCTCGAACACCACCTCGCCGTCCTTGCCGACCTTGGCAGCTGGGGCGGGATCCTTGGCAGCAGCTTCCCGCGGCGGCGCCCGCCCGTAGATGGTCACGGGCGCCAGCACGATCGCTTCGCTGCCTGCCGTCTGCGGCGGCTTCTCCGGTTGAGCCGGAGCGCGCGCGGTAATCACCACCGGCTCGAACGTTATGGTTCTGCTCGGAACGGCAGTCTTGCTCGGAACGGCAGGGGGCGGCCGGGCGGTGATCACTTCCGGCTCGAAGGTGATGGTCTTGCTCGGAGCGGCAGGAGGCGGCCGGGCCGTGATCACTTCCGGCTCGAAGGTGATCGTGTCGGCCGGCTTGGGCGGCGACGCCGTGATCACGAGCGGGTCGGTGAAGACGATCGTATTGGCGACGCTGTTTCCATAGGCGGATTGCAACGGGTCTCGCCGAGGCGGTGCGCGCGGGGGTCCCTTCGGCCTCGTTTCATGCGTGACCGTCACGCTCGGCCGTCGCGGTCGCGTGCGCGGCGGACTCATGGGGGTGGCGCTGGGGGCGCCGCCGCAAGCGCGGCATGACGACCGAGTTGGGACATCGGCAGCAAGCGTGCCTCGTGCTGGAACTGCCGGGCGATCGCCGGAACCAGGTGCGCCATGCCGATACCGGGCGCTTGCTCCAGGGCCGCCAGAAGCGCGGCGGTCCGGGCCGAATTGACGATGCCGGCGCCCGTCAGATCGAGCTTCTGCAGCAGGTCGAAGTCGATGTCGGCGTCCAGCGGCGCCTGCGGCGGCAGGGCCAGGCGCCACAGGCGCAGGCGCTCGCCCGGTGTCGGCCGGGGAAAGTGCAGCACCACCTGAAAGCGGCGCATGAAGGCTTCGTCGATCTGGTCCTTGTGATTGCTGGCGAGGATTGCCAAACCGCCGAAATCCTCCAGTCGCTGAAGCAGGAAGCCAACCTCGAGATTGGCGTATCTGTCGGACCCCTTGTCGACCTCGCCACGCTTGGCAAACAACGAATCGGCCTCGTCGAAGAACAGCACGGCGTGGCTTTCCTCGGCGTGCTGGAACACCGCATCCAGGTTCTTCTCCGTCTCGCCCACCCACTTTGACACGACACTGGCGAGATGGACCTTCAGCATCGGCTGGTCGCGGTCGACTTCTCCGGCGATCACTTCTGCGGCGGCGGTCTTGCCGGTGCCGCTATCGCCCGTCATCAGCACCTTGATACCGCCCCCCGACAGCAGGCGCCCGAACCCCCAGCCTTCGTCGACCAGCGCCTGGGCACGGTAAAAACCGGCGACCTCGACGACCCGCCGATGCAGGTCGGATGGAAGGACAAGCTCCTCCGGGCGACGGCGTGGCATGATCGTCCTGGCGAACTGGGAGACCTGCCGCAGGCTGATCGTGCGGCAGGCGCGCTCGAGCGAGACGTCGGACGCCGTATCGGCATCGCCATAGGTCGTGCGGCGATGCAGCTCGGCGGCCGAAACAGCGGCGCGCATGGCGCCCGGGCTGAACTGATACCGGTCGGCCAGGGTCAGGCAGGTCTGCGGTCCGGCATCGGGCGCCGCGGCCTGCCAGAACCTCTGACGCTCCAACCGGCCGGGAGCCGCAAGCACCACGTCGATGAGGGCGCGGCCGTTCAGCAATTCGAGCGGCCGCCAGGGCTCGCTGCCGGTCGTCAGGACGCTCACGGAGCGCGCCGTCAGTCGGGCGGCGAGCCGGGCCGCATCTTCACGGCCCGGCAGGTTGTCGGCATCGATCCAGACCACGGCATCGAGAGCTTCGGCCACCCGCAGGAACTCGCCGACGTGCGGCTCTTCCGCCGGCTCCATCGGGAAGCGGCGCAGCATGCGGCCGGCCGCCGACACCACGGCAGCAGCCGCCTCGGCGCCACCATGGTGAGGCTTGCCCCACAGGCCGATGGCGTATCGGCCGCCCGTCTGCAGCAGCCCCGTCACCCGCAGGAGCTCCTGCCGATCGGGGAAGATCGCCAGCGGCAGCGCCGACGCCGTTTCGACAAGGTCGGCATCGCGGAAGGCGCCGCGCCAGTCGACACCGGGCCGCACCAGCGCATCGAAGGCCGCGACGTCGAGCCTGTATTCGCGATGCAGCGGATTGGCCGGTTCGGTCTCGGCGCGAAGAATGCCGTGACGGCACAGCAGGCCCTGCGGCGCCAGCTTCTCGCGGTGCGCAAACTGTTCGATCAAGCTCGATGACAGCAGCCCGATGATCAGTTCGAGGCTGGGCGCCAGACGGTTCAGGTCGTCATGAATGTAGGCGTAGATGCGATGATAGGCGTTCGACACTTGTGGCGCGGCGCAAACCAGCACCGCATTCGTCTCGAAGGACGTCAGGTCGAATTGCTCGGCCATGGTATCGAGCGGCAGCCTCCAGCCGCGCCGCGTTGCCACGTTGCGCAGTCGCTCCTCCTGGCGCGATTCGTCGGCCGTCGGCTGAAGATCGAAGGGCAACGCACTTGCCGCCTTGGAAAACCTGTCGGCTTCGGCAAACAACTGGAGGACATGCTGTTCGGTAATGCAACTCTGCCGAACATCGGGGCGCATCAGCTTGGCGCCGATCGCCGCGCGGCTTTCGGCAGCCATCTTCAGGGCTCGATTGATGGGGCGCAGCCTCAGCAGCAGATGCTCGACCGCAAGTTCCCTGTCCGGCGACCGGTCGGACATCAAGGGCTCCGGATTGGCGACCAGAGTCATCACGGGCCCACGAACGTCACCGTTCGGCCTCCGAGCCACGGTACTCCCGGGATGTCGTCCAGGACCTTGTGTTCCTTCAGGTCGAGGTAGCGGCGACCGATGGCGGGGCGAATCGCGACAGCCGCCTCGGTGAAGCGGGCCGATCCGTCGAGATCACCCAAACGGTCCAGCGCCAGCAGCGGATCGACCGCTTCGCGGTCACGCCACAATGTCCAGGCTAGCATTCCAAGCCCGGTCGATGCCGAGAGTAGCGCAGCGCGCTCGATGTCCAGACCGTCACGGCCCGGCACCACGGGTCTTTGCGCGATCAAGGCGCGGTTGATGCCGGCCGCGGCCGCCTCCAGCTCGGCCTGGCGCTTCGCTGCGGCGCGCAGGCGATCCGGCGACGCCTCTGCCGCCGATGTCCATATGCCGGGCATGCCTGCGAGCCGTTGCAGGTCTTCGCCGCGTCCCGGCCGAGCGTCCGTCACGAAAGCGCGCCGAGCTCCGATCAAGCCGCGTATCAATTCGGGCGAGGCGGCCTCCGCGCTGACCACCACCACCACCGATGGACCAAACTCTGCGAGACTCGACAGCAGGCTGCCTTCGTCCCCGGCCCACGCCACCGGAAACAAGCCATCGGCATCGAGCAGCAACCATCCCGCACCGAGATGATTGGTCGGCCTGGCGATTAGCAGCGGCTGCTCGACATCATGTCCGTTGGCAAGTTCGGTCACCACGAACCCGTCGATCGCGCTCAGCCCTCCCTCGGCGTCGCGGTGCCAGGCCTCGAATGCCGCCGGCGACGGCGCGACATCGAGCCCGGCGAAGGCCGCTGCGGTGCGCAGGATCTCTGGATTGCGATGCCATCCCTTGCGCGGCGGCGGCAGCAGTTTGTAGGCGAGCGCCGTTGCGAAGACGGCCCCGCGATCGGGCATTGCAAGGGCCTCGAAGGTGGCCGAGGCAACCTCGAGCCATCCGATGCGGCGCAGCATGCCGAGCACCAGGAACGGCAGCACGGAACAGAGCGCGACATCCTTGCCCAGCGTCGGCGCGACCGGCCTCGACTGTGCCGCCGGCGTTGCCCGACGGACGGCCTGGTCAGGCCCTGAGAATTGGACCGGCGGCGACGCGGCATCGACTTCCGTCGCCGGTAACGCCCCTGCCGCCGCCGCCGTTTGCGCTGGCGTCGAGGCAGGCGGAACGGCGGTATCGATCATTCGCCAGAGCCTGTCGGATGGTGGCAGCCGCCGGTGCCGCGCCGCGAGTTCCACCATCAGAAGGAGGCGAAGGCGATCGGTGTGACCACGCAATCCGCCCGCCTCGATCAGCCGATCGCGGATGGTCGCAGCCTCCCGGGCCAGGACCTCGGCATCGACCTCGGGCTCTTCGGCCGACCGATCCACGGTTTCGACCAGGGCCGTGAGCCAGGCCCGCAGCGTCACCGGCGAAAAGCCGCGCAGACGGCGCAGCAAGTCTCCCTGGTTCCGCCAGCGCAGGAGCAGTGCCCGCAGACCTTGGGACGTCATCGCTGCGGACAGTCCGGCGTCCTCCAATGGTGTCGCCGAAATCGCCGCGATTGGGTCGGCCTGCGACGCCGACCGCGGCGGCGCCAATCCAGAGCCCGCCTGCAGGGGCAAGCTGTCGGCCGTGAGGGCGGCGGAAACGGCCTCCCGCAAGCCGGCGTCACTGAGGGGACCCACGCCGTTCAGTTTGATCGCGACGCGGATCGGCTCGGCGATTTCACCGTCGGCCTCGCCGAGCAATTCTTCCAGTCGCGCCGCGATCAACTGCGGCAGCATCCGCGTCACCCGATCGACAAGGCCCCGGCGATCCGGCCCCCAGCTTCTGCCGCCGTGCCGGACCACGCGCAGGATGCAGTGACGGATGACGACCTCGGTCATCGCTTGCGCCGTTACGGGATGGTGGCCTTGACGATCTCTGCCTTGCAGCCCGGCGCCAGCACCAGTGCCCAGTAGATGCCGCTCGCCAGCACAAGCGGCTCCGATGCCGTCGTCGCCAACTTGGGTATCTGGAGCTGATGGACGATCGGCTGTGCCGCACCGCTTACATAGACCCAGACCTTCGCGCCGCCCTCGGGAGCCTGGGCCGGGATGTTGACGACGATGGTCGACCCGTTGAACGCGACCGGCACGGCAGCACCCGCCGTGCCTTGTTCCGGAAGGTTCTCGACCAGGATGAACTCTCTCGCCATCATCAAGACATCGTCGCGCAGATCGACGGACTGCACGGCCAGGTGCTCGGCCAATACGGTCAGCAGCGTTACACCGCTGACGGGGTCGCGTATCATCAGCCCGTCGCCGACAAGCGCGGCTGCATCGGGTTGCGGTCCACTCACATCCTGGCGGACGCCGGCTGCAAGGACGTGGCGGGCCGGACCGGCGATGATCAGATCCATCTTGCTGGCCAAGGCACCCTCCTCTTCTCAAGCCTTCGTGAAGGCGGTCAGCGTGTAGTCGCAGACGCCGGGCATTTCCTGGATCTGGTTGGTATCCGTTCGCGTCCAGCGCACGCGGCAATAGACCCGTCGATCGACCACGCGGCATTCGATCGGCGTCATCAGCCAGCGGTGGGGCGCAGCCGGCGGCGGCAATGCCGGGATGCCATAGTGGGGCGTCACATGCGCCTGCAGCGTCACCGCTCCGCTGTCGACCTGGGCCTGGGTGACTCCCGGCGGCAGAGCCAGCAGCATGCCGTCGAAAGTCGAACCGGTCTGGAACTGGGCCCCGCCCGGCACGGCGCCGGAAATCTTTCCGGCCGCGAACAGATCGCCCTTGGCGTTGACGGTGAATACCGGAACGATATTGCCGCTGCTGTTCTGTGCACCGAATCGCAGTTCGCCGGTCGCCCCGCCTTCGACCTCGACAGCGAGGTTGCCGCTGACGGTCCGTGGTGCCGTTCGCAAAGCAAGCTTGCCACCGCGCGCGACCACCTCGTCGGCCCGCACGCCGGCATAGGCGGGCGAGATGCCGTCATGGCTCGAGGTGACCGCGCTGAAGCGCTTGAGCGCACTGTTCCACTGGACGAAGCCGAGCAGGACCCGCCACGGCGCGGTACCGGCGTCGCCGCCCGGGCCGGCCGTAACGTCGGCCGTTACCACATTGTTGGGATCGGCCGCATCCTCGACCCGGCCGAAGCCGATGACGGCGATCTCCACGATCCGTGTCGGCGCGCTGCCCCGGCAGCCCGAGGTGGGGGCGCCCGAAGCGGCCGGTGTTTCGTCCCGACCCGACAGGAACACCGGGTAGTAGGCCAGCGGATCGTTGATGGCGACACCCAGATCGTCGAACAAGTCTTCGCTGAGCCGTTCGGCTGTGGCGATCGCCAGATGCCTGCCGTTGCCATCGACCGCCAGCCCCGGCTTGACGGTCACCTCCTGGTAGGTTTCGCCGCCCGACGTCGTCCGCTCGATCCCTTCGATCTGCAAGCCTTCGGCGATGCCGGGTAGATGGAGATAGCGCTCGTGCTGGGCAATGGCGACCTGAGCGGTCATGACGACCGAATTCAGATCGGCGGCCGAGATGATCTGGCCTTCGTAGAAGGTGGGGCGCCGAAACGCGCCGGGACTGATCGCGCTCATGACGGGCGACCCGACTCGAGCTTCGCCAGCCGGCGCTCCAGGCTGTCGTTGCGCCTCTTCTGGTCGCGCAGCGCTGCCTGCAGCTCCTTGGCAACCTTGTCCGACGCGACCTCGGTGTCGGCAAAGCGCTTCTCGAACGACTTGACCAGCGACTCCTGCAGCTCAGGCTCCTTGACCACGGTGTCGATCAAGGATGTCTTCGCCTGCCTGCCGAAGCCCAGAAGGTCGCGGTCGAACCCGCCGGCCGGGAAATCGCGGGTCGCCAGCGCCAGCCCTCCCACATCGCCCATGAAGTTGATCGCGGCGCTGAGCTGTCGCTGGTCGATATTGGCGATCTGCATCAGTGCCGCAAGCTGCGGCTGTTCATCGACGTGACGATAGGCGGGTGCGGTGGTAGCCATATAGCTCTGCTTGCGCCCGAATACCGCGACCGCCGGCGGGTTGCGGTCGACATTTACGGTACCGCGAGGCTTGGACAACCGGATATCGAACTCGCAGCACGCCCTCTCGAGCAGTTCTCCGATGGTATGCAGGAACGGCAGCCAGTAGCGCATCGCAGGAGCGCTCAGCACGAAGGTGCGCTCCAGGTTGCAGATGCGGACGACGTCGCAGTCTTCCACCGTCAGGCAAGCCAGCTTGACGGCATCGTCGTGACAGGGCTGGCACGGCGGATTGAGGGCCGCACAAATGCAGTCGACGAGGTAGCGCAGGAACACCTCGACGAGTTTGATCGTCGCGTCGACGACCAACTTGGGATCGTTTCTGCCGTTGTTGTCCGGCAGCTCGATCGCCAGGACGTCGCACCGCAGCCGGCAGTCACTGAACAGCGGCTTGTGGTCCAGCCGATCGACCAGCCAGTCCCTGAGCTGCTCCAGGTCCCTGACGAACTGCTTGCTCTGGGCCGCCGAGGTCGGCGCGTTGTAGGCATAGAGGAGCTGCGGCTCGCTGGCTTTCTGCTCTTCGGCCAGCTTGGGATCGGTCCATTGCATGCCCTGCCCGATCCAGGTCTCGGCCACGATGCGATCGCGCGCCGACCCCATATGCGCCGCCGAGAGGGTCCTCAACCGGGGGCCCCCCGACTGGATCATGGAACGCGCCGCCTCGACGTCGTGACCGAGGCCGCGCATGGTCCCTTCCAGCGCTTTCTTCGTCTCCTCGCTCTGCAAGTCGTAGCGGATGATCGCCGACGCGGTGGATTGGTACTGATCGAGCATGCGCCGGACCAGGCTCTCCGTGATCGGCTCGTCGGTCCCTGCGACCCCGGGCACCCCGTCCTGTGCCGCAGCCCGCAAGCCGGACAAGGCTTGCGGCGCCGACTTGAGCTGGCTGTGATCGGCGTCGGTGAACTCGACGATCCGGCCCGCCTTCGCCAAGGGCGCGGCCTGCCGATAACGACGGCTGTAGGCTTCGGTCGCCAGCGCATCGCTGGCGGACTTGTCGGCACTGGTCAGATCGCCGATGCAGGCGCGTATTCGGGTCGAGATGTTGTCGGGTTCGTGTTCCTCCGTCGGGCAGCGCAACTCGAACTTGTAGCCCTCATGGATGCGCGTGGGCTTGCATACCTGAACCGCGCAATTGCCATTGCTGACATAGGGCGTGACCGGCTCCTCGAGTTCCTCGCAATACTCGATATAGAGACAGTAGCGACGCCCCTTCCTGTCGAGGCATTTCACGTCGTCGGGCGAGTCATCGCACTCGGCCTCGCACGGATCGCCGCAATCGTGGCCGCCGCGCATCTTGATGCGCAGATCGGCGACCATCTTGTTGATGTCGAGCTCGACCGAGCACGGCACGTAGATGTCGTTGCCGCAGCAATCGAGCGCGGCGCCCGAATGGACGATGACCTTGCCGTCGCCGCACGGATGACAACCGACCAGCAGGCCGCAGACGACGCCGGCGCCGTGCAGGAAACGGTTGTGCAGGCGCGCCTTGGTCGCCGCATAATCCGACAGCAACTGCAGATCGTCTTCGGTCAGCAATTGGCCGGCGAAGAACAGCGGCCGCTGCAGCGGCCCCCCTGCACATTCGTTGCCGCATATGCCGCCGCAGCCGCAATCTCCGCCGCCGGAACAATTGCCGCCACAGCCGCAGCCTCCGCCGGAACCGCCATTAGAGCCGCCATTAGAGCCACATGAGCAGGGATTCGATTTCGTCATTGCGTTCATGACACTCACTCCTGCGCGTTCAATCGATGTAGAACCAGCTCTCGAAAGTGCCGCCGGCGGTGCCGTTGCCCGACTTCCACGGGCCGATGCCGCCGGGCGGCACCCGACACGGACCGTCGTCGCCGTCACAGCCCTGCTCGCCGTGGTGCTCGTGATGCGGCTTGGCCTGGCTCTTGTAGGCCGCCAATTGCGGCACCCGGCCCCCGACATGATTGCCATCGAGCGGCCGGCAACAGGCGTCGAGGATGAAATCGCCACGAATGATGAGCAGAACACGATCGCCGTCGTTCAGCGTCTCGCCCGACTCGTCGCGATACTTGAACGAGGTGACGAGCCCGCTGGCCGGCTTGTCGACATACCGACCTTCGATGTTCGAGATCATGCCGCGCAGGCCGCGGCCGCCCTGCACGCGCCACAACTCGACGACGCCGCGTGTCAGCGTCTCGGCATAGACCGGGCGCGAGAAGGTGACCTCGATACCATCGCTGCGGCCGGTCTCGGTTTCGGTGCCGAGCACGGTCTTCGCCTCGCCGGGCGAGTAGGTCTCGCCGTGCTGCCAGCTTATTCCGGTGATCGCCGTCGGGACGTAGAGCGAGATCGGGCGGCGTACGCTGTTGTCGATGTCGTCTCGCTCGATCGGTCCCGGCGCCTCCCACGCGATGGCGGCGAGCAGCAGGCACTCGTCCGTACAGTCCGAGCAGCAGGGTTCGCACCGGTCGTCGTCGGCCGGCTTCTCGAGACCGACGCGTAACCGCACGGAGTCGCGGCTCTTGCCGTAGTTGCAATCGGCAACGACGCCGCAGCTATCGGGCAGCACCGGGCGCGTCGGATGGGTCGGCTCGCCGCAATAGCAGATGCTCAGGTAGATGATGCCCTTGCCTTCCTCCTTCAGGCGCTTCTGCTCGGACATCTTGAGCGACGACCACAGATCGATCTGCACGGGATTGCGCAACACCAGCTCGTTGCCATGACAGTCGAGCGCGAGACCGCAATTCACGACAACGTCGGCGTCCGGCTTCTTGTCGTCATTGCAATGGTCGCCGCCGCCCGGCTTGCCCTTGAGCGCCCGTCGCATTTCCTCGCGCTTCGTCCTCGGGGCTGCGAGTTGATCCTGCAGTTGCTTGCGCTTCTGCTCGTCGAGCTTCGGATCCGCGAGTTGCCGTTCGATCTGGCCGACCTCGGCATCGGCTTTCTCCAGTTCCGCCTTGAGGTGCTGGATCTTCTCCTTGTCCTTCGGTTCGCAGCAGGTCTCGACCGGAACGGGACAGACCTCCAGCCCGCACACCACGCCGTAGCCGTGCAGGCACCGATTGTGCAGTTTGAGTTTCTCTCGGAAGTAGGACTGCTCGGCGCGGAAATCGGCCGCACTGAGCATCTGCCCGTAGAAGTAATTGAGCCTCTCGAACTCGGGGATCTCGGCACAGACGTGCTTGGCCTTCGGGCTTTGAATGGTCATCGAGCTACTCCATGATCGTATGGATACCGACCGCCGATGCACGGCCAATCTGGATACCGGAGGGAACGGAGTCTTTGGCCGCCCACAGGACCGAGGCGCGGTTCAGTCGAACGCCGGACGGCCCGCCCAGCACGGGGGGCGGCGTCGACACCAGGGCCGTATCGACACCGACACTGGAGCCTGGCCCGACAATGATGCCCATCAGGCCGTTCTGCCGGATATCGGCCACGGTATGGGCAGGCTTCAGCGCCTCGACGATCTGTTCCGCGCGTTCGCGCAGATCGGCATCCGCCAACACCGGCAACTGGACACGGAAGCGGTAGGCATTGGAATTGATCGCATCGAGGTCCGGATTGCCGATGCTCCAGACCGGCGCGCTGGAAAGTGCGGAGCGCCCGAGCCGGACACGAGCGGCGGATTGACCGAACAGACGCACGGCGTCGAGCCGCGACTGGCCGATCGCGCCCCAGGGCCGTTCGATCGCGGTCTCGGTGATCGCGGGATCGACATCGAGCACGAGCTCCAGCGCCCGGCGCAGACCCGCCGGCGTGCCACGCCTGCGGTAGAGCTCCGGCACCGCCTTCAGGATGGCGCGGCGCCGCTCCGGCGCCCAGCCCGGATCCATTGCGACGCCCAGGAAGCCGCCCAACCACGGAAGCAGCTCCTGGGGAGCGCCGTCGATATCGAATAGGGCCGGATAGCGCTCTATCACCCGGTCGATATCTGCGACGGCCGCATCGAACAGCGACAGGAAACGCTCGCCGAAATCCTCTGCCGTCGGGTTGTCGCGATAGACCGCGGGCAGGCGATCGAAACTCGTCTGGCGCGGAAGGTCGAGCCGGACGCGTCGCACGAGCGGTGTCTGCAGTCCGTCACCGGTCAGCCGCAGCCGGACAAAGAGGTAGCGTCCCGGAGGCTGATCGATCAGGAAGTCGGATGTACCCTGCGGCCCCTGGTTCCAGTCCGCCGGATGCGGTCGCCCCGCCGCGAACCCTTGCCACTCGGCTTCGATGATCGCGCCCTGCGGCGCAGGCTCCGGTTCCTCGTTGGTCGACACGGCAAGCGCGATGCCCGTCCCCGGAGGCACGTCCGTATCGATGCGTACCCGATGCCAGCGGCAACGGGGGATGCCGCTGTCGATGGCCAGAGTGAGCAACTGGCCATGGGTTTGGTAGAGCGCCTCGGCGCGTGGCGGCGAAGGGTCGATGGGCCGCCCATGGCAGTCGAAGCAGCGCAGGCGCTTCTCGCCATCAACCTCGTACTCCAGGCAAAGACGGCCGTCGGCGACGTTGCGCAGGCCGGTATCGCCGAATGCCTGCGACAGGTCGTTGATCGACATGCTGGCGAATGTCTCGCCCCGAGCGGCCGCCCAGATGCTGTAGACTCCGTCGTCGCGCGTGATCAGCCAGATCCGGCACTTGGAGTCGACGGCCAGCCGGTCAGCGGTGCCCGGCAAGGGGATCGGCGCGTGATGTTCGGCACCGGTGGGATCGAAGCGTCGCAACACCGAAGCCGCCAGATCCACGACGAGCCATTCGTGCCACGGCGCCCAAGCGAGCGGGCCCGGCTGCGCCATTGCAATGGCGAAAGCGAACTCCGCACCGCCGCGGCGCCAGAACCAGACGCGATGCGCGCCCGGATCGCTGACCGCGATGCGGTCGCGGTACGCCGCGATCGCCGTGGCGCAAACGAGGGGATCGGAGTAGCACCGCCCCTTGAGCAGGGGGCGCCACCCGTCGGTGCAGGAATTGAGCTCGAGGATGCGCGACTGCGGCGGACAGCACGTGATGAGGTACCACTGGCAGGGCGAGCATCCACGTGCCAGCCAGGCCGGCGGGATTGCCGCGGAAATGGCGCCGGCACTTATCTGTCGCGTCAGCGACGCCAGCCGTATGCCCGCCGGATCGTCCATCCCCACCAAGTTCTTGACCGCATCTTCGTCCCAACCGACATAGGCGTCGAGCAGGCGGAAAGTGGTTTTGTCGGGGGCGCAGCTCATCGACCCGCCTCCTCTCCGACCGGCAATACCTCGTGCCCTGCCGGCCAGATCAGGGCGTCGGCGGCGATCGCATAGTCTTCGCAACGCCCCTGGAGGACGCCGTCGACGACGAGGTTCAGCCCCGAGACGGCGACAAGGTCGCCCCGCGAACGATCGAGCAGCATGCGCACCAGCGCCTGGTAGCGGATCACGCCGCCGAACGGCCAGCCGTCGCCGTCTTCGCCGCCCTTGAGCGGATGCAGGTAGTCCTGGAGGTTCTGCAGCGCCGACTGCACCGTACTGCCCACGTCGGCCGCCCGTTTGACGACCACCGACACACGCACGCCCACGCGGTAGAACCGCGGGGAGCCGGTCACGACCTGGATACCCGCGGGGGCAACCTCAGCGGTCAGCCAGCGCGCCGTCGCCTCGAGGCTGCCGGCATCGGGCAGTGGCGGCTCGCCGCCGCGGTCCGACGACACCAGCAACACGGTCACCGAACCCGGCGCCACGGCACCGGGAAACCTGATATCGCGGCCGCCGATGGCATGGGCGCGCTCCACATCCGCCCCCTCTGCCTGCCGTGCCAGCAACTCGTAATCGGCCAATGTCACGGAGCGGCCGCGGGTGCGTATTTCTTCCGGGCCGCGATTCATCGTCTGTTCGCGCGTTTCGCCATCGCGGCCGCCGCTTGCAGCTTGCGGGTTGGTCGCCGCGATCAGGAACGGGAGCGACTGGATCAGACCGAAGGACGATTCGGCGGCAACCCGCCCCGCCGTGCCGCCGCCGACCTGGTAGGAGCGCGCCACGACGTGCCTGAAACCGCGCGGCAGCCGCATGCCATGAACGTTGTCGCCGAACTGGATTTCGCCGGCCTCGGCGTCCAGCACGTAGACCCTGTCGGTGGAACCGTGCGTCACCAGCCGGTCGGTGGCCGACCAGGGCGTTTCGCCGTCGCCCTCCAGGCCACCCTCCAGCACGACCAGCTCAAGCGTCCCGGGAATGACCGGCAACTGGCTTAGCCGCATACGGCGACGATCCGAGCCCGGCACATACTCCAGAACCTCGTCGCGCACCGTGCGCACGGCGACGGCTTCGACCGCGTTCAGGTACATGGAGCGCACGGTCGGCGGTGTGGCGAACTCGCCATGAATGAGCCGCACACGCAGCCAGAACATCGCCTGGTCGCGGTCGATGCCCTCCGGCCTGCCCAGTCGCCAGCGCTCCGGCACGCGCAGCTCGACGATACCGCTCTGGGTCAGGCCTCGCGTCTGATCGCGGACCACGGCCGCCGCTTCGAAGCGGGTGCCATCGAGGATTTCCCATTTGAGGAATGCCCCAGGCTCGGCCGCGCCGATATCGCCACCGGTGGCGAAAGGCGGCGGCGCCCCGTCGGTCGAGGCGAGAACGAACGCGATCGACAGCTCGCCCCGTGGCGCCGTGCCGCCCAGCAAGCCGATCATGAGCGTCGCTCCGACGGGCGGTCGGGCGCCGAATGGGAGCCAGGCTGGTGCCCCTTCGACCAGCGCGGCCGCCAGGTCGATCTCTTCGAACAGGCCGCCGGTCTTGCGAAACGCCGCCGCCATCGAAAGCGACGCCGCACTTACCGAGCGTTCGGTCTCGAAGATCACGGTCTGGCCGGAGCCATCCGCGGCGGCAACCGATGTCTGGAAGCCGCGCGGCACCAATACCGACCCCGGCGCGCCCTGGTCCGCGGTGAAGGTCAGCATCACGCGCGCTGGCTGCTGCGGCAGCGGGCTGATCCCCGCGGCGTTCAGGAATTCGACGAAGCTCTTCTCGGGCAGCCGGTTGAGACGCTGAAGCACCGGCTCGCTGAGTTCACCGAACAGCAATGCCAAGGCATAGCCGGCATCTCCCGGACGTTGGTTGGTCCAATCGGGCGTGTAGGCGGCGGCGCGCGCCAGCAGCTCGCGCACGATGTCGGTGCGCCTCGCGGGATGAAGCCGCGGCACCTGCACTGCCGGACCTGGACCCGGCACGACTACAGCAGCATCGCGCGGGCTACGTTCGCGACCCCACCAGGGCGTACTCATCTCAGCCCCCCGTGACGATCGCTGCGCGACGTCCATTTGACCGTCAGCGAATTCAGAACCACCAGTTCGTGCGCGGCGATGACGATGTCGACGCAGTCTTCGTAGGCGGCGCCCGGCGCCGCCGGATCGACCAGGCGCGCCGCCACCCGTTCGACCACCGCATCGCTGCCCGCGAGCAGTTGCAGTTGGTGCGCCAGTTCCGACGGCCGCACGGGCTGCCCGAACGGCCATCCCTGTCCTTCGTTGCCGCCGACCAGCGCGTCGAGATAGAGAACGAGCCCGGACCGCATCTGGTCGGCCAGCGCCGTCCTGTCCAACGGCCCCGCGGCGACGGTGGCGACGACATCCACCGCACGGTAGACCGGCCGCAGAACAAACAGCTCGGTCGCGACCAGCCGGCGCTCCTCCAGCCTCGCGCGAACATGCGCCAGCATGCCGGGATCGGGCTGCGGCGCCTTCACGGCTCGGTCGCTGGTCAGCCAGCCGGTTGCCCGGGGTGCTTCGGGGACGATGAAGACGCTGATCGCGCCCGGCACCGTGACGCAGGGGAATGCCGGATGAAAACCGGCAATCGCCTTCGCCCGCCCGACAGCGACACCCGGCGTGCCGACAGCAAGGTCTTCGTGGTCCCGGGCGG
Source organism: Vulcanimicrobiota bacterium (assembly GCA_017307785.1). GTDB lineage: Bacteria > Vulcanimicrobiota > Xenobia > Xenobiales > JADMJV01 > JADMJV01. The sequence continues at coordinate 18,702 of JAFKGI010000045.1, read as the reverse complement.
TGACGGCCCGCTCGACCTCGATCAGCATCGCCGCCACCCGATCGCGCGCTTCGCCGGCGGTCTCGGTCTCCTTGCCGCCCCGGACCGGCACAGGATTGATGGCGGTCGAGTCGAGTGCGGCGGCCGTCCATTCCAGGCCGCTGCCGAGATTGCCGGCTTCTCCGCCGCCCGCCCGATAGCCAAGTTCCGCCCGCACGGCGGCCTTCCGGTCCACCACCGGCAGGCGACCGGTCAGGCCGTCGGGAAATCTCAAGCAGTTGAACACGCGGTCGACCAGCATCACCGCGTCCGCCGGACCATGCCGCGAGAAGTCCCAGGTCGGCGTCCAGTCGCGCCACACCCGATCACGCCCGAGCAGCTTCAGCTGCACGCTGTCCTCGAGCGGCGGCGACTGGTCGCCCAGGGTCAGGGTCATCCCCGGCAACGGCATCCAGAGATCGAACTGGGCATCGAGGTCTGCAGCCGCCACCTGCACGTCCACCGAATGGGCGGCTGCGACAGTGTTGGGGATCAGCCGCAACAGCCGGGGTGGCGCGGCAAACGACGCGCTCTCGCACCGCAACCAGAGCTGATAGGGTGTCAGCCCGCTGACGGCCGGCCCCGCCGGCGCCCACGCGGCGGGTATCGCCAGACGCACGATCCCCGACCGACGCAAACCCTGGGTTCGATCGTCGACCTCGTTGGCCGCGAATTGGCGGCGCTGCTGCGTCCCCGAATCGCCGTACCACCAGGTCAGCGTCGCCGGGACGGGCACGTCCCCGACCGCCTCCGTCGACCAGCTCGCGGCAATTCGTGACGGCGCATCGAGCTCGATGAACAGCGGCAACGGCCTGCCGGCCTGGGCCGGATCGGGTGCCTGCCGCAGCCAGAGCGTCACGGTCACCTCGGCGGCCGAGCCGTCGGCCGGCAACAGCGTGAGCGCCTGCATCGCCCAGCGAGGCCCCGTCTCGACCCGCGCCGACGTCGACCCAAAGGGGCCGGTAACGTCGATCCGTTCGACCTTGAGGAGTGCCGCGTCCTCGTCCGTGGCAATCCTTACGAGCCTGTCGCCGTTGCGAATTTCCAGGACCGTTCCCGCGGCGACCTGCGCCGGTGCGTTCTGCGCGAACTCCAGCAGCGTGCGGGCTGCGATCGCTGGCCTGCGCTCGGCACCGAGCAGGGCGATCAGCCCGTGGATCAGCGCATCGGGAATCTGATCCATCCAATACAGGCGCTGCTCCAGCAGGTAGGCGAACAGCTCGATCAGCGTGACACCGGGATCCACCGGCGCATGCAGCGTCCACTCCTCGTCCGACGCCGCGGCAATGCGGCCCCGGATGGCATCGACCATGTCGCGCCAGGTCAGATCGTCGAGGCGGACGGCCTGCAGGGTCATGTGTCGATCCCCACCTGTCCGAGATAGAAGGGAAAGACCAGATTGAGGCGCGTGTTGCTGCCGCGAATTCGGTAGTCGATGTTCACGTTGACGCGGGTCTCGTCGCCGGGCACGGCCTCGACCGCGACGTCGTCGAGCTGCACGCGCGGTTCCCAATCGCGCACCGCTTCGCGCACCGTCGTCTCCAGCAGTCCGAGGTACTGAACGCTCCCCGGGGCGAACACCAGCCGCGGCGCCTCGCAACCGAACGTTGGCCGCATGATGCGCTCGCCGAGCGATGTCATGAGAAGAATGCGCAGCGATTGCTCTATGTTGGCGCCACCCTCGGTGTAGCCGAGCCCGCCCCCTGCATCGGGTTGAATGGGGAAGCGCCATCCGCGCCCGAGGAACGACGGGCCGGCCATCACTGGCACCCCCCAAGGGCGTCGACGGCGGTCTGAATCGTGTCGACGACCGACTGCAGCGCCGTGAGCGCATCGGTGAGACCTGCCGTGGAGGAAGAATCGCCGAGCGCGGGGAGCTTGATTGCGCTCACGCCGGCAATGCTCATCATCGGCGCCATCAGGTCCAGGATGATGCCAACCGGCCCGAAGCCGTTCATCAGATGCTGCATGGAGTTGAGGCTGTTCTCCTGCGCGCATTGCAGCATGGCCACCAGGTCCTTGTTGCCGCTGGCCTCCGCCGCCTCGAGCTGGATCGTCAATCCTCCGACGAGCTCCGACAGCGACTTCAGTTGACCGATCAGGCAGTTGAGTATCGCCAGCAGCAGACACAGGATGTCGCGCACGAAGGGGATCATGCCGGCCGGCGTGATCGACAGGAAACACGGCGCCAGGTCGGCCACGGCCTCGACGATTTCCTTGATCAGAGCGGGCGTGGGCGGCGGGCTGGTGACGGCGTCACTCAGCGGCTTGAGCAGCTTCAATACCTTCAGTATGCATTCCATGCTCGCCATCAACGGCATGATCTGCATCATGAGGCTGAAGGCCAACGAGCAGTCGGTCGGAACGGCCTTGCCGATGTCGTGAAGCGCCGTCAGTGCGCCGCCGCTCGGGAGCTGGATCTTCATCGTCTTGGGCGGCGGCGGCCTGAGGTCAAGGCACTTCGGGGCCGCCATCAGCTCCTGAAGCTCCTCGGGCACAGGGATGTCGATGTTCGGCATACGCCGCCCTCAGATGGGATTGTTGTTGAGGGTGAGCACTCGATTGAAGCCGGCGCCGCGAAAGCGAATGTGCGGCGCCTCCAGGGTCAGGGCGCCGACCGCCTTGATGACGACATGGCCAGTCGACGACAGGATCACCTTGCAGCCGCTGGCGTCCTCCAGGATCACCCCGCCGGCGCTGTCGCCGTTGGAATCGATCATCGTCAGCTTGTGCCCGTTGACCGACGCGATCTCGCGCTTGCGCACGTGATCGGAATTCGGCTTGTCCTTGCCGTTGTAAAGGCAGCCGATGACGATCGGATGGCGCAGATCGCCGTGGCGGGCAGCGCAAAGCACTAGGCTGCCCACTTCGGGCACGAAGAAGGAGCCATGGTCGGGGCCGGCGAAGAACTGCATCACCGGCGCCAGCTCGCTCTCCATCTTGTCGTGGAACCACGGGAAGGTGAGCTTGACCCGCCCCTCGTTGAGCGGATCCTCGACACTGGTGACGATCCCTTCGAAGACGCCGTAGAAGCGCTGGTCGGTGCTGCGCGATCGAGGCTGTGTGGTCATATCGGCTGGATCCCGTCATAGAGGCGGCGAACATCGAACTGGGTCCGATAACCGGACTCGTTGATCACGTGTTCGACTTTGGTGACGTAGTAGGGACCGTCGAAGCGCTCTCCGAGGCCCTTCATCTCGACATTGTCGCCCGGTCTCAGATCGGGCAGGCCGATCGCCTGGCCGGTGCCGGTGATGAACTGCTCGGCGCGCTCGGCCAGCAGTGCATTGGCCAGCCAGCGCGCCTCTTCCTCGCTGTTGATGGGCACGTCGACCACGACCTCGTGCTTGCCCTCCATCGATTTCTCGACGGCCTCGGGTCCGCTCTTGCCGCCCTGCGTCTTGCCGGCCTTCGGCAGGTCCTTCGCCTCGGCGGTGGCGACGATCGCCTGCTTGGTGCGGTCGTTCCAGCCGCGCACGGTAATCTTGCCGACCTGACGGGACAGGTTGATGGTCGGATTGAAGCTGACGAGATTCTCGCCCCAGATGAACTGGTAAACGCGAATGACCGAGCTGTCGCGGCCGTCCGTCGGCTTCTCGAAGTGCAGCACGCCTTCGCCGGTGCCGGGGTCCGTTCGCACATAGCAGTCGAAGTCGATCCGCTTGGCGCGCTCCATCAGGAACGTCGCGTCGTCCTGGTTCTTCTGCACGATCTCGTCGTAGACCTGCCCCTCGCGGGTGACCTTCGACTTCAGGCCGTTGCGCTGCGCCACGGCTTCGGCAATCTGCCAGTCGGCCATGTTCCGATACTTCGTGACCTCGCCTTCGGCCGGCTTGCGGTCGCGCAGGCGGAACATTCCGTCGAGCCCGCCGACGGTCAGCGTGGACGGCCCGCTCTCGGGAAAGTGCGGACTCATTGTCGCGATCTGGCCGGTCACCATCGGCAGCAGCTTGCCGGCATAGCCCATCAGGACGTGAACGCTGTTTCCGACATTGAAGGTGTCGGTGTCGCTGTATTTGAACGAGACGGTCTTGTCGTCCCAGTTGTTGATGGTGAAGTCGAAGCTGGTCATGTTGTCCATGTCCATGACGACCTTCAGCTCGAGCACATCGCCATGCGCTTCGGCATCGAGCACCGCGCCTTCGACTTCGACGCGGAAGTCCGGCACGTAGTAGTCGTCGGCCGGGCGAGCGGACTTGAGGACGGAGGTCGCCACGGGTCACCTCAACCGCGGCACGACGAGCTCGAGCCCGGGGTCGAGCCGTCGCGGATCCTGAATGCCGTTGCTGCGGGCGATCTCGCGCCACTGCGAGCCGTCGCCGTAGGCCATGCTGGCGATCGAGGCCAGGCTGTCGCCGCGCCGCACGATGTGGCGCTTTTCGACGTCGGGCGACGACTTCGGCGACTCCTTCACCTGGACGTCGACCGGACGATATTCCTTCAAGGTCAGATTGAGCTTGGCGCGAATCGGAATGCCGTCGGGCTTGAACAGGGTGAAGGTGATGTTGAGGGACTCGACCACCCCCTTGAAGACCTGCGTATCCCAGGTGAGCCGTACGATCGGAGGGGCGTGCAGTTCGGCATTGATGCGCATCAGGTCGCGCAGAGCGTCGGTATAGATCTCGCGCACGTCTTCCAGCGTGTCGGAGGTATCGACGACCAGGTCGGCGACGAGCTTTTCGCTGGTGCCCCGAATGAACTGGATGGGGGGCGACTCCAGCCCCGGAATGGGGATTTCCGCGAAGTTGTTCGTCTTCTGCAGCTGATATTCGGTCGGGTTGAAGTGCAACGGGATGATCGGCACCGGCACGTTCTTCGGCACCAGTATTTCGAGATAGGCCTTGACCAGACTCTGGCCGGCCGATTTGACGGGTGTGAGCATCCGCTAGCGCCCCCTCCCCTTGTCGCCGTCGCCGAGATCGCGGTTGCGGCTCATGCTGTCGTTGACGCGGCGACGGGCATCCTGGCGGCGCGCCCATTCGTCGATGTACTTGTTGAACATCGACACGAAGAGCTGCTCTTCCTCGCCGCCCTCCACGTCGAACTGCACTTCGAGATGCTGGATCGTGACCATCAGCGAAATATCCCCACGACGGTGTCGACGACGGCGCCGACATCGATGGTCGCGCCGATGTTGGTATGCGTGAGTCCGTGATGGGCGATCTCGAGGCTTTCGAGCGCGATGGCGTTCTCCATGGCATTAAGTTCGGGGCCGCCCCATTTCGCCGCGATGCCGCCCTTGAAGTTCCACGCCATGAGCTTGCCGCCTGCCGGATTGAGCAACAGGATCGATCCGTCGCGTCGCGCCCCCAGGGACTGGGTGAGGCCGGCCTGATACCAGCCCCACAACACCGGATCGCGCACCACGCCGCGCTGCAGCACGATCCGGGTCCAGGAATGGCGGACCGGCAGTTGATGGACGAAGCCGTTGTTGCCGCCCTCTGCGTAGCCCATCACCTCGAGCTCCGCGCCGAGGCCCTTGGCCTCGCGGAACTCTCCCGGAGCCACCAGCGGCAATCGCGCCGCCTGGGCCGCAGGAAGGTAGGCGTCCGCCTTGTCCAGCGTCACGACGAAGCGAAAGCCCTGGATCGGATCGGCCATCATGTCTCGGTGGCCTCCAACCTGCCTTCGCGACTGATCGCGACCCTGAGCGTGATGAACTCCATCGGCACGGCGGGTGCGACGTAGACTTCGCACAGGACCTGGCCGAGTTCCTCGTTCTCGGGGGGATTGGTGGCTTCGTCGCAGCGAACCAGGAAGGCCTGCTCGGGAATGTCGCCCTTCAGCGCGCCGGCATACCAGGCTTCGAGCAGCACACTGGTGATGGCCCGTGCGATGATGAGCCAGAGGTCGGGACCGTTCACCTCGAACACCAGCGGTTCGGCGACGCGCCGTATGGCCCTGATGAGGCGATGGATCAGCCGGCGATGGGCAATGAACAGCCCGGAATTGCCGAGCCGCGTATCGAACGCCGTACGGCCTCCCCAGACGACGAGCCCTTGCCCAGACGAACAGCGCACGAGATTGACGCCCCCCAGCGCCAGCGCGCCGAGTTCTGGCAGTTCGTGGCGCCGAACCAGGTCGACGGCTTCGAACAAGGAAGCGTTGGCCGGGGTGTGGTGAGGCCCCCGCTCCCTGTCGAGCCGGCTGATGACGCCCGCGACGTGGCCGACGGGCGAGACGTCGCGCAACGGCTGCGCCACGCCGCCGAGCGGATCGGGAGTCCACAGGCGCGGATGATAGAGGGCAAGCGAACGCGGGAAATACTCGTCCAGGCCGGCTCTCTGCTGGCCCAGCCAGGCCAGGATCTCCGCCGCGTCGCCGATATCGACCGGCGGCTCGGCGATGACCTGGCGGTCGTGCTTCTCCTCGGCGAAAGCGATCATCGAGGCGAGAACATGATCGCGCTGCTGCTGCGAGCCGGGCATCGCCCAGAGATCGGGAGCCGCCATCAGGGCGACCTCGCGCTCGATCGCCAGAAGTTCGATCGCCGCGACATGATGGTCGAGACCGGCGACGCTTTCCCCGCCACCGGACAGTGTGAACGCCGGCCACACTTTGGCGAGCGGCCCGGCGCCGGCGGCGTTCACGGGAGGCGGCGTTGCGATACTGAGGCGGATGAGCTGCGAGCGGTCGGCGACGCTTTCGATCAAGCGGTCGGCAGGCAGGCCGATCAGATACTCGTCCGGACCGCGCGTCTGTTTCACCCTGATGTCCACTTCCGGCCGGCGGCTGGGACCGCGCAACCGGTAGGCGAAGGACACGGCGAGGCCATTGGCCCAGATGCCCGGCGACGTGGCCTCGATCTTGAACGACGCAGCCTCGAAGCCGCCTGCCGCCGGCGCGGCGGGGTCCCAACTGTTGCCGTTGACCTTGCCGACCTCCCAGATGCCCTGCGCGGTCGCGTACGGTTCGGGCAACAGCCGAACGACATAGGCGACCTCGCCGCCATTCTCGAAGTAGCCGCGCAGCGCATAGGGCGTATCGGCAAACTCGGTCAGCTCGCCGAACAGGCTCTGGTACTGCCGCCACCCTTCGATCCGCACCGCCATCCCCACCGGCCCGCGCCATGTTGGGCCGGCGAAGCCGGCGATGTCGGTGCGCAACGGCGACACCTCCGTCGTCGGGGGGCGGACCTCGAAGCGGACTCCGGGAAGCGAGGGTGCCGGCGAGACCATCGGATCTACCCGTCGATCTCCAGGCCCTCGTGACAGATCTCGAGGGTCTCCATGGCGATCTCGTTGTTGGCCGCGTTAAGACCCGGACCGGTATATTTGCACGGCCAACCGCGCCGGAAGTTCCAGCGCATGACCTCCTGCTTGTTCTCGTTGAGCAGCATGATCGAGCCCTCGGCGCGCTTCACCTGCCCTTGCATCGCCACCAGGATCCACTTCCAGAACTCGGTGTCGCCGGTGATGCCCCGTTTGAGCGTGATGTTGGTGAACTTCTTCAGCCCCGGCATTTTCCGGACGGTGATGTCCTCGCTGCCGTTACGGTACTCGATGGGCGAGACTTCGGTTTCAAGGCCAGATACCTCGGTGAAGGAACCTTTGACCGCCTTGCCGTCGTTGCTTATGCCGTTGACGGTTACCAGGAAGTTGTAACCGCCATAGGGATCTTCTCGGATGACTGTGGCCATGTGGCTAATCCTCCAATCTCAGAATTTTCCTCACGTTGACGCGGTGCTGACCGACGACGTCGTCATGCGGTCTGTTCCAGGGTCTTCTGCTGGATGCGGAAGATGACGAATTCGGCCGGCTTCACCGGAGCGATGCCGATCTCGCAAATCAGCATTCCGGCGTCGATTTCCGCCTCGGTCATGGTGGTGCGGTCGCAGCGCACGAAGAACGCCTCTTCCTGGGTGAGGCCGCGCAGTGCGCCATTGCGCCAGACCGTCAGCAGGAAGTTGCTGATGCTCTGCCGCACTCGGGCCCAGGTGGTTTCGTCGTTGGGCTCGAAAACGACCCATTGCGTTCCCTCGTCGATCGATTCTTCCACGAACAGGAACAAGCGGCGGACGTTGACATAGCGCCACAAGGGGTCGCTCGACATCGTTCGCGCACCCCAGACGCGAATGCTGCGCCCGTCGGGACGGAAGTCGCGGATGACGTTCACGCCGCGCGGGTTGAGGATGTCCTGGCCGCCCTTTCCGATGTCGAATTCCAGAGGTTTGCGGACGCTGTTGATGTCGCGGTAGACCATGCCGCGCACCACTTCGTTGGCCGGCGCCTTGTGCACGCCGCGCTCGATGTCGGTTCGCGCATAGATGCCGGCGACGTGGCCGGTCGGCGGCACCAGGATGGTGTCCTGGATCCGCGTGTCGAAGATGCGAATCCACGGGTAGTAGACGGCGCCATAGCTGCTGTCCTGCGGCGGCAGGATGTTCTGCACGTCGCCGTTGTTGGCGTCGATGGAGAGGATCGCGAACCGATCCCGAAGACGTTCGCACTGTCCGATCACGTCGGTTCGGATCTGCGCATCGGTGACCTCGTCCGGCGCCATCAGGAGATTGACCTCGTCGATGAGTTCCAGCCCGGCCAACCCGGTGCGCAGGTTCGGCGCCACGGCGGGATTGCCGGCGAAGTCACCGGCGTTGATGGGGGCACCGTTGTTCCCGCCGACAAGGCCGCTGTTCACGCCTCCCGCCAGCAGTGTCGCCGGGACGTCGTTCGGCCTCGCCGGGGCCGCTCCGGCCGGTTGCCACGACAGGCGAACCCTGGCCGAAGACCCGTTGACGCGACCGAGCGCCAGAGCGGGGGTTGCGTCGGGAATATTGTCGTAGGTTTCCACAATGCCGGTCGCATCGCTGATGTCGATGCGGAACGTGCCGGCGGTCGCGCCCGCAGCCACGGTGACGCTGATGGCGTTGCCCCAGACACCCGGGCCCGTTGCCTGCACGCGCAACGTGGTTCCGGCAACAGCAGTCGCCAGATTGAACAGCGCCGCCCCTCCGCCGGAGCCGATATTGCTCGGGCGCGCAGACGGGCTCGGCAGCCCCGTGGCCGGATCGACATAGGCCACTTCGATGAGCTTGGACGCGCTGTTGATGACGCCGACCACATGATTGGTGCGGCCATCGACGAAGGTCAGATCGTCGAAGTCTTCGAGCGCCTGGGGCTCCCGGCGCATCGGATTTGCGAGGTTTGCCGGATTGGTTGGATCGACGAACGGATTGGGCACACCGTCGCGGTAGTAGAGCACGGTGATGCGAAACCAGTCGCGCGGCGGCACGACGGTCGTGTTCGCCCTGGTCGCCCGGCGCACCCAGATGAGGATGTTGTTGCCCCAGGCGCCCGCCCCATTGGCGGTGACGCGCAGCACGCTGCCGGCGATGGGGGCGCCGCCGGCATCCTGGGTCGCCAGATCGACCAACGCCGGAACGGCGCCGTTGAGGCTGATCACCCGAGCGACGAAGGCGCGACGCCCGCCGTTCTCGAAGAAGCCGCGAACCGCCTGCGGCATGAACGACACCGCGGTGTCGATCGTGTCTCCGAACCATCTGACGTACTCGCCCCAGTTGGAGACGAGCTTGGGCCGGGACGGTCCTCTCTCGGTCAGACCGCAGAAGCCAGCGGTGCTGGTCCCCACCCCTTCGATCGGCCTGGGTCCGCTGGCAACTTCCTCGACATACACGCCTGGGCTCAAATATTCGGGCATGGTCCTGATCCCTCGCCGTTATGAGATGACGATGACGTGCGCGCCCACGAGGTCCGCAGGCAGGTTGACGTTGATCTGGCCGGTGCGGCCGGTGCGGTGATCGCTGGCGTCGATCTGGATGGCGCCCGTCAGGGCCGGCCAGCGCAATGAGAGGGCAAATCTCCCCCGCTCGTCGCTTGCAGCGCGCTCGGTCGCGCCAAACATGATCTCGACATTGGCGACCGGCCGGGAGACGGCGTCCGTCACCTGACCCCGCAGAACCCGGACGTGGTCGGCGAAGCCATAGGCCGGCGTCGGCAACAGAAAGACGTTCTGGGGCAAAGTCGCGACGACGGCGGGCGGCGTGGCGTCGTCATAGGGGAAAACATCGAACGCGATGGCGTCGCTGGTCAGCAGATAATCCGGCCGATAGAGGTCCGCCTCGATGCGGATCCGGCAGTGCATCGGCGGCTGCACGGCCGCCGATGCACTGCGCCCCAGCCCCGGATAGGTGAGCGCGTCGCTCGGCGTGCGAACCGCCTTGATGTTCGTGGTTTCCCATCCTGCGGCTGTCTGCCTGTCGAGGAAGGCGCGCACCGCACCGACGGGAGCTAGCCCCGTGAAATCGTCGACCAGCCTGAGGCCGATCGGGCTGTAGAGCATCCGCCGCTCGGCGGTGATGACCCGCCACGCGGTCATGCGCTGCCTGCCGGCGCCGAAGAATCGAGCTGGCGCGTGCTGATCGGCGAGCGCGTTTGGGTTCGCGTCGAATCGAGATTGACGACCCGCACCTCGTAGATCAGCGACAGTTTGTAGGGTCGCTGGATCGCGTGCCAGACGCGAGACCGATCGTCGATTTCCATCGGCGCCAGCATGAGCTTGAGCGCCTGATTGGTATTGGCGAGACCGCCGAGGAGGCTGGGTCCGCTGATGATGGCATCGTCGTGAAAGGTCTGCAGCGTGCGCCCGAGGATGCGGTGATCCGTTATCCTGTCGCCCGACCACGGCGTCATCAGATAGCGCAGCAGCAACGGCATCGGCGGCTTGTGCAAAGTGAGGCCGGGTGGCGTTACGCTCTGCAGCGGCCCCCGATTGCGCATCGACGCATCCTCCACGACTTCGAACAGGAACAAGGTGAGTCGCGCCGGATTGGTAGAGATCAGTCCGCTGAGATCGTGCACCTCCGCCACCGGCGGCTGCGGGCCGAGCATGAGGAACGCGTTCGTGAGCACGCTTTCAAGCGTCGTCGAAACGTCTGCGATGACCGCATGATCCGGCATCTGGCACTCGCTGCTTCGCAACCTTGCGATGCGATCAGCAGGTCTCGTGCCAAGTCGCTTGAAGGCATCAAAGTGTATGGAATGCTTACGTTGTTCGCGTTCGCCTATGGATTCTTCGGTTGCTGCTGCATGGACATTTTCCTCCCGGCATCGCAGGCAGTACTCGGCTTTCCAACTTCAAATGCTGCGTCCTCGCTCCGGCACGCCGCGAGATATTGCGATGCTGGATCGCCGAGAAGCCAAATGAAGGCTCGGACAATTTTGTCCGACACGATGATCGGCATGATACCGGCGATAGCGCGGGGTGCGGATCGAGCGGCAGCGCGTTCAGAACGGACCCTGCGGTCGCGCGAAGGACCGCAACCGTTGTCGCTTTCCAAACAGCGCAGGAGGATAGCGGGAGGGCTACGCGTCGGCTTTGTAATTGCCGGCGTTGAGGTCGTGCTTTCGCATCAGCTCAAAGAACGCACGCCGGTGCTTGCCGGACGCTCGCGCCGCTTCGCTGATGTTTCCGCGCGCATCGACCAGGGCGCGTTTGATGTAGTCGCGTTCGAAGCTGTCGATCAGCTTCTGCTTGGCTTCCTGCAGCGATTTCCGGGTCGCCTTTTCACCCTCGCCACCATGATGATTGATCGCGCGTCCGTTGCGGACGGGACGAGCCGGTTCATCCTCCGTCTCGACGTCCACGTCCTCGACAATCGACGCTGCGCGCGTGCACCGCATGTCGGAGCCGTTCAGCGCCAGGTCGTCAGGCTCGACCGGACGTTCGATCTGAAGGCATGTCAGATACCGGACACAGTTCTCCAGTTCGCGCACATTTCCCGGCCAGCCATGCGCCAGGATGCGGCGCATGGCGGCTTCGCTGAAGCGAACCCGCGGCAACTGATATTCTTCCGCGTATCGCACGGTGAAATGCTCGAGAAGCGGCTCGATATCCTCGGGCCGTTCCGAAAGGGGGGCCACCTCCACCGGCACCACGCGCAGCCGGTAATAAAGGTCCTTGCGGAAGAGGCCGTCACGGACGTACTGGTCGAGGTCCGCATTGCTGGCCGCGATCAAGCGGATATCGGCCCGCCGCAAAGTTGTTTCACCGAGGCGCCGGTATTCGCGCGTCTGTATGAAGCGCAACAACTTGGCTTGCGAGGTAATGGGAAGCGTATCGACCTCGTCCAGGAACAGCGACCCCCCTTCAGCCGCCTCGACAATGCCACCCATGGACGCGTTCGCGCCCGTATAGGCACCGCGCGCGTGGCCGAAAACCTCATTTTCCAGCAGATGGCTGGATAAATTGGAGCAGTTTATCGCCAAAAACGGCCGCGTCCGTCGTTGGCTGTGATTGTGGGTGTACGCTGCGTAAAGCTCTTTGCCGACACCGCTTGGTCCGGTGATCAACACTTCGGCGTTGGTGCCGGCAATCTTGGTGAGTTTCTCGAGAAGGGCGTGCTGTGACGCACTTCTGAAAACGATCTGCGTCTCCCCCGGCGGTATCATGATGCGGCACTCCCCAGCGGAACTCCTGCCGACACGCCAACCAATACGACCCAAACTTTTGGACGGTGATCACGGCCGCAGCCATCGAAAGCGTTCGGTCGAACCTTCGAGTTCGACACGGAGGTCAGCCGATGGGGCTCCGCGTCTTTGTTGTTGTTGCGGACATAGCACGTGCAAACATCCAAGCCCAGCGTCTGAGCCAACTCTTCACAACACCGTCAACTTACGGCCGACCAAGATGTAGATGAGAGGATAGAGGCGGTTCCGATGCGCCAGTTTCCGCCGACGCTGAATTCGAAGCCGATCCACGGTGCTGCAGACAAGAGACGGCCATCGCCACCATCGTTTCGGCGCGCGCACCCCGATCTTGTCGAACCGACTCTGCGATGGGGCAGCATCTACATCGCGTATCTGTAATCTGAACGCGCGGTTAGGTATGCGATTCTGCAGAGCTACGAAAGCGTCGAAGGCCATCGACCTCTCCTTCGCCCGCCATCCCCTAAATGGGGGATGGCGATCAAAGCGTTGATACGTCCTCGTCCAGCAGAATTACTTCCTGTTTGCGCGGGCCTGTCGGCCTTGCACTCGAGGTCGGCGCGATAGATCAGCTGCGACCCCTTTACGACGAAAACGGGCCATCGTCGGGCGATCTGGCAGCGGCTCCAGGTTTGGACGCAAATCTCGCGCCCAGCTTCTACCGGGCAATTGATGCCCATTGAGCACGCCAAGCTGTGACAAAAAAGAGTTATTCCTCTTCCGCAGACAACCGTCCTTGATCGAAGGAGCGAATCACAAAGAACAATGCGCACGTCAAGGCGCCTATCATGCTCGGCATGCCTCAACTCGATGCTCAGCTGCGAGCCGCCGAGCCCCAAGAAGCAGCGGACGAATCGATCCGGCTCGTCAGACAATTCTCCAGTACCCATGCCTCATTGGCCAGCGACGTAGCCCTGACAAGCATGGCGCTCGAGGGCTACGCCTTCCATCTGACGACCCGGGCGGTCGGAGAGCGCGCCTTAAACAGTTCGAAACCAAGACAGCCGGCGATTTCGAACAGTATCTTGCTGCCGCAGCATGGGCGGCAGAGCTAGGACTCGAGAGTATCGAGGTTGCCACACAGGGCCTCGAACGTCGCGCTTCGCTCCTCGCCGAGTGTTTGGGCGAACACGAGACTTGGACGGCAACTCAGATAGTCGACGCCATGTCGAACGCGGTCAGCGCAGTCGTTCGCAAGCGGGTCGAAGAGAAATTGCAGGGGACGCGGCGCAGATGATGCGATGTTCGACTTCCGCCGAGATCTTCGGGAACAAGGGTCATTGCAAGGGACACTGATCGAAAGCTTGAGAAGCCCAATTGACGAGAAGCACACAGAGCGATCATGGCCGATATCAAGCCGCGCTGAAGCAGAGGTCATCTCGGCTCCGGCTCGCGCCGGTGCTCACCCCTCGCCGGCTTCCCGTTTTCCGCCCAGCTACCATCGTCGATCTTTCTGTTGGCGCACGCCCGCCCGGGCAGGATCGTGTCTGGGCGCCGATTGGACTCGAATCGACGCCTTCGTGAAGGGACCTGATTTGGTGTCAGACGAACTGCTATCTTGAACAGCTACCTTCAGGCGATTGAAGGATAGCGCTTCACGCCGTGCGGCCCGGCCGGCCGGCTTCCCGAATACCAATCGTCACGTGCATAACGGGGCCGTATCGGCCATGATACAGGCGATTCAGCCCCTCTTTCGAGTTCGCGGCGCGCTGCTCTGCGGCGGCGCCAGTCCAACGGCCCTGTCGAGCGCAAGGTGCTGCATGTCACGCCCTCATCCGATCGTCTTTCTCGTCGACGTCGACAACACGCTGATCGACAATGACGGGATCCAGCAGGATCTGAAGGATCATCTCGAGCAGACCTACGGCGTCGGCGCGCGCGATCGCTACTGGGCGATTCTGGAAGACCTGATGGAGGAGCTGGGCTATCGCGACTATATCGGCGCCCTGCAGCGCTTCCGCGTCGAACACCCGCGTGAAACAGAGCTGCTCGCGATGTCGTCCTTTCTGCTGGACTATCCGTTCGCCAACCGGCTGTATCCGGATGCCCTGCGCGTGCTGCAGCGGCTGCGCAGCCTCGGCCCGACAGCCATCCTGTCCGACGGCGACGTGGTCTTTCAGCCCCGCAAGGTCGAACATGCGGGCCTCGGCAAGGTCGGCGACGGTGACGTGCTGATCTACATTCACAAGGAACTGGCGCTCGACGATGTCGAGCGGCGCTTCCCGGCCGAACACTATGTCCTGGTGGACGACAAGCTGCGTATTCTCGACGCCGTGAAACAAGCCTGGGGAGATCGGGTCACGACGGTTCTGCCGCGACAAGGCCAGTACGCGCACGATGCCAAGGTGATCGATGCGCTGCCGGCGGCAGACCTGACGATCGAACGCATAGGAGACCTGCTCGACCATGACTTGGCGCGACTGGGCACGACGCGCAGCCTCGCCTCCAGCCAGAAGGTGACGCGATGAAAGCAACGCAAGCACTGCACGATCTCGGCCAGAGCCTGTGGCTCGACAACATCACCCGCGAGCTGCTGAACAGCGGCACGCTTAAACGCTATATCGACGAGCTGGCGGTGACGGGCCTCACCTCCAACCCCACGATCTTCGACCAGGCGATCAAGAACAGCGCCATGTACGACGCCGACATCGTGCGGCCCGAGCAGGCGGCGGCGGCGCCCGAGGACCTGTTCTTCGAGCTCGCCCTGGCCGACCTGAAACGTGCGGCCGATCTGTTTCGGCCGGTCTTCGACAGGACCGACGGCGTCGACGGCTGGGTGTCGCTCGAAGTATCGCCGCTGCTCGCCTACGACACCGGCCGGACGCTCGCCGCCGCGCAGGACCTCCATCGCCGCGGCGGCAAGCCCAACCTGTTCATCAAGATCCCCGGCACGCCGGAGGGATTGCCGGCCATCGAAGCGGCGATCTTCGCCGGTGTGCCGGTGAACGTCACCCTGCTGTTCTCGCGCGAACAGTATCTCGCAGCCGCCGACGCCTATCTGCGCGGCGTCGAGCGGCGCATCGAGGCCGGCCTCAATCCCGCCGTGGCCTCGGTGGCCTCGGTGTTCGTGAGCCGCTGGGACGTCGCGGTCAGCAAGAACGTCCCGGCCGACCTCGTCAATCGGCTCGGCATCGCGATCGGCCAGCGCACCTATCGGGCCTACCGCGACCTGCTGGCCTCGGCGCGCTTCCAGCGTGTTGCCAATGCCGGCGCCCGCGCCCAGCGCCTGCTATGGGCCAGCACCGGTACCAAGGATCCCAAGGCCTCGGACATTCTGTACGTCAAGGCGCTGGCCGCCCCCTTCACCGTCAACACCATGCCGGAGGGCACGCTGCGTGCCTTCGGCGAGCATGGCGAGGTGGGCGAACCGATGGCCCCGGACGGCGGCGACGGCGAAGCCGTCCTGGCCCGCTTCAAGGCGGCCGGCATCGACGTCGAGGCGCTCGCCCGGCAGCTACAGCAAGAAGGCGCAGCATCCTTCGTCAAATCGTGGGACGATCTGATGGGCCTGGTGGCGAGCAAGCGCCAGGCCATGCGCAAAGCGAGCTGAGAACAAGCGAGCTGAGAAGGGGACCAGCGATGACCGACTCTGCCCTGCGGGCACTGCCCGCGTGGAAAGCCTTGGCAGGGCACTATCGGGAGATCAAGGAGCTGCGGCTGGCGCAGCTCTTCGCCGACGATGCCAAGCGCGGCGAGCGCTTCGCGGCCGAGGCGGCGGGCATCTATCTCGACTACTCCAAGAACCGCGTCACCGACGAGACGATGCGCCTGCTGCTGGCGCTGGCCGAGCAGTCGGGCCTGCGCCAGCGCATCGAGGCGATGTTCCGGGGCGACAAGATCAACGTGTCGGAAAAGCGCGCCGTCCTTCACGTGGCGCTGCGTGCGCCCAAGGGCGCGTCGATCCTGCATGACGGACAGAACGTAGTGCCCGAGGTCCATGCCGTTCTCGACAGGATGGCGGACTTCGCCGACCGCGTGCGTAGCGGCGCCTGGAAGGGCCATACCGGCAAGGCCATCCGCAACGTCGTCAATATCGGCATCGGCGGATCGGATCTCGGACCGGTCATGGCCTACGAAGCGCTGCGCCACTACAGCCGCCGCGACATGAATTTCCGCTTCGTCTCCAACGTCGACGGCACGGATTTCGCCGAGGCGGTGATCGGCTTCGATCCGGCGGAGACACTGTTCATTGTCTCGTCGAAGACCTTCACCACCCTCGAGACGATGACCAACGCTCATACCGCGCGCGACTGGCTGCTGGCCGGCCTCGGCGGCGCGGCGGCGGCGACCGCCCGGCATTTCGTGGCGGTCTCCACCAATGGCCAGGAGGTGGCGAAGTTCGGCATCGACACCGCCAACATGTTCGGCTTCTGGGACTGGGTCGGCGGCCGCTATTCGATGGACTCGGCGATCGGGCTCTCCACCATGATCGCGGTGGGACCGGAGAATTTCCGCGGAATGCTCGCGGGCTTCCATGAGATGGACGAGCATTTTCGCAGCGCGCCCTTCGAGCATAACCTGCCGGTGCTGATGGGCCTGCTCGGCCTCTGGTACAACGACTTCTTCGGCGCCCAGACCGTCGCCGTGCTGCCCTACGAGCAGTACCTCAAGCGCTTTCCCGCCTACCTCCAGCAGCTCACCATGGAGAGCAACGGCAAGCACGTGACCTGGGACGGCGAGGCCATCGATTACGACACCGGCCCGATCTACTGGGGCGAGCCGGGCACCAACGGCCAGCATTCCTTCTACCAGATGATCCATCAGGGCACGCGCCTGATCCCGTGCGATTTCATCGCCTTTGCCCGTACGCTCAACCCGCTGGGCCGCCATCACGACATGCTGCTGGCCAACGTCTTCGCCCAGTCCGAGGCGCTGGCCTTCGGCAAGACCGCCGAGCAGGTGAAGGCCGAGGGCACGCCCGACTGGCTGGTGCCGCACCGGCTGTTCGAGGGCAACCGCCCCTCGAACACCCTGATGCTGGACGTCTTGACCCCGCTGGCGCTGGGCAAGCTGGTCGCGCTCTACGAGCACATCGTCTTCACCCAGGGCGCGATCTGGAGGATCGACTCTTTCGATCAATGGGGCGTCGAGCTGGGCAAGGCGCTTGCCCAGAAGATCATCCCCGAGCTCGAGAGCGCCGAGGAGCCCAAGCTGGCGCACGACAGCTCGACCAACCTGCTGATCCGCCGCTATCGCAAACTCAAAGGTTAGTCGCCATGCCACCAGGCTCACGAGGCTACGACCGCGCGCTCTACATCCAGCCGTTCGATCATCGCGGCTCCTTCCAGTCCGGCCTGTTCGGCTGGAAGCCGCCGCTGAGCGATGCGCAGACCGCCGAGATCGCCGGCTCCAAGCAGATCATCTATGACGGCTTCCAAGCCGCGCTGGCGGCCGGGGTGCCGAAGGACAAGGCCGGCATCCTGGTCGACGAGCAGTTCGGCGCCGCCATCCTGCGCGACGCCCGGGCCAAGGGCTTCGTCACCGCCTGTCCGGCGGAGAAGAGCGGACAGGAGGAATTCGGATTCGAGTACGGCGACGACTGCGCCCGCCACATCGAGGCGTTCGATCCGACCTTCTGCAAGGTGCTGGTGCGCTACAACCCCGAGGGCGACCGTGCGCTGAACCAGCGTCAGGCGGGCCACCTGAAGCGCCTGTCCGACTATCTTGCCGGCTCCCCGCACCGCTTCATGTTCGAGCTGCTGGTGCCGGCGACCAAGCCGCAGCTCGACAAGCTCAAGGGCGATAAGAAGGCCTACGACCTCGAGCTCAGGCCGCGCCTCATGGTCGAGGCGATCGGCGAGCTGCAGGCATCGGGCGTCGAGCCCGACTTGTGGAAGATCGAGGGCCTCGACCGTCGCGAGGATTGCCAGGCGATTGTGCGGCAGGCGCGCATCGGTGGCCGCGACCATGTCGGTTGTATCGTACTGGGACGCGGCGAGAACGAAGCCAAGGTGGACGAATGGCTCACCACCGCCGCGCAGGTGCCGGGCTTCGTCGGCTTTGCCGTTGGTCGCACCGTCTTCTGGGATCCCCTGGTCGCCTGGCGGGCGGGCAAGGCCACACGCGAGCAGGCGGTCGTGGAGATCGCCGGCCGCTATCGGAAATTCGTCGACCTCTTCGAGGAGCGTTGATCATGCAACTGGGATTGATCGGGCTTGGCCGCATGGGGGCCAACATGGTGCGACGCCTGCTGAAGGGCGGACACGAGTGCGTGGTCTACGACACCTCGCCTCAGGCGGTG
>JAFKGI010000044.1 GCA_017307785.1 Vulcanimicrobiota bacterium | reverse complement strand
TTGTTGATCCACAGAAAGGCCATCACCAGCAACACTCCGGTAGTGCGCCTCAGGTAGAAAAGCGCAAACAGGCTCAGCAAGGCCAACATTCCCAGGGCGTAGAGATAAAGCTTGGTCTGTTCGTGGTTCAGGAAAATGAGCCAGCGGAAGTTCTCCAACATGAAGAACGGCACGTAGTTGGCCGTTTCTGTGCCCTTACTGGAAAGCGCCGAGGCCGACCGCCACCAGTCGAAGAAAGTCATGTGGAAGTAATAGAGCAGGGCGCCGCAGATCAGGCGCAGGCGTGGATCCGAGTCGACTTCGTCGCAGCCCAACCAGCCTCCAATTCGCGTCCAAAGCGAGACACCGGGCTGGTCGGAGGGTTCCACGCAAGGAGTTTCTCAAGTGCTTTCTAAAAGTCCTGGAATGAGAGCACGTGCGGGCTGGCTTCTGCTTCTGAGCGGCCTGGTGGGTTGCGCTCCTGCCCCTCCCAGTCTGAAGAGTTTAACGGAGATTCACGAGGTCAGTCGACCGCGCTGGAATCGACAGGGCGATCTGGCTTATCTGAGCGATGAGAGCGGACAGGTCCGTGCCCACGTTCGACGAGCCGGAGGGGCCTCTGCTCAAGCCGCTCTGGCCAATGTCACGCTGGCGGCCTGGAATCCTCAGGCAGACCTGCTGACCCTGCAGTATGATCCGGATGGATCGGAAAACTCTCAACTGATGGGCTGGGAGCCGGCCAGCGGCAAACTTCAGCCTGCGGCTATCAAGCCGGGCATCATCCACCATTTTGGAACCTATTCACGGCGCGGGCGACTGGCCTACAGCAGCAACGAACGGAGTCCCGCCGATTTCGACGTCTATCTGGACGGCCAACGATTGGCCCAGGCCGGCGGGCTGAACGTGCCAACTCGCTTCGGGCCCGAAGGCAAGTCCTTGCTGGTGGTCCGTCAGGGCGCGACGTTGAGCCAGCAACTCTGGGAGCTCGATATGGAAAAAGGTGAGCGGCGGCAAATCGCTCCCGCTCAGGGCGATAGTCTCTTCCTCAGCCCTGGTTACCAATCGCGCTCGCGCCTCTGGATGCTCTCGAATCTAGGCGCGGATTTCTTGGGTTTGGTGGAGTGGCGGCGAGACTCCAACCAGTTCAGGTCTCTCTGGAAGGCGGGAGGTGACATCGAGGCCTGGGATTACGACCGCAAGACCAAGAGGTTTGCCTTCAGTTTGAACCAGCAAGGCTATTCGCGTCTGCAGGTTCAAGATCGCTCGGCCGCAGCGGCCTTGGAAGTGGGAGAGTTGCCCCCCGGCGTCTACTCACAGCTGGCTTTTCACCCGGATGGCTCGCTGACGCTGCAGGTCGACGGTCCAAGCCAGCCTTCCTCGTTCTGGAGAATCTGGCCCGGTAGCCCCAGGGTGGAACTGGTGCTCGGGGAGCGCCCCGTTCTGGAAGGCCTGCGCCCGCCCACCCCCGTCCGTCTGACAAGTTCGGATGGCACCGTTGTCGGCGGATTGCTTTCCTGGCCGGAGCGTCCCAGGGCGGCCGTCATTTTGTTGCACGGGGGGCCGGCCAGTCAGGCCCGGCCGACCTTCTCGCCTTTGCTGTTGGAGCTGACGCGCCGAGGCATTGCGGTGCTTCAGCTGGACGTGCGGGGCAGTACCGGCTATGGGCGTCGCTTTGCCCAGCTGGACGACGGTCCCGGACGGTTCCAGGCCATCGACGACGTGGAGGCCGGAGCAGCCTACCTGCGATCCAGAGGTCTGAACAAGTTCGCCTTAATGGGCCACTCCTATGGCGGTTACCTGGCCTGGCTCAGCGCGGAGCGCCAGCCGGAGAACTGGGCGGCCCTGGTGGTCGGGTCGGCTATCAGTGACCTGCCCGGCTACATGCGAGAAACCGCACCCTGGCGGCTGGAAAACCGACGGGCGGAATACGGGGACTCGCAAGACCCGGCTTATTCTCCGCTGACGGAGGTGGGCCGTCTTAAAATGCCGGTCTACCTCTACCACGGGCGCAACGACACTCGCGTTCCCTTCGCTCAAGGAGAGGCCATGGAGCAGGCCCTGCGGGCGCAATCCACTCCCCTGGTGTGGAGAGAGTTTCCTGATGAAGGTCATCATTTGATGACGCCGGCCAATCGTCGTCTCCTGACCTTGGAGGTCGCCAGCTTCCTCCAGGAAAAGCTGCTGCCATGAGAGGCTGGTTTGTGATAGCGGCGTTGGTCGGGGCCGGCTGTTCCGGCTCGCAGCCCCAGCAGCCGTGGTTACAGCAGCTGCCCGCGCAATCGGTAGTTCGGCCCAACGTTATGGCCCAACTGACCGGGTTGGCAGGGGAGACTTTGAAGGGGCCGGCCAACTGGCCCTTGGAACTGGCGCAGGATGAAGAGCCCCGCGTTCTTTGGATTACGACCCCGGACGGCAGCATTCGGCCGGGTCGTGGCCGCGGCTTCAAGGCCGCTCTGAGCTCTGCTTTGGCGGACGTTTCCGGGCATCCAGCCTGGCTCAAGCTCGACCTGGTCTGTCTTTCCGAGAACTACCGAGTCAAGCTACGCGGAGGTCTGGATGGAGTGGGTTTCGCTACCCCTCCGTTGGCCTTGCTTCCCGACCAGGTCAGTCATCGGACGCTGACCCGGGGCGGAAAGCTTCGACCGGACTATGCCCAGAGGGCCGGCTGGTCCTCCGCCCCCGGCAAGCCTGCGTTTCGCCTGCGCACGCAGCAAGGACTCTGGGCGGACGGGCGAGCCGTTCCGTTGTTTCGGGGACACAGATTTTTTGCGCCTGGGGACTTGTCCTCGGCCTTGTTGCTGGAGCGGGCAACCCAGGCCGGCGACTTCCTGGTCCGGCAGTTGGACCCTGGGGGACGATTTCTCTACATCTATCAGCCGACCGTGGATCAGCCCGAGGATTCCTACAATCTGTTGCGACACGCAGGTTGTTGTTACGCGCTGGCGCAACTGAGTCGAGCCGCCGGCCAGCCCCGCTTTGCCCAGGCCTCGGCTCGCGGCCTGGGCTACCTGCTGCAGCAATGCCGGCCCACCGCGAACCGGCTGGATCTGGTGGAGAAAGGTTCGGTCAAGCTCGGTGGAAACGCGCTGGCCGTGATCGCAATTCTGGAATACCAGGAGGTCACAGGCGATCGTCGCTGGCGGGGGCAGGCGCTCGCCCTGGGCCGAAGCCTGCTCAAGGCGCAGTCTCCGAACGGGGCTTTCCCCGTCCACAAAGTCGACTTCGCCAGCGGAGACGGTCTCGACTTCACTTCAGGCTACTATCCCGGCGAAGCCATTTTGGCTCTTACCTATCTCTCTCGACAGGACCCAAAGGGCCCCTGGCTGGCGGCCGCCCGCCGGGCTGCCACTTACTTGATCGAAGTGCGCGACAAGAAAGTCCCCGACGACAAGCTGCCCCACGACCACTGGCTGCTGATTGCCCTCTCCGAACTCCAAAAAGTGACGCCGTCTCCTCTTTACGTTCGGCACATGGGCCGTATCTGCAAAGCCATTTGCCGGGCCCAGCTTCGGGGCAGCCAAGAGCCGGATTGGAACGGGGGCTTTTACACCCCACCCCGCCTGGGCCCGACGTCGATTCGCTGCGAGGGTTTGGCCGCCGCTCGAGAGTGGTTGCCCCAGGAACAACAGACTCAGGTGGCCCGAGCTCTGACGGCCGGAGTCCTGTTTCAAGTGCAGGCGCAACTGCAGCCAGAAAGCTGCGTCTATTTTCCTAAGCCCGAGCGGGCGCTCGGGGCCGTACCGCGGAGTCTGACCAATTTTGAGTTGCGCATCGACTACTCGCAACATTTTATTTCCGCCATGCTGGGCGCTCGCAGGCTTTTCCCGGTTCCTTGAGAGGGGATGGCCGCAGGCCTGAGAATTGGGCCCTCTATGTATGTAGCCTGCGCCAATTGCGGTAATCTCAACAAGCAAGGCGATCCCACTTGCTACAGTTGCGGTCAGGAAATGGTCGCCGCTCCGCCGCCGCCTCCCGCTCCCCCTGAGCCCGAAGCGGTGGAAGAGAACCCCTGGCAGGCCAACCTCGACATCCGGGTCCAGCCGCTCAATCCGAAGACCGGAGGCGGACAGGGTCGTTTCAAAGACCTTTCTTCCCGCTATGAGGCGCGAGCGGTGCCTAAAACCCAGGCTAACATCGGTCACGGCCTGCGTGCCGGGATTCCCGCTGGTTTGCTGACCGGTGCCTTGATGTGCGCCTATCGAAAAGTTCAGGTGGATGACATGACCCGCCTGGCCTACCGCAAAAATCCCAAGATAGACAAGCACGGCTCGCAAATGATGGGCTATACCATGGGGTATGACTTGTTCTTGGGCTTGTTGATCGGAATGTGTCTGGGCCTGACCAACTTGTTGTGCTTTCCGGTGGAGGCCACGCGCACGGGGGCCATCCTGGGCGGTATCGCCGGTGGCGTGCTGGCTTACCTGGTGGGTAAGGGCTTCTCTGGGGCTCTGGTGGGCGTGCTCGAGGGTGCGGTGCTGGCCTGGTTGGCCTGCATGATCGAAACCAAACTATTTCGTGGCGGGAAGTAGCGTAAACCCGGCCTCTTCCACGGCCTCCTGCAGTTGCTTCCAATCGGCGGCGCCTCGTACGAGAGCGCTCCGGGTTGCCAGGTCCACCTGGACGTGCTCGACGCCGGCGACCTGACTCAAGGCCCGTTGAGCGGCCTGCTGGCAATGTTGGCAGGTCATGCCTTCAATGTGAAGTGTCTGTTCCATCGGGGCATTCTAAAGGGAATCGATCATCTTGACCAGGGGCAGAATGGCCGCCAGCACCAGGAATGCCGAGACGGTTCCCATTACAAACAGCATGATCGGCTCCATCAACTGGACGGCGAGGTCCATCTTGTGAGCGGCATCATCCGCGTACATCACGGAGATGCGTGACATCATAGTGCCCAGGGAGGCCGTTTCTTCGCCGACCACCAGCATCTGGACCATCGCTGCCGGGAAAATGGCTCCGTGGTTCAGAGCGGACTCCAGGTCCTCGCCCTCGGAAAGTGCCTGGCGCGTCCTCGACAGAGCCCTCTGGTAAAAACGGTTGTCGGTCACGCTGGCTGCCAGGGTCAAAGCGGTCGTGATGGTAAGACCGGACTCCAGAGTGGTGGAGAGGGCGAAGAGCACGCGGGCCAGAGTGATGCGCTGGTAGAGGTCGGCGACGATCGGAATATGGAGGGGGACCCAGTCAATTCGCTCGCCCCAAACCGGATGCTGGCGACCTTTGGCCAGCAGGGGAGGGCCGAGGAACCAGGTCAGGATGGCCAGGCCGGGCACTCCAATCAGGGTCAGAGGATGGCGAATGATCTGGCCGAGCCAGATCAAGACCTGAGTGGGCCAGGGGGGTCGGACTCCCAGTCCCAGTAGCAAAGGTTCCAGGGCGGGGATGATGACATACATGAAGACGCAGCCGACCGTGAAGCTGACCAGCGCCAGGAAGGCAGGATAGGTAACGGCGGAGCGGAGTTTGCTCATCAGTCGGTCGTCCTGCTCGAGCAGGTTGGCCAGTCGGCCCATCATTTTCGAGAGTTCGCCGGTTTTTTCGCCGGATTGGACCAGGCCCAGAAAGACCGGCGAGAACACGTTCGGAAATTTAAGCATCGAGGCGGACAGGGACATTCCGGTGCTGACGGAGGTGCAGACCTGATCGATCACCTCGCCCAGGTCGGACGGGTCGCCCTCGGAGTAGAACTCCAGCGCTCTCTGAATGGGCACGCCAGCATCCAGCATCGTCACGAACTGCCGGGTGAAACTCGACAGCTGATGCAGCGAAACCTTGTAAGTCTTCTTACGAGAGGGGAGCAACCCACAGAAATTCCTAGGTGTGGCGGCAAACTCCTGGCGGAAGGAACTGACCCGACCGAGCCCCAACTAATCTGAATGCGAACATTTATTCTGGTTCTGTCCTTGATGGGGGCTGCGCTGGCCGCTCCGGCCTGGAAAAGTTTCCAGTCAGTGCCGGCTCACTTTACGGGAGTCTTCCCCGCTCCCCCCAAGCCGACTCAGAGCCAGACCGATTCTCCCATCGGAGCTGTCATTACGCAGATCTACACCAGTACGGTGGCGGTTGGGAGCTACTCGGTTGCCTACACGGAACTGCCCGGCGCCGCCGTGCGCTTTGCCGGCGACAGGGTGCTCACCGATGCACGCGACGGGATTCTGCAAGACGCCGGGGCCCAGCAGCAGAGTTGGACTGCGGTGAACGGAGGCTACGAGTTGGCCTATCGCTCTCCCAAAAGGCAAGGGTGGAGTCAGATTTTTTTGGTGGGAAACCGCCTCTACGTTTTGGACGCCAGGCTGAAGCCCGGCACCGACAAGCGGCAGTGGGTCATGCCGTTTTTTTCGAAATTCGCTTCTCAATAGGGGAAGACCAGGAAGGGGGTAGGGCGCGGGTAGGAGAAGCCGCGCGCGCCAAACGCTGTCCGGGAGGTTCTAACCGTGAAGCTCAATCTATTCCCCTCGGATGCTAGATTTTACAGCATCTTCGACAAGCAAGCCGAATTAATTGAAGAGACCTGCAAGGTCTTCAAAGAATTCCTGGCTGATTTTTCCAACATGGATCAACGGATCCACGAGATCACCGAGAGAGAACATCAGGGGGACGAACTCTTTCACGAACTGTCGGTGCGCCTGAACGCCACCTTCGTCACTCCTATTGACCGCGAAGACATCCACGCCATGGGTTCCGCCATGGACGACGTGCTCGACCTGATTCAGGGCGTCGCCAACCGGATGCAGATGTTCGGTTGCGATCACGTCAAGCCGGTACTGCTCGAGATGGCCGACATCATGGTAGAGTGCTCGGCCATCTTGCGTCAGGGCATCCAACGACTCCCCAAATTTCAGGACCTTTCCGACCTGCGCAAGCCGCTCAAGGTGCTCGAGAGCAAAGGCGATAAGATCAATCGCCAGGCGGTCGCCGACCTGTTCAAGAGCTGTACCACCGTGCAGGACGTGGTGGACCTGATCAAGTGGAAAGAGATCATCGAGAACGTCGAGGACGCCATCGATAAGTTTGAGGACGTTTTCGACGTCATCGAGAACGTGGTCGTCAAACATGCCTGAATACGTCACCCCCCTGCTTATTGTGGTGGTGATCATCGCGCTCGCTTTCGACTACGTAAACGGGTTTCACGATGCGGCCAACGCCATCGCGACGGTGGTGTCGACGCGCGCACTCACTCCGCGCCAGGCTCTGACCATGGCCGGAGTTCTCAACTTTGCCGGCGCTTTCGGTAGCGCCGCCGTGGCCAAGACGATGGCCAAGGGCCTGGTCAACATCGACGCGGCCCGAGGACACGTGGAGGTGATTCTGGCGGCTCTGATCGGAGCGCTGATCTGGAATCTCTTGACCTGGTGGTGGGGACTGCCTTCCTCGTCCTCCCACGCCCTGGTGGGAGGCCTCATCGGAAGTGTCTCCTACTTTGAGGGCTCGCTGATGCGCGGGCCCAAGTGGGACGGCGTCTTCGGTAAAGTGGTGATTCCCGGCCTGATCGCGCCGCTACTGGGTATCCTGATTGGCTACCTGGTGATGGCCTTGCTGCTGTGGATCATCTTCTGGATGAAGACCGCGCCCAACAAAGTCAACCGACGATTTCGCACCCTGCAGCGCGTCTCTGCCTGTCTGATGGCTTACTCGCACGGCATGGCCGACGCTCAGAAGGTGATGGGCATCATTGCCCTGGCCATCTTCCTGGCCAACCCGGCCAACCTGCACGTCAACACCGACACGGTGGAGATTCCTGTGCCACTCTGGGCCAAGGCCTCCTGCGCTCTGATGATCGCTCTGGGCACTTCGGCCGGCGGCTGGAAAATCATCAAGACGATGGGCTCCAAGATCTTCAAGATGCAGCCGGTCCACGGATTTGCCGCCGATATGACCTCTTCGACCCTGCTTCACATCACCGCACACATGGGCATGCCCTTGTCGACCACTCACGTCATCACCGGCTCGATTATGGGCGTGGGCGCCTCCAAGCGCGTCTCGGCCGTGCGCTGGGGCGTAGCCAAACGGATTCTGGGAGCCTGGGTGTTCACCATTCCGGCCTCGGCCGTTATGGGCGCGATTTCCTGCGCCATCGCCACCGCCATTTTCGCCCCCGCAACCTGAACCGAGTAGGGGATTTTCAAGAGCCCGTCGCGCTTCGGCGCCGGCGGGCTCTTTTTGTGACGGGAGAACCGACTTGTGGCGGGAAGCTTCCGTTTATGCGCTATTTGTTGTTGATGCTCTTGCTGATCCTACCGGCCCAGGCGGAGCCCGCCAAACGTGAGAAGTCTCGATATCAGGGCGGCTACGAAAAGCGAGACTTCGATCTGCCGGTCGGGTGGGCCAAGCCTTCGATCGCCGGAGTCGATATCGAAAAGGATGCCAAGGTCGGTTTCAATCTGCATTTGAAGACCCTCAACTGGGTTTTCGATACGTCCCATTTGGGAGATCGCACCGCTTCCGTGGCCGGACATTCCAAGGCCTATGGCTACGTTCATCTGTACGTCAATGGCCGCAAGCGCAATCGTCTCTATGGGCCAGACTTCTACCTTAAGGAAATCGACCTCGATCCGGGGGTCAACAAGCTCGAATTCGTGCTGGCGACGCCTCAGCATGGCAGCTGGCGGGTGGCCGGCAAACGCGTGGTGGCCACCGCCAGCCTGACCAGGCCCTAGCTGCGGCGGGCCGGCAGGATTCCGGAGAAGTGGGCCAGCGTTCGCTCCATGGCGACCTCAAACGGCACCACCGGGCGGTAACCGAAGTCGCGCTCGGCAGCACTGATGTCGTAGTAGTGTGAGGTTCCCATCTGACAGGCCACGAAGCGGGTCATAGGCGGCTCGCCGTCCAGTCGCAGGGTTCTCCACACCCATTCCAGGATGCCGCCGGCCAGGCGGGCGTTGGCGGTGCTGAGTTGTCCGCGCACGGGCGGACGTCCCAGGCCGCGCATGATCTGGTCGACCCATTCCCAAAGGCGAACGGGGGAGCCGTTGCTGATAAAGTAAGCTTTGCCGGCCTGCGGGCTGTTAGGGCCGAGATTGCGGGCGGCGCACATGTGAGCTTCCACCGCGTTGTCCACGTAAGTGATGTCCACCAGGTTGTCGCCCGGTCCAATTCTTCGCAGGCGGCCTTTGTCGGCCATTTTGACCACGCGGGGAAGGATATGCGGGTCTCCCGGTCCCCAGATCAGGTGGGGGCGCAACGAAACGGTGGACAGGTTGGGTCCATTGGAGCCTTTGACCACCTGCTCGGCGGCCGCTTTGGTCTCGGAGTAAAAGTTGAGAAAGTGCTCGGGATAGGGTTTGCTCTCGTCGGCTCCCAGGCAGTCTTTGCCGTCGAAGGTGGAGCTGGGGGAGCTGGTGTGAATCAGACGCGATACACCGTGAGTCTGGCAGCCTTCCACGATGTTCTTGGTGCCTTCTACATTGGAATCCCAATATTCAGCGAAAGTGCCCCAGACGCCGGCTTTGGCGGCCACATGAAAGACCTGGTCCACTCCCTGGCAGGCCTGCAGGACGGCGTGACGGTCCTCCAGGGCTCCGCGCTGGACTTCTACCCCCAGAGACTCCCACTCGGGCAGAGGGCGGCGTGATAGCGTGCGCAGTTGATGGCCCTCGGCCAGCAGACGGTGGGCCAGAGCCCCGCCTAGAAATCCCCCGACTCCGGTGACGAGAATCACCCTTCCTTGACCTCCTTTTGTTTTTCGGCCCACTCGGCCAGGGCCTCGCGGTCGATTTTGGCGTTGTGGCGCGGATCGACGGGAAAATTGCGGTGGAAGAATACGGATTTGACGTCGCCGTAGATGGGATGGCGAGCCAGCCGTTCCTTGACTTCGCGCACGATGCGGTTGCGCTCGGCCATGTCTTTTTGCAGCTTGGGTTTGTGCAGTTGCAGCACGATGGCCGGTTTCTGGTCGGGCGCCTGGCCCAGCGCCACCAGGGCGCTGCGCAGCACGTCCGGGTGCTGGTCGACGATGCCCTCGGCGCAGACCGGATAGTAAACGTGTTGTTCACCCTGGATGCGATGAGACTTGCGGCCCACGATCCAAAGGCGGCCGGCCTCGTCGAAGTAGCCCAGGTCACCCATCCGGTGCCAGACCTTGTCGCCCTGCAAGATTTTGCTCTTCGAGGTGGCTTCCTGATCCTCAAAATAGGCCCAGGTGACCTGTTCGCCGTGGACCACGATTTCGCCGATTTCGGTGGCTTTGAGCATCAGCTCCTCGTCCCACTCGGCCACCGTATCATCGCTGGTGCGCATGATACGCACCTCGACTCCCGCAATGGGACGGCCGATGCAGGTGCCGGCGCCCTCAGTGGTCTGGCTTGAGGTCTCGAGGGTGACTTCCTCACCGCTGATGAAGCTGACGGGCAATACCTCGGTGGCACCGTAGGGGGTGTAGACATCGCCGTTGCCGTCCATCAGCTTGCGCCACATCTCGATGAAATCCAACGAAATCGGGGCGCCGAAAGTGATGACGCGGCGTACGCTGGGGAGCTTGATACCGTAGTCCCGGCAGTATTTGCCGAGCTTGTCCCAGATGGCGGGTGAGCCTTGCAGGTTCTGGATTTTCCAGTCGTGGATGGCACGCACCAGGCGGGCCGGCTCCACGCTGGCCGGACGACTGGGATTGAGCTCGGGCAGCACGCAAGTCAAGCCCAGGGCGGTGGAGAACAGGGCGAAGAGCGGAAAGCCGGGCATGTCCATTTCGCCTGGCTGGAAATCAAACATGTCCTTGAGAGCGGCCACCTGAGCGTGGAAGATGCCGTGGCGATACTCCACCCCTTTGGCCGGACCGGTGCTGCCGGAGGTGTAGAGGATGGCGGCCAATTGGTCCTTGTTCACGGTTTCAGGAGGAAAGTGGCCGGAGCCGGGGCTGGCCACGCGCCAGAGCGGACTGGCTCCGATCCAGCGGCCATCGGTCACCACGGCCCGACGCACCGACTGAAACGATTTGCCGTGCAGCGAGCGCAGCAGATGTGCGCGGCGCACACCGATGAGGGCGTCCGGCTTCAGGCGTTCGATGCAGCCCAGCAGAGGCTTTACACCCATGCCGGGGTCGAGAAAGACGGGCACGCAGCCCAGTTTGAAGAGGGCCCAGGTCAGGGCTACGAAAATGGGGCCGGGTCGCTCCATGAGCAGAACTTTATCGCCTGGGGATAGGCCGAAGGCGCGTAATCCGTGGGCGTATTCGTCGCATTGCGTTTCGACTTCGCGAAAGGTTTTGACGCGGTCGATGCCGTCCTCGCTGTAGACCAGGCAGCGACCGTCGGGATCGGCCTGGACCCTTTCACTTAGAAGATGGGCAACGTTCATGCCAGAAACTCCTTGACCGCCTGCAGGGTGCCTTCGGGTTCATCTTCATAGAGCAAATGATGCGCTTTTTTGAAGCCCACCGACTGGGCGTGGGGAAAGATGTCACGGAACTGGTCGCGCATTTTGGTGGTGAAGCACCAGTCTTTTTCCCCCCAGAGCAGCAGCATCTTCTTGTTGGCCAGTCGTGGCAGTCCTTGCTCGAGTTGAACCAGATCCGGCCAACTGGGATGGCTGGAGTCCATAGGGATGTCCTGCACGAAGCGAGCGGTGGCAATGCGGTTGGCCCAACTGTTGTAGGGAAAGGTGTAGCCTTTGCGCACCCCACCGCGCATGCGGTGCGGGTAGGAAGTGGCCGTGACCAGAGTGGTCTGGACAAAGGCATTGAGGCCACGGATGAGGACCTCGCCCATGAACGGGATGCGGGCCAGCCAGAGCAGCCGGGGCAGATCTTTGGAGCGGAAGGCCGCCGTATTGCTGATGATGATTCGGTCAAATCGGTCCGGGTGTCGGGTGGCTACAGAGAGACCGATGGGGCCGCCCCAATCGTGGACCAGCAAATCGATGTCGCGCAGATCCAGGCTGAGGATCAGGCTTTCCAGGTTGGCCGCGTGGCGAGCCAGGCAATAGCGGTATTTCTGCGGCTTGTCAGAGAGCCCCATGCCGATATGGTCCGGGGCGATGACGCGACGGCGCGGGCGAAACTCTTGAATGAAATTGCGGAAGTAAAAAGACCAGGTGGGGTTGCCGTGCACCATCAGCAGAGGCTTGCCGGCTCCCTCGTCTACATAGTGCATGCGCACGTCGCCCAGTTGGTGGTGCTGCGAGGCGAAGGGATAAAGAGCAGCTAGATCGGTTGGTAGATTCACTCCGGTCCCTTTGTTTCCAGACCTTACTCTCCTCCAGGCAGCCCGCTCAGGCCGCTTAGACCTGCATCTGAAAGAGTTGGGTGGTGCAGTGGGCGACCTTGGAGGCCAGATTGGCGGTCAGCTTCATCAGTACGTCGGCCTTGACGGCGGCGATTTGCACCTCGTGGATGCTTTCGGCTCGGCCACTCATGAACGCGTTGTCCGCTTCGTCGGACTTCTCCATGGCCTGATTGACGGTCCCCAACGCCTGCGCCAGGGTTTCCCGAAAAGTGGACTTCGTCTCCGGGACCGGTGGGCTGGAGATGGATTGCAAGGGTGTGTACTGCAGTGGTTTGATGAACATCGCCTGACCAGCGTAGCTTTTAGGCAGTCAATAAAACCTCGGGGACAGACTGGACAAGGTCAAGGAGCGGTCAAAGGGCTCAGAACTTCAGAGTTTGTTGAAAGAACAGCGATTTCTGGTAGTTGCGACCCTCAAAGATAGGGGTGCTGGACTTGTCGAAGCGGACGTCCAGGCGTACGGCCCACTCGGGGGTGATGCGGTATTCGGGCGTCAGGGTGAGGGCGCGAATGTGGGCCGGGTTGCCGCTGCGGATGCCAAAAGGGTCGTTGTAGAATTCCTGGCGCAGGTTCAGGAAGAAGCGATCCGACAATTGAGTCTGCACATACAAGGACATCCCGTTGACCCAGGCACTGCCGCTCGAGGGAGCGAGGCCTTCCTCGGTGGAGGTGAAGGCATGCAGACCCAGGTTGACCTCACTACAAACTTTGTAATTGGCCACGATGTCGTAGTAGCGGCGCCGGTCGTAGTCGTTGTAGGCCCGCTCGGGCCCGTCCAGCACGTTGAAGACCAGTGAAAAGTCGGCCGTCGGATGCCAGTTCACCTGTCCTCCAAAAGAAACCGAGCGATTGGTGTCTTGGAAGTTGTCGGCGCCCAGAACGACCATCCCAAGGACCGAGAGCTGTTCGTTAACGTTGTAGTTCACGCGCACTCCGGTGTGGGTGAACGGGTTGAAAGTGTAGCCGTAAGCGGGGGTCCCGTGAGGATTCTTGCCGTCCACTCCCGGCATGATTTCGTAGCCTACGTGGGTGGCGAATTTGCCGGCATCGATGAAGAGATCGGGATCGACGGAATAACGCACGAAGGCCTGGCGGATGTCGAAGTCGGTATTGGTGTAGCCCGTGTAGGCATTTCGGAAGAGTCCACCTGCCGAGTCGATGCGGGGGTAACTACCGCCGAGCACGGTGTCGAGGCGGAAACCGACCTGATCGTCGCCGCTCAGTCCATACTCGAAGTCGAGGTTCAGGCCGTCCAACTTGAGCTTGCGGTCATCCAGAGCGTAGCCGCGAACGCCGTTGCGGCTGTTGGCCGGTTGAGGGAAGTTCAGGTTGTAGCTGGTGGCGGCGAAGCCTTTGAAGACGAACTCCGGGCCTTGCACCGGGTGCAGCGATTCGGCCGAATCTTTCTCCAGGGTCGGTTCGGGTTCGTTGACGACCAGGCAGCTGCCGGGAGATTGGGCCCAGACCATGGCCGGCCAGGCCAGAGCTATAAGAGAACGCACGAAACCTCCGGCGGATGGACTATCGATTCAGAAATAGTCCAATTTCCGTTAAGAGCGCCTCAAGTTGTGGACCGCCGGACTCAAGAATATCTAAAGGAGCGTCAGGCGAACGGGGTCTGGGGCCAGGTTTCCGGGTCCTTGGGCGGAATCGGCGCGCCGTCGAGGCTATGCATGTAGAAGCCCCAGCCGGTCAGAAAGAGCAGTAAGCAGAATAAAAACAGTCCGTCGTGCATAAACTGAGCATGGCGCCTGAGGCGTCAAGTGGACGGCAATGGGACGGGCGGCAAGGTCAAGAAAGTCTCCGATCCATCCCGTGGTTATTTGCAGGATTGCTAAAATAGGCAGCGCACGCTGTGTGGATGAGTGAACGTTCTAACCTGGCCGAGCCGCTGCTGGCGAAGGCCGAGGCGGGGGAACTGAGCAGTCAACAACTGGATGCCGTACGAGTTCAATTGGACTCCGCGCAGCGCCAGCTTTCCCAAGAACTCGAGGCGGCTTCGCAAGATTTGCCGGAACTCGAAGCCCAACTGGCGGACGGAGTGGGCGACGCCTTCTGCCTGATGCACTACGCGCTGGACGAGTTGAGAAACTTCCTGGAGTCCGGCCATCCCGGACCTCTTCGTTTGGCCCGCTTGCTTTTCGAAAAAGGCGAAGAGGAATACGCGGGTTTGCGTGGCCGTTTGAAGCGGATCGAGATGCACGCGACTTCCAGCGACCTGCCGGGCAGTCTCTGGACCCGGGTACTGGAACAGAGTCAGCGCTCGGACGAAGAAGACTTCGACTGGGCAATGGCGGAGTTCTCCGCGCATTTGCAACACTTCGGCCTGGCCTTTGAAGAAGCTCTCCAACTGGTGGACTCCGATGCCGAGGAGGCAGGGCGGCGCGTGGAACTGCTGAGGTTGCGTCTGGCTCAATTGCTTACATAATTGTTAAACGTAGAAAGCAATAAAGGACGCATCAAGAAAGTCGCCAAGGTGTCCCCTAACTAGAAGAGGAGCTTGCTGAACATGGATGCCTTTCGCGACGCAGCCGGAGCGGCCAACACGGCCAAATATGCCTATCAGGCCAAGCGAGCAGCTCAGGGCCTGAGCACTTCGACTCGAGCCACCGCCGTGGCCGACCTGGTGCTGGGAGCCAACGCGGCCACCACCGGTCAGGAGTTGGCCGGACTGGGAAACGCGGCCAAGGGCGCCAATGGTCTCGCTCGCTTCAGCCCGGTCGCCAAGGCAGTCAACTTCGCCACCAAGGCCGCGCCCGTGTTAGCGAAGGGAACGGGGTATCTCGGTCTGGCGCTAGGGGGAGCCGAGGCCGCTAACGGAATTCGCAAAGTCGCTCAGGGCAAAACCGAAGAGGGTCGTGACAACATCATCTCTGGAAGCATGGGAGCTCTGGCTTCGGGTGCCGTCATGGTCGCGGCCGGGGCCGGTGCGACCGGTGTCGGAGCTCCCGTGGCCGCCATCGCTCTGGGAGTGGCTGCTGGCGCCACCGCGGTGAAATACGGCTGGGAGTATCGCGAAGAGGTCGCCGACTTTGCGAAAGATGCCGGCAGCGCCATCGGCCGCGGCTGGGACCGATTGCAGGACGTTTTCGGCTAAAGTCTTGACGTTTTCGTTAGCCCTTCCCGGGGGGCTTTGATCTCGACTTTACCGGGTCTCGATAGGATGAGGGCATCTTTCGAGACCGAGGTAACCCCTGATGTTGCGTACTCGCGCATTTCTACTCGCGCCGGTGGCGTTGGCCGGATTCCCCGTCGAGGCCTGGTGCGAGCCCCAAGCTGACCTGGGGCCATCGATTGTGGTGCAGTCAGCTTCTCCCTGGCGTGAGGTGGATTGGCGGGCAGTGCGCAATCAGCAACTCACCTGGGAACCGGTCGAGTCCTCTCCGTTACCCGAAAGCACACCGCCTCCCGAAGAAGCAACCGCGCCCACTACCCGCAAACGTCGGGCCAAACCGCAGCCGCTGGATGATGTCTTTGCACTCAACGAATATATCGGACCCACCATCGGCGTGCCTGACACCACTCCGATCTATCCGCTCAACGAGGCGCTCTGGGACGCCATTCCCGCCTTGAAAGACGCCGACATCCGGGTCTACGGCTGGGTCAATCCCTCGGTCGGTTTCTCCAGTTCGCGCGAATCCAACTTTCCGCTGTCCTACAACGTGCAGTCGAATTCGGTGATGTTCAATCAGGGAGTGATCCGCGTCGAGCGTCCTGTGGATACGGTGCAAACGGATCACTGGGATGTCGGCTTCCGGGCCACCATGATGTATGGCTCCGACTACCGTTTCACCACTGCCAAGGGTATGTTCAGCAATCAATTGCTCAACAACAACCAGCTCTACGGCTTTGATCCGGTCGAACTCTATGCTCAGGTCTACATTCCCGAAGTGGCGGACGGCATGGTGCTGACCTTGGGGCGCTACATTTCTCCCGCCGACATTGAGGCTCAGACTTCGCCCAGTAACCTGCTCTTCACCCACTCGCTGATGTTCACCGTTGACCCCTACACCTTTACCGGGGTCAAGGCCGACATCAAGCTCGACGACAACTGGTCGATGATGTTCCAGGTCCACGGCGGCAATGACGTGGTAGTGCCCGACAAGGCCTCCCGGCTCAACGGCGGCGCCATGGTGCGCTGGGTTTCGGACGACAACAACGATTCGATCTGGGCGGGTGTCAACGCTATCAATGGTTCCAACTATAACGTCGGCAGCGATCAACTGAACCATTTTGTCGGCACCTGGAGCCACAAGTTCAACGACGATGTGAATATGATGACTGAGGTCTACTATGAATACTTCCGCAACGGCTTGACCGGCGGCCGAGTCAATTACGGGCCACCGATCTCGGCTTACCGACTGACCGGTCCGGGCACGCCCATTCCTGGAGAAGCGGGTGCCCTGGGCATTGTCAGCTACACCAACTTCAAGGTGTCCGACCAAAGCTACTTTACTTTCCGTGCGGACTACCTGAACGACCCGGTGGGCATGCGCACCGGTTTCGGCACCGCTTTCGGCAGTCTGACGCTGGGCTACACCCACCGCTTCTCCCCGCTGATTACGATTCGCCCGGAGATTCGCTACGAGAAGGCCTTCCGAGCGGGCGTGACCCCCTACGACAACGGCAGGCGGGCCGACCAGACCAGTTTCTCGATGGACGCGATCCTTCGTTTCTAAGGAGGGTATATGTGCGTGGCTTTTGCAGATTCTCCCCTTTCCATGGTGATGCAGTCCGCCAGGGTACAGCGTCTCATCGAGCAGTTACAGCGCGTGAGGCAACGGGTGCAGTCGCATCCAGAGCGCACTCACGCCCTGCATTTCTCGCTTGCCGAGCTGCGCTGCACTCGCGAGGACTTCGACCGGGCTATGCGTCGGGGTCAGTCCAAATTGCACCGGCTATGCGGCTTGATCGCTCAGACCTACTTCTGCGGTCCCTATGAGGTGCGCAGTCAGTTGGTCGGCGAGGTGGTGGAGACGCGGGAGCGCTTTCTACTGGGCGAAACGATCGACCCGCAGACCCTTTATGCAGTGACTGACAGCGAATTAGCCCGCCGAAAGATTGACCGGCTTGGTTTCCGGCTGGAAGGTCGGTCGGTTTTTGCCCGGGCCCGTCTGATCGCGAACCTGGTAGAGTATTCACCAGAAGAGGACCGGGGCACCGGTATCCTCAAGCTGACCAGTCGAATCAAAGGGGAGCAAGAGGTTTGGAACAAGGTCGTCGACGAGATCTTCGAGTTGGATCAGCTGGTCGCCCGCGACAAGAAGCTTTGCGAATTGAGCCGCTTCGTCAAAGACATTTTCGGCCTGAAGTTTATCGTTACCGACGGACCAGCCGCAGACTCCTTGCTCTTGCGACTGAGCGAGCGAGAGTGGAGCGAGGAGGAACTGAAAGACGCCCAGGTTCCTTGGCAGCTGACCACTCATTCGCTGCAGTGGTTGGAAACCAAGAACTATCAGACCGGCCATTGCAAACGGAGCGGCTGGAAGGCGCTCAAGTCGGTGGTGCAGTGGTGGGACAGCACCTTTGAGATTCAGGTGCAATCCATGCATAGCTACTTTCGGGAGCTCCAGCGCCTGAATCAGGATAGCCACGAGAGTTTTCGTCAGCGTCGCACCCAATTGCGCAGTCGGGTGGCCGAGCAAATCCCGTTGTTTGCCTTCTACACCGACCTGCTGCGCTGGCTCATGGGGCCGCAGCCGCGACGCGGTGCGCCGCCGACTTTCCCTGGCATTGTTTTGGAGCTGTCCGAATGAGTTCCTCGTTCTAGTCGTTGGCAGGACAACGGAAGGTTGCCGAATCAGCCGGGCGGAGGCGGAACCCATGGGAGCGAGGCGGTCAGCTGAAACCCGTTGCTGGGAGAGCTCTCAATGCTCAGGCTGCCGCCGAGCAGTTGCAGACGTTCGGCGATGCCTGTGAGGCCCATGCCGGCAACCGGCGGACCTCCGCAGCCCCGGCCATCATCCCCCACTCGAAGATAGAGCCAGTCGCTTTCCGCCCAACACACCACTTCAATGGTTTGGGCCTGAGAATGGCGCAGGCAGTTGGTCAGGCATTCCTGGGCGATTTGCCCTAAAGTGGCCTGATGTTCCGTAGGGATTCGGTGATGTGGAAGGCGATCTTGAATGCTGATCCGGAGGGCGGTGGCCTTCTCGATCTCTTTGGCGCGACGGCGGGCCAGCTCCATGAAATCTTCCGGTTCTAGCTGCATCGAGCGCAGGCGCCAGGCCACCCGACGCGTACCGTCCAGGGCCTGGTCGAGAAGTTCACTGAGGTTTTGCACCGTCGTTCGATTGCCGTCGATCAACTGGGTTTGCAGTTTGCAGGCGGTCAGCAACTGACCTAGTTCGTCGTGGAGCTCCCGAGCCACGGACTTCCACAACTGGTCCCGCAGTTCGGCCATGCGCTCCGGCTGAGGGCGATAGCCCGGCTCTTCCAGGGTCCAGGCGCAAATGCGAGCCAGACCGGGCAAGACGGGAGCATCCTGACTGCAGGCTAGCAGTCCTGGCACGGGTTGACCGGGCAGCGCGTAGACGGCGGCGACTCTCTCCGGTAGCAGTTGGGCCAATTCCCGTGCCAGGCCTGGTAGCTCCAACTGTGTAGGGTTCAGGCTGCTCCAGGGGCTAAGAGATACCGTCTGCAGATGGATTCCACGCGGACTGATCCACTGGATGGTTCGGCTGTTCCAGTCCAAAGAGCCGAAGGCCAGGCTAGTATCGAAGTTTTGTTCCCAATCGGCCAGGCGGCGGGTCCAATGGCCTTGCGGTTCGGGAACCGGACGGCACTGCCCCAAGATAAACTCGTCCACGGCATTGGAACCGGCGGAAAACCACTGCCAATTTCCGGTCTCTCCGGCGCGAAAGACTTGTGTGCAGAGTCCGCTACGAGCATCGCTCAACCGATGCATCCGGCTCAGGACCCCCTCTCTGTCTTCCGGGTGGATGTGGGCCAGAAAGCTGGTGGTATCTGCCCACAGATCACCAAGGCTGGCGCCCATGAGGCGTTCGTAGCTGGGGCTGCAGTAAAGCACTCTAAGGTCGCGGGTCAGGCAGTAGTGGATTTCGGAAGGCGCGGAATGCGACCAAAGAGACCGCAAGTCTTCCAGGAGCCCCGAGACCAACGGGCCTTGATCCGGGATTTGCTGGAGCGCCGTCACCACGTGGCAGGGCCCAAGCCGAAGCCAGTGGCCCTCGCCCTGATGATGGTGGGGGAGAGTTGCCTCTGGCCAGCCTAACTCCAGGCGATGCAGCCCCGCCGGGCAGGGCCACCAAACCGCTGCCGGTTGCGGCAAACAGGAGCGGAGGCGGGACTCCAGTCGCCGGGCCAGTCGGGCTCGGCCTTCGTCGCCAAAGCAGAATTCGCAGCGAGAATCCAACCCCAGGTTCAAAGCGGACCACTAACAGTCAAATTGACCACAGGCCAGCATACTTTGATTTGCTTCGCTGTATATCCCAGGAACCCGCCACGTCCTTGTGGTTGTCGCGAATCCAGGGTCTGGTATATAACAGATGGTGAAAAACCACCATGCCGAAATCCGTTTTTGTCATTGATGACCATGCCGTTGTGCGCGAAGGCCTCAAGGCCGTCGCTCGGCGCCTGCCGGGAGTCGATATCTGTGGAGAAGCCAGTAGCGCCGAGGAGGCCCTGGAGTCGCTGACCGCTCTCCGACCGGATCTGATCCTGCTGGACGTGGAGCTTCCCGGTTTATCAGGACTGGAGATTTTGCCACGTCTGGCTCGACTGGGACGGCCGGTGGTGGTGCTGAGCCTGCACGACTGCCCCAACTTGCGGCACCGCGCCATGGAGGCCGGCGCCCACGCCTATCTGGTGAAGGGCAATGATTTGGATGGCCTGCTGGAATATATGCGTAGAGCCCTGCACCTGCCTGCGTCCATGGATAGATCTCCACTGACAGACCGGGAGCGGGACATACTCGGTCTGATCACCGCCGGTCACACCTCGAAAGAGATCGCGGAGTTACGTCACATCAGTTATCATACGGTGGAACGACACCGCACGAACATGGCTCGCAAGCTAAATCTTTCCAAGCGTTCGGAGTTGATTCGCTACGGTTTGGAATATCTGCACTCCTGAGGTAATCGGACCCGAAAGGTGGTTCCTCGACCCGGCTGGGACTCGACGTCCAGGGCACCGCGATGGCGGGAAACCGTCGACGAAACTTGACTCAAGCCCAGTCCGCGTCCGCTTTTCCGTTTGCTGGAGACAAACGGTCGGAAGATCTGATTCACCAGTTCGGGCGCTATGCCGCAGCCCTCATCTTGCACGATCAGTTCGGCTTCTTGGTTCTGGCCGCGCACCCAGATCCGCACCGGTCCTGAAGAGTTGGCGTAGGACTCGGCCGCATTGATGACCAGATTGAGCACCATCTGACGTAGTTCGTTGTCGTCTGCTCGGACGAGCGCTTGCTCCAGGGACATCTCCAACTTGCCAGCACCGCCCACCAGTCGGAGCAACAGCGGCTCCAGGTCGCGCAGGAGCTCCGACAGATCGATCAGAGGCATTTCCCCGGAGCTTTGGGCCTGGCCAAATGCCATCAACTGACCCGTGTAGCGAGCGGCTTCCTGATTGGCTCTTTGCAAGTCGCTCAGGATGTCCGAGGAGGAGCTTTCAGAAAGCAGCTCAGCACAATGAGAGATGACCTGCAGCATCTGGTTGATGTTGTGCGCGATCGAGCAGACGGTCAAGGTCGCGTTTTCCTGAAATTGCGGACTCACTTCCAGGCTGCCAGGGAAGTTCGGGTAAAGTTTTCCAGAATTTGCACCTCCCGTGGAAGTTCCACCAGAGTGCGCCGAAAGCCGGATTGGTCACCCTCTTCGAATTGTTGGTCGAGCCGCGTGAGTAGCTTTTGCAGGTTGACGACTCCCAGGCTCGAGCAAGCGCCCCGGAGCGAGATCAACAAAGAGCGAACTCCCTGGGGGTCCTGATGAAGAGCCGCCAGGCGCAGATGCAGGCTGGAGGCCTCTTCGATCAAGATACGGATCAACTCCGTATAGGTGGACTTGCTGATCTGCAGACGCCGGAGAACCAGGTCCACATCCTCTACCACGGTTTCCGAGCGTTCAACCAGAGAGGATAGGCTCTCTTGATAGCGCCGGGCTTCAAAAGGCTTGCTCCAAAAAGCGGCAACCTGCAGCGAGCGACTGCGCCGGATCTCGTCTTCGCCATTGAGAAAACTACAGATCACCACGGCGCTTCGTTTACCGCCGGTCTGGTTTCGGAGGAAGCCGACCAGGTCCAGACCGTCCATATCCGGCAATACCAATTCGCTGATCATCAGGGTGGGAGAGAACTCTCCGCTCAGGATTCCCATCGCCTCAGCCGCGTTGCTGCTGAGCGAGACATCCCAGCCGCGTTGGGTAAGCAGGTCGAAAAAGAGTTGTTGGTGGATTCGGTCTGGGTCAACAATCAGAGCATGCATTTCTACAGTTTAGGCAGGCGGGAGCGTCGGGGCATCCCTTGGATCTGGCATTCCTAAGCGACGGACTTGAGGTGGATCTCAAAAAATGAAACGGCCGGCCCACTCGTAGGAGCAGGCCGGCCGCATCGCTATACGAGAAGGTTAGATTTCCAGGGGGCGGGTCATTGTGGGGGAGGCGGTCTGCTGTTGGGCGGGGGCGCTCATGCCCAGGTCTCCCATCATTTCCATCAGAGCGGCCTGTTCCATGGCCGCCTCTTCTTCCGCCTTCATGTTCCACTCGCCGCCAGCGATCGAGTCGGCGGCCACGCGGGCTTTGCCCTGGGCCTGAGCGACGCGGTCATCGAGTTTCTCTTCCAGTCGCTCGAGGGTGGCGCCGCTACCGGCCATGTTGAAGGAGGTGGCGGTAGCGATTTCGGCCAGCTTGGCCTGGCTTTCGGCGATTTCCGCCTGCGAAAGTTTCTGTTTGATGGTCTCGATGCGGCGTTGGGCGTCTCGGATATAGACGTCGCGCTGCTTCACCATGTTCTTGTACATGCCGTCGGTTTGGGTGAACTGGGCTTCCAGTTCGGCCAGCGACTGCCCCATGTTCTTGGCTTGCAGAGCCAATCGCCCGGCTTCTTCGGTCTTGCCGGCTTTGACCAGAATGGCGATGCGGCCCTTGAGTTTGTCGAATTCGGACCGTTGTTTGGCGATCTGGTTCTGCATTTTCTGCACCAGAGCCGCCTGTTGGGCCAGGCTCTTGTTATAGGTTCCAACGGCTTCCTGGAAAGAGACGATTTCCGCTTCCAGCAAGGCCTTGGGGTTGGCCGTCTCCAGGTTGGAGATGAAGAGGCTGAAGAAGCCTTTGATGAGTTTACCGAGTCGACTAAACATAGAACCCTCCTAAAGAACCCGCGTCTTCCGCTCCTACCGGAAGACTCCCTGCGTCAAGGTTGCCTCAATCGCCAGGAACCGGGTCGCATCGGGCGGAACGAGGTGCCTCAGAAAACGAGTGGAGGACCTCATGAATCTTCAATTGCTGGACTACAACGAATCGGAACGTGCCGATTATATGATGGTGGTCGCCTCCATGGCGGGCCAGGATGGTGCCGTTACCTCCGAAGAAGTTTTCGCGGTGCGCCAGTTGAGCCTTCAGTATCTACTGGGCCCCGATGCGCGCGGTCGAGTCATGGCCGCCACCGCCATCCCCCCCGAGAACATGGAACAGGTGCTGGACCGTCTCGCGGGCACCGACCTGCGCTTCAGTTTGCTGCTGGACCTGGCCGGCATGGCCTATCGGGACGGCGTCTTCACCGAGGCCGAAGCCACCGAGTACAATCGTCTGTCGCAGCAATTGAACGTGCCCGAGAAACAGTCGAAAGCGGTTTTGGACTTCGCCGGCGCGGTGCTCAACAAGAAGGGCAAGCCGGAAGAGCACACCGCCGCTCTGGAGAGCGCCGGCATTCCCTCCAGTGCCGTCTCGCTGTCGGCCATTTTCAGTTCCGCCAATTGACCTCGTTTTGACGTCCTGGCCGGGCGCCCTCACCTCGGCTTGACCCGATAGGCTGTACAACCTCCGCAGGAGGATTTGTTTATGCTCATCGTTGTCAAGTTCGGGGGAACTTCGGTCGGGGACGGGCCCCGCATTCGCAAGGCGGCCGAGATGATCGGCTGGTTGCGCCAGCAGGGCCATCAAATCGTGGTGGTCACTTCGGCCATGTCCAAGGTCACCGACAAGCTGGTCTCCCTGGCCGAAAAGGCTACCCCCGAGCACGGCGGTGAAGAAACCTGGCTCGCCGACAGTCTGCCTCTGGTGCGCAAGCTGGAACGCGACCATCTGGAGGCGGCCGAGCAGGCTCTCTACAATGGGCAACTGGAGGGTGTGCGCAACCTCCTGAAGGACGAAATCCACGGTCTGGAACGCGTCCTGAAGGGCTCGCAGTTGCTGGGCGAGATGCCCCGCATGAGCTACGACTTTCTGGTCTCTGAGGGTGAGCGGCTGTGCGTTCCCATCTTGACGGCCTGTCTGCGCGAACTGGGTCTGTCCGCGGTCGGATTGGGCGGCGACGAGGCCGGCATTCTCACCGACAACAACTTCGGTTGTGCTCGTGCCGACGAGGAGCGCACTCGTCAGGGGGTGCGCGAGAGCTTGTTGCCCCTGCTCGAAAAGGGCGTCATCCCGGTGGTGGCCGGCTTTTATGGTCGCTCGCTCAAGGGGCGTCCGGCCATCCTGGGGCGAGGAGGCAGCGATTATTCGGCTACGCTGATTGGCAGCGCCCTGGACTGCGATCAGATCTGGATCATGACTGACGTGGACGGCATCCATACGGCCGATCCCCGGCTTTTGTCCGAGGCCCATACGGTCGGGGAGATTTCCTATGAAGTGGCCGCCGAGATGGCTCTGCTGGGGGCCAAGGTGCTGCACGGCAAATGCGCCGCTCCGGCCGCTCGGCGCGACATCCCGGTGCGCATCGCCAACACCTTTCATCCGGAGCGGCGCGGCACTTACCTGAGCCACCAGAGCCGGCCCGGGGTGACGGCGCTCACCTCGGTGCGCCAGGCGGGTCTGATCCTGGCCACATCGCGCGAGGGTGTGAGCGAGCAGTTCGCGGTGCGCATCGTGGAGGAGAAGCGGCGTAAGAACATCGATGTGATGTTACGCACCTCCGGGCTGAACGGCGCCACGCTGATGTATCTGGTCGACCAGCTCAATCTGAACCGCTTCTTGAAGGTGCTGCATCGCCTCAAGGATCCGCAGATGAAGTTGAGCATTCGCCGCGATGTGGCCGTGGTCGGTGTGGTGGGCGAGAAGCTGGAGGAGATTCCTGGACTGATGACCACCATCCATCGCTGTCTGGATGAAGCCCACGCCCAGCCGCTCCTTTTCGTGCAGGGGGCCTCGCCGCACAGCATCGTAATGGCCTTTCCCGACCAGGAAGATCTGCTGCGTCGCGTGCTGGTCGGTTTGCACCGCGAGCTGGGCCTGAGCCTCCAGGGGGTTGGCGGTGGCACGCGAAACCTCGGATGTGACCAGAACTCCAAATCCTGATGGTTCTCCCGTCGTCCAGCGCATCGGCGCTCCCCGAGACAGTATCCGCGATCTTTACCACATGCTGCTTTCGCTGCACTGGGGTCAGATCGCTCTGCTTTTGTGCGTTCTCTACTGCGGACTGAGCCTGCTTTTTGCAGAGTTGTATATGCTGGGCGGAGACTGCATCAATGGTGCCCGTCCAGGCCATCTCATCGACTATTTTTTCTTCAGCGTGCAGACGCTGGCCACCATCGGCTACGGAGTTATGCATCCGGTGGGAGATTACGCCAACTGCCTGGTCAGCTTCGAGGCTTTCTGCGGTCTGCTGGCATTTTCGCTGATGACCGGGCTCCTCTTCGCCAAGTTCTCGATCCCCAATGCGCGGGTGCTCTTTTCCAATAAGGTGGTCATGGGGCGGCGCGACGGCAAGCCGGCCCTCATGTTTCGCATGGCCAACGCGCGCGGCAACCACATTTTAGAAGCCCACGTCAATCTAACGCTGAACCGGTGTGAGCCCATCGAAGGAGACCCGGACTACCGCCGCTTCCATCGCTTGCCGCTGGTCGTCTCGGACACGCCCCTATTCGTGTTGACCTTTCTGGCTACTCACATCATCGACGAGAGTAGTCCGCTCTACGGAATTCCCTTAGAAGAGATGAAGGCAGGTGGCTACAACTTCACCTTAACCTTGATCGGACTCGATGCTCTGGTCTCCCAGACGGTTCACGCGCGCTGGAATTACGACGCTTCTCAGATCGCCTGGGACCATCGTTTCGTGGATACGCTCTTCCGTCAGCCGGACGGTAGCTTTGTGCTCGACTACACTCATTTTCATGAGGTGGTGCCCTACTTGTCCGGGAGTGGTAGTTCGAACCAGAACGTCGAGCCTTGACCTGGCTGGCTGATCAGGCCAATTTTGCCCTGATGCCCTTCCACGATGCGGCGAGCGATGGCCAGGCCCAGCCCGGTGCTTTTTTCCCCGGCGGTGGGCTTGACGCTGGTCTGACCAAAGGGCTGGAATAGTTTGGCCTGCTCCAGGTGGGGAATGCCCGGACCCTGGTCCTTGACGGTGATCATAATCTCCGATTTCATCCGCTCCAGTTGAACTTCCGCCTGGGAGTGAGGCGGGGAGTATTTGATGGCATTGGTGACCAGGTTGGTCAGCACCTGTTCCAGCTTGGGATTGTCGGCCTCGATCATAAGAGCTCTGTCGGGCGGCCGGTATTTGAGGACGATGTTTTTGGCGTCGGCCAGCGGGCGATTGGTGCGCACCACCTGCTCCACCAATTCCCGCAAATCGAACCGAGACAGGTTGAGGGTGAGTTGTCCGGCTTCCAGCGAGCTGACGTCGAGAAGGTCGTCCACCAGCGCCAGCATGTTGCGGGTGGAACGCTCGATGTTCTGGATGAAGCGCATGGGTTGGGCTCCCAGGGCATCTTTCTGGCTGATTTGCAGAAACTTGCTGTAACCCAGAATGACGGAAAGGGGATTGCGCAAGTCGTGTGCGGCCATTCCGA
Organism: Vulcanimicrobiota bacterium; assembly: GCA_017307785.1. Classification (GTDB taxonomy): domain Bacteria; phylum Vulcanimicrobiota; class Xenobia; order Xenobiales; family JADMJV01; genus JADMJV01. The sequence goes on along the minus strand of JAFKGI010000044.1, from coordinate 44,041 downwards.
GCAGGGTGTTCTTTTGCTCGTTGAGTTGCTGCAGATGCTGATTGCTGCGCTTCAAGTCCTCGATCAGGGTGGCGCGCGTCTCGGCCTCTTCGCGAAGCCGACGTTCCAGCCGCCGCTTTTCGGAAATGTCGCGAAAAAGCAGGACGGCTCCGGAGGGTTGGTCGGGCAATTCCCAGATGATGGATACGGTGTATTCGATGGTGCTGAGTTGACCGTGGCGACCGGCCACGCGCACGATGCGCGAGCGAGTTTCGGCCACCTGGGTGGACAGCAGTTTTTGCACCGGATTGTCTAAAACGCCGCCGGTCTCTTCGTCTTGAAAGAGACAGGCTTCCTGGATGGGCAGTCCCTGAGCCTCCGCATTGAGCAAGCCGAAGGTCTTCTCGGCGGTAGCGTTGAGCATTCGAATGCGTCCGTCGGAATCGACGGCCACCAGGCCGTCGCCGATGCTGCCCAGCGTGGCCGCCAGCCATTGCTCGCTCTGGCGCACTCGAGTTTCCAATTTGTGTCGGGTCAGACCGATCTCGATGGCCGTCTGCAGGGCCCGGTCCTCGTAAGGCTTGATGACATAGCCGAAGGGTTCGCTGAGTTTGGCGCGTTCCAGCGTGGATTCGTCGCTGTGGGCCGTCAGGAAAATGATGGGCAGACCGAACTGCGCGCGGATTCGCTGGGCTGCCTCGATGCCATCCATACCGTCGCCCAGATTGATGTCCATAAAGATCAGGTCGGGCCGGAGCAATCCGGCCTTTTCGATGGCCTCCTCTCCGGTAACGGCCAGGTCCAGGACGGTGTATCCCATTTTTTGCAGGCGCTTTTCCAGGCCGCGAGCGACGATACGGGCATCTTCTACGATCAGGAGCTTGATATTTGGGGTCACGCCAGGGCCTCAGCTTCGTGTCGCCACATCGGAAAAAGAATCTCAAAGCAGGTTCCTTTTCCTTGGAGCAGGTCGATGGTTCCCCCTAATTGGTCGGTCAAAGTCTGCACGATTTGTAGTCCAAAGGTGCTGGTTTGGCGGAAATCCAGGTTCTCCGGAAAACCGATGCCGTCGTCGGCAATCCGGAGTTGGACCTGCGCCTCAACGGTCTTCATGGAAACCTGGATGACGCCTTTTTCCCGATTGCGTAAACCGTGCTTCAGACAATTGGAGATCAGCTCGTTGATCAAAAGTCCGCAGGGAATGGCGGTATCGATCGGCACGTTGGGCACGCTTACGGCCAGGTCCACTCGAATGTCCTGATCCTCTGACTGATAGTTTGCCAGCAGGTCGTCGGCGAGACTGGCTAGATATTCGCCAAAGTCGACTCGGTCCAGGTCGTCGGAGCGGTAGAGGCGCTCGTGAATCAGGGCCATGGACTTGATGCGGTCCTGGCTTTCCTTGAACATTTCCGCGGCCGCCGGGTCTTCGGTGTGGTCCGACTGCAGGTAGAGCAGGGTGGAGACGAGCTGCAGGTTGTTTTTCACGCGATGATGGATTTCTCGCAGCATAACTTCTTTCTCGTGCAGCGAGGCTTTCAGCCGGTCCTGAGTGAGTTTGCGGGCGGTGACATCCTGAATCTGAGAGATGAAATAAAGCGGCTTGCCGGCTGGATCGCGCACCAGCGATACAAACAGCTGGATATAGATGATGTGGCCTTGCTTGTGGAAATAACGTTTTTCAATGTGATAGGTGTGTAGTTCCCCGGTCAATACCTGATGCATCAGGCTCAGATCCTTGTCCAGGTCCTCGGGGTGGGTAATCGCCTGGAAGTCGAGCTTGAGCAACTCTTCCTCGCTATAGCCGACGAGCTCGCAAATGGCGCGGTTGACTCGCAGCCACTGGCCCTGCGCCCCGACCTGGGCCATGCCGATGGGAGCATAGTCGAAAGCATTGCGAAAGGAGTCGGTCTGGATCTGCAGAGTCTGCTCCACCGTTTTGGGACCGGTGATATCGTGGCCCTCGGGGATCAACCAGACCAGAGTTCCCTGCTCGTTGTAGTAAGGGGTCAAGGAAAAATCCGCCCAGCGGATTTCCCCGCCGGCCGCGTAAGTGGTTTCGAAACGAACCGATTCGCCGTTGCGGGCCTTCTCGACGGACTCACGCTGGCGTTGCTGAACCCTGGGATCGTGACTCCACCAGGGGGTTTCCCAGAAAAGCTTGCCGATGACCTCCCCGCGCGTTACCTGAGCGACTTTCAGGGCGCTCTCGTTGACGTCGGTCACGCGACCGTCGGTCGAGAGCAAGCCGATAAAGTGCAGTTGCGTGTTGAAAATCGCTTCGTATTTGCGGGCGTTGGCCTCGACCCGGGTCTCCAACTGACGGCGCCCGTGGTGGGCCCGCTCGCACAGCCAGCTGACGAAGAAGCCGTTGGCCAGCAGGATCAGCAGGCGGACGGCGTCGGCGCGATGGAGGGCGCCGGCGGTCGGCCCTTTGAGCATGAGGATGCCAACCCCAAAGTTGAGCAGCGTCGTGACCAATCCGGGCCGCAGTCCGCCGCTGACGGCCGCCAGCATGGGGGGTAGGGTCAACGGCAGCAGAAAATGGGGTGCCGGCCCCAGCCAGTGGTCCAGGAGGGAGCGGAGCAGAACGACCAGGATGGTGGCCAGCAAACCGATGAGATAACTTTTCATAGGCTCGAGGGAGCCTTCTGGCTTGGAGAGGGAGTCGCCTTCGCCTCAGGAGGACCCTCCTGTCTCGACGCAAAGAAGCGGCCATGTTACGACGCGCGCTTCTTGCATTTGCTCTCACGGGAATGGCCTGGGCCGTTCCCGCTCCCGAATGGCTGCCCCAGCAGGACCTGAGTCGCCGCCAGGAGTTCATCGACCGCGAGGCCGATTGGCGCAATGGGGCTGTGGTCTATCAGATTTTCGTGGACCGCTTCGCTCCTTCGCGACATCTGGATCAGAAGCACTACGAGTCTCCGCGCAAGCTGCGGCCCTGGAGCGAGAATCCGGTGGCCGGCACTTATTTGAAGGAAGCCGGCGTGTGGTCGCACGAGGTCGACTACTGGGGCGGGGACCTGGATTCGGTGCGCTCCAAGCTGGATTATCTACAGGGGTTGGGCGTGGACGTCGTTTATCTGAACCCGATTTTCGAGTCGCTCACCAATCACAAATATGACGCCTGGGATTACCACAAGGTGGATCCCGTCTATGGAACGCGCAAAGACGTGGCCGACCTGGCCGCCGATTTGCACGGACGCAAAATGAAGTTGATGCTGGACGGCGTCTTTAACCACGTGGGCAAGCGTAGTCCTTACCTCAAGGAGCACCCGGACTTCTTCAAGCTGAAGGACGGTCAGCCCATCAGCTGGCTGGATGTAGAGAACCTGCCGGAACTGCAGTTGGAGAATCCCAAGGTCCGCGAATTTCTTTACGGCTCGACCACCTCGGTGGTGCAGTCCTATCTGCGTCAGGAGAAGATCGACGGTTGGCGTCTGGACGTGGCTTTCGACCTGGGCTTTCGCTATCTGAGCGAGTTGACCAAGGCCGCTCACGAAGCGCGGCCGGGCTGCGATATCATCGGGGAGATTTGGAATTACCCCGAAGACTGGTATCCGGCCGTGGACGGGGTGATGAACATGCACGGCCGGGTGGTGCTGCTGCGCCTGCTGGAAGGCAAGTTGCGCGGCCCGGTGGCCTCGGCCATGTGGGAGAGCATGGTGGCCGACGCCGGCTACGAGCACTTGCTCAAGGCCTGGTTGGTGCTGGACAACCATGACACCCCGCGTCTGAATCATATCCTCAAGCAGGGCTGGCAGGTCGAGATGGCCCGCATTCTCCAGTTCACTCTGCCCGGTTCGCCGGTCATTTACTACGGCAGCGAGCTGGACATGCCGGGGGGCGACGACCCCGCCAATCGCGCACCCATGCGCTGGGAGCAGGCCACCGACAGCAACAAGATGCTGGCTCTCCATCGCAAGCTGATCCAGCTGCGCAAAGGCGAACCGGCTCTGCGCATCGGCGACTTCCGGCGCCTCCACTCGGACAAGTGCTTCGCCTTTTTGCGCAAGACGCTGAGCGCCAAAGAGACGGTGGTGGTGGTGGCCAATCCCAGCGACCAGCCGGTCGAGGAGTTCTTCCAATTGAGAGACGGCAAGCTACAGGATGTCACCAAAATGAAAGATCTGCTGGGCAGCTCGGTGGCCCCCACGATTTATGGCGGGTCCATCGAAATGACTCTGCAGCCTCATCAGGTGGTGGTGCTCAAACCGGACGTCACCCCGATGCCCAAGGGCTACGATCGCTACGATCGCATGCCCTGAGACAAAACTAAAACAGGTTCGCAAAACTGGTCCAAGAGGTTAACGGGTCGTTCACATCTCGCGGGATTGTTTTGCCGGCGTTTTTACGGAGCCCGGTAAGATAGGTTCATCGGACACACCCAATAAGTGGTCCGGTGCTCCAAGTTGCTTGATCTGACAATCGAAGCTCCAAAAAAACCGATCTGACAAAAGAAAGAACCCGCTGGAGACGTCCGGCGGGTTTTTTCTTTTGTGCCGCCCAGGTGGGCAAAAGTTGCTGCGCGGGTGGGCAACTCGCCGGTGTGCCGCCCAGGTAGGCACAAGTTGCCGCGCCGGTCGGCAACTCGCGGGTGTGCCGGCCAGGTAGGCACAAGTTGGCGCCCCGGAATTCAGGGATTTTTAGGGCCGTTGGCCCATGCTTGAGGCGAATCAGAGTCGAGGAGTGTCCGCGTCGTGCAAATTCAGAGCCTTGGTCGTGCCCTGACCACCCCGGTATCCAATAGCGCCCCCAGAACCCTGTCCTCAGAGGTCCAGGTGGCCGATGACGTCGTGCTCCGCAGTGAACCGCAAGAGCGGCTGATTCCCAAGGGGTTGCCCACGGCCGTGCCCTCGGGCGTGCCCAACCCCTCTCCGGTCGAATTTGACCCCAAAGTCCGCAAGTGGAAAGACGACTCCATTTACTTTTTGCTCACCGACCGCTTTCACGACGGCGACCCCACCAACAATCAGGGGGTCAACAAGGACGACATCAACCGCTGGCACGGTGGCGACCTCCAGGGCGTGATCGATAAGCTTGACTACATCCGCAGCACCGGCTCCACCGCCATCTGGATCACGCCGCCCATGGCTAACCAGACCAGCTTCGTCGACTCCGACGGCTATCACGGCTACTGGCCCATCGACCACTTCAAGACCGACGAGCGCGTCGGCACCATGGAAAAGTTCAACGAGTTCGTCGAGAAGGCTCACGAAAAGGGCATGAAGGTTCTGCTCGACATCCCCCTCAACCACGTGGCCTGGGAACACCCTTTCAAGAACGACCCGGATAAGCATGACTGGTTCCACCACAACGGCGACGTGACCGACTGGAACGACCAGTGGCAGTCAGAGAACTGCTCGATCTTCGGCCTGCCGGACCTGGCTCAGGAGAACCCGGCCGTCGAAAAGTATCTGATCGACGTGGGCAAGTTCTGGGCCAAGACCGGCGTGGACGGCTTCCGACTGGATGCCGTCAAGAACGTCCCCATCTCGTTCTGGAACAAGTTCAACGAAGAAATTCACGCCACCGCCGGCAAAGACTTCTACCTGGTGGGTGAGTATTACCACGGTGACCCCACCAAGTTTGCCCCTTTCCAAAACGGCGACATGGATGGCCTGGTTGACTACCCGCTCTACTACACCATGGACGACGTTTTCGCCAAAGGCGGCTCTATGCGCCAGCTGGCCAACCGGATGGAAGAGTGCGACCGCAACTACCCCCATCCGGAGATGATGTCTTCCTTCCTGGACAACCACGACACCAAGCGCTTTCTGACCAAAGCCGGCGGCGATATGGACAAGCTCAAGCTGGCCCTGGCTTTCCAGATGACCATCAACCGCATCCCCACCGTCTACTACGGCACCGAAGTCGGCATGCAGAGCGACGACACCGGTTGGAGCGAGACCAGTCGGCGCGACATGGAGTTCGGCGCCAATCCGGAACTCTTCTCCTACACCCAGAAGCTGGGAGCCATCCGCAATGACTCGGTGGCTTTGCGCGAAGGCAAGCGCCTGGAGATGTGGCAGGACGAACAGGTCTACGCTTTTGGTCGCGTGGCCGAGGGTGGAGAAGCGGTGGTCGTTCTCAACAACAGCCCGGACGGTCAGACGCGTGAGATCCCGGTGCGGCCCGAGAGCAAGATTCGCGACGGCACCGTGCTCAAAGAGGTGCTCAGCGGCCAGACCGTGACCGTGGAGAACGGTCGCATCCGCAGCCAACTGAACGGTAAGTCGGCCGGCATCTACATGCCGTTGTGAGGCGGCGGGAGTTTTTAGCCGGTGCGGCCGCTCTGGCCGCGCTCTCGACCGTGAAGGCGGCCGAGGCTCCCCGATTGTTGATCTTAGGAGGCACCGGTTTCCTGGGTCGCAACCTGGCGGAAGCAGCCCTGCGGCGCGGTTGCAGGCTTACCTTGTTGCATCTGCATGAAGATAAGTCGAGTCTGGTGCAGGGGGCCACGCAGATCCTGGCCGATCGCGACAAGTCACTGCCGTCGAGCCTGAACGGCAAGGACTACGACTACGTGGTGGACGTCTCCGGACAGAAGCCGGCCTGGTTGGAAGAATCCACCGGACGCCTACAGGGTTGCGGACGCTACCTCTTCGTCTCGACGATCTCCGTCTATGACCACTCGCGGGGTCCCATCAGCGAAGACTCCCCGTTGGCGCCCACGGCCGGAATCAAAGTCGACACCATCGAGCCAGCCAACTACGCGGCTCGCAAGATCCTCTGCGAGCAGACGGTGCAAAAAGCTTTTGGCTCGCGGGCGCTGATTTTTCGCCCTTGCGTGATCGCCGGGCCCTATGATGCCACGGACCGTTTTACCTACTGGGCCGATCGGGTGCGACGGCCTGGGCCGGTGCTGGGACCACAATCTCCGGACGAGACCGTGCAGTGGATCGACGCACGGGATTTCTCTCTTTTTGCGCTGGAGGCTTTAGCCGCCGCGCGGGAGGGCGTTTTCAATGTGGCCGGGGCCTCGACTCGATTCGGGGCTTTCCTGGAAATGCTGAAACCAGCCCTACCCATTACCTGGGTGCCGGGCGATTTTCTCGAACAACAGCAGGTGCGCCCGTGGCAGGATTTGCCGTTATGGGTGCCCGGTGATGGCGAAAATGCCGGATTTTCTCGAGTGGACAACACACGCGCTCAAGAGGCCGGGTTGCGCACGCGCCCGGCCGCGGAGACGGCCCGGGACACGCTACTTTGGCGGGATGAGGACAAGGCTCCGCTGCGGGCCGGTCTGAGCGCCCAGCGCGAAGCCGAGGTCCTGAAGGCCTTTAAGGCACGTAATACATAGGATTGGGTAGCTTGAAAGCAGCCCCGTTGTAGCCGCCTTCCAGGTCGCTGGCCTGGTCCCCCATGTTGAGCACGATGGTGTAGCCGGCTTCGGTCAGGCGGCGACGTTCGGCGGTTTTGTAGCTGCCGGTAGTGCCCTGGACCGCCGGACCGCGACAGATGAGCTGCTTGTAGCCGGTGTAGCCCGCCAGTTTCAGGTTGCGCTCGGTGGGCTGGCGGTCGCGTTCTGGGCGGCCCGTGATGAAGAAGATGGCCACCTGATGATCGCGAGCCCAGCGAAAGAGCCGCTGCGGGCCGGCGAGTGCGGGAGCCTTGCCGGTACGCACCCATTGACTCCAGAAGCGGCTGATGTAGGCGAAATCATAGTCGTTGAAATAGGCGTAGTTGCTGAGTGTGGTCTCGTCGATATCCAGGATGATGGCCGGTTTGGGGCAGCGACCCAGGTTGGCCTCCAGGTAATCGAGCGCCTTCTGCGCGACCGCGTCGACCTCTTTGGCATAGCGTCCGCTATCGTGATAGGAACGGATGCTTTTCTTGCTGATGTCGAGATTGGGAATTTCCAGATCGGCCGGTTGTTGGGCCACGGCCACACCGGAAAGGGCTAGAGCGATCACAAGTTTGCGCATGGCTCGACCGGTTTCGCGCGGGCCTTGTCCAGTCCTGGGAACGACGTGATAGAATAGCTACTATGGCAAACTCGATCGGCGGCAACAATCCCATCTTCAATCCCGGCACGCTGGAAAATTTGCGTCAGACGAGCGGCACTTCGGCCAATCAGACCAAGTTCTCGGCGCCCAAGTCCACCAAACCGGAGCAGGAGAGCGGCGGCGTACACCTGTCGGATGCGGCCCGCAAATCTCTGCAGGGTTCGCACAGCGAGCACATCAAGGGGCACGAAGGCGAACTGGCTCATCACGCCGGCCTGGGCGAGGAACTGAAGCCGGAATCCAAGCACGAACAAAAGGTGGAGCGGGGCAATGAGCGCGCTCAGGATACGGTGGCCCAGCAGGTTCCGCACGGAGAGGCCCCCAGCGCGCCGGATTCGGCCGACAAGGTCCAGGCCCGGCTGACGGCCGCCAAGCTGGCCGCCTACGACGACCCGGATACGGTTTATCAGCGCGTGCTGGACGATGTGCCGGACGCCAATCTGGAAGCCGCCGAACGCGTGCTGGAAAACCAGATGAAGCAGGGCGTGAAAAAGATGTCCAACATGAAGACCGGTCCCGAGGCTCAGGAGGCCGGCAAGATGGAGATGAAGCAGGCTTCCTTCCTGGCCGACCCGCTCGACATCCGCGGCTCCGGCAATGACCGTAGCCAGCCCATGTCGCTGGAATTTCCCGACGAGACTCTGGAGATGGCCAAAGAAGCCGCTCTCGAAGTCGAGCAAGAGAACCTGATCGCCGGCTCGTAGTCCCTCCGCCTAGGAAAGGCGGATTTGATCATGGGTAAGATGTTTCTATTGGTAGCTTTGCTGTTGGCGGGGATGGGACTGGGGCTCTCGCTGGCGCGTCCCACCCGGGCCGACGGGCTGAATGGATCGGTCACGGCCACCTCGCAGGACGGCAAACCGGCTTGCTGGGTCTTGTTGGGCAACAAGCTTTACTTCGTCGAGAAAGACTCCAGCGCCGTGCTCAAGGTTTCGGCCTCGGGCGTGCTATAGGGGTTTGGCGCGGTCGGCCTCAGGGGTGGGGTCCTCGTGTTTGCGGGCGGGGTAGCCAGCGCGCACGACTTTCCAGCCGAAAGGAATCTTTTCGATCTGGAGACCCCGTTCCTGAAGCCGGGTGAAGACCAGCTGGTGGACCTGCTGCCACGGTTCCGGACCGGTTAGTTCGTAGCTGGCGCTGGCGACCAGCGGATGCTCGACGCGTTGTTGGAAAGTCAATTCATCGTAGGCCACTCCGCGACACAGGCCGCTGGTCACGAAGGGCTTGCTGCCGGAGACCTGGTCGTTGAAGAAGTAGTCCAGCTCGGAGAAAGCCCCGAAGCGTCCAAAGACCAGGCCGCCGGTGGCAAAATAGCGACGAGGATAGTCGGGGTGAGCCTGCGCGAGTTTGTGGCAGCGGTTGCGAAAGGCGGCCACCACTTCGTCCAGGTGACGAGCTGCCTGAGAATCGGTGTAGGGACGCAGTAGAGCGTTCTCCAGCTTGCTGGTCCAGCGCCCCAGTTCGTTGCTGCCCACGGTGCGCTGCTCGCGATAGAGGTCTTCTTTCTGATGCAGCCAGGAACGTAGCGACTCGACCGAGCCCAGCGCTTCTTCGGGGACGGGTTCGCGCAGATTGAAGAAAAGGGTGGCCAGGTTTTCTTTATAAACTTGATGGTTATGCTCTGTGAGATGCAAAATCGTCAGGAACTGGGAAGCTTCGCGGTCGCAAACCTCCTGCCCGAAGGCGGGCGTGCAGAGCAACAGCAGAACCAACAGAGCGTATCTCATAGCTCGGGCTGTTCTGTGTGATGCGGCGCAAAGCCTGGCTCTTCGTGCTGCTGATCTGGCCGGTTTCCGCCCAGGCGCCTTCTCTGCTGCAGCGGGCTCAGAAAGCTTTCTCCCCGCTGCCCCTCAGGATGGACCTGAAAAACAAGCCGGCCAGTCCCGCCATGATCGAACTCGGCCGCCATCTTTTTTACGAAAAGCAGCTATCTCTCAACAACACCATGAGCTGCAACAGTTGCCATGATCTGCGCTATGGTTTTGGGGCCGACGGACGACCCACTTCACCCGGGGCCGTGACCGGGCGAGGCACGCGCAATGCGCCCAGCGTCTACAACGCGGCGCTGCACACCTGGCAGTTTTGGGACGCCCGCAGCCAGACGGTGGAAGCTCAGGCCGGTTCGCCGCTGACCAATCCCATCGAAATGGCCATGCCGGACGGCTATGAAGTGGAAAAACGCCTGCAAGGGATTCCCACTTACAGGAAGCTGTTCGCGGCTGCTTACCCCAGCGATCCTCAGCCGGTTCGCTACGCCTACGTGATGGAAGCTCTAGGCGCTTTCGAACGAGGGTTGGTGACCCCGGCCCCTTTTGATCGCTACCTGGAAGGCGATGAGACGGCCCTGGATTCTCAACAGCTGAAGGGGCTGGAGCATTTCCTGCGGATGGGCTGCGTGGAGTGCCACCACGGGCCGGCTCTGGGTGGCAGCGAGCTGCGCAAATTGGGGCGCAAAGAGCCCTTTGTCAGCGAAGATCGGGGTCGTTACCAGGCCACCCACGCCGCCGCCGATGATGGAGTCTTCAAGGTGCCTTCCCTACGCAACGTCTGTCAGACGGGGCCCTACTATCACAACGGACAGGTGCGCAAGCTCGAGGAAGCGGTGAGCCTGATGGGCCGCCACGAATGTGGGCAGCAGTTGACCCCCCAGGAGGTTGCGGAGCTTTGCGACTTTCTGACCTCGTTGACGGGTGAAATTCCCAAGGACTACGTGAGCTCTCCGTAAAAGGGCCGGGTATGTCACTTTTCAAAGAGTTTAAAGAATTCATCGGTTCGGGCAGCGCCATGGACCTGGCTGTGGGTGTGATCATCGGCAGCGCTATGACCACCATTCTCAAGTCTTTCGTGGACGAAATGGTGGTGCCGCTGACCGGACTGTTGGGCAAGGTGGACTTTGCCAACAGCTATCTGGTGCTCAAGGGCACCGTTGCCGAGGGCCTGCCGTTGGCCGAAGCCAGAAAGGTGGCCGGGGCGGTAGTGCTCGGCTACGGACAGTTCTTCACGGTGGCCCTCAACACGCTGATCCTGGCCTTTGTCGTTTTCCTGTGCGTGCGCACCATCAATCAGATCAAAAAGGCCCAAGAGGAAGAGAAGAAGGCGGAAGAAGCCGCGCCCACGCCCGTGCCGCCGCGACAGGAAGTCTTGCTGGCCGAGATTCGCGATTTGTTGGCGGCTAAGAAAGAATCCGCTTAAGCAGGTCGGGCTGGTCGCTGGTGATGGAGTCGCAGCCGGACTCCAGCATGCGCCGCATGTTGACTTCGTCATTGACGGTCCAGGTGTTGACGCGCAACCCGAGCGCGTGTGCTTTGTCCACATAGTCTCGGTCCACCACTCCGTGATGGGGAGCGATCCAGTTGCAGCCCAGCTCCTTTTGGGCGGCCGCCACATCGGTCTGGCCGCCCACCAGCAGTCCGGTCTGCACGGTGGCATTCAACTCGCGCAAAATCTTGAGCGACTGACGCTCGAACGAGATCACCACCACCTGGTCCAGCATGGCTTCTTCGGCCAACTGCTTGAGAAGCACGGCCTCAATCCCGTCGTAGCGGGGTCCGTGCGAGGGGTGCTTGATTTCCACCAGCACTTTGCAATGTCCGTGGGCGGCCTTCAGCGTTTCGCGCAGGCTGGGAATGCTGGGGTCGGCCGCTTTGAGTTCGGCCAGGGTCAGGTCGTGCACCACACCCGGCTTGTGGCTGGTGCGGTCGAGCGTGTCGTCGTGGATGACCACCAGATCCTTGTCCCGGCTGAAGTGGATGTCCAACTCGAACCCGTCGCAGCCCAGGGCGATGGCCTTTTCGAAGGCGGCCATGGTGTTTTCCGGGTTGAGTTTGGCTCCGCCGCGGTGGGCGATGTTCCAGGGTTTCTGCATGGGAGGCCTTTCCTGGGCGGTTGCCAGCCAGGGAGTGACTGCGGCCGCGATAAGAATCTGTCGTCGAGTGAACATAGCGCTGGGAGTGCGGTCTGAGCAGGACTTTCCCTGCCGGCCTGTCACCCATGGGGATGGCCATCTTTGGCGAACACGCCCTTTGGTATCGCTGGGGACAGCGCTTTTTTCGCGCTCTCGTGCGACCCTACTGGCCCGTCTACTTCGAAGGCCTGGAGCACTTCCCGCGGCAGGGCGGCGCCGTGCTGGCCAGCAATCACCCCACCGTGCTCGACGGCGGTTTGCTGGGTGTCTTCGCGCCTCGCCGAGTGCGTTTTCTGATCGACGCCAAGGTGCTGCGGATTCCCGTGTTGGGGCACTTTCTCAAGGTGCTGGGCTCGATTCCGGTCGAACGCGGCAGCCAGAGTTTGCGCCACGCTCGCGAGGCTTTGCGGAAAGGAACCTGCCTGGGCATCTACCCGGAGGCGGAGCCCACCGCCAGCCTGGCGTTGGGGGAATTCAAGCGAGGAGTGGCCGTGCTGGCTCGCGACCTTCCGGAGATTCCGGTCGTGCCGGTGGCGATCGTCGGCACCCAGCCGCTGTGCAGCCATGAGCATCTCTATGCCCAGCCGGGTCCGGTCCTGTTGCGCTTTGGAGAGCCTCACTACTGGCGGGAAGGCGAGACGGTCGACCTTTTCCTGGAGCGACTCAAGAGCGCTATCGCTGAACTATTGCTGGAGCCTTTCCCAAAGCCCAGACGGATCCGATGGAAAACGGTCCTGAGTGGATTGCTGCTGGCACCTCCCAGCGCTGCTCTGCTGGCCGTCTCGAGACGCCGGTTCAAGCCCGGGTAGTCGCTTTGTCAGAAGTTGTCATGAATCGATTCTACTAGTCGGCTACTTTGAGAGCGAGCCCAATTCGGGCAACCAATAGAGGAGAACTCTCGATCATGCGTATTGTCCAGCTCGCTTGCGTATCTATGGCCGCCCTGGCCCTCACCGGAGCCGTCTCGGCTCAACCCAACTGCAACAACGGCAATTACCGTTACAATTACAACAACACCAACTATTACAATCCCAACGGTGGAAACTACGTCTACACCAACGGTTACGCCCAGGGCTACGCCAACGGCTACAACAACGCCAACAATAACTGCAACAACAATCGGAACTACAGTTACAACAACAACTGGAACAACGGTTGGAACAACAACGGCGGCTGGAATAACGGCAATTACTACTACGGCAACAACAACGGTCGCCGTCATCACCGGAACAATAACAACTACCGCTGCCGCTAAAGGGTGCTGAAACGGGAGGTTTGGAGGGTCTGCGGTCCAAGGCGCAGACCCTCCAATTTGCTTTTCAGAACGGACTTTGCGCTTCCAGTCGCAGCGGTTGACCCCGATGGATAAGTTGCAAGGAGCGCGCGTGCAGGCGTAGGGGGCCGTCCCCGCCTCCATAGAGGCGGTCGCCTTGAATCGGGCTGTTCAGCCCTTGAGCGGTGTGGACCCGAATTTGGTGACTGCGTCCGGTCAGAGGCTGGAACTGATAGCGCGGGCCGTCCAGCTGCAGAAACTCCGTCCGGCTGGATTTTCCCTGCGGGTCGATTCGGTAACACCCGGGCCGATTCGGATCGGGGCCCAGGGGATGGTCGAGGCAGCCATGAGTCAAGTGGGGCAGTTTGCTGAGCAACGCTTCGTAGGATTTCATCATCGACCGCCCGGCGAACTGGCGCTGCAGCTCCTGCTGCGTGGTTCGATTGAGAGCCCACAGGCACACGCCCGAGGTTTCCAGGTCAAGCCTGTGGACTGGAAGCACCTCCGGAAATTCTGGCTGCAGGCGTCGCCACATGCAGTCCTGATTCCAGCTGTGCCGGCCGGGCATTGTCAGCACGCCGGGGGGCTTCACCACCGCCAACAGGTCTCGGTCTTGATAGAGAATGCGGAGCGGCTCCAGCCGGGCCAGCAGGGGCCCGATCAAGGGCTGACAGCGCTCCTGGCAGGCCCAGTAGAATTCCCCCTGGTGCCGGTCGCCCAGAGTGGGTCCCCACCAGAACTCCGCCAGTCCCGTGGGTGTCAAACCCAGACGAGCTGCTTGCACCAGCAGTTTGGGAGCGCAACACTCGCCCGTGCCGGTGGGTGGACCGGCTGGGAACAGCGAGGCCAGCGACCAGGCCTGGCCAGCCGACAGGCTCTGGGATAGCCCTTCATGCATCTCCCGTTGCAGGCTGGAGGAGAGCTCGCGACGTCGCCGTTTTCGCTCCAGAATGAGAGCCTGTAGAGCGCTCACTTCGGCCCGCAGCGGGTTCAACTCGGCGTTGCGTTGGCCCCGCAGTTGTTTGCCGACCGTCCCTTCTCGTTGACTTTGCAAAATCAGTTCCGCTGCATCGTGACCTTGCTGGCGCAGGCTGTCGCGGTGTTGCTTGGAGTGGCGGCACTGGTCTTGAAAGTCGCTCAAGCGGACTTCCCAGAGTTTCTCCAGCTCCTGAAGTCGATGGAAAGCCGGGTCCGTTGCCAGCTTCTGGATTTCTGCTTTCAGCTGGTCCAGCTGATCAGGCACATCGCTGTCTCGGTGCTTGTAGATGGGAGGTGACCAACCCGGCCGCTCCTGTAGACCTGAGAAGGCCCGTAGAGTCGTTCCCTGGGCGGTCAGCAGCACGCCGAACATCTTGCCTTCCCGCAATTCGGGCAGTTCGCTCATGAGCTGCCGGGCGGCCGCTTCGGCTTCCCGAGTGCGCTCCAGACGCAACAGTCGACCGCTCTGGGGACAGGGTCCTTGGTAGCAATAAGACTCGCGCAAATTCAGTAAGCCGGAGCGCTCTTCAGGATCAGACTGAGGACATGGGTCTGATCTCGATAGCAGAGACGCAGCTCCAGCAGTCGCGGAAGCAAGCTTTCGTCCACTTCTTGCAGGCGAATCGGACTCGAACAGCTTTCCAGCAGACCGATCTCGGCTGCGCTCATTTCGTGGATTTGTTCCTGGCCGGGCCAACGCCGGTCGATCACGCGCCCGCCCTCCAGATGCAATCCGCGCTTGTCCGGAAATTTCCAGGCGTTCTTCCAGGCCTCTACCTTTCGCTCCAGGGCCTGGTAGCGGTCCAGGTATTCCTGAGGGCGGTCGTCGGGCGGCAGCGCGTAGAGGTAGGCGATCTTACGAATCTCCTCGT
Source organism: Vulcanimicrobiota bacterium (assembly GCA_017307785.1). Taxonomy (GTDB): domain Bacteria; phylum Vulcanimicrobiota; class Xenobia; order Xenobiales; family JADMJV01; genus JADMJV01. Next base: position 29,032 of record JAFKGI010000044.1, on the reverse strand, counting down.
GGGGCAATTCATAGATGTAGGAGTAAACTTCGAACGGCTCCAGATTTTCCAGTTCAGCGAAGAGCGGACTGAAGCGGTCCGGCCGGACCTCACAGCAGGCCTGCGGCGGCTGCAGGTGCATCAGCGAGTGGGCCAGGTCGCGCTGCGCCACCAGGTCCTCGGCGCGTTCCCCCGGGTGCCGCAACAAAAGGTTCCAGGACAGCCGGATGCCGTTTTCACGCGCCGCTTTGAGCACGAAAATATTCTGGATGGCGCGCTGGCCTTTGCGCATCAGCTCCAGCACGTGGTCGGAAAAGCTCTCGATGCCCGGCTGCACCCAGTGGACACCGGCCGCGCGCAGGAGTTCGAAGTGGGCTCCCTTGAGGTTGGCTTTCACCTCCCAGAAGAAGCGCAGATCCTGGCCCACCAGCGCGGGCAGCAGGTCTTTGAGGTGCTTGGGAGCGATGATGTTGTCGACCATCTCCACGTAGCGCGTTGCGTGGCGCTCGCTCAGACTACGAATTTCCTCGAGCAGACGAGGCGCGGATTTGGCCCGGTAGTTCATGCCGCTGCCGTTGAGCCCGCAGAAAGTGCAGTGTTTGACCTGACCCCACCAGCAACCCCGAGAACCTTCCAGGGTCAGGGTAGGCTTCACCGATTCCAGCTGGGGCCAGGCCGCCAGGCCTTCAAAGCAGTCGCTGAAGTCCGGATAGGCCAGGTCATCCATTTCCAGCACCTTGCCGCGGCCCGGCCGTTTGCCCCGGCACCCGACCTCGGGGGGCAGCAGTTCGTGAGGGATGGACGCCCCGTGCTGACAGGCCAGCTCGTAAAGACGACTGATACAACCCTCGGCTTCGCCGGAGACGACATAGTCGACCCAGGGAAAATTCTCGATCGGCTCTGCCAGTGAGCCCTCCAGATTGGCGCCGCCCATGATGGTCACCAGTTCGGGTTTCAGCTCTTTGAGTCGGCGCAGAATGGCCAGGGCGGCGTTGTTTTGCTGGAAAGTAGAGCTACAGCCGACGACCTTGGGCTGATGGTCCAGAATCTCGGCGCAAACTTCCTCGAGGTATTGAGGAAGAATTTGCAGGGCGGCCCGCAGCAATTCCAACTGGCGAGGGGAGTAATTGCGCTTTGCCTGGTGTTCGAGGTAGCCCAGGTCCCACCGGCGACTCGCCCGCACCAATCCCGAAAAAAGCCATTCGCCGGTCAAAGCTTCGTAGTCGCGGTGAACCCAGGCGTAATCGTCGATGCCGACCCGGGCCGCCAGGCGATGATCGGCGTACAAGATGCGGCAAGGGTGACCGTCTTTCTGGAGTTGTCCCTTGAGCAGGCTCAAGCCTAGATTCGGACGGCCGAGAGATACGAAGGGGGGATTGACCAGAAGAATCACGCGAGGGAAATTCTTTAGGAAGGGTACCCGCCCCTGTGACTCGGAAGAGAAGGATCGATGTTCAACTCTGGATATCAGCTTAAGGTCGTCGAAGGGCCCGGCTACGGGCGCGTCCTTCCCTTGAGTTCCGAGGAGATCAGTCTGGGGCGGGCGGTGGACGCCCAGGAGCCCTGTACTCCCAATCGATTCGTCTTCTTCGAGGGGACCGTCTCGCGGGTCCATGCCCGGCTGCTGTGGGAGGACCGCCACAAGATTTATCATCTGCAGCACCTCTCCAAGACCAATCAGACGCGAGTCAACGAGAAAGTCATTCAGGACAAAGTCTTGCAGCTCGGTGACCGCATCGGCATGGGCAAGCTTCTGCTGGAAGTGCAGAAGGCTCCCAAGGCCGACCACATCCGCAGCAATATTTTGGAACTACCGCCGGTGTTGCGGGCCAATTCGCTGCTTTCTCCTGATGAGGCGGAGAAGGCGGTGCTGCCCGCCAACCTTTGTCGGGAACTGCCGGCCGATCTGGCCGGTCGCAAACTGGGCCCTTACCAGTTGATCAAGGAGCTGGGACGCGGTTCCGTGGGCCGCGTGTATCTGGGACGCCACACCAGTTGGGACCTGACCTATGCCATCAAGATCCTGGCCCCCGAGGTGATCAAGGACGCCAGTGTGCTGCAGCGCTTCCAAATGGAGGCCAAAGTGGCATCCTCCCTGCGCCACCCCAACATCATCCAGGTGGTCGACATTTGCGTCAGCGACGGTTTCGTGTTCCTGGTGATGGAGTGTATGAGCCCGCGTAGCTTGCAGACTCTGATCGATGAGCAGAAGCGTCCCTTCACCAACAAACGCATCATCAGCATTTTGGAGCAGTTGCTCAGCGCTCTGGAGCACGCTCACCTGCACGGCATCGTGCATCGCGACGTCAAGCCGGGAAACATCCTCATCGATGAATCCAAAGACAACATCGCGTTGACCGACTTCTCCATCGCCAAGGTCAAGGATGGCGCGCGCATGACCAGCACGGGCGTATTGTTGGGCACGGTGGAGTATATGGCCCCCGAACTCTTCGAGGGTTTTTCTGCCGACCCACGAGCCGACATGTATGCGGTGGGGGTCATTCTCTATGAGCTGATGACCGGCATTCCACCCTTTCGGGGGCGCAACACCGCCGAAGTGGTCAAGGCTCAGCTGTTGACGCTACCCGCGCACCCCAAGACCTACAACCCTCATGTGCCCGACTGGCTGGTGGAACTCGATTTTCTGCTGCTACAGAAAAACCCCGACCATCGTTTGAGCAGCGCCCGCGACGTGCGCAACCAACTGCTGGCCTACAGCCAGTCTCTTTAGTCGGGTTGAGCGGCCACGCGCTCGAAATAATCCCAGTGGGCTCGAGCGCTTTTCTCCCAGCTAAAGGTGCGGGCGCGTTCCAGACCGCGCTGGCGTAGGTCCGAGGCCAGCGATGGATTGTCCAGCACCTGGATCAGTTTCTGGCGCAGTTCGTCGGCGCTGTGCGGGTCAAAGAGCAGGGCCGCATCTCCCGTCACCTCCGGCAGAGAAGTGGCCTGAGAGCTGATCAGGGGAGCCCCCAAGAGCATGGCTTCCAACGCCGGCAATCCGAAGCCCTCGTGGAAGGAAGGCACCACGGCCACGCTGGCGTTGGCGTAGAGACGTCGAATCTCTTCGTCGGTCAGGCCACTGCGGCGTTCCACGCCGGCAGGCGCGGGGTTGAGCTGGGGGCAGTCCGCGCAGACCACCACCAGTCGACAACGGTCTTCGAGGCCCTGGAAGGCTTCCAGCAGGGTGTGCAGGTTCTTGTGCGGCTTGGGATTGGTGACACAGAGCAGGTAGGGTTTGCCGGCCGGTTCAGGAGCCAGCGGCTCCCCTTCCAGACCGCCGTGATAGATGACCAGCACGCGATCGGCCGGGAAGCCCAGATATTTCTGCATCTCTTTGGCGGTGTGGCGCGAGGCGGAGAGCACGGTGTGAGCCTGGCGCACGGTCCAGCGTGCCACCGTGGTGAGATAGACTCGCACCAGAGGAGAGCTTGGGTAATGCCAGGGGATCAGGTCGTGAACGGTCATGGAATAGCGCTTGGGACACCAGATGGGAACCGCCAGCGAGGGGAAGTGGACGTGGTCGTATTCGCTTTTTCGCAGCAGTCGGTAGAACTCCAGGTGCTCGTAAAGGCTGAAGGGCTTGGAGCGCACTTTGACCACGTTGACCGGGAGCGATTTCCAGCGTTCGGGGTTGCGGGCGGCCACGCTGATTTTGTGCTGAGGGCGATGGCGCGTGCCCCACTCGATGATGGTGTACAGGTAGCGCGCGATACCGTGCAGATGAGGAGTATCGGCCATGCGGCCATCTACAAAGAGATGCATGGGCCAGGCTTTGCGACGCTAGCCTTCTCCGCCTTCTTCCGCTTCTTCCGCCTGCTCGTGGGCCTGTTGATTCTGCTGAGATTGAGTTAATTCTTGGCCCTGAGCATTCTGGGTGGCTCGGGGCTGCTCGGGCTGACCTGGTCCGCGCGGCCCCGCTTCTTCCTGATCCGGCTGCTGGGTGCGTCGCTCGATCACCTGGCGCAGTTGCTCGGTGGGGCCGCGACCCTCCTTGGTGGAGGCGGCCGAGTCCAGCATCTGACGGGCGGCAGCGGCCGCCTTGGGGTCGCCGGCCATGCGCTTGTAGAGCTTGCCCAGGGCGTCGCCGCCTTTGGGTCCGGTCGAGCCGGCCAGCTGCATTTTGACTTCCGAGGTGGCGGCCTGCGGGTTGCTGGAGAGGTTGCCATAGAGATCGGTGAGGGCTTTGCGGCCCCCCTTGCTCTTGGCGGCGGTGGCCTCCAGCATGACGGCAGAGGCGGCCGCCTGGGAGTTCTTGGACAGATTGTTGTTGAGCTTCATTTTGGCGGCCAGACCCTCGGGAGTGCGGGTGGCGGCAGCCTGCATGGCGATGGCGGGACCGGCCGAAGTGGCGAACTTGGCCTGGTTCTCGTTCATCTTGGTGATGGCTTCGAGACCTTCTTTGGTGTCGCTGGCCGAAGCCTGCAGCTTCATTTCGCTGGCGGCTGCCTTGGGGTCCTGAGCCAGGCCTTCGTTGTAGCGGGCCAGACCGGCCCGGCCTTCCTTGGTGGTGGAGGCGGTGGCGCGCATGGCCATGGCCGCGGTGGCCGCTTCCGGGTCCTTGGCCAGATTGGTGTTGAGGGTCTTGAAGGCTTCGCGGCCCTGGGCCGATTCGGCGGCCGTTCCCATGAGCACGGCCTGGCTGGAAGCGCCGTCCGGGCTCTTGGCCAGGTTCTTGTTGAGTTCGGTGAGGGCTTTGCGGCCCGAGTCGGTGGAACTGGCCGAAGCGTGGAGTTCCACCGCCGAGGCGGCCGACTCCGGCGTCTTGGCCAGGTTGCGGTTGAGCTGAGCGTAGGCGGCCATACCGCCGCCGGTCTTGGTGGCGGTTGCCTGGAACTCGGCCACGGCGCTGGAGGCACCAGCGTCCTTGGCGGTGTTGTGGTTGAACTCGGTGACGGCCTTGAGTCCCTCGGGGGACTGGCTGGCGGCCGCCTGCATCGCCATGGTGGCACCGGCGGCTGCTTTGTCTTTGGCCAGGCCCTTGTAGAGACCCTCGATGGCCTGGCGGCCTTCCCCTGTGGAACTGGCCGCGGCCTGGACGGCCATGGCTGCTCCCGCATCGGCCGAATCTTTGGCCAGGTTGCCGTTGAGTTGGCCCACGGCGGCGCGGCCGGCGTTGCTTTCGGCAGCCTTGGCCTGGAGCTTGACCTGGGAAGTGGCGGCCAGCGGATCTTTGGCCAGGTTCTGATTGAGCTTGCGCTCGGCGGCGGCACCGTCGGCGGTGCTGCTGGCCATGGCGTGCATTTTGACGGTGTTGGCGGCGCTTTCGCCTCCCTGGGCCATCTTGTTGTTGAACTGAGTGACGACGGCCTTGCCCTCGTCGGTGTCGCTGGCCGAGGCCATCATGGCCACCTGGCCGGCCGAACCGGTCGAGCTGTTGCTGAGGTTTTTCATCAGCTCGCTGGAGCCTTTGCCCTTGTTCTGGACTTCCAGGGCAGCGGTTGAGGCCTGCGGGTCTTTGGCGAGATTGGAGAAGAGGTCTCCCAGCGCTCCGGCGCCCTTGCCGGTGCGGCTGGCGGTGGCCCAGGACTCGGACAGCTGGCCACCGTTGGCGGCGTCGGCTTTGTACATTTCGCCGAGAGCCGAGCGGCCCTCGGGAACCTGCGAGGCGGCAGCGTGCAGAGCTACGCCGGAACCGGCGGTGGTGATGTCGCCGTCGAGGCTTTTGTTGACTTTGGCGATGGATTCGGCACCACCCCCGCGGGCGGCGGCGGCCTGTGCCTGGACGGCAGCGGCTGCGGTCGAAGGATCCTGGGCCAGGTTAGATTGGAGCGAGGCGATGGCGTCCTTTCCGCCGGCCGTGGCGCTGGCTTTCTCCTGCACTTTGGCGTCGGCGGCGGCGGCGCTGGGATTGCTGGCCAGAGCTTTGTAGTAGTCCTTCATGGCGGCTTTGCCCTCGCCGCTGCTGGCGGCGTTGGCCTGGACCTGCGCATACTTTTCGGAAAGCTTGGAATTGTTGGAGATCGCCGAGAGGTAGTTCTGCCCGTCGCCGGCCATGTTGTCGGCCATGGCTTTCTGGTTGGCGGCCGAGAGCGAAGTGTTTTTGCTGATGGTGTCGAGCAAGCGACCTTCCAGGCCGGCGGTTTTGCCGCTGGAAATGTTGCCGCGCAAGCGCAGCAGTTGTCCGGCCGAATCCGGCTCGCCCATGAGCTGCTGGAGAGCGGCCGAGGGAGACATACCGCCGGGCGCGGCGCTCTGGTCGCTGGTCAGCCAGCTGATGAAGTTGGTCGCTTTGTTGGTGTCGCCGATGGCTTCCTGAAGGCGGGTTTTGGGGTCGCGGGCGTTCTCTTTGTCGCGGGCTTCCTGGGCCTGCTTGAGTTGGGCAATTTGGGCGACCATGCCTTTGGTTTTCTCGGTCAGAGGCCCTTTCAAGCCCAACTCTTGGACGACTTTATCCTCGGGGGTGAGCTCTTTTTTCTCGGCCGGCTGCTGCTCGGTTTTGACGCCTTTGTCCGCCCTGTTTTGGGGCGCGGTCCAGGCGGGGAACTCCGACTTCTCTTCCATGCGCTGGTCGCCTACGGCCGCCTTCAGATTCGGAAGGTAGTTCTGGCCGTTGATGGGGTTGCCGTTCTGGTCAGCCGTGGGCTGCAGAACGAAGTTTCCGCGCGTCGGCGCCTGGTTTTGGAGAATGCGGACTTGTAACGGATCCATCGGGGCCCCACCTTAAACGGTTTTTTATTTCTTCACTCGATGGACTGGTTTTGTCTAGATACGGATTTAGGCCTTTGGACCTATGGTCAGCAATTAGACCAGTCGTTATATTTTGGGTGTAGCGAGCAAGACGCTCGACAGGGTCCCCGAGGTAGCGCACAGCGCTTCATACCCTGCCAAATGTATGTAGACTGGTCTACATTTAGGAGTATCGAAGATGAAGAAGATGATTGCCGCCGGACTGATGGTGATGTCGCTGGGAATGGCCGCTCTGGCCGCCCCTGCTCAGCCCGCTCCCGCCCCGGCCCCGACCACCCAGGGTCAGCCTTCTCAGACGCCTCCCGCCCCCGAGAAGAAGCCCATCGAACTCAACTTCCGCACGTTTTAACCCCCCAGAATTTTTAAGGAGCTTTTTTCCAATGCGTAATCTGATTGCCGCCGCCGTTTTGACCCTGACGATGGGAGTTGCCGCTCTGGCGGAGCCGGCCCCCACCACCACCCAGCCCACCACCCCCCCGGTTGCTCAGCAGCCTCAGACCACCGTCAAGAAGGACCAGACCCCCGCTCAGCCGGCGCCGGTCAAGGAAAAGAAGCCGGTCGACCTCAACTTCCGCAGCTTCTAAAAGCTTGCCGATGCGGGTATCGCAGCCCGCAGCGGCCACGCCCAAAACCCTGTCAAGTCTCGTGTGGACGCAACGCCACGCGGGGCTTTTTTTTATTGCCGGGCCTTGATTTCCGATGCCCACTGGCGCAGGGAGTCGACGCGCTCCTGGGTGGGGGGATGGTCGCTGAAAATTCGTTCGAGCACAGCCGGCACATGATTCTTGCCGTTGGTCAGGTCCATGAGGTGCTGCATGGCGTCGGCAGCTTTTTCCGGATCGATGCCCATGCGGGCAATGTGTTCCTGGCCGAGCTTGTCGGCTTCGGTCTCCTTGGGCTGGCCGTAGCGATTGCCGACGATATCGTCACCGGCGTTGAGGACAAACTTGGAGAGGTTCCACTGTCGGAAAGCCAGAGGCAAGGTGACCGTCCTGCGCTTAATAATCTCGCCCATTTTGGCCATCGAGTGGTGTTGCTCGGCGTGGGCGATTTCGTGACCCAGCACGAAGGCTAACTGATCGTTATCGGTGAATTTTTCCATCAGGCCGCGGGTGGCGTAGACGTTGCCGCCGGGTAGAGCCATTGCGTTGATGTCGTCCGTATCCAGAATTTTGAAGCGGAACGGAATGTCCGGGCGAGTCGAGGTTTGGGCCAGACGCTGACCGATCGAATCCAACCGGGATTGCTGCTCCGGGTTCTGCCACACCTTATATTGCTTTTCAATCTGTTGGGCAGCCTGCTTGCCGATTTCCAGCTCATTGTCGCTGATGGTGGAAGCCTGGTTGGGCACGGTGCGGACCTGAACCTGAGGAGTGTAGCCGCCGATACCGCCGATGGCACCGATGACGGTCACTCCCAGCAGGATGCCTGCCCCGGCCTTCATCTTGCCCGAAAGGGATGCCTTGTCGTCGTGGTTGTTCTCCGGCGGTTCGGGTGGAGGCGCGGAAGGACCCGGTTTCTTCGCTGACAGCGGGGAGAGGCGAGTAAAGGGGGTGGTCCGCGAAATGTTCATGGTGTCCCCAGTAAATGAGGACGCTCTGAAATTTCGCTGAAACGGTGGTTTTCAGGAATTTTTCCAGGCCCTCCGGTTACTCTGCTGGCACTGTGATCATCGCACGACAAAACGGTAAGCCTCAGGTGCCCAGGCTCCTGCAACCTCCGGTACTGCCCCCGGCGCCCGAGCCGGAGCAGGCGCCGCCGCCTCCCGGCAAAGGAGAGGTTTTCCTGCGTTCTAGCGGAGTGGCCGCACGCAAGATTGCCCAGATCGGCGGGTTCACGAACGGAGCCTCGTTTGGCTATCTGGGTGGCGCCTTGGCGGGAGCCGCGGCCGGGTTTTCCGGGCCGGCCACCTGGGCCAGCGCTCTAGCCCTGGCCGGCGTAGGCGGCGTAGCAGGCTACAACGTCATGGGGCGCGTCAGCGACTGGGCGGGCCGGACGGCCGTCAAGCTCAGCCCCAACCATCCGCTGGGGGCCGAAGTGGCGGGTCGCGTCGGATTGAATCTGGCCGTCGATCTTCTGTCCGGCTCTCCCCTCACGGCTGCGGTGGATCTGACCGTGACTTCCGGCTACGCTTCTTACAAAGCTCTGAGAGCCCCCAGCGCATCTCCCAAGCCGTAGGAGCGGAAGTTTCGCCTGTACCCCAGGAAGGCGGAAAGCGAAGCGGAAACAACGCGGCTATGCGAATGGCACCCCGAGACGTTGTCCCCATCGTGCACGAAGGTGTGCGCTACGATGCGCCCCACTGGTTTCAGAGCCAGGAAGTCAAACCGCCGGAGTTGAGCGCGCGCGAGCGTATGCTGCAGGTTTTGCACGAAGCCGGCAATCCCGCCGACCCGCGACCGTTGCTCGAGAGCCGGGGTTTTTCAGCTGCCGACATCGAGCAGATGGAGCGTCACCTCGAGAGCGAGCAAGTGCTGAAGCGAGTGATCACGCAGTCCGTTCAAGAACTGATCCTCAAAAGCATGAGCCAGGGAGGTCCGCCCAATCCCATGGCTGCCATTTCACCCGAGTGGCTTTTAGAAGCCCTGGAGAAGGACGGGACGCTCAGCGCCGAGCAGCGCCAGGAAGCGGTGAGTCGATTTCAAGCCAGCCAGAAGGCGCTGAAGCGCGGCCTGGAAGCTCTTGGCGGCCAGAACGGCGGCTGGCTGGTGGCCAGCGACGAGCGGGGTCAATTGCTCTGGAGCTTGCGGGTCTACGAGCCGGCCGAAGGCGAGGACCTTTTCATCACTTCTTTGGAAATGGACGGCGAGTTTTTGCTGGTGCGTGACGAGAAGCGCCGGGAGCACCGAGTGGACTTGAACTCGCGGCGGGTCCTGTGACGGCCGACCAGGAACTCTGCTCGGCTTTCCTCGAGGCCATGAACCAGGGTCTGGTCGCCCAGGGCGGATTTCAGGACGGCCGGGTGGTCGATTTGCTGGCTCCGACGGCCCCCAAGACCCTGTATTTGGTGGGAGACGTGCACGCGCGCAGCGCCCGCATTCATGAGGTCTTCCGTCACGCCGAGCTGCACAGTCAGCTCGCTTCTGGCGAAGCCGTAGTGGTTTTGCTTGGAGACCTCTTCCACCGAGAAGAGGCGGAGCGTGCCGGCGAGATGGACAGTTCGCTGGATACTTTTCGCGAGATGATGAGTCTTAAGATCGCCTATCCGAAGACTTTCTATGTGCTTCTTGGAAATCACGAATTCACCCGCACTTTGCGTTGCAAGCACGGCTTCTTTCAGGGAGTCCTATTCGGGTATGCCCTGGAGCAGGCCGGTCTGCGCGAGGTTTATGACCGCTTCATGGAGGCCAGTCCGCTGGTGGTCACCCATCCGCATGGAGTAGGCGTACACGCCGCTCCCGCCCGCAGCGTGAGCGATTTCGAGGAACTGAAAGCCCTGCCCCTGAGCGATGCAGACCCCAAGGCGCTGCATCCGGCGGTGGTGGAATTGACCTGCAATCGCCACATCAAGTGGAGTCCTTCCGGTCAGAAGTCCTACTCGGATTCGGATGTGGAGGATTTTCTGCGGCTGTGTGGCGTGCCCGACGGTCACCTTTTTGTGGGACACACCCCCATCGGTCGCGAGACCGGCTGGGAATGGGTGATGGGTCCCCGCAACACGGTGATTTTCGCGGCCGGTCGAGAGTTAGGCTACGCCCGCCTGGATGCGGAGGGAGCCCGCCTGATTCGAGTCGGTCGCAGCACTCAGGACAGCGAGGATACGGTTCGCGCTGTCCAGGAGGTCGGAGAGTGGCAGGGCATGCGTCAGTTTACCCGCTGGGAAGCGGACGAACTGGAGTTGCAGCCGGATAGCCTTTATCGATTTGACTATAGTCACGGACCGATCGGCCTGTTAGGTGCTCGCGATCAACCGCTGGAGGTTCGCAAGTATGCCGACCTGCCCGCGGCCGCTCAGGATTACTACGGGCCGGGCTTCTACCTGGTGGGGCAAGAGCAGCGCAACGAGGTGCTGGCGTTGCGCCGAGACCAGCGGGTCCTGCTGGGCGGAAATGGGGTCTGTCACGGCGTGCGCTTTTTCTGGCCAGCCGAGGAGTTCGCCATCCTGGGTCAACTCGAGGACGGTGAGTTCGAACTGCGTCCTTTGAAGTCGGGTCTACGCCTCAAGCGGCTGTGCTGAGCAAGGTTCCTTTCGTCTCCTCGCCGGAGCCCAGGTTCTGTAGCAGACCCTGAAGCGAGGCCGTGGACGGACCATTCAGTGCGGCCGCCAACTGGTTGAACTTCTCCTTGAGCCCGTCCAGGCTGCTGTCCCCGTTGGCCAGTTTGGAAGTCAGACTTTTCAGGTCAGACTGAAAGTTTCCCTTGCCTTGGGCTTGGAGCTTGCTGAACAGCTCTTTGACGAATGGTTTGGCGCCTTGGACGCCCTCGAGTTTGGAGGTATCCAGGCCGAGCTTGCTCAGGGCATCCTTGAGTCCGCGGGCGGGCGCTGGCGGGGCGGAGGTCGGTGAACTGGCCGGCGCGGGCTCGGGTTTTTTAAGCTTGGACTGGAGCACTTGAGTCAGACCTTTGATGACGGCTGACCCGACGATACTTTGAATTGCCATACCCCCACTATCGGCAAACGGCGCATTTTCTGAAGGTGGGAAGGCTGAATTGAGCATGGAGCCGAAAATAGTCCCTTGCTCAGTCAAGAAGTCTTGGACCGTTTCGCGCCGATCGTCTGCTTTCATCCGCTCGAGCGTTACTTTCCCTGCTCTTTGGAATGGCTTCTGCAGCATTGCTGTTTGCGCCATACGCGCAGTTCCTTGCGCATTCTGCGTCCCACTCAGGCCGATCTGTTGGAGCACTGGCAGGCCTATCATCCGGAGGGGTCCACCCCCTACCTGGACATTTCGGCCAGCGGCTACGCGGGTCATTTGCCGAGCGCTCCCTGCTATGGGACGGTTCAGGAATGGGATGGCTGCTACGAGATCACTTACCTGATGCTGTATGCCTATCAGGGGGCTCAGACGGCTCGTTGGAACTGGAGTCGGCGTCCCTTTGACTGCGTCATTCGGGACTTTGGCCGCCATCAGGGAGACCTGGAATGGGTGAGCGTCTGTCTGGACAAAGAGAGCCTGGAACCTCAAGAAATCGGACTGCAGGCTCACGGCAAGGTGCGGGCGGTGCCCTGGCGCTCTTGCCCGCGCGAGGGGGAGCGTCCCTGGATTCGCGCCGCGCTTCACGGTCACGCCAGCGCCTTGCGCGGCGAAGCCAATCGAGTGGTGCATCGGCGGGTCGGTCCGCTGACGATCTGCGACCTGTTTGAGGACGGCGGATTGGTCTGGCGTCCCGAGGTGCGCAGACTGGGCCTGGATGACAGCGGGCAGCCGCTGGGCGACCAGGTCTGGGCCAAATTCCAGGGGCGCATCGGGCGCTCGTTGGACAACCACTTTCGGCGTCTGACGCGCCTGGACGGAGAGCCGTTGGGGTTGTTGCCCCGCTTTCTGGGCTGGCTGGTGCGGGCGGCCGAGGTTCGAGGTTGGCTACCGGCAGAAATCCGGCAAGCGGAGGGCACCCCCGGCCCGGGTGATCCCGGGCGCTGGTTCGTGCATGGACAAAGGCGCAGCGGGAATCCGCTGCGCCGTTGCCCGTATTGACTATCTGGCGTTGAGCGAGCCGCCCTGGGCGGCTGCTTGCTGCTGGACCGTTTGCTGAATCTGCTGGACGTTCTGACCCTGGGCGTGGGCGCGGGCCGCCTGCACGCTGACATTGGCCGTCGCCTGTGAGGTGAAAGAGCCTTCCGAGCGCACGTTGCCGGCACCCGAACTGGAGGCGCGGGCCTCACTGCCGCGAGCCGAGTTTTCCACCTGCAGGGCCGCGCCCCGAGCCAGGGTGTTTTGCTGACCGGGTCCGCCGTTGCCGGCGGCCACCACCACCGGGATACCCATGGCCTGCAGCTGGGCGATGCGTTGCTGGACAGCGGCCGAGTTGCCACTTTCCTGGAACATCTGTTGGGAAAGGTTGACGGCGTCCACCTGGGCGCCGTTTTGCACGCGGGAGATCACGCCCGAAAGTGAGTTGGCGATGTTGCCGGCCAGGTCGCCGCCGGTGTTGATATTGTACTTGGCGGCGGTGGCTCCCCCGCTGGCGATGAGACCAGCGATTTCGTCGCCGTGGCCGCCGGCCTGGCTGAAGTCGTCCAGCACCGCTACCGTCGGGCCTCCCGAGCCCAGGATACCGGCGAAAGCGTCGCCCAGTTGGCGGGCGCCGTTCATGGCTTCCTGAGCCTGGCCAGCCGCCTGCATGGGTGCCGTCATAGCGCCGGCCGCTTCGGCTCCGCCAGCATTTCCGGCGTTGCCGGCATTCCCCGCATTGCCGGCTCCCCCCGCGGCCCCGGCCTCTCCGCCGCCTCCCATACCGCCCGTCAAGCCTTCCAGGGCTTGCTGAGCCTGCTCTTGGGACATGCCGCCCTGTTGCTGCAGCAGCTGCATAATCATCTGGATGAGCTGCATCAACACATTTGGATCGAGCTGGCCCGTTTTGGCGCCGGGGGTTAGACCGCCCAATAACCCCTGGATACCTTGCGCTCCACCGCCACCTGGAGTGGGGCTGAGGGAGAGTCCGGGAAGGCTGATGCCGGGAATTGCCACAGTTTCGTGCTCCTCTGACCTGCTGTTTGTATCTGACCTCCTCAGCATAGTTGAGAGCGGACAAGGGAGGGCCAAAAGCAGCGCTCTCTTGTAACCAGGGAGTGAAATTGAGGTGATTTGCACACAAAAGCCGGAGAATGGCGTGGTTGCTGGGATTCTGCGTGGTTTTGCGGTGGATTTTCCAGATCGCTGTTTTAGAAACGTGTTACTGCCATACTTCGCCTGTGAGCGGCCAGAAATCTACTCTAAAACCACGGGGAACACAGCAACATCGGAGGTTTCAATGTCACGCCACTTCACCACCCAGACCCGCCGCGCCAACCGCAAAGTCAGCCGTAGCCTGCAGGGCGGAGGCGAACAACAGGAAACTCGCCTCTCCTCCCGCCGCCTGGCCCGAGCTGAGCTGCGTGCCCAGGATCTGGAGATGGAACTCTACGAGGATTAACCCAGACAGTAGCCCAGGCCACGCACGGTGCGGATCAGGGATTTATCCTGATCGCCGAGCTTGGTGCGCAAGCTGCTGATGTGGACTTCGACCACGTTCAGGTTGACGGCCTCCAGTTCGCCCCAAACCCGGTCCAGCAGTTGCTCCTTGTTGAACATCTGGCGGGGGTTCTGGACCAGAAAAGCCAGCAGTTGGAACTCTCGAGCCGTAAGCACGATGTTCTGAGCGGCCCGGGTGACCTGGCAAGAATTCATGTCGACCTCCAGGTCGGCGAACTGCAGCAGATTGGCCGGTGGCTGGTGTCTCCGGCTCAAGGCGCGGATCCGTGCCAGCAACTCCTTGACCTTGAATGGTTTCGTTAAATAGTCGTCGGCCCCACTGTCCAACCCGCTGACCCTTTCGTCCACGTCGGACAGGGCCGTCAGCATGAGGATGGGTACCGCGCTACGCTGGCGGATCTGGCGGCACAGCTCCAGGCCGTCCCCGTCCGGCATCATTCGGTCGAGAATTACCAGATCGGGCGGCTCGTTGAGAAACGCCTGTAGTCCTTGTCGGCCGCTGGCGGCGGTGACCACTTCGTAGCCCTGCAGCTCCAGGCCGAGTTGCAGGGTCTCCAGGATGGAGGCTTCATCGTCGACCACCAGGATTTTCACAAAGCCTCCGGCAGGCTCACGGTGACCACGGTGCCCTCGCCCGGGCGCGAGGCGATTTCCACCCGGCCGCCGGCATTGTCTACGATCGTCTGCACAATGGAGAGCCCTAATCCGGTGCCACCGCTGGCGCGGGCTCGCGATACGTCGGCTCGATAGAAGCGTTTGAACAAGTGGGGTAGGGCCTCCTCCGCGATTCCTTCGCCTTCGTCACGAACCTCGAGCACCACTCCCGGCTTCAGAACCACCGATACGTTGCGTTCGGCGGGGGTGTAGTGAAGAGCGTTGTCGAGCAGGTTGCGCAGCAGACGTTGCCAGTGCTGAGGGGCGATGCGCACCCGTAGATCTGGGGTCAGTTTCCAGCTCAGATTCGGACGTCGCAAACGATATTCGTCCAGCAGTCCTTGAATCTCACCGGACAACTCCAGGGGCGCCGCTTCCTGGTCGGGATGTTCCAGACGGGAAAGCGTCAGCAGGTCGTTGACCAGGTGCTCCATGCGCTCGACTTCGCGGCTAATGACGACCAGAGCGCGGTTGCGATTGGCCGGGTCGACGTCGTGGGTTTCGAGAATTTCCGCCATGGCCCCCACCGAGGTCAGAGGCGTTTTCAGTTCGTGCGAGGCGTCCGCGGTGAAGCGCCGTTGCGTCTCGAGCGATTCGCGGAGCTGTCCGACCATGGCGTTGAAGTCTGCAGCCAGCGAGCGAACTTCACTGGGACCGGTGGCTTCGTCGGCGCGGGCCTGCCAGTCTCCGGCCGCAACGGAACGCGCGGCTTCCGCCAGGTCTTCCACCGGGCCGCCCACTCGTCGAGCCAGCAGACCGCAGGCGACCGTGCCCAATGCCAGGCCCAGCGCCGTGCAGAGCACCAGGTATCCGGACAGCGCCCGCATTAAGTCGTGGGAAGGCCTGGTGCCGGTGCCGATCTCGATGGCCCCCGCGTAGTTTCCCTGTGCATCCAGGCATTTGACCGCCAGAAACATCCATCCTTCGTGGTGATTGTGGCTGGGATAGAGCATGCTGGCGCGATTGCCCCTTCGCAGGGTCTCCAGCATGTCGGGGCGAGCTTCGGGAGGGTCCTGAGGCGGGCCGCCGGCCTGCTGCAGGCGCTTACCCTGGGCGTCATAGACTCGCACCAGCAACTGAGGCGTCGCGTAGCGCTCGGCATTGGGTAGCGGCAGCGCCAAGGCCCCGGAATGACGAGTCAGTCCGAGTTGGCCGCGCAGCCGGGACTCATTGGCGTGGAATAGATGCCGCGAGACCAACCAGTAGACACCGCCGCTCACCCCGATCAGGGTGAGCAGCAGCGTGGCCAGCAGGTAGCCCGTCAGCAGCCGCCGGAGGCTGATCAATCGTCGATTCTCGGACGTTTGGCTACCGTGCGTCGACGACGCCAGGCCAGACCGGTGATCAGACCCGAGAGGCCGAGTCCGGCCCCCAGCGCCATCCAGGGAAAGGGTACATTCACCTGGCTGGCTTCGACGTGGTTGGCGCCGACCTGCTTACCTTCCACGGCGGCCGGGCGCCCGGCTACCACCGTGCTTTTCGTGCCGGGCAACCAGCCGAAGGCATACTGAGTGGAGGAGGAGACGTCCACCTGCACCGGCTCTCCATGGTTGTCGATCAGGAAGCCCTGGTCATTGACGGCGACCACCCGGCCGTGAACGGGACGGCCTTTCTGGCGGTGCAGTTCTTGAACGTGCCAGAGGCCGTCCGCCTCCAGGCGGTCGCGAACATCGACCGTGTCGCCCGGCGCCAGGCGCTCCCGCACGGCGGGGTCGGACTCTCGCCCTTCGTAAAAGCTGGTGTTGGCGTCGAGCACGACCTCTTTATGCCAGCCGCGGTCTTGACTCAAGGTCAATTGATCGCCCTGGCGCTGCACCAGTTGGGCGCCACCGCCGGGAGGGCCGTGGTGGGGCCGAGCCTGGGCCAAACCGGTGAGGGCGGCGGTCAGAGAGAAGAATAAGATCTGGTTTTTCATACGGAAGAACTCCCTTCGAACTTACTCGTTCAGCATAGGCAGCTCGGCTGAAGTCTGCCCCCGTGTTGGCTGAAGGCCAGCTTAAGTTGCGAGCGAAGCCAGTCTTGTGCAAGACTTCGAGTTGGGCTTCACCAGTGTGGCCAAGGAGCAGGAGCCGATCCGGGCCGAGATCAGCGGTCGACTGCCCGATTGGCTCCGTGGGACGTTGATTCGCAATGGCCCTGCTCAGTGGAACGCGGGTGTCGATCGGATGCGACACTGGTTTGACGGCTTCGCCATGCTGCACGCCTTTACGCTGGACGAAAGTGGCGTGAGCTACCGAAGCCGTTTTCTGCGTGGGCCGGACTGGTGCGCGGTCCAGGCCGACGGAAAGCTTCGTCATCCACAATTTGCCACCGATCCCTGTCGCAGCTTCTTTAAGAAGGTGGCCAGTTTGTTCGTCAACGAGCTGGGCTGCAATCCCAACGTCAACGTCGTCAAACTGGGCAAACGCTGGCTGGCTTTGACGGAAACGCCATTGGCCATCGAGTTTGACCGCCAGACGCTGCAGACGCTGGGCGTTTTCGACTACGATCAGGACTCGTTCCACCGGCAGATTACCAGTGCTCATCCGGTTTTTGACCAGGGCGTGATGCACAACTTCCTGGTCCAACTGGGGCGAGAGACGCGCTATACGGGCTATCGAATGCCTCCTGGCGGATCGCGCGAGGCTTTCGCTCACTATCTGAGCAAGACTCCGGGCTATCTGCACAGCTGCTCGATGACCTCTCGAGAGATGTTGCTCTGGGAGGGGCCGTTCACGGTCAATCCTCTGCAGTTGCTCTGGCGCAATCGCCCCTACATCGAGAACTTTCGCTGGCGTCCGGAACTGGGCAGTCGTTTGGTAAGGTTGGGCCGGGATGGACGGAGCGAGGCTTTTGAGTTGCCCCCTCTCTTTGTCTTTCACCACGTGAATGCGTTTTACGAGGGGTCCTGTCTGTGCGTGGACGTGCTGGCCTATCAGGATGCTCGTTCGGTGCAGCAACTCTACCTGGACGATTTGCTGGGCCCCTCCGATGAGCCGGTGGATACGCCGGAACTGATCCGTGTTCGGGTGGAGAAGGGCAAAGCGCAAATGGAGACCTTGAGCAAGACTCCGGTGGAACTGCCGCGCATCTCGGAAGCCCAGGGCCAACCCTATCGAGTTGTCTACGGGATTACCCGGCGGGAGAGTCGCTTTTATGAGGGGTTGGTGCGTCTGGATACGCACACCGACACCGCTCAGTTCTGGAGTGAGGCGGGCTGTTTTGCCGGCGAGCCCGTGCCTCAGGTTTCGCCCGACGGCTTGGAGAAGGTCTTGCTGTCCGTGGTGCTCGATTCGACTTGCGGTCAGAGCTTTTTGCTGGTGTTGGACGGGGAAACGATGAGCGAACGAGCCCGCTGTTACGTGCCGGCGGTGGTCCCCTTCGGCTTTCACGGGGGCTTCGCCTCAGAGGGCTAAGACTTGACCGAACAACTGGTTCTGCTTGTCCACGTTGCTGCGCACAATATCCAGCAGGGCCCTTTCCTCGGTGTCGGGTTCCGGGTCGACCAGTCGGTCGAGGAGTTGGGCGGCCAGCGAGAGTGCCGTCAAGGGGGTGCGCAGGTCGTGGACGGCCGAAGCCAGCGTCTGCTTGCGCTGGTCGGTGTGAGCCTCCACCACCTGAGTCACGGCCTTTGCCATGGCGCTGTCGACCACCCGATTGATGGTTTCCAGGGGCGCGCCTTGGAGTCCCACACCGTGAGCCTGGGCGAATTCCAACAGTCCAGTGCGCAGGGCGTTCGTATCGGCCAGGATCGCTTCCAGGGCCTGGCTGAGACTTACCGTCGCCAGGGCGGGCGAGGCCTCCAAGCAGGCCGCCAGAACGGCCTGTCCGCGCAGCTCCTGGACCAGAGTTTGCAGCAGGGACTCCACCTCGTTCTTCGAGACGGCTGTCCCGTGCCAGCCTTGTAATAGCAACTCGGACTTCCTGGTGAGAAGGTCTGCTAACTGCTCTGACTCGTTCATCTCTCTACTGTAGGCCCTGCCCGCTCCTGGGTGAGGGGGAGCGGGTCACTTGAGGACAGTAGGTTTATCCCGTGCCAAGGACTAAGGCGTTGGGATGTTATTCGTTCCTTCTCAGCCTCCACGGGCTTTGCTGTTGATGTTGCACGGCTGCACGCAGAATGCGGCCGATTTTGCGCGGGGCACGCGTATGAATGAGTGGGCAGAGCGGGGGCGGTTTGCGGTGCTGTATCCGGAGCAGTCGGCGGAAGCCAACGCGCGCTTGTGCTGGAACTGGTTCACCAAGGGCCATCAGCAGGCGGGGGCGGGGGAGCCGGAGTTCCTGCTGGGACTGGCTCGCAAGGTTATGGAAGAACATTCGATCCCGGCCAATGCCGTTTCTGTGGCAGGGCTGTCGGCGGGCGCCTGCATGGCCGCGATTCTGGCGGCGCGCTATCCTGATTTTTTTGCCGGAGTGGGTCTGCATTCGGGGGTGCCTCTGGGGGCTGCCTCCAATGTGGTGGGCGCGCTGCTGGCGATGCGCGGAATGAGTCGCTGGGCCAAAAATCAGGGCTGGAGCGCGCCCACGCTGGTTTTCCACGGGGACAAAGACAACGTGGTGTCGGTGAAAAACGCCGACCGCCTGCGCCAGCAGGCGTGCTTCGGACGTGAGTTGAGTTCCCGGGAGGATTCGCTGGAAGAAGGCGGACGTCGGGTTCGGCGTGGACTCTATTCGGATGCCCAGGGAAGGGTGCAGGTGGAATCGTGGGTGGTCGAGGGGCTGGGACACGCCTGGTCCGGCGGTAGTCCCGAGGGAAGTTGGACCGATTCCCAGGGCCCGGACGCATCCGCCCACCTGGTGAGATTCCTCGGATTAATAGGCGAGTAGCTCTAAGAGCTGTTGTTCGAAGCGCGCCCTGGCCAGGAAATCTTGCTCCAGCTCTTTCCCGAAGGGCACCGGTGTGTCGAGGCTGCCGCAGCGGACGATAGGGCCGTCGAGGTATTCGAAGCAGTGCTGCGCGATCAGGGCGGAGACTTCGGCGCCGATGCCGCCCGTCAAGGTGTCTTCATGGAGCACCAGCACTTTGCCGCTGTCTTTCACGGCCGCCACGATGGACTCGACGTCGAGGGGTAAGAGCGTGCGCAGGTCCAGCAGGGTGGCCCGGATCTCCGGGTGGGCATCCAGGACTTCCAGCGCCCAGTGAACCCCCAGACCGTAGGTGATGATGCTCACCTGGTCGCCACGTCTCACTTTGCGGGCCACTCCGATGGGTGTGGTGTAGTAGCCGTCCGGGACCGGACCTTTGAGGCGCCGGTAGAGAGCTTTGTGCTCAAAATAGAGAACCGGGTTGGGATCCTCGACGGCGGCCAGCAGCAGTCCCTTGGCCTCGTCTGGGAAGGCCGGATAGACGATTTTGAGGCCGGGAACGTGAGCAAAGGTGGCTTCCAGAGACTGAGAGTGGAACGGGCCGGCGCCCACGCTTCCACCCGTGGGAAAGCGAATCACCACGTCGGCGTTCTGCCCCCAGCGGTAGTGGGACTTGGCCAGGTTGTTGATGATCTGGTTGAAACCGCAGCTGGCGAAGTCGGCGAACTGCATTTCCATCATCGACTTGAGGCCGGCGATGGAAAGGCCCAGGGTGGCACCCACGATGGCCGACTCGCAGAGCGGCGTATTGCGCACGCGCTCGGCCCCGAATTCTTCCAGCAGTCCCTTGGAGATTTTGAAGACGCCGCCATACTCGGCTACGTCCTGGCCCATAAAGACCATATTGAAATGATGCTGCATGGCCAGGCGCAAGCCGTCGGCGATGGCATCCACATAGCGCAACTCCTGACCCGAGTGGGCCTCTCCTCCGGGTCCAGGAACAAAGGCTCGATAGACGTCGCGAGTTTCTCGTTTGGCGTTGGGTTGGGCGACCGGCTCGAGCAGGGCGGCCTCAAAGGTCTCTGCAATCCTGGCTTTCAGCTGAGCGCGGATCGATTCGCATTGTTCGGGGCTCAGGAGCTTTTCGCGCAGCAGGTAGTTTTCGAATTGGAGCACCGGGTCTTTGTCGGCCCACTGCAGGCTCAGTTCGTCGGGGACATACTCGGTGCCCGAAGCTTCTTCGTGACCGCGCATGCGGAAGGTCAGGCATTCGAGCAGAACCGGCCGTGGCTGCTCGCGCATGGAGCGGGTCAGTTCTTGAACGGTGCGGTGAACCAGCAGCAGGTCGTTGCCGTCGATTTGATGTCCTTCCATCCCGTAGGCCTGGGCTCGGTCCACCAGATGCTTGCAGCGATACTGCTGGGTAGGCGGGGTCGAGAGAGCGTAGCCGTTGTTTTCGATCACGAAAAGCACCGGCAGATCCCACACGCTGGCGAGATTGAGGGCCTCGTGAAAGTCCCCCTGCGAAGTGCCGCCTTCTCCACTGAAGACCATGGTGACTTTGGGCTGACGACGCAGGCGGTGGGCCAGCGCAATTCCGTCGGCCACGCACAGTTGAGGCCCGAGGTGAGAAATCATGCCGACAATGTGGTGGTCGCGGCTACCGAAGTGAAAAGAGCGATCGCGGCCCCGGCTGTAGCCGGACGCTTTGCCCAGCAGTTGTGCGAAGAGCTTTTGCAAGGGCAGGTTGCGACAGGTAAAGACGCCCAGGTTGCGGTGCAGCGGCAGAATCCACTCATCCTCGTCGAGGGCCAAAGTGGCGCCCACCGAGATGGCTTCCTGACCGATACCCGAGAACCACTTGCTGAGCTTACCCTGGCGCAGGGCCAGCAGCATGCGTTCTTCGATCAGGCGTGGAGTGAGGATGGATTGATAGAGTGACAGCATGGGGGAGGCTTCGCAAGCCTGGCTGCGCCTACCTCGGTGTAGGGGCTAGATACGTTCCGCCGATTCCGTGGTCGAAGAAATCCTGGAGGTGGTCCAGGTTGTTGGGCACGATGGCCCGGTCCGGGCTATGCATCGGGCCGAGAGTGAAGTCGGAGGTATTGCGCAGGTCCTTGACCAGGTCCACCAGGCCATTCATCGGGTTGTGGGGATCGATGTAGCCGTGGCCTAACTGAGCGACCAGGTCTGCTTCCATACCGATATACAGGGCATTGCCGGGCTTGACGCCGGCCTCGACCGCATCCTGGGCGGGAGCGGCACCTGCCATGAGGACGATCTGGACGTGCTCGCCGATTTCCTCGCGATAGCCCTGGGAAGACAGCAAGTTCAAGGCTTCCACGCTCTCGGCACCACCGCCGCTGTGGGCAAAGACAAGCACGTCCAGGTCCTGGTCCAGTGCCTGTTTGATGGTGTTGTAGCCGGTTTCCACGGCCGGATCGGCTTGGAAAGCCGCCTCCAGGTCGACCTTCTCGCCGGCCTGGACCTGTTTGGTCACCGAATAGTCGTGAAGGATGCGCTTGATGTCGTCCAGGCGGTTGGGTCGATGACCTTCGTGAATGAAGAGCATCGGCTGGTTCAGGGGGACGGCGGCGTCCTCGCTGTTGAAAAGCTTGTTGAAAGCGCGCACATAGCTGCCCTGGGTGCCGTCGATACCCTCGAAGCCGATGATCACGCGGCCGTCCTTGATCGCTTCCGCGGGAATGTTGTTTCCGTCGGGCGAGGTCTGACCTCCCTGGGCCAGCACCTTGTAGTCTCCGCTGCCGGGAGTGATCTGATAGAGTTGGCCGTAGTTGGAAGCGTCCTCCGCCTGAGGATTGGGGTCGGTGGCCCAGTGGTAGGCGTCCTGAGCACCGGCCGGGAGGTGATCCACCACCAGCTGGTTGAGAGAAGGGCCGAGCGGGCCCAGAGTGCCCGGGCTGACGATCGCGATGGTGGCCACGGTGGCGGCGCCGGTTCCCAAGACGGTGGTGGCGCCCAATGTGCCGAGCACGATTTTGGCGACCTTATGCTTGCGCTGGGCCAGCTTGCGAGCCTCGGCCATCTCTTCGGGCGGAACGGGCGGCGCCTTGGCAAAGCCATCCAGAAAGCCGCTTACGGGCGGCTTCTTGTCCAGTGGACTGCGTCTGGCCAGGGGTGAGGCGTTTTGAAGTGGGGAGACCGTCATCTCCCATTTATCCTAGGGCTGAGAGTGTAAACTGGCCAAAAATCCGTTGCCGGCATGTTTCCGGCGAGCGGCCATTTTGTTAAAGACTTTCGTCAAAGAGTGGACTGTCCAGTGGCCCCGAGTGGACTGTCCTTGGTATTGATTGCGGTTGGCGTGGTGAGGCGTTAAAGCGAGGTTAAGATACGCGGCGGAGAACTGGCTAACATAGCCGGGTGACTCGCTTTGAGAGATTGAGTGCCCTGCTGGAGCGGCTGCGAAACACGCTGGGAATGAGCGTCTTGGATCTAGCTGATGCATTGGGCAGCGATCGGCGCACCATTCAGAGGGATCTGCGTTATTTGGTGAGTTGCGGGCATCCGGTAGGCCGAACCCGCAACAAAATTCGACTCTACTTTTTGCGGGAAGAGGAAGATCACGGGGAGAGCAGGTCCTTTTCCTGGTGCCTGGGCGCCGACTTCATGCCTGAATTGGGGCGGGCTTTGCTGGAACAGCGGCGGATGCGGATTCTCTATCGGGGGGACCACTCGCTGCGCGCCGACTGGTTGGAAGTGGAGCCTCGCCAGCTTTTTTTCGACCGGTTCTGGCAGTTACGGGGCGTGCTGGCCGCTGAGCGCAAGTTCGCGGTTTTCCATCTGGACCGTATCCGGGAGTGGCAGGTGTTGCCGGACCAGTTTGCGGCCTCTGCCTGTGAGACTCGGTCTGCCTGGCACGGCTGGGACCGCAGAGGGGGGCCGGCCGTGGCCGTCGAGTGTCAGGTCAGTCAGTCGCTGGCTCTGCGGCTTCGGGACCAGCCGATTCATCCGACTCAGCAATTGAGCGGTAACTGTCTGGAATTGCGAGTCTGCGATACCGATGCTTTGCTAGATTGGATGCTGGCACAAAACTATTGCCGCGTTTTAGAGCCGGATTGGCTCAGGTTGCGTTTCCAGGAGAGAGTGTCTTTACTGCAAACATAGTACTTTAGTCGGTATACGAGCGACGCTTCTTTCGCTTGGAATGGCGGGAGAAGGCCCCGGCCGGGAAAGAGAAAAGAGCTGCCGACTATGTTGCGACGTTTACTACTATTGGGATTGCTGCCGCTGGGGGCCTGGGCCCAGGAGCCTGGCGAAACCCCCACTCCCTCTTCCACCCCTGCAGCGACGGCGGAGGTGAGCACGGAGGACAAGACCAACCTGAGTGGACCCAATCCTCGCGGCGTTTTCAGTTCCCCCACCGGCGGCATTTTGCGCAAAGGCGATGATGCCGGTTTCGGTTTGGGACCGGTGCTGCCCGATCCGACCTCTTTCCAGGGAACGGGACGCCAGGAGACGGTGCTCCAGGGCAGCCGCTATGTCGACAATGCCAGCATCACCGGGCATTACGGCATCTACATGGACCCTCATCAGCGCTTGATGGTCACGGGCACCGGCGGGACCACCGTCGGCGGCATCGACCTGGACTACAGTTTCATCCCGGATGGAATGGACGGCTACTTTTCGATTTATGCCAACCAGACTCGTTCCTGGAACTCCGCTTATATGCACGGCCACCACGACCTGGGCCGCTTCACCGACAACACTCAGCCCTGGCTTTTTCGCACCAGCACCGGCTTTTCGTATACCAGCGACCCCTCTCAGAACCTGACTTTTACAGCCGGTGCGGTCTACGAGCACTTGAGTCTGCGCAACGGCCCCTTCGGCGGCCTGACCATCCCCTACGACCCTGCCGGTCATCCCTTGATGGTCTCTCCGGGCTCGACGGACAATCTGCTCTACCTGAGGGCCAGCGGGTTGTATATGGACCTGGACCACCTGCAGTTTCCGACCTCGGGTGACAAACTGCGGTTTCAAGCGGACCAGGCGATTCCTATCGGGGCCACTCAAGCTGGTTTCACGCGCTTCAATCTCAACTACACTCACTTCCAGCAGCTACACCTGTGGGGAGACGACCCGCAGACCTTGATCTTCAACATCCAGGGCGGCTCCGCCATTGGCCTGGTGCCGCAGTATGAGTCCTACAATCTGGGTGGAGTCAACTCGGTGCGTGGCTATCAGCTGGGCGAACTCGGTGGGGGGCGCAGCTTCGTGCAGAGTTCGCTGGAGTTTCGCGCTCCCATCGGCAGCCTGAATATTTTTGGCTCCGAGGTGCCTTTCCGGGTCGCTACCTTTGTGGATTACGGCAGCGCTTTCAAGAGTGCTTCTCAAGTCTACGGGCAGCCGGGCGTGGTGCGTGAGAAGCCGGACTCCGGTTGGGGCTACGGTCTGGGCGTTCAGGCTTTGAGTGACTTCGGGCTGATTCGTCTGGAAGGTGCTTTTGCACCGCAAGGCCGGCGTCAGATCAATCTGGTGGTGGGCGACCGCTATTAATCCAGGTTTCCGGGGGTCTTCTTTCGAAGATTCTTGAGCCATGACTCTCGAGATACGCGCCATCCTTGGCGAGGACGAGGAAGAGATCCTGTGGGTGGCCGTGCGCATGAGGCTCACCTTGATGGAAGTTCTGGGCAACGAAGTGGGAGAGGCCCTCTATTCGATGGATTGGCTGGACCGCCGTGTCCGCTACCATCTCGACCCCCTCAAGTGTCTGGGCCAGATCTTTTTGTGCGTGCTGCCTGACGGGAGGCGACTGGGCTACACGATTGTCCGCCGTGAGGAGCCGACTCTGGGACTGTTTTCCACCACTTATGTGGACCCTGAGTGGCGACGGCGCGGCGTGGCTCGTCTGCTGGTGAGTCAGGGGGAGCTGTGGATGCGAGGACTGGGCCTCGCTCAGTCCGTCACTTATACCTCGGAAACCAATCGTGGACTGCACGCCCTTTACCAGACCTTCGGGTACGAGTTGATTCCCGGCGAGAGCGGATTCGTGAAGCTGATCAAAGCTCTGTGATTTTCAGGTTTTTTTCCAAGACCATGAGTAGCTTAAGACTATGTTCGATATCCAGAAGTTTCTGCAGGACGCCAAGGCCAAGGGCGACAAGCGGCGCCTGGATAAACGCATGCCCTACCGCCAGACGGTACACTTCCGGGTGGACAAGGGACCCTTTCAGAAGGCCCAGCTCGAAGACGTAAGCGGCGGTGGCTTTCGGCTTACGCTGCCCAAGTACATCCCCAACGGTGCTCAGGTGCAGTTGCTTTACAACAAGCCACTCTCGTCTCGCCAGTACTGGGTGGAAGGCAAAGTGCGCTGGAGCCGTGAGGTCGAAGCTCGTTACGCGACCGGCGTGGAGATCAAGTTTCAGTCGGAATGTGACGAGGCTCCTTACCAGGACCTGCTGACCCAGCTCGAAACCGCCTGCTAAAAGTACAGCAGAGGGCTTCCGTGAGTTGAACGGAATTAACCCGAGATGCATCCCGAAACTCCCTGGGGATTGGACGAAGCCACCGCGGCTGTAGCCCAACAACCGACTGAAATCGACCTTCTTCCCTTCGAACTGAAGATTCTCAAGGCTGATGCTCCTACGGAGACGCTGGCGCTGACGCTGCGCCCTCAGACCCTCGAGCTCGAACCCGGCCAGCGCTGGCTTCTACGTTCGGACTCTTCCCAGGTCCATCTCTCTCGCCAGCAGGGCGAAGCTCTTTTGAAGGTCGGGGGTCAGGAAGTGACCGCCTCCGATTTGCGGCCCGGAGAACGCCTGGAGCTACTGGGGCGAACCATGTGGCTGGTGGACACGCGCGCGCCTTTCCTGGGCTCTCTGGAAGGCTACAGCGGCGAGTATTCAGGCCGGGTCTGGAATTTGAGCTACCAGTCCTACCGCATGGGACGACGCGGTAGCGCACGCCAGAACGACATCGAGTTGAACCATCCGACGGTGTCGAGGACTCAGGCCACCCTCTATCCCGGCGAGGGCGGGGAAGTCTTCGTTCTTTGCGAGACCGCCTCCAGCCCGGTGCTGGTGAACTCGGTCGCGGTGGGCGCCCAGCAAAGCGTTCGCTTGCAGGGGGGCGACAGTTTGCAGTTGGGAGAGTTGACGTTCCGCTTCCGGCAGGTGCAGGGAGGTAGCAAGACCAGCTATTTTCCCACCGATGGGACCCTGCCTCCGGCCATCGGAGCCTACACGGTGGTGGGTAAACTGGGCTCGGGTGGAATGGGCGTGGTCTACGAAGGACGGGACCTGGAAGGGCGTGAGGTGGCTATCAAGGTGCCGATGCCTCACCTGTTGGGAGATAGCGAGTTCGTCCGTCGTTTTAACCGCGAAATGAAACTGGGGACCCACCTGGACCATCCGCGAGTGACGCGCATCGTCTTTTTTGAGCCGGCCGGCGCTGAGAACTATCCCTACATGGTCATGGAAAAGCTCAACGGCATGAACCTGGAGCGACAGCCTTTGCCGCTGCCCTTGAGTCAGGCGCTGGACTGGACGGGAGAACTGCTGGAAGCCCTGGCTTACCTGCATAGCCAGGGAGTGGTCCACCGCGATCTGAAGCCCGCCAATTTATATCGAGTGGAAACGGGGATCAAGATCGCCGACCTGGGAATCGCTCACTTCTCGGGTACGGTCGGCGACCGGGCCACTCAGACCGGCACCATCCTGGGCACTCCGGTTTACCTGGACCCGGCCATGTTGCGAGGACAAACCGCCGATGCCCGGGCCGACCTTTACGCTTGCGGTCTGCTGCTCTACGAATGGATCGTCGGGTCCTTGCCTTATCCCTCGGACCCGCTGCAGATTTTCCGCATCAAGCTGTCTGAGGACCTGCCCCCGATGACCGACAGCAACCCGCAACTGCCGGTGCCCCTCTGTCAGTTCGTCGATAAACTGATTCACCCATTTCCCGAGGGACGTTTCGCCAGTGCCCAGGATGCTCTGGAAGCCCTCGAGATCTTGCGAGCAGATCTCAAGGCATGAAGTTGGCGCGGAGGGGGCGGCACGGCGGCATCGCCGTGGTTATGGTCACCTTGATGCTGGTGGTTCTGCTGCTCTTCTTCAGTCTGACGGCCGGTATTCAGCATTATCAGATGTCGAGCACGCTAGACAACCGGGCCAGGGCGAGAGATCTGGCTGAGACGGCCATCCACCTGACCCTCTCCCAATTGTGCAAGACGCCCACCTGGACGGGCACCATCAACGTGCCCGCCGTGGGCCGCTTCGCCGACGGCGAAGGGCACCTCAGCTTCACTCCCTCGGTAGCCCACGGCTGGGGAATTCCCAATAGCACTAATAACCTGCAGGGATTGGTCAGTGCTTCTGGTGACGGCCGCACCGTTCCGCGCAGTTCGGCTCATCTGATCTCCATTGGTTCTTTTGGTGGCCAAAAACTGCAAGTGGAAACGATTTACGCGCGTCCACCCTGGCCAACCGGGTTGGCCACCCAGGGGCCGACAACTTTGCAAGCCGTTCAGCTGTGGGGGCAGCCTCCGGATCAGTCTCCCTCTCAGCCGCCGATCCCCAATCCCTGGGAACCAGCCAACGTGCTGACCAACTGTCCAGGAGGCAATGCGCTGATCATCGAGCCGGATTGCCGCATCTATGGCAACGCGGTCGCTTGCGGCGCGGTGGACGTCCGAGCCGGAGCTGAGATTCAGGGCGAAGTCCACGCCTGGTCCTCGGCGCGGACTTTGCCGCATTTTGATATTCCGGCCATTTGGACCAACCTTACTCGGGATGTGGGCCTGGTGCCATTTCTGCCGGGAGAGAAGATTGAGACTTTCGTCGTCATGGACGGTCCGCTTACCACTAGCGCCGATGTCGAACTGAACGGCGGCATCCTGGCGGTGAACGGTGATTTGACCATAAATGGGAAGTTGAGCGGTAGCGGTTTCGTGCTCACCACCGGCAATCTGACCACCGGGGCGGGTGTCAATCTGGAGGCTCAGGACCGATTGGCGGTGCTGGTCCAGAAAGACTTGATCCTGAACGGTTCAGGACAGAATTTTTATCTCTCGGGCCTGGTTTATGCCAAGGGTAAGATCGAGTGCCACGATTTGACCGTTCACGGCGCCATGATCCAGGATGACCCCACCAAAAGCTTGACCGTCAACCTGCGCCGCACCAACGTGATTCGCGACAGCATTGGTACAAGCGGGGCGATTGGGCTTCCCAACCCCTTCCAGTATCAAAGAGACCACTACGTCCTCGGCGTCAAGACCAGCCGAGGCGAGTTCTTTGAAATGCACCTGCAGACCCGGGTGGACCCGGCGAACAATACGAAACGTCTTCTGGTTGGACAGGCGGCTCTCGGAGATAACCAGACGGAGACGCCGGAGAAGATTTGGCCTCCCTTCGGAACCGACAGGTCGTGGACAATCACCTTCGATCCGCCCAAGGCGGTCTGGCGCTTCGCTCGTGCCGGTTTTCAGAACGGTCGAGTCAACCCTGGCGGTGATCCCAGCGACTATACCCGGGAAGAACCATTCGACGGCAGTCCGGGGCAGTGTGAATCGATCATTAAGAGGGTGATGGAAGAGCAACACCCAGACAATTGGGGGGCTGTTGCAGATAGGGTGACGTCACCCAACGTGGTGGATCCAAGGCCCAACAGTGAGAAGGTCAAGACCTATATCCAAGAAGTGATGAACGCCACCGGAAAAACAGTCAACCTGGACCTGAACAGCCTGTTGCCGCCGATCGAGGTGAGCAAGTTCCAGACCTGGAGAGAGAGCGCTCCCAGCCGATGAATCTGATGGAGAACGTCATTTCGTTCACGCTGGC
>JAFKGI010000043.1 GCA_017307785.1 Vulcanimicrobiota bacterium | reverse complement strand
TTTCAGAGAAGCCCTAGACCGGATCCGTGACCCGGCGGCCACCACTTAGTTCTTCAGTTTTCAAAGACAGAAGGCCGCTCCGGGCGACCACCTGACATTATAACGCAGACGCGATTCGCGGTTCTAGGATCCATTGCAGATGGGACACGTTGGTTCGGGTGGCTTTACTCGGCGTTCCGTTAGTAGGCGTTCGCCTGGACAGGCTGGGATGTAAGCTGCGGGTCATCGACGGGGTGTCGGGCAAAAAAGCGGAACTACATCGCGGCTTCGTGATGAAAGGACAGGACGCATCGTTGGTCTGGTGTCCTCAGGTAACCGTTCGCACGAGCAAGGGATATCGTTGTGTGGACAATCTGCTGGTCATGAGCGATGGCGGGAAGAGCGTGACGCTGGCGGTGGAGCTCGACGGGGCGCCGTTTCACCAGGATGCCGCCAAAGAGAGCCGGCGCGACCGAGAGCTGGGGGTTCCGGTGCTACACGTGGACGCCGGGCGGCTGGATGAGCCTGGATTGATAGCCCAGATTCTTTCCTGGGCCAAGCGCCAGCTGGACGCTGCTCAGGCTCAACAGGAGGCGCACGGCGGGTTTTGTTAGCAGGGCGTTCCTGGGTAACTCCCCGGTCGAGAAAGAGGTGTCCTTGGAACGGGGAACGAGTCGGCGATGAGCAGCTCGCAACGAGATCGATTTCTGGGGTGTATCTTAGCGGGGGCGGTCGGGGACGCGGCGGCCTCCCCTTACGAAGGTCTAGCGGAGGGCTCAGCAAGGGCGGAATGCTCTTGGGAGTTGACGGACGACACTCAACTGACGTTGGCGACTTGCCAGGCCCTGGCGGGGGGACGGGTGGAGCCCGAAGCCATCGCCGCCGAAATGCTGCGCTGGTATCGGGAGCGAAGAATCCGCCGGCCCGGGTCGAGCACCCTGAAGGCTTTGCGCGATCTGGACGCGGGGTGCCATTGGGCTTTGGCGGGTCGCCGAGGTGAGTATGCGGCCGGCAATGGAGCGGCTATGAGGATCGCCCCCCTGGCCTTCTTTCTCGACCCAGACTCCGAGAAAGACCGGGTGCTGATCCGCGACGTCTGCCGCATCACCCACCACAATGAAGAAGCCTACGTCGGAGCCCTGGCAGTGGTGTTGGCCATCCGGCTGGCATTCGGTCCGAGGCTCCCCACGGGCGCGGAGATTGCCGAACTCTTGCCCGATTCGGTGGTGCGCGACCGGCTGCGACTTCCGCTGGAGTCGGTGGGGACTACGGGCTATGTCGCCGACACTGTCCCCAGGGCAATCCACCTGTGCGCACGGTTGCCCCAGCTGGGAATCGAAGGGATGCTCGAGCGAGTGATTGCCGACGGCGGGGACGCCGACACCATCGGCTCGATCGCCTGTCAGGTGGCGGGAGCCCATCTCGGCAAGAGCAATCTTCCTGAGTCCTGGTGGACCCGGCTTCCGGAGCGTGATTGGGTCTTACAGATCGCGTCCGCCGTCGAGCTTCCGCAACAGTACCCCAGTCTCTGATTTAGAAGTCTTGATTTAGGCTATCTTTTGGACGTGGATCACTTATTGATTCAGATCGCGGTTTTGATCTTTTTTGGCCGCGTTCTGGGCGAGCTGGGCAAGCGAGCGGGCCAGCCCGCGGTTATAGGCGAGTTGTTGGCCGGCATTTTGCTGGGGCCTACCCTGCTGGGTAAGGTCTGGCCCGACGCGCAAAGTTGGATCTTTCCTCACGCCGATCAGCAGAATCAGCTGCTGGCCTCGGTGGCCCGGCTGGGTGTGCTGCTGCTGCTGCTGGTCACCGGCTTCGAAATCGATTTGACCTATATTTTGAGCCGCGGTCGCCGGGTGCTGCAGGTGGCTCTGTGGGGCACGATGCTGCCGCTGCTGTTCGGCACCTGCCTGGGGATGATGCTGCCCGACGTGCTGGTCGGCGATCCCGAACGGCGTCCGCTGTTTGCCATGTTCATGGCGGTGGCCATGAGTATTTCCGCCATGGCGGTGCTGGCCAAGATTTTGCTGGACCTGGACGTGATGCGCCGAGATATCGGTCAGACCATGGTGGCGGTTGCCATGTCCGAGGACTTGCTGGGTTGGATTCTGCTTTCGCTGGTGGTCGGATTGGCGGGCGGCGACTTCCAGCCGGCCCGCGCTTTCCAGGCGGTGGGCGGAGCGGTGGTCTTCCTGGGCCTGGCTTTCACGGTGGGTCGTTGGGCGGTGGATCGCCTGCTCACCTACATCGACGACCGCGATGGTGGGGTGCCGATGCAAATGTCGGCCGCTATCTTCCTGGCCATGTTGCTGGGGACCCTGACTCACGAACTGGGCCTGGAGCCCATGTTGGGCGCCTTTGTGGCGGGCATCCTGTGCGGCCAGGCACGCCGCTTCCACTCGGAAACCGAGCACGCCCTGAAACTGATGGTCACGGCCTTCTTCTCCCCCATCTTTTTCGCCAACGCCGGACTCAAGGTCGACCTGCTCAAGGTGATCAATCCTACGGTCATCATATGGGGCGTGTGCATCATCGGGGTGGCCAGCTGCGGAAAACTGCTGGGCGCTTCCTTCGGAGCCTGGATGGGTGGTTTTAAGCCCTGGGAGCGGGTGGCCTTCGGCGTCGGCCTGAATGCCCGGGGCTCCATGGAAATCATCGTGGCCACGGTGGGTTACAGTCTGAAAATCCTGAGCGTGGAAACCTATTCGATCATCGTGGTGATGGCCATGACCCTGTGCCTGGTCACCCCCGGCATGTTGCGCTTCGTCTTCAAGCGCATTCCCATCGAGCCGGATGAGCAGGCACGTTTGGATGCAGCGACTTCTCAGGGGTTCCTGAAAAAGCTGAAACGAGTGCTGATTCCGCTGCGCGGCGGGCCTAACGCGGAAGCGGTGGCCCAGCTCGTGTCGAGGCTGGGGCAGGCGGTCCCCTTCGATACCACCCTGATGCACATCGACAATCCTGGGAACAGCCAGGCGGCTCCGCCCTTCGAGGAGATCAGTCAGACTCTGCAGGTGGACCTGGAGCGAACCCCGACCGTGCGCCGGCTGCGCAGCCAGCACGTGATCCCCCTGATCGAACGCGAATCGCGGCGCGGTTACCAGTTGATGCTGCTGGGCGCCAGCCAGGCCACCAGCGTGCGCGGTTCCTTGTTCAATCACGCCATCGACAGTCTGCTGCGGGGCAGCGGTTGCGCGGTGGCGGTGGTCAACGTGCCTTCCGACCATCGACTGGCCGAAGTGCGCAAGATCATGGTGCCTACTACCGGGCGCCAGGCCAACGACGCTTCCATTGAGTTGGCAGCCGTGCTGGCCCAGGCCTATGCGGCGGAACTGCGTGTCGTGCACGTGCTGGAGACGCCCGAGATCAGTCGCGACCCGCGCAATGTGCAGCACCTGGTGCGCGTGTCCAACAGCATTCTGGAGCAGCAGACCGAGGCGGCCCAGCGCTATTTTCCGCAGGCCACCGGGCGCCTTCTGCAAGGCGAGACCAGCGAAGGGGAGATTCTGCGTCTGGCCGCCGAGGAAGACTTCGACCTGATCGTCTTGCGCGGCTCCCTACGGCACAACTCGGGTCGGGCGTTTTTGGGCCATCGTGCCGAGCGACTGCTCAAGCAAGCGCCCTGCGCGGTCATGGTGTTGTGCAATCCGTAAGAAAGTGTTGGAAATCGGCAACATTTTCTCCGAAGGCCCTTCACCGTCGTGCTCCACAATCGAGCTATGAAATTCCGCTTCTTGCTCGTGCTGGCCGCTCTGGCCCTGTGGTGCTGGACGCACCCTCCCGTTCTTCAGGTCTGGTCGGATCGTCTCGGCCCGACGGAACTGGCTTTTCTTCGTTCTCACGGCGGCCGCGTGCAACTCACCGAGCACGGCTTTCGCATCGCGGCCGACCGCGGTGGAGTGCAGGCGCTGGCCAGTTACTGCGCACACCTGCAGCTGTGCCGGGAGGCCGCGCAGAGGAACCTGGCCAACAGCAAAACCCTCAACACGGTCGACGGCACACCTTACCGCCGTCAGCTGGTGACCGTATCGCCCGAGGGACGGAGCCTCCTGCAGGAGGACAACGGCGACTTCAACTGGGTCTATGACCCTACCCATCCGAATGCGGTTCAGGACGGCAGCCACAAAGGCTATGTGGCGATGCCTAACGTCAACGAAGAGGCGGAGCGCGCCACCATCGGCTCTCTGAACGAATGTCTGCCGCGCTTTCGTCGGGCGCTGGAGGAGCTGAGTCAGATGGTCGACCCTCACCATCGAATGCCCCTCGACCCGCTGGTCGAGGAGCCGGGCCCTAGTGCATCAAGCCGACCAGACGCTCCCAGCCCAGACCGCTGCTGAGGAAGCTTTCGCGGCGATCGCTGCGCAAACGGGCCATCCAGTCCGTGAAGCCACCATCGCCGACTTCCACTCCATTCAGATAGATCTTGAAGCAGGCCTTTTGATAATACCCGGGCTGCCGTTTCCAATCGGGAACGAAGCCTGCCTGTAACTTCAAGTTGCCCCAGTTGGTCAACTGGAATTCGACCCGGGCGTCCGGAACAGCGCTCTCCAAGAACTTGCGGTAAAAGTCCCAATGCCGCTGAATGGCAGCTTCTTCAAAGCCGTGGCGACCGGCCGAAACCAGCGAAAAGATGCCGAAATGGGCGTAAAAGCCAGGACCCGGCAAGGCCTGAGCCCGCACCACCCGCTGATAAGCGGCCAGGTCGACCGGTCCTTTGCGCCGAGCACATTCTAAGGCCAGCACCGGACTGGGGTCGGCACTGACTTCGCAGTTGCGACCGGTGGAGACGACCTTGTTCTGACTGACGGTAGCCAGCCCCGCGCAGGTGCCCAGAGGCGCGAGTGGCGACAACTCGATAGGCTCAAAGGGTTCGGGCAGCGTCTCCCAGGCCTGGGCCAGCAGGCGCGCCGATTTGCGAACGTTTAGCGGCGAGGGATGAACGAAGCGGCTTTCCTGATAGCGCTGCTGCAGATAACCGGGCTGAGGAACACGTTGGGCGAAGACCTCCAGCAACAAGCTTTGCAAATCGCGGTCACTGACTTCGGAGAGCTGTTCCTGCAGTTTGGAAAAACGGTCCCGCCAGCTCATCGCGGCCGCACCCAGCCACGCATCCTACGTCCGTCGGGAAATTTGCGCACCACGCCGTCCGGTCGGAAGCCGCAGCGGGCATAGAGAGACTCGGCCGCTCCCAGATCGGCATTGACCTCCAACCAGACGGGCAGGCCGGCGGCGAACTCCAGGGCCTGTCTCAGCATCCGGGAGGCCAGACCTCGTCCACGCAGTTCTGGCTCGAGATAGACGGCGTAAATTTCCGCCCGGGTCTCTTCGATTTTCACCACGATCATGCCGTGCAGCCGACTTCCCTCGGCCACCACCACGGTGGCGGACCGCAAGCTTTCGGCTCCCATACGGGCTCGCTCTTCCCAAATCGCCTGATTGAGGCGCTCTTCCTGGTCGACCGTAGCGCAAAAAGCCAGCGGCTCTCGCTCCAGGGCCCGCAAGCGTAACTCTCGCAGGGCTTTCCACTCCTCTGCCTGAATGCGTCGCACTTCCATCACCTAATCTGTTTACGAACATTTCGCCCGGAGGTCAAGCCATGAACACCGACGCCTGGGTTCTGGCACGCACCGGAGCTTCCGCCATTCTCGACAGCTCCTTGCTGCAAAACCTGTGGGGGGGCTATGGGGAGCTGCGGCGACTGCATCTGAGCGACCGGCCGTCGGTGATCCTTAAAGTCGTGCAACCCCCGGCGGCCGCCCGGGACAGTGTTTCTGACCGGCGCAAGCGGCGTTCCTATGAGGTGGAGCAGGCCTGGTACCAAGGGCCGGCGCGAGACTCGCGAGCTCGCGTGGCCGCCTGCCTGGGCACAGCCCAAGGACTGCTGCTGCTGGAAGATCTCGGCGAAGCCGGTTTCTCCCCGAGCCGACCGCCTCAGGTTCGGGCCGGATTGCGCTGGCTGGCCCGATTTCACGGTAGCTTCCTGGGAGCCAGGCCCTACGGCTTGTGGGAGCAGGGCGGCTATTGGCATCTGGAGACCCGACAGGAAGAGTTTGCGCGCATGCCCGCTTCGACCCTGAAGGAGGCCGCGCAGGCCATCGACCAGCGCCTGCGTGCCGCTCGTTTTCAGACTCTCATCCACGGAGATTCCAAACCGGCCAATTTTCTCTGGAAGAATTCTGAGGAAGCGGCGGCGGTGGACTTTCAATACGTTGGTGTCGGCTGCGGTATGCGAGACGTGGCTTACTTCCTGGACTGCTGTGGCGTTGGAGAAGAATGGCTGGACTTCTATTTTCAGGAATTGCGGCCTTTTGACCCACCCACCGGTCTGGAACAAGAGTGGCGTCAATTGTTCCCGGTCGCCTGGTGCGACTACGCTCGCTTCATGCAGGGCTGGGGACGTTCCGGCCCCCTGGACTCGTATACCCGCCAACAGCTGGAGCGGACCCTGAAACTCCTATGAAGTTCAGGCGGCAAGCATCGGCAGGGCGACGATAAAGCAAGTGCCCTGACCGGGTTCGCTTTCGCACAAAAGGCGACCGCCGTGCTTGTTGACCACGATGTCGTAGGCGATGGAAAGGCCCTGGCCGGTGCCGCGACCGACCTCTTTGGTGGTGAAGAAGGGGTCGAAGATGCGCTCGCGGATGGTCGAGTTCATGCCGACGCCGCTATCGCGCACCAGGATTTCCACACAGTCGTTGTGGCAGCGGGTCTGGATGCCGATGACGCCCTTGCTGGCCGGGTCGGTGCCGAGCTTGTCGTGAATGGCGTGAGCGGCGTTCACGAGCAGGTTGAGCAGCACCTGGTTGAGATCGGAGGCGTAGCAAGGCGTGCGCGGCAAACTGTCTTCCAACTCTAGTTGCACCTCGGCCACGTAGCGCCACTCGTTGCGCGCCAGAGTGACGGTCGTGCGCACCATTTCGTTGAGGTCGGCCTGAGACTTATCCTGCCCGCCGGGATGGGAGAAAGCTTTCAGGGAGCGCACAATCTCCGCCACCCGTCCCAGACCGTCGAGAGACTGATCGATGGAGAGCGGTATTTCTTTTTGAAGGAAAGGATAGTCGCCTTCCTCCAAGGCCGATCGCACGGGCTCTCCCAGGCGTCTTTCCAGGTCGTCGAGCAGACGGTCGAGTTCTTCGAAGGAGTCGCGCACGAAGCGGGTGTTGTCGCCGACGAACTGAATAGGCGTATTGATCTCGTGGGCGATGCCCGCGGCCAGATGACCGATGGATTCCAGCCGTTGGGCGCGCGCCAGCTCGGCCTGAATGCTCTCCTGCATTCGATGAGATTCTTCCAGACTGCCGGTGCGCTCCCGCACCCGTTCTTCCAGGTCGAGATTCACCGACTGTAGCTGTGCGAACGTCTGATTGAGCTTGCGCACGGTGCGCCCCAAGAAGATGAGCACGAAGATCGAGAGAGCATACTGGAGGCCGAGAATGACGGTGCGCTGACGTGCCCAGCCGCGGTAGATGGATTGATAGAGCAAACCGAGGCGAGACAGGTGTGAAGAGTCATTGAGCCGGCTGAGCTCACGCAATCTGGCCACCTGGCGCGGGTTAAGTTGCAGCACCTGGCGAACATGCATGACGAAGAGTCGGATAGCTTCGTTCTTGGGTTTTCCCAACCCGCGAATCTCGTCTTCCACCGAGACCCGCGAATTCTGCTCCAAATTCTGATGATAGAGCATCGTTTCCAGGAAGATGTCCTTGAGGCGCTGCTGCTCGGCCGGGGAGGAACGTTCGAGGGCGTCACGGTAGGCCACCGGCAGGTAAGCGAGCGAATTGCGCAGGATAGACTTCTCGCTCTTGAAAGTCTCCAGAATGCGGAAATCGGTGGCCAGCTCCTGGCGAAATTCCTTAAGATTCGCGTTCAGCTGCGGATAGTTACGGTAGGCCGGATTGTGCAGCAGGGTGGCCAGTTCTTCGACCGAGGCCTCCACGTTTTGCTTGGTGCTTTCCAAAGCGTCGTAAGACCAGGCCAGGTTGCTGTTGACACGCAGCACCTCTTCCAGAAGCGCTTCACGGCGCAGCGGGATTTCTTGGAGCAGCGTATTGATGCGCTGCTGCTGCTCGTAGTTCGCATCTCGAGCCGCCCAGCTGCACAGCGAAAAGCTCAGCAGCAGCGCTCCTCCCAGGATCTTCTCGCGCAGCGAAATCACGGCCGAGCCACCCCCGTCAGCGAGTTCAGGAAAGCCGCCAGTTCGTTGACTTCAACCTGACTGAGGTGACGTCCCAACTGGTAGTGAGCCATCACGCGGATGGCGGTGGGCAAGTTGGTAGCGCTACCGTCATGGAAATAAGGTGCGGTGCGTGCCACGTTGCGTAAGCTCGGAACGCGGAAAACATAGCGGTCTTCTTCTTTGTGGGTGACATTGAAACGACCCCAGTCGACCGAAGTGACGTGTCCGCGATCTTGGAAGTAGTCACCCATCACGCCGAACTTCTGATACATGTTGCCGCCCACGTTCGCACCCTGGTGACATGAGATACAGCCGTAGCTACGGAACTTCTCATATCCCCTCAAGGCTTCGGCCGAGATGGCCTGACGGTGACCGCGCAAGTAGCGGTCGAAAGGAGAATCCAGCGTGATCAGCGTGCGTTCGTAGGCGGCCAGCGCGGCCACCACTCCTTCGCGGCTGGGCGGAGTCCCATACACCTTTTGGAAAGCCGAGTGGTAAGAAGCATCGGCATTGAGGCGTGCCAGCACCATACTCCAACCGGCATTCATCTCTTTGGGATTGGTAATGGGCGCGCCAGCTTGCTCTTCCAGCGTCTCCGCTCGTCCGTCCCAAAACAAGCTGGAGTTCAGATAGGCGTTGTAGACGGTGGGGGCGTTGATGTTCCCCAACGCGCCGTGATCGCCTACCGAACGGACCAGATGATCGACTCCCCCGGCCTGCAGATCGTGGCAGCTCTGGCAGGAGACGGTCTGTCCGCCGGACAGCCGTTTCTCCGCAAAAAGGCGACGTCCCAGTTGCACCTCAGCCGGGTCTTCCGGTTCCGGCGTTTCCAGAGGAGAGACCAGCTCTCGAGCCCCATGGTGTTGTTGGTGATGGGTGAGTCCGCGCCGTTCCGGAGCGTAGGTCATCCACCACAAGCTGCCCGTGCTCAGCAGCGCCAGAGAAATCACAGCCGACTTGGTCGCCATGGCATGGCAATCGGCCGGCTCCCCCCCGTACTTAAGTCATTGCTCGAAATCTTCCGAGGGTTCGCTTGTGACGGGGTCCACCGGAGGAGCGGTATCGGGGGCTTCATCGAGGACGTACTGCGGCTCATCCAGGCTGGTCAGCACAAGCTTGGGCCTGGCTTCGCACTCCTCGCAGGTCTGGGTAGGAGCGGTGCGCCAAAATCGCTCCTGGTAGGTCTTTTCGCAGCCAGTGGTCGCCAGTTGATGGCTGATTTTGCAGAGCTTGAACTTTTGGGGCTGAGCTCGCAAGCCGGCAAAGGTGGGGGTGGGAGTCGAGGCTTCCAACTGTCCCATGACTCGGGCGAACAGGGTGGCCGGCAGACTGCCACCCGTCATGCCGTAGGTAGGCTTGTGGTTGCTGTTACCCATCCAAACAGCCATCGTGTAGCGCGGAGTGAACCCGATGAACCAGGCGTCGCGGTACTTGTCGGTGGTCCCGGTCTTGCCGGCCACTTGCACGCCGTTGAGTCGCGCGCCTCCGCCCGTACCTTCCTCCACCACCCGCATCATCATTTCCACCAGTTGGGCATCCTGCTCGGGAGTGAGGACCTGATCCCTCCAGGCATGAGGCAACCGAAAGGTGTCGCCTTGAGGAGTCTGCACGCTGCGCAAACAGGTGGCGGGCACGAACAAGCCGCCGCGAGCGATGGTGGAGTAGGCGGTGGCCATCTCGAGCGGTGAAACTTCTCCGACGCCCAGAGCAACCGAGGGGACCTGGGGCAACTCGCTCTGGATACCCAGGCGATGAGCCATCTGCAGCACCGGGTCGATGCCGGTGTAGCAAATCAAACGGGCGGCCACGGTGTTGCGCGACAGCTTGAGAGCTTCGCGCATGGGGATCTGACCTTTGGACTGGTGGTCAAAATTTGCCGGTTCCCAGGTGCGTTGGGTTCCGCTGCTGTCGTCATAGGCCACTTTGACCGGGTCGTCGGAGAAGCGAGACTCGGGGTCCATCCCCTTGCTCAGAGCCGTGGCGTAAAGAAAGGGCTTGAAGGAAGAGCCGGCTTGCAGGCGAGACTGCCAGGCGCGATTGAAACGATCCTTGGCGCTATACTGGCGCCCTCCCACCATGGCTCGGATCTCTCCGCTGGCGTTGTCGATCAACACCACCGCGGCCGAGTCGGCGCCATAGCCGGAGCCTGAGGAATTGAGGGTCGAGGTGACCTCTTGTTCCAGCAGACGCTGAGCGCGCAGATCCATGGTGGTGCGAATGCTCAGGCCGCCCTCGTAAAGCAGATTGTGGGGTATCTGCTTGGCCACCAGGCTCAGAGCGTAGTTGGTGAAGTAGGGGTATTTGATGACGTTACTGGCCTGCATCGGTCGCTTGGGGGCCAGTTTGTCATAGCGTCCGACCGCTTCGGCCTTTTCGGCTCCGGTCAGGTAGCCGAGAGACTCCATACGGTCGAGCACCTCCAGGGTCCGCTGATGGGCGCCCTTGGGATTGCTGTAGGGGGAAAGACCGCTGGGGGATTGCAGCAAGCCCACGATCAGGGCCGACTCTACCGGGCTCAGGTTCTTGGCCGACTTTCCGAAGTAGGTGGCGGCGGCCGACTGAATGCCGTAGGCTCCGGCGCCGAAGTAGACCTCATTCAGGTAGCGGATGAGAATTTCATCCTTGCTCATGGTCTTTTCCAGGCGTTGGGCCAACAGCGCCTCCTGGATCTTACGCCAGTAGCTTTGCTCCTGGTTGAGAAAATAGTGGCGCACCAACTGCATGGTGATGGTGCTGGCGCCTTGCGAGTGGCCGCCTTTGAGATTGCCCAGCGCGGCCCGGCCTATGCCGTAAAAATCGACGCCGTGATGGGAGTAAAAACGCGAATCCTCGGTGGCGATCAGGGCGCGCAGCACATGCGGGGAAACCTGGGCCAAACCAACCACTTTGCGTCGTTGCTCGCTGAGTGTGGCGATGATCTTGCCTTCCCGAGAGTAGACGGTGGTAATTTTGCCGGGACGATGACGCTGCACCCAGGAGAGGTCCGGCAAACTATGATCGATGTCTCGCAAGATCGCTCGGGCGGTCCGGTAGCCGATGTAGGAAAATGCCAGGACCCCCGCGACGAGCGCCAGGAAAAAAGTGCGCACCAGGCGCCAACGTCGAGCGTTCATAAAACTCAGCTTAGGCCGCTTACGACCGCGGCCACAGGGGCCACCCTCACTCGCCCCTGGTATTTTCGTACTCGACTGGAACTATTCGCGTCCTCCCTCGCTTGTTATCAAAGTCCAGCCACGTTTTGAATATCAAAGGAGACTTAATGTACAAATACGGGTTGGGATTTCTCGCTTTGCTTTCGCTTTCCATCGGTGCTCAGGCGCGCCCCCGCATCGAGCTCACCGGCAGTAGTTCCGGAGTCAACAGCTATAGCAACTGCGTTCCCCGCATTGCCACCAGAGTCGTGGCACAACCCCGTTCCTTCACACGAACCTCGGCGGTAACGCCGCTCGGCCAACAGAATATCTACACCTACAACGACAGCGCCAATACCAAACTCGAGGAGCGGACGGTCAGCTATTCGGCCTGGAACGGCTCGCAGTGGACCCCCGCTCAAGTCCAACTCAACTCGGTAATCGAGGAACAGGCTCGTCTGGCCAATATCGATCCGCTGATTATCGAGATTATTGTCAAGCATGAGTCAGCTTTCAATCCGTCGGCCACCTCGGGCGTGGGCGCTCAGGGACTGATGCAGCTGATGCCGGAAACGGCCACCGACCTGGGTTGCCAGAATGCTTATGACCCGATCCAGAATGTGGCCGCCGGCACCCGTTACTTTGCCGACCTGTACCGCCAGTTCGGCGACCTCTCGTTAGCTCTGGCCGCCTACAATGCGGGCCCGGGCAATGTCTCTTCCTTCGGAGGCGTGCCTCCCTACAGCGAAACCCAAAACTACGTCGCCTCGATCGCGGGCGAGTACATCAGCCGCCGCAAAAAGCGCGGAGCTTAAACTTAGAGTAAGACCAGACGGCGGGCCTGCACGCTGCCGTCGAAATTGTAAGTCGCCATCACTTGGACGCGCGGCTTCTTGTGTAGCGTCTTCCAGCCCTGACCGGGCTCGAAGGCGTCTCGTCCCATCTGAAGCGTGACCGGTTCGGCCGTATGAGTGTCGAGCACGGTCACGCTTTGCTTGGCGGGGTCAACCGCGGTGACCTTACCCTGCACCTGCACCAGTTGACCGCGGGCCGCCTTCCAGGGAGTGAGCACCACCGCCAACACCACGGCCATCATGACGATCATAAGGCTCGACGACATCCATCCGTGCTTTTTCATCGGGGCCACCTGCTTTCGCGAATTCTCTTGTTCTCAGAGTAGGCGAAGCGGGACCGCGGGGAGAGAGTTGGCTATCAGTTCGTCGTGCAGACCCGGATCACTGGGGGCCAGTACTGCCGTGCTGGCGAAAGGGCCTGGATGGAAGAGATTGAGGACAGACGAGTGGCTCTGGTCACCTATGGGCTGGTGGCCGTCAACGTGGTGGTGTTTCTGCTGGCGTTGCTCTGGCAGCAGACTCACGGAGGAGACTCCTGGCTGGAGTTGAGCTCGGCCACGCTATTACGAGCGGGCGCATCGGTGAGTTTGCAATGGGGATGGGGCGATGGCTGGCGGATGTGGAGCAGTATGTTCCTGCATCTTTCCTGGCTGCACCTGGCTCTCAACATGTATTGTCTGGTTCGCTCGGATGCGCTGGAAAAGGCACTGGGCTGGCGGCGCTTCGCCGTTCTCTATGGCGTGTCCGGTCTCGGGGGCTCTCTGCTGAGCTCGGGAATTCACCAGACTTTCCTGCTCTCGGCCGGTGCATCGGGCGCCATCTTCGGACTGTTTGGAGCCACCGCGGTCGTCACTCGCGGGCACGTGCAGCGCTCCCTGATTTGGACGATTCTGCTGAACGCCGGTTTCGGACTGAGCATCTCGGGAGTAAACAACTGGGCCCACCTGGGCGGCCTGTTGACGGGCATTGTCTGTGTGTTGGCCATCCGCTATCGACCGCAGAGCAAGGTTTACTCAGGAGTTCTGGGACTTTTCGTTCTTCTCACC
Organism: Vulcanimicrobiota bacterium; assembly: GCA_017307785.1. Lineage (GTDB taxonomy): Bacteria > Vulcanimicrobiota > Xenobia > Xenobiales > JADMJV01 > JADMJV01. The sequence goes on along the minus strand of JAFKGI010000043.1, from coordinate 58,478 downwards.
CTGTGGTCCTTAGGGCGAATTGCTGTGCCGAAAGGCTGGACGGACTATCCGGTTCAGACTTACTCGCTGGCGGGGATGGAATTCCAACTGCCCTTGTTCTTCCAAAAGAACACCGAAGCCAACGGCACCTATCTGGTCGCGCCCGGGGTCGGGATTGCCTGCACCTCCGAATCGACGTCCGTGCTCATGTCTCAGACTCCGGGCAAATGGACGATTCTGCCCGCCTCCATCAAGCAACCGGGAGTGCGCAGTGCGCTTCTACCACTGGGTCATCGCTACTTTCGAGTCGACGTCTGGTCCGACCAACCCCTGCAGATTCTGGAAAGGGTCGTGGAGCACACGAAACTGACTTCCGAAGACAGGGGTCTGGCCGATCAAATCGGCCGTTTTCAGGGGGGTAAGCTGGCGAGCTCGGCTCTCCCACGCCCCGATAGTTGGGGTGAATGGATGCTTCTGGCGGAAGCCCAGCTAAGGGAGAAGACCCCTGCAGCGGCAGAGGATACCGCGCTTCTGGCTTATCGGGCGGCGCAAGACAATGGCGAAAAATGGGCCAGCCTGGCCATCAAGATTCGAGCCTTGGAAGAGCAGGGCCATTGGAAGGAAGCCATCGAGCCGGCCGACCGACTGGTGGAACTGAAGCCTGAATTTGCCGAATCCTACAACTGGCGGGCCTGGGTTTTCGTTCACGTCAAATACTATCAAGAAGCCAAAGACCAGGCCGAATATGCTCTCAAGCTAGCCCCCGACCGACCGCACATCATGGACACCTATGCAGCCGCTCTGCTGGGATTGGGTGAAAATCGCCAGGCCCTGGAAGTCATGCTCAAAGCGGAAAAGCTGGACCGTTCGCGCAGCGGCTCGGTCTCCAAACGCCTGGGAGAAATCTGGCGGGCGTTGGGGGAACGCGAGAAAGCGAGGGCGGCTCTGCGCAAAGCTTTGAAGCTGGGGCTGACCGAGAAAGACCGCCAGGAAGCGCAGAAAATGCTGAAGGCCCTGGGCGACTAAAAGCCCTCCATCCAGCGTTGGCGGATTTCCTCGGGCGTGATGTTTTCCTGGCTCAGGAGTTCCTGGGCGTTCTGGGCGAGGCCCAGAAGCAGGTCGTAGTCGGTGATTTTCCCGTCCGCGCCGGCCTCGCGATTAGCGGCACTAAAAACGCGATAGAACTCGGCAGAAAGCGTAGGCGCAACGAGTTTTTCGTGAACTCCCGAATTGACGAGTCGCTCGGCGAATTCGGCCTGGGGGCGCAGGCTGCCGAGGAGGCTGTGAACGTTGCGCTCTTCGGTCTGGTTGCTGGTGGCGATGAGCGCGCGCAGCAGATCCCGCCCCGTCAGCTCCTCTCCATCGCGGAGGATCCAGGCCAGGCCCAATGTGCGGCGGCTTTCAACGCTCAAACGCTCATAGCCAGGACCCAGGCAGCTTCCAAAGTCGGGAGGAGTCGGGCTCTGTGGCTTGCGAGCAACCGAGACGGAAGCCGCCACCACATTTTTCCCGCCATCCAGAGCTCCGGCCAGCATGGATTCGGTGAGACCGATATCTCTTAGCAGTTTCCCCTGAGGACTGGCCGAAATCGCGTAACGTAGAAGCACCAAAACGATGAGGTTGCCGATACCCTGAGCCCCGCTGGCATAGTCCAGGAGACGCTTGGATTCCTCTTGAGTTAAATGGATATCGGAGGCTTCTAGTGCGGGGGCCTCGTGCAGCGCTTCTTTCAGGCGACCCAGCAACTTGCTCCGTCTTTCCTGACGTACCGCGCTAATCAGCAATCGAACGAAGGCCTCCTGAGAAAGGGGATGATACTCGGACCAGATCGGCTGGCGGGCGGTTTTGATCAGCAGGGCCAGTTCGAGGTGGCCGATGCGCACAATCGGCATGTCGTCGTAAGCGGCCTGCTCGCCGGCCAGCGACAGAATCTCCAGGGAATCCGGGGCGAAAGAGATCTCCCGCTCCGGGACCGGCTCGGTCCATTGCTGGTCGGGGTTGCACTCCAGCAAGTGTTCCGGGGTGACCGAGGGGGCACCGCTGCAGAGCGCGACCTGGGTGGCCCTTTTGAGAACGTTACGGACGGAGACGTGAAGTTGCATCGGCAGGCTGTTTCTAGCTCGCCGACTCAGGTCCCGCCAGAACGACTTCTCAGGAGGTGCGGGCGCGCAGTCGGGCTTCGACGGCGGCCTTGAGGGCGGGTGGCAGCATGTCGAGGTAACCGGGACCCGCCTGAAGGCAGCGAATCGCCATTTCTAAGACGGGTTCCGGGTAGCGGTGCCATTGATGGTAAGCCAGCAGGTTGGCGGCCAGGTAGGCCAGGCGCTGCTGGAAAGGGAGCTCCTTTTGGAAGTCGATAGGACGGGGACCAAACGGCTCGACGTCGGCACTTTGGAAATAAACGCCGGTGCTGATCCGAGGATTCTTGGCCCACTTGCTGGCGGCTGAACCCCAATGCAGGATTTGCTGGTTCCAGGCCAGGATCGAGCCCGCCCGGGCCGGCAGGGCACGCACGTCCTGGAGGTTGGCGAAGCCGAAATTATCGGGATTGTCCGGCAAATTGGGGTCGCGGTCAGTGGGCATGACATACATGCAGCCGTTCAGGGGTCCGGTATCGGTAAAAGGGAGCCAGGCGGTGACCAGCAGCGGAGCGCCGTCTTCTCGCAGCGTCGGACGGTCGCGGAATTGCAGGTCGCGATGGGGTGTCCAGCCGGACCCGGACGTCTCCAGCGAAATGGACCAGACCCAGTAATCGGCCAGCGGATAGCAGTTCGGCCCGAGAATGGGCTCGAGGGCGGCGGAAGTGCGCTTGAGAATCTGCCAGTATTCGTCATAGAGCGAAAGGAAGATGGGGTGGTAGCCGGCGGCGATGATGTTACCCACCGCCTCGGCCATCTGCTGACAGATCTCGGCGGGAATGGACGGAGTGGAGTGGAGGTAGCCTTCCTCTCGCACCTGAGTCCGGGCCTGGTTCAGGTCCTCGTCGTTGAGGGCGTAGGGCTCGACGGCGCCTGGGAACGGATCGTCGGTAAGATTCAGGGCCGGCGCCAGACCCCTCCAGAGGGATGGATCATGGACGCGCTCCAATTTGGCTTCCAGGTCGGAGTTGCGGGTAAAATACCAGGGCTCGCTAGACATCGCCATCCTCCAGCTTCTTCAAGGGTATCGTCTTAAACGAAGCCGAAGCGTCGACAGGTCCCCCCTGAAAAAGAATGTCGTTAATCAAGGCCATCATATCGGCCACTCTGGCACGACCGTTGGGGTCGGCCATCCGGAGTTCTAGCTGAGTTCGGGGCGGTTCCTTCATCGTAACCAAAGGATAGCCGCCTCAGATGAACGGTCTGGTCAAAAAGATCTAGTTTGTCTTGCGATTTGCTAAGGGCTGGATAAATTTATCCGGCCAGGCCCAGAGGAGCGAAGCGGGACTGTCGGCGCGGGGCGTGGCCTTGCGCGCTAGGAAGGCCGGTAGAACGTAAGCTGTGGAGAGCGGCTCGCAAACGATGCTCTCCGGGGTCGGTGAAGCGACAGCCCGCGACGTAGCGATTGCCTTCCTGGCGACACCAGAGAACCTGGACTTCGCACTGGACGTCGCCGTCGTAACCGGGAAAGCTGACGCTGAGAGCGAGCAGCTCTCCGGGCTGCAGCTGGTCGGAAACGTCCAGGCGCAGGCCGCCGTCACTGATGTCTAGCGTCAAGGCTTGATAGTCCGGAAGCTCGGGGGACATCACCCGGAGTCGCTCGCCCATTCGAGGCTGGCGGCGCGTGCCCAGAACCTCGGCCGAGGGCAGTAGACCTTCCAGGCGCATGGGAGAGCGAGCCGTCACCAGGTACTGCTCCTCCCCTACCGGGCGGCAGGATTCGACTTCGAGCTGAAGCTTATGCTGTTCCACCTTGACGTTCAGGATATCGCCGGGGCGCACCTCACCGGGAATGCAAAAGGTCAACAAATCATCTTGAACCTGCAATTGTGACATTTCCTCTACCTCCTGACTTCAGCTTACCGTCAGCAGGGGTGGGAACCCGCAGGAGCGTTCGTAACCAGAGTTGAGTACAGATTTACTGCATCAAACGGGTTTGGACCGGGAAGGCCGGCACTCCCAGCAAGTGCGAGACCCCTGGCAGGAAGTGGGGGAAGAGATCTCACAAACGCAGAGATGGAAAACCCGACTAGGCTCTGGACTCGCCCCCTCTATCAACCCTCCGCCCAACGCAGCTTCCTGTTCTGGGTGGCCTGGCTGGACAAACCCGAGGCGGAACTCTACATCGACCCCAAGCGCCACGGCTTCCCCCCGGGAGACAGCGCGGGGCTGGACCTGGACATCGTGGAGGATGCCGAGTGGCTGGGCAGCTTTCTGCAGGGCCCGATCGCCAACATGGCCGACTTCTCCCTGGAACCGCTGGGAAAATGCCCGCGGGCCGTGCTCATCCGTGGCCATTTTCCAGACTCGGCGGAACTCAGGGCGCTGCAGACGGGAATGGCCTTTCTCAAGGCCTACTTTGACCTGGGCGCGCTGGCGGCCATCGACCTGGTGGCCACGCGCTGGTGGCAGCCTCAGGAGATCATGGCGCTGGCTCCCGACCGCGATTTCGACCCGCACGAGCATCTATCGGTCGTGTCGGAGCGCAGTGACGAACACTTCTGCAATACCCGAGGCATGGCCAAGTTTGCCCGCCCGGAACTGTTTGTGCGCAAAGTTCCTCATGACCGGATTCAGGAAGTGGCCGATACCCTTTGGGGCTTTGCCAAGGACATGGCCCAGGGGAAGCTGCTGAACGATCCTCGCCTCAAGGCCTGGCCGGATGATACCGACCAGGAAGAGCCGGCCCACGGCATCGCCCCCTCGATGTTCCGAAACGCCTCGCTAGAGTATCTCCTCTAGAGTTTCCAATCTCGCTCGATTGCGCTGGTAGATGAAGGAAACCAACGTGAGCAGCGCTCCCATCGCCAGGGTGGTGGTGCTCTTATCGTAGGCGTCGAGGACCCAGATGTCGACGGCATACATTTTGGAGACGCAAGCGACCAACAGGGTGAGTCCGAAAAGTCGGCACAGCTTATTGCCCCGATAAGCCCCGGGTAAGATAAAGAACAGGCTGGCGCAGGCCCAGAAGGCCGAGAGGATGACCTGGAAGGTGTCCAATTGGCCGTAGACGTCGTAAACCACCCGACTGGTTTCAAAGACGATGATCAACATCCCCAGCAGGTTCAGGACATTGCTGCGCGGGATCAGGTAGCAGGCCGAGACGGCCGCGATCATCAACAAGTGCAAACACTGCAAGGGTTGGATGCCGACCATATCCCAGTGCCCCTGGATAAAGACGAAATTGGCATCGAGTAAAACGACTTTGTAAAAGGCCGCGCCCAGGATGAGATCGCCCGTCTGCTGGCCGCGACGCAGATAGAAGCTACCCAGCAGACACCAGAGCAGCGAACTGACGGTGCCATAACCCGCGAAAGTTGCCAACTTCATCAGCAGCAGCGGGCGAGTCACGGTGGAAAGGGTCAGGCTGAGCAGCAGGGGTGACAGCGGAGAGGAGACAGCCAGCAGCGTCGCGGCCCACTCCAATCTGGGGAGACGTAGCCAGCGACTGAGCGCCAAGGCCAGGGGTAGTGTCCACCCCCCGGGCAAGCTCAGCGCCAGGCGCAACCAGAGGAACGCGGAGGCACGGCGATCCGCCAGTGCCAGGAAAGCTCCCATGGGCAAGAGCCAGGGTCCGGGGAAAAGACAGCCGGCCAGACAAACCAGACCTGTCTGGAGGCGTGCGATGGTAGCGTAGGTCGAGAGCGTTGCCGGGTAGTGATGGTGGAGAACCAGTAGAACCGGGACGAAGGCGCTGCCGGCCAGCAAACCCCAGGGGACGACGTCTTCGCGCACGAGGCTTTGTCCGGCGCAGAAAAAGGTCAGAACCATCACCAAATTGCCTGGAAGGCTCTGCTGATTCAGCCGCTGTTGGCGAGTAAAATAGTAGAAGAGAGCGAGAGCAGCGGGTAGTTCCAGCAAGAACGGCTGGTCCATGGTGGGGACGACGTAGATCAACTGGACCGCCGCCAGAGCGATGGCCGAGTAAGAACCCCGCAGACAGATCGGATCTTTTCCCCAGCCCAGGAGCAGCAGAGCCTGAGCCAGCCAGGCGAAGGTGGTGACGGCAAAATAGCCGGTGTCGTTCGAGCAATAGGTCAAAAAACTGACCGCCGCCTCGGCGAATAGGATGCCCAGAGCCAGATTGGACTGGCGCAAAGTATCACGCTCGCGCCGGGTTGCCCAGTAAGCCAGCAGTAGATGGAGGGCGGCTAAGCCGAAGTAAATCAGCAGGGCGCGGGCGTTCGGTTCGAAGAGCAAGAGGCGATAGGACACGAAAGCAAAGAGCAGAGAATTGGCGGAAGTCAGGTAAAGATTGACTTCGCTGTCCTGGTCGCGTCGCAGCAGCGCAAAGCCCGACCCGGAGAGCAAGAAGAGAGCGTAGAGTAGAGTGAGCAACCCTAAAGGTTGAGGTGTGCGCAAGAAGAGTCCATAGGTTCCCACGAAAGACCCGAGCAAAAAATAGTCCCAGCGCTGCCGGTAGGCGACCACGGTAGTAGCCAGATGAATGGCCAGAAGATACGGCACCAGACTGAGGGAGAAGTTCATCAGCATGGGGCCGGCATAGAGAGTGACCAGCAGATAGCCTCCCAGCCAGGGTGAGCGGTAGCGAATTGCGGCAAAGCCGGTCCAAATCACCAGAACGAAGGTGCCGATGGCTTTGGCAGCCACCGCCAGCGGGGCGGCCCCCAGGGTGAGGAGCAGCAGGGTGCTGCCGGCGGCCAGCATGGGGTGGGCATAGGCGGTCAGGCCCTGACGATGGGCGCGGTCCCCGGCCCAACTCAGAAAGCAGCCGAGGACGGCGGCGCCGAGGCACTGAAGCGGGCGGGAATCGGTCCATCCGGTGGTGCGCAACAGGGAGAGCATCCCTACCAGCAGGAGGGCGATGCCGGCCCAGTTCAAGTAGTGCCCGGCAAAGCGCATTTCCGCCCGGGACGCGGTCTGTGTGGAAAAGCTCATGCCGGGGCTTACGCAAAGACCCGAGGAACGGTTCAAGTCGATTTTTAGGGAGTTTAGAACTCGTGCCAGGCGAGGATCTGGAAGGAAAAGGGGCCACCCTGGAGGAGGCTGGCGACGTAGCTGGGGTCGAAGATGATCTTGGAACTGTTGGCGTGGATGGTCGTTTTGGCCACGCCCGGCACCGGAGGACCGCTGGGGTCGCCGCCGTAGGCGACCATCTCCCCGGTGAGTTCAAAACGAGAGTTCCCGCCGCTTTTTCCGGCCAGAATGTTGACGCCGTTCCAGGCGTAGAGGATGCCTTGCATGGTGATATTGCGGAAGGTTCCGCTGGTGGAGTCAAGCTTGAAGGCGTCGACGTTGATGGTTCCCTGGGCGTAGAGGTTCAGGCCCAGGGCCTGACCTGGATGAGAGCTGAATTCGTTGCTGGTTCCGATCAAGGAAATGTCTTTGGAGCTGACCAGGGCGGCACCGTGCCCTTGCACCTGGGAACCCAAAGTGATGCTGCCGTGGCCATTGGCCAGAGTCATCCCAGTGCTTCCGGCTCCCTGCAAATCCAGTTCCAGGTCCGAGGGCTTGAGCTTGGCGGGCGCGGCCGCGGGATTCTCCTGGGTGGGGTCGGGTGAGGGACCGGTGTAACTCGGATAGAAGGGCAGTAGCGCGGCGGTGCGCGCCACCCCGGCCTGGTTGAAGACGGCCATCATGGCGTTGGTGTCGGTATTGGTCAAAATCGGCAGGCTGGTGCTGCTAATGGGCAGTGCGATGTGATCGGTATGATCGGTGCTGAACCAGTAGTCATAGTAGTTGCCGTCCTGGCTGATGGAAGATCCGTAGGGTAGCTGATTGAGCACTTCCAGCCAGGCGTTCTTGGCCGCTGTACTGGGGGCAATGTCGGTGGCTCCGGTGGTCAGCCAGTCGGCGAATTCCTTGGTTGCCGAGGGCGGCGGCGGCGTCTGAGGGAGCCCGCCGTAGTGACCCGACTGAGCCGCACCTCCATCCGGAACAATGGCCAGATCGGTGGCTCCGCCGGAGTTCTGAATGGACACATCCTTGGTCACGTTCAGGCGAAATTTGGGCGCTTCGTCGTGGGGTCCGCTCAAAACCATGCCCTCGGGCAGGTTGACCTCCGTGCCCACCGGCGGCGTGGCCGAGCTGACAAAATCCGCGTAATTCATCGGATAGTAGACCACGGTATTGGAAGCAGTCACCACATAGGTGCCGGCGTTCAACTGGATTGCGTTGGAAGGCGTGCGCACCTTCGAAAGGGGAATCTTATAAAATCCATCCGGACCATTGTCGCTGGCGGTGGTGACGTTGGTGAGGGTGCCCGTGCTCATCGTGCCGGCCGCCCGCAGCTCTCCCCGTGTGGAATTGACTGCTCCCACGCTCAGGCCATCTTTGCTGCGCAAGCGGGAGGTCTGCCCACCTAGCGAGCCGAGTTGCAGCGTTCCACCGAAGAGATCGATCTCGAGATTGCCCGAGGAGCTGACGGCGGCATCGGTCACCGGCTGATTGCTCCCGAATTTGAGCAAAGCCTGAACGTTGCGCCGATGGACCGTGCCGTAAAACTGGCCAGGATTGCTCGGGTCGGTTCGGCCCGTTGCTCCTTCGATGCTCAAGAGTAAGGTAGCGGGAGGCACGGTAAGCTGCGTGTTGGGCCATGGACCATCGTGCACCGCTTCGGTTCCGCTGCCGGCCAGGGGCAAAAGCCTCTGGCCAGAGCCCTGCAAGTTGTTGCAGCTGAGGTAGGGCATATCGGACCAGGCAACGGGCGGATTTGCCAGGTTGTCGCTATTGCTGCCGGCGTTGGGGCCACCATCCTGATAATTGAAGCGCATGCGAAAGCGTGACCAGCTTTCGCCGTCGCGGAACCAACCCAAAACCTGGCCGGAACCCTCCGTCACGCGCAATCCGGGGGCCTCGAAGGTCTGGGTGGTGTTGGCGCACCAGTCGGGCTGACTGCTCAATCGACTTCGGGCCCAATCGACCCCACTCTGGGTGGCGCGCTCGGCGGCCCCGCGTTCCACGTCGTTCTGGGTGCGGGAGAGGGCGCCCGGGGCCAGAGCAAAACTGGCCTGCACAAAGATCAGGACCACGATGCTGATGAACAACACCGAAATCAACAGAATCGCTCGTTTCCGCTGGTTCCGAATCACGTGGTAAGATTCTACCACGCCTTCGGGGAATTTGCAGAAAGCTCGGGTATAATTTTCCCAGATGCGCGGGTTTTCTCTGGCCGAGGCGATTTTAGCCATGGGGCTTTGCTGTGTGGTGCTACTTTTGGTGGTGGCTCTCGCTATTTCAGCCAACCGCAGTCAGCGTAAGTCGAGCGCCACTCTGGTGGCCAATTCCTATGCCAGCCAGGTGATGGAAGAGTTCGTGTACAGTCTACCGGCCGCCGGCGACTCTTTTTGGGAGCAAAGCTCCTTTGGCAGTCCCTACCGGCAGGACCAGTCGCAGCTGGGCCCCGTGCTCTACAGCTCGCATTTATTTCTCGAGCCGATGGGAACCGCGGCTCCCGGCCTGCTGCGCTGCACGGTCAATGTGAGCTGGTCAGCCGGAGCTCAGCAAGGAAACCAGGCCCTTTCCATCTCGCGGCTGTTGTATGCGCCGTAAAGGATTCACCGTCTTGGAGGTGCTGATCGTATGCATGATTTTCGCCATGCTGTCGGCCCTCCTGTGGTTCGCCCTGCGCAACGTTAGCGATTTGTGGCGGCAATCCGACTCGAAGGACGATGCGGTTCGCGAACTGGTGCGCGCGCGAGTGAACTTGACCCGCGACCTGCGCAACGCCAGTGGGTCCCAATTTGCGGTAGCCCACGTGGGTCCCAACCTGGGAACGGGCTACGATGGAGATGGGCTGACTTTTCTCTCCAGTGACGGAGGAGCCGGCAATCATGAGTGGAGCTTGAGCGCCGACGGGCGAGCCGTGCTGACGGCTCAGGTGACCTACTACCTGGCGGTTCCCCAGGATCCGGGGGAGGTGTCGGCAGGGCCGCCGGACAGTCACGGGTATGAACAACAAGATCCTTACAAATGGCTGATGCGACGAGCCGACCCGGGAGGAGCAGCGGTGAATCCGGCCTGGAATTCCTGGCTGGTGCGGCCCGCCCCTGGCGCTCAGGGAGTGCTGTGCAAACGCCTGCTCGGATTCCGAGTGCTGCAAAACGGACCGATGTGGACGCTGGAATTGAGCGCGGTGGCCCTGAAAGACGCACGCCACCGGGGCGGCCTGGGCAATGTCCCCCTGCGCGAAGGACCCTTCACGTTGGTGGATCGCTTCAGCGTACGCAGTCAGAATTTGTAGGTCAGGCGGTGAGTCGGGCCAGCGATGCGAGAGCGGCCGGATGGTAGTGTTCAGGACTGAGCGATTGCAGAGTCTGCAGGGGCGTATTGCCGTGCTGATGGCTTTCGGCGCAGTGACGAGCGAGGTCGAGCAGGTGAGCGCCGACCGCGGCCCTGGGTGCCTCGCGCAGGTTTTCTGTCAATCGCTGGTTCCAAGGAGCGGGAGGCAAAGAGGCCATTTCCAACATCTCCGCCAGCGGCTCAACCTCGGCCAGCGACTGGTAGAGTTCTTGCGACTGAGCCAGCGTGCACAGATGGGCGGCCGTCTCGAAATCTCCCGGTTGAGGCAACTCGAGCGACTCGGCCAGGCGCCGAACCAGCCCGCCCAGCGGGAAGGAGCCGGGCTTGATATGCTCCGCCAGAACCCGTAGCATCGGCTGCAGACTGTCGTTCTGAGTGCGCAGACGGTGATACTGGAGGCCATCCTCAATGGAGCGAACCAGCTGCTCGAGAGCGCAGGGTTTGGTCAGAAAGCGGTAGACCACACCTTCGTTGATGGCCGCCAACGCCTGCTCGTAATCTCCCATGCCGGTAAGCAGAATGCCCACCGTCTGAGAAGACTGACTGCGCAGTTGCTGGAGAACCTGCAGGCCGGTCATTCCCGGCATCAACATGTCGGCCACGACCACCGCGTACTGGGAGGCTTCTATCTTAGCCAGCCCTTCACGCGGACCTTCGGCGGTATCCACCTGAAATTTGCGTCGCAGCGACCTTTGATAGGCCTGTAGAATGAGGGGGTCATCATCGATTAGAAGCACACGAGAATCGGACATATTCCCAGTATCGTCCGCGGGACAAAATTCTTAAGCGCAGAAGCAGAGCGAATGCTCAATTCTACCGAGAAAGAAGCGCCGCTCGCGCCTCGTCCGGTTCGACCCGGTCTGGCGGCCGTTTTGAGCCTTTTCTGTACGGGAGCCGGCCAATGCTATGCGGGTCGCCCTCTGCGGGGCCTGGTGGTGGTGGCGCTGACTTTCGCGATGGTGCTGGGACTCGGCTTCCTGCTGATTACGGTCGCGCCGGAACGGCCGGTTTTTGACCTCTCCCTCTGGTGCCTCCCTTTCTTACTACACGCCTGGAACGTTTGGGACGCCTACCGGTGCGCGGTCCAGCCCGGGGCTCGACGCTCCCCCGTCGTCATGTGCATTCTCTTCGTAGCAGCCATCTGGATCTTGCCCTCCCTGGGCCACACTCGCAAATTCTTCGACGCTCTGGCGCCCGTGCACAGTTACTCGATACCTTCCGGGAGCATGATTCCGACGCTGAATATCGGCGACTACATGGTCACCAATCGACTGGGATTTTCTCCCAAGCGCGGAGATATCGTAGTCTTCAGTCCTCCCGAGGCCTATCACGGCAACAAAGAAGACCTTGTGAAGCGCATCGTAGCGGTGGGCGGCGACGTGGTCGAAGTACGCCAGGGTGCGCTCTGGCTCAACGGCACGAGACAGAACGAGAGTTTCATCAAAGAGCCGATGACCGGGGACTTTGCCCCATTCAAAGTACCTGCCGACCAGTTTTTCATGATGGGAGACAATCGCAATGACTCCTTTGACTCCCGCTACTGGGGCGCGGTCCCCAGGGCCAATCTGAAGGGGCGGGCGGTACGCATCATCTGGTCGCGAGAGCCGGGCCGCATGGGAAAAGGCTTGTAAGGAATTTTTCAGGGTCTGGTTCTAGGTTGCGATTATGAGAATCGACACACATACAGCCCAGAATCTCCGCCGTCCCGCTGAACGCTTCACCTACGACAATCAGAAACTACAGTGCCACGACTCCGCAACCGACCAGGTGACTTGGTCCACTCCCCTCCCCTGCCAGCCCAAGGGCATGGTGGCCGTAGGGGAAGATTCCATCGCTTTTGTCACCGTGGGGGGCGGCGAACGCCTGACCTGCTTGGACCGCAACGACGGTTCGGTCAAATGGTCCCGGCCTTTCCAAGGTCAGACCATGATGAAGTCGGCCTACTCCGACGGCGACGGCAAATTCGTCGTGTATGACTCCAATAATTTCGGTCTCCGCGCTTTTAGCTCGGAGGATGGCTGCCAGAAGTGGGCCGCCAACGTGGGTGACTATCTGAAGGGCGCTCCCATCGGCCTGGCCGGTCAGCTGTCCATCACCCTCTCCACCTTGAACGATTTGGTGAAGTTCGATACCGAAGGCAAGAGAGCCTGAGAAAGCCGGCGCCCCACGGGGCGCTTTTTTTCTGTACTCTACAAGTTCACGGTGCGCATCAGATGTTCAGGATAACGCTCCCCGGCAGTACTGCCGGGCGGGAAAAGGTCTGACAGCGTGGCCAGGTTCGCGGAACTGAGCTCAACCTGAAGCGCCCCCAGATTCTGCTGGACGCGCTCGAGGCTACGAGTCCCCGGGATGGGCACAATCTCGGGTCCTTGATGGAGCAGCCAGGCCAGGGCCAGTGGCGCGGGCGTACAGTTCCAGTGGCTGGCCAGTTCGGAGAAACGGGCCGATCGGTCCAGGTTCTTTTGATAGTTTTCGCCTTGAAAGCGTGGGGCGGTGAGGCGGTAGTCTCCCGGTTGTAGCTCGAGCTGGTTGGTAAGAAAGCCTCGGCCGAGCGGACTCCACGGCACGATGCCGATGCCGAGCTCCCGACAGGTGGGTAGAATTTCGGCTTCGATGTCGCGACTCCAAAGAGACCATTCACTCTGCAACGCGGTGATCGGATGCACCGCCGCGGCACGGCGTATGGTGGCCGCCGAAGCCTCCGAAAGACCGATGTGGCGAATCAGGCCCTGCTGTACCAGCTCCGCCATGGCGCCGACCGTTTCTTCGATAGGGACCTGCGGGTCGACTCGGTGCAGATAGTAGAGGTCGAGGTAGTCCATGTTGAGGCGGCGGAGACTTTGATGCACGGCTTGCCGCACGTACTCGGGACGACCGCTGACTTCGCGCGTAGCGCTGGCCTGAGCTTTGAGTCCGAACTTGCTGGCAATCACCAGATGCTGGCGGCGATCCCCGAGAGCCCGGCCAAGCAACTCCTCGTTGTGGCCATCCCCGTAGACGTCGGCGGTATCAAAGAACGTTATGCCGGCGTCGGCCGCCCCTTGCAGAGTGCGCACCCCCTGGGCATCGTCGCTGGCTCCGTAGATACCGGAGAGTCCCATGCAGCCGTAGCCCAGGGCACTGACTTGGAGTAGACCGAGATTTCGCATGGCCACCGCTTCTTTTCAGGTGGGTGCAGGTCCTTGGGTGCAGAAAGGACCACGGTGGGAAGCTTGCTCTGGCTGGTATTGCGGGGTCGTTGGCGCTGGCTGGGACTGCTCGGATTGTTGCAGGCCTGGGGATTGCCGGGCTGGGGAATGGTGCGCCTGCTGCTGGTTCAGCTGATCGCCTGGCGCTACCGGGACGCGCCGCCGCGCCGACGGGCCCTGCTGGCAATGGCGCTACTGCTGGACCGTTGCCACGCCGCCGAGTGGTCCGGTCAGGATTTCCCCATGGCCTTGCTGCTTTTACTGGGAATGCTGGTTGTCCAGTCAAACCTACGGTATTACCTGGGGGTCATGTGGCTACTGCAAGGCCTGTCGGATTATTACGGCCCTTGGGGCTGGGCTCGCCCCCTACCCCATCCCCAAGAACTGGGAAGTTTTGCCTGGTGTTTTAGTGGACCGGCCCTGGGGCTCTGCGCTCTGGCAGGACGAGGACGAGCAGTGCTGCCGCTGCTGATCTTGGGACTGGCTCCCTGGCCTGCACCGGTGGCCAGTCGGGCCGAAACGCGTCGCTGGCTGGGGGGTCGAGTGGTGGACCGGGCTCCCGCCCCCTTCACGGAGGCCACGGGCGAATGCGACTGGTTACTCCTATCCAACAATCCGGAACGCTGTCGGGGCTCTCTGGGAGGGACGTTATTACGGGCCCGGACGCCGGCCGGGCGTGGTCGAGTGCTGCTTTCGCATATCAACCTGGGCATACTGGCCGATCTGGTGGTAAGGGCTCGTGGTCAGGCGGAGGTGCGAGTGGTGAGCGCTCGTGACGGCTCCTGGACGGATCCCGGCTCTCGACTGTTGCAACAGAGCGGCCCCTGGGAAACTCTGGGAGAACTGCGACTGAACGGCCTCCTTCTGAACGGAATGATGCAGCTGGAGGTACGCGCCAGTTCGGAGTTGGACTGGGAGATCCAGTGGAACGAGGGTGGGGATCAACTCCCCTTAAAGGAAGGGCAGTCCCGCGGTCTGTTTCTGCATCCGGACCGGACCATTTCGCTGGGAGAGGCACGGGGAGTCTGGCATTGGCAGGGCCCGTGGCTGGATGGGACCCTGCTGGGCAATTATGGAGCTTGCAAAACCCTGGAGTTCCAGGCCGAGGAAGCCGGTGAATTGTGGTTGGTGGCCCGGGGTGGTGTACTGGGCTCGGTGGACGGCCAACCGGGTCCTCTGCTGGCGGCTGGACAATCTCGCTGCCTGCTGCGCTATGCAAAAGGCTTACAGCGGGTGAAGCTATGGCTGCCGGTCAACAGTTTCGCCCCCTACAGCCTGGTCTTCCGAGAAGGTCCGATTTAAGCTTTTTACCTGACGATAACAATTTGTTCATCTCGGGGAGGTATTTTTAAGATAAGTTTAACGGCTCTTCACGGAGCCATCGGGAGGCAACAATGGCAGATCTGGCAGTGAAGAGCAGTACTCCTAGCAAGATTGATACGGGCTCCACCTCGAAAGCCAAGACCGGCAGCGCGGTAAAGGCCGACAAACCGGCAGCCAAAACCGACGGCGCAGCCAAGACCTCCACCGCTGACAAAACCACCGTCAGCGCCGAAGCCGGACAGAAAGATGATCCGCGCGCCAAAAAGCTAGCCGACAGCCTGGGCGGCAATTTCGGAACCGCCACTCAGAAGGCCGACACCTGGAAAAAAGGCCCCAACGATACCATCGAGGGCATGCTCAAGGGCAAAGGATTCACGCTGCAGGACATCTACAAAAAGGGGTCTGACGGCAAGAACATGGTCGACAAAGTCCTGTCCGCCAATGGTCTCAAGGACCCCAAGAAAATGCGCGACGGCCAGGAAATGGTCATTCCGGACCTGGGCAGCAAAGGCGGCGGAACCTCCACCAAAGGCCTGAAAGAAGGCGAATCGGTCAAAGCCAAGGTCGGCGCCCAGGAAGCCGAAAGCAAAAAGACCAAAGACGGCAACGAATCGACCATCAAAACCGACAACGGCACTTCCACCAAGGTCGAATCCAAAGGGGAAAGCACCAACGCTGTGCAGGTCAAGCCGGATGGTTCCACGGTGGGCCAGACCGTTGCCAACAACGAAAAGGGCAAGCCGAGCGTGGAGGTGACCACCACCACCAAGGGCGAGAACGACAAAGTAGAAGCCAAGACTTTAGACGGCGGAACCTTCAAGGGAACGGCCACCCCCGACGGCGTGGCCCTGGAAAACGGCACCACCAAGGTGACCACCGATCTCGATGAGCGCAAGCGCGACGGTGCGGTGGAAAATTTCGGTGCTTCGGTCGACCGCTTCTTCGGCACCGGCCCCAAGGAACCGGCTCCCGGCGTGGACGTGAGCGGCAAAAAAGTGACCACCACCGCGGAAGGCAACGACATCACCGTCAGTGCTGACGGTAAGCCCGTGGCGAAATTCAACCAGGACGCTGATGACGGGTTCTTCGAACGCGGTGGCGCGGTCGTGGACAAGGGCATCAAGATGGTAGGCGACGCAGCCAACGGCGCGGTGGACCTGGCCAAGCAGGCCGGTGGCGCCATCAGCAATGCCGCCGGTGGCCTGTGGAACTGGATGACCGGAGGCTAATCAGCCAGGGCCAGGTCCACCTGCAGAGTGACGGTCTGACCGTCGGGCAGTCGATTGACGACTTGGAGCTGGCCGTGCTTGAGAAGGCCCCGACTGACCGAGAACTCATAGTGGCCTCGCACTTCCAGTTCGGGCGTTTGTCCGTGACTGCTGAGTCGCGCCCAGAGCTCATCCCCCTCCGGGCGATATTCTTCCAGGCGATAGACGATGTCCATAGGCTCCGCACTGTTGGGGACAACCTCGGTACATTCCCATTCTTCCCCTTCGTCCAGGCTGTCTTCACTGAGGACCGGGAAAGGGGAAAGGGCGGCAAACTCCTCGTCCCCTTTGGGCATCAAGCCGCAAGCGTCCAGATAGACTTTGCGGATCCCGGGAGGAGCCTGGAACGGCTGGGAAAGAGGCCCACCCCTCTCGCGCACGAGCTCCTGCACCTGCATCATGGTCAGGCCATCGCGCTCTTCCAGCCTTTTCCAGGTCTGCTGCGTGATCACCAGACCCTGGAGAGGCGGAGGGTCGGACTGCATTTGCATGGTGCGCACGTAGACATATTCCTGATCCGGCAGGTACTGGTAATACAGACGTGCGGTCAACATCGAACTAAAAGGTCATATCGATGTGAAGATCCACCTTGGGCGGCTCCAGACCGATGCTGCGCAGCTCCACCACCTGGGTGCCCTTTTCCCAACTCATCCGGTGACGGCGGCCGGCTTCCAGCCAGGTATCCTCGCCATACTGGAAATAGACGTCTTTCAGCTCGGCGCCCTTCAGACTGCGGTCGCCGTCTCCGTCGCGCTCGCGCAACTGGCTGACTCCCACCATCTCTTCGGGCTGGATTTTCTGGTCGCGATTGCGATCCACGGCAAACTTCAGGCTGATATTCATGCTACGCACAGTAACGCAAGAAGCCACCTGTGGTTTTTCAAATTTGTAAAACGAACCCCGCCCTCAACTTTTGAAAGGAAGGAACCTGCAAGGGGTTTCCGGCAGTCCCTTTTCCGTATGAGAGCAAGGAGGATAAGGCAAATGATGCGATGGTGGGGTGTGGGATTGCTGGCAGCGCTGCTGGTGGGATGCGGAAGCGAAGAAGGGATGACCGGCTCGGGAGCGTCCGCTGCGCCAGCACAGGCGACAACGACCGTCGATCCAGTCCTGGACCTGGGGCTGGACGGCGCCCCCGCGCCCGGGGCGGCCGCACCTGGCAAGGCGCAAGGCCTCTTCAGTTTCCAACTCCAGGGCGCCGGCGATCCGGGTCCTTTCGCATCAGCCTACAACACGGGCATCGAGACCATCGGCCTGAACACGCCCGCGCGACCGGCCCGTTTTGTGGTCACGCTCCTGGACAATGCTCCGCCCGGCTTACTGGATCGGCGGCTGGTCATCCAACTCGGCGTGCCCAATGGTCCCGTGTTGTTGACCAACGCCGCCTATGCTTTGAATGGTACCAGCGCTCGCGTGAACTACGTGGAGCGAAGTTCCGCTACCCAGGCACGTATTTTTGAGGGGGCGAACGGAACCATCACCCTGACCGAACTGGAGCCCGGTCATGTGGACGTGCGGCTCGAAGGTATACGCCTGATTCAGCGCGGCAACCCTTCGCAGACGCTGGACGTGCAGGGCTCGGGCTCGTTTGATTTTTAAGATACTTTCACAAAATCTAAATTCATAAATCTAGACAACGACCATCCGACGAGGGATAGTAAGAGCAGAATACAGGTTTTTAACCAGGAGGTTGTTACTATGCTCGTCTCTGGCAATCCGCAACTCACCGGCATCGGCGCATTTTATGGCGGAGGATTCAACTACGGAGCCAGCTCCAACTATCTGTTCGGGAGATGCGCGCCGGGCTTTGCGGGCGGCGGAGGCCAGTTCGGCTGGGGCGCTCAGTTCGGTCAGATGGCCGGCTGGGGAGCGGCCTGGAAATCCGACATCTACAATGTGCAGTCAGGCAAAGCCTGGGACACCACCCTGAAGAGCACCTTGGGACGCCGTGACCCGGTCTACCTCGACACCAATCGGGACGGCAAGCTGAACGTGGAAGGCGGCAAGAATGTGCGCTTCGACATCAACGGCGACGGCATTATGGACACGGTGCACGAATGGAACACCAAAGACGCCCAGCTGGTCTATGACGCGAACGGCAACGGCAAGATCGACAACGGCCGCGAAATCATGAACGAAACCTCGGTCGACGGTAAGCAGAACGCCTACAAGAACGGCTGGGAAAAAGCGCGCGACATCTTCGACAAGAACAAGGACGGCATCATCAGCGGCGATGAGCTCAAGAAGGCCAAGTTTTGGACCGACGCCAACGGCAACGGCAAGGTGGACGAAGGCGAAATGAAAACGGCCGCCGAGATGAACATCGTCAACATCGACACCAAAGAAGGTCGGTTCGTCACGAAGGAAAAGGTCGGGGAGATGAGCGGCTTCGTGGGCGGCTGGGGCGGTGGCTTCGGCGGCGGCTGGGGCGGTTCGGGCTGGGGTAACTCCGCCTGGGGATGCGGCTGCGGTCCGCGCGGGTTCGGTGGATTTGGCCAGGGTTGGGGCGGTCCCTTCGGCGGTTACGCGCGCTACTGCTAATGCCTCTGCTTCTTCATCCGCATGTAGTCGAGCTTCTCAACCTGGTGGACGATTTGCTCGAAGGTCACGACCAATGGGATTCTCTCGAGCCCGTCCTGGCTCAACTGCAAGCCACCCACGCCTGGCAGGAAGAGCGTTACTGGTTCTTCCGTCAGGGTCAAAAGCGCACGCCGGCCATCGAGTTACTGCGTGTTCCCGTCGAGGAAGCTTTTGAGGCCCGTTCTGAGGCCCTGATTCAGCTGGGGGCTTCGCGAGACCTGGAAGAACTGGCGGCGGCCGCCCGGCGGGTGGAGAAGAGCAGTCAGTGCATTGCGCGCAGCAGTGAAGCACTCGAAGTGGAGGACACTCGCCAGCGTCTCAGCGCGTTTCCCTTGCTTCACGACTTTCTGCAGACCGGCTTCAACGTGTATGGCGAGCACGAGCCGTTCGAAAGCCTGAAATCCAGGATGGGCTCGCTGGTGAGCTGGATTTGCGCCTTGGAGAAAGATTGGGCCGATGAGCTCGAGATCTTCGAAGGCTTTCAATTCCGGCAGCCGGCCTTCCAAGAAATCCTGGGAATGCTGCAGGCGGGGATGGGCGCTCTGCTGGTCTACGACGAAAGTCGAGAGAACCAGGACCTTCTGGCGGGCCTGGTGCAACTTCAGGAAGCCGGCTCGCGCCTGGCCGAATTCATGAAACAGGGACAAGCTTCCGAAGTGCGGGAGTTTGAGCGCTTGAGACTCCGCATCCAACGATTGGGTCCTGACGCCGAGGAAACGCGCCAGGCTCGAGAGCGCACCGCTGAGCTCCTGGAGCGTCAACGCGCTCAGCTACACGCGCTGGCTGACCTGCCGGTGCATTCCGAAGAAATGGCCCGTGCCTGGAGCGAGGCCGAAGCAGCCTGGGGAAAACAGCTGATGGCCTTGGAATCGGAGGACTGGTCCAGCCTGGCCCAGGCGGCTCAGGAGTATGCAGCCTGCCTGGAGCGCCTGGGCGAGGTGGTTGCTTTGGGTAGCGTCGACCTGCAGGAAGTTCCGGCCCTTCAGGAGATCCGCCGGGCACTTCTAGGAGTCTATTATCAGCAGGTGCCGCGTCGCTTTCTGCGCGACCTGATCGCCACCGTAGGTCCTGGCTTTGAGCAGGCGCTGGCTCAGGAGAAAGAAGAAGATGCTCGCCAGGCGCTGGAGATGGTGGTGGCGGCGCTGGAGGGCGACTCGGTGGAGGAGTCCTTGCGGCTGCTGAACCTGGCGGGTCCGGCTCTGTTGGCGGTGCAGCGACGACGAGCGCTGCCGGAAGATAATCATCAAGTGAACTGCGTCCAATGCGGACTGCGGCAAGAACCAGGCGCCGCTTGTTCTGATTGCGGGGCCCGGCTCTTCAAGTCAGAACCGGCGGCCACTCAAGAGCTCTGGCCGCGCGAACAGGGAACGGACCTGGACGCCGCCTTTGCCCTGGTGCAGCGAATCCGCCTGGGTGCGGTCGCGGAGGCGGAGCTTCTGGCCGTGGTGGAGCCTTTGCGCTCGCGCACCCGCCAACTGCTGCAACGCGCCCGCGCGGGCGGCGCAGCCGAAGGCTATCTGAGCAGCTTGAGCTTGTTCGACCAGGGACTCGAAGTGCTGGCCGGTCAAGCACGGGAACGCGATGTAGCCGCGCTGGAGCAAGCTCACGAGCTGCTGCATCGGGCTTCCGAGGAAATTCTCGCCTACGGCTGATCTTTGGCGTAGGCCTGGGCCATGAAAGCACAGACGAACAACTGGACCTGGTGGAAGACCATCAGGGGCAGGATGATCAGAGGCGCGGTGGGCCCGCTAAAAAGAATCCCTGCCATGGGAATACCGGAAGCCATCGACTTTTTGGATCCGCAGAAGAGAGTGGCAATGCGATCTTCGCGGCTGAAGCCCAGGGCCTGGCTGGCCATTTGCACGAGCGCCATCATCACGGCCAGCAGCAGACAGGAAAGCAGGCTGACCCAGGCCAGGTCTCCCAGCGAGATACGTGACCAGGCTCCCGAAACCGTGCCCTCGCTGAAAGCAGCGTAAACGACCAGGAGAATGGAACCACGGTCTACGGTCGAGGTAAGTCGGGGGTGGCTGCTGAGCCAGCCCTGCAGGTGAGGGCGTGCCAGCTGTCCCAGGGCGAAGGGCAGTAGAATCTGCAGTCCAATGTTCTGCAGGGAGTGAAGGCTGAAGCCGTTGCCCTGAGGGTCGACCAGCAAGGCTACCAACAGCGGAGTAAGCACTACTCCCAGGAGATTGGAGACACTGGCGCTGGTCAAGGCAGCGGCCACGTTGCCGCGGGCTATGGAGGTAAAGGCGATGGAGGACTGCACGGTGGAAGGCAGCACACAGAGGAAGAGGATGCCTTTCAGCAGGGCCGGAGCGATGTGACCCTGGGCCGCGTAGACCATGAGCAGCCCGAGCAGCGGAAAAAGCACGTAGGTGCTGAGGAAGACCAGCGATTGCAGACGCCAGTGGAGCAGGCCATCACGCACCGCCCTGGGCGATATTCGAGCGCCATAGAGAAAGAAGAGCAGCGTAATGGCCGCGTAAACGACCCCCCCGAAGACCACCGCGGATTGGTCATGGACCGGCAAGACGCCGCCCAGAGCTACGGCACCGATCAAAAGGAGCAGATAGGGGTCGATTTTCACGGCCTTCACCTTACCACGAATGGTCATTTTTAACCAAGTCAAAGAACAGACAAGGTGCCGAGGGAAATTTAACCGGTCGTGATTTGGAGTTACAAAGTTAGCAATTTGTCTACCTCTGAGCGGGCCGCTACGGGAAGGTCTGGCCTACACTGAATTCAAGACAAACTTCAGGAGGATACCCCCGTGATTTCATCCGCTAATGCTCATCAGACCGAGAAGACTCGGCAGCCGATCCAGCGCCCCTCGCCTCAGCGGCCCAACCCCCTTCCCTTCCCGATTCCGCCGTCCAACCCGCCCTCGAATCCGGCGGGAGAATCCGTGCAACTGAGCCCGGAAGCCGCCGCCGAACTCAACCGATAGGCCTCTCGTCCAGTAGTTGGCGGACCTTGCGCGCCAGGGTCGTGGGCGTGAAGGGCTTCTGCAGAAAGGCTTCGCGACCAGGCTGAAGGTTTTCAAAGGGGACGCGATCGTCGGTGTAGCCGCTGACATAAAGGACGGGAAGATCCGGGCGGCGTTGCCGGAGAAGGCGGGCCAGCTCGGTCCCGCTGAGGGTCGGCATGATCACGTCGGTCAGGAGCAGGTCGACGGATTGTGGGTCGACCTCCAGAGCCTGGGCGGCATGAGGTAGAGAGATCACCTGATAGCCGTAGCCCTCCAGCGCCAGTCGAGCGACGCTGCGCACCGCGTGTTCGTCCTCCACCCAGAGAATGGTCTCATGGCCTCCGACGACCTGGGGGGCGGCTTCGGGAGGAGCGCTCAGAGGCTGGTCCAGCACCAGCGGGAAACAGATGTGGAAGGTCGTTCCCTGGCCGAGAGTGGATTCCACCTGGATGGTTCCTCCCCAACGGGTAACGACCCCGTGAACCACGGCCAGCCCCAGACCGGTGCCGTGACCCATGGCCTTGGTGGTGAAGAAAGGCTCGAAGATGTGCTCGAGAACCTCGCTGTCCATTCCGTGCCCCTGGTCTTTCACGGCGATGCGAACCTGCGAGGCATCTCGGGAGGTCTGGATTTTTAGCAGCCCTCCCTGGGGCATGGCATCACGAGCGTTGACCACCAGATTCATCAGCACTTGCTCAAACTGAGTCGGGTCCATTCGTACGACGCATGGCTCAGCGGAAAGTTGAACGTCGCACTGGGTATCTTCACCGAGCAGGCTGCGAATGAGGCTGCTGGAACGTTGGATCAGCGGGTGAATGTCGAAGACCTGAGCTTCGACGAAGGTCCGCCGGCTGAAAGCCAGCAGCTGGGCCGTCAGAGCCGCGGCCCGATCACCCGCCAGGCGAATCGATTCGATCGCTTCCTGGCTGGTCTCGGGGTCGGGCTCGGCCTCGAGGATCACCGTATAGCCCTGAATGACGGTCAGCAGGTTGTTGAAGTCGTGGGCCACTCCCCCGGCCAGGCGACCGACCGCCTCCATCTTTTGAGATTCGCGAAGCTGTTCTTCCAATTTACGCTGGAGGGTGATGTCCTGAGTCACGCCCGAGACTTTTTCCACCCGGCCGCTCACTCCCAGAGTAGGGTTGGCGCAAACTCGGATCCAGTGAATCCGCCCACGGCGCAACAGTCGATTCTGCTGATCGTACGGCACTCCCTCGGTTAGCGTGCGATTCCAGGCTTCGCGCACCATTTCCAAATCAGCCGGATGAATCCAACGCTGCCAGCGCTCCAGAAGAAATGCCCCGCCGGTTTGCAGGTAGAAAGTCTGACTGGGCACGTCGTAGACCCAGTTGGTCAATTGCGCGATGTCGTTGGCGAGTTGCAGCGCCAACTCGGTTTCCAACCGTTCCGTAATGTCCAGACAGGCCCCGATCAGATGCGTGGGCCGGCCCAGTTCATCGCATTCCACTTTGCCGTTGGTCTCCAGCACACGCACTCCGCCGTCGGGTCGGATGATGCGCTCGCGGGTATGGAACGGGGCTCGTTCTTGCAGGGCGGTTTCCAGCGCTCGTTCTACCACCTCGCGGTCATCGGGATGGAGTTGACCGAAAAAAGCTTCGCGGCCGGGTCGATGATGAGTCGGATCGAGTCCATAAATCCGGCACAGCGAATCAGACCAGGAGAGCTGGTCGGTTTGCAGATTCATCTCGAAGTGACCCATGCCGGCAATTTGTTGAGCTTCCATCAGCAACTGGCGCTGGCGCTCGAGAGCGAGCTGCGACTGCTTCCGCTCGCTGATGTCGCTGACCAGCGTGAGGATTCGTTTCTCTCCGTGGCTCACGAAAGGCCGGGCCCGCACCTCGACGGGAAAGGTGGTGCCGTCGCGGCGACGGTGGCGGGTTTCAAACTGGAACTCCTGATTGCTGGCGATGCGGGCCTTCACCTCCGGGGGCAGATCGTCTTCCTTGAAAAAGGGATCGAATAAGGGCACGAAGCTGCCGATCAGTTCGTCGGCGGAGTACTGCAGCGACTCGCAGGCGCTGCGGTTGACATCGAGCACGACCCCGTTCCCATCGAAAAGAAACATGCCGTCCTTGGCGTGGTCGACCAGCGTGCGATACCGTTCCTCACTGTCTCGTAACTGCTGGACGGAGCGGTCCGACTCTAAAGCCAGACAGGCCAGATGCTGGGCGCGCTGCATCCACAGCAAATACTCGGGGCGAGGCTCGGCCGGTTGCGGGAAATAAACCGCGAAGGTTCCCAATACTTTGCCCTGAGAAAGAATGGGCGTCGACCAGCAGGCGCGCACTCCGGCCTGCTCCGCCAGTCCACGATAGTCTTCCCAGTGCGAGTCGGTCTGGATGTCGGAAACCAGCACCGGCCTTCCCAGATAGGCGGCGGTACCGCAAGAACCAACCGAAGGTCCGATACGAACGCCATCGATGGCCTGGTTATAGAAATCAGGCAGACTGGGGGCGGCCGCGAGCCGCAGCTGGTCGCCTTCCAAAACCAGAATCGATGCCTGACTGCCCGGTAATAGTTGTTCGAGCAACAGCGCCAGTTTGGGCAAGACCGTTTCCAGAGGGGCGCGCAGCGCGATATCCTCCAGAATGATGTACTGCCAGTTTTCGTTCGTCTCCAAGATACTTGACCCCCACCAGGGATTTTCGGGGTCGGTGGCCGGCCGCCTCTACAAGTGCTCGTTCAGGAAATCGATCTGGCTGCGCACGGTGCGCTCGAAAAAATCGCCAAAGTAGATGTCGAAGTGGCCGATGGGATAGGTCTCCACCTGGGCGTGCAGGCGGCGCCCGAGTTCCAAGGCGGCAAAAACGGGAGCGACCGTGTCGTTCTGACAGATCTGCAGCAACAGTGGACAGTGAAGAGTAAGCTGGTTGGGTCTGTAGGAAGCGGTGGTGAGAGCCATTCGGGCGGCCACCTCGTTGCGGGCGAAGCGCGGTGCCAGGGCGCTGTATCCTGGAAAGCTATCGGGAGCGGTCAGGAAGCCAAGCTGACCAGGCCGGGCCGCGATCGGCATGGTCAGGGGCGGCCTGCCTAAGAACCCCTGCACAGCGTCTCGCAAAGCCAGCACCGTTGTCTTGAAGACCATCCAGGGACCCACCCGGCGGGCCGCCTGAAGGAAAGCGGCCCTGCCGTCGACCATCGGGTTCTGGGCGATGACAGCGGCGATTTCGGGATTCTTGGCGGCGGTCGTGAGGACGTGCCCGGAAGAAAAGGAGGTGCCCCATAAGGCCACGTTCTCGACGTTGGGGAGTCCGCGAGCGAACTCGACGGCCGCTTGCCAGTCCTGCAGTTGCTTGGGAATGGAGCCCAGTTGGCGAGGCTCCCCTTGAGAGTCTCCAAAGTGGCGATAGTCAAAAACCAGGGCCTGGAAACCCGCCGCCTGGAAGCGCTCGGCGTAGGCGGCCAGACCACCCTCGCGGGTCCCCCCCAGACCGTGGGCCAGAATCACGCAGCACCGAGAATCGGCTGGATAATGCCAGGCGGCGCAGCGCGTTCCCTGAGACTCGAAGGTCAAGTCGTGGCGTTCCATGGGTTGCGACTTCTGGCAGCGGGGCCCCGAGCCCTGGCGGAAATTTCAGCCTTCTTTCAGACAACCTCCTTATCATCCGTGGGTTCGATTGAAGGAGATAGATAGACATGAAACTCCAACCGCCCGTAAACACCCCCTACCAGCAGCTGAAGCACAGCAAATTCGGTAAAATCGTCCGCGAGAACAAGGTTCTCACTGGTGTAGCCGGCGGAGCCGGCACCGTGGTGCTGGCCGGAGCCTCGGCTCAATCGCCGGTTTTCGCCAAAATCGCCCAGTACGGCGTTGTTCCGGCCGCGGGAATGGGGCTGGCCACCGTCTCGGCGCTGGCGGCCCACGACGCCGTAGTCAACGATTTACCGGAGCGTCCTTTCAAGGGCACCGCCAAGCTGGCCGCGGGTGTGGCCGGAACGTTAGGCGGCCTGCAGGTGGTGGGAATGTCTCTAGATATCCCCGTGCTGGACCGTGCCCTGAGCGCTCCACTGGGCAAGTTGGCCGACAACGGCGGAGCCCTGCTGGGAGCCGCCGTCGCTGGCGGGGGTCTGGCGGCCGGCAAATTTGCCGTGCAGCGCTTCCAAGCGGCTGCCCAGGGCGAATCCAAAGCTCGCAACTTGACGCTGGGAGTGGCCAGTGCGGTGACTTCAGCGGCGGCGACTCTGGGCGGAGCCGAGCTGATCGGGCGGAACTTTCAGATTCCGGTGATGGAAAAAGCTCTGACCGGAACCATCGAAGCCCTTTCCACCGGGAGTGTGGGCGCCGTGACGGCAGGCACGCTGCTGGCGGGTGGTGGTGCCCAGTTGGCCAACGAAGCGGTCCAGAACTTCCGCAAAGGCGGCAACGACTTCGTGACCCTGGCTGAAGGAATGGGCGCGGTGACGGCCGGTCTGGGCGGCGTCCAGTTGGCCGGACACGGCCTGGGCCTGAAAGCCACCGAGGGCTTGCTCACCGACCACGGCGGACTGATGCTGGCGACCGCTCTCACCGGCGGCGGCGCCTCGGCTTTGCGGACCAGCATCCAGGATATCCAAAAATCGGGAATTCGTCCCCTCAACAGCTTGGGACTGACGGCCGCGGCCGGATTGATTCCAGGGGGCCTGGCGGTAGGCGCCGAGTCGATCGGTCTGAAAACCGGCCTGTTGGGCGATGTGGCTCTGACCGGAGTGGGCCTCGGATTGGGCCTGACCAGTTACGCGGTCGGCCGCTCGGCAGTCGACTCGGCCCGGAGCGGCGACCTGATGAACGCGGCGGGCAAGGGCCTGGCTTCTGTCACGTTGGCAGCCGGCGGTCTGGGCGCAGTCGGCTACGGGACGCCCATTCCTGGACTGGAGCAGGCAGGGCGCAAAGTATTGCAGAACACCGTCGAGCCATTCTGGGACCATGTGGTGGTGCCGTCGGCTCAGTTCCTCTTCAACAATCCGCTGGCCGGCGGAGCCTGCCTCGCTCTGGGCGTGGGCGGCTATCTGGCGGCCCGCTATCATAGGAGTCAGCAAGATTGATCAAGTTCCGCCCTCTTTTTCTGGCCGCAATCCTGGCAGGCTGTGGATCGGTCCAAGACCCTAGCAACCTTTCCTGGAACAACAATCAAAATTCCGGGAATGCTACCACCGAGGCTTCCTTTGTGGACCCCACCGCGCGAATGCAGGGGGTTCTGGTTTTGGGCGAGAGTGTCTACATCGCGCCTTTTTCCCAAATTTCGCTGGGCGGCAGCCGTTTGGTGGTGGGCAACAAGTCCGATGTTCAGGACAATGTCAGCATCCAGGCGGACCTGGGGCGGGAAGTTCGGATGGGGGCCCAGACCATTCTAGCTCACGGTTGCTCCGTGGTGGGGCCGGTCACTTTTGGCACCAGCGACGGGGCTCCGACTTTCGTGGGCTTCAATGCGCGGGTCGAAGGCGCCATCATGGAGCCTCGCTCCATGGTGGCCGCGCGCGCCCGCCTGGGCCCGGGCATCGTCCTCCACAGCGGTAAAAAGGTTCTGCCGGGGCGCAATGTGACCAGTCAGCAAGAGGCCGACGACAACAGCCTGGGCAAAGTCGCCGATATGGTCCCCGCCGACGATACCTTCATGCAGGGCGTGCTCACCGTCAACATCGATCTGGCTCACGGCTATCACGAAATGGCCCTGGTCGACCCCAGTGCCGTGTCGGGCATCGGTCCGGACCCTGTCAGCAACCTTCATCCTCAGCAGATGGTGCCGACTTTTGCCGGCCAACCGGTCAGGGCTCCTAACTATACGAATCGCATTATCGGCGACATTCGCTTCGGCGAAGCCTTCCTGAGTTTCGTGAATCGCCTGGGCCAACGCAATAGTTTGCGCGCCGACGAAGGCGGCCCCTTCGCTTTCGGATCAGGACTGCAAATCGCCGACGAGGTGACGGTACATGCCCTCGAGCACAGCGAAATCAGCGTCGGAGCCAACTGTCAGTTCGGATTCCATTCGGTCATTCACGGTGGCGAAGACTTGAACGCCCCATCTCCGCAAGTTACAACCCTCGGAAACAACATCCAGGTAGAGGCGGGAGCGGTGGTCTTTCGGTCGACTCTGGGTGATGGCTGCGTGATCGGAGCAGGCGCTCTGGTGGACAGTTGCACGCTGACGGCGGGCACAGTGGTGGCGCCCAAAACCATTCTGATCGGCAATGTGAATCAGGGAACGATCAGCTGGTAACGGTCACGGCACTCTGCGCAACTGCGAGATCCAGTTGCGGAAGGCATCAAAGTCGCTGCCCTGGCGGCGCAAATGCAGGAAGCCCTTGGACATTCGGCACCATTCCGTATAGCACATCATCGGTTTGCCTTTGAGGTAGCTGGCAGGCGCCATACGTGCCGCAAAGCGGAGATTGCCGGCGCGAACCTCGGCTTCGCGTCGGGCGGTCTCGAATCCGGTTCCCACGTCGCCGATGCCACCCTGCGTGCAATCTTGCGTTAACTGGGCTGCGCCGGCCGTGTAGGCGATGGCGTATCCATTCCAGTTGCGATAAGGATCGAATTCAATCGTGGTCAATTTAACGGGAAGGCCCGGCACCTCGTAGAGATCCAGCCCGGTGGCTCGTATGGCCTCCTGGCGGGCGGCCCGGCGAGGCTGACCCGGGGTCACCCGGAATTGTTCGAGCAATTGTCCGAAGCGGGCCAGATTCTCGCATTCAGATTCGATCTGAACCCAGGCCCCACGCCGTCTCAGCCAGCCGGTCCGGCATACTTTTTTGTAACGGCTAACGGTTAACGAGCCGAACGGACCGGCCAGAATTTGCTGGGATTCCAGAGGTTTTCCCACATTGGTCAGCGCGTAACGGCGGTTGGAGCAGTAAACCAGGGGATCGCCCACGCCCTGACCGTCGGGAGCCAGATACTGAAGCTGATAATAGCGGGAGTCGGGAGAAAATTCGATGGTGGCCTTGCGGTAAGTGACCCCGGCGGCTTCCGGCAAAGTGTAGAGAGGCAGGCCCGTGCCCAAAAGCGCTTTGCGGTGGGCGGCTTTGATCTCCCATTCGCGAGGGGCGCACCAGGCGGGCACGGTCAGCAACAGGACGAGGATCAGGTATCGCATCAGGGTGCCTTCGGCTATCGGCGAGGGGGGTCCTCGCTGGTGTCATCGGGCAGGGGAAGGCGAACCTGGAGGCGGACCTGCCGGCCCTGTTGGAGGAAGCGGTAGCGACCGTGGCAGCTGCCGACGCGCCAACGCAGATGGCGCAAACCCAGGCCGCTGCCGCTCTTTTTTAAAGCTCCCCGAATGGGATTGCGAATTTCCAGGCGAAGAATGCGGTCGCGGAGTTCCACCTGAAGGGCGACGCGCTGGCTGCCGTCCCCGTGACGCAAAGCGTTGCGCAGGCCCTCGGCCACGATTTCGTAGGCAATTTCCGAAAGCAAGTCGGGCAATTCCAGCGGCCAGCTGCGCAGATGGCAGACGAGTTGAGCCCCCTGGCGACGCAGGGTGCGCAACAAGTGCGGCAGACCGTCCAGACCACGACGTTCCGGCTGCTGCTGCTCGAATTGGCGGAGTAGAGCCCGCACCTCCGCGCCTTCGGTGAGGCGGGCGGAATCCAGGTGCTGGGCCAGCCGCCGGCCTCGACGCAGGACTTCTTGCCGAACGATCGCTTCCAAACCAGGGCGAGCCAACGCGACCGGAGGATGGCACTGACGACGCCGCCCCGGTGCCCGGCCTTCGTAAATGCGCAACTGCTCCAGATGCTTTTCTTCCGGCTGTTCCTGAAGAAGCTGGCGATATTCGGCCAGCAAATCCTGAAACAGGGTAAGCGCCCAGGGGGCACACCAATGCAGGTCGCTGGCCACCTGGTCCAGAGTTCTCACGGATGGAGGCATCGGAATATCTTAGCCTCTTGATATGAACATTTATCAGTGCGGAATAAGGCGCGGCTCACGATGTCGGGGCAAAGAATCGTGGAATTCTTCGATGGCCAGAGAAGTTTCGTTTCGCGAGAACTTATCTCGCAAACGCGGCAGATAGAGATTGCGCTCGGCGACTTTCGCGAGATCAAAGCCCCAATAGAGCGACATCAGCGGATTGATGAAGAGTTCCGACCCACGGGTGCGTGAGGTGCTGTGGACGTCACCGAATTCGCCCTCTGTAGCCGATAAGATACTGCCGTTGACAATCGAAGGACGCTCCGGCATGGCGCGGAACGCGTAGGCACAGGCGTCGCGGAAAAACTCGTATCCAGGCGATTGCTTGTGGAGACACCAGTTGCCGAGAAAGCCCTGCTCGCGAATGAGGGCGGCCACGTTCTCCAGAAAGTGCGCGTGACAAACCCCATGGAAACTATCGATCCCGAAACCCAGGCAGGCGATGAGTTTCTCCGGAACCTGAACATCCCAGGCGGCCAGCAGGCTGGAGCAATCCTCCTCCGGGGTACCGAGACCCTCTTCGTCACCGCGCATCAGAATGTCGGTCCCCCCATCGATGAGGAGCAGCGTATCCGGCTTGAGTTCCTCGACCAGCCAATCATAGGCACGGCGGACGGCGGCCGCCCCCGCGTTCTCGATAGCGTAAACGGGAGTGCCTTCCAGGAATGAACACAGGTGAAGCTCTGGAAAATAGAAGCGCGGACCGGCCGTATCCAGGTCCACTTTCAACAGGGAGTCCACCGGAAATTCGCCCTGGCAACGCTGCAGATTCGTGAAAGAGAGGTTGGCCAGGTGGACCGTTTTCCCCTGACCGCGAAGCCAGTGGTAGAGCGGCAGACCACAGAAGATATCGTAGCCGCCGCCGGCTCCAGCCAGCAAAATCGTCTCGGAGGATTGGAGTCGCTCGAAAAAGGGTTGCTGCATTCTTGAAGTTTCAAGAGCTGGCGGCAGGGTCCTATTCCGAGGGCAACATGGCGGTGGTGACTTCTTCGGGGAATCCCCAAAGGGTCAGCAGATAGTTGGCCAGTTCCGGATTGCTGTTGCCGTAGCGGCGACGTTCTTCGGCCCAAAGCTCGGGACCGTGGGGGTATTTGCCCAGCAGTTCCAAGTAAGGAGTCGCATCGTGGGCCAGCAGAACCAGTTGGCCGATGTCGCGCAGGAAAGCGACCAGAGCGTCGGCGGAGCCTTCGGTCTGGGCGCGGGCCCGCAGGTTGGCCTGGTGCGCGTAGTTGATCAGGAAGTGCTCGGGCACTCCTTCCACGCTCACGAAGCATCCGGACTGGCGCAGCAAGCTTTGGAGGCGGGCCACGCCCAGCATCTGACAGGCTTCTCCGACATCGGCCAGTTGGCGCGGATTGCCGAAGAAGCTGGAATGGACCAGCTGCAATACTTTGGTGGCCAATCCGAGATCCTGGGAAATGAGCGACTGAAGCACGGCCAGATCGGGTTCGACGGCTTCCAGTTCCCGACTCAAACGACTGACGGCGTGCTGACCGCAGGGCAGTCCACCCAAACTGGCCACCAGCCAGCGGGCCCGGGGAGTGAGACGAGCGGAAGCAGCCAGCATGCTCTCGAGCACCTTGACCAGACGGTCAGATTCGCAAGGCTTCGAGAGATACTGGTGGATAGAGCCGAGACCGCGCAGCAGCAGCGAGGATTCGGAGAAGCCCGACAGACCCAGACGGGCCGTTTCGGGGTGAATCTCGCGCACCCGGTTGAGCAGCTGGGCTCCGTCCACACGCGGCATACGCATGTCGGAAACCACGACATCAACCTTCTCTCGCTCAAGAAACTCGAGCGCTTCCACGGGGTCTTCGATAAAAGACATATCCCAACATTTACGCTGCCCGCGCAGCATACGTCGTAGGCCAGAGAGCAAATAGGGTTCATCGTCAACAAAAAGGACGCGTTGCATACCCCCAATATCGGCAGGCCGCTTGAGGGCTTAAGGGGAACTCGCGGCTGCATGGAATTGCGGGCCGAGCTTGAACGCCTCGAGGGGCTACTCCCCTACTGCCTGGAAAATCGGCGGCGTCGTCGCGAATTCATCGAGGGCGTGGCCCGTTTACCCGAAGGTGGCATGGTCTGGCTGCTGCTGCAAGGCTATCGCCTGGCCCTGATGGGACAAACGGAAACGGCCCGCCAATATTTTTTGCAGGGCTATTTTCAATGCCGCGAAGTGGAATTACGCGCCCGCTTCCACTGGGCGGCGCTCAGCCTGGAGCGCGCTTATCCGCGGCCGGCCGACCTGGACGAGATGTGCCAGTGGCTGAGCGGGGCGCTCCACGATGGACCGGCTCAATCGCTGGCGCTCAACGGTTCGCGGGAACTGGCCCGAGAAATGGCGGAATTGGCGCAGTGGTTGCGCAACCCGCTGCTGGAAGGCCAATCTTTGGAAGCCGCTCTACAAGACTATCTGGGCGGTTGGCAAAACGTGACGCAGCGATTTGAGCGGGCACCGGCGCCACTGGAAAAGCTTTTCTTCCGAGTCTTTCAGGAAGTAGCCGAGGCTCGCGGTCCGCTCCGTCCACAACACGTTCAGCTCCAAGTCCAGCGCGGCCCGACCCGCTGGCGAGCCAGCTGGACGGATGAGATCGCCAGCCCCTGTCGCCTGCCCACCCTGCGCGCTCGCGTGGCCCAGCTAGGAGGGCGCTCGCGACTCCGGCTGGACCAGGGGTTCACTCTCAGCGTCAGCCTGCCGCGACGCCATCAGAAAGGCTATCTGTAGGTACCTTCGTCCTGACGGGACCAGGACGATGCAGTCTGGGCCGGAGACCCGCAAAGGCGTAGGGTGGGGCAAACAGGAGGTGCCTCTTGAAACTTGTGCACGCGATCATTCTGGCCACCGCGCTGGCCGGCTGCAGTTCCAAACCATCGGACGACGCCAGTGGACAACCCACCCCGCGAGTGACCCAAACGGTCACGGCCAGTCCCACGCCCACGGAAACCCCTACACCTGACGTCACTCACTATCGAATGATGACGGTGGTTGCGGGGCACGCCGACGTCACTTTCGTGGTGGCCCTCAACGGCAACACGGTGGGTACGCTCAACGGGGATACCAACGGCGACCTGACCCCATCCGTACTGCCCGGGGACAATGCCGTAGTGGTTTCCTGGACGCAGGCACATCCCCTCAAGTCGGGCGAGAAAGCGACCCTGACCATCGAACGCCAAATTCCCGGCCAGGATGACTGGACCACCGTCTACTCCCGAGTGGTAGATGCGACCACCAAGATCAAAGAAGCCAAAGGCACTTTCGCTCACGAGGCCCTGGGAGACAACTCGGCTACGGGGGCGACCATGGAAGGCTCGTCCGGAGGTGGCTACAATCCCAGCGGGATGAACGGCGGCGGCAACACCACCGATTCCAACACGATCACCGGCTCGGGCGGGGGAGCCAACATGACGAACGGCGCCAACGTGAGCGGCGGCACGAACACGACCACCGGCAACCACTCCTCAAGCCCTTCCAACATCACCTCGGGAGCCAACCAGACGACGCCGGGCAACTTGAGTCGCACCACCGGCAGCAACTCGACCACCGGATCCAACCTGACCCAGGCCCCTCGTCCCGCCATGACGCCCCCGGGTGGAACGAATACCACCGGCACGATCCCGGGTCGCGGAGCGGCGGGCAATACTTCGCCGATTACTCCGTAGGACCGAGGGTCTTCAGCACCAGCTGCGTGCGGGTGGAAACTTTCATTTTGCGATACAAACTGCGCATGTGAGTTTTCACGGTGGAAATCGACAGTTTCAGCTCCGCGCCAATTTCCTTGGGGGTGTAGCCGCGCACCAGCAGGTCCAGCACCTGAGCTTCGCGGGGCGTCACTTCCGTTGGAGTTTCCAGCACACGCGGAATGCGCATATTGCCCACCACTGCGTCGGAAACGTCGGAATGGAGAAAACTGCGACCTTCCAGAACTTCCTCCAGGGCGCGTAAGATCTCGTCGCGCGAAGCGCTCTTGGTCAAGTAAGCTGAGGCCCCGGCCTGAACGGCCCGCACGATATCGCTTCCCTGGCGGCTGATGGAGAGCACCAGGGCGCGCAGCTCCGGGTAGAGCGGAAGTGCTCTCTCCAACAATTCGTGGCCGGTGCCGTCGGCCAGGGACAAATCCGTAATGAGCAAGCGAATGCGGTTTTCCTGCAGTCGACGCAGGGCCTCCCCCACACTGGCGGCCTCTGCCACCACCCGCAGTTTGGGGTGGCTGTCGACAACGTTTTTCAGCCCCTCGCGAAAGACTGGATGATCATCCACCAGCAGTACGCGGCTTTCTGAGAAAATGCCCGTCATTCAGAATTCCTTATTGACGGAGCCACAAAAACTCCTGGACTAAACATCCCCCTTTCGCCTACCACGTTTAGACGATGCGACTAACAAGAAACAACCATTTCAATTCAGCAATTCCTGTATTGACGGGCTTTCTGAGCTCGGCCAAACGATATAAAGAAATCTTAACACTGCCCTCAAAAGCTCGATTTAGAGCCGCTCCGACGTTTACCGGTCGGTCCAGTGGCGGCCTGATGCGAACCAGGCTTCCAATTCTTCCAGGGCTTCCTGATCCTCGCGACCCTGGTAGCGCATATTGGTCAGTCGCACCACCCCCTCAGGCGTCAGCACGATGTTGGAAGGCTGCAGGTCTCGATGCTGCAGACCATGCTGATGGAGTTGTGCCAGAGCGGCTCTGAGCGGGTCGAGCAGACCCGGGTCCGGCCCAATGTCTTCCAAAGTTCTGCCTTCGACCACCTCACGGATGATGTAGTTCCGTCCGTCAGGAGCCAGACCGACATCGAGCAAGCGCTGGATCAGAGGACCCCCGGCGCTCGCCAGCCGGCGCGTCCATTCGAAGCTTCCCTCGGGTGCAAACTGGATCATCACCTTGCGATCCAACAGAGGGTCGTCCGCCAGGAAGAAATCTCCTTTCATCCACTTTGCATCCTGATAGCGCCCGAAATTCATCGCCTGTATGACTCGATCGATTTGACCAGATTGGCGCTGAGTCGGTGTAATTCTTTGGTGGTGCCCTCCAATTGGACGGTGGTGGCGGTCGTCTGCTGAGAAGCCTGACGGATCGACAGCAGTGCCTCGGCCACTTGCTCAAAAGCCAGTTTCTGTTGACTGGTGGCGGCCACAATTTGCGAAAAGGCCATCGAGCCGTCATGAACTTGAGCATTGAGTTGGTGAATCGAAACCGAGGCCTCATCCGTGAAAGTGGTCCCGGCCATCCCCCGCCTACCCGCTTCTTCGATCAGCACCACCGAGGCCTGAATTCCGCGCTCGACGTCCCCGAGCAGGTCTCGCACCTGAACCGTGGCCTCCTTCGACTGGTCGGCCAGGCTTTTCATCTCATTGGCCACGACCGTGAAGCCCTTCCCTTCGCTGCCGGCGGCGGCGGCCAGGATGGCGGCGTTGAGGGCCAACACGTTGGATCGCTCGGCGATGTCGTTGACGGAGAGGACGATACTGCGAATGGCGTCGGTCTTTTCGCCCAGAGCGTTGATCCGCTCGGCCACCACCTGAACCTGCTCGACCAGTTCGCTGGTGGAACGAGCGCTTTTGCGCACCGACTCTAGGCCGGCGCCGGCTGCCTGGGCGGTGGCCTCAGCCCGCGAGGCCACCTCACGGGAGCGGTCGGCAATCTGATTGGCGCTCTGACTCAGTTCCTCGAGAGTGACGGAGGTTTGTTGCAAGGCGGTCGACTGCTGCTGGAGGGCGGCCGCCTGTTCTTTGGTGGAAGTAGCCAGCCGGGCGGTGGCCTGGTTGATGACATCCGCGTTGGACTGATTCTGGTTGGCATTGCTGCGCAGATTTTCGAGCATGCGATTGAGGTTGGAGTTCACCCGTCCTACCTCATCGTAGACGCGAACTTCCAGAGGATCGGCCGTCAAGTCGCCGCCCCCAATTCGTTCCGCCAGCAGAGCAGCCGGGCCCAGGGGTGCCAGACGGCGACCCAGGAAGGCCAGAATCGAAAAGCCGACCAGCAGTTCCACTCCCAGGCCAAAGACCAGCAGTGCGTTGAGACCATTCTGGGAGCGCTCGACGGCGCTGCGCCGAATCTCCAACAGGCTGGCCTCGACCCCATCCATTTCCGTGACCTTGTTGTGGATCTCCCGGGCCAGCTTGACGCCTTCATTGGTGGAGAGCAGTTCCCGCAGTTCCATTTCGTGGACGCTGCGTTTGAGAGCCACGCAGCGAGCCATGAAGGTCGCTTTGGCTTCCACCATGCGGCGCAGGTCACCCATACGAGCAACTTGCTCAGGATTGTCAGAAACTTCCCGCTGCAGCCGGTCCATCTGACCGCCCAGACTCTGGACCACGTTGTATTCGTCCAGGCGGCCCTCGTCGCCGGTGTAGATGAAGGCTCGTTCGGCCGATTCGGCCTGAAGCGCGTCTCGCTCCAGAGTGCTCAGCAGGCCGCGTACCTTGTGGGTGTGGTCGGTCCAGGCCAGCTGGCCGCTCATCTGGCTGCCCAGCAGCAGCGCGGAAACGACCAGTAAGATGGTGAGGCCCATCACGGTAAGGATTCCGACGCGTACCAGCGTCTTGACGGCGTAACTATTGGGGGTTTCCTGAATCATAAGTCAGCTAGCTTAGCCAGCTCCAGGAGATTTCCCCCGCCGGGACTAACCGGCGTCGATGGACATCATACTGCCGAGAATTGCCCGCAAAGGCACTTTCGATCCGGAGCAAGTTTTCTACCAGCCGTTGGTCGGAGAACTGTTCGTGACCTTCGCAGTGGGCCAGCAGCCCGCCCTGGGCGCGGCCGGGCTGCAGCAGCTGGGCTTGAACGCCGTCACCGTGATGGCGCGAAGCCTGGACAACCTTTCGGCTCAGCTGACCAAGATGAGCGGCCAGCCCGTCAGCGGGCTCAAGTTTGGCCTGGAGACCGACCGGACGGTGTTCACCTCGCTCAAGGTGGGCAACGGCCTGGAGGCCTGCCTGCTGCTTCTGCCTCACGTGTGGAATCAGTTGAGCGAGCAAGTGATGGGAGACCTGGTGGTGGGGGTCCCTGGACGCGATCGGATTCTCTACACCGGCACCGATGATTTCGAAGGACAGCTGGCCATGCGCAAAGTGCTGGAAGCCGCTTTCGAAGACGCCGGACCACAGGCTTTGAGCAAGGAGCTCTTCGTCTGGCGCAAGGGTTCCTGGCAGGCCTACTGACGAGAGAGTTCCAAAATCTCCCTGGCATTGAAAGCCCTGGCATACATGCGCACATCGTCCAGGTTGCCCAGAAACCCCTCGGAGCTTCCGGGATAAAGGTTGCCGATGGTCAGGTACTGGCCCTGCCAGAGAGGAACCTGCTGAACCGGGTGAGTGCTGTCGAGCTGACCCTGGATGTAAAGCTTCCAGGTGCGATTCTGGAACGTAGCGGCGACGTGGCTCCAGCGTTGCAGCGGCAGGCGTCGCTCCGAGTAGGCGAACTCATAGACTCCGCTGTTGATATGGGCGACCAGCCGACCCTCGACATTGAGCTGAAGATTGAAGTCGCGGCTCGGGGTGACTTTGGAGATGACGCTGTTGTGCTCGCGGTGCTGCTGGGGTTGAATCCAGGCGCTCAGAGTGAACTCCTGCACATGGTCGATCTGACGAGCGGGCTTGAGTTCCAGATAACTGCTCGAGCCGAAATGACAGGCTCCGCGAGCATTGCCGTGGCGATCGGGAGCCACCTCGACTCCCTCCCCCTGAACTTGAAGGTGCCACTTGCCTCGGTCCACCAGGTCGCCCCCGAGCGGAACGTCCACAATCGGCGAATCGGGAGTAAGCATCGAGAGAGCCAGGAGCAGTAGCAATTTTCGCATTTCCCCGCGGTCGAAAATCAGGGCCCTTTATTCCCGTTTTAGACTTTCAGAATTCTTTCACCCGGGTGGGCTATAAACAGGCATACAAACAGAGATATAGAGGAGAGCAAACCCGTGAGAATCCAGAATTTCACCCCTAACTCCCCGATGCGAGCCCTGCCGGCTTCTCAGCCGACCCCTCCCCAGGCCCCGGCCAATCCCCCCCAGACCGACCAGGTCGAACTCAACTCGCAGCCGACCCCTCCTCCCCAAAAACCGTCTTCCGGTAAAGGCGCCGCAGTCGCCAAGTCCGCCCTGCTAGGCGCCGCCGCCCTGGCCCTGCCCACCGCCATCGGAGCCGCCACCGGCATTCCCGGCGCCGCCATCCTGGGCGTCGGTGGAGCCGTGGCAGGTCTGGCTTTCGGCAAGGCCAGTGGCTTCATCACTCTCGATTTTCGTCTTCCCGCAGCCCTCGCACTGGGTGGCGGCGGCGCCGCCCTGGCGCTGGCCGGCAACGCCTTTGGCGGCCCG
Organism: Vulcanimicrobiota bacterium; assembly: GCA_017307785.1. Taxonomy (GTDB): domain Bacteria; phylum Vulcanimicrobiota; class Xenobia; order Xenobiales; family JADMJV01; genus JADMJV01. The sequence goes on along the minus strand of JAFKGI010000043.1, from coordinate 20,544 downwards.
GCCGTGGGCATCGCCGCACTGGCCGGTGCCGGCGCGATGACCGCGCTGATGCTGCGCAAATAGGACCTCTCGCAAGGCCGGTCGCGGGATCGCGGCCGGCTTTTTTGCATTCAAGCCTCCGTCGTGCGTCGCAGCCAACGCCAGCCGACGAGAGCGGCCGATAGGCCGGCGACAGCACCGACGCCCAGCGCCCAGCGGGCTCCCAGATGGTCGGCCACCCAGCCCACCAGCGGAGCGCCGATCGGCGTCCCACCCCAGGCCATGGCCAGCAAGATGGCCATCACCCGTCCCCGCATGGCCGGCTCTGTGCTCATCTGCACACAGCCATTGATGGTGGTGGTGAAAGTCTGGGCGGAGATTCCGATCAGCATCAGAGTAAGGCCGAAAAGGACGTAAACGGGCATCAAGGCGGCCAGGGTGCAGCCCAGACCAAAGAGTCCGGCCCCAGCCCACAGTAATTCGGGGCGAGGACGATCGCGCTGTGCCGAAAGCAAAGCGCCGCTCACCGATCCGATGGCCATCAGCGAAGTAAGCAGACCGAATTGGTCCGAGCCGACGTGGAAGACGCTGACGGCCATGGTGGAGATAAAGATGGGAAAGTTGAGACCGAAGGTGCTGACCAGAAAAAGCATCAGCAGCATGGCCTTGAGGTCGGGACGGGCCCACACGTAACGGAAACCGTCCAACAGGCGGGTGCGCGGACCGCGCACGGCGGCGCGCAATTCATGGACGCGCAGATTGGCCAGAGCCGCCAACACGCCCGCGAAAGAGACGGCGTTGACCAGAAAGACACCGCCGGTCCCTAGAACAGGGATGAGAAGTCCGGCCGCGGCCGGTCCGATTAGCCGACCGGCGTTGAAGGAACTGGAGTTGAGCGCGACCGCGTTGGAAAGGTCGACTTCATCGACCATTTCCGAGACAAAAGCCTGACGAGCCGGGAACTCGAAGGCGGCCACGCAGCCCAGCATCAGGGCGAAAAAGTAGACGTGCTCGAGGCGGGCCATTCCCCGCACGGTGAGCAATCCCAGGCCCAGGGCCAGCAAGCCCATCAGCGCCTGACAGAACATCAGCAGTTTGCGGCGGTCGAAAGAGTCGGCCGCCCAGCCCGTCCAGGGCATCAAGACAATCTGCGGTCCGAATTGAAGCGACATCACCACGCCGACGGCGGTCGCATTGTGGTCGGTAAGTTGGGTCAGAACCAGCCAGTCCTGGGCAATCCGTTGCATCCAGGTGCCGACATTGGAGACGAAGGCTCCGCCGGCATAGAGTCGATAGTTAAACTTCCGCAAAGAGCGGAAGGTATCAGGGATCATGGTCCACCACTTTCTTGAGCAGCTCGATAGCTGCCGCCAGTTGATCGATTTCCACCTCGGAAAGATGGGCCTCCATGGCGTGCACCAGCCAGTCGCGACGCAGCGAGCGGCCCTGGGCCAGCTTGTGACGACAGGCCTCGGTGAGAAATAGCAAGGTCTTGCGCCCGTCCTTGGGGTCAGACTCGCCCCGCAGCAGGCCGATGGATTGAAGACTGGCCACGGTTGAGCCCATGGATTGAGAGCGTACTCCTTCGGCCTGGGCCAGTTCGGTGACGGTGGAGCCCTCGGGATTGCGCTCCAGGTAGACGAGCACGGCGATCTGCGAAGGAGTCAGGTCGCCGATGGTGGCCTGAGCACGCAGGCGCCTGCGCAACTTTCCGTTGAGTAGCTGCAACTCCATCGCCAGTCCCGCCAGATCCATGAGTTCACCCTAGCACATACGAAGGCAAACTACCAAGTTTGTCTTCGTATCTTTATCTGGGTAAGTGGGGAGCCAGGGCCTGAGCGGCGATTTTGTGCTCCTGAGGGCTCCAGTGGCCTTCGATATGGAGCTCCTTGCCGGACTTCTGAAAGGCGGGCCGGAGCTGGATGCAGGGACTGTGAAGGCGTTTGCAGAGGTCCGCCAGGAAAGCTTCTTCGCGATTCAGACCGGTGCTCGAATCCTTGAGCTCCTCGAGCACGGGCATGTAGAAATAGACCGGTTGAGCCGGTATGCTTTTGACAGTCCGGTCAAAATCTTCGATCAACGCAGCTGCCAGGCGTTCATTTTGCCCGAGTCGGGCGACCTGGCCGTGGGTCTTGGTATTGATGAGACTGATCAAATCCAGGGTCTTCAGACGAAAAGGCTCGGCTGCCATGACTTCGTGCGGCAAGGGCACAGGCATGTTGTCGCCGACCAGCTGGCCCTCTTGGAGCGAGAAGCGCGGCTTAGGAGCATCCCGGAAAGACAACGCATCGCGCGACAAATCGAGCTTGTTGAAGGCCAGCACCACCGTGTCGGGGTGATATCGCACACCCTCCTCTTTGAGATATTGCAGCATCTGACCGTAGCCGTAACCGCGCACGCCGAAGTTCATGATTTCCGAGCCGGGAAACTGCTCGGCCAGGTAGGCCAGATAGGTCTCGTTGTCGCTGACTTCCTCGCCAAAGGTGAACGAGTCTCCGAAGACCGCCACCCGTCGAACCCCGGGTTTGCGGGCGTAGTCAAATTCTTGTTTGCCTCGCAACCCGTGAGCGTTGGTATTGAGAAACTTGTCCGGCTGGGTGGGCATGCAGTGGACGTCTCGCAGGTTTGGAGAGACGATCCAGCCGCGCGTGGGACTGTATTGGTGACAATAGAAGACGGCCTTGTCGTCGGGTCGACCCCGGGCGGCGAACCAGAGACGCCAGAAGCGGTCGTTGTCGTCGCTGTAAAGTTTGAGCACAAACTGCTCGCTGCGCACGGCCAGGCGTATACAGGCTTCGAAGAAGACCAGCACGCAGAACACATAGAGAATCAGGAAAAGCCGGCGCCGAGTGAGCACCGGCGCCTGTTTCTGCCCGGTCGGGAGACCTACCTCCCCACCCTCCTTTACATAGGATACTTTAGGATACACCTGGAATCATCCCAGGAAGGGGTCCGAGCTCGCCGCGAAAGGCCTTAGCACAGGAGGATTTGTTGCATGTCGTTAGATATCGAGATTTACAAAAGTGAGAATGGCCGCTGTCAGATCGAACTGAATGGGCGGTTGGATACCCACACATCGCAAAAGCTAGAAACCTGCCTGGCCGGCCTCGATGTCGGCGAATTACCTATACAAATCCTCGACATGCAGAACCTTAATTATATCAGCAGCGCCGGCCTGCGCTGCATATTCAAAGCCAAGAAAGTGGTGGTCGCGGCGGGCGGTCGCCTGTTGTTGGTAAACCTGCAGCCACCAGTAAAAAAAGTCCTGGATATTATCAAGGCATTACCCACCTATGCGGTTTTCGCCAGCAATGCGGAGCTGGACGAATATCTGGACAAAATGCAAAAACAAGGCGCAGCAGGACATTAAATAAGATTTGCCATATTTCTAGCATGTGGAACCAGACGACGGTCAGCCTATCCTCTTAAAAACACTGGATCATTTGCCGTTGGTTTTATTTCGCCGTTCTTTGCAGAAAAACTTCGAAATGGAGTATCTTAGCTCCGGAATTGTCCAACAGTTGCATAGCCCTCTAAGGGATTTGTTGGGCCCAGGCTTTGATCGACAGGTCAACCCGGAGGATCAGAAAGAACTCTTGCGGGTTCTGCGCAATGCTTGCGACAGCGACGGGCTCTATCAGGCGAACTACCGGGTCGGCGAAGTCTACGTGAACGAATATGGCCGGCGGGAGCAGCAGCACCTCATCGGCCATCTCCACTTTGGAGACCTGCGCCGCTCCCGCCTGGCCCGATTTGAGTATCTGCAGGAGCATCGAGAGCCGAGCATCGCCTGCGTAGATCGGCAATATCGTTACCTCTCGGTCAATCAAAGTTGGTGCCGCACCCACGGCCTGACCGCGCCAGAAGTCGAAGGGAGAAGCCTGGAACAGGTCTGGGGCGCGGCCATCTTTCAGGCCACCATCAAGCCCCTCTTCGACCTGGCATTCCAAGGGGAAGCGGTCGCGCGCGAACTGGGCCTAAGGGGTGCCGAGGGTCAGTCGCGCGTGGTCGAGTTGCAGCTTACGCCGATCCAAGATTGTGTCGTCGCCGTGACTCGAGAAATCACTCGCGAGGTCGAACAGGAGCGTCGTCAGCTGGCTCTGGAGCGTAAGCTCAGGGCGGTTTTCGAAAGTCCTGAAGTCATGAAGTTGATTGTCACCCCCGAGGGCCTCATCTACGAGGCCGGACCGGCCGTCCGCGCTCACCTGGGCGCGGACCTGCGGGGTGAACCGCTTTTGGACCGCTTGCGGGAAACCCAGGGCCAGGCAGTAGCCAACTGCTTCGAGGCCGCTCTGCAAGTCGCCGCCCAGGGCTACACCCAGAGCTTTGAGTTGGAGCTGGGAGAGGCCGACTTCCAGGTGACCATCTCCCCCATCGTGGAGGACAACCAGCTGCAGTTTTACTACATCAACTGCCTGGACGTGACCGATCGCAACGCCAATCGAGACTACGTGCGCCAATCCGAGCAGAATCTCCAGGACCTCTTTCAGGCCACCGCCGCCGCCATGTTGGTGGTCCGCGAGGGCTCGCTGGTACAGTGCAACCCGGCGGCCCTGCATCTGCTGGGTGCCCAACGAGAGGAGCAGCTGGTCGGCCGTTGCGTTCACGAGTTTTTGGTCAACGGTCAGGAGTCAGGTGTTTTCGAGAGCGAATTACGCCGAGTCGACGGCAGTTCGCTGCAGGTAGAGGTCTCGATCACTTCGCTGCTTTTCGCCGGCCAACAGCATTTGCTCTACGGCTGCTACAATCTGACGGCCCAGAAAACCATCCAGGAAGCGCTCCAGGCAGCCACCCAGACGGCCGAAAACGCCAATCGAGCCAAATCCTCCTTTCTGGCCACTATGAGCCACGAGATCCGCACCCCTCTGAACGGCATCATCGGGTTGCTCCATTTGGCCCGGCAAAGTCCACAGCGAGAGCGCCAGCTCGATTACCTGGAGAAGCTGGAGCGGGCCGCCCAGGGGCTGCTGCGCATCATCAACGACGTGCTGGATTTTTCCAAGATCGAAGCCGGGCAACTACATCTCGAGCTCGACGACTTCGAGCTCGACGGAGTTCTCGACCAGGTGACCCACATGATCTCGGTGTGGTCTAAGGACAAGCCGGACCTGCACTCGCACTTTGACGTGCAGCCGGGACTGCCGCGCCACCTGCGAGGCGACTCGTTGAGGCTGACGCAAATCCTGATGAACCTTTGCAGCAACGCAGTCAAGTTCACCCCCCGGGGCGAAATTGAAATTTCCGTGCGCAAGCGCTCTCAGGATGACTCCACCGTCTTGTTGGAATTCTGCGTGGCCGACACCGGCATCGGAATGACCGAACGCCAGTTGGAACGCACTTTCGTGCCTTTCAGTCAAGCCGACAGCTCTACCACCCGCCTTTACGGGGGAACAGGCTTGGGGTTGTTTATCACCAAGCGGTTCGTGGAGCTGCTGGGTGGAGCCATCTCGGTGGAATCGAGGCCCGGGCAAGGCAGCAGGTTCACGTTTACTTCCCGCTTCGGTTTAGCGCAAGCGCCGGGGCAGCCGGAAGTTCAAGGACAACGCGTGCTGCTATTGGACGAAAACGAAGCATCGCGGCAGAACTTTCAGACGGTGCTGGCGCGTCTGGGATGTCCCTGTCAGATGCTCAAATCCGCGGAACAAGCAGTCTATCTGGCCGCGGACGCGCGCTTCCAGGTGGTAGTCCTGGACGGCCGCCTGGAACAACTGGATGAGATTTTTCAATGCCTCAAGCTGCACGAAGGTCTCCAGGACAGCCTGTTTTTTATGCTGGCCCGAGTGGAAGACCTGGCCGCTGCTTTCCGCCTGGGATTTGACGGGGTGATGACCAAACCCATCCACGAAAACGGCTTCTCTCAGGCTTTGGAGGCGGCGCGCACACGGCGGCGCAACAATCAGGCTGTGCTCGAAGAGCCGGAACGACAGTGGGGCGAAAGCCACGTGCTGCTGGTCGAGGACAACGATATCAATCAGGAAGTGGCCCGTGAAATCCTGCGCCTTTTCGGCCTGAAGGTAACCCTGGCTGCGACCGGCCAGCAAGCTCTAGAGGCGCTGGAACGCGAAGCTTTCGACCTGGTCTTGATGGACTTGCAAATGCCCGAGATGGACGGGTTGGAAGCCACCCGACGGGCGCGCGGACTGGGCCATCGCCTGCCCATCGTGGCCATGACCGCCAACGCTCGCCGCGAGGATCGGGAACTCTGTCTGGCCGCGGGCATGGACGACTACTTGAGCAAGCCCATCAATCCCGAGGCGCTGGCTCAGACTTTGCGCCGTTTCCTGCAAGATGGTTCGCCGCCTTCGCCGGATATGGAACTGGAAGAAGAAGACTTTCCGGCGGTCGCCGGAGTCAACTGCCGGGTCGGCCTACACCGCCTGGGCGGTAATCGCCGCCTGTATCGCTCTTTGCTGCTGCAGTTCGCTCGACGCCAACAAGAATCCATCCCGCGGTTGGAGGCAGCCCAGGGTCAGGAACTCAAGGCCCTGGTGCATACCCTCAAGGGAGCAGCCGCCAACCTGGGGGCGGAAGTCCTGGCCGCCCAGTGCGCCCAATTCGAAGAAGGACGACTGGAAGTGTCCGTATTGCGTCAGGAGCTCGAACGGGTCACCCAGGGCGTGCTGAGACTGGCGGAAGTGGAACTGTCCGCCCGCACGACCGGCAAGGTGCTGAACCAGGTTAGAGTGAGCGCGCTTCTAAGCCGACTGCGCGAAATGTTGGATCAAGATCTGGGAGTGGCATTCGTGACCCTGGAGGAGGTAGTGCAAGAAATGGAAGGAACGGCGCTGGCGCCTCAGGCTGTGCAATTGAAAGTCTGGATGGAAGAGTTCGAAGTCGACCGGGCACGCGCTCTCCTGGACGAACTGCTATGAAGGCTCGGCTGCTGGTGATCGACGACACTCCCAGCAACATCCACGTGCTGCTGGAAGGCCTCAAGGAGCACTACTCGATTGTGGCCGCGACCCGCGGAGAACGCGGCCTGGAGCTGGCCCGTAGTCAGCCGCCCGACCTGATTTTGTTGGACGTAGTGATGCCCGACCTGGATGGCTACGAGGTGCTGACAGCCTTGCGCGAAGATGTGCGCACGGCCCACATTCCGGTGATGTTCGTCACCGCCCAGAGCGAGCCCAAAGACGAGGAACGAGGCCTGGCCCTGGGAGCGGTGGACTACATCACCAAGCCGTTTCGCATCAGCGTGGTGCGAGCCCGTATTCAGAACCATCTGGAGCTGAAGGGCCATCGCGACCGCCTGGAGCAAATGGTTCAGGAACAGGTTCGCGAGACTATCGACTCGCATATCACCACCATTTTCGCCATGTCCAAACTGGCCGAGTCGCGCGACGACGAGACCGGAACCCATCTGGAGCGCACCCGCCAGTACTGTCGCTTGCTGGCCACCCGTCTGCGGGCTACGGGCAGCTACCCGGATCTGGTGGATGAGGATTTCGTGGACCGCATTTTTCAGGCCAGTCCCTTGCACGATATCGGCAAAGTGGCGATTCCCGACGGCATTCTGAAGAAACCCGGCAAGTTGACCACGGAAGAATTCGAGATCATGAAGACGCACACGCTGCGGGGAGCTGAAACTCTGGCATCCGTGACCCACAACCATCCGCGCAATGAGTTTCTTCAGTTCGGACTGCAAATCGCGCGTTCCCATCACGAGAAGTGGGACGGCAGCGGCTATCCGGACCGACTGCGAGGCGTTCAGATTCCTCTGTCCGCCCGAATCATGGCGGTGGCCGACGTCTATGATGCACTGACCAGCAAGCGCTGCTACAAGGACGCCATGACCCACCAGGAAGCCCGGGAAATCATCCGCACTCAGAGCGGCTTTCACTTTGAACCGCTTTTGGTGGAGACATTCCTGGCCATTGAGGACCAGTTCGCCGCCATCCTCGAGGGCTATCGGGGGATGGAATGACGGGGGGAAATGTCCACATGTCTGAGCCGACCGTGCGCATTCTATTGGTGGAGGACGACCTGTCCGACGCCGAGCTGATCGGGCTACTGTTCGAGAGCGAGGGCCTGCGCGCGGAATTGGAGCGGGTCGATACCAAGGAGGCCTTCGAGCGAGCCTTGCTGAGCGGCGGCTGCGATTTGATCTTGTCGGACTACAACGTGCCGGGCTTCAGCGGCCTGGATGCACTGCGCCTGTATCGCCAGGTCGGGCTGGATGTGCCTTTTCTGCTGGTGTCGGGAACCATCGGCGAGGAAGCGGCCGTAGCCTGCCTCAAGGCCGGGGCTCATGACTATGTGATGAAGCGCAACTTGAAGCGGCTGGTGCCGGCCATTCGCCGGGCACTGCAGGACTACGCCGACCGCAGCTCGCTACGAACCATGCAAAAGCGCTACGAGCAGATCTTCGAGAGGGCCTCCGAGGGCATTTGTCTGATGAACTCGCAGGGGGAACTGCAGTTTTTCAACCAGCGCCTGGCTCAGATTCTAGGCTGTTCTGCCGATGTGTTGCAGGGTTTTCGGTTGCTGGAGCTGCCCGACCCGCTGCCGGAAGGGGCCTGCTTGATGCCCTTGAGCGGACCGCTGGGGGGCAAAACCATCTGGGCCAGCCTCTCGCTGGCGCTTTTGAGTGACGGGCTGGTGCTGGGCATGTTGACGGACATGACCTTCACCCGACAGTTGGAGATGCAGTTGCAACAGGCCCAGAAGATGGAGGCTCTGGGTCGACTGGCCGGGGGCATCGCGCATGACTTCAACAACCTGCTCTCGACCATCATTGGGTTTACCGAGATCGCCCAGGAAGAACTGGAGCCCAAAGGAGAGGCGGGCGCTTGCTTTGAGGAAGTGTTGCGGGCGGCTCGGCGCGGAGCGGCTTTGACGCGCCAACTTCTGATCGTGGGGCGGCGTCAGGCGGCTGCCCCTGAGGTCATGGGCATCAACCACGGAGTGGAAGAGTTGCAGCAGATGCTACGGCGTCTGCTGGGGCCCGACGTGGAGCTGGAGGTGCGCTGCACGGCCTTTCCGGACACGATTCTGCTGGACCGCACTCACTTTGCCCAGGTTCTGATGAATCTGGTCATCAACTCCCGCGACGCGATGCCGGCCGGAGGCATCATTCAGATTTCCACGGACACCATGCAGGGCCGGGTACGTCTGACCGTGAGCGACCAGGGCACGGGGATGAGCGAGGAAATCAAGGCTTCCATTTTCGAGCCCTTCTTCACCACCAAAGAAGCCGGCAAGGGCACTGGCCTGGGCCTATCCACCGTCTACAGCATCGTCAAGCAAAGCGAGGCCCATCTGGAGCTGGATTCGCGCCCCGGAGAAGGGACGACCTTCGTAATCAGCTGGCCCCCCGGAGAGGGCACCGTGCAGGTAGAGCGGCCGGCACGACCCCCCGTAGCTCAAGGAGAGAGTCGCACCATTCTGGTGGCCGAGGACAGCCAGCCGGTGCGGCAGGTGTTTGCGGCCCTGCTGGAGCGGCAGGGCTACCGGGTCTTGCAGGCGGCCGACGCAGGCGAAGCCTTGCGGGTGGAAAAAGCCCATCAGGGCAGCCTGGATTTGCTGCTCAGCGACGTGATGATGCCGGGCCTGAAAGGCCCGGAACTGGCGCGTCTACTGCGGGCCCGGCGGCCGGAGATGCGGGTGATATTGACCTCGGGTTTCGGCAGCGCCGTCGACGATCCGGAAGACCAGGCCGATTCGTTCCTGGAGAAACCGGTCGAGGCCCAGCGTTTGTTGGAGTCTGTGCGTGAAGTACTCGGAATGTGAAAAGTGGTTGAAGTCGGTCGGCCTGTGCACCGTCCTTCCCGGCAAGACTGGTTTGTGGCCGTGCTTGTTGTGGGCCGTCCAGGGGCATCAGGGCCCGTTTTCCGGCTGGGACGTGGGCTTCCAGAACGCCTGGGCCTGGAAAGACCAGCTGCCGGCCGAGGGACGGGCCTGGGCCGGGCATCTGTTGGGGTCTCAGGTGATGCTGGTCCATGCCTCCCTGCTCCCGGTGTTCCTGGGAGCTCGTGGGGCTTTGGAGGTGGAGGAGCTCTATGAGGACGGCGGCCTGAGCCAGACCGCTTATCGAGTCTATCAGCATCTTCGGTCTGCCAGCGCGGAAGTAGGCCGAGCGCAACTGCGAAAGGCTCTGGGCTTGAAGCCGTCGGAGTTCGATAAAGCTTGCCGTGATTTGGAGCGGCTGCTGGTGATTACCCGTTGTGGCGCGGTGAGCGAAGGACCCGGATGGGGTAGCAATAGCTACGCGCTGGTGGAGCGCCATTTTGCCGGGATTTCGCCCATGGCCTTTGGCGCCGCCCGGTCCGCCCTGGGCGAGATCCTGCGCAAAGCTGCCCCCGAGGCGACGGATGCGCAAAGGAAGCGCTGGATGAAATCCCTCAGCGGCTGACCTACCGGATACCATGGTCGAGAGTGGCCATTGTGACCGAATCGTGGTTGCCATCGGCAAAAACTTTCAAGTGGTATTGAGGCCAGATGAATACCGACACTTGAGGAGAATGGGCAGGCCCGAGCAGGGCTTGGAGCCGCCGAAGACTTTGGGGTTCGAGCGGAGAGAAGTGGTGAGAACCAATATCGAGGTGCCAGCCTCGAACGGAAACGACTTTTTCGTTCGAATCCCGGAGAGTCCAGGATTCGAAGGTATCAAACCTACCGTGATGCTGGCAGGTGTGGCTCCAGTGGTCTCCTTCGTTTTGGAGTTCCGGGTACTTGGTGCGAATGACAGCCAAGTCGTCCCCAAGGGCGATTCCTTCAACGCGAATGTCTGAGGGCCGCCAGGAGCCTTGATAGAAACGATGGTAAACGGCGATTAAGACGATACAGCCAAAGAACCAGCGCTTCATGGATCCAGTTATTCCCCCTGGAAGTGGTTCTCAGACGAAACTACCGCAGGGTCGGTATGCGCATACGGGGCTCCGGACGGCCCTTCGAGGATATGCTGCGGGTCAACGATTGGGAGGTGTCTATGACTCAGGAGCAAGTGGTGCGAGCGGTTTTTCAGGCCTACACGGAGCGCAATCGCGCTGCCCTGGAGGCGATCGTGGCCGAAGACTTCCTGTTCGTGAGTCCTCTCGATCACGAAATCGACCGGGCCAAATATTTCGAATTGTGCTGGCCCAACAGCGAAGAGATCCAGTCGTTTGACCTCATTCACCTGGTGGCTTCCGGCGAAGTGGTCTTCGTCACCTACGAAGGCGTCGGCCGCTATTCTAAGCGCTTCCGCAACACTGAAGTTCACACCGTGAAAAACGGGAAATTACACCGCGTCGAGGTCTACTTCGGTTGGGAAGTGCCTCATCCAGTGCCTCAGGGAGAGCATCGCGACAAGCCGTAGTTCATTTTGAAGATGCAGCATAGGGCTGCAAAGAGCCGGCTCCATCCACCCACATCGCAAAGATTGGCTGGTGCTTCAGGCGGGTTTCCACATAAATCAAATAAGGCTTGTCGAAATAATAAAGGCTGGGGACGGGTGAGACCATCATCTTGGCCTCCGTGTTCAGTTCGGCTCCCCCCCGATTGAGCTCCCAGTAAAGTCGTTGCTTGATATTCAGCTGAGGGGGCCAACCGGGATTCTGGAGCTTGTGGCTCGTTTGCACGGAGCACTCGAAGTTCTGCTCGGGCACCAGCAACTGGTCATTAGAGCCGATTCGAAACTGGTAATCCGGCTGATGCGGACACTCTCGGGTGAGCTTTTGGACGCGGGCGATTCCGTCTTGCAGGCTGGCCGGACGGTGAATCACGGCGACCAGCAGGCGCCAGGGTCTCGAGGTGCGGCACAAGTCCAGTCCGAACTCGTCCAGCGGAGGAATCGGGCCGTCGTCCTTGCCTTCGGTACGGAACAAAATCTCCGCTTGCTCCCGCAATGCCCAATACGCGTACTCGTCCCGGGCCCGAATCCCGAAGGAGGCGACCTGCCGGATTTGGCCCCTAGAATCGCGATAGTTGAGCGGCTGATCGTTCTGGAAGTAGGGAACAGCGAATGGCATCTTGGCCGCCAGAGAGCATGTTAATTCAGCTCCCCCGGGGCCTCGCTGTGCTCCCGTGGTGACCCAGTTGCCGGGAAGATCTGTGGCTTCGACGGAACAAATCTTACCTCGCAGCGCGGAGTCATCTCCCAACAAGATGGGTCCCTTAAAAAGTTCGCTCTCGGCCTTTCTCCACACCATGCTAAGGGCCACTGACCAGGCGAGCGATTGGCCAGAAGCGAGCGGAGTCTGCAGGTTCTCGACCAACTGCAGACCGGTAGAGACCTGGGTGGGAGGGGCCTTGGGCTGGCTGCGAGGACCGAGATGGGAGCAGCCGCAACCGAGTAGGAGAAACCAGAGCCAGTAGCGCACGCGTCGAAATTCGCGACTGGAGTTAATTTTCCCGGTGGCTAGGTTTTGCCAACACTATCAGCCACGGCCTTCTTGCCCCCCATCACCATCTGATACCGCAGGACCAGTCCGCCGAGGAGAGCCACGGCGGCGGCCAATTTCGGGCGTTTGCACAGGCTGAGGGCTACCGGGAGGATGAGGCCGGCGGCCAGGGCCGGGGTGTCGGGTAGTTTTTGGAAGGCGCTCAGAGCGGCCAGTTCTGCGGCGGTGCTGACGGCATCGAGCTTTTGCAATGGTGGGTCTTGCTCGGTGAGCAGCAGGGCGGAACAGGCCGAGTGCATGGCGCTGGCCGAAAAAAGCGGTCCCAGCCAGGGGTTCTTGCACCAGAGCGGGTTGCTGGTGGTGCTGAGCAAGACACCGGTGTAGCCTGCTAATCCGATAGCCAACGGGATTCCGGCGATCTGAGGAATCTTCACAGGCTTGACCGCCTGCAGCATGCAGAGGGGCGTGTAGGTGGTGAGAATCCAGGACCCGAGGTTCATGGGACTGCCGGGTTTCCAGATGCGCAGCATGTTGAGGAAGCGCTTGGGGTCCCCCAGGTCCGCGATCAACAGCGGGGCGCAGGGCAGCGCGGCCCCGGCCGCCAGCCTGGCGGCCTTGCGAGCGATGCGCGCATCGGCGTGCGTGCAAGAAATCAGGTAAGCTCCGGCCGAGAGTCCGCCCAGGAAGAAGTAGAGCGCCACTTCCCTGGTCCAGACCGGCTCCTGCAGCATCGGGACATCGTAATACTTGCTCATCGTTTCCTCAGCAACCAGGCGGCGGCCGCCGTCAAGAGCGCACCCGTGCCCAGACTGAGCGCATAGCGTTGCTTCATTCCCTGGAACGGATTCTTCGGTTTCTCAGGTAAGTTGTATTCCTCGGGGTGGCCCTGAATTAGAAAGAAGGCGTTGAGCTTGCCATAGTCGCCCAGGTCATCCACGCCGTAGAGACTGCTGACCGTGTCGCCTTTTCCCTGAAGCTGTCGCAAGCGCTCTTTGGCCCGCACCCGCAATTCCTCCACGGGTCCGAACTGGATGGATTCGGTGGGACAGGCTTTGGCGCAGGCCGGCACCAGGTCATCTTTCTGGCGGTCGTAGCAAAGAGTGCACTTGTGGGCGTGCCCATCTTCCTCGGCCCGAGCGATCACGCCGAAGGGGCAGGCGGTGACGCAATACCCGCAACCGTTACAAATATCGGGCTGCACGTAGACGTCGCCAAACTCGTTGTGAATCAGGGCGCCGGTCGGACAGGCCTGCTGACATGGAGCGGTCTGGCAGTGCTTACAGACATCGCTGAGCATCAGCCAGCGGTCGTCCTTTTCCTGGAAAGCCACATGGCGCCAGGTAGTGGCCGAAAGATGACTGGTATTGTCGTAGCTGTGGCCGGTAAAATGGAAGCCGTCGGAAGGCAGTTGATTCCATTGCTTGCAGGCCACCTCGCAGGCTTTACAGCCGATGCACACCGAAGTATCGGTAAAGAAACCCATTTCCGTATAGCTGGTTTTCATCGCAAGTGTCCTTCCGGCTGAGCCGCCTGGGGGGTGTCGGGAATCGGCTCGCGATTGGCCCAGCGAGCTTCTTTCTTGGTCGGTTTTTGAAGCTGAGGCTGACCGCGCTCGACACGGCAAGTGAAGACCTTGCCCTCGTGCATGCTGACGTTGGGATCGGCCACCAGCGAGGTGAGGTCGTTGGCAATGCCGCCGGCCGTCTCGCCGGCGAAGCCCCAATGGAAAGGCACCCCGATCTGATGGACGGTTTTGCCGTTCACTCGCATCGGTTTGATCCTTCGGGTCACCAGCGCGCGCGCTTCGATGCGGCCTCGAGGCGAGGTCACACGAATCCAGCCACCGTTCTCGATACCGTGCAGTTGCGCCAGTTCCGGACTCAGCTCCACGAACATGGCCGGCATTAGCTCGTTCAGCCAGCTGTTAAAGCGGCTCATGGGGCCGCTCAAATAGTGCTCGGTGACGCGAAAGGTGCATCCCACCACGGGGTATTCCGGATGGACGCCTCGCGCCAGATGGTTGAGGCGACCTTCGAAATGGCGCATGCCGGGACTGTCCTGCTGATGATAAAGGCGATTGTGAGTGACCGATTCGACCGGCTCGTAGTGAGCCGGCAGCGGCGCATCGCGGGTCCCGGCCGGAGCGAAAAGCAGCGCTAAACCGTCCGGCTTCATGATGAAAGGTCGGTCACCGGCTATGGCATCCATCCCCTTAGCGTCCTCGGAGGGTCGATAGTCCGGGCTCTTTTTGGGCTCGAAATCCGGTACGTCCTTGCCCGTCCATTTCTCGCCGTCCCAGTAGACGTACTTCTTGCGCTCCGACCAGGGCCTGCCTTCCGGATCGGCCGAGGCTCGGTTGTAAAGAATGCGCCGATTCTTGGGCCAGGCAAATCCCCAGTTCTTTTCCGTGCGCTCGCGGGCCCGGTTCTCTTTCGGATAAACCCCTGAATAGATCCAGCAACCACAGCTGGTGGAACCGTCGTCTTTCAAGTCATCGAAAGTCTGGATCAGGTTGTTCCGCTGATCTTTGCCGTTGATTTCCTGAAGGACTAGTTTGGCGTCCGGTCCTTCTTTTCCGTAATCCCAGGTCAGGTCCAGAAGCGGGCAGTTAGGAGTGCCGGCGTAGAGCTGCCGAAGTTTGTTGCCCAGCTGATAGATCCACCACAAATCGGAGCGGCAATCCTCGGGTGGTTCCACTGCTTTGTCGTGCCATTGCAGCAATCGCTGAGTGTTGGTCAGACTGCCTTCCTTTTCGGGAGAACAGGCGGCGGGCAGGAAGAAGACCTCGGTGCCCACTTCGGTGGCGGGAGGACCGGTGGGATCGGCTTTCCAGAAGACGGCGCTGTCGGTTTCGAACCAGTCCATCACCACCAGCCACTTCAGCTTACGCAACCCGGCGCGGGCCAATCCCGAGTTGGGGCTGCCGGCCGCCGGATTCTGCCCGATGAGGAAATAGCCGTGGACTTTACCGCGAGTCATGCGGTCAAACATCGGCAGCATGGAGTAGTCATCGTCGATGCGCGGCAAGTGACTGTAAAGAAAATCGTTCTCGGCGTGAGCCTTATCCCCATACCAAGCTTTGAGCAGGCTGACGGCAAACTTGCGGAAGTGCGTCCAGTAGCCGTTGGGCAACCCCTCGCACTCGACGTAGCCGTCCAAAGTATCGTGGCTTTTGTGACTGGTGGGTTGCGGGAGATAACCGGGGAGCAAATCATAGAGGGTGGGCACATCGGTGGAGCCCTGAATGCTGGCGTGACCGCGCAAAGCCATGATCCCCCCGCCGGGTCGCCCGATATTGCCAAGGAGCAACTGCAGGATCCCCGCGGCCCGAATGATCTGCACCCCGGTGGAATGCTGGGTCCAACCGACGGCATAGCAGATCGCACTGGTGCGCTCGCGACCGGAGTTGTCGCACAAAAGCTTCGCGACCCTCTCGATCTCCTCAGCCGTGCAGCCGCAGATTTCCGCAGCCCGCTGGGCCGTGTAGCGGCGGAAGTGCCTCTTCAAAACTTGCAGGACGCAGCGAGGATGCTGAAGGCTCTCATCCCGAGGAGTGTCAGGATGAGAAGAGCTTTTCTGAGGTGCGTCATGAGTGGTGGCTCCGCCGTCCAGGCCGTGGCTCTCTTCCTGGTGGGCCTGGTCCTGATAAGCCCAGGAACCCGCCTGAGAAAAGAGACCATCGAGTTGCTCCGTATCCTCAAACTCTTTATCGACGAGCAGGGCGGCATTGGTGTAGGCTTTGACGTATTCAGGAAACCATCGCTCGTTCTCCAGCACATAGTGGATGATGGCACCCAGGAAAGCGATATCGCTGCCGGCCCGAATCTGCACGTGATGATCGGTCATGGCGGAGGTGCGGGTGAAGCGCGGGTCCACATGGATCAGTTGCGCGCCTTTGGCTTTGGCCTTCATGGGCCAGCGAAAACCGACGGGATGAGCTTCGGCCATGTTGGAGCCCATGATCAGGATGCAGTCACTGTTCTCCAGATCCTGGAGATAGGTGGTGGCCGCTCCCCGGCCAAAACTGGTGCCCAGACCGGGCACCGAAGCGGAGTGTCATATTCGCGCCTGATTCTCGACCGACAACACTCCGAGACCCCCGGAGAATAACTTTTTGATCAAGTAGTTCTCTTCGTTGTCGAGGGTGGCCCCACCTAAGGTCCCGATGGTTTTGAGAGCGTTGCCCTCAAGGTGCTCATCACGCTCTTGCTTGATGCGCCGGGAGATTTGCTCGATGGCCCAGTCAATCGGCTTGCGTTCCCAACGAGTGGCAAAGGGGGCCCGATAGAGCACATGCTTGACGCGATGAGGATTGTGCAGCAACTGAAAGGTGTTGGCCCCCTTGGGACAGAGGGTCCCTTCGTTGATGGGGCTGTCGGGGTTGCCCTCGATGTTGATGACCTGGCCCGCTTTGGTGTAGACGTTCTGGCCGCAGCCTACAGCACAGTAAGGACAGACGCTGTGGGTCACTTCGGCACCGCGCAGGCGGGAATGCTTTTGCAGGGTCTGCTGACTGAACATACCCCCATTGTAGGCTCGATCAGGCAACAGCCGCGGGTATTGGCATACCCGCGGCGCGTCAAGAATTCTAAAGCGGGGCTAACGGAGGATGATAGGCTTCTGCCAGTTGTGGTCGGAGCGAACTTCGCTGTCGGAGTAGTTGACGGTGTAGGGACGATAGCCCCGCTGTTCGACGTGGAAACCGTTCTCGGTCTGGGTGATCGTCTTGGGACGGCTGCTGTAGGATTCGGTGACCGTGATGGTTCCGCCGTCCTGAGTGATGACGTCAGGTCGGCGGTCGTATTTTTGCACGTGGATGGTGTTGTCTTGACGAGTCAAGGTGTGGGTCTGGCGACCGTATTTGAAGACCTGGATACCGTTGCCATTTTGCTTGATCTCGTAGCGTGCCCTACCCCATTCGCGGATTTCCAGGCCGCCGTTGGTGCGCACGACTTCGTCGCTGGCGCGGCGGCCCGAGATAGTCTGGACGCTACCGGGAGTGCTGCGGAAACTGTCGGGAGAGAGACGACTGGTGGTAACGCTACCATCCGCCTGACGGGTCAGAGTGGGGCTGCCGAACCAGCGTCCTTCGGAGTCGCCCAGGCGGGCTTGCTGGAACTGGGTTAGACCGACTTCCTGACCTAACGCCAGCTGAGGAACGAAAACCAGGTTGTCGTTCGTGTCCCGGAAAATCCCGCCGCCCATGTAAACGCCGACGGTGCTGTAGGGGTCATCGCTCTCGGAACTGGTGGTATTTCCGTCGCTGTCGGTGGAAGTGGTGGTCGTGGTGGAGCGATCCAAATCGACTCGCACCACACCCTCGGGCAAAAGCATCAACTGCGGATTCTCCAGAGGCATCGGCGTGGTGGCCTGGATGGGCTGCACCGGCGGGGCCTGGGTGCAGCCGGTCAGCGCGGCACCACCAGCCAGCAGGACCATCGCGGTGCCGGCGAATCCCCAGGGACTGCGAGAGGTCTGTTCGGCCGGCTGAAATCCGTCGACAGGCAGTTGCGGTGCGGTTTGCCGAGCTGGACCGGCCGTCTTGGGCCTGTGTGCCAGGGGCGAAGAATTGGTGTTGATGGCGCTCATCTGTTTAAGATGGCAAAAGCAACTGAAAATTTCATGAAGTGGGGTTGGCGCGATGCAGTGGAAAGGCTTTCTGGGCGGGGTCTTGGTGACGCTGGTAGGGCTCGGGGTGGGAGCCTACGGCGCCGCCTCGCTGGGATGGATTCCAGCCAATGCGGACGAGAGGCCGGGCACCCTGGAGCGCAAGTTTGCTCATACGGCACTGGATGCCTGGATGGAAAAGAACAGTCCCCATCAAGAGAATCCGGTGGCATTAAATGATGCGAATCTGCTGGCCGGACTCAAGCTTTATCGGAACAATTGCGCGGGCTGTCACGGAGACAAAGACGTGGTGGCCGACTTCGGGCGAGCCTTCTATCCCCCAGCCCCGCAGTTTTCCACGCAGCGAACTCCGGGCGATCCCGACGCGGTGCTGTTCACCTTCGCCAAGCGGGGCGTGCGCCTGACGGGCATGCCTGCCTTCGGCGGAATGTTGAAAGACGAAGAAATTTGGACCACGGTGCTATTCATCAAGCACCTGCGCGAGCTTCCCCCGGGAGTGGCGAAAGAGTGGAAAAATTAACCCTCAGTTCGAGAGTTCGCGGCGAATCTTTTCGACTTTCTCGGGGGTGAACTCAAGATGCTGGGCCAGTCGACTGATCAGGTCCTGCTCTTTGCTGTGCAGGGCGCCGTCGCTCTGCAGCATGCTGAGCACCTCCCGCATGACGTCTTCGCCGGCGGCGCCCACGCTGAGACGGCCGAGCACGTCACCGAATTCAACGGTGGGCGCGCTCAGGCAGGCCTCAATCTGAGAAACGCTGACGCAGCCATTGGCCAGCACGCGACGCAGAAAAACGGCTTCTTTTTCGGCCAGTTGGCCATCCGCCCAGGCGGCGGCGACCAGAAGTTCTTGAATCGGTGACAAGTTGCTCATAGGCAAGTTGCGTTCGCTGATGGGCTTGAAGGGGCCTTTATTTCCGAATCCAGACGCCTGAAGCAGGGGGAGGCCTTTCGGCGAAAGGGGAACTGTTCCTGATGCGCCTGTTGCTGCTCCTCTTGCTCCTATGCCCGCCCCTTTGGGCACAGACCGTGGAGAAACGACAGCTGGCCGGTCGGCCCGTGATGATCTGGTGGCCCAAGAACGCCGCCAAATCTCCCGCCGTGCTCTTCTCGCACGGCTGGCGAGGAGTCAACAACCAGTCGGCGCCCTTGATGCGCACGCTGGCCCAGGCCGGCTACGTGGTGGTAGCTCCGAATCACAAGGATGCCCTGTTCGGAACCGGCATTCCCCCGGAACCCCAAATCAGCTTCGACGATCCGAGCATGTGGACGCCGGACACCTATCGGGACCGTGCCGAGGACCTGAGCGAGATCTGGCGTGCAGTGCGCACGGACCCACGAGTCGATCCATTGCGATTGGTTCTGATGGGGCACTCGCTGGGCGGCTACACTTCGATGGGACTGAGCGGAGCCATTCCTGCCTGGGATAGCTACGGCTTCCAACCCCAGGCGGTGGTGTGTTTCTCCCCTTTCACCACGCCTTATCTGGAACACGGTTCGCTGGCCCTACGAGCGCCGGTGATGTACCAGGGGGGGACCGAAGACGACTTTATTACGCCGCCGGTGGCACGTCCCAATGGGACTTACGACCGCAGCAGCAAGCCCAAGTGCTTCGTGGAGTTTGAAGGCGCGCTGCACACCTCCTGGAGCATCCTGGACCCGGACTACGAGGACTTGATCGCCGACTATACGTTGGCCTTTCTGGACCACTTTGTGATGAAGAAACCGGTCTCGCCACTGTTGCGTAAGAAGCCCCCGGGAGTGAGTGATTTACGCTTTGAGGAGTAGCTGAACAAATTTCTGAGCTCCTGGCCTGACATAGGCCTGAGGAAGAAAGATGTGATAGCGCACGCAGGGGAGTTCCTCCAAGGGCTTGGCAACGAAGCCTTTGGGAACGGGACAGAAGGAATTCACCACCGCCATTCCCATTCCAAGGGCGACAAAATGCAGAGTAAGTTCCCAGCCGACCGCTTCAGCTGTCACCTGATAGGGCGGTAGGGCCTGATCCAAAAGTTGGCGCTGAGGACGGTCGGCGGGCGGAACCACCAGCTGCAGGTCCCGACAGTCTTTGAGCTTGAGTCTGCGCTTCTTGGCCAGTGGATGCTCTCTGGGCACCAGCAGGACCTGGCCGATGTCCCGCAAGGGCAAAGCCGTCAGGTGGGTCAGGTCGGACGGTCTGGGGCCCACGGCCAAGTCGGCGTGGCCGCTTCTTACCGCTTCGGCATCGCCGAGCAAAAGCCGGGCCGGTTCTTTGAGCTTCTTGAGGGCGGGCCCCAGCAAGTAAAGATAAGCCCCCTGGCCGGCCGCAACTCTCAGGGGCTGATCCTCTCGATGAAAGTCGCTGACGCGCATTTCTATTTCCCGGGCGAAAGCGGCCAGTTTTTGACCCTGGGCGGTGAGCTTCAGCAGTCTTCCCTCTTTGGTGTAGAGCTGGCTTTGGAGAGACTTGGAAAGTTCCTGAATTTTGGTATGCAACGCGGGTTGGGAGAGATGGAGTTGCTCAGCGGCGTGGGTAAAATTGAGCGTTTCAGCAAAAACTCGAAAGGCTTTGAGGGTTTCCAAGCTATTCATACAGACTATAGCTTATTGATTTTTCGTAGTTCTCCTGGATAAGTCGGCG
>JAFKGI010000042.1 GCA_017307785.1 Vulcanimicrobiota bacterium | reverse complement strand
ACTTAAGATCGTCTTCGTCGGTCGCATGGGCGCTGGAAAATCTACCGCCATCCGTCAGGTGAGCAGTATCACGCCGGTCAACACGGACGTAAAGAACTTATCCGGCATCGAATCCAGCAAAGCCGAGACCACCGTCGGAATCGACTACGGGCGTTTGCAGCTAGAGAACGACTGTTGGGTCAATTTGTTCGGCGTGCCCGGACAAGAACGTTTTCGCTCGCTATGGGGAGTCGTCAGCCGCGGAGCGGACGGCATCGTCCTGCTGGTCAACAACAGCTCGGCCCAGCCCATTGATGACTGCAAAGAGTACCTGGAATACTACAGCAAATGGGCTGGCGACGGAGCCATCGTGGTCGGGATCACCCACTACGATCAGTCGGATTTGCCCCACGTGGGACACTACATGCAGACAGTTCAGGACTGCGGTCTCAAGGTACCCATTTTGCCTGTGGATGTGCGGGAACAGACCCAGGTGGTGAAGCTCATCAAAGCACTGATAGTGCAGTTGGAGGCCCTACAATGACACCCAAGGTAAAGACCCCTCTCTCAACCGATCCCTCAATAGAAGCCGCCGTTAAGAACTTCCTGGAGCAGATCTGCGCGGAAAACTTCTCCATCAAAGTGGCCTCGGTTGCCTCCGTGGACGGCCTGCCGATTACCAGCTGCAACCCCGGACAGGTGGATGAGCACTCGCTGGCGGCCCTGGTGAGCTCTCTGGTGATGCTCTCTTCGGCAGCCTCCGAAGAAGCCAGGTTGGGCCAAATTCAACATCTTCTCGTAGAAGGCGAAGAGGGTCGGATGGTGGCGATGGTTGTCAAGGACACGGACTGCGTGCTTTGCGTCATGTGCTCGCCGGAACTTTCCCTGGGCCACCTCAGCTGGTTGGGGCACGATCTCGCCGAAAAGCTCAGGAATCTGGTGAATTGAGCACCTGCTGCTCCTGACGAGCGACGCTCACATACTTCTCCACGAAACCTGATGTATCGGCTCGATTCAAAATTTCTCCCACGTTGGTGAGGCGGCTGTACCAGGTGTTGCCATCTTCCCGTTCTCCCGAACTTCGGCGCCGGGCATGATTTAAAAGAATATCCAGCGCCTTCACCACCATTCGTCGACTCGACCCGTAGCCGCTACGACCCCAACCGTCAACCAGCGGATGCTCGAGGGTCCCCGCCGGAAGCGGAACGAGTTCACAAGGGTCGGGCATGTCGAGTAGACGTTCCGCAGCCTCGGCCTGCAGCACCGACTCAAATTCCCACGAGGGAGCGTAGCGCTCCAAAGGCAGATTGGGAAAGAGGGTCAGGTAGTTGCCGTTGGATTCCCGCAACTGAACCGTGATGGAACCGGACTCTTCCCACTGATAACTGCGTGGCAGGTTGACGAAAAGCGGCAGGCTCGCTTTCAGCCACTGGTCCAGAACCTCCAGTCGAAATCTCGCGCTGTTGGGACCGGCCGGGTCCCACGGACCGGCCACTCCCAGCCATCGGCAATGGAGCCTGGGAGCCGGAACCTCGCCCGGCTCAAAGAAACCAAGTCGAACGATCGAACCGAATCCCGACGAGGTTCTGGACTGCCAGGCCAGGACCGCGTAGCGCAGCAACATCAGGGCACTCTCCTGGGGCGGAAGGGGCGCGACCTCGAGCGTCTGAGCACCGAGGCTTTGTAAAGCGCCATACATGGCCGAGCCCCAAAAGCGCATCAAAAAATCCAGACTCAAACCCAGGCTCAATTCGAGCAAGTCGCCCCGGTTTCCAGACAAAGAGTGGCGGACATTCCATAGCAGGTGCTTCAAATGGGCCGGGAAACACGCTTCAAATGGCAACTTTTGGGCGAGGCTTCTGACTTCTGCAGGAATCAAGACCCTTCCAATTTTCGAGTGATCGAACTTTAAATCCTGCGGTTTTTGCAAATCCAGGCGTTTACAAATTCCCTCTCGTTTCGATTTCGGACCCTGCGACCTCCTGAATTTGGCGAATTCCACCGGGCAGCCACCGTTGCAAGATCTCGACCAGGGCCTGGGGGGAGATCGGCTTGGCGATATAGTCATCCATGCCGGCCTCCAAACACAACAACTCGTCACTTCTCCGAGCGTAGGCCGTCATGGCCACGATAGGAACCTGGGAATTCAGAAAATCGCCAGTTCGGCACCGGATCTGACGGGTAGCCTCCAGTCCGTCCATGACCGGCATCTGAACATCCATCAAGACCAGGTGGTAGGGCATCGTCTGCAAAGACTGGATCGCCTCCTGGCCGTTGCCGGCCAGGTCCGCTTGTAAGCCCAGTCTTCTGAGCATACCTCGAGCCACTTTCTGATTGGTCGAGTTATCCTCCACGAGGAGGATTCGCAGCGACGGATCGGTCAAACCGCTATCAGGTTTTCCCACCGGCTGACAATTTCGATTTTGGGAACCCGTCCCGCGAACGGAATCCTCCAACACCTGTTTCAGCTCGCGCAACCGAATCGGCTTAACCAGGGTCAGACCTGCTTCTAGCGAGCCGTTCCGCTCGCTGCGACTCCCCAAAGGTACGAGCTTCACAAACCTGGCCTCCCCCCCATCGGAGAGTGACTGACCGGGTGGCAACCCGCTCGTGAGCGGATCCACAACCACCAGACCAAACGGGTCCTGCTCGCTACAGGCCTCAGCCAGAGCCTCCACCGCTGCCTGCCAGTGGCCGGCTTGGGCGGGACGCAAACCCCAGGCGCTAAGCTGGCGGCTCAGGACCTCTCGCGAGCTGGCGTCGCCGTCCACAATCAGAACGCGCATGCCCTCGGGCAGGTCAGGAGTTCTTCGCAGCTGCTGGGGCTGTTTCCGAAGGCGCACCGTAAACCAAAATTCCGATCCCGACCCCGACCGGCTTTCCACTCCGATTTCTCCCCCAAAAAGCTCGGCCAACTGCTTACAAATCGCCAACCCCAGTCCGGTACCTCCATAATTTCTGGTAGTGGAAGTCTCTACCTGAGAAAATTTATCAAAGATCACTCCCAACTTTTCCTCCGGAATACCAATTCCGGTATCCTTCACGGCAAAGCGCAAAAGCACTTCGTCCCGGATCTCCTCGGTCAATTCCACCCGAATCGACACCTCGCCCGCCGAGGTAAACTTCACCGCGTTTCCCGCCAGATTCAGCAGTATCTGGCGCAGCCGACCGCAATCCCCCTTCAGCAAATGAGGCACGGCCGGATCCAGCCAACAAAGCAGGCCCAATCCCTTTTCGCGGCAACGGACGGCCAGGCAAGTCACGAAGTCGTCGAGAAAATTCGCCAGGTCGAAGTCGAGCCACTCAAGCTCTAATTTCTGGGCTTCAATCTTTGAAAAATCGAGAATGTCGTTGATAATCCCCAGCAAAGATTTCGCACTGGAACGGACGCTCTCGGCATACTCGCGCTGCTCCGATGTTAAGGCGGTGTCCAGCAGCAGACCCGTCATGCCCAGCACTCCGTTCATCGGAGTGCGTATTTCATGGCTCATATTGGCTAAGAACTCACTTTTGGCCAGGCTCGCCGCCTGCGCTTGGGCGGCCATTGCGCTGGAACGCTCCATGGCAACCTGAACTTCATGCTCCGCTTGTTTCTGAGCCGTCACGTCATGAAAAGCGACGGTGACCCCTATCATCTCCCCGTTCTCGTCGCGCAGGGGGGCGGTCACATAGTGAACAGGCAGACTGGTGCCATCCGACTTCCAAAACACCTCATGGGTCACGCGCCGACTCACTCCATCCCGAAGG
This sequence comes from Vulcanimicrobiota bacterium, assembly GCA_017307785.1. Taxonomy (GTDB): domain Bacteria; phylum Vulcanimicrobiota; class Xenobia; order Xenobiales; family JADMJV01; genus JADMJV01. The sequence goes on along the minus strand of JAFKGI010000042.1, from coordinate 70,937 downwards.
GTCGCGTAGATGGGACACTCGGCCACGGGATAGTGGCTGCCGTCACAGCGACTGTGATGGATGGTCAGATGGGCGGGTCGACCGACCAGTCGGGATGCCTTCCACCCCAACATTCGCGCACTGGCCTCGTTCTCAGCCAGAATGCGGCCGTCCAAATCCACCACGTGGATGCCCTCGGCAACCGAGGCAAGCACCGACTCATAGAGTATCTTTAGTCTTCTAAGCTCGACATCGGCCAGCGATAGCTCCCGGGTCCTTTGCGCGACTCTTCTCTCCAGCTCGTCGCAAAGTCCCGTCAGTTGCGTCTCCACCAGCCGGTTCCGAGCTCGAATGCGCGAGACCAGATGGTCTACCCCTTGCTGAGCCGCTTCCTCAAACGCTTCGCCAAGCTCCAGCAATTGCTCGCGATTCCTCTGGTCCGGGTGAGCCAGCATCGACCTCACCGCCGCCCCCAGGCTCGGCACCAGAGCCAACTGAGCCTCAAAGTGGACGGCTCCCCGGAGTTCCAATGACGGGAGACGTAGCACCACCGACTCAGAAACCGGCACTTCTCCGCCCCGGGAGAGAGCGCGTGCGGCCTGTCTCATGGAGGCCAGGGTGGTCTCGAAATCCTCTTTCCCTCCCAGCACGCAGGTCATAGCCTGGCGCATCAGCTTCTGAACCAACATTCGCTGGCGCCCCGCCAGCTCAATCGCCTGGGAAATGTCTACATCATCAGTCAGTCTCGACGGAGTCACGGCAAGCACCCTCCACCGAGGTTATCGGACACCCGTCGAGGGACTTAAGTAGCGGCCGATTACAATGCTACCTGCTCATACTCCAACTCCTGGAACGGGCAATCCGCCCTATTCCCCTAAGGCCCGGCAAATTCGGTCGGCCATCGAGCCGAACACATAGCCTTGCGCGCCCATGACCGCCGCACCCGCCACCATACTCCCGACCGTCGTCACACAGACCGCCGCGGTGTTGAGCAGTATATCTCCGACCGGGTCGCCGGTCTGAATCAGACCCTGTCCGACGACCTGGGCGCTGGCAAACATGCCCACTCCCATCCCCACCAGCGGTCCACAGGCCAGTCCGAAATCCGTCAGACGCTCCCGGTAGCTGTTCGTGTCCACCCGGTCAACCGGAGAACCGGTCGGCTGTTCCGCGTAGGCTCTCGTCGGTAACGACTGAATCTTGGATTGGGAAGCGCGGGCGATTTGCATTTCGGGTGGGTCCTCTCAACAACTTACCCGACCAGCCTACCTGACCACCCGCAATCCAGCGTTTTTCCGACCGCCCCAATTATGAACGCCATGTAACAACTTAGACGAGCGCCCGGGCGATTTCCTGATGTCCCAGCAAAATGCGCCTTTCCGCCTCCAAATCCGGCTCCAGCGAAAAATCGCGCTTATCATAGGTGCCGCCCAGCACGATGCCATCCTTGCGGGGAAACATATAAAGTCCACCGCTCAGATAGGCGTAATCGATTTCCGGCTGCGGCAAAAGAATGCTCAGCTGCCCGCGAATGGGAATCAATTCCGGGTCGTCAAACAACTCCCGGCTCCCCAGCCCCGTGCAATTGATCAGCACCGGCTCGGGCAAGTCCGAAAGCGCCGCCAAATCGGCAAACTCGCGCACCTCGATGCGCCCCCCATAAAGCAAAACATCCTGCATCATCCGCGGCAAATAGACCGAAGGCTGAATCATCATGGTGGTAAAACGACGGGCATAATAACCCGGCAGCGGACTCTGCGCCGGCCCGAACGAAGCTGCATCCTGCGCCTCCCAGTCATTCCCCGCCCCCGGAGCCGCCTGGCGATGGAAGCGATAATTGTCCAGCCAGCTCACGCCGTATTCCTCGCCCACCAGATCCTGATAAGCCCGCCAGGCAAATGCGGCCGCCCGTTCATACTGGGCGTTCCAGGCGGCGGTGCGCCGAGACGGGTCCGACAAAGAAGCCGGCCCCCATTGTCCGCCCGCAATATTACTGGTGGTGGCCGGCGGCAATTCCTTGGCGTAAATGGTCACCTTGCCGCCCCGCCGCTGCAACAATCGCGCCGTGGCCAACCCCACCGCGCCGCAGCCCAGCACCGCGAACTCGCGCTCCTCCCCCTGCCAGGCCAGCTCCACCGCCAACTGAGCCGTGCCCCACGACATGGTGATACCGGCCCCGCCATGGCCATAGTTGTGAATCACCGTCTTGTCGTCCAGGGCCTGTGCCCTGACCACAAACCCCGACGGCCGATAAGGACGCAATCCCACCAGCCGGCGCGTCACCCGCTCCAAACTCACCTGCACCGGCAACAGCCGCTGACGACTGCTCCAGCCCAACCGAGTAACCAGCGGAACCGCCAGAGAAGCTTGCAAAAACCGACGTCGCGTAAACACAGCTCGAAAATTCCTCAACCCCCGCCCACGCCCTGCAGGGAAGAAATCCGAAGCGTCCACGTCGAGCCCTTTCGACATGAAAAGACCGGATCTGCTCCTCCTCGCCTGTCTCACGGCCCTCTCCGCTTTCTGGCTCGCCCCCAGGCCCCAGGCCCTCAACATCCACGGCGTGCAACCAGGGATGACCCTGGAGGAAGTCAACCGACGCCTGGGCCCGCCCACCATGAATCAGGGGACTGCCTCCTACGGAACCCCCTGGCTGGCCAGCGTGGTTTTCGACAAAGGAAGGGCCGTCCAGGTGTGCGGCCGCCAACTCGCTCGCGGTCAGCAACTGCTGGGCGCCCCGGGCCTGAGCAACGAAACGGTGGCCGAGCGCCTGGGCAAGCCGCTGGCCACCAGATCGCATCCGTCCTGGCGCGGCGACTGCCCGGAAACGCAGTCCGACTATGGCGAAGGTCTGACCGTCACCTATCGCTACGGCAAAAACCTCGACGGCTCTCGCTACGGTAACCCGCTCTTTCAACTGAGCTCCCACTGACCCCGCCCATAAGGAACTTCCGCCCCTCAGCGGGAAGCAGCGACCCATGAAGCGAGTTCTCCTGGGCCTGGCCCTTACCACCGCGGGCTGGTCTCAGCCCCTGATGACCCCTCAACTGGTCGCCAAACTGCGCGCCGTCAGCAGCGTGCAGGTCAGCGGCGACGGGCGCAGCGCCATCTACACCCTCAGTCAGCCCCGCCTCTTCGAGCGCGAAGACTTCGAGGACGGCCCCGCCTACTCAGAGGTCTACCGCCTCAGCGCCAGCGGTAGCCAACCGCTGCTCACCCAACGCAGCGGTGCCAGCTGGGTCGGCTTCACCCCCGACGACCGCGCCCTCACCTTCCTGAGCAAGCGCAGCGGAGACGATCATACCTGCGTCTACCGCCTCCCCCTGGACGGCGGCGAAGCCCAGCGCATCCTGGCTTTCGGCAGCGACGTCGCCGGCTTCGCGGTCTCGCCGCAGGGCAACCGTATCGCCTTTCTGGCCAACGCCCCCGCCGATCCCAAGCGCGAAAAAATGCGCAAGCTCGGCTTCACCGCCCAGGTCTTCGAAGAAGACTGGCAGTTCCGCAAACTCTACCTGGCCCAGCAAGGCTCGGACAAAATCAAGGCCGAGCCGGTCGCCCTGGAAGGCTCGATCGGTTCCGTGGAGTGGAGCCCGGACGGCGCGCTGCTGGCCGTCACCAGCGCTCCCAATCCGGGGGTGGATGCCGATCTCATGTATCGCCGCATCCAGTTGCTGGACGCGCGCACCGGTAAGCTGCTGCAGACCCTCAAAAACCCCGGCAAACTCGGCCAGTTCGCTTTCGCCCCCGACGGCAAGCACCTGGCCCTCCTGACCGGCGAAGACCTCAACGATCCCGACAACGGCCGCCTCTGGCTGGCCGACACCGCCTCCGGATCCATGCGCGACCTCTGGCCCAACCTGGACGGACGGGTCAGCAAAGTGGCCTGGCTCTCCCCCAGCAAACTCCGGGCCCTGGTCTGGAAAGGTCTGGTCAGCGAAGTTTGGGACGTCACCACCGATGGCAAGCGCACCCTGGTCGTGCCCGCCGGCGAAGAAGTGCTGACCGACCTGGCCGTGGCCGAAACCGGCCGCACCCTCTACGTCAGCGAAAGCGCCCGCCATCCCGGCGAAGTCAGCGAAGACGGCAAACTGCTCACCCACCTCAACCCTGTGCTGGACAAGCTGCGCTGGGCCAAACAGGAAGCCTACACCTACAAAGCTCGCGACGGCCAGAGCATCGAGGGCGTGCTCATCCACCCGCTCGAGGAAACTGCCGGACAGCGTTATCCCTTGATTCTATGGGTTCATGGCGGACCCGAAGGCCTCATTCACAACAGCTGGAACAACGGCTACTCGCAGCCCGGTCAGGTGGCCGCCGCCCGCGGCTTTGCCTCGTTCTATCCCAACTACCGTGGCTCCATCGGCCGCAGCGTCGCCTTCTCCAAACTCGGCCAGGGTGATCCGGCCGGCCGCGAATTCGAAGACCTGGTGGACGGCGTCGACGCCCTCATCAACCAGGGCCTGGTCGACAAAGCCAAAGTCGGCGTGACCGGCGGCAGCTACGGCGGCTACGCCACCGCCTGGTGCAGCACGTTCTTCTCCGACCGCTTCGCCTGCGGAGTCATGTCGGTGGGCATTTCCGACAAAGTCAGCAAAAGCGGCACCACCGACATTCCCGACGAAGAATTCCTGGTGCACGCCCGCAAGCATCCGTGGGACAACTGGAATTTCTTCATGGAACGCAGCCCCATTCACCACGTGACCAAGCACCACACACCGCTGCTGATCATGCACGGCAAAGACGATCCTCGCGTGCACCCCTCCCAATCGCTCGAGCTCTACCGCTACCTCAAAATGCTCAAGCAAGCTCCCGTGCGTCTGGTGCTCTATCCGGGCGAAGGCCACGGCAACCGCAAAGCCGCCGCCCGCTACGACTTCCAGCTGCGCATGATGGAATGGATGGAGCATTACCTGAAAGGCAGCGGCGGCGCCGCCCCCAACTGGGATCTACCCATCCCCCTGGACAAACCCGAGAGTTAAGGAAAAACCTCAGACTTTCTGATCGCTGAAGAAAAACGGAGTCTGGACGTCACCCGATACCGCATAGGACCGGGCACCCGAATAGGAACCGAGGATTCCTCCAGAGGCGAGCCCCGACGACCCCAGGTCGCCCAACAGCACCTTGGCCTGCGGAAGTTTGCCGGTTCCAGGCCCAAAATCGGTCATCAACAGACGGCCACCCTGACCCATGCTGACACCCTCGGGCAGACTCAGATTGGTGCTGCCCAGAAGCAGGTCAGCACTCAGGTCGTGAACCTTCTTCTCGGGAACGGGCATCTGGGAAAGCAGGTTGTCGACCGTCTCCTTGGCGTTGGCAAGAGGAGCAGCCTCAGGAAAGACCAGCATCCCACTCAAGCTGAGCTGGTCGGATACTTCAGGGGCCACCTCGGGCCGAGCGGCCGGACGAGGGGAAGAAGCAGGGGCCAAAGCGGTGACCCGAACCGGTGATGCGGAGTGGATAGCGTTCATACCCCTACTTTAGCGACCCCAGGTCACCAGAAGGTGATATCAGCCCCAAGCATGTTAACTCTTTGTAACCGAAGACATCACCAACACCTGGGCCCGCTCTACCATTTCAGATTCTGGTTCTCGGCTTCCCCATCCGCTCCCCGGAAGCGATAAACCTCTCCGGTCGCCGTATCGGTCAGACTGCCCTCCCAGTGTCCGGAGGGCTGGTCAAAGTTGCTGGCGATCAGCCCCAGATTGGTGTGCTGCGAATGCATGCCATACGGCTGAAAACGCAGATCCACCTCAAACGAGCCCGTCCCCGTCACTCGCCACGGTTCCATCGGACGCTGCGCATCGAACTCAAAGTTCACCGGCGGCAGCGGCACAATCTTGGACTGTCCGTCCGCCCCCTGCACCCACAACAGGTTCTCATTAGCGCGTGGATCCGCATCATTGAAGCCGGCCACCAGATTCAGTCCGAACTTACGCCCGTCCTCGAGCACGCCCGTGGCCGAACCCCAGCGCCAGCGCGTGTGCCGATTCATGGTGCCGGAACTGTAGTCCACCGCTCCGTTCAGCTCGCTCAGATGAAAGGTCTCCTCCCCCACCGTCAGCGTGCCGGCCCCGCTCAAAGCCTGCGATTTCACCGTCATTCCCACCGCCGTGGGCCGGCTTTCCCCATCGCGAATCTTGGGAGTGATCACCGTGGCCGGGGGCGGGCCGCCGGCTCCAAAAACCCCGTCAAAAGCCACCGCCGGCTGATCCTTGCGAGCCGCGATGTCGATGTGCTGGGAATACTGCCCGGCCCCGCGCGGGTGGGACAAAATCAGATTGGCCCGGTGAGCCCAGCCCGTAAAAGAAGCCTGCAGACCCTCCACCGGTTCCGGCGTCACCCGACTGCGCCCGGCCATGAACTGGTGCTCGGCCAGCACCTTCTTCTGATCCACATCAAAAACCGTCACGAAGCCGTTGCTGGCATAGTGCATATCGGTGATGCCCATGATCAGCTTGACGTTACGCCCCTCCTGGCTGCGTCCCGCCAGCGCCGTATACGTCCACTCCTTATTGCGCACGAAGCGGTCCAGACAGCGCGGCTGATAATCACCGCGAAGGCCACCCAGATCCACCCGGTCGGGCGCCCCCTGATACGTGCCCACGCGCGGCTGCCCGTGCTCATCGACGATTCGGGACGGTGCCTGGGGAAGGGTGCGCTGCTGGATCTTCATGTCTTCCAGTTTAGCCCAACCGAGCCCCGCCAGTCCGCCCAAAATTGTTGTCGCCCGTCAGCCTGCCGCAAACCCCGCAGAAACGGCACAACCACGGCTGCCAACACCCCTCCAGCCAGCCAGGCGGTTTCTCCCGCCTTTATCCCCTTTTCGGCAGGCGTGGCTGGAGACGAGAGCAAACAACAACGCATGCTTAGCATCGACACCGAATGCCTGACCGACTGGCTGCTCACGGTCGCACAGCGCAGCCCCGAGCAACTCGCCTACACCTTCCTGGCCGAAGGTCAGGCGGTCACCACCAGCCTCACCTACGCCGAACTGGCACAGCGCTGTGACGCGCTGGCCGGCTTTCTGCTCGAGCGGGGCATGGCGGGGCGCAACGTGGTGCTGGTTTTCCCGCCCGGGCCCGGCTTCATCGTCGCTTTCCTGGGCTGTCTGCGGGCGGGAGCGGTGGCCGTTCCCCAGCCTTTGCCGCGCGCCAATCGCGAGAATCCCGCCTTTGACCGCGTTCTCCAGGACACCCGCACCCCGCTGGTCTTGACCTGTGCCAGCCAGGCCGGACGGCTCTCGCGCGTGCTCGACGGCCAGGTGCACTTCGAAGTGCTGGAAGACATCCTGGTCGACGCCCGGCCCGGGGGCGACTTCCCCAAAACCTCGGCCGGCGATCTGGCCTTCCTGCAATACACCTCCGGCTCCACCGGTGAGCCCAAAGGGGTCATGGTGTCCAACGGTAATCTGGTTCACAACCAGCTGGCCATTCAAGAATCCATGGGTCACCGCCCCGGCCTCACCATGGTCGGCTGGCTTCCCCACTTTCACGACATGGGCCTGGTGGGCAATCTGCTGCAGCCGCTGGCCATGGGCGGCCATCTCGTGTTCATGCCGCCGGCCGCCTTCGCCCAGGCCCCCGGGCGCTGGCTGGAGGCCATCAGCAAGTATCGGGCCGACACCAGCGGCGGTCCCAACTTCGCCTACGAACTGTGCGTCGAGAAAATCACCGAAGAGCAGAAAAAAGGCCTGGATCTCAGCCACTGGTCGGTGGCTTTCGTGGGAGCCGAACCGGTGCACGCCTCCACTCTGGAGCGCTTCACCCGGGCTTTCGCTGGCTGCGGCTTTCGCCCCGAAGCCTGGTTTCCGTGCTACGGCATGGCCGAAACCACCCTGCTGGCCAGCGGTCGCCACGGCTTGAAGACCACTTCCATCGGCTACCAAGCTCTGCGCGCCCACCGCTTTCAACCCTGTGCCGACACGGAGACGACCGCGCGTCGAGCCGTCAGTTGCGGAACGCCGCCCGCCCAGGGGCGCATCGCCATCCTCAGTCTCGAGACGGAACAGGCCGCTGCTCCCGGAGAAATCGGCGAAATCCTGATCTCCAGCGGCTCGGTCACGCGCGGCTACTGGCAAAAACCCGAGCTCAGCGCCGCCCGCTTCCAGGTCAGCCTGGAAGGGGATCCTGCCGTCTATCTGCGCACCGGAGACCTGGGGGCCTGGCACGACCAGGAGCTTTACGTGCTCGGCCGGCTCAAAGAAATGCTCATCCTGCGCGGCCACAACTATTACCCGGGAGACATCGAAAACTCGGCCGCTGCCGCCCACCCCAGCCTGGAACCGGGAGCGGTGGCCGCCCTGGGCATCGCCGAGGAGACCGGGGAACGTCTGGTGCTGCTGGCCGAGGTCAAGCGCACCCATCTTCAGGATCTGGACCCGGCGGCGGTAGCTCAAACGCTGGCGGCCGCCGTGGCCGAAGACCCGGGTCTACCGGTTCAGGAAGTGGTATTCCTGAAACCTGGCAACCTGGCCCGCACCACCAGTGGCAAAGTGCAGCACGCGGCCTGCCGCGATCTCTATCTGGAAAATCGGCTGGATCCGGTCTATCACTGGATTCGTCAGGAAACCCCGCCCACCGTTGAGGAGGCCCCCTCGGAAACGGTCACGCGCCAGAGTCTCTTGGAAGCCGACGCGGACCTGCGCCGCCAGCTCTTGATCACGGCCTTGCGCCAGTGCGTGGCCCGGCTGGCCGGCTGCTCCAGCGCCAGTCTCGACCCCGATCAAGAATTGCGCTCGCTGGGACTGGACTCCATGCAGTTGTTCGAAGTCAAACTGCTGCTCGACGACCTGACCGGTCAGGAAATGGATCTGGACGCTTTCCTGGACGTGCGCAGCCTGACGGAACTGGCGGACCGCTCCCTGGACGAAGCCAAACTAGCCCAACCTTCCGAGCCTTTCCTGGGCAATCTGAGCGGCCGCATGCATCGCCCCGCCCATTTCGCGCCCGGTCCCAACGACGTGGAAATGCCGGCCGAGCACACCCATATGTCCTACGATTTCCTGGGCTGGCTGCAAGAAGTGGTGCACAAGCACGGCGAGGTGGTGCGGCTCAAGTTGGGCAACCAGCGCCTCTTCGTGCTCAGCCATCCCGAGGACGCGGCCGGCGTGCTCATCGCCAAGAGCGATATCTGGATTCGCGGACGGGTGTGGGAACCGTTCCAGAGCGCCATGGGCCAGCACGGCATCGTCACCGGCGAAGGCCCCCTCTGGAAAGAGCAGCGCAGCCTGGCTCAGCCGGAGTTCAGCCACGCGTCGGTCATGGCCCACCGCCCGCAAATCGCCCGGGTGGTCTCCGACAACCACAGGGCCTGGGCCGAGCGCGGAGAGCCCTTCGACCTGTTGCAAAGTTGCAAGCGCCTCACGCTGGAAGTCATCCTCCAGCGCCTCTTTGGTCACCTGGCCGACTCCGCCATGGTGGACGGCCTCTTTGCGGTGGTCCGCGACATCGACCAGTTCTGGAACGTCCCCTCGGTTTTTCTCTACGGCAACTCGGAAGGCGCCCTCACCCAACAGCAGCAGTGGGAGGAGCGCGTTCAGCAACTGGATCGACAACTGGCCCCCTGGTTGAGCCAGATCCGGCCGGAGGGTTTGCTGGCTCGCTACTCCGCCCCGCGCGACGCGGCAGCCACCTTCCTGCTGGCCGGCTTCGACACCACCGCCGCCGGGCTCTACTGGACCATGGATCAACTGCTGGCCCATCCCGAGGCCCTGGCGCGCGTCCAACAAGAAGTGCGCGACCCGGACTGGAGCGAGCGTTCTCCCTGGCTGATGGCCTCCATCCACGAAGCCATGCGACTCTATCCGCCGGTCTGGTTCATGGGACGCGAAGCCATCGCCGACACTCACCTGGGAGGCTACGTGGTTCCGGCCGGCAGCTTCGCCGTAACCAGCCCCTATTTGATCCACCGCAATCCGCGCGTCTGGCCCCAGCCCCATCAATTCCGGCCCGAGCGCTTCATCGGAACCCCCGTGCCCGCCCGCAACTATATGCCCTTCGGCCTGGGCGTGCGTATGTGCATCGGCAAGCATCTGGCCCTGACCGAACTGGCCCTGGCGGTGGGACAACTGCTGCGCGACTACCGGCTCGAGGTGGTCGAATCCGGCGACCGCCGCCATCCCAGCGACTTCACGCTGGCCCCGCGGCGCGCTCTCCAAATCAGGCTATCCCGGCTTGAAATATAGCTCCAAAAGCGCATCCTCGAGCGGGGGACACTCCACTCCGGTGCCGGCCAGCGCGGCTCGCACCCGGGTGGCCTCAAACTGCATCGAGTAGACATTGGCGTCGTTCCAAAAAGTGCGGGTCGGATCCTGACTCAGCAGAAAAAGCAGCGCCATCCAGTCCGCTCGCCCGCGCGCCCGCGACTTAAAAAGGTCATACCATTCCAACGGATTCACCCGACGGATGCGCTCGCCCCGCGACTCCAGCCAGTCGAGCAACGGCCGCCAGCCGATAGGCCGCTCGGTCACCAGATGATAATGCCCCTGAGCCGCCCCCCGCGAAATCTCCACCAACGCCGCGGCCGCATAGTCCACCGGCGTAAAATGCAGCAGAAAGTCCAGATCCTGAGCCACGCCTAATTCCCGGCAGGCGGCCAGATTGAGGCTCAACATATCGTCTTTTCCCCGCCCGTGGCGTTGATCACCGGTCAGCAATCCGGCTCGATAGCTGGCGATAGACCAGCCACGCGCGCGAGCCAGGTCACCCACGCGCTCGGCCACCCACTTGCTGGCCGGATAGCCGCGCCGAAAGCCCTCACCCTCGCCCTCCAGGGGCTGTTCGCCGGCCAGTCCACAACCGTGATAATCGGCGGCGTTGAACACCGAATAGGTAGAAACGTGGTGAATCGGCTTGGCCACACCGCAGGCCGCCAGCCGCAGCATGGCCAGCAGACCCCCCACGTTGGCCGACTTGAGCTTCTCATAAGTGGGCAAAAAGTTGACGTTGGCGGCCACATGATAAAGACAGTCGGTCTCCTCGGCCAATCGCCGATAGGCGCTCTCCTCCAACCCCAGTTGAGGCTCTTCCAAGCTGCCGGCCAGCACGCGCACGCGCTCCCAGGGCACTTCCAGCTCGTAGTGGGCCAGATTGGCCCGAATTCTCTCCAGGCCCTCCGACGCATCGGCCGCCCGCACCAGGCAGACGACTTCGGCCGAAGTTCGCCGCAGCACCTCATCCAGAACATAAGCCCCGAGAAAGCCCGTGGCCCCGGTCAAAAGCGCGCGTTCCGGCGCGGCCGCCCGAGGCTGCTCTCGAGGATCCACCAGATCGGCCGGTAGCTGGACTTCCGCCGCCAGACTCAAAACGCCGGCATCCGTTCGTAGCCAAAGCGCTGCAAATACTCGCTCAGACCGGCCGCTCCCGCCTCATAAGCCGCCTCCACGCTGGGCAGCAGCCGCAAGGGTCGGGTATTGATCGCTTCCCGCAGCGAAACGGCCGGAGCCGGCTGGCCCAAGAACTGGCTGATCGCCGCCAGGTGCCGGTCCGGTTCGGCGCATACGTCCTCATAGCGCAGGCTCAAGTACCGGGATTCCGGCAGACGCTCCACATTCTCCAGATAGAACCGATAGGCATCGGACAATTTGCCCAGGGCCGCCCCCGCCCCCGCCTTCGACTTCATCACCTGGCGAAAAAAAGCCAGTTCGCGCTCATTCTCCAGCAAATGCCGATAATGAGCGTGAAGCCGGGAGAAATAAAGGTTGCGTTCTTCCAGCAGGCGACTCCAGGCTTTCATGTGAGAATTCAAAACCGCCAGGGGGTGCCGATGCAAAAACACCATGCGCGCTTCGGGATACCACTCGTGCAGGCGCATAAAATTGCTGTAGAAATCGTCGGGATTCTTGAGCACCAGCGGACGATGGCCGTCCAAGGCTCGCTTCTTGCGGCAGAGCAGTTCGAAACGAGGCCGGCTGGCATCGGTGAGACTGGGCGAAAAAAACGAAAACTCCCCTTCCTTGGGTAGCATGTGCCCGTATTCTTCGGCCACGCTGGCCCCCACCGCCAGATCGTCCAGGCCCCGATTGGCCTGGCCCGAGCGCAACTCTACGTCCAGAGCGGCCCGCTCCGCCTCGGCTCGACCGGCCGCGGCAAACTCCAGCAAATGATCGAAATGAATCAGATCGTAGGGCTGCACAAAACTGTAGTGACCAGTGTCGGCCAGCACCTGATGGAGAAAGGTCGTGCCCGAGCGATGCGCCCCCAACACGAAGACCAGCGGTGGTAGTTCGGGCTCCAGCGCGGCGCTCAGCGATTCCTCGTTCACAGACAAGCCTCCGGATTTTCCAGCGAAGCCCGCAGACGAGTCTGGAACTCCTCCACGTAACGCCGCGCGGTCTCTCGATCAAAACACTCGAGGCGATAGCGGAACAGCCCCTCCACTTCGGTCTTGCGCTCGAAAGCTTCCAACAGCACGGGCGCCGTATTGTAGGGCAAATCCACCGTCACCAGCTCCCAGGGACCCAGCGGACCGTCCAAAACGCCACCTGACCGCATCCCCAGATCCTCGCCATAAGACCCTTCCAACCAGTGGGCGTTGCGGAACTGGTTGAAAAGCAGCCAGAAATCCGTGCGCGGGGTGGGCATGGTGCTGGTCAGGGGAAAGAACTGCCGGTCAAAAACATCCCGAATGGTCTCGCGATTTTGAGCCCACAGCTCACTCCAGCTGCCCACCTCTCGCAGCTTGCGCCGATAGAGCACCAGGTGCGAGAAGAAGCCGATCGAGTGGTCAAAGCGCTGGTCGGGCCGATTGGCGATGGTGCCGCCCACGGCCAGATCGTCGCGCTCCATCATGTGCCCCAAAGTAACCTGGTAGGCCGAAAGCAGCAGATTGAAGAGCGTCACCTTGTAGGTCTTGCAGTGTTGCCGCGCCAACGTCAGCAGCTCCAAACCGATCTGAAAGGACACCGAGTCCGAATCGGCCTTGCCGGTCAGTTGTGGGAAAGCCAGATCGGGACACCCCTCCAGTTGCTGCCTCCACCACTGGCGCATCGCCTCGGCCTTGGGCAGCGAGAACCAGGCCTGCTGCCAGGCGCAGAACTCCGCGAAGCTCGGCGGAGCCGGCCCCTCCTCCGGTTTTTCCAACTCCGCCAGAACCTGCTCCAGACTCCACAGGTCCATGGCGATGTGGTGCACGTCGAACTGCACCACATCTTCGTTCTCTCGCCGATACATGCGCAGCCGGCAGATCGGCAGGCGACCCAAATCGTAAGGCTCGGCCGCGTCCTGCTGCAAAGCCAGGCGCAACTCTTCCACCGACCAGTCGCGAGCCTCGACCACCTTGAATTCCAGGGCATGCGAAGGATGAACTCGCTGCTCCACCAGTCGGTCAAAGTTGATTTCGCACGGCTTGACCGCCCCCGTGCGAATGCCCATCAGCCGGCTCCGATAGTCCGCTTCATGCTGAGGCGGCAAATGGTAAGTGGTGCGCAAAGCCGGATGACGCTCCACAATTCTCTGCATCCGAGCGCGCAACAACTCCGGCTCGAACTTATGGAAATAGCGCACCGTAAAGCGAATGTTCCACACCGGCGCCGGCTGGATCAAAGTGTTCAAATAGACCGCCTGCAGCATAAAGGCGGTCTTGCAAGTCGCCTGTTGCTGCTCCAGCAAACGCGCCAACATGGCACGCTTCTGCTCCGGCGTCAGCGATTCCAGGGAAGGTTTCATCGAGGGCCCACAAGCATAGCGTTGCTTGCATTTCACAGAGCCAGCGGCTCGTCCTCCCGCCTTGCTCCCCTAATCCGCGCGCTCCCGCGGAACCAAAAACTCGGCGAATTTCTGCAAAATTCCCGGCTGCTTCTTCTCCGAATGCAACAACGCCTCGACCTCATGAGCATCCAGCCAGGCTCCCCCACAAGCCGCGCACCGATCAATCTCCATCCCGTGCAGCTGCTCGGTCACCAACTCACACCCATCGGCCGGCCGATCCTCGCGCCGACACACCATCTTGCGCGTCTGATTCCGCTGCTTGCCCGCCGCAATCCGCGCCTCGTCCAACTTGCGAAAATACTCGTCCTCGTTGCTGAACTTACGCTTCAACTCGTCCTGACTGGGTGCATGCTCATCCGCCATGGAAACCTCCCGAAAAACTGAGTCTCCCAGCCTTCGGCCCCCCAACCCCCCACCCCCCCTTTGACCCCCCAGCCCCATGCCGGCACCCGTAGGCGCGCCGCCACCCGTGCTTGCGCCGACACCCGTAGGCGCGCCGACACCCGTGCTTGCGCCGACACCGGTGGGTGCAATTCCGCCACCCGTGCTTGCGCCGCCACCCGTAGGCGCGCCGCCACCGGTAGGCGCGCCGCCACCAGTGAGTGCGCCGCCACCGGTAGGCGCAATTCCGCCACCCGTGCTTGCGCCGACACCGGTGGGTGCAATTCCGACACCCGTGCCTGCGCCGACACCCGTGCTTGCGCCGACACCGGTAGGCGCGCCGACACCCGTAGGCGCAATTCCGACACCCGTCCTTGCGCCGACACCGGTGGGTGCAATTCCGCCACCCGTCCTTGCGCCGACACCCGTGCCTGCGCCGGCACCGGTAGGCGCAATTCCGACACCCGTGCCTGCGCCGCCACCCGTAGGCGCGCCGACACCGGTAGGCGCAATTCCGACACCCGTCCTTGCGCCGGCACCGGTGGGTGCAATTCCGCCACCCGTCCCTGCGCCGATACCCGTAGGCGCAATTCCGACACCGGTGGGCGCGCCGACACCGGTAGGCGCGCCGCCTCCCGTCCTTGCGCCGACACCCGTAGGCGCGCCGCCACCCGTGCCTGCGCCGACACCCGTAGGCGCAATTCCGACACCCCCCACCAGGAATCAATGGCCCCTTTAGGAAGACATTCCCACGAACAAAACAGGGGGGTGCATCGAAATGAATCGATTCCAATTAGCCATTCTCGGTCTGGCCTTGTGCGGCTGCGGCGGCGGCTCCGGCTCCTCGTCCTCCTTCAACGGCAGCGGCGGCGGCACCACCTTCACCAATATCACCACCACCACGACCACCACCACCGGCAACCAGTCTCAAGCCAGCTTCAACCTCAGCCTGACTTCCAACGGCAACGCCAACGTGACCCCCATCGCCTCAGGCGCTCTCCTCACCCGGGCCGACACCTTCGCCAGCGGCAGCCCCACCAACCGGGTCCAGACCACCTTATATTCGACCGTCGTCACCAATCAGCAGAACAACCAGAGAGCCCTGGCCCTGGTCATATCCAAAAACAGCGGCATCACCGTCGGCGACACCTTCACCTTCTCCACCCCAGCCACTTTGCCCGGGGCTCTCGGCCTCTACAACGAAAACGACCCCAACGGCAACCGCGGCTGGACCTCAACTGGCGGCACCATCACCGTCAACAGCATCTCCACCAATTCGATCAGCGTCACCGTCACCAACCTGCAGCTGACGCCCCTGGCCACCGGAGGCAACACGGCCAACGGCACGATCACCGTCAACGGTTCGGCCACCCTGCCCTTCTAAATCTGGCCCAGCATCGACTTGACCCGGGTGCGGGCCTCCTCGCCCTCGCTCACCAGCGCGCCCTTCTCGTCGAAAATCTTGTAGCAGGGAATCATCACCACGCCGTACTGCTTGGCCACCGCGGATTTCCCGTCCTGGATGTCGACCTTCAGGGTCACATGGTCCGGCTTGTCCTTCATCAACTGCTCGATCAGGGGCTCGGCCTTCACACAGGCCGGACACCAGGGAGCGGAAAACATCACGATGTTGGTCTTGCCGGGCACCAGCTTCTTGCGAATGTCGACAGCTTCGCCCGGCTTGTTGATATGCCGCACCGGACCTTGCTCCTCGCGACCAGCGGCCGCCAGTGCGCCCATCCCGGCGCTCACGGCCACCAACAGACCCACGCCCAGCGGACTCGGATGCCCACCCGCGGCCAACATTCCCAGCGCCGTGGCCCAACCAGCCGTCACCGCGCTCTCCTTCAAGTCACCCTTGAGAGCATAGCCAAAACCCAAACTCGCCAGACCCCCCACCAGAGCACCCGGCACTCCCGCCACCGCCCCGCCCACCAGAGCCGGCGCCAACGAGCCCAGACCCACTACCGCACCCTGCGCATAAGTCGGCAACCGGTCCAAAGTCCGCCCCAACACCGTCCCGTCCTTCGGCTCCTCAGGAGTCGGCGGAGCGGGCGTTTGCGGCAATCGGCCCGGCAAAGGTTGTTGATTGGCCTGAATCTTCATACTTGCGACTTCTTGTAACCGGCGTAGACCATCCCCGCCGAACTGGCCGCAAAGATAGCCAGCCCGATGCCGCCCTGATGAGCCAGCACCAAGGCACCGCCCACCACCTGGCCGCCAAAAGTGCCCCACTCCACCGCTCGCCACATCTTCTTCTGCGAGGCCCGAATCTCGACCTTATCCTGCTGAGGATCCGGCGGAGGCGTCGGCGGGGCAGCCAGCGGACGGGAAACCGGCACGCGGCCGGTGGGAGGCAAATGAGAAATACGCATGACCCCAGCCTACCCGCCCACCCGGAAAAAAGTTTGAACTGAAGTACCATGGTCCCCGCAAGTTGCAGGAAATGTCCTTTGCCCAACCGCTCTCACTGTGGCTTACTGAGTCCAGAAGATTACCGAAGGAAACAACCACTATGAAAAACCTGCTGAAACTGGCCGCACTCGTGTCCCTGATGACCCTGGGAGCCAGCGCCGACACCTGGCACAACGGCGTCCGCTACGACCGCCACGGGCACCCCGTGCAGACGCACCACCAGCAAAAGGTCTACCACCAGAACGGCTATTACGTGCAGCGCAATAACGGCAATTACAACAATGGCTATTACAACCACAATAACGCCTACAATAACGGTTACAACCAGGGCTACCAGAACGCCCGCTACGAGCGCCACCAGAAGCGCTCGGTCGTCAACAAGGTTCTCAACCGCGTGCTACCGCGCTAAAGCGAAAAGGCCCCGACGGGGCCTTTTTGCGTTTATCGGACCTACTGCTGCCAGAGAAACAAGGCCTGCTCGCAACCATCACACGCAAAAGCGTAGCCACAACCGCCGCCGAAGTTGGCCGAGTAGCGATGATCAGGACCTTCCTCCAGTTGAGCCACAAAGCTCATCTCCTGCTCACAGCCGGGGCAGCGCGGCGTATCATCACCCTGCAACCAGTCGGGCTCCCCGCCCCAAATCCCCAACACCACCCGGCGAGTCCCCTCCGGAGCGGTCTCCGCCAACTGGCCATAAAACTCCGCCCCCAGAGTGGTCACGCCGCTTGAAGGAGCGGCCATCTCGACCAGACCCCGACGTGCCACCAACAAAGCCCGATTGCCTCCCCCGGTCGCCGCCCACTCGTCGCAAAGGCCCGGGTCATTCTGGCACATAAACACCAGCAGCGAGCGCTCACCCAGATCCAGCTGGGCAATAAACTGCATCGCCCCATCACAATTCGCACAAACGGGCCACTCGGTCCCAGCCGGCGCCAAAGGCAAACCCCCTAAACGATACGGACCTTTCTCTCCAACGATGATCAAGCTCAAGGAATCAACACCAATCTCCGCCCCCCGTTATCGCGCCCCCAGGCGCTCTCCACCTCAGAAAGCGGAGCCGTTTCCGTTTCCACGGTTAAATTCGCCGACTCGGCCTCCTGCAGCAACTCTCCAATCACCTCCAGCAACTGCCGGGGCGAGTTGCTGCCCAGCCCGCTGCCCAGCAACTCCAGCCCAGAACTACGCAGCGGATGAGCCGGCATGGGAATGGTCGGGCCGCTGATCGACCCGATCTGCACGAAGCGCAGCCGCGGAGTATCCTGAGCAATGGCCTCCAGAATCTGCAGTGCCGACTCCCCCCAAAGATAGTCAAGCACAATATCTACGCCCCGAGAGATCTCTCGCCGGAAAGCCGCAGCCGCCTCACCATCCAGAGGAATCACCACATCCGCTCCCAACGCCTCCAACACCCCCACATTCCGCCCGGTGGCGATCACCCGACCCGCCCCCAGATGGCGGGCAATCTTCACGGCCAGCTGACCCGACGAACCGGTGGAGCCGTTGATCAGCACCGTCTCACCCGGCTGAATGCGAGCCCGCAGCCTCAACGCCGCCCAGGAGGACATGGCCGGATTGGCCAGCGCCGCCGCCCGCACGTCGTCCAGCCCGTCAGGAATCGGCACAAAGCGCTCCACCGCCACCCGTTCCGCCATCGTCCCCTGGTTGCTGGTAAAAAAGACCCGCTGCCCCTCAGGGGTCACGCCCACTCCGTCGACTCCGGCGATAAAAGGCGGCTGGCCTCCGCTGTAGTGCTTACCGGCCGCGCGTGCCCGCACTAACTGGCTGACGGCGGCGGCCCGCACCTGCAAGACGGTGCCCCCCACCGGCTCGGGCCAATCGCGATACAAAGGGGGCCGCTCAAAGGCCTCAACAACTGCTGCTTTCATCCTGACAACTCCGGTATGCTCAGCAACTTCCCTGCCACGAAGGGGCCGACCCATCGGGAGGGAAGCGAAGCCCATGACCATCACCGAAAAACGTCAAAAATTTCGCCAGCTCCACGAGGACGGCTGTTTCGTCATCCCCAATCCCTGGGACATCGGCTCCGCCCGCTACCTGGAACACGCCGGTTTCAAAGCCCTGGCCACCACCAGTGCCGGCTTTGCCTTCACCCGAGGGCGCCTGGACGGCAAGATGTCGCTCCAGGAAATCGTCAGCCACGCGGCCGAAATGGCGCAAGCCACCAAACTTCCCCTCAACGTCGACTTCGAAAACGGCTTCGCCCACGGGGGAGCCGAGCTGGCCGCCAACATACGCCGTTGCGCCGACATCGGCGCGGCCGGAATCTCCATCGAGGACAACGCCGGCGACCGCCTCTACGACTTTGACGAGGCCGCGGAACGCATTCGCACCGCCGTCCAGGCCCTGGAGGGCACCGGAGTCACCCTGATCGCCCGCAGCGAAGGCATGCTCACCGGCTGGACCGACCTGGCCGAGACCATCCGCCGCCTGCAGGCCTTCGCCGAAGCCGGCGCCGACTGCCTTTACGCCCCCGGACTGGCCTCCGAAACCGAGGTACGCGCCGTCGTCTCCGCCTGCGCCCCCAAACCCGTCAATGTGCTGGTCTGGTCCCCTGGGTTTACGGTTCCGCAACTGGCCGGCCTGGGCGTGCGCCGCGTCAGCGTGGGCGGTGCCCTGGCCAAAGTCGCCTGGGCCGCCGCCATGCGCTCCGCCCGCGAAATCCTCGAAACGGGAAGCTTCGATTCTTTCGGACCCCTCAAGGACATGGAAAAAATGAGCGACTTCCTCGGATCCCAACCCACCGTTTAGAATCAGGAGATAGACAATGTCCGTTGCCCAAGAATTTCAGAAGATGTATGAGAACAAGCACTTTGTTCGCGAAAAATTCGACCCCGCCGGCTTTCTGCAGACCGACCTGACCGAACTCGGCCACGACCAGGCCAAAATGCCCCTGCCGTTTTTCGTCGATTATAACAACGCCTGGTGGTTCGAGATTATCGACGGCGTGGAAGTTCCGGAACTACGATTCGACCCTGACACCGGGGAAGGTTATATCCAGCTGGAAATCCGCTACGATGGCGATCGCATGCTACACGCCAGCCAGACCTTCACGGTGGTCGACGATCGCATCGTGCGCATCCGCACCACCGCGCCGCCCGACTTTTTCACCAGCAACCGCGACAGCGAACTGGTCGACCTGGACACCTACGGCAATCAGATCTGGCTCGACCCCGCCTACGACTTCGAAAAATCCGTGGCCGCCGCCCGGCGCTTCCTGGCCTCCCCGGAAGCAGCCAAATTTCACCAGAACCCCAAAACCCAACCCAGCCTGCAACGCATCCAGGCCAACTTACCATCATGAAAGCAGCCCTGATTTACGACTTCGATGGCACTTTGGCCCGGGGCAACATGCAAGAACACACCTTCATCCCCGCCCTCAAGCGGGAAGTTCCGGACTTCTGGGCCTCCACCAAGAAATTCGCCGAGGAACACGACGCCGACGAAGTGCTCACCTATATGCGACTGATGCTGCAAGAAGCGGCCGCACTGGGTCAGCCTATCACCCGCGATTCCCTGCAAAAACACGGCGCTCAGGTGCCGCTCTTCGAAGGCGTCAGCGAATGGTTCGGGCACATCAACCAGTTCGCCAACGAATTAGGCCTGGAACTCGACCACTACGTCATCAGCTCCGGCCTCCACGAAATGATCGAAGGCTGCTCCATCTTCAAAGAATTCCGCCAGGTCTACGCCTCGCGTTATCTTTATGACGAAAAAGGCAACGCCAACTGGCCGGCCGTGGCCATCAACTACACCACCAAAACCCAATTTCTCTTCCGCATCAACAAAGGCATCGAATCCACCTGGGACAATCGCCGCATCAACGAATGGGTCAGCCCGGAAACCCGTCCACTGCCCTTTCAACACATGATCTTCATCGGCGACGGAGAAACCGACGTCCCGGCCATGAAAATGGTGCGCTACCAGGGGGGTTACGCCGTAGCCGTCTTCGACCCTGAGAAATTCGCTAAAAACCAGACCACCATCCACAAGCTCATCTCGGCCGACCGCTGCAACTACGTCGCCCCCGCCGACTACCGCAAGGCCGGCCAACTGGACGTCACCATCTGCGGCATCTTGCAGCGCATCGCCGAACGCCGCGGAGCGACGCCCCAGGCCCCCAGCTAGTTGTCGGCCCCCCGGTAAAACTTACCGCCCAGCCGGCAACTAAGCCCCAGCCCACCAAAACTTGCCACTCCCCGGTAAAACTTACCGCCCGGCCGGCAACTAAGCCCCGCCCGCCAAAACTTGCCAGTCCCCGGTAAAACTTACCGCCCGGCCGGCAACTAAGCCCCAGCCCGCCAAAACTTGCCAGTCCCCGGTAAAACTTACCGCCCAGCCGGCAACTAAGCCCCAGCCCGCCAAAACTTGCCAGTCCCCGGAAAAACTTACCGCCCAGCCGGCAACTAAGCCCCAGCCCGCCAAAACTTGCCAGTCCCCGGTAAAACTTACCGCCCAGCCGGCAACTAAGCCCAGCCCACCAAATCTTGCCAGTCCCCGGTAAAACTTACCACCCGGCCGGCAACTAAGCCCAAGCCCGCCAAAACTTGCCAGTCCCCGGTAAAACTTACCCCCCAGCCGGGAACCAGGAAGGGCTACTGCCGCGGACCCAGCGACGATGCGTCGTCGGCCGCCTGCAGCGCCGGCGAACCACCCGCCAGATACGGACGATACCACTGGTCCGGCGACAAATAATCCACGTTGCAAGAAGCGCTGACTTCATCGGCGGCAATGCGACCCAGACGCGCGCCCAACAAACCACCGGCCACGCCGACCACGGCCGCCCCCGCGCCCGGCAACAAGCTGCCCAGCGCGTAGCCTAAACCACCGCCCAGAGCCGCACCTCCGACTCGACAGGCGGGCCGCCAGGCAACCGACTGCGACAGGGCCGCCAGCCGCTTCTCGCGAGGCGTGGCCTCCGTTTGCGAACCCGGATAAAGCTTCAAATCGTTGTGAATAAACTGGCTGTTGCCCTCGGCCAGCAGCCCCTTATCCTTCAAGGCGGCGCCCATTAACATGGCGTTGGCCGAAGTCGGCTTCTGCAGCAAATAGGCGAACCATTCCGACCGTTTGGGAATCTGCTGCTCGCGCGGAACCACGCTGTTGACCAGGTCAATCACGTTGCTGTAGCAAGAGTTACGCGTCGTATGGTAAGGCGCGTCCGGGTCGGCCAGCGACACGTCCAGCGCATTCTGCAGCAACTGCTTCTTCTGATCGTCATCCAGGTTCAGCTTATACATCTGAATGCCCGTGCCCAGACGCCGACAAGCGCGCTGCACCCCATCGGTAAAGCTACCCAACTGGAACACCACCGGAAAATCGCCCTTGAAGCCACGCATGGCTTCCCAGCGCTCGCCCTCGTGCATTTTGGCTTCCACGCTCAGCACCAGGCGATTGTCCTCGTCGCCGTTGGCATTGCGCATGGGATGTTTTTCATCGAATTCTACGACCAGCAGAGCATGAGCCATAGGAATGCCAGCCATAAAGGGAGCGCGCGCCATATACACGTCCTTGACGGCATTCGGGTCCAGAGTGGTGCGCGAAAAGCGCGGCGTCCAATCCTTCTTCTTCTCGCCCACCTCTTCCAGGCCCCAGCGCATCCCGTCGATCTCGACGCGTCCGTCCGGATGCTTCTTGGCCAACCCGGCATAGCGCGTGGTCGGATCCCAATTGCCGATCTCCACTTGGTCAGAAGCGGGCGGGGCGTCGGGCTTGGGCGCCTTCTGCTGCAAAGTACGCACCGTGTTGGCCTGAGGGAGATTGCTGATCTTCATGCCGCAAGGCTAGACGGTCCGCCTCAAACAAGTCTGAAAGGATAGATATGAAACAGTGGATTTTCCTATGCTGCCTGAGTTTGGCGGCTGCCGCAGAACCCCCCTGGTCGGTCAACGGACTGCGCCTGGGCGACCCCGTCAGCAAAAAACCGAGGGCCGCCACTCACTTGAGCGTCAACCAGGACCGCGATTTTCACACCGACCCCGACCTGGTCATCGTGGACGCCCGCAATGACAAGCTGATCCAGATCTCTGGAGCCGAACTCGAGTTTCACGATCAACCCATCCTCCGCTTCAACATGCCCGAAGACGAAGTCCTCAAAGCCCTGGCCGCCCGCGGCCCCCTTTACGACATGGGCGGATCCTACGCTTTCCTACCGCCAGGACTCGACCTCGTGGTCACGATGTCCAAAGGCAAACTACTTCGCCTCATCCTCGTCCCCCCGATCGGCGCCCGCCCTTCGCAAACCATCTGGCAGAAAATCGAGGTGGTGAAAGGCAAACTGGTCCGCCGCCCGGCCATAAGTTCACCCAACCAAGAACTTTAGACGAAGTTCTCTAACCACTTGTTCGATCCCGGCCGGCTAGACTCGGCCCATGAACAAACCCCAACGCCTCCTCCAACTCACCGCCCAACTGCTGGACTCCCCCGGCCACCCGGTGGAGAACCTCAACGACCTCGACCTGCTCGCTCGTTGCGGCCTCCCCCTGAAAGCCCGCCGCGGCCTGGTCCGCCTCGACCCCCTACAAATCGACGGCCAACCGCTCGACCTGGAAGAAACCCTGGCCGCCACCATGGCCCTGCTGCTCACCCAACCCCGCCGCCCATCCAAAAGGAAATCCCGCGTTCAGACCAGGCGCAGAACAAGTTCAGCTCCCAAGCCGAACAAGCCCCGAATCAGGTCTTCTTCCGTCCCCGCTGCTGCAGCAAAGCGAAGTAGCGGTATTGCCCCTTCCTGAAACGCAAGAGCAGGCTCGGCTTGGCCGGCGCATCGGCCAGCTTCTCCACCTGGGCCAGCGACTCCACCGGCCGGTCCTCCCACTCCAGCAGCAGGTCCCCTTCCTCCACGCCGGCCTCGGAAGCAGCGCTCCCATCCAGCACCTCGGTCACCACCACCCCGGTCTTCTCGGTCAAACGAAACTGCTGCTGGCGATAGTTGGTAATCTCGGCCACGCGGAAGCCATAAGGCGTCTCCACCTCAGCCCCCTCCAGATGCGGCTGCAGCCCCACCTCCACGGCCAGCACCACCGTGGCCGTGCCCCGTCGCACCTTTACCTCAGTCTTGGATCCCGGAGTCAAACGCGAAACCTGCTGAGCAAAGCGCTGGATCTCGTCCTCTTCCTCGGCCTCCACCGGACTGCCGTCGATCTCGGTGATGACGTCCCCCACCAACAGCCCCGACTTCGCCGCCGGCGAACCCGAAGCAAAGTCCGACACCAGCAACCCGCGCACATTGGTCATGCCGCGATAAGCGGCCAGCGAGCGGGTGAACGGCTGGGTATACAGTCCCAACCAACCGCGCTCCAGCTGACCCTGCTGCACCTTGCCCTGCATCACTTCCTTGACCACCTTGGCCGGAATGGTGAACCCGATCCCCCGGCCGATCCCGGAGGAATTGATGCCCACCACCTGACCCTGCAGATCCACCAGCGGCCCGCCCGAACTCCCCGAGTCGATGTTGGCGTCCGTCTGCAGAAAGTCGTTCAAAGGCGTCAGACCCTGCTCGCTGCCCGGAATGTAGCGACCCTTGCCGCTGATAATCCCAAAAGAAACGGTTCGGTCCAAACCATAAGGATTGCCAACTGCCAGCACCCACTGCCCCACCTGCACCTTTTCCGAGTCCGCCAAAGTCGCGAACGGCAGAGGATGCGGAGCCTGAATCTGCAGCACGGCCAGATCGGTCAGCTTGTCACGCTGCAAAATCACCGCATCGTAACGAGAGCGGTCATCCAGCACCACCTGCACCTGGTCTGCCTTGTCGATCACGTGGTAGTTGGTTACGATCTTGCCTTCGGCCGTGACCACCACACCGGAACCCAGCGCCTTCACCCGCGTACCCGCCCGTCGCGACCAGGACTCGATGTGCACTACCGTAGGTTTCACCCGGTCGCTCACGCTGGTGATCAAACGCTGCGTCTGCAGCAAGAAATCGGGCGTCTGCCCCAGGGCGGGCAAAGTCAACAACAGGGCAAGCAAGGTTTTCTTCATAGCCCAGGACTTCGCAGCCCCGGTGCAAACCCTTCCCCTGTGAAAAGGCTGTTGCTGGCTCTGCTCCTCCCCCCCCTGGCCGTGGCTCGTCCCGAACCCCACGCCTGGAAACTCCCCATCACGGCCCGCGAACATGCCAACTGGGTCTTCACCGTCCCCCGCGACGTGCCCCCACCGCCGGACCGATACGAAATCCTGCGCACCGGCAACCGCCCCTGTCACATTCCCGTGGAGCGCACCCCCTGGCGCATCAACGTGGGCGACCAGCGCTACTGGCCTATCCTCGACCGTGCCATGCTCACCTGGAACGTAGGCGTGCAGCCGCTGGGAATGACCTACCTCTTCCTACCCGCCGATCAGGATCATCCGCCCGACCTGACCCTCAAGTGGTTCGACCCCCAACTCCCGCGCGACAAAGCCGCCGCCACCTGGTGGTCCACCGGCCTGGACGTAGCCCGCGTGCTGGGCATCTCGCTGGACGGCGCCTTCCGCGTCCCCGAAGGCAACATGGTGCAGATTCTCTCCCACGAACTCGGCCACGTCCTCGGCCTGGGCGAATCCCAACAGCCCGGCGACCTCATGTACTACAAAACCCCCACCCAACGCCTCAGCCCCGGCGACGTCCGCCTCAGCCAACGCGACTTCGAAGCCCTGCGCTGGCTCTACGCCCAGGAGTACTACACCCCCATCCGCGGCCCCCGCGACTAAGCCCCCTCCGGTAAAACTTACCGCCCAGCCGACAACTAAGCCCCCACCGCCAAAACTTACCAGTCCCCGGTAAAACTTACCGCCCAGCCGACAACTAAGCCCCCCACCGCCAAATCTTGCCAGTCCCCGGTAAAACTTACCACCAGGCCGACAACTAAGCCCCCCACCGCCAAATCTTGCCAGTCCCAGGTAAACTTACCGCCCAGCTGACAGCCAGCCCCCACCGCCAAATCTTGCCAGTCCGCGGTAACTCTTACCGCCCAGCCGACAACTAAGCCCCCCACCGCCAACCCGCGGTAAAACTTACCGCCCAGCCGACAACTAAGCCCCCCACCGCCCAGCCGACAACTAAAGCGGCGCCCGGGTCTCCACCAGCGGCACCCCCAGCGCGTGGTTCATCGTGGCCCGCATCTGCTCCAGCCCCAACTGGGCCGTCACCCGATTGATGCCCGACTGCAACGCCGCCTGCTGCGCGTCCACCAGCTCCAAAAACGTCCCCAACCCGGCCCGATAGCGCGCCGCCGCAATGTCCAAAGTCGCCTGGGCACTGGCCACCTGCAGCTCCGAAGTCATCACCCGCTGCTCCGCCCCGCGCAGATTGGCAAACGCCTGGGACACTTCCATAATCACCTGATTGCGGTACGTCTCCAGCTGCACCCGCGAAATGCTCAGCGTCTCCTCGGCCTGCTTCACCCGCCCCGCCGTCAAACCACCGTCAAACGGATTCCAGCTCAAAGTCAGCAGAAAGTTCAAGGTCGTCTGATTCGGATAAAACCGGTCCCCAAAGGCCACATACTGAATATTGGCCGAAATCGTGGGCGCATTGCCACGCCGGGCCGCCTCGATAGCAAAGACATTGGCGCGAATCGCCGACTCGGCAAAAGCCAGCTCGGGCCGCTTCTCCAGGGCCAAATCAAACAGCTGCTGAGAATCGGCCACGGCCGGTGTCTTCTCGTGCGATTCCAAAGACGGCCGCAGCGGAATGCGCGGATCCAACCCCATCTGATTGGCCAGAGTCGTGCGCGCGATGGTCACATTCACGTCCGCCGCCGTCACGTTCAGCACCGCCGAAGAAACGTTGGTCTGGGCCTGGGTCACATCGCTGGGCAAAGCAATTCCCTGGCGAAAGCGCGCCTCGGCCTCGGCCAGATGCTGCCGCTGCGCCTCCATGTTCCCGCGGTAAACGGCCAGCAGCCGCTCCGCCTGCACCCAGTTGTAATAGCTGTTCTTGACGTTGAAAACGGTGTCATACTGGACCTGCGTATAATTGGCCGCGGCCGCCGCCTCCAGCTCCTTGCTCTGAGCCACCTGAAAGCGGGTGCGGTCAAAGTCCCAGATCATCTGACGCAAACTGGCCGACACCGTGACCGGATTGGACACGCTCACGCCGCCCGACCCGATGATACCGCCGCTGGCGTTGTTGGTGCTATCGATACTGCTCGTATTGTTGGTGCCGGTCAGACTGCTGCCGATGGTGTTGTTGGCCGGCGTCACCGTGGCCGACACCTGATTGCTGCCCGACAGGCGGTCATTGACCAGCGTGTGCAAATAAGTGGTGGAAGTCGACACATTGGGAAAATAAGGCGCCCGAGCCACCTGGGTCACGCCCTTTTGTTGCTCGATCTGATGGGCCGCAATGGTCACATTGCCCTGATAATTCAGGGCCAGCCGGGCACATTCATCGGACGTCAGCGGCGCTCCCAGCTCGGCCGGCCAGGTCTCGGGCGGAGCCAGCTCGATCGGAATGGGCGGAGCCGCCTCGCGCGTCTGCACCTGAAAGGGCACCAAAGGCGGCGAAACCACGCGGACCTTCTTGCGCGGCACCGGCGCCGCCCCCAGCAAAACCACCAACAGCCACAACAGCTTCATGCCGGCCTCCCGGATAGCCAGCGCTGGAAGTTATCGAAGTAGATGTAGACCACCGGCGTAATATAAAGGGTCAGCAGCTGCGACACCATCAGACCGCCCACCACCGTCAGCCCCAGCGGCTGGCGCGATTCGGCGCCCGCTCCCAGTCCCAAAGCGATGGGCAGCGCTCCCATCAGGGCCGCCATGGTGGTCATCATAATCGGGCGGAAGCGCACCAGACAGGCCTCCTTGATGGATTCCTCGGCGCTCTTTCCCCCTTCGCGCTCCTGACTCAGCGCAAAATCAATCATCATAATGGCGTTCTTCTTCACGATTCCTAGCAACATAATCAGGCCCAAAAAGCCATAGACGTCCAGCTCCATCCCAAACACCAGCAGCGTCAGCAGCGCCCCCAGCCCGGCCGAGGGCAAACCGGCCAGAATGGTCAGCGGATGAATGAAGCTCTCATACAAAATGCCCAGCACGATGTAAATCACCAGCACGGCCAGCACCAGCAAAATCAGCATCCCCTGGAACGAATCCTCAAATTCCAGGGCCGTGCCGCTCAGGTTGCCGGACACCGTCTCGGGTAGAACTTCCTGAGCCGCCTGACGCACCTCGGTCAGTGCCGTGCCCAACGAAGTATGCGGATCTAGACTGAAAGAGACCGTGGCCGAAGGCAGCTGACCCTGGTGAGCCACCTGCAGCGGCGAAACATCGCGCAACAGCTGGGCGATGGTGTCCAGCGGAATCAGCTTGCCGCTGATCGAGTGCACGTAAAGCCGCTTGAGCAGCT
The DNA here is from genome assembly GCA_017307785.1 of Vulcanimicrobiota bacterium. GTDB lineage: Bacteria > Vulcanimicrobiota > Xenobia > Xenobiales > JADMJV01 > JADMJV01. The sequence continues at coordinate 43,100 of JAFKGI010000042.1, read as the reverse complement.
CCGGGGCCCGATAAAACTGCGGCATCACTTCCACGATCACCCAATACTCGTTGGTGGGCGAGTAAATGGTGGAACTCTGCGTATTGGCGTAGGCGTTGCCCAGCGAATTATCGATCTGCTGAGCCGTCACTCCCAGAATCGAAGCCTTGTCGCGATTGACTTTGACGAACACCTGGGGCGCGGAAATCTGCACGTCGCTGGTCACGTCGATCAAACCGGGAATCTGGCGCAGCCGGTCTTCCAAAGCGTCGGCCGCCTTGTAAAGCTCGTCCCGGTCCAGCGCCTGCAACGTGTACTGGTAAAGCGATTTAGTCACCTGACCGCCGATGTTGATGGTAGGCGGCACCTGAAAGTAAGCGCGAATGCCCGGCTCGGCTTCGGCCAGAGGGCGCAACTCGGCCAGCACCTGGTTGGCCGTTTTGCGGTGGCCGGACTTCAGGTAAATCTGCATCACACCCTGATTGCCGGTAGCGGCCGCGCCCCCCGACCCCACCGCCGACATCACGTTCTCCACCTCCGGCACCTGGCGAATGCGCTCCGACAGAGCCTGCTGATGCTTGGACATAGACTCGAAAGAAATCGCCTGCGAAGCCTCGGTGTAAGCCAGAATCTGGCCGGTATCTTCCGGCGGCATAAAGCCTTTGGGCACCAGGTCAAACATCCAGGCGGTGGCCACCAACAGCACCAACGACACGGCAATGGTCAGCAGCTTGTTGCCCAGCACCAGGCTCAAACTCCAGTCGTAAGCCCGCAACCAGGCGTCAAAAATGCGCTCGCTCCAGCTATTCTTGTTCTCGGAGGGCGGCCGCAGAAAGCGACTGCACAGCATGGGCGTCAAACTCAAAGAAACAAAGCCCGACACCAGAATGGCCACCGAAATGGTGACCGCGAACTCGCGGAACAAACGCCCGATCAAACCGCTCATAAAGAGAATCGGGATGAACACGGCCACCAGCGACAAAGTCATGGACAAAATCGTAAAGCCGATTTCGCCCGCCCCCTTCTGAGCCGCTTTGAAACGCTCCTCGCCTTCCTCCATGTGGCGCACGATATTCTCCAGCACCACGATGGCGTCGTCCACCACAAAGCCCACGCTCAGGGTCAAGGCCATCAGGGTCAAATTGTTCAGCGAAAATCCCAGCAAAGACATGGCCGCGAAGGTGCCCACCAGCGACATCGGCAGGGCCAGGGTGGCGATGATGGTGGCCGACAGATTGCGCAGAAACAGGTAAATCACGCCCACCACCAGTGCAATCGTGAAGAGCAAGGTCAGCTCCACGTCCTTCACCGATTCGCGCACCGACTGCGAAGCGTCATACAGAATGCTCACGCGCGCGGCCGCCGGAATCTTGCGCTGCAAATCGGGCATGGCCGCGCGAATGTCGTCCACCACTTTCACCGTGTTGGTGCCCGGCTGGCGCTGAATTCCCAGCAAAATGGCGCGCTTGCCGCCAATCCAGGCGGCCACCTTGTCGTTTTGCACGCTGTCCTTGATGTCGCCCAGGTCCTTCAGCCGCACCGGCGCCCCGTTGCGATAGGTCACCACCAGGTCGCGATAGGCGGCCGCGTTGGTCAACTGGTCGTTGGTCTGCACCTGAAAAGACAGAAAATTCCCATACAGCGAGCCGGTCGGCTCCTTGACGTTGCCCGAGGTAATGGCGTTGGCCACATCGTCCAGACCGATCTGGCGAATGGCCAGCGCGTTGGGGTTCAGCTGCGCGCGCACGGCGTATTTCTGCTGGCCGAAAACCTGCACCTGAGCCACGCCGCTGATCATCGACAGATGCTGAGCCAGATAGACCTCGGCGTATTCATCCACCTGCGAAAGCGGCAGACTGTCGGATTCCACCGCCAAATAAAGCACCGGCTGCACGGCCGGGTTCACCTTCTGGTACGAAGGCGGAGCCGGCATGTTGGGCGGCAGTAGCGGAGCCGAAGTAGTGATGGCTCCCTGCACGTCCTGCGCGGCCGCATCGATGCTGCGATCCAGGTTGAACTGCAGGGTGATGGTGGTGTTGCCCAACGAACTCGACGAGGACATCGACTGGATACCGGCGATGGTCGAGAAATTCTTCTCCAAAGGCGTGGCCACCGCCGCCGCCATGGTTTCCGGCGAAGCCCCCGGCAAAGAAGCCCCCACCACCAGGGTGGGAAAGTCCACGTTGGGCAGCGCGTTGATGGGCAGCGTGCGAAAACCGATCAGACCGAACAGTAGAATGGCGAACATGGTCAGACACGTCATGACCGGCCGCAGAATAAAGAGGTTGCTCATTTGCGACCCGCCCATTTCATAAAGCGCGACAGCTTGCGCGGATTGGACCCGAAATACTCGTCGATGTAGACATAGATGACGGGAGTGATAAAGAGAGTCAGGAGCTGCGAGATGATCAGTCCTCCCAGCACGGCCAGGCCCAGCGACTGACGGGCTTCCCCGCCGGCCCCCAGACCCGAGGCCAACGGAATGCTGCCCATGATGGCCGCCAAGGTGGTCATCATGATCGGGCGGAAGCGCACCAGACAGGCTTCGTGGATGGCCTGATCCGGCGCCATCTCCTGTTTACGCTCGCACTCCAGCGCGTGGTCCACCATCATGATGGCGTTCTTCTTCACGATGCCCACCAGCAAAATCAGGCCCAAAAAGGCGTAGACGTCCAGGTCCTTGCCGAAAATCATCAGCGTCAGCAGCGCCCCCAGTCCGGCCGAGGGCAGCCCGGTCAGAATCGTAAACGGATGCGCGAAGCTCTCGTAGAGAATGCCCAGCACGATGTAAATCACCAGCACCGCCACCACCAACAGCACCAGCATTTCCTGAATGGCCGATTGAAAAGCCTGGGCCTGTCCCTGAAAAGAAGCGGTGATGTTGGCCGGCAGCGTTTGGCGCGATACCTCTTCGATCTTCTCCACCACGGTCCCCAACGACGCGCCCGGCGTCAAGTTGAAGGACAGGGTGGCCGAGGGCAGTTGGCCCAGATGGGTCACTGTCAGCGGACCCACGCGCTTCTTGATGGTGGCAAAGGTGCTCAGGGGAATCTGCTGGCCGCTGTTGCTGCGCACATACAGGTGAGGCAACTCGTTGGGATCAGTGCCAAACTCGGGCAGCACCTCCAGAATTACCTTGTATTCGTTGGTGTCGGTATAAAGAGTGGAGACCTGCTTGGTGCCATAAGCCGAAGACAGCGCCTGATCGATCTGGCGGGTGGTCAGCCCCAGGCTGGAAGCTTTGTCGCGATTGATCTTAATATAAGCCTGCAAACTGCTGGGATTGACGTCGGTGGTCGGATCCTGCACGCCCGGGATAGCCTTGATGGCTTCCTGCATCGCTTTCACGCTCTGGTAAAGCTGGAAAAGGTCGGTGCCCTGCAGCGTCACCTGGTACGATCCCTTGGTGGACTGACCCCCCATGCGAATGGCCGGCGGATTCTGCATATACAGTTTCATTCCGGGAATATTGGCCGTTTCGCGGCGTAACTTCTGAATGATCTGATCGGCCGTCAGCTTGCGCTTGTTGCGCGGCTGCAACGCGATCACCACGCGCCCCTGGTTCAGTCCGCTGGCTCCCATCGGAGAAGAACCGATGGCCGACATGAAGTTGCGAATGGTGGGTTCCTTGTCCAAAATCTTGGAAAACTCGCGCTGGTGCCGCTTCATGTCGTCGAAAGAAATGCTCTGAAAAGCCTCGGTATTGCCGAAAATCTGCCCGGTGTCGGCCCCCGGAATAAAGCCCTTGGGACACACCACCGCCAGCCAGCCGGTGAGAAACACCAGCAACACCGAGCCGATCAGCGTCACCCAGCGATGGCGAAGCACGATATGCAGAGCCCGGTCATACCACTCCAGGGCCTCATCAAAAAGCTCCTCAAAGAAGCTGGGCTTACTCTTCTTCTCGTGCTTGAGAAACTTGCTGCACAGCATAGGCGTGAGCGTCAGCGAGACAAAGCCGCTGATCAGAATACTGGCCGCCATGGTGACGGCAAACTCTCGAAACAGACGTCCGATCAACCCCGGCAGAAACAGCAGCGGAATGAATACCGCCACCAGCGATAAGGTCATGGACAAAATCGTAAAGCTGACCTCGCGCGTCCCCTCCAGCGCGGCCGTATGCGGATCGGCCCCCATCTCCAGATGGCGCACGATGCTCTCCAGCACCACGATGGCGTCGTCCACCACAAAACCCACGCACAGAGTCAGGGCCATCAAGGACATATCGTCCAGGCTGTAGCTGAGCACGGCCATAGCGGCGGTGGTGCCCAGCAGCGAGGTCGGCAAGGACAGACTGGAGATCAGAGTGGCTCGCCAGTTGCGCAGAAAGGCTGCGATCACCAGCACCACCAGCACGATGGTAATGCCCAGCGTGAACTCTACGTCGCGCACCGACTCGCGAATGTTGACCGAGCGGTCGAAAAGAACGTCCATGTGCACCGAGGCGGGCAGCTGCTTTTCCAGCTGCGGAACCTTGGCCAGCACGTCGTCGATGATCTGCACCACGTTGGTGCCCGGCTGGCGCTGTACGGCCAGCACGATGGCGCGCCCGTGCTTGGTGAAGTTGGTCACCAGCGTGTTCTCCACGCTGTCCTGCACCTCGCCCAGCTGGGAAAGGCGCACCGGCACGCCGTTTTTGGTGGAGACGATCAGCGGCGCCATCTCCTCGGCGTTGAGCAGCTGGTCATTGGACTGAATATTGGAGTAGCCGTGCTGCCCCTGCAGAGCGCCCGTGGGCAGCTTGACGGTGCCGTTGGCGATGGCGTTGGAAACCTGGTCAATGCTGGTGTTGGTGGCCGCCAGCTTACGCGGATCGACGCGCACGCGTACGGCGTATTTCTGCGAGCCGAAGACGTTAACCTGAGCCACCCCCTCCACCATGGAGATGCTCTGGGCAATCAAGGTCTCGGCGTATTCGTCCACCTGACGAATGGGCAGCGTGTCCGAGTAAACTTGCAAATAGAGAATGGGCATATCGGCCGGGTTCACCTTGCGGTAAAAAGGCCGGGTCGGCATGGGCGGCAGCAGCGGAATGGCCGAGGAAATGGCCGTCTGCACGTCCTGCGCGGCCGAATCGATATTGCGGTCCAGGTTGAACTGCAGGGTGATGGTGGTCATGCCGGTGGCGCTGGTGGAATTCATCGAGTCGATGCCCGAGACGGTGGAAAACTGCCGTTCCAGCACCGTAGCCACGGTGGTGGCCATGGTCTCGGGACTGGCTCCCGGCAACTGGGCCTGCACGCTCAGGGTGGGAAAATCCACCCGCGGCAAATTGTCGATCGGCAGCAGACGAAAGCCCACGATTCCGGCCAGCAAAATGGCGATCATGACCAGTGTGGTCATCACCGGGCGCAGAATAAAGGGCTGGGAGAGATTCACCGAGCCGTTCCCGTGGGCTTGGGCGAGGGCTCTCCCTTGGGCTTCTGAATGGTGACGTTGGCCCCCGGCGTCAGCAACAACTGCCCGTCGGTCACCACCGTCTCGCCTTCCTTCACGCCCTGACTGAGAACGCTCACATCCTGGTAGGTAAAGTCGACCTTGACCGGGCGCGGCTCGGCCGTGTTGTCCTTCTTGATCACGAAGACCAGGTCACCCTGTTGCCCCGGCTGCACCGCCTGCGAAGGCAGCACCAGACAGTTGGCCTTGTTGTGCAGCAGCAGGGTCACATTGACGAATTGCCCCGGCCACAGCCGACGCTGCGGATTGGGAAAAGTGGCCCGCAGCAAAATGGTGCCGGTGGTGTTATCCACCGTGTTCTCGATAAAGGTCACCCGCCCCACCTCGGGCGGCCCCTCCACCTCGGCCAGTCGCGCTGTCACCGTCAAACCGGACTGCTGACGCGCCTGAATCTCGGGCAGATACTTCTCGGGAACGGCAAAGGAAACGTAGATCGGCTGAATCTGGTCGATGGTGATCAGCGGGGTGGTGTCGTTAGCCCGCACAATCGAGCCCTCGTGCACGTTGAGCGTGCCGGTGCGGCCGGTAATGGGCGAGTTGATGGAAGCATACTGCAGCTGCACTTCGACTGATTCCACGCTGGCCTGACTGGAGCGCACCGTGGCCTGAGCGCTGCGCACGGCCGCATGATCGGCCAGCAGCGTGGCCTGCTGCCCCTTCATCTGGGCCACGGCCGACTGATAGTTGGCCTCGGCGCTACGCAGGGCGGCCCGATCAGCCTCAATCGTCGACTCATAGGCGGTCGAGTTGGTGGAATACTGCTGAGCCTGCTCCATGGTGACGTAGCCATTGCGCACCAGATTGCGGTAGCGCAGAGCCTCGTCCTGGGCAAAGTGCTGTTGCGCCTCATCGCGCTTGAGGTTGGCCCGCGCCTGATCGACGGCGGCGCGATTGGCGGCCACCGCCCCCCGCGCCTGCTCCACCAGGTTCTGATCGCGATACAGGTTGGCCTGATTTTGAGCCACCGCCGCCTGGTCCCGCTCCACCTGAGCCTGATTCTGGGCCACCGCCGCCTGCTGCGGACGCGGATCGATGGCGAAAAGCGGCTGCCCCTGGCGCACAAAGTCGCCCTGCCGGAAAAACACCCGCTGCAGCTGCCCCCCGATCTGGGCCGTAATGGGCACGGTCGAAAACGGAGCCACACTCCCCACCACGTGAATCTCCACCGGAATCGAGCGCTTCTCGACATTGGCCACGGTCACCGGGACCGGGCGATTGGGGCGCTGATCGCGCTTCTTGTTGCGCCCAGACAAACGCTGGGCCGCCATCACTCCTCCGACGAGGAAAACAAGCGCTATCAGAGCGCAACCGACGCGAGCCGCGCGTCGAACCGGTTTAGGACCATCGGACATCTCTCCTGTCTCCCACCGGGACGAACCTACTAAACTGTCTTTTCTTTCACTTAAGAAGAACCTTAACGCGCAGACATCCCCCACCCCGGCCCATCACGCCACGCCGCCACTCCTAAGCGCGGCGACACCGGTAAGCGCAATGCCGAAACGCGTGAGCGCGCCGACACCGGTAGGCGCAATTCCGACACCGGTAGGCGCATTGCCGAAACCCGTAGCGGCGCCGACACCGGTAGGCGCAATGCCGACACCCGTGGCTGCGCCGGAACCCGTGGGCGCATTTCCGGAACCCGTGCTTGCGCCGACACCGGTGGGTGCAATGCCGACACCCGTGGCTGCGCCGACACCGGTAGGCGCAATTCCGAAACCCGTAGCAGCGCCGACACCGGTGGGTGCAATGCCGACACCCGTGCTTGCGCCGACACCGGTAGGCGCGCCGGGACCAGTAGGCGCAAATCCGACACCCGTGGCTGCGCCAGAACCCGTGGCTTCGCCGACACCTGTGGGCGCATTTCCGGAACCCGTGCTTGCGCCGACACCCGTGGGCGCGCCGACACCGGTAAGCGCGCCGACACACGTGGCTGCGCCGCCACCAGTGGGCGCATTTCCGGAACCCGTGCTTGCCCCGACACCGGTGGGTGCAATGCCGACACCCGTGAGCGCGCCGGCACCAGTAGGCGCAATGCCGACGCCCGTGCTTGCGCCGACACCGGTAGGCGCGCCGAGACCGGTAGGCGCAATTCCGATACCCGTGGCTGCGCCGGAACCCGTCGCTTCGCAGACACCCGTGGGCGCGCCGGCACCAGTGGGCGCAATGCCGAAACCCGTAGCGCCGACACCGGTAGGCGCAATGCCGGAACCCGTAGCGGCGCCGACACCGGTGGGTGCATTGCCGGAACCCGTGCTTGCGCCGACACCGGTGAGCACAATGCCGACACCCGTGAGCGCGCCGACACCGGTAGGCGCAATGCCGACACCCGTAACGGCGCCGCCACCAGTGGGCGCATTTCCGGAACCCGTGCTTGCGCCGACACCGGTGGGTGCAATGCCGACACCCGTGAGCGCGCCGGCACCAGTAGGCGCAATGCCGACGCCCGTGCTTGCGCCGACACCGGTAGGCGCGCCGGGACCGGTAGGCGCAATTCCGACACCCGTGGCTGCGCCGACACCGGTAGGCGCAATGCCGAGACCCCTGCTTGCGCCGACACCGGTAGGCGCGCCGGGACCGGTAGGCGCAATTCCGACACCCGTGGCTGCGCCGGAACCCGTGGCTTCGCCGACACCCGTGGGCGCGCCGGCACCAGTGGGCGCAATGCCGACACCGGTGGGCGCAATTCCGAAACCCGTCGCGGCGCCGACACCGGTGGGTGCAATGCCGACACCGGTGGGCGCAATGCCGACACCGGTGGGCGCAATTCCGAAACCCGTAGCGGCGCCGACACCGGTAGGCGCAATGCCGACGCCCGTAGCGGCGCCGACACCCGTGGGCGCAAAGCCGCCAGTCCCGGAAATAAAAAAAGGCCTTACGGCCTCTTTTGTTTGTCCTTCAGCATCCCTTAGACGTTGGGCTTATAATTCTCGACCGGAACTTCCGAGACGATCTGCGGAGCGCAGCGGGGAACCGAGCGGTCCCGCGGCCCGTGGCAGCGAACGACGGTGCGGTTCACCGTGCCGACGCCCTTCTTCCAGACCACCAGCTCCTCGGAGCTTTGCCATCCGGAGCAGGTGGGGCAAACCTTGCCCTTGGTCCGAATATGATCGGACTCGCCCGGGATGCTAACGTCGCCGGGGAACCAAGCGGTAGTGGGATATACGCGCAAGCTGGACGGGATGCTGAGTGAATCGGTACGAACTTTAGACATTTTTGACCTCCTGGTTGGCGAGCGTTTTTCGACCTATGAGCACCTAACCAGTTCGCCCCAGAGAAGTTCCCGATAATGCACAAAATTTTTCAAAAAAATTCCGGGCCCACCACGAAGGGGATTTTGCCCCGTCAGTGCTAACCTACCGACCCATGTCCTACACACGAAGCGGCCGCGCGGCCGATGAACTCCGCGTCCACAAGCTTATCCCCGACTTCGCTCCCGCAGCCGAAGGCTCTGTTCTCATCGAGACAGGCAACACCCGCGTGCTCTGCACCATCACCGTCGAAGAAAAAGTCCCGAGCTGGCTGGCCGAGCAAAACAAAGGTTGGATCACCGCCGAATACGGCATGCTCCCCCGCTCCACCCAGGTGCGCAGCAAACGCGACTACCAACGGACCGCCGGACGCACTCACGAAATCCAGCGCCTCATCGGCCGCAGCCTGCGAGCCATCACCGATCTGAGCGCCCTGGGGCAGCGCAAAATCATCGTCGACTGCGACGTCATCCAAGCCGACGCCGGCACCCGCACCGCTGCCGTCACCGGAGCCTGGGTGGCGCTGGCCTTCGCCTGCGACAAACTCCTGCGAAACGGCAAAATCCCCCGCTGGCCTCTGCGCGAGCAGGTTGCCGCCGTTTCCTTGGGACTCCTCAACGACAAGGTCCTATTGGACATGGACTACCCCGAGGACGCCGCCGCCAGCGTCGACCTCAACCTGGTCATGACCAACAACAACCGGCTGATCGAGGTCCAGGGCACCGGCGAAGAAGCCACCTTCGACCGCAAAGAGCTGGACGCCATGCTCGATCTGGGCTGGCAGGGCCTGCAGCCGCTCTTCGAACTCCAGCGCCAGGCACTGGCCGACAAAGGCATCAGTTGGTCCTGAAACTACTGATCGGACTGAGCCTGACCGCACTGGTCTCGGCGCAGCCGCAGGGAGCTCCGCAAATGGCGCAACTGCGCCAGTTGATTCAGACCACTCTGCAGCAAGCGCCCCCGCTCGAGCCCGATCGCCAGCCCGTCATCGCCCGCCTCGAGTTGTTGACCATCCAGGCCGACAACTTGTCGCGGGGCGATGGGGACTGGAACACTTTCTTCCGCTTTTTCCAGGAAACTCAGGCCGTAATCGCCCGATCCGGCCCCTTGCCCGGCTCCCTGGGCGCCAACTGGACTCAGATTCAGCAGTCGGTCAGCGACATCGCCCGCCTGCAGGGTCGCTCCATCGGCATCACCGGTCAGGCCTCAGCCCCGACCGACGCCACCACCCTCTCCCCAGAAATCCTACAACGGGCGCTCAATGCCATCCAGACCCTCGAAGCTTCCCTGCAGCCGGTCAACGACGCACGCTATCAACAGGCCCTGGCCCAACTCCGGGCTCTCAAGACCCACCTGCAGTCCGCCCAAAATCACCCCAAAAGCCTCGGCCAAATCGTCCACGACCGCCGCCGCTTCCAGGTCATCCGCAGCGCCCTGCAACTCCCGCCAGGCAAATTCGCCGAACTCGACCAGGCCCTCGAACAGATCGACAGTCCCTAGCCGCCGGACTTGCCAAACCCCGGTAAGTCTTACCGCCAGGCCGGCAACTCAGCCCAGGCCCCGCAATACTTGCCAATCACCGCTAAATCTTACCGCCAGACCGGCAACTAGACCCAGCCCCCGCAAGACTTGCCAATCCCCGGTAAATCTTACCGCCAGGCCGGCAACTAGACCCATGCCAAGCAAGACTTGCCAGTCCCCGGTAAATCTTACCGCCAGGCCGGCAACTAGGCCAGGCCAAGCAAAACTTGCGAATCCTCGTTAAGTCTTACCGCCAGGCTGGCAACTAGACCCATGCCAAGCAAAACTTGCCAATCCTCGGTAAGTCTTACCGCCAGGCCGGCAACTAGTCCCAGGCCAAGCAAGACTTGCCAATCCCCGCTAAATCTTGCCGCCAGGCCGGCAACCAGGCCCGGGCCCCGCAAGACTTGCCAAACCCCGGTAAATCTTACCGCCAGGCCGGCAATCAGGCCCGGGCCCCGCAAGACTTGCCAATCCCCGGTAAGTCTTACCGCCAGACCGGCAACTACGCCAAGGCAAAGCAAGACTTGCCAGTCCCCGGTAATTCTTACCGCCAGGCCGGCAACTCGGCCCGGGCCCCGCAAGACTTGCCAATCCCCAGTAAATCTTACCGCCAGACCGGCAACTACGCCCAGGCAAAGCAAGACTTGCCAATCCCCAGTAAATCTTACCGCCAGGCCGGCAACCAGGCCCGGGCCTCGCAAGACTTGCCAATCCCCGGTAAGTCTTACCGCCAGGCCGGCAACCTCCGCCCAGCCAGAAACACAAAGAGCCGGCAGCTCGCGCCACCGGCTCCTGAAAGACCCCAAATGAGTCCTAGAACGCGTTGTTAAACTGATTCTTGACGGTATCGCCAGCAATCGAGAAGTTGTTCTGAACCCCACCTACCACATCTTGGACCGAAGCACCGAAATTGCCGGTCAAGGCGTGAGTGGCCGCATTGCCCACGGTGGAAAAGTTGTTGGCGGCCACCCGAGCCGCCCCGCGAATGGGTTCACCCACAAACTTGGCGCCCGAAGTCAACGTCTCGCCCAGCCCACCGGCCGCGCCCTTGACCGCGCTCCACTCGTCCTTGGGAATGCCGATCACGTTGTCGACCTGCTTGTGAATGCCCTTACCCAGATCGTCCAGCGCCTTGCCCGGCCGCAGCGTGAGCACATCACCCGTCACCTTGAGTCCAGTTTCCAGACCCGTGCCGACCACCTTGGCCGCCCCTTTCAAGGGAGCAGTGGCAAACTTGCCTACGTTTTTGGCCACATCGACGATTCCGCCTAAAATACCCATGGTGTGTGTCTCCTTCGTGTGCGTCTAACAGAATCTTGACACACCGCGGAGAGCGCCCAGAGTAATCCTAAAGCAATTTGTGCTAACCCGTTACCAAATTGTTAAAACTCCACATCCCCCACCGCCAAAACCAGCCGACAACTCAGCCCCCCTAGGCCAGCCCCTCCGGAGCCGAGCCCGCCTCCTCGACCTGCGGCGTAAACCGCTCCGCCGCCTCGCTCAGCATCTCCTGGCGGTCCGAGATCATCAGCAGGGCCGTGCAAATATGGTCATTCCCCTGGCGGAACACGTCCAGATACTTCTGCAGCTCATGCTCATCCTCGACCGGCAAAGACGTCTCCATCCCGTGCAGACCCTCCTCGCACAGAGCCACCCCCTTGCGCACCAGATACCCCACGTGGTGGTGAAAATCGCCCTCGGCGTTCAGCCGCTTCTCCACCTCCAGGGCCCGCGCCAACTGGGCCATCCCGTGCCCGGTGAACTCCTCGAAGTGCTTGCGAATGTGCTTCAACCAGACGCGCACCTGACTGTCATCGGCCCCATCCAGCCAATCGTCGATCGCCATCCGCAGCTGGGCCAGATTCTCGGTATCGAACGTCTCGGTCGGCGGCGGATAGACCCGCCCCTCCTCAAAGTCGAACATCCCGTCGGCCGCCTCCACCGCCTGGCGCAACATCGCCCCACAAGACGCGCAACGCGAAGCCTGCGGCAAATTCTCGACCGAACAAATCAGGCACTGAGGCATAGACACTCCTTCAACGCGCCGCCGAACGCAGCAGCCCCTTCAGATACTGGGCCAGAGCGCCAGCCTCCTGGAAAGGGCGCGAACAAACTCCCCGGTCATCGCAAACCAGCACCCCGGGCGGCGCCTCAGCACGCGTCACCATCCGATAGAAGCACGGATAGCCAGAAACCGCCAACGGCACCCCACCCCCCAGCGTAAAGTGAATCGGGTCGCGCCGACTCTCCAGATCCGCCAGCAACCCCCCGCCCGTGTTGAACTCCAGCGCCACCTCGGGCAAGGCCAGATAGCCCAAAGCCTGATCGCGCAACCGTCGATCCCCCTCCCTCTGGGTGTAGTGCCAGAGCAAGTTGAAGAACCGCGCCGCCGCCACGTTCTCATCGCGCACATAGCTCAACCGGTCCAACGGACTCGACAGCACCGCCGTGGCCAGCCCGGCCCGACCCGCCACCACAAAGTGCTTTCCCAGAAAATCCGCCGCCGCCACCGCCAGCTCCAACCAGCGTTGCTCTCCCGTCCGCTCATACAAAGCCAGAAAAGCCCGCCCACAGGCCAGCGTATCCCCCAGATACACACCCGCCTGATCCGAGGAGTGACGATAGCCTCCGCCCGCCAGCGAGCGTTCACGCACCACCCACTCCATCGCTGTCCGAGCCGACGCCTCGTCCCCATACAACAAGAGAGCCTCGGCCGCCCAGGCCGTCTCGCGCGCATAACAATGCTTGTCGATGGCCGGCATTCCCAGCGCCCGCCGCCCTTTGTCGTCCAACGCGAAATACTCGGCCGAATGCTCTCCCTTCACCAAATCCGCATCCTGACTGGTGTAAAACGCCCCCTCCGGCGACCGCAAAAAGTTCAGCAAATAGGAGGCGATCCGGTCGGCCGCCTGCTGATAACGCGGCTCGCCAAAATAACGCGCCGCCAAGGTAAACAGCCGCAGATTGTTGGCCTGGTGTTCCATGATTTTCTCAAAGTGCGGATGCACCCAGTCGTTATCGGTGGAATATTGATACACCCCACCCCACACCGGGTCCACCAGATGCAACTGTCCGTCCAGCGTCAGACGCGCCATCTGCGCCGAACGGGCATCCCCGCCCAAAGCCAGCCGCAGAGAATACTCGCAGCTATTCCAGTTGAGAAACTTGTGCTGAAAGCTGTAGCCGCCGTTCTGATAGTCAAAGTGCGAAAAGTGCAGTTCCTCCGCCTGAGCACGCAACTTCTCCGTCATCAGCCCGGCCCCGGCCGGCGGCAGCGGCGCCAAACGGGCAATCGGACTCGGATCGTCCACCACCCCCTGCAAAATCGCGGCCATGCGGCGAGGCGCCACATAACCCGTCAAACAGACGATCTCCTGACCCTCGGGCGAAAAGATCACCGTAGCCGGCCAGCCATATTCCTCGTAGCGATTGGAGAGGTCAGGCCGAGCATCCTGATCCACCTTGACGGTGATGTAGTGCTCCCCCAATTTGTCCAGCACTTCAGGGTCCTTATAAGTAGTCTCCTCCATCACGTGGCACCAGTGACACCAGACCGCCTCCATCTCCAGCAGCACGTAGCGCTTCTCGCGCCGGGCCCGCTCGAAAACGGCCGGCTCCCATGTCTCCCACTTCATGGGCTGGGCCCAGACCGTCCCCACCAGCAGAAAAAAGATCCCCCACCGTTTCATCGAAAGCACCTTTCAGATCGATTTCAGCACCACACCCTAGTATGGAAAGACCACAAAAGGGGGGCCCCAAGTGATACAGTCCATCGGCAGCTGCAACCACAGAAACCACGTGCACAAGTGCTCGGGTCATAGCCACCCCAGTGCACCGGCCGCTGCCGAAGTTCCCACCGATAACGTGGCCCTGGGAGTCATGGATATGCGCGGCCAGAAGCAGGTCGCCTTCAACACCGCCCAGGCCGCCATCTGGTCCGTGGACGCCGCCGTCAAGGCCGCCAGCCAGGGCACCTTCGGAGTCGGCGGCGTGCTGCTCGGCCCCCACAAAGAAGTGATTGCCATCTCCTGCAACCGCGTCATCGCCGACGGTAAAGTAGCCGACCCCACCGCCCACGGCGAGCGTCAGGTCGTCGACTGGTATTTCGAGCAGAAAGCCCAGGGCAGCGAGCTCCCCAAGCCCGAAGATTGCACCATCGTCTCCAGCCTGGACCCGTGCATGATGTGCGCCGGCTCCATCCTGACGGGCGGTTTCAACGTCGTCTCCACCACCCTGGACACCCGCGCCGGCGTCAATTATACGACGGACGGCACCTACACCACCGTGCCCTCCGAACTGCAACAAAAAGCCAAAGACCAGTTCGCCTACGTGGGCATCGAGGGCGTCCGCCCCTATCAGGGACCCGAACACCTCAACCACGGCTCGACCATCACGGAATCCGAAGAAAAGCGCTCCATCGACACCTTCCTGGCCAGCCTGGGCAAAGTCCAGGAAGTCATCCACAGCGGCCCCAGCGCCCCGGTGCAGAACCTCAGCGACTGCAAAGACCCGCAGGTGCTGGCCGCCCTCAAGAAGTACTATCCGCAGGCCCTGGAGCTCAAGTTCCAGCCCGGCCAACCCACCGACAAGCTGGCCAAGCCCTTACTCGAAGCCGCCAACGAAGCCAAAGCTCGCGGCGCCTCCTACAACGCCGCCGCCCTCATCGACCCGCACGGCAACCTGGTGATGCTGCGAGCCGGCAAAGAAGAGCGCTCCCCCATCCGCACTCCCTTCATGGAACTGACCCGCGCCTGGGCCAAAGTGCGCGCCGAAGCCGGTCCCGAAGGAGAAAAATTTCTCGCCCCCCTGAAAGACTGCACCCTCGTGACCCTTCAGGGTCCCGGTCACGACGCCCCCAGCGTGATGGAAATGGGCGCCTACGGTTCCAGCGTGGAGGGCCCCCTGCCCGAGCACGAGCATCCGGCCTGGCAATACGTGTTGCCGCGCCAATCGCAGGCTGCCGTCGACCAGCAGATCGCCAACCTGCCGCCGCTTTACAGCCAGGTCATCAAGCCCCAGATTCAGCAGGTAAGTGACCCGGCTTTGGTGCATCTCTGCACCCATAATGAGCATTGATACTTTCCCTTATGTAGAGCAAGCCGTCAAAGTCGTACAGGACAAGATCGGCAGCAGACCCGCACCCCGCCTGGCTCTGGTAGCCGGCTCCGGCCTCGGCAGCGTAGCCGACCTGATCAAAGATCCGGTTACCATTTCCTACGCCGACATCCCGGGCTTCCCGGCACCCGGCGTGCACGGCCACAAAGGCAACCTGGTCTACGGCGAGGTTTCCGGCGTCCCCACCATCGTGCTGATGGGACGCGTTCACGTCTATGAAGGCGAAGAAAGCTGGCGCCTCAAGGTCATGATTCGCACCATGCGCAAACTGGGCTGCGAATTCTTGTTCCTCACCAACGCGGCTGGCTCCATGCGCCTGGAAGTCGGCGCCGGCGAACTGGTCATGATCACCGACCACATCAACTTCATGGGCGGCAATCCCCTGGTCGGCCCCAACGAAGACAAATTCGGACCCCGCTTCGTCGACCTGGAAGACTGCTGGGATCCCCAGCTGCGCAACATGCTCAAGCAGTGCGCCGCCGAGACCAACACCGCCCTCCACGAAGCCGTCTTCGCCGGCTGGATGGGCCCCTGCTTCGAAACTCCCGCGGAAATCCGCATGCTCAGCATGCTCGGAGCTCAGACCGTGGGCATGTCGACCGTTCCCGACAACCTGGTGGCCCGCCACTGCGGCCTGCGCGTCCTCGGCGTCTCGGTCATCACCAACCTGGCCTGCGGCCTCTCGCCGCTCAAACTCAGCCACGACCTCACCATGCAAGAAGCCGAAAAAGGCGCCGCCAAGCTGATCGTCCTCTTCGAACGCTTTATGGAGAAGATCGCCAAGCTCTAGAGCGAGGCCGGTCTGACACAAAAAAGGGTAGGCTCCATCCGAGCCTACCCTTTTTTTAACTCCGAACGGCTGCCCTGCGCCGACCAGAGTAGAGCGCAAAAAGACCCAAGCAAAGCACTACCGGTGTGGCCGCGCTGGCCGGGTTGAGTTCCGGAGTGGCCACGGGCGCCAGGCGTAAACTGGTGAGCAACAATCGGTCCCCACTGCCTCCCCCTGTGGTGATCTCAAAAGTCTCAGACCCCCTGGGTGCCGACGGATTGGAAGTAAAAAAGTTGAACTCAAGAAAGCCCGCCTGCCCTACCAGCTCCGTGTTGAAGTCCACACCCGTGCCATCCCAGTAATAAACAGAAAAGTCGGGGGTCGTGAAAACACCGTCTCCTACAGAAGCGCCGGAGATGGTGATACTGATCGCCGAGAAAAAAGCGTCAAATGGAGTGTTAGAGGCCGACCCGGGATTGAGGTCCGGGTCCAACGTCACCATGCCCGTGGCCGAGGCGCCGTTCCCGAATCCCGCACCCGACCATTCGGCGATAAAGAGTGTAGGCGCCGCGCTCGCGGGCAATGCCAGGCCCAGGATAAGAGCCGCTCGGGCGGCCACCTTCAGGAACGATTTCACGTCTTGATTCTCCTCCAGCTTCGTCTGAACGGCGCAGCCTTCTGACCCGTCCACTGGAGAACCTCCGACGGATGCGATGTTTCTAAAAAGACGAAGCCAGCTGGTAGATCGGCTGGAAGGCGGCCAGCAGCACGAAGGCCACCGCCCCGCCCAGAAAGGTCAAGATAAAAGGCTCGACCAGTTTGCCGATGGCCTCCAGGCCACGCACCATTTCCTGGTCAAAATACTCGGCCAGCCGATACATCATGCGGTCGACGGTGCCGCTCTCCTCGCCGATGGCCACCATCTCCACCGTCATCCCAGGGAACAGCTTCTGGCTGTTCATGGTCGTCACCAGCTGCTTACCCGTGCGCACCGCCTCGATCTGAGTCACCACCGTGCGCCGCAGCAACTCGCGGTCCAGACTGCGCCCCAGCAACTGCAGCGAGTTGTAGAGCGGCACGCCCGAATCCAGCAAAGTCGCGAAAGAACGAAAGTAAGCGGACAACATACGGAAGTGCACCTGCTGCCCATACCACGGCACCCGCAGCAAAAAGCGCTCGATGGCCGCCTTCCCGGCGCGCGTCTTGGACCAGTAGTGGAACACGTAGGCAAAGACGGCGAACGGCCCCAGGCAAGTGCCCACCACCACCATTCCATAGGTCTCCACAAACTTGCCAAAGCCCACCAGGATTCGCGTCGAGGTCGGCAACTGCATGTTCAAGTCCACGAAAATGGTCACGAACTTGGGCACCATGTAAGTGAAGATGAACATCACCAGAGCGCCCGCGCAGGTCAGCAGCACGGTCGGATAAATCAGGGCCTGCTTCAACTTCAAAGAGTAGGCATACTCTTTCTCGTAGTGCGAAGCGCAACGGTCCAGCGTCTCGGCCAGCCGCCCACTGTGCTCTCCCACCCGCGTCGAACCGATCATAAACTGGGAAAAGAACTCGGGACGGCGCATCATCGCCTGCGACAGCGAGTAGCCGTTCTCCACATCCGTCAACATGCGCTGCATAGACCGCTGAAAGTGTTTGTTGCCGGTCTTGGGCAACAGCGAATGCATGGCCTGAGCCAGCGCGATGCCGGCCGTCAACATGACCGACAGCTGGCGAATCCAGAGGGCCAGAAGCTGCGGCTTGACGGGCTGGATAAAATACCAGATCCAGTGCTTCGGCTTGACCTTATCGATGGAAACGATGGTCAGGCCTTTCTTATGCAGAATGTTTTTGACTTTCTCGGCGTCGTTGGCTTCCATCTCGCCGGCAATGCGATTGCCCTTGGCGTCGATGCACAAATACAGGTAGTCCTGCATGCCTCCCGTGCTCACTGCGGAATCACCCGAATGGTGGCGATGCTGCCGTTGCCGAAAATCAGTTCCAGACCGGGACTGGCCAGCGTCTCCAGATTGTCGGCGTCGTGGGTGATCGCGGGAGCGAACACCGAACTCAACTCGGCGGGTTCCTTGACGCTGCCCACCGACAGACCGCCCTCCAGTGTATAAAAATTGTAGTCAGTCTCGATGCCCACCACCAGATTGTCGGCCAGGGTGAAAGTCAGTCGCGGACCACTGTAGAGAATGCGGCAGTAACCGCCCTTCTGCTCCAGAATCTGCCCCTGGCCCAGTTCCTTGCGCAACTGCTCCAGCCGCAGACCCAGCGGATAATTGCCCAGTGCCTGCCCCGGGATGACCTTGGCATTGGAGCGGGTGGGCGTCTCTCGGTCCGGCTGCGCGCTCACATGGGTGCGAATGGCCTGCACCCACATGTCGGTGGGCGGTGGAGCCGCGGCGCCGCCCGAGGGATGAGCTTCCACAAAGGCCCGGCATGCGCTGGCCGGAATGGCCGTGCTCCAGCTGGTGCCGCCCCAGGCCGGCCGAGGCAGGCTCAAGGCCACCAGCTCCCCGCGGTTGTTGACCAGCGGAGCGCCGCCGTCGAGTGCGCTGGTATACCCGTCAAAAGCGACGCATGGTCCGGTCATACCGCGGCTACGCACATCCAACGTGCGCCCCAGATTCCGCTGATCTCCGCAAATGTAGTTCTGATTGTCGCCGGGGTTGTCCGGCGAGATCGGCACCGGGGTCCCCGGCCCGGCCCCCTGTATCTGCAGCAGTGCCAGATCCTGCCGACCGTCGCCGGCCACCATCGTGACGGCCACACGGGTCCCGTTGAGCATGCACTGGCCGCCGGAAGAACGGAAAGCCGAAAGAGTGGTCAGAATCTGAGTCTCCGAAACCTGGATTCCTTGCCCGCCAGTGTGCAGACCGTCCCCCAGCGTAATCCAACCGGTGCTGGCCCGGCGCCAGGCCTCCGCCAGGCTGGTTTCCGAAGGTCGCGGCGGCGGCGCGGCCGGAGCATCCACCGGCTGGGTGGCGATTTGCTGAGGGGCGCGCACTTTCAGGCTGGACTCCCGCTGCCGATACTCACCGCCCGGCAAGGGCAGGGCCGTGGGCGCCGGCGCGGGCGTGGCCGTTGGCACGTTCTGGGCCACCGGCTGCTTACGCTCGGGCGCCTTGATCTCCAGCTTGCTCTTGCGCTTTTCGCTGATGCCCCCGCCCGAGGAGCCATAAGAAATCGCATAACCGGCGGCCTGCTGGTCGGACTGCCGGTAGGCAGCCGGCTGCGAAGTTTCGGCCGCGTGGCGGTCGAGTCCGGCCAGCGACTTGCCCTGCCGGTAGGGCTTGACGAAAAGGGCGTAGGTAAAGGCAAACCCGACCAGACCGGTGACCAGGGCCAGCACGCCGGCCCGGATCAGGTCATCCTTGGTAGGGTACTCTTCGGGCTCACTAGCGGTTGCCGCCATGGACTAGAAGTTTCGCCTGCCCCCCCACCCGACCCTGTCGGAACAGCTTTAGCTTGTCTGCCCCTTACCTGAAGAACAGCTTAACTTCCCTACTCGTGACGCAGACACTGAATCGGATCCAGCCGAGAGGCCTGCAGAGCGGGATAGAACCCGAAAAAGATACCGATCAAGGCGGAAAACCCGAAGGCCATCCAGACCGAACCCGGGCTGATCACCACCGGCCACTGGGCCATGCGGGCCACGCCCACGCTGATCAGCGAACCCAAAGCCACTCCCAGAGCGCCACCAAAGATGGAGAGGGCCACCGATTCCACCAGAAACTGCCCGAGAATATCGATGCCTCGGGCTCCTAACGCCATGCGGATGCCGATCTCGCGGATGCGTTCGGTGACCGACACCAGCATGATGTTCATGATGCCGATGCCGCCCACCAGCAAGCTCACCGAGGCCACCCCGCCCAGCAAGATGGAAAACACCTGGGTGCTCTCGTTGGCCTGCTTGGTCGCTTCCGCCTGATTGAAAGCATAGAAAGCGTCCTGATCCTCGGGACGCACCCGATAGCGCTCTTTGAGCAAGTTCACCACCTGCTCTTCCAACGCCGCCACCTGGTCGGCCCGCTTGGCCGAAGCGCTGATGGAGTTGATCCACTGGTTGCCCTTCAGTTTGCGCTGGGCCGTAGTGTAGGGCATCAAAATCACGTCGTCGCGCTGCATGCCCCAGCCGGTTTCGCCCTTTTCTTCCATCAGGCCGATCACTTCAAAGGGAAAGTTCTGCACGCGAATCACTTTGCCGACCGGATCGGTCGCCCCAAAAAGCTTCTTGGCCACCTCCGTTCCCAGCACCACCACGTGGGCCCCGGCGCGCGTTTCGTCCTCGGAAAAGAAGCGACCCCGCTCAACCGGCCAGCTGCGAATGATCAGAAAATTAGGGGTCGTGCCGGTATAGTTGGTGCCCCAGTTGGCCGAACTGTAGACCAGCTGACAAGGCCCGCTCACCACCGGACAGGCGTTGGCCACCGTGGGTAATTCCGCCACCGCCCGCCAATCGGCGGCGCGCATTTGCATACCCGTGCCGCGCCCGCCGCGCAGACCCTGCTTGGGCTTGGACCCGCCGAAAACGTGCACGCAGTTGGTCCCCATGCTGGCAATGCTGGCCTCGATATTGGCCTTGGCTCCGTTGGCGATGCTCAGCATGGAAATCACCGCCGCCACGCCGATGATGATGCCCAACATGGTCAGACAGGTCCGCATCTTGTTGCGCAGCAGGGCCCGCAAAGCGACCCGCAGGGTAAGCATCCAGGTCATGGGTGAGAAAAAACCTTGTGCTGCAGCACTTCCGCCGGCGGACCGTCGCCGATCAGCTCGCCGTCCTTGACCAGCACCACCCGATTGGTCTTCATGGCCACGTCCGGCTCGTGGGTCACCAGCAACACCGTCATCCCCTCATCATGATTGAGGTTGGCGAACAACTGCATAACCTCGTCGCTGGTGCGCGAATCCAGGTTGCCGGTCGGCTCGTCGGCCAGAATCAGCGGTGGCCGGGTCACCAGCGCCCGGGCGATGGCCACGCGCTGCTGCTCGCCGCCCGACATCTGACTGGGAACGTGATGAGAGCGCTTGCCCAGCCCGACTCGTTCCAGCACGTCCATAGCCATGGCGCGGCGCTTCTTGGCGTCCTTCTCACCCCGGTAGAGCAGCGGCAGCTCCACGTTCTCCAGTGCCGAAGTGCGCGCCAATAGATTGAAGCCCTGAAAGACGAAGCCGAGGCTGCGGTTGCGCACCCAGGCGCGCTGATCGCGGGTCAGCTGCGCGGTCTCCCGTCCGTCCAGAATGTAGCTGCCCGAAGTCGGCCGATCCAAACAGCCCAGGGTGTTCATCAAGGTCGACTTGCCCGAGCCCGAAGGCCCCATGATCGAGGCAAACTCGCCCTTCTCGATGGTCAAGTTGATGCCGCGCAAGGCGCGCACCTCCACTCCACCGGCCGAGCGATAGGTGCGCACGATGTTCTTGAGCTCGATCAAAGCCACTAGAAAGCCAGCCGGACTTTTTTGCGCTTGAGCTTATCCTCGTCCAAAATCTTGGTGTAGACCTTATCGCCGGCTTTCAGCTCACCGTCGACCAGCTCGGAAAATTTGCCATCGCTGACGCCCACCAGAATGTCGCGGCGCTGCGGGCCGCCCGTAGCGGGCACCCAGACCACCCCGGCACGTCCGTTCCGCTTCGGTTTCTTGGCCTTGTCTTTGTCTTTGCTCTTCTCTTTCTCGCGAGCCTTCTTCTCTTCTTCCGGGTCGGGAGGGTTGGGGGGCAAGAAGCGCAGCGCTTCGTCCGGAATCAGCAGCACGTCTTTCAGCTCTTCGGCGGCCACCGCCACCGTGGCCGTCATGCCGGGTTTTAAGAGTAGCTTGGGATTGGGCGCCGAGATCAGCACGCCGTAGACCACCACGTTGTTCTGATTGGTGTTGGCGCTGACCGGCGCCGAACGCACCTGGGTCACCCTGCCTTCGAACTTGTCCTCAGGATAGGCGTCCACCGTGAAAGTGACCTTCTGACCCATGGAAACGCGCCCGATATCGGCTTCGGAGACGTCGGCGCGCACCTGCATACGGCGCAAATCGCGAGCGATCTTGAAAAGCTCGGGAGCGGTGAAAGAGGCCGCCACCGTCTGACCCGGCTCGATCTTGCGGTCGATGACCGTGCCGTCCACCGGCGAACGAATGATGCTGCGCTGCAAATCCACGCGAGCCCGCTGCAAAGTGGCTTCATACTGGCGAATGCGAGCCTGGGCCGAATTCAGCTCGGCCTGGGAGGCCTGCACGTTGGCGCGGTCGGCCTGCAGCTTGGCTTCGGCCGAGACCACGTTGTTCTTGGCCTGCAGCTGCTGGGCCTGAGAAGTGCGCACCTGAGCCTGCAGAGACTGCTCGTTGGCCAGCGCACTCTCGTAAGCCGAGCCGGACACTCGGTAAGCGGTGCGCTTCTGGTCTCGTTCGCTGGCGGCCACCAGTTGATTGGCAAACAGCTGCTCGTAACGCTTGTATTCCAACAGCGCGTTGTCCATCTCGGCTTTGGCCTTGGTCACCGAAGCGGTGCTGTTGCGCAGGTTGGCCCGCGCCCCCTCCACCATGGAAACGTTCTGAGTGAGGGTATTGCGGGCTACCTCCACCTGGGTTTCCGACTGAGCGATGGCGGCGCGGCTGTTGGCCAGGCGGGCATTGGCGGTCTCGGCACCGGCCAATCCCACCTCCAGTCCCGCTTCCGCCTCAGAAACCTTGGCCTCAAACTCGGACGGGTCCAGAATGGCCAGCACCTGACCGGTTTTGACCTGAGAGTTGAAATCGACCAAAACTTCCCGCACGGGTCCGGAAACCTGAGATCCCACCGTCACGGTGGTAATGGCCTCAAGAGCGCCGGTGGCCGAGACGGTGGCCGTAATATTGCCTTTTTCCACGGATGCGTCCAGTAATTCTACGGCGGGCGCGGAACTGGGGGCGTATTTCACCCACCAGTAGGCGGCGGCCAGCACCAGCAAAACGAGCAACAGCCAGCCCCAGGGGCGGCGCGAAGAAGGAACGTCGGAACTCACGCGGCCAGAATTCTAGTAGCCATCGGGAAGTCCTATAGGATAGGAAGCGCGCTGCTTAGGGGGAGGCGCCTGGGGTGTGGAGAAAACCCGTGAGTGAAAAAGTTCTTGTTCCTGCTCGTGCTCCTGGCCATGGCCGCGGGCGGCGCCTGGCTCTACTTCAAAGGAATGCCCATGCGCAACAAGCCAACCTCGGTAGCCACCGCCCTGCCCAGTCTACCCAAGCCAGCACGCGAATTTCGCTTCGGCGTCCTGGGTCGCCCCAGCGAACTCCCTCTGCGCGCTCTCAGCCGCATGCCCGACCTGCAGGACCTGCCCATCAAATTCATTCCCTGCACCAGCCCCGCCGAACGCTGGCTGATGCTGACCAGCGGTCAGGTGGACGTAATCGTGGCCAGCACCGACGAGCTGGCTTCGGCCCTGCCGCGTTATGAAGTCGACCTGAATCTTTTCCCCATGGCCCTGCAGAACGGGAACGAGCAAGTGGTCGGCAGCAAAGACGGAGCCACGCCGCCCTGGGTCGCTTATTTGCCGGGCGGAGTGGGCCAGGGTCTGGCCCTGGATCTGAAAGACCCCCAACTCAAGCTGCTTTCCCTGCAGAGCCCCGAAAAAGCCACGGCCATGCTCAAGGCCGGACAGATCCGCGCCTGCAGCCTGTGGAATCCCTACCTGGATCAAGCC
Organism: Vulcanimicrobiota bacterium; assembly: GCA_017307785.1. Lineage (GTDB taxonomy): Bacteria > Vulcanimicrobiota > Xenobia > Xenobiales > JADMJV01 > JADMJV01. Next base: position 19,333 of record JAFKGI010000042.1, on the reverse strand, counting down.
AAATCGCAAGGCTTCGAGCCCAAGGGTCAACCCGCCAACAACCTGGAGGTCTGGGTCTCGGCCCACGGAGGCATTCAAACCGGTCGACTCTCGGAAGAAGACGAACTCAAAGTGGTGCGTGCCTGGTTTGACCTGATGCGGCAGCTGGCCGAACAGCCCGAATTGACGCAGCGCGCCATCGCCGAGGAAAACGAACTGCAGCCCGCTCAGGTGCCGGTCAGCCTCAAGGGACTGGACTTTTATTCGGCCGGTAACCTCATGGCCAACCGCCTCAAACTGCGCGACGACCTGCGCACCCAGATGCGCGACAAGGTCAACCTGTGGTCGCTGGCCGGTCAGCCGGTGGGTGGAAACATCGAGCGCCTGCAGGTGGACCTGGACTGGTTGAGCGCTCTGGGACTGGACGGCGAGGCTCCGGTTCCCATGCCCTCGCCCGCCGACTCTCCCACTCCCGCTCCGGAAGATTCGGCCACCCCGATTTCGCGGACCGGGGGCGACCCTTTTGACCGGCCGGGAGTGAGTTCCGGCGGCAACACCACCCAGGCCGGCGGCAATGCCAGCCACACCGGCGTCCTGCCCGGACCCGCCTTGACTTCGGAACCCAAGCAGCTGTGGTCTTCCACGATGGGCTCGGAGCCCACCAGTCCGATCATCGCCAGCCCGGACGGCAGCCAGCTTTTTGTGGGTCTCGACGATGGCAATCTGGCCTGCCTGGATCGCACCAGCGGCCGCGTCATCTGGAAGTATCCCATGGGTGAACGCATTCGCAGCGCCCCCGCCTGCCACGACAGCTACGTGGAAGTGGCCTGCGACAGCGGCGCCGTGGCCAGCGTCAACCGCGCCGACGGACAAAAGCACTGGCAGGTACAGGTCGGCTCGGACGTGGTCGGTCCCTTGACCGAGGACGGCGGCGCCCTTTTGCTGGCCAGCTACGAAGGCATCGTCACCTCTCTCGATCTGAACGACGGTTCCACCCGCTGGAGTCAGGAGACGGGAGCCAATATCACGGCCGGACTGGCGGTGGCCGGCGATACGGTGGTGGCCTGCTGCATCGACAAGAAAGTGCGCTCCTTTTCCAAAACCGACGGCAAGCCGGGCTGGCAAACGGCCCTGGGCGACGCCTGCCGAGCCACCCCCTGCATCGAGTCGGGGTTGGCGACGGTGGGCTGCGGCGACAAAAAAGTCTACGGACTGCGGGTTTCCGACGGCACGATTGCCTGGAAGCGTCCCCTGCCCGACGAAGTCGCCTGTGCGCCGGTGGCTCTGGGTCGCAATGTCTGGGTGGGCTGCAAAGACAACAACCTGTACTGCATCGACCGCGCCAATGGTGACGAGGTCTGGCACTACCCCACCCGCGAGCGCATCACCAACGACCTGGTGGCGGCTGGCGACACCATCTACGCCGTCAGCCAGGACATGCGTCTCTACGCTCTGGGCGCGGCCGACCACAAGCTCCGCTTTAAAAACAAACAGGCCAACTGGCTGCAGACCCCCTGGGTTCAAGACTCCATCCTCTACTTGCCGGTGGCCGACGGTAGCGTGAAGGCTCTCAAATAATTCGACTTCATCGAATTTCGGTAACTTTTTTGTAACAACTGACCCCCTCTCGCCGGAATAGGGTGCTAGTAGACTCAAATCAGTGCGAGGTGTTCGTTGAAATCATCGTCTTCCAAATCGACCGTGCGTCTATTTTTGGGAACCCGCAGGCCTTCCAGCCTCGGAAATTGGGACCGGGAGCGCGACGAAGACCGCCTCGACGTCAGTCTTTGGAACCGGGCCCTCAACGGCCTGGGACGCCGCGACTCAGAACGCGCCAGGAAAGTTTAGTCCCCATCCCAGAGGGGAAGGTTGGCCTGACACCCATAATTAGTACGAAGGCACTTCATGACTCCTAAACCCTCAGCAACCTATCCTGTCATCGTTCTGGGCGCCGGCCCGGCCGGCTTGGCCGTGGCCTACGAGTTGCTGAGACGCGGAGTCAACCCGCTGGTGCTAGAAAAAGGCCCGACGCCCGGCGCCTCTTTCGCCTCTTTCCCGCGCAACATCTTCTTCGGTCCCTGGCTGAACAATCTGCTACCCGGCTCGTCCATCGACTGGGCCTGGCTGCTCAAGCGCTCGACCCAGCCGGCCTACTCCAAGTACCTGCAGGACTACGCCCACCAGAATCGCCTGCCGGTCCGGTGCGGCGTCCAGGTCCAGTCGGTCGAAAAAGTGGAAGACGGCTTCCGCATCCAGACCTCGGCCGGCGAATTCCGCAGCCACCTGCTGGTGAACTGCACCGGCTACTTCACCCGCCCCTACACCCCCAACTACCCGGGACTGGACACCACTCAGGTGCCCCACATGCACGTTTCCCAGTACCGCGACGCCTCCACCGTCTACGACATCGTCCAGCGTCGCAGCGGCCGCATCCTGGTGGTGGGCAAGCGCCTCTCGGCCGGCGAAACCATGGTAGAACTGCACAACGCCGGCTACCAGGTCGCCCTCAGCTACCGCGGCAAGAAGCTCCGATTCGGACCGTCCACCTGGGGTGAGGCCCTGTTCTCTCCCATAAGCTGGATCTTCGAGCGCCTGTCGGTGGCCCTGCGCGTGCGCAAGCATTCCTATCCGCTGATGGCTGGCGGCGAAAGCCGCCGCCTCATCGAAGACGGCCACGTCGCCACCTTCTCCCAGATCGCCCGCTTCAACGAGAACACGGTGGTCTTCCAGGACGGGCGCGAAGAGCGCTTCGACTTGGTCATCTTCGCCACCGGCTACCGCGCCGCCATGTCCCATCTGGAAAGCCTGCTCGGCCCTGTCCCGACGGAGCCCAAGCTCAAGAACATGGAATCCACCGAAGTCCCCGACCTTTTCTTCCTGGGAGTCGACCAGCAGCGCACCTACCGCAGCCGCTTCCTGCGCGGAATCGTAGAGGACTCGCGCCTGGTCGCCGAACTCGTCGCCCGCCGCGCCCAACGCCTCCCCTCCCCGCGCCGCGAACCCCTCCCCGAACTCCCCTCCATCGAAAACTCCGCCACCCTCGTCAACTAACCCCCGCGAGCTTACGCTTGAAGGGAAAGTAGGGAAGCCGGGAGAGCGGGAAAGAGCCGATCTCAGGCTGTTTTCAGAGTGGAGGCTCGCAACCCGGCTCGGCCTCACCCCAAAAAGAGAAATAAGCCACCCTAGAACTCGCCGCCATTCGCTCTCCCGCTTTCCACTTTTCCACCTTCCCCTTCACGACCCAGCCCGCGCAGCACGCGCAGCACGCGCGACGCAGAGGCACACCACCCGTTCGGCGCCGGCGGCGAGCAGGGCCTGGCGGGCTTGGCGCAGGGTCTGGCCGCTGGTGATGACGTCGTCGAGCAGCACCACCGTTCCCTGCAGTCGGCCTCGATAGACGAAGCTGGACTTGTGGGCGCGGCGGGCCTGGAAGCCGCGCAGGGCCTTGCGCGGAGCGGGGTCGCCCAGGCAGTGGAAGTCCGCCAACAGCGGTGCCCCCAGGCGGGCCGCCAACCGGCCCGGGGCGCAGTAACCGCGCCAGCGCTGACGCCGGGCCGAAGTGGGCACGCCCACCACCTGCACCGGACCCGGACAGTGCTGCTGCAGCAACGCCGCCAACCGACCCGCCAGCACGCCCAGCAGCGCCAGGTCATTGCGTTCCTTGATGCGCAGAACGGCTTGGCGCAAAGCACCCCGGTAAAAGCCCAGCGAACCGACTTCCAAGCCGGCCCGCAACTCCCAGGCCGGCACCAACCCTTGGAGACAGGCAGCACAAAAAGTGCTCCCGGCGCGGCCGCACTCTAAACAGCGAGCCGGAAAGAGCCGGCTCAGCAGGGCCGAAATCAGTCGGAGGATTCCCTCTGCTGACCCACCATGCGAGCTCCGCTGGCGATCACGATCTTGGTGAAGCTGCGACCGCTGAGCACGATACAACCCGAGCCGACCAGACAATCGTCGAGGCTCGAACCGGCGCCCAGCGAGCAGTTCTCCCAAAGTACCGAGCGACGCACCTTGGCGCCCTCCTTGATGACCGTATTGGCGCCCAGCACCACCGGTCCATTGATCTCCGCGCCCGCTTCGATGCGAGCTCCCGGCCCTACCAGAACCGGCGGTCGCAAATAAGCCTGCGGACTGACATAAGCTCCCTCGGCCACCCAGATGTGAGGCCGGATCTCCTCGCCGTGGGGACGCATGCCCGAGCGGCCCTCGAGCAACTCCCAGTGCGCTTCGCGATAGCGCATGTGCGTGCCGATGTCCATCCAGAACGAAGTTTCCTTGATGGCGTAGCCATAGAACTCGAGCCGCTGACGCACCAGTTCCGGAAAGAGGTTGCGCCCGAAGTCATAGACATCTTTGACCGGAATGTGGTCGAAAATCTCGGGCTCGAAGAAATACACGCCGGTATTGCCCCAGTTGCCGGCCTGGCCGCGTTCGGGCTCCGGCTTCTCCAGGTACCAGGTGACCTTACGCTGCTCGTCCAGCTCCAGCACGCCCACGTCGTTGAGGGCCTCGATGGGCACCACGGCCACGCTGGCCAGCGCCTTCTTTTCGCGATGGAAGTTCAGCATGGCGGTCAGATCGAGATCGGTCAGATCGTCGGCACCAATCACCAGAAAAGTCTCGGTAAAGAACTCGGCCACGTTCTTGACGCCACCGGCCGTACCCAAAAGTTCGGGCTCATACGAGTAGTGAATCTTCACCCCGAAACGACTGCCGTCGCCCAGCTGGTCGGTGATCAGTCGGTCCAGGTAATGGACGTTGATCATGACTTCGTCAAAGCCGTGACGAGCCAGCAATTCCACAATGTGCTCGATGACCGGCACATTGAGCACCGGCACCAGCGGCTTGGGCAAACTGTAGGTCAGCGGGTAGAGCTTGGTGGCTCCGCCCGCCGCCAAAATCATGGCCCTCACGAGTTGGCCATCGGTTTCACGGCCTGCTTACCGCCGCTCAGAACGCGCAGAGCGAACTTGGGCAGGGCCAACATGCGACGCCAGCGACTGGGTTGCAGCGCCAGGCGATAAAACCACTCCATACCGAGTTTCTGAAAGACCATGGGGGCGCGCTGCACGCGACCGGAAAGCACGTCGAAGGTCCCGCCCACGCCGATGCCCACCTGCACGCCGCAGGCCGCGCCGTGGCGACTCAACCACAGCTCCTGACGCGGAAAGCCCAGCGCCACCAGCAAGACATTGGCGCCACTGGCCTTGACCTGGGCCACGATCTCGGCGTCGTCTTTGAAATAGCCGTCGTGAGTTCCGGCGATGTGAACGCCCGGTCCCATCGAAAGCAACCGATGGGCGGCCGTTTCGGCCACGCCCGGGGCGCCGCCCAAGAGAAAGATGCGCAGGGCCGGTCCCATTTGTTGGGCCATATTTTGAGTCAGTTCCACGCCGGTGACGCGCTCGCGCACCGGATAGCCTCCATAGCGAGCAGCCAGCACGGCACCGATGCTATCGGGCACGACCAGAGCGGCGCCGCGCACGGCTTCGCGAAATTCGTGGTCGGTCTGGGCTCTCACGATCATTTCCGAGCCAATGGTGACGACCAGATGAAACTTGTCGGTCTTCAGATAACCGCGCAGGGTGTCCAGCGTTTGCGCCATGGTGACGCGGTCCAGCGGACAACCCAGAATGTCTAAACGAGTTGGGGACAGGGCCAACTTCTACTCCTCCTCCAGCCAGGTGACGTCGCCGACCGGTAGGGAGACTCGGAAACGCGTGCCTTCGTGCAGCTTGCTCTCCACGCGCAGCTCGCCGTCGTGGGCTTCCACGATGTGCATGGCGATCGATAGACCCAGTCCACGACCGCCGAAACGAGCGGCGCTTCCCTTTTCGACGCGATAGAAACGCTCGAAGATACGCGGCAGTTCTTCTTCCGGCATGCCGCTGCCGCGATCGATCACTTCGATCTCGGCCTTCTCCCGATTATAAGAAAGCTTGATGGTGACCACCCCGTCGGCCAGACTGTATTTGATGGCGTTGTCCACCAGGTTGGTGATGACCTGACTGATGCGATCTTCGTCGGCGCGCCACAGCGGGAAGTTGTCGTCGGCCACCACTTCGATGGTGACGCCCCGGTTTTTCCCATGGGGCGCGAGCACGGCGGCCGTGTGTTTGCAGAGCGCCACCAGGTCGACCTCGTTGAAGTGCATCTCCACCTGATGTGCTTCGATCATCGAAAGATCCAGCAGATCGCGAATCAAGCGTTCCAGACGACCGGCCTCGTCGTAAATCACCTTCATCCAGCGCAGAGCCAGGTCCGGCTCCGACAGCGCGCCTTCCAGAAGCGTCTCGGCGTAGCCCTTGATGCAGGTCAGCGGCGTGCGCAATTCGTGGGAGACGTTGGAGACGAAGGTGAGCATGATCTCTTCCAACTCCGTCTTCAGGGCCGCTTCCTTACGGGCATTGTAGACGAGCCGATCGACCGGGGTGTTGGGGTCGTATTTGAGCACGGTGTAGCCACCGCGCAGATCGATCTTCTCCTCGACGCCCAGGCGGGCGGCCGTCTCGTTGATCATGAAGCTCAGCTTCTGCAGCACGCGATTGGCGATCAGCTTCAGGTCCGACTTGGCAAAGGCTTCCTTGCGACGCGGCGGCGAGAACAGGTAGATCACGAAGTAGTCGACTTCGGGCCCGCCCACCGCGATCAGATCTTCGTCGCGGAACAATTTACCGCGCTGCTTATTGAGAGTTTCGCCCAGAGCCTGGAGCAGGCGCTGGCCGACTTCAGGCCCATGCTTTTCGATCAGGCGACCGAATTCGATGACGTCAAAATAGAGGAAGCCCACCTCTTCGCGCTGCTTGAGTTCGCGTTCCACCCGATCCAGCACGCCCGCCAGGAAAGGCAGGTCGGAATGGCTCTCGGGCAAGGTCTTGGCACTGTCCACGATCTAAAACGTCTCCTGTCCTCTTATGAAAAACCGCACCACCTTTGTGGTGCGGCTTCGGCCAGAACTTTTCGGGTCAGGGCCAGAACGGCCCTGCCACATTCAGGCTTGCTGACGCTGCTGATTCAGCTTACGTCCCTGAGCCAGCAACTTCTCGGCTTCGTCGATCAATTCTTTGACTTTCTCGGCGCGAGGGTCTTTTTTGCGGTTCTGACTTTCCCAGTAGTGATAACTGAGCCCGGCTACCAGCGTCACCAGCAAACCTGCCCCAACACCAATCGAAATCCAGGTCCAGACACTGGGGCGATTCTCTTCAATTTCCAAAGTACACCTCCAGTATAACTCTACTAAGTTTTTTCCGGACCGGACCAGGAAAATCCTTTAGTCGTCGCCCTTTTGTGTTTTTTTGCGTGCAAGCACGAAGCGCACGATGCCGACCAGAATACTGAACACGATACCCAGCACCGGAGCCAACAGACCCAGGGCGTATTTATTGAACACCGGGATGGCCGGATCGGCCATCATGTAGCCGCCGGCCAGGCCGGACATCGGCAGTCCATTCGGCAGGGTGAAGTTGGCCTCGCCCATCGCAAAGTAGATGACGAACCCGAAGGCGACCTGCAAAAAGATGTTGCGCAGGACGGTCGGTATCTTGGGCGGCAAGAACGCAAAGCCGATCATCACGAACAGACAGAGAAGGGTAAAACTGACGGGAAGGGTGATCATGGTCGGTTATTCTTCCGACCGGGATCATCCCCTTTTCATTTTTGCAATATGTAAGTATCCACGCGTTTGGGAAAGGTTGCATCCAAACCAATGGGAGTCGGCGTAGTTTGCGGCAACACCTCGATCACGGTGGAGAGCTTGCCCTGGGGCGAGTCGACTTCCATCGGGTATTTGCCGGGCGGCAGGTCCGCGCCAAAACGTCCGCGTTCATCAGTGGTGTGCTTCCAGTCACCGGCCTCGGAATGGAACTGCAGCTTCGCCTCGGGCACCACCGTCACGCCATCGGGAGCGTAGACGTGACCCTCCACATAAGTGGGCCGATGGGGGCCGGGCACCATGAACTGGACTTCCTTTTTGCCGCGGCACTGCGGGCACTGCTTGTTCTGCGACTGACCGCTGCCGGCACAGGTCGGACAGGTTCTCAGCTCGATACGGTCGCCGTCGGTCATGGCGGGGCGGCGCAAAGGGCCCACCCAGTAGAGAATCGAGGGGGTCATCATCATCAGCAGCGATAAAATCAAAAGGGCCTTGGGTTTCATACGAGCTTGGAGTTACCCGGCTGGAGGGTTTTGCAAACGAACGGTTCGGCGAAGGTGGCGAATCAAAGCCCCCAGGTCGTGGTCGCGGGCCTTCTCGGCGGCTTCTTTGGCGGGAAACCAGCGCCGCCGGCGCAGGCCCTTTTCCAGGTAGACATCGAGCTCGGCCTTCACCTCCAGGGGAAAGACGGCAATCCGCGCTTTGGACGTCTCTACGTAGCCGATCAGCTCGCGAATCAAGCCGCGAACTCCGGCTTCCTCTTCCGCTTCCTGCTCGGCCGCCTGCTGCGGGGTCAGGCCCGCGTCGATCATCCCCTTGGGCACGATCCATTCGCCGCTGGAACGCGAAGTGATCATCAAAATCTCGAGGTCACCGTCGCGGTGACGAAATGGAATGGCTCCCGCCTGCACGATCTTGCGCATAACGGGAGCCTTTGGCGACCGGTCGACGGCCATCCTTCAGTCTGAAAAAGCCAGCGAGTCGAGAAAGCGGTCAGCTTCCGCCTGGGAGGCCGGCGTCTTCCAGAGAGCCTCGGCCACCACCAGCTTCTCACCGATGAGCACGAAACGAGCCTTGCCCAGATCTCCGTTGCCTCCCTTGAAAGACATCTCGGCGCCGGCCTTGCCTCCCACCTTGGCCTCCTGATAACTGAGCTGCTTGGCGCCCTTGTGCTCCTTGAGCAAAGCTTCCGAGGCTTCCTTATAGAGGGCGTCGGGGCTGCGGAAAGTCAGGGCCATGGCCGGCAGTTGCGAGGTACTCAGGCACAGGTTGTAGTCCTTGCCCTTCAGGGTGTAGTTCTCGCTGGTGACCGAGCCGACCGCGGTGGATTCACTGCAGGTCTTGAGAGTCGGCTTCTCCGGAAAGGAAACTCGCACGGGGGCGACGTTAAAGTCGTGCTGGGCTGCGGCGAAGTGGCTCAGCATCCAGCCCAGGAACATCGTCGACACCAACTTGACTCTCATCTTGCACCTCTTCTTCGTGAATTTGCCTGAATCCAATATAGAGGCGGCTCGCACGAGCGAGCTAAGGGCCTGAGTAGCTTTGGCGAAAGTACCCCAGTACTGCAAGCAGTTCGCTCACGGCCGCTCCATCCCAGGGGTCGAGCAGACCCACCACGGCGGTATCCACTCCCAACGCCTGCAGGGCCCGCAACTCCTCGAGAAAGGCCCGCTTCTGCCCCGGCCGATAAACGCCCAGCGTTGTTTTCTGAAGGGTTGCGAAGTCACGCCCCACCTCGCTGCAATGGCCGCGCAGCACCTCCAGCTTGCGGGCGATCTCGGCGGGGCCGATCCCCTGGAAGAAATTGCAGGCGTCCGCGTAACGAGCCACCAGAGGCAAGGTGCGGCGCTCCCCCATTCCGCCGACCAACACGGGGGGACGGCGCGACGGCCGAAATAGGGGATCCTGTAACTGATAGTGGCGACCGGCGAAGGAGCGTTCCGGCTGCTGCAAAATCCGCAAGACCTCTTCCAGCCGCTCGAAGCGCTCGCTCAAGCGGGGAAAGGGGATTCCCAGGCCACGATGCTCGCGCTCGTACCAACCGGCTCCCAACCCCAGCCAACTGCGCCCCCCACACAGCAGGTCCAGGCTGTGAGCCATTTTCAGCAACACTCCGGGCGGCCGGAAGGTCACGCTGGCCACCATAACCCCCAGCTCGATGCGACTGGTCAAGCCGGCCAGAAAGCCTAGAGTGGTAAAAGCCTCCAGCATGTCCTCCTCGGCCGGACCCAACTCTTCAATCTGAAAGAGATGGTCCATCAGCCAGAAGCTGTCCACCCCCTCTCCCTCCAACCGGCGCACCAACTCGCTCAAGCGTCTCGGCAACTCCGGAACCGCATAGCGCGACAGCTGAAATCCAAACCGCATCCAACACCCTTCTGAAACGAAGAAAGGCGCCCCTTGCGGAGCGCCTTTCCAGCTGGCCTGAGGCCGATTAGTCTTTTTTGCCGACCGCGTCGCTGGCCTTGTCGCCAACCCAGCGACCGAGCTGAACCAGCTTCCAGCCGCCGACGGCGCCCAGAACGCCCATACCGACGGCGCCAACAGCGCCACCGAAGGCAGCCGCGCCGCCGATGTTGGCCAGCGAGACATTGTGGGCCAGCAGGCCGTTGACCAGGCTGCCGGTGGAAGCGATACCGGCGCCGGCTACGAAGCCGCCCGCCGCGCCTGCCAGCATACCGAAGCCGCCGATACCGGCCGCGATGGTCTTGGACACGCCGCCCATTTTGTTGAGGTCGGTGGGCTTGGCCGGCTGGTGGGGCTTGGGAGCGACCGGGCCCGTGCCCTGACCTTCGCCGGTGGCGATTTCTTCGGCTTTCTTGCCGACCGCGCCGATGGCGCCGACGGCCGCACCGGGCACGAAGGCCACGGCTTTGCCGGCGACTTCGCCGAGCTTCTGACCGACCGAGAAGCTACCGGCAGCGCCGGCGGCTCCGCCGAGCACCACGCCGGCCTTGGCGGCCAGACCCATGGTGTGGAACGAGGTGGAAAGGAATCCGAGAGCACCGTTGCCGCCGATGGCGCCGAAGACGGGGCCGATGCCGCCGCCGAGAGCAGCGCCGACGATGGCGCCGCCGAGGACGCCCATATACAGGCCGCCGATGGTGGTGGCCAGGCCGACCGCGCCACCGGTTACGGTGCCGGTGGCATTGCCCCAGGCGATGCCGGTGCGGAGGGCTTCTTTACCGATAGAAACTTTTTCCTGAGGAGGAGGGGGGGTGGGGTTGTTGTCGCCCGGTTTCGGAGCATCCTGGTTTTGGGTCCGAATCAACTGAGAGGGAGTGAAGTTGTTAGCCTGCTGGATTCTCATCTGTGTGTGTGTCCTTTGTGTGTTGTGCGGGTTAATGTGTAGATATAAAATACCCCAGCAAGATTGCCGCTCGACTTGGTACTTTTGCCAACATGTTACCGGGCTACCAATAGGGGGAAGTTGCTCCCGATTACGAACCGGGGGTCTCCATGGACAAACTGAACGCCAACCAACAACTTCTCCTGGCCACGGCCTGGGTGGACAACAACCTCGACGCGACCGAAGCCGATCTGCTACGCCAGATTCTGGGCAAGCAGGGTATCGGGGCGGCCGACATCGAGAGCGCTCTCCAAACGCAGCCGCCCTCGACCTCTTCGCTGATCGCTCAGATGCCCGGAGCTCAGGCCCGCGAAGACGTCATGCGGGACGTGCTGCGCATGTGTTTTTCCGACGGTGTGCTGGAGTTTGAGGAATTCGACCTGATCGAGCGCGTGGCCGGTCAGCTCGGCCTCAATGAAGAAACCCTCGAGCGGATTCGCACCGAGGTTAGTGCGGGATAGCGTTGTGCTCGCGCAGGAGCCGGCGCACGCGCTGGAGCTCCTGCAGCGGATTGCCGTGCACTTTGTACTTGGCCTGTAAACGCACCACTTCGCGCATCAGGTAATCGGCCAGGAACGCGAAGCGCGTGTCGGCCAGGAAGATCAAGGCGCGCTTGCGCTCGAGCAATTGCTCGACCAGGTGATACTTCAGATAATCGTAGAGATCGATGAAGACCTTGCAGGTCTCGGGGATGGCTCGCACTTCGTCGTGCAAGAAGAAAGTACAGTCCAGGAAGGTCTCGGCCTTGAGCAAGATGCGCTCGAGCGAAGCGAAGTTGGCCACTTCTGAGGTGCGCAGATTGTCCACCAGGTCCAGCGATTTGACGATCAGAACGACGTCGTGGAAACCCTTGCCCAGTCCATTGCGATGGCGCGCGTCGGTGTGCATGTCCTCGACGAAAAGCTGATAGGAGCGCAGCCGTAGCTCGGAGACGGCCGAATATTTCTTATCGACGCGCGCCTTGCGGGCCCCCTCGGTCAGGTCGACCGAGTGCACGAAGTAGTCGAGAAGCTTGCTGAATTCGTGGCGAAAGGTATGGCGCAGACTGCTGGGGATTTCCTGACGCACTTGCTCGATGCCGTGCAGCAAAGCCGGCTTGGCCGTATCGTCGAAGGGCAGATCGTGCGAGACCTTGCTGTCGAGATTGCGCAAAATCACGCTATAGACGTTGGTGGAACCGCGCACGTCTTTGGCGATATCGGCTCCAAAGCGGTCTTCGATCTCTTTCAGGTTGACGACCACCTGCTCGAGCGTCTTGCTGCGGTCTTCGACCGTGTCGTGGAGAAGTGCGGCCAGCACCACTCGATTGCGAAAGTTCAGATCCAGGGCGCGCAGCGCGATGTCGGCCGAATGGCAGAAGGCCGGTTCCCCGGTGGTGCGCCGCACGAACCCGTGCAACTTCTGCTGAGCGTAGCGGAAATAGGGAATCGCTTCCGCGCCGAGCACGGCCGTGATTTCCGGGTCGGTGATCTCCTCACCCAACCCCACCGCCAGGCGGGCGCTGAAGCTGCGCACGGCGTCTTCGCCGCTGAAGAGGTCTTTCTGGTCGGGGCTGAGATTGGCCAGCCACTCGGAGACGACGGAATCGGGGCTGGGAGAGACAGACTCAGACATGCAGATCGGGTTCTCGCCTCAATTGCTCAAGCCCTCCAGCCAAAGCTTCACGGCTTTGGCCTCGGCCGGTAAGGAAACCACCCGCTGGGGACGGTCGCGCAAGGCCTCCAGGGCGGGGTGCCCCGGATAGGGCCGGCCCAGAGCTTCCGCCACCGCTTCCGGAAACTTGCCCGGATGAGCGGTCGCCACCACTACTTCAGGACCAAGTTGCGGCAACCGACGGGCCACATGCCAGGCGACCGCCGTGTGCGGGCAGAGGACCACTCCCACCTGCTCGTGATAGTCGCGAATGGCCTGCAGAATTTCTCCTCGACTGGCCCGTCCCGACACCATCTCCGGACCTTCCAGAGGCGGTGTCTCCACCCGGCCCGTCTTCTCGAACTGGGCCATCCAGCCGGCCACCTGATCGCCCCCACCCGCCATCGAAAAGAAACGCTCCAGGTTCGAGGCCACCTGAATATCCATGGCCGGCGCCAGCGTCTCGTGTACCTGGCCGCGCTCATAGACCCGATCGCGAAAATAGCGATGGACGATGTCGTTTTCATTGGTGGCCAGGGCCAGGCGCCGGGTAGGTACGCCCATCCGATAGGCCAGCCAGGCCGACAGAAAATTGCCGAAGTTGCCGGTGGGCACCACGACCTGCAACGGCTCCCCGGTCTGCAGATAGATCCACACATAGTAGACCGACTGGGCCAGCAAGCGGGCGAAATTCACCGAATTGACCGCCCCCAGCCGCATGCGCTGCTTGAACTCGGCGTCCCGGTTCAGCTCCTTGAGGATGGCCTGGCAATCATCAAAAGTGCCGTCGATCTCCAGGCAATGCGTGTTGGGCTCGAGCAAAGTCGTCATCTGCCGTTGCTGCAGCGGACTCACTCGGCCCTTGGGAAACATCACCACCGCCGTCAGACGCGGGCAACCCACCACCGATTGCAGGGCGGCCGAACCGGTATCGCCACTGGTGGCCACCAGCAGATTACAACGCTCGTCCCGCTGGGTCAGAATATAGTTGAGAGTTCGCCCCAGAAACTGCAGAGCCACGTCCTTGAAAGAATAGGTCGGGCCGTGAAAGAGCTCGAGCACGTGCCCCCAGGGGTCAGCCCGCAGCGGGGCCGGTGCTCCCCCATACTTAGGACCATAAGCGTCTTCGCAAAGCGCCCGCAGGTCGGCTTCGGGAATGTCGCAGAACGGCGCCATCACGCGCCAGGCGACCTGGGCATAGTCGAGATTCTTAAGGGCGGCCAGGTCGAGTTGAGGAACGATTTCCGGCACAAACAGGCCGCCGTCGCTGGCCAATCCCTGCAAAGTCGCTTCCTGAAAGCCGACGGGGGCGGCCAAACCGCGTGTAGACCAGTATCTCATGCCCGTTCGCCGTTCGCGAGGAAAGGGGCTGCTCCTGGCGAAACGCCTGCCCCCTCATGGAATACTTCATTCTGCCGGTCAGCTGGGAAAAGACCACCCTCTTCCTGATCTACTTCAGCAATGACGACGATGGCGTGGTCACCGCGCCCGACCAGAAGTTCGCCCTGGCCAACTCGCGAGCCGACGCGGTGGCGCTGGCCAAGAAGCGCAGCCTGAAGCTGCAGGAAGACATGGAAGTGCTCGACCTGGGCATCGTGCAGAGCTGGGTCAACAGCCGATCCATGAAAGTCCCGGAGGCCAACCTGCTCTACCGAGCCTGGAATTTCTTCGGGGACGCGGCCACCAGCCTCAAACTGGCCGACCACTATCTGGGCTATGACGAAGACTACATCTCCCTGCACGACGAGCTGTTCTGGGGCTGCAACATGCCCGGCCTGACTCAATCGGCCGAACGCTACGAAGTGGACCTGAGCCAGAGTGAAATCCGCAACCTGCGGTCAATTCTAAGATCGGGCCTGGAGATCTTCCGCCAAGGAATCGGCTCCGCGGGTAGTAATTAAAGGCCACTACCCTGCGGTAGGAATCCAAAACGTACTTGAGAACTTGTTTTTGCATGAAAATATCGAACTTACTTTTGGCCTCGCTCGGGGCACTGACTCTGATGGCGTCCACCACCCAGGCCGCGCCTTCTCTGCTGGTGGGAACTCCGGCCACGCCGCAAGTAAGAAAAGCTTCGGCCCTCAACGCCGTCCAGTATCGTAAAGTCAAGTCGGCCGGCGTCACCTGCCACGTGGTGGAAGTCGACCTCTTCAACCCTCACGTGCAGCTGCGCGCCTTCCGCGCCTCCGATCTGGGCACCCGTTACCGCACCTTCGGTTCCTTCGTGCGCCAGACCAAGCCCATCGCGGCTATTACCGGCACCTTTTTCGACACCGCCACCGGCACCATCATCTGCAACCTGGTGCGCGACGGCCGCCTGGTGGAAATGGGCAGCGTCGGCCACACCCTGGCCCTGGACGAAGTCAACAATCCCAGGTGGATGAGCACGGCCGGCCACTACGGCGGCGGCCACAACTGGAAAGACAGCGAATTCGCCGTCTCCAGCGGACCTTCGCTGCTACGCGGCGGCCAGGTCTGTCTCAACCCCCGGGCCGAAGGCTTCCGCGACCCCGGACTGTTTCGCCACGCCTCGCGGGCCGGCATCGCCACCACCCAGCGCGGCAAGCTTCTGCTGGTCACCGTCAACCAGGGCATCACCCTGCACCGCTTCGCCCAGGTCATGCAAGGCCTGGGGGCCAGTGACGCCCTCAACCTGGACGGAGGCAGCTCCACCGCTCTTTACGCGCGCGGCAAATACGTCAGCCGTCCCGGACGCCGCCTGACCAACGTCCTACTGGTCACCGTTCGCCCGGGCGCCCCCATCCCGCGGGAAGTCGAACTGGAAGCGCTCCAGGCCGATGAAAATCAGGCTCAGGACGTCAGCCCCGAGGATCTGGGGCCCGCTCCCATGCCCGAGAAAATCGACCTCTCCACCCAGGACATCTGGCTCTGATCCAGCACCACCCGCTGCCCCAGGGCCAGCGGATGATTGTCGGCTCCGTGACCGAACGGTAGATCGATCAGCACCGGCACCTGCCAACGCTGGGCCCAGTGACTCCAAAGCGCGTTCAGATCGCCGCAGTCCACGAACGTCCCCAGGGCTACGCCCGCCAGGCCCCGAAAAGCTCCACTGGCCTCCAGTTGCACCAACAAACGGTCCAACCGATAGGAAGCCTCGTTGACGTCCTCCAGCGCCAGAATGCGCCCCTCACCCACCAGCTGCTCCGGAGTGCCGCACAGGCAGGTCAGCACGCACAAATTACCACCCCACAGCACCCCCTCGGCCCGCCCCGGATACAGACTGCGACCCTGCAACGAACTCAAACGGCCCTGCAAAACCAACTGACGCGTCGCCTCCAACGAGGCAGCGTCCAAAATCGGCAACGTCTGCACATTGGCGCAATGAAAAAGCCGACCCCAGCCCCGCCGCTGCAGAGCAATCAGCAAAGCCGACACATCCGAAAACCCCAACACCGGCCGCTCCACCAGAGGCGGCAAATTCTGCACCAACCGCGTCAGCCCGTGCCCGCCCCGCACCACCCAGCAAGCGTCCACCTCGTCGGAAGTCAGAGCCCACACCAACTCCTCCAACCGCTCCTCGTCCGAGGCCGCCAGAAAGCTCAAGTCAGAGCAACCCCCACCCGCCAACCGCCGAGCCAAAATCGGCCCCGCCACCACCTCAAAACCCCACGACTCCAAAATCCCCATCCCCTGCCGCGCCCTCCCAAGATTGGGGGCACCACAAGGACAAACCAGAGCTATCTTCATCCCCATCCCTTCGCCTTGCCACAGGCGATGGCTTTTTAAGGGAAAGACGGAAAACAAGGGAAGAAGGAAAAGGACCGCGCAGCAAGGCCAACCTGAGCCTGCGGTTGCTTTAAAAGGGGTGGAGCCTACCAGCTAGTTCAACACCCAAGACGCAGCCCACATCAGTCTCTCTCGACCTCCCCACCGTTGCCTCCTCCCCTTTCCTGGCGAAGCAGACGCCGAGCGGGGAGAGCCTGGAGACCCCCGCGTCCCCGATTCGCGGGGAAAACCGCCCAAAATCGCCATTTTCCCCGCCCAGCGGGGCCGCGTCCCCGGCCTGCGGGGAGAATCGCCAAAAACGGCCGATTTCCCCGTCCAGCGGGGACGCCTACCCACCCATTCTCGACGCACTGCCCGATTTCGTCCGGAAGGGGGACCCGGGGGATTTAGGGATCTTGGAGACAGTCAGGCTCCAGCACTCAACCTGTATCCAAGTAGCTTTTTAGAAATAGGGTCGCGCTCAAGCCGGCCACACCAGTCTCTCTCCACCTCTCCCCCACTGCTCTCCCTCTCCCCTAGGACACCAGGGGTTCGACGGGCCAGCACCAAAGGGAAGAAAGTGCGCCATTGGTTCGTCATACTGCTCAGCTGCCTGTGCCTGGCCTTACCGGCCGCCGCCCAGGAGCAGTCGCCCGAGCAGAAGTGCAGCGACAACCTCCAGCTGCTGCTCAGCAGCCTGAACCGCTACTCCAAGGACCACCAGAACCGCTTTCCCGATAAACTGGAAGACCTGGTGCCGCGCTACCTCAGCGAACTCCCCAAGTGTCCCCTGGGCGGCGCCAGCTACTCGCGCTACAGCAGCACCGAGCACAACCCCGAGCGGGCCATGCTCATCTGCAGCTTTCCCGGCCACGCCCTCAAACCGCCCGATTACCTCATGCTCAGCAGCGATCGGGGCATCGAATCGCCCTTCGCCCACATCTCCGATCCCTCCATTTGCCGGCGCTCGCTGGTACAACTGCTACAGAACGTGGAAACCCAGCGGTCCAAACTCAACCGCTACCCCGAAAGACTCCAGCCCGAAGTCATGTGCAGCTGCGGCGACCCTATCCAATACCAGGCCCTCGAAAAAGGCAAAAGCTTCCTCGCCTACTGTCCGGGTGCCGCCCACCTCGGCTCCGGCCTGGCTCCCTTCAGCCCCTCCATCGGCCCGGGCGGCCTGCAGGAGCGCAGCCTGCTGCTGCCGCCGCCCACCAGCGACGCGCCCGCCCACAAGGGGCTCTCCGGCACCTGGCTGGCGGCCGGAGGAGTGGCCGTGGCCACTCTGCTAGGCCTGGGACTCTCCACCATGATGCGGCGGCGCCGAGTTCGCCTCGATTAGCTCCAGAGTCCGCCGGCGAGCCAGCTCCGCCGAGGCCGGTTCATAGTCCGCCCGCAGATCGCAGTTAAACCCGTGGCCCGCTTCATACGCAAAAACCTGCACCTGAGGATAAGCCTCCTCAATCGCTCGCGTCGACTCAATCGGAATATGCGGATCGTGCTTGCCAAAGTGCAGCATGACCGGCACCAGCGGAGGCTTCTCCAGCAGAGAGCCGATGCGACCCCCATAGTAGCCCACGCAGGCCTTCAAACGCGGCAACTGCTGCGCCGAGAGCCAGGCCAGCGTCCCGCCCCAACAATAGCCGACCACGCTCACCGGCACCTCCTCAGGAAAGGCCTCCAGACAGGCGCGCACGTCCAGCATCGGAGCCTCCAGATGCCCCACCCGGGCGGCCAACTCCGAACCCCGCTTCAAATCCTCTGGTCCGTAGCCCAACTCCACCCCACGCTCGACCCGATCAAACAGGGCCGGACTCAACACCCGGAAGCCTTCGCGCGCAAAGCCGTCACAAACGGCCCGAATATGGGAGTTCACCCCAAAGATCTCCTGGATTACGATCAATCCCCGGGGTCCATCCCCTACTTCATAGACGGACAACTCGTGTCCATCGGCAGCTCTCAACTTCATCTACACCTCCGCTGGCGACATGTTCATTAACCGGTTACGACTTTCGTCGGCCCCTCCCCTATGCTGTGCATGGAAAGAGCCGTACAGGCCATCTCGGGAGGATCAACTTTCATGGGTAGTATCAAGCCGTTCAATTCAGGTCAGGTGATCAAGCCGCTGGCTCGCACCTCGATGTTCCTTCTCAACGAAGCCCGCGAGGCCGGGGAAAACGACCCGGCGCTGGCCGTGCGCTTCACCGCTGGCGGACTGGTGTCGCCGATTATGAGCGGAGTCAACACGCCGGGCGTGGCCGAATTCACCGACCACACCCTGGTCCCCATCGTGCGCGGAATGCTGCTGGGCGCCAACATCTACCGGATGCAGCGCACCTTCAAGAACCCCGACGCCCCGGCCTGGGAAAAAGGCGCCGACGTCATTCGCGTCATCTCCGACACGGCCGGCCTGATCGGCGGACTGGCCACTCTCTTCACCCCGCAGTATGCGGCACTGGGCGCCAAGCTGATCGGCACGGCCTACTCGGTGGACATCTGCTCGCACGCCCTGCGCACGGGCTCGCACGTCAACAACCGCTTCAAAGTCTGGAAGAACATGCTCGACGAAGAGAAGCCGGACGAGAAGCCCCCCGGAGGCGACGGACCGGGCCAGGCCGGCAATCCGCCGGTGCCGCCCACCACGCCCAAACTCGACCTGAAGACCCCGCTGCCTCAGTTCGAAGCCCCCAAGCAGCTCAATCTCTTCAAGAACTAGCCCGGGTAGATCAAAAAAGCCCCGCGAAATCGCGGGGCTTTTTTATTTGGTCCCAGTTGATTGAAACCGGCTCACGAGTGAGAACTTTGCCTGGGTCAGGGGCCGACTCGGACCTCCCTCCGGGAACTTCCAATGTTTCCTCCCGGACTTCCGACGAATCGAACCTGGACTTTGACTCTATCTCAAACGTGAGCCGAGTATCGTTCTGCGGACTGCGAATTCTGTGGTGTTCGCTTAGGCAGACCGTTGATGGTCGCTAGGCTTGAGCTTCCAAGCCTTA
>JAFKGI010000081.1 GCA_017307785.1 Vulcanimicrobiota bacterium | reverse complement strand
CGACTTCCAGGTGCATTGGGAAAATCTCCGTTGCTAGGATTGGGAGGGTGTAGACCCTCTAAGTTATCGGATGGCGCAACTTGGGCGCCTTTATGAACTTGCCTGAATAACTTCTGCAGGGTATACCCCCTGGCCTGTTAATTCATACCTGTTCGGGTGGATTTTCTTTTATGCCGCATGCCCAGATCCGCGAAGTCCTGCGGGCATTAGGCGAGGAAAGAGGCGGTAGCAAAAGCTTTTGCCCCTCGGAGGCGGCCCGCCGACTGACCGAAAAATATCCTCAGTTGGGCAACTGGAGAGACTGGATGGAGCCTGTTCGCGAGAACGCCCGTCGACTGGAATCCGAAGGAAAACTTGAATTTCTACAGCGTGGAAAAAGAATTTCTTCCAAGCCGCAAGAAATTCGTGGCCCCATCCGGCTTCGCTGGTTAGACGGTGCTGTAGAAAAATCGGACCACGTGAAAGAAAAGCGGAGCCGCAAAACAGACTGAGTCGATGCGATCGAGGATACCGCCGTGTCCCTCGATCAGGGTCCCATAGTCCTTCACGCCACGGTCGCGCTTGATGGCCGACATCGTCAGCCCGCCGGCAAAGCCCGCCAGCGAGATGCCCAACGCCATCAGCCAGGCCACGAACGGATGAAACGGAGTGGCCCACCAGAGCAGCGTGCCAATGATGGTGGCGCTGGCGACGCCGCCAATCAGGCCCTCGATGGTCTTGTTGGGGCTGATATTGGGCGCGACAGCGCGCTTGCCGGTGGTCTTGCCCCACACATACTGGAGTACATCGCTCAACTGCACGACCAGCACCATAAACAGCAACAGTTTGGCGTTCTCGCCCTCATAGCCGGGAATTTGCAGCATCAGCAGAGCGGGCGCATGGCTCAGACAGTAGACGCAGATCATGGCCGCCCACTGAAGCTTGGCGGTACGCTCCAGGAAGTGTTTTGGGTCCCCCTGCAGTGCGTTGACGGTGGGAATGAAAAGAAACGCATAGACCGGCACGAGCACGGAAAACAGACCGTACCACTTGATGCTCACCAGAAAATACTGGAGCGGCATCAGGAAGAAGAAGGTGAACAGAAGCGAGCGATGGTCGCCTCTTCTCGTCGGAGTCAGGGTGACGAATTCCCGAAGGGCCAGAAAAGACAGAAAGCCGAACAACACAATGGTGCTGGTCATGCCGGCCAGATTGGCCACCGCGAAGACCCCGGACATCACCCACCAGGCCTTGATACGGGCATTGATATTGGCGACCGTCTCGCGACCTCGGGGGGTCTTAACTCTCCACTCCAGCAGAAATCCGATAATCGAGGCCACCACCAGCAAGGCCAGGATGCCCATGTAGAGGCCGTAGAGTTCGTGGTCTCGCAAAATCATTGGGCCAGTCCAATCATCGCCTGTCGTGCCCGCTCCAAGAAGGCTTCTTTGCCCTCTCCTTGTTCCAGTTGCATCGGCGGTCCAAAGTAGACTCGGCTGAGCAGCGGCACGGGCAGGTACTCTCCTTTAGGCAGAACTCGATTGAGATTTTCCAGATAGACGGGCACAAGCTCCACATTCGGCTTGGCCTTGGCCAGGTGGTAGAGACCACTCTTGAAAGGCTGGACCTCGTCGCCCTCGCCTCGAGTGCCTTCAGGGAAGATGATCAGCGACTGATCCGTGCCCATTCCCTCCAGCATGCGCTCCATCTGTGCGCGGCGCTCTTCGGCGGTCGTGCTGTTGCGATCGACCAGGACCGCCCGGAAAACCTCGGCGGCCACGAAATTCCGCAGCTTGCTGGTGGTCCAGTACTCCCCCGCCGCCACCGGCCGCGTCACGGCGCGGACGTCGTCAGGTAGGACCGACCAGAGCACCACAAAGTCCATGTGGGAGGTATGATTTCCAAAGTAAATACGCTGTCGAGGCACCGGTTGGCAATCGAGCCAGAGAGCGTTGGCTCCACTGATCAACCGAGCGAGCCAGGCTAGAAAGGCAGCCACCAGAGAAGCCAAAAGGATCAGACCTCCTTCAACAACGTCAAAACATAGCGGCCCAGTTCGCGCACACCATCCTCTTCGAGCTCCAGGAAGCGCAGCGGAACCTGCGAGGCGCTACCGCCCGGATCGGGACGACAGGCCAGCACTTCGGCCGGAATCGGCCCAACCTCGGGCAGTTTGCCCCAAGGACCGATCCAACAATTGTAGTGTTCTCCAGGGTAGAGAGGCCGAGTCGTGCGCAGCAGCAGGCCCGCCACCCCCAGATTGAGAGTCTCCACCGCCTGCACCGGGCCGCCGTCTCGCAGACTCTGCATCCGGACCGGCACTCGGCCGTCGACGCGAATGAACTCTCGGCGCTCCCGCAGAGAATTCTCGTTCAGGCCTAGCTCGCGCAGCAAGCGGTGAACCCAGGTCCGTCGTAGATTCTCGCGGGTTTCGTGGAAACGAGCCCCCGAAAGATAATGCTTACCGTTGTCCACGCCCCGGGCCCACATAATGCGGCAGTTGACCCAGGCCTGGCTGGACTGCTGGGAAACGGTGGCTCGAATGGCTACCGCTTGTCCTTTCTTGAGAGCCTCGCCGGTGCGCACGCGAATTCCCTGGACGCCCATGTCCACGACCCAGCCGCTGATGGTGCGCTCCCCCACCCGAATCTGGATGGGAATCCGACAACGCACTCGCACCAGTTGACGGCGCTCGGCCGGGTCCTGTAGTCGCGCTTTGCGCGGCAAAAAGAAGTCGCGAATGGTAGTGAGAAGCCGGCGCAGCATGCGTACCTGGTTTGTCAGCCACGCCTCATGAACCTTTAAGCCCGCCTAAATCAAAAAAAGCCCGCTCGAAAGCGGGCTTTTTACCGGAAAACCAGTTTCTAGGCGGCGGGCTGGTTGGGCTGCTGCCTTCCAACCTCGACCTCGAGAGCTCGGTAGACCTGGAGCATATTGGCGGCGTCCTTGTCGGTCGCCTCATTGCGCAGCAGGTCCTGGTAGAGTTCTCCGTCCTGGAAAACCTGAGCTTGCGCCATCATACGCAGAACGCTCTCACCATACTGGTGATCGCCGCCGACCGACTTGAGGGCCGACTGGACCCCCGGAGTCTGGAGCAGCGACTGACCGAACTTGGAGCTGACCACGTTCTCGACCTGATCGTGCATGGCTTCCATCTGGGCTTCTTCCGCCTGCTGAGCGCCTTCGGCAATCAGGTCTTTCATGTTGGACTCGAAGCGAGCAGCCAGTTCCGGATGCTCGGCCTTCAACTGAGCCAGTTGAGCTTCGTGGTCCTTACCGGCGGCGATAGCCGCCTTCTGCTCGGCCTCGTTGGTGGGAGGACGGTGCAGAGCCTCGAGGGTGTTCTTAAGGCCTTCTGCCAATTTGGGGTCGGCATCGCCGATATCCGCCATCGTCTTGAAGAGTGCTTTCTGCGTATTCGACATCGGACCGGCTTCGTCGCCACCCTTCGGGCCCTTGACTAGGCCCAATTTGCGGCCGATAGCCTGACCCACGGCTTTGATGCCGTCCCAGATCTTGCCGGGCAGGGCCTTGAGCGTCTGCCAGGTCTCGCTCGGGAACAGTGCGCCACGGGCCAGCAGCGGAATGGCAACGCTGGCGCCGACGACCATCATAATCGGGCAACCCAGGCCCATCGCGACCAGACTTCCGGCCTGGGCGACGGCACCGACGGCACCGAGAGCCAGCAACTTCTGCTGCTTGCCCACGTGGTCGAGAGCTTCCGAGAGAGCGATCTGCTTGGCCTCGAAGCCCACCGGCTGGCCGGCTTCGTTGAGGATGGGAACCTGAGCTTCCACGGTGGAGGCGCGAGCCTTGACTTCGGCATCTTCCTGGGTCAAACCAGAGGCGACGCCTTCCTGGATGCGGGCTTCCAACTGAGCATTGAGGTCCTTCTTGCGCTCGCGGACCTGACCGATTTTGTCAAAGGTCGGCAGAGTGTCGGCCAGAGGGGTGGCCATGGAACCGATGGCCAGAGCCGTGGCGGCCGTGCCCCAACCGCCCAGAGCGGCGACACCGGCGCCGATCAAGAGGGCGCTCCCGACGGTTTTCATCTTCTGCGCTTTTTTGAGCACGTCGATGTTGTGAATCGCCTCTTCGGTGGAGATGGGCATCTGGGTGTGGGGATTCATATCCACCGCCACCTTCATCGGGTCTTTGTCGGGATTTTCAGCCTTGACGCTCTCGACCAGGGCGGCCTTCTGGTGTTCCAGTTTGGCCATGGTGCTGAGCGTGCCGGCCGGTCCGAAAATCTGCAGGGGAGCCGCGGCCAGAGCCAGCGGGGCCGCGTAGTGCGCGGGGATACCAATGCCGGCGGAGATACCGAGAG
The DNA here is from genome assembly GCA_017307785.1 of Vulcanimicrobiota bacterium. Classification (GTDB taxonomy): domain Bacteria; phylum Vulcanimicrobiota; class Xenobia; order Xenobiales; family JADMJV01; genus JADMJV01. The sequence continues at coordinate 920 of JAFKGI010000081.1, read as the reverse complement.
CGCCGGAAGTGGAACCGATGGTGCCCAGCAGGCTGGAGAACTGGTCACGCTTGGCTTCGATTTTGAGGCCCGCTTCGGAATCCATCAACTTGGCCTGGTAGCCGGGGGGAAGCGCGTTCTTGGCGCCCTTTTCAATGCCTTCGCTCAGACCTTTCTGGAAGCCGGCCTGCTCGTGCTCTTTGCCGTACTCGTCGATTTGCTGCTGCGATACGGCGTATCCACCTTGGGGCACGAAAGCCGCGAAGTAGTCGCGGTTGAGGGCATCGAGATCCTTCGCTTGCTCAGAAGGCACGAGTGCGACGGTGGAAACGGGGGTGAAACCTTCGGGAACTTGGCCGGGGTCGGCCAGTGCGGTGATGAAGGTGGGAGCGTTGGAGCTGGCCGTGCCCTTCGGGACGAAATCGGGTTCGAGGTCGTCCAGCTTGGACTTGCCTTCGGCGTCGGGCTCGAGGAGAGAGTTCTTGACCTTGACGCGCATGGTGATGACCGAAGTGTCATCGGCGACCGGCTGGGCCTGGGCAGGGGTCGTGCCTACCTGCACCATGTCCTGGGGAGTGGCCTCGGGAGCCTCGGCAGCCGGAGGCTTGACCGAGTTGCGATTGACCTGCGGGGTAACCCCCGTCGTGAGATTCGTATTGATGGGACCTGAAGACATCGAGCACACTCTCCTTGCGTGATGTTTATACAACCGCAACATCAAAGAAATCTGAAAGGCCTATATATTCGATGAATCTGGCCCTCAGCCCCCCTGCGGGGATCCCTTTATGAGCTTGGCCATTATATGCGCAAGGCCTCACCACCACAAGCGCGAAACATTTAGGCAATATCTTGTTCAAATCCGTGTAACAAAAGGCTCTTCGGGCACATGTTACCAACCTATAAGATATTAACAGTATGTAAACACTTCGTCAGGACATCCA
>JAFKGI010000041.1 GCA_017307785.1 Vulcanimicrobiota bacterium | reverse complement strand
GAAAGCTGAATTATCAATAAGCTTGGGGGTGACCCGTGCGGGGCGAAGGGGCGGTAATTTCCGTACCGTTGAGCAGAACCTTGCCCTCGGTCGGCTTCAGGACGCCTGCCAGAATATGAAGAAGTGTCGACTTGCCGCAGCCGGAACGACCCTGTAGGAGAACATCTCGGACTGACGGTCAACGTGGCCCCGCACGGGTCACCCCCAAGCTTATTGATAATTCAGCTTTCGTACGGGGTTGGGCAACACCCTGCTAGTTCTACCCATTGGCTGAGCTAAGGTGGTCTTAGGAAAACACACACAAAATACACACGCAGGGGTTCAAAGTCATGCTCATCAGCAACCACACCAAGACCGCACAAGCACAAGCCAACAAGAAGCCGGCCGCCAAGGCCAAGCCCGCCGCCGAAGAGGGCGGACAGGACATCAAGGACTGGACCGTCCTGATGTATATCGCCGGCGACAACGACCTCGAGCCCTACGCCGCACACATGATGCAGCAAATCGAGGACAAGTGCGGAACCACCGAAAACATCAACGTGGTGGCACAGCTCGGTCGTATGGAGCAAGGCGACCTCAAGAAACTTTACGAAGGCCAGGGCCGCAAGTACGAGCCCACCGGCATCGACGGCGACTGGGGCGGAATGCGCCGCTACCTGGTCACCCAGCAGGACCGCACCGAAGACCAGAGCGGCAAAATCCTCTCCAAAGTCATCGGCAAGCCCACCGACAAGAAGATGTCCGACGCCACCACCCTGGCCGACTTCCTCGTCTACGGCATGAAGAACTACCCCTCCAAGCACACGATGGTCGTGCTGGCCGACCACGGTGGTGGCTGGCTGGGCGCCTTCACCAGCGACGCCTCCGCCTCCGGTCACAGCATCATGACCCCCGACCAGATCTCCAGCGCCTTCAAAATCGCCGAGACCGCCACCGGCAAGAAGCCCGAAGTGGTCGACATGGTCGCCTGCTTGATGGCCACCAGCGAAGTCGCCTACCAGATGAAGGACCGCGCCAAATACCTGCTGGCTTCTGAAGAAATCGGCACCACCGCCTCTTTCGACTACGGCCCCATCATCGCCGGCATCGACGCGGCCAGCAAAGGCGACAAGACGGTCAGCCCCAAAACCCTGGCCAAGACCATTGTGCACCACTACGACAACGACCCGGACGCTTTCAAAACCAAGTCCGCCGTGGATCTGCCCAAGATGGTCGCCGTCAAGGAGACCTTCAAGGCCCTGGTCGACCAGCTCAAAGCCAGCAAAGTCGCCCCTGAAGCTGTGGCCGCCGCCATCGAAGGCGCCCAGAACTTCGGCATCACCGAGCAGGCCATCTATCCCTTCTATGACCAGATCCGCGACCTCAAGGGCCTGGCCGACAACCTGACCAACTCCGACCTGATCGACGACAAGAAAGTCCGTTTGGCCGCCAAGGCCGTCAGCCTGGCTGTGGAAGCCACCGTCGTCGACAACCTGGCTCACGACTACAAGCGCTACGAAGACCGTGGCGAAGGCCGCACCACCGACGGCAAAGAGACCTTCAAGGACGTCCGCGTCTACGAAGGAACCTACGATTCTCACGGCCTCAGCGTCTTCGCTCCCCTGAGCGAGAAACTGGTCAAGAGCGCCAAGATGGGCGAATACGCCGCCCTCGACTTCACCAAAGAAACCGGCTGGGGTGACTACATCAGCGGCCTGAACAAAGCCCTGGTAGCCAACGCCGCCGCTCGCGCCGAAGCCGAGACCGGCGTGGTGGCTCGTCCCCACACTCCGCCCGAGGCCTAAAACCTCAAAAAAAGACCTCGCCGCAAGGCGGGGTCTTTTTTTCATGGCGCAGAAGTCTCTCCCCCACAATGCTTTACATAGCCTTGTTGTTCTTGCTCTCCGGTGCGGCCGGCCTCACCTTCGAGCTGCTTTGGACCCACCAGTTGGCTCTGGTCTTGGGTTGCACCGTGACCTCGGTGGCTCTGGTCAGCGGCTTCTTCCTGCTGGGCCTGGGTCTGGGAGCGCGCCTGGGCTCGCGGCTGAGCCGGGCGCCCAATCTCCTGGGGGTCTTTGCCGCTCTGGAGTTGGGCGTGGCCCTCAGCGGATTGGCCGTTGCCGCCGGCCTGCCCCACGCCGCCCGCTTCGTGGCCGTGCTCTGGTCCGGGCTGGGAGGGAGCGCGGAGGCGCTGGTCCTGGCGCGGATTCTCTTCTGCGCAGCGACTTTGCTGTTACCTTGTCTGTGCATGGGCGCCAGTCTGCCGGTGCTCTGCGCCTACCTCAACGAGCGTCTGGGTGAGCGCTTCTTACGCTCCCTCTCCTGGCTTTATGCGATCAACACGGTGGGCGCGGTGGGCGGAGTCTTGCTCTGCGACGAATGGCTGATTCCCACGGTTGGCCTGTGGAAGACGGCCCAGACCGCGGCCTCGCTGGACTTGCTGGTGGCCTTCTCCGCCGCCCTGCTGAGCAGACTGCCTTCCCAAAGACGGCCAGAGCCACAGCCGGAAGTCGGAAGCTCCCCTTTTTCCCCCCGCGCTCTCTACTTCGCTTGCTGGGGTCTGGGAGTGGCCGGAGCCTGGCAGCAAATCGTCTGGACCCGCGTCCTGATCGTCTTTCAGGGTAGCGACCAGCGGGCTTTCTCCGGGGTTCTGGCCACCTACCTGGCTTGTCTGGCCGGAGGGGCGCTGCTGGCTCCGCTCTTCTCTGCTCGCGGTTGGAGTCTGGCACGCGTGATTGGAATGGCCGGACTGACCAGCCTGGGCTCCTTGCTCAGCCTGCCCTGGATCCATCAAGTAAGCAATCCCTGGCTGGCCAACGTGCTGACCATCGCGCCCACCGGACTCTGTCTGGGCTTGAGTTTTCCCTGGCTCACCGAGGAGACTAAAAAGTCGGGAGCTGGAGCCGCTCAGGTGGTAGCCCGCGCCCTGTTGCTCAATACGCTGGGTTCGCTGGTAGGAGCGCTGGGCACAGCCCTCTTCCTAATTCCGCAAGTAGGACTGCAGTGGACCTACGGACTGGCTTCGCTGTGGCTGGCCCTGCTGGCCCTGGTGCTCTCGCTGCGCACCTGGCCGGCCTTGCTGCTGTGCACCCTGGTCGTGCTGAAGATGCCCGACGGCTACCTCTTTCGCTTGTTCTTCCCCGAAGAGAATCGCCAGCTGATCTTTGCCGGCGACGACAGCTACGGCAGCGTGGCGCTGGTGCGGGAAAAAGATGACCTCGAGCAGCCTGTCTTGCAGTTGCTGGTCGACGGCTTCAACATGATGAGCAACGATCTGCCAACCCGACGCTACGCCACCGCCTTGGCCGCCTTTCCCTGCCTCTGGCAGCAGCATCCCAAGCGCGTCCTGGTCATCTGCATGGGTCTCTGTCACAGCCTGAACACGGCGCTCCGGGATCCCGCCACCGAAGAAGTGCACTGCGTCGAGCTATCCCCCAAAGTCATCCAGGCCCTCAGCCGCATTCCGCAAGGCCAGGAAGCTCTGTCCAATCCCAAGCTGAAGCTGATCGTGGGCGACGGTCGTCAGCATCTGGTGAGCACCAGCAGCCGCTACCAGGTCATTACCGCCGAGCCACCGCCGCCTCGCCGAGCGGGGGCCGTCAATCTCTATACACGGGACTTTTATCAGCTCTGCAAAGCTCGACTCGAACCCGACGGCATGGTGGTGCAGTGGATGCCCATTTTTCAAATGAGCGATCGCCAGACCCGCGTGATTTTAAAAGCTTTCCTGGACGTTTTCCCCGACTCTTACCTGGTCGAGGGCTGCGGCGCGCAACTGTGTCTGATCGGCTGTCAGGCCCCCCTTCACCTCAATTACGAGGACTTGAAAAAACGAGTCGCTTCGCATCCAGGGCTGGCCGCCACCGGCTGGGATCGTCCGGAGTTTTTCCTCGGTGCCGTGCTGGCCGGGCCCAAGGCTCTGGCGAAGTACGTCGTAGATACACCTCCTTTGACCGACGACTGGCCGATTTTGCAATATTCCCGAGACCCCGAGGACCCCGACCTGGTGGGTCTGCTTTTTAGCGACAACGAATCCGAAATCCAGGTCGAATACACGGACCCCGCCGACAGAGCGAAGGTGCAGACCGCCCAGAGCAGTCTACGAAGCTTGTTGCATTGTCAGACGCAGAGCTGGTTGACCCCCGCTCAGCGGTCCCGCATTCAGCCCATCGGCTTTCTCGAAAGAGAAGTCCGGCTGCGCCTGCTGTTTCGGACCTATCCAAACAATCCTTACTTCCTGGAGGGCACGCACTCGAGCGATGAGGCAGCCCGGGTTCTGCAGAGACGACTGGACAGCAAACCCTCGGACCCCGAGTTGCTCTGGCTGCAAGCCAGTTTGTTCTTCCGACGCGGGCGTAGCGGCGAGGCCCTGGCCAGCCTGGGCAAGCTGGGCGCTCAGGCCACACCACCGGCCCTGGCGCTGGAAATCGCCATTCTGCTCGAGACCGGGCAGATGCAGTTAGCCGCCCAGAAGGTTTCGGCCGCCGGAACGCGCCTGGATCCGCTGGACGTGGCCTTTCTCAAACGCTGGATGAAAACCTGAAGTGACCGACTGGTTCGCGCCGATCCCCTGGAGCCTGAATCGAGCTTCGTCGGGGCAGCGCTATCTACTGGCCAGCCTGACGGTGTTGCTGATCGGCGGCCCGCTCTACGTCGCCGGCAATCTGGTGTCGGACGACAACGAGATGCTGCTATACCTCGGCAGTGGCATCGTGGGCGCCCTTTACTTCGGGCGCGGGCCGGCCCGACTGGCCTCACTGCTCTGTCTCTTCGTCTTGCACGCGGCCCACATTCATCCGGGCTTCCGCGTGGTGACACAGGGCTTTCAATACTTCATCTCCTTCGCGTTCTTTCTGCTGGCCACCGACCAGATCGCTCGTTTCGCCGATCAGGCTCGCCGCGAGGCCTGGCAGGCCAGACGCAGGGAGCGAGCGGAGGAGATTCTCCGTCACTTCGCCGAGCAGTGCACCGCCCAGGAAACCCCCGAACTACTCCACCAGTTGCTGGAGCGGTCCGCCCATCCCTATCGGCAGCCCGACGCTCTCGCCCAGCAGGTAGTGCGCACCATGGAAGAACAATGCGCCCTGGCCCTGGAACGACTGCAGCATCGCGAGCGCCTGCGCCAGGACGAGCTCCTGCGCGCCACTCAGAAGCTGCAGAGCACGCTCATCAACTCGATTTCCCACGATCTGCAGACTCCTTTGAGCACCATCTCGGGCACGGTCGACACGCTCAGGTTGTCGGTGGACAAGCTTTCGGGAGAGGACCGCCAGGAATTGCTGCAGTTGGCCTCCGAGCAGATCATCCGACTGGAAAAACTGGTCAAGAATATCCTCAACCTGTCCAAAATGGAGGCCGGTGGCCTGCGCCTCAATCACGGCTGGGTCAACTTCGCCGAACTTCTGTCGGTGGTCAAGGGACGCTTTCCCAAGGACGCGGCCGAGCGCATCCAGCTGCAACTACCCGAGGATTTTCCCGAAGTCAAAGGCGACTTCACCCTGCTCAGCCAGGTTTTCGCCAATCTCATCGACAATGCTTTGAAGTTCAGTCAGGGACCGATTCGCATCGACGGAGCCCTGCAACAGGAGATGGCCCGCGTCACGGTTCTGGATGGCGGAGTCGGCGTCCAACCTCAGGAGGCAGAGCTGATTTTCGAGAAGTTTTACCGCGGCACTACCCCCATGGCGGTGCCCGGCAGCGGCCTGGGGCTGAACATCTGCCGCGGCGTGATCGAACTTCACCATGGGCAACTCGGTTACGAGCCGGCACCGGGCGGAGGGAGCCGCTTCAGCGTGGCTCTCCCGCTGGAGGCAGTCCTTGTCTGAGAAGTTGCTGATCGTCGACGACGAAGACGCCATTCGCAAATTTCTGCGCATCGCCCTGACCGGCGAGGGCTATCAGGTGCTGGAAGCCAGCACCGGCCGCCAGGCCCTCGAGAGCGTGCAGCAGAATCAACCAGATGCGGTGCTGCTCGATCAGGGACTGCCTGATCTGAGCGGCCTGGAAGTCACCCGTCAGGTGCGCGAATGGAGCTGGGTCCCCATCCTCTTCGTCTCGGTCAACGAGGAAGAACGCCTGAAGATCGAGGCTTTCGACGCCGGGGCCGATGACTATCTATGCAAGCCTTTCAGCGTGGACGAACTGATGGCGCGGCTGCGGGCAGCCCTGCGTCGCAAGCACATCCTGCCCCAGGGCGGCCGGCTGCGCTGCGGCCTCCTGAGCCTGGACCAGGACGCCCGGGAAGTCACGGTAGGCCAGGAACGTATCGGGCTTACCAAAAACGAGTTCGCCGTGCTTCAGGTGCTGATGCGTCGGCAAGGCAAGCTGGTCAGCCATCGGCAGTTACTCCAGGAGGTCTGGGGACCCGGCTATGAGCAAGACACCCACATGTTGCGGGTCAACATCTCCAACCTGCGCAAAAAACTCGAAGTCCAGGATTCCCCGCGCTATCTCGTCAACGAGCAAGGCATCGGCTATCGGGTAACCGATCAGGGGTGAAACCAGAACACGCAGGCGAAAAAGACGTAGGTGGCCAGAAACAGGGCCCCCTCGAGCCAGTTGCTCTCCCCGTCCTGTAAGGAGGTGGTGGCGATTTGCACCGCCGCCAGCAGGGCCACCATTTCAAAGGGGTTGAGGGCCAGACTCATGGGCTTGCCGATACCGTGCGACACCAGCACCAGCACCGGAGCCACCATCAGCGCGATCTGCAGGCACGAACCCATGGCGATCTGATAAGACAGTTCCATCTTGTTTTCGCGCGCCACCCAGATGGCCACCGAACCTTCCGAGGCATTCCCTACCACCGCCACAATGACCACGCCCACAAACATCTCGCTGATGCCGATGCCCTGCACGTGCAGCATGTGGTTCATCGAATCCACGAAGACTTCGCTCAGAAAGGCCGCCACCAGCGTGCCGCCCAACAACATGCCCACGGCCGTCTTCAGGGACCACTCCGGTTCTTCTTCGTGCTCGCCCTCGTTGGGCATCAACATGAACCGGTGCGTGCGTAGCGAGAAGATCAGGCTAAGAAAATAGAGTCCCAGCAAAACGCAGGCGGCGGCCAGCGAAATCTGGTGCTCAAGAGCCGCAAAATTGGCCTTGTTCAGCTTGGGGTCCCAGCTGTAGACGAGATGCACGAAGGTGGGCACCAGCAGGCAGATGACAGCCACCCAGAGCATGCCGACATTGACATTGGCGCCGGTGCGCGTGAATTTCTGCACTGGATATTTCATGCCGCCGTAGACCATGGCCGCGCCCAACACCAAAAGCAGGTTCCCCAGGATCGAACCGGTTATAGAGGAGCGCACTACGTCGTGCAGCTCGACCTTCTGCAGCGCCATGATGGCGATCATCAACTCGGTCACGTTGCCAAAGGTGGCGTTGATCAGGCCACCCCAGAGAGGACCGGCATAGATTGAAATCTCCTCGGTAGAGCGCCCCATCAAGGTAACCGTGCCCAGGATGCCGGCAGCTGACAGCAAGAACAGAGGCACCCCTTCGCCCATGTGCATCGACTGCATGATCAGGGCCGGGATGATACACAGGCTCAGGATCGAAATTTTGGGCAGAGACTTCAGAACTTTCCACATGGCGAAAGCGATTTTTCCCTGACTAGAGGAGCACTCCTTTGAGCACTACCTGAGCCACCGAGAAGTAGATCACCAGCCCGGTCACGTCCACCAGAGTGGCCACAAACGGGGCCGAGGCGCTGGCAGGGTCAAAGCCCACCCGGCGCAGCACGAAAGGCAGCATCGAGCCGGACAGAGTGCCGAACATCACCACCCCGACCAAACTAAAAGCCACCGTCACGCCGATGCGCCAGAAGTGGTCGCCATAAGTATGAAAGACTTGCTGCCAGAGCAGGATACGCAGCAGACCGACGGCCCCCAACAGCAAGCCCAGACAGAGCCCGGCCGCCAGTTCGCGACGAGCCACCCGCCACCAGTCGGAGAGGCGCACCTCGCCCAGGGCCATGGCGCGAATCACCAGGGTGGTGGCCTGCGAACCTGAGTTGCCGCCGCTGGAGATGATCAGCGGCACGAACAAGGCCAGCACCACCGCTCTCGAGATTTCGTCCTCGTAATGCCCCATGGCCGTGGCCGTGAGCATCTCGCCGAGAAAGAGCGCCGTCAGCCAGCCACCGCGTTTGCGCAGCATGTCCCCAAAGCCCGCCCTCAGATAGGGGGCTTCCAGCGCTTCCATACCGCCGATTTTCTGGATGTCCTCGGTGGCTTCTTCCTCGACCACGTCGACGATGTCATCGATGGTGACGATACCTTGCATCACTCCATCCGCATCCACGATAGGAATCGAGTTCAAGTCGTGATCGGCGAAAAGCCGGATCAGCTTTTCCTGGTCCAGACCGGGCGGAGAAGTAACCGGTCGTGAATTCATGAGTTGAGCCACCAGCACCTCGGGCCCGGCCGACATCAGGTCGCGCAGGGAAACCACTCCCAGCAGGCATTGCTCCGAATCCAGCACGTAGAGCACGTAGATGGTCTCGTAGCTCCCCAGCGGTTGACGACGCAGATAGGTGATGGCTTGATCCGCCGTCATCTCGGCGCGCAGACGGGCAAAGCGCGGGCTCATCAAACCGCCGGCCTGATCCTCGGCGTAAGCCAGCAAGGCTTCCACTTCCAGGCGAATCGGCTCGTCCAGCAAGCCTAAATATTCGGACTGACACTGCACCAGATCGGCCGCGTCGTCAGGGGCCAGCAAGCGCAACCAGCCACGTCGCTCGGGTGCGGGCATGGCTTCCAGCAACTCGACCTGCTCGGGTGCCGCCAACTCGGGAAAGAGCTCCTCAGCATCGAGTGGCTTCAGTTCCGAAAACAGTTGACGGCGCTGGGAATCATCCAGACTCGCCCAGATCTCCCGAATGCCTTTTTGAATCAAATCCCGGGTCATAGTACATCACGCAACCCGCGAGATCCGGCGCCGGTTCCGATTCTTTAGAAATTGAGACTTCCTTGATGCGCGATGAAGTAGGCGCCGGAGTCGTCGCCCAGCCCGGCGGGGTCCGGACGTGTCTCCCAGCGGGCTTCCTGGCCGCCACTGGCGCGCTGGGCCGCGTTGTAAAGCTCCACGTGGTCGTCGGCCACCTGATGCAGGCGGGTGGTGGTATCATCCGTCGCGACCTGGCGGCCGAAGAGAGCGCCCGCAGCCAGTCCGCCGGCGATACCGATGGGACCCAAGACGGTGCCCAGGGCCAGGCCAACCACGCCAGCGGTCAGCGTGGCCGCCGAGATTCCGAACAGCCCTAGCTGGGTCAGTTGTTCGCGGCTGGCGGCTTGCTCCGCCAACTTTTTCTGGGACATCAGGTCCCCCAGCATCTCACCGGCTGTGTCGCCTGAATAGCGCTCGAAGACGCCGCTCTCGACCAGTTCGCTGGAACTGGCTTTCTGCATCTGGGCGCGGCTGATTTGCACGGGGGTGTTGGGCAGGCTGGCTACTTTCATAGCCTCACTGTAAAACACAAACGCCCGGCGGGCAGCCGGGCGCTTGTGACCTTCTTGTAAAGCAAGTTAACGTACTGTTACTCGCTTTCGGGCTCCGGGGTAACTTCCGGCGTAACCTCGGGGGCGGGTTCCAGCACCGGCTCCGGCGCCTCAACGGGCTCCACTACCTCGGCCTCGACCTTCTTATCTTTGCGTCCCAGCACCGAATACAAGGCCGGCAGCGTCAGCAAGGTCAGAAACAGGGTAGAGATCAAACCACCGACCACGACCGTAGCCAGAGGACGCTGCACGTCCGAACCGACGCCGGTGGCCATAGCGGCCGGAAGCATGCCCAGGGTGGCCACCGTGATCAGCACCAGTTGGGGGCGCATCTGCACTTTAGCGCCGGAGATGACGGCTTCGCGCAGCGGCAGTCCCTCCACCGTGCGGCGACGCGTGATTTCTTCGATATACAGCAAGCCGCACATGACGGCCACGCCGAAAACCGAGATGAAGCCCACCGCCGCCGACACGCTGAGCGGAATGCCGCGCCAGAGAAGCGCCAGAATGCCACCGACCAGCGAGAAGGGCACCGTGATCAGCACCAGGCCGGCGTCACGCGGATTGCCAATTGCCCCCCACAGCAAACCGAAGATGAGCACGATGGTCAGAGGCAAGATGAAGCCCAATCGTTTCTCGGCGCGGGCCAGATTCTCGAACTGGCCACCCCAGCTGATACTGTAGCCCTCCGGCAAGGGCACGGCGGCTTTCAGCTTGCCCTGGGCTTCCTCCACGAAGCCGCCCTGGTCGCGTCCGCGAATGTTGGTGCGCACCGTCATCTGGCGCTTGTTTTCACGCCGGGCGATGATGCTCGAGCCATTGCTCACGCGAATGTCGGCCAATTGGGACAGGGGCACGCGCCCGCCGTCCTGGGTGGCCACCAGGATTTGCCCGATAGCGTCGGCATCCACGCGCGCTTCCGGTGCGTAGCGAACGGTCACGTCGAAGCGCTTTTCGCCTTCGAAGATGGTGGTTACGCCTCGGCCGCCGATGGCCATCTCGATGACGTCCTGCACTTCCGAAACGTTGATACCGTAGCGGGCCACCTCGCTGCGCTTGACGGCGATGCGCAACTGAGGCTGATCTGCTTCCTGCTCGATAGAGGTGTCGGCCGCGCCCTCTACGTCTTTGACCACGGCCAGCATCTTCTCGGCGATGGACCGCAGAGTCTTAAGATCAGGACCGCTGATGATCACAGCCAGGTCGGCCGAAGAGCCGGTGGCGATTTCGGTTGAGGTGTCCACGATCGGTTGGGTGAAGTTGAAGGTGACGCCCGGCACCGAGTCGTTCAATTTCTTGGACATCTCGGAAACCAGCTTGTTTTTGCTCCAGCCGCTCTTCCAGCTCTTGTAGGGCTGCAGGTCGATGAGAAACTCGTTGCGGTTGGGGCCGAAAGGATCGGTGCCGCTGTCGTTGCGGCCGCTCTGCGACATGCAGATCTCGACTTCCGGGAAAGTCATAATGATCTGGCGGATGCGGTTGGCCGTTTGAGCTGATTTATCCAGAGAAACGCCGGCCGGCAGGTTGGCGCGAATCCAGATCACGCCCTCGTCCAGCTGAGGCAGAAACTCGGTGCCCAGCCGGGTGCCCATGCCGAAGACGCCCAGCACCAGCAAACTGGCCAGACTGACGGTCACCAGCGAACGGCGCACGGTGATACCCACGATCCAGCCGTAGGCATCGCACAGCCAGCGAATCACCGGATTCTCCCAGTGCTTGGCGTCGCCGCGGAAGAGCCACGAGCTCAAGATGGGAATCAAGGTCAGCGTCAGCAGCATCGAGCCGATCAGGGCCAGACAGATGGTCGAAGCCATCGGGGTAAAGATACGCCGCTCCACCCTTTCCAGGGTGAAAAGGGGAACGTAGGCGGCCGTGATGATCAGCAGCGAGACGAAAATCGGATGAGCCACTTCGGTGGCCGCCAGACGCACCGCTCCAGGCGCGCCGCCCTCCGAGTTCTGTTTGCGCGCCAGGTCGACTCGATAGACGATGCGCTCGATCATCACCACCGTGCCATCCACGATGATGCCGAAATCGAAAGCGCCCAAGGACAACAGGTTGGCGGGCACGCCCAATATCTTCATGCAGCAGAAGGCAAAGAGCAACGAGAGCGGGATGGTGATGGCCGTCAGCAGGGCCGCCCGCAAATCGCCAAGCATGACCAGCAGCACGGCCGAGACGACCACGAAGCCTTCCAGCAGGGTGTGGGAGACAGTGGAGAGGGTGTTAGTGACCAGCGAAGAGCGGTCGTAAACCGGCTCCAGGCGCACGCCCTTGGGCAGGCGACTGGTGTTGAGGTCTTCAATCGCCTCTTTGATGTTGGCCAGAACCGTCGAAGGGTTCTCCCAGCGGCGCATCAGGCAGATGCCCTCGACCTGGTCTTCATGGTCGCCCTTGCGGTCGGTGTAACTGTAAATACCGGTGGGCGGAGCCGCACCGATGCGGACCTTGGCTACGTCGCGCACGTAGACCGGCACGCCGTTGGCGGCCGCCAGCACGATCGATTCCAGATCGTGGGCGTTCTGAATCAAGCCCATGCCGCGCACGGCCAGGGACTGCTGCTTGTTGTCCAGCATGGCGCCACCGGCGTTGCGGTTATTGTCGGCGATGTCTTTGGCCACCTGAGCGATGGTCAGGCCGCGGGCCTCCAGGGCCAGCGGGTCGATTTCTACCTGCATCTGCTTGACCAGGCCACCAAAAACGCTGACATCGGCCATGCCCGGTTCGGACATCAGGCGTGGGGCCACCACCCAGTCCTGGAGCTCACGCAGCTCCAGAATGGACTTGCCCTCACCCTTCAGGGTGTAGCGATAGAACTCGGAAATACCGGAAACCAGTGGCCCCAGCGCCGGGACGACTTCCGGCGGGATCTCAGCGTCGCGCAGCTTCTCCAGCACCAGTTGGCGGGCGAAGAAGTCGTCGGTGCCGTCTTCAAAGGTGAGTTCCACCACCGAAAGGCCAAAAATCGTGCGCGAACGGCGGGAAATGACGCGGGGCACACTGTTGAGGGCGCGCTCCACGGGGATGGTCACCTGCTGCTCCATCTCTTCGGCCGCTTGACCAGGGAAAGTGGAAATCACCACTACCGAGGGATCGGAAATATCCGGATAGGCCACGATCTGCAGCGAATTGAAGGCGGCTACGCCGGCGCCAATGAGCACCAGCGTCAGGATCAAAATCAGCAGTTTGTTGCGAAAAGCAAAGTTTACCAGCATATCATCTCAGCAGCATGGCTCCATCGACCACCACTCGCTCTCCCGGGCTGATACCGCGCAAGACGGCCACATTGGCCCCCTGGCGCTGACCGATGTCGACAGTGCGGGGCACGAACGTCCCCGGCTGAGTCTGTACGTAGACGACTTTTTTGCCGTCGCCGGTCTGCAGCACGGCCGGCGCGGGAATCACGGCCAGCTTGTGCTCGTCGTGAATGTGGTGGACGCGACCGAACATCTCCGGCCGGAACTTACCGAACGGATTGGGCAGAGTCGTCATCACTTTCACAGTGCGCGTTTTCGGGTCGAGCACGTCGGCCACGCGTGCCACCTTGCCGTCAAACTGTTGACCGGGATAGGCGTCCAGCGTGATGTGCACCGGGTCACCCAGGCCGATCCAGCGGATTTCCGACTCGGGCACGTTGGAAATGACCCAGACCGAACTCAAGTCGGCCACCGTCATCACCGAAGCCCCCAGGTCCGAGTGATACTCGCCGGCTACCACGCTCATCTCGAGAATTTTGCCGGTCAGCGGAGAGTGCACCACGATTTCAGGGTCCGGGTCGTTGGGCCCGACATCCAGGATGCGCAGTTTGTTCACGGTCTGCTCGCGAGCGGCCACGGCGCTGTCGATGCCGGCCTGGGCTTGAGAAACCAGGGCCAGCGAGTTTTCCAGGTCAGAGCGGGCCTGGATCAAGTCGGTCTCGGCCGCCAGCACTTCTTTCTTGGCGATGGCGTCATGCTTGTAGAGGTCGCGCACGCGCTGACAGTCCAGTTGAGCCTTGCGCAAGCTGGTGCGGGCCTTGGCCACGCCTACCCGGGCTTCGATAGCGGTGGCCTGCTGCTGACGCAGACTGGCGTCGGCTTCGCGAAGAGCGGCCTGCGCTTCGGTCGCGTCAGGGCTCACCACCGTGACCAGTGACTGACCGGTCTGCACCGAGTCACCCTCGCGCACCATCACCTGCCGGATGCGTCCGCTGACCGGCAGATGGATGTGGGAAATCAGGTTGGGGTTGGCTTCCACATCCCCGGGAACAGTCACCTCGGCTCCCGGCATGGAGGCCGAGCGCACCGGCTCCACTCGAATATACTGCAGCTTGGGTGATCCGATGGGAATCGAGATTTTGCCGGCCGAGGGAATGGTGGGGGGCTCGATATGCGGCGTGGGCGAGGCAGACGCCAGAGGAGTCCCCGTATCCTCAGGGATGGCCGAGGCAGTCAGGCCCGGGGTTCCGCTGCGGGTCGGCTCCGACTGTGCCGACTGATTGCAGCCCATGAGCGAGAGTGAGGCCAGACCGGCGAGAATCCAGTGGGCTTTACTTTTCATAAGAACCTCCTTGGCCCGTGATCGAATAGAGCAGGAACCGGCTGCGCGCGTATTCGGCCAGAGCCTCGTTGTAACTCGTCATAATGTCGTTGTAAGAACGTTGCGCATCGAGTAATTCGACCAGCGTGGCGTGCCCCCCCCGATAGGAATATTCCATGGTGTCCAGCACCTGGCGGGCCTGCGTCAACATGTGACTCTCGATCTGACGTACGGTGCGTTCGGCCGCCTGCAGCTGCTGGCTGGCCGAGGCCAGCTCTTGCTTGATCTGGGCTTCCAGCGCCTTGGCCCGGGCGATTACCTGGTCATACTCGTGGCGGGCGCGCTGCACTTCGCCTTCATTGGTGTCGAAGATGGGTAGGGGCATGCTGAAGAAGAAGCCCAGGCTGTTGCCCTTACCGGCGAAACCTTGCTGACGGCGGTATTCGAAACCACCCACGTAGTTGGGCTTGCCGTTGGCTTCTTCGAGGCGCACGCTGGCCTCGCCCCGTTCCTGGTCGCGAATCAAAGCCAGATAGTCGGGGCGCTGCGTCAAGGCGATCTTTTCCAGCTCCGGGGTGGCCAGGTTGACGGACGGGCGGGGCAGACTGCCTTCCAGCTCGATGTCCTCGCTCACGTTCTTGCCCCGGCCCATCAGCAGAAGCAATTTTTGCTTGGAAGTGCGCAGGCGGGCCTCCGAGAGGATCACGCTGTTGTCATACTGGAGTTCGGCCAGCTGGGTGCGCATCAGCTCCACGCGAGCCAGGTCACCGGCTCGCACTCGCTCGCGGCTGATGCGCGTGATGCGCGAGAAGGCGCTGCGGTTCTGTTGGGCCACGGCCAGGTTGCCGCGGGCCAGCAACACCTCCACGTAGGCGTTGTCCACGTCCAAAATCAACTGGCGGGCCGCGTCCAAGAGCTGGAACTCGGTGACCTGACGGGCCAGTTCGGCCACTTCCATGCGGCGGGCGCGCTTGCCGCCCCCCTCGAAGGTGAAATCAAATCGTCCTGAGTACTCGCTGGGGCCAGCCGTGTTGATCTGGTCGTAGCCGGTTCCCAGGAAGTCCAGGTGGTCGGCTCCCAGACTCAAGTTGGGGTTGGGGTGCATGGAGGCGGTCAATTTGCGCGCCTCCGCGATGTTCAGATCATAGCGCTTGGCCAACAGTTCCAGGTTGCTGTTCAAAGCTTCCGTGACTGCTTGCTCCAGCGTCAAAGGAAGCTGTTCCTGAGGCGTGACCTGAGCCGGGCATGACCAGGTCAAGACCAGAGTCAGCACACCTATCCAAATGGGCTTAAGCATAACGAAGTGCCGCATTTTCTCCGGCGTAATTCGACATCCTGGCGGACGATCGTAAAGAAAGAGTCAATTAACCCACGTTTTCTCGCGGATAGACGGGGCATAAACGTCCTATGCGAACCTGGCTCATCTGGCTCTTGCTAGCCCTCCCCCTGCTTGCCGGTCCGGTGGACCGGTATGAATCCAGCATTGCCGCTTACGAGGCGGCCGACAAACTGAAAGCCCCCGAAACAGGCGGAACTTTATTCTTGGGAAGTTCCACTTTTACTCTCTGGGGCCACGATTTGGAGCGAGAGTTTGCACGTTTCCACGCTCTCAATCGTGGATTCGGCGGCAGCACCATCCCGGAAGTCGACCATTACCTGGAGCGAATCTGCTTCCCTTATCGGCCGCAGCGGGTGGTATTTTACGTCGGCACCAACGACATCGCCGAGGGCCACAGTCCCGACCAGGTGCTGGAAGATTTCGAGAAACTGATGGTCCATCTACGCCGACAGCTGCCCAACGTGCGGGTGGCCTACCTTTCGATGGCTATGCCGCCTTCGCGCACGCAGTTCGAGGGCCAGTACGCGGAGGCCAACGCACGGTTGCGCCAGTTGTGTGAAGACCAGCCGAATTTAGACTACGTCGACGTCAGCCAGCTGCTGCTCGACGAAAAGGGGCGCCCTCGGGAGAGTTTTTACCGGGAAGACCGGCTGCATATGAAGCCTACAGGCTACGCGATCTGGATCCCGGTGCTACGCCGATATTTGGAAGACCGTCAGTAACTGATACTGGGACTGGCGGGCACGGAGCGCCACAAACCGCCGAGTTCGTCGTCGTCGGTCACATAGGCCGGGCCATAGCCGGGCCGGTCGCATGGACAAATGCCCTCGATCTTGCACCCGTCGACCCACCAGACGTCCTGGTTTTCGGTGGCCCGATGAAAAGGCGTCTTGAGATTGTCGCGGACAGTGCCGGCCAAAAAGATCAGCGACCGATTGGGACCTAGGCGACCCGGGGTGCTGCAGGAACTCACGAAGAGCCGATGCTTCTCGTCCAGGAACATGTCGCTGAGCGTGCGGGCGAAGGGTCCCAGACGCCGAGGCAGGTGGATTTCCGCCCCCTGAAGACCTTCCTTGGGCCATTCAATTTCGTTTTTGTCGCGGTCGAGAATCCCCCAGTAGAGGCGTCCCGGCTCCTCCGAACGTCCGCCCCGGCCTCCCAGGAGAACCATCCAACGATTTCCCTCCAAATGGAGCGTGGCCAGACCCTCAATTTCCTGAGTCAACCCGGCCGGCATCGCGTAACGAGCCTCCACTGCAACCGTGTCCGGTTGGGCCGATAGCCAGTAGAGGTGCCCGAACTGTCCTTTCACGTAACCGGACTCGCAGGCCAGAAAGTGACCGGCTTTCCCCTCGATGGGAGCCAGAGACTCCAGATCGTTGGCCTCGCCGCCGACCTTGGACCAGTCCACCTGCAGACTTTGATAACTCAGGCGCTGGTTGGTGGAAATCAGGCCAAATCGGCTGCCCGCCTCACCCGATTTAAAGTCGTGAGTAACCAGGTAGCGCGAAGGAGCCCACTGGACCACTCCCGCACAGGGCGGAATCCCGTCCGGCACGACCGCGTTAGGATTCGGCTGGCCCAGGGCCAGTCCGCTGAGCAACAACACCCCGAATAAAAGTCGCATAGTCATATTATAGACGACGCTTCCGCCAATCCTTATACAGGCTTTGCACAAATTTTCCGGCCGGCGTTTCCCGCCAGCGCTTGACCTCTTCGCGCACTTCGTCGGGCGCATCCTGAAAGTTGAGCGCGTTGCCCCCCCACTCCGGCAAACACAGAGCCGCTCCCGCGTAGGAAGCGAAAGCGATATCGGCGGCCGAAAGCTTATCTCCATAGAGATAATTCTTGCCCCCGTGCAGCAAGTGGTCCACCGACTCGAAAAACTGGCCGATGCGCTTGACGCTCATCTTGAAGTTGGAGGGATTGGCCTTCAACTTGGACTTCAGCAGCGGATGAATGATCCACGACATCCAGCGGAACTTTTTCAACTGGTCCTCGGCCGCTCCCCGACTGCACAGTTCCACAAACTGGCCACGATTCAGGTAGGTCTGCACAAAGATAAGGATCTCGGGAGCCAGTTTGGCGTCGCAGCGCTGGCAGAAATCCTTCACCACGGAACCTTGAATCGGATCCTCGGAAAAAAGCTTCTGGTGTCCTGGAAGCTGCGAATCCACCCACTTTACGATGTCGGCGGAGTCGGTGAACAGATCCTTTTTATTAACCACCAGGGCCGGACAGGTCACGCCTGCGTGGATCTTCTTTAAAGCGCCTCGATGTAAGCCGGGAATGCAGCGCTCTTCCGTGTAACTGCGGCCTAGCAGGTCCAAAGCCCAGCGAGCTTTTTCGGAATAAGGACTGGGTCCCATCGTGACCAAAAACAGATTAGACACCGGGGCTACTTTGGTTTTCGCAGGGGGGTTTCCTCTCGCTAAGAGTACGGGTAGAACCGCCCTATGAAAAAGAGCCTGATTTTGTTGCTGGCCCTGACCTCGCTGGTCGGCGCCGAAGATGTGCGTCAATCGATCCTGGCCAATCCGCAGAGTCCCTACTATGTGGACTTTGCTCACTACCCCAAGGCGGACCGCAGCCTGCCGGTAGGCGTTTTCGATTCGGGCACGGGCGGCCTGACCGTGCTCAACGCGATTGTGGATTATGACGAGCACAACAATGCGACTGGATCGGACGGCGCCGACGGCAAGCCGGACTTCGCACACGAGGACATGATTTATCTGGCCGATCAGGCCAATATGCCGTATGGCAACTACCCCGGGGTGGGCAAGACCGATCTACTGCTCGAGCACATCCTCAAGTGCGCCCAGTTTCTGCTGGGGACTCACTACTACGGGGACGGGGCCAAAGCCGATAAAAAGCCGATCAAGGTCATGGTGATTGCCTGCAACACGGCTACCGCCTATGGCAAGACCTCCATCGAAGAGATGCTGCAAAAGGCTCCCTCCGACCTGAAGGTCATCGGCGTGATCGACGCCGGTTCGCGCGCCGCCCTCTCCAGCCTGAAGCCGGACGAAGATGGCAGCATCGGCATCTTTGCCACCGCCGGCACGGTCGCTTCCAATGGCTATGTGCGCTCCATCGAGAAGCTGCGTAAAGAGCTGGGCTACACGGGCGAGTTGCAGACCTTCAGCCAGGGAGGCGTCGGTCTGGCCGAGTCGATTGACGAAGAGCCCGATTACATCGACCACAAAGCCACGGCCATTCGCAAAAACTATCGCGGTCCGGCTCCGGACAAGGCCTTGATGCCCTATTACGCCTTCACCCAGGCCGACGGCAAAATGCTCTGCGAAGGCGACTGCCTGCAGATGAACGCCTCGGAAAACTATGCTCGCTATCACATCGTCTCGCTGGTCGAACAGCTGCGCAAGACGCCCGGGGCCAAACCCCTCAAGGCCGTGATCCTGGGCTGCACTCACTACCCCTACGTGCAGAAAACCATCGCTCAGGTGCTGGATGAGTTGCGTGCCCAGGACCGCTACAAGGGACTGATCGGCGACCAGGTGACTCTCATCGATCCCTCGGTCAACACCGCTCGCGAGCTCTACAGTTACCTGAGTGAACAAAAACTGCAGAACCCCAACGGCTCTCTAGACCATTCGGAATTCTACATTTCGGTGCCCAACCCCGAGGTAACAGGGGTTCAGACCGAGGCCAACGGGGGCCGCTTTACCTATGACTACAAATATGGGCGCACCGCCGGTCAGGATCTGACTTACGTGCGCAACACGCCTTTCAGCAAGGCCAACATCTCCGAAGACGTGGCCGCGCGCCTGCGCAGCCAGATTCCCTCGGTCTACCGGTTGATTCACCTCTTCGACGAGAGCAACCCCAAGACGGCCTACCTCAAGACCGAGCAGAAGCTCTAAGGTTTACCGGCGATCCAGTCGGTGACCTGCTTATAAGCGGGAGCGCCTTCGCTGACCAGTTTGCCGCGGTTGTTGTAGATGATGAAATAAGGCACCGAGCTCAAGGCGTATTTCTTGGAGGTCGGCGAGGTGACCGAACCGACGTCGATCAGGTGAAACTCGGTGAGCCGGCGGCTGCCCAGCTTGACGAAGTCGGGATAGAGAGCGCGGCAGATGGTATTCGTCTCCGCATAAAAGCAGAAGACATTGTGGCGCTCGGGAATCAGGAGCGTATCCACGTCGACTTCTTTTTTGGTGCCGTCCATGCGATGGAATTCGGCTTGAGCGGGGAGGAAAACAAGGCAAGCAAGGGCCAGGGCGCGAACGATGTGCATAAGTGAAGGGTTTCGACCCGGCTGAGAGAGCTCCTCGGACGGGGAAAGGTTTTCCGTGACAGTAGAATCCGTAGAGTCGGAACGGCGCCGCGAACGACGCCGCAAAATCAAAGTCCAGCGCATCTTTGCCGCCGAGATTCTGGGACCGGTGGCGTCCCAGAATTGCTTTTTGCATATCTACGACCTCAGTGAGTCCGGCATGCGCGTGCACACCGACCTGCTTTTCCCGACGGGAGAAACCTTGCCGCTCCGCCTGCTCCTCGACAAACCCATCGACCTGAACGTGGAGGCCATCTGGCAAAAGGAACTGATCGGCGGCATGCACGTGGCCGGCCTCAAGTTCCTGGACGTTTCCAACGAATCCCAAGAAGAGATCCGAGCCTTCCTGGATCGTCATTCCCCAGAAAACAAGCGCACTTCCGTGCGGCTCCAGCGCATTCTGGTGGTGGAGATGGTGGTCGGCTCCACCTCGCAAAAGTTCGGCGTCTTCACGCTCGACATTTCCACCACCGGCATGAAGATCAGTCACGACTATCCGCTGCCCGAAGAGGTGGACATCCCCTTCCGCATCCTGCTCGAATACGACAAGCCGCCGATTGAAGTCGTGGCTCGAGTCACCTGGCAAGAAGCCAATACGCTCGGCCAATATGTCATCGGCCTGCATTTCAGCCCGCTCGACGCCGGAGTAACCTCCCGCCTCGAGGACTTTATCGACCATCAAATGAGCGGCGCGCGGGCCAATGCTCGGCGGATGGCTACGATGGCGGATTTTGAAGACGTTTAAGTAGACCTCGCAAACGATCGGCCAGGTTGGTGTCCAGGGCGCCGCCATAGCGATAGGCGCTGTAGTCCCGCAACCAGACGGCCGTTTCCTCATCCGACTGGCGCTCGGCCCAGTGCAGCAGAGTTTCCCATTCCAGTCGGCCCAGATTGTGCTTCTCCAGAGCCTGATTCAAACTGCGAATCCACTCCGATTGAGGAGCCTGCTGAGTCCTGGCAACGCGCGGAAACCACTCGGTCTTGCGCGCTCGCCAGAGTAGATAAAGGAACAGCAGCCCGCCCAAATAGGCCCGCCGCTCCCAGACTCCCGCCACCACCGTCCGCCAATCCAGGCTTCCCAGGTTGCGGGTGTAGTAACTGAAGGCCTCGCGCATCTTATCAAACCAGCCGCCCCAGCCCTGGGGCGGCTGAATGGCCGATGGAGGGGTGGGGTCCAGCGTGCGCCAGGCCTTCCCGTCCCAGACTTCAACCCAGGCATGGGCGTCGCGCACCCGCACCACCGAGTAGTCTCCGCCGTAGGCCCGTTCCACGCAGACAAAGCCGTTGACGTAGCGAGCCGGAATCCCCTGGGTGCGTAACATCAGGGTCATACTGGCCGCGAACAGCTCGCAGTGGGCGGCCGGTTTGTTCTTGAGAAAGTCAGCCACCGGGTCCTTGGCTTTGGAAAAATTGTAGCCGAAGCCGTACTGGAAGTTATTCTGAAACCAGATCTGGCAGGCCAGCGAACGTTTCCACACATCGCCCGGCCCACTCAAGACCGGGCGAGCCGTCTCGGCGACAATAGGGTCCAGATCTTCAGGCAAGGCCAGGCAGGCTTTCAGGTAGTCAGCACTTTCCGCCGGGGCCAGGTCCGCTCCCGGCTTGCGTGCCACCGTATAGACCTGCAGGTCGTTGCCCCCGCCACGCTGTTCCAGCAGATGGCCGGAAAGTTGCGCCAGCTGCGCCTCTTTGCACTCCAGCCAGGCGGCATCGCGGGGGTGGAAAAGCACGATGGGGGAAGCGCGCACCTCGAAGCGCTCCGTGTTCAGGCCCTCTTTCTGGTCGGCGATCGTATACCGATAGCCCTCCGCCGCCGGAGAGCCCGACACGTTCTCGGAGGGACCGAACTCGGTCCAGGTCCCATCCTTATAGTTGGTGTAGACGCGCGCCGCCAGATAGGGACTGGGACGCAGGGAGAAGCAGCGGGCCACCACCGCCGGGTTGGTCTCCGAGCTCATCATGCTATTCAGGCGGTTTTGGGCCGGAAAGGTCAGACCCACGTCAGTTCCAGCCGACAGCAGCCGCATCAGGAAGCCGAACTGCACTTCACTATAAGAGAAGGCGGCGGCCAGCAAGGCGGTCAAGGCGCAAGTGGGAATCAGGCTCAGCCAACCAGCCGGGCTCAGGCGCGTGCCGGTAAGATACTGGCGGGAGGAGACGCCGAAAAGAATCATCCAAAGACAGGAAATGATGCCGAACTGAATCATCAAGGGCATCAGGTTGATGCCCGCAATCAGCAAGAAGACGCCGCTCAGAGTCATGGCCATCCAATATTGGCGGCGGGTATTGAGGCGCACCAGAGCGGGCAGACTGGCCCAGCCCAGCGACAGGGCCACGGGATAGAGATTGGCCCAGGCCAGACCCGAGCCCAGCGCGCGCCGTGCGTCGGAGCGGAACATACCCACGAAAGCGACCACCCCGATCAACGACCAGAGCAGCCACCAGGTGCGACTGAAGTTCCAGCGCCCGCGGGCAAAGCCCATGAGCACGGCCAGTCCGGTCAGGCAAAGGGTGGTGGGATCTTGCACCATCATGGCCAGGGCCAACCAGGGCAACCAGATTACCACGACGCCGGCCCAATCGAGGCGCTTCACAGGCGGTCCACCCCCTGCCGGATCTGCTGCGCCGTCAGGGTCTGATGACCGGGGGCGAAATCGTCGACCCCGCTCAGGTCCCCCAGATTCTCGCCCACAAAGATCACTTTCAAGGCGCAGCCGCGTTCGGTCACGGCGCGCAAGAGTCGCATACGGGCTTCATCCCAGGCCAACAATACCACGACCGTGGTGGTCACGTTCTCGAGACCGTCGAGCAAAATGGGCTCCAGCTTTTGGAAGGCCGGCTCGATGCACGGTTCCACGCAGGCCAGAATGTCGAGCACGTTCTCCAGATAGGCCAGGCTGCGTCCAGCCTGCAGCTGATAGAGTTCCGGGCCGGCCGCGAAAAGGTCGATGACGTATTCGTCGCGGCTGATCTGATCCGAGATGGCCGCCGCCAGCGAAATGGCCGCCTCAAAGTCTGCGCGCCGCTCTTTCACCTCCTGAGCGCTGAGAAAGGTGTCCATCACCAGCGCGATGCGGCAGAAGAATTCTTCCTGAAATTCTTTGACCACCGGCTTGCCCCGGCGCGCCCACGAGCGCCAGTGAATCATACGCAGACTATCGCCGGCTCGAAACTCGCGCACGGAGAGAAACTCGGTGGAATCGCCCACGTTCGAGGTCAGGGCCATACCGCCCGGCTGGTATTTGCGACCCACCGGCATGTCCAGCGTGAGTAAGGGATGAAACTTGGGATAGACCAGCAGGCTGCGACCGACTTCGTGCCGGTACCAGTCTCGCCACAGACCGAAGGGAAAAACGGTGGCCTGATGGATGGCCTGCACGGCGTAACGGCCGCGTTTCGGCAAAGTCAGTTGCCAGCTTCCGGTCTTGATCTGCCCGGGTTCCAGATTTCCCAGGTAAGGTCCGAATTCGTTCTCCAGCCCGGTGCTGCGCGGCAGGCCCAGGATGCGCAGATTGACGTCATTGGCCGTTTTCTTGCCCTCGTTCTCCACGCGACAGGCGATTTCGAAGGGTTGCCCCTGAGTGACGCGTTCGGGAATCAGCGGAGTCACCTTCAAGCGCCGCCGGGCCAGGCGGGCCGCCACCATGGAAACCAGCAGCACGGCGGCCAGAGCGCAGGCCAGCAGATGGCCCTTGAAAAGAGCGGAGCCTCCATTGAGCAAATTGCTGCCCAGTCCCATATAAAAGATAAGGGTGCCGCTGCCGGTCAGGCGCTCCATGATCAAGGAGCGAAACGACCGATAGCTCCAAGAATTCTGGATGGTTTGTCCCCGGTCAGACAGGGACGGCCACCTTCTTCAGCAGTTCGGCGATGATCTGCTCTTTGCTGATACCGCTGTATTTGGTCTTGGTGTCGAGCACCAGTCGGTGAGCCAGCACCGGCTCGGCCATCTTCTGTAGATCGTCAGGAATCACGTAGTCTCGACCCTGACAATAGGCCCAGGACTGGCACACCCGGTAAAATGCCAGCGAGCCACGGGGACTGGACCCCAGACGCAGGCGCGAATCGTTACGGGTGGCTTCGATCATGGACAGGAGATAGTCGAGCACGTCCGGAGCCATCTTGATCTGAGAGACTTCGTGCTGGACTTCCAACAGTTCGCTCAACTGAATGGCCGGCTCCAGGCGGTCCAGCGGATGACTGCCGCGCTGGCCCTCGAGAATGGCCGCCTCGTCCGCCTTGCCCGGATAGCCCATGGATAGCTTGACCGAGAAGCGATCCAGTTGGGCTTCGGGCAGCGGATAGGTGCCGTGGAACTCCACCGGATTCTGAGTGGCCAACACCAGGAAGGGCCTGGGCAAAGGATAGGTGACGCCCTCGACGGTGGCCTGGCCCTCCGACATGGCTTCCAGCAAGCTGGACTGAGTGCGCGGACTGGCCCGGTTGATTTCGTCGGCCAACACCACGTTGGCGAAGATCGGTCCCTGGCGAAACTCGAACGTGCCATCCCGGGGACTGTAGATGGAGGAGCCCAGAATATCGGTGGGCAGCAGGTCGGGAGTGAACTGCACCCGCCGGAAGTCGCCGCCGATGGTCTTGGCCAGGGCTTTGGAGAGGGTGGTCTTGCCGACGCCCGGCACATCCTCCATCAGCACGTGACCGCCGGCAAAGATGGTTGCCACCAGTAGTTGTAGGGGCCCGGTCTTGCCGCGCACGACCGTTTCCAGGTTGCTCATGATTCGTTGGAAGACATTCACGGATGCCACTACGGTAGCTCACTTTCCTCGGTTCAGCGAAACTGTGTTCTATATTTTAAAGCCGAGCGAATCCCTTGTGAGATCTTTTCAAATGTTTGAAGGATTTTTTCTTGCTTGAAGAATTTTCATCTTCTACTGGAATTTAATTCATTGGAAAAGGAAGGTGGGGTCGTGCTCAATTCCCCTAACAACACCGAACAGCCTGCAAAGATCCTGGTCATGGGACTGGGTGGCGCAGGCTGCAACCTGGTCAACCGACTGGCCGAGCGGCCCCCCGTAGGAGTGGATCTGGTGTTGGCCAACACCGACGCGCAGGCCCTGCTCTCGAGTCGTAAGGGCCCCCGGGTCATTTTCTTGGGCGAAGGCGCCACCCGCGGATTGGGCGCCGGCGCCGACCATCGCCTCGGCAGCAAAGCCGCTGAGCAGAGCTCGGCACGCCTGGAAGAGTTGTTCGAAGGCGTCGACATGGTCTTCTTGACGGCCGGAATGGGTGGCGGAACCGGTACGGGCGCCGCCCCGGTGGCCGCTCGCGCCGCCCGCAAAGCCGGAGCGCTGGTGGTAGCCGTGGTCACCCAGCCGTTCGAGTTCGAGGGCCATCGCCGCGTACGCGTCGCTCGCGAAGGCGTGGCTGCACTGCAAGACGAGGTCGACACCCTGCTGGTGTTGCCCAACCAGAAATTGCTGGCTATGGAATCGGGCAATTGTCCGCTGGACGAGAGCTTCAATGTAGTGGACCAGGTGCTGTGTGACGCGGTGCGCGGAATGACGGAAATCGTCACCATGCCCGGCGTCATCAACCTCGACTTCGCCGATGTGCGCGCCGTGCTCGAAGGTTCCGGCCGCGCCATCTTCGGAATGGCCACCGCTCCCACCGCCCAGCGCGCCGTGGAACTGGCTCTGAGCAATCCGCTGGTGGGTGGCTCACCCGATGGCGCCGCCGGCTGCCTGCTCAACATCACCGCCGGCCCCGATATGACCCTGCAGGATTACTCGGCCGCCTGCGCGCTGCTGCAAGAATCGGCTTCTCCCGAAGCCATGGTTCTATGCGGCTACGTGCAGGACGACTCGATGATGGGCCGCGCCCGCGCGACCGTGGTGGCCACCCGCGTGGTTCCCGCCGAAAGCGTGCGCAAACCCAATCTGGCCTCGCACCAGATGCACGACGAGCCGATGGTGCGCGACAACGAACTGCTACCTTTGGCCCAGGCCGCTCTGCCGCACCAGGAACTGACCGCTTACGAGCGCCGTCAGCGCCAGGAATCGGCTGAGATTTCCTTCGCTCCCTCGCAACGCCCGCCCGCTCCGGCCGCCAAGGTTCCGGCTGCGGCATCGGCCCCCGCTCCCGCCCGCGCCGGTCTGGTGCGCAAAGGAATGACCAGTGGCGAAACCGAGAAGAAGAGCAAGTGGATGGACCTGCCGGCTATTTGGCGCCGCGCCCGCCGGGGCGAGAGCGCTGGAGACAGCAAGGCCAGCAACGAAGGCTAGAAAACCCTCGATCTCAGGAATGGGTCGCCCCGGGTCGGGGCGGCCCTTTTCTGTTCTCCGCCCGGCAAAACAAAAAAGCCCGCTCACCGGCGGGCTTTTTTGCTTGTCAGATAACCAGGACCGATTTTAGAACGCTTGAGCGAAGGCTCCGTTGGGGCCGGCTACGGCGCGAGCGGTGCCGCCCGTGCTGATAGCGGCCGAGATGGAAACGTTGCCCGCTCCCTGGATGGGGCCGGGGCCGGAGAAGCCGCCCGGTCCGAAGGGGGGCGGACCGCCGAAGCCGCCAGGGCCGTTCGGACCACAGCCGCCGGGGCCACCAAGACCTTGCATTTTGCGCTGCATTGCCTCACCCGAGACATTGCCCATTCCGTTGGTGCGAAGGTTGTTCATCATGTGGCTGGCTTTGAATTTCTTCTGCAAGATGGCCATCTTCTCTTGGGGCGTTACCACGCCGTCCAGCTTGGCCATCATTTCGGTCATCTTGGCGTCCATCACCGCGTTGGCGGCAATGCCCTTCTCACGACCCACCAGGCTGCCGTCCTGCATTCCTCGACCGAGCTGGCCCATCAGGCCGCCGCCGCCTCCGGGGGGCATACCGCCACCGAACTGGGGGTTCATCATCATCGGGTTGAAAGCCATCGTATTTTGTCTCCTCTTACCTGCGTCTCTTGAATTCATAATGCCCCAGGAGAGCGGAACAAACAGGGGGTCAGATCTGAAAAATTTCTGAATTCTGTAAACACATGGCCCCGGTTTTGTAAACTGTTGTTAACGGCGGGACAAGCGAGACAGAAGCCACGGAACCCATCATTGGCCGTCCAGCATGGCCAGCAAGTCCCTTAGCGGCTCCTTGAGTCTCTGCAGTTCCTGGCGGTGCACCTCGGTCAGGCTTTCCAGCAGGTGATTCCCGTAATCCGAGGCGCACAGCAGAGTACGTCTGCGGTCTTCGGGGTCGGCTCGCCGCTCGAGCAAGCCCGCTGCCTCCAGTCGAGAACTCAACTCGGCGGCGCTGTGTGGCTTGATCTGCAACCATTCGGCCAGATCCCCGACGGTGACACGCCGCGCTTGGGAAGCGCGCGCGAATAACAGCGCCTGATGCTGCTGCGGAGAGAGGCCGACGGCACCGGCCGCTTCCTCGCTGAATTTGAGAAAGCGGCGCACGGTGTAGCGGAAGTCGGCCAGCACTTCGTAGTCTTGATCTTGCATGGCCGCGATTATATCGCAATACGACACAACTGCAAGTCAAGACTGTTTGACACTGCCACTTTTCAACTCAATCCCGCACGGCTATACTGCGCAAATGACCAAGCGTGTAGTAGTCGCCATGAGCGGTGGCGTGGATTCTTCGGTAGCGGCCGCTCTGATGCACCAGCAGGGCTATGAAGTCATCGGCATCACCATGACCTTATCCCCCAACGACAGCCAGGCGGCCCCGGCCGGACGCGGTTGTTGCTCTGTGTGGGACGTCAACGACGCCGAGAAAGTGGCCTGGAAGCTGGGCATCCGTCACTACGCCTTCAATCTGCGCGACGAATTTCAGAAGCACGTCATCGACGACTTCGTCTCCGAGTATGCTCGGGGGCGCACGCCCAACCCCTGCAGACGTTGTAACCAGCACATCAAGTTCGATCACCTGCTGCGTCGCGCTCAGGAACTGGGAGCCGACAAGGTGGTCACCGGCCACTATGCTCGCGTCCGTCATGACGAAGCCGCCAACACCCATCGCTTGTTGCGTGGACTGGATCAGAGCAAGGACCAGTCCTATGTGTTGGCCTCGCTCACCCAGGAGCAGCTTTCCCAGACTCTTTTCCCCATCGGAGAACTGGCCAAGAGCGATGTGCGTCGCCTGGCCCACGAACTGGGACTCTCCAGCGTGGCCGACAAGCCCGAAAGCCAGGACCTGTGCTTCATTCCGGACGGAGACACGGCCGGCTTCCTGCGCAAGAATCTCCCCAACGCCGAGCAGCCGGGTGAAATCGTGGAGAGTGACGGCACGCGCCTGGGCGAACACCAGGGGCTGGGCTATTACACCGTGGGTCAGCGCAAAGGCCTGGGCATCGCCACCGGCAAGCCTCGCTACGTCCTGGAGTTGCGCGTGGCCGACAATCAGCTGGTGGTGGGAGACCCCGACGAACTGCTACGCTCCCAAATGGAAGTGGAAGAGCTCAACTGGATTCAGCAAGTGCCCGAACGAGCCTGGGTCAAATATCGCCATCAGACTCCCGGTGCCGACGCCACACTCAGCCTCGGAGCTCAGGACCGCATGGTGGTAAGCTTCGATTCGCCTCAGCGCGCGCTCACCCCGGGCCAGGTTTCCGTCTTCTACGACGGGGACGAAGTGCTGGGCGGCGGCACCATCGCCAGCATCCTCTAAAAGTCCGTGGAATGGGCGTGAAACTGGATCTCGCCGGCTTCGAAAGCGGTGCGGTGATTGGCGAAGCCCTGACGTAACGAAGTGCTCAGATAATTGTAGCGTCCCGCCTGCATGATCTCGCAGCCGTCCAACCGAACCCGTTCATCCGACCAATCGCTGGGAAGAACGATCGCGATATGACCCGGCTTGTGAGGAATGGGGTTGCGCCAGGAAGCCACGACCCACTGGCCTTCGTTGGCCCGATCGCGGGCGGCCACAGCGTTCTCGACGCGCTCCCAACCCTCGTGCCGACCCTCCGGGCTGTTTAACCATTCTTGTTGGGCACTGGCCAGGAAAGTGGGTTTGTGCTCGGGAGGGCGCAGGATGTAGATCCCCAGACGCTGGCCGGCGGAGGCTACGAAGGCGCTGCAGTGGGTGCCCACTTTATCGCGGGGTGGAAGCTTGGGATCGGGGTCGCCGCTTTGCCAGTCGATGCGCTCCACGCCGGCCGTCCAATGATGCATGACATCCATTTCCCGCAGCTTTTCCAGCAACAGGCCCGGATTGCCGTCGCCCCAGGCCAGGGACGTCAGCAGCCCGCAGAAGATCAGGCGGTCAGGGAAAGCCAAGTCTGGTAAACGGTGGCGCCATGGGCCGGGTCGTCGTTGTCGGTGACGACCAGTGCTTCCACACCGCCGTCCTTCTCCTGACCGGTGATGCCTTCCAGCTTCACTTTCTTGTCCACTTGAAAGAGCTGAGAGACCCCACCGTTGAGGTCGACCACGCCAATGCAAGAGCCGAGCACCTCGCCGTCCTCGTAGGGATTGCTGGTATCCTCGGCGGCGGCCGTGAACAGACAGCGCCCGTTGCTCAAGGGCGAGAGGTCGGTGATGGTGAGCGGGACGGGGCCATTGCTTCCGGCCAGAGTTGGTAGCTGAAGCGGACACTCCTGGCGGATCAGTTCGGGGCCCCAGGCCTTGCCGTCGCGTGCGTTAGCGAATGCTTGCTGCAGGTCCAGATCGATCAGCGTGTTGTCTACCAGACTGCCGTTGCCGCGTTGAGCCAGGCGCAGACGGCCTTGCTCGACGATCGGAGCGGTGCCCTCAATATTGAGCTCAGGGTGAGCCTTTTTCAATTCCCCATACAAAGGAGTCAGGTCGAATTCTATCGTGGATTGCGGCTCGCCGTCGGCGCTCAGGCTGACGCAAATGCCCTTGTTTCGCTGCTCCGTCGAGCCGGACCCGAGCCCGAGCCAGAAGGATTTTCCCTCATGTTGAAGCAGGCAAGAGGATTCCAGGTCGGGCTTGATTTTTTTTCTTTCGTGCTCATCCAACGGCAGCGTGGGACGCTCGAAAAGACGAAAAAGCTTGCCGGGGTCCTGCGAAGTTCGGTCGAAAACTCCGAGTTCCAGCGCATCATCAGCCACTACGTGAATACGGTTGCCCACCTGGGTCAAACCGCTTCCCGCGGCCAGATGGGACGGCATCCCCTCGGCGCAAGGCCGTTCCAACGAGAGCATTCGGACCACGGTAAGGGTCAACATATTCATATTCATAAGACCCAGTTCACCATAGTTTCATGAAATCCGGCTGAAAGGGACCCAAAACCTGTGCCTCTTCGTAAAACCATCCTCGGGCTGGCGCTCTTACTGACGCCAGCGGCCATCGCACAGCCCGCCGAAGTTGCTCTGGCGACCTGGCGCGCACCCGTCCAGCTCCAACCCCAACAGCGCTACGAACACTATCAGCGCATCCTCCTCAGCTGTGGCGCCAAACCCGCGCCGGGAGAACTCTGGGTGCTGGGCCTGCCCTCCCAACTTAGCAGCAAGACCTGCTTCGTGGTCTTAACCCCCGAAGGCCAGGTGCACGAGTTTGACGGCACTTCCAGTCCCAATGCTCTGTCTGCCGGCACTTATCTACTAGGCCAGGACCTCAAGGTGGTAGGCCAACCACAAACAGACACCGGACTGACCATCAACAGTGAAGAATTCCGCAATCTGACCGGACCCGGTGCTTTTCGCTTTGCCCTGGTGAATGTCTGGCAGCCGGCCCCTGAAGCGCCTTCCGTCACTCCTCTGATTCCTTCTATTCCGCCCGCCTCGGCGGGCCTCAGCGAACGCTTCAACTACTATCAGCGCCTGATTCTGGCTCGCGGCGGCAAGCTTACGCGGGGCACCACCGTCCTGGGCCTGCGGGGAATCAGCCCGGATGGCCGCCGTCATCCCTCCTCGGATAATATTGGCGCCTACGACGACACCTACGTCATTCTGCGGCGGGATTCCAAAGGACAGCCTCAGCTCTCGGAGTTCCTCGGCTCGACCCACGCCGGTGACAGTAGCGATCCCTCCGTGCCTCAGGGCGTAGCCCAGCTCCGGCCCGGTCACTACAAGGCTCAGCCCTACGGCCATCACCATCAGATGCCGTGCTGGTTGGTGGTCAACCACAAAGGCAGCAAGCACGTGCGAGCCGCTCGAGACGTGGACGCCGATGGCAGTGTTTCACCTGATGAGGTCCAACTGGCCGAAGGGCGTGGCACCACCGCCAGTGACATTCTTTTTCACAACGGCATTTGGGAGGACCGCTGCGCCTCCATTGGTTGCCTGACCATGGCCCCGGATACCCACTCGGCCTTTGTGCACGCTCTGGGCGCCCGCACTCCTTTCGATTTCACGCTGGTGGACGCCAATGAGCCCATCGACCTGAGTTGCTCTACCTATACCCTCGGTCGTTCCGCTCAGGGTCGTCCGCTGAACATGTATGTGCTCGGCTCCGGGCCCAAGATCGCCCTGCTGTTTGGCAACATCCATGGAGATGAACCGGCCGGACAGGATTTGCTGGTGCGACTCAAACGTCATCTGCAGGAAGACCCGGCCCGCCTGAACGGCTGGCAGGTGCGCATCATGCCCTGTCTCAATCCGGACAATTCGGGTCGGGCCCGAACCAACCCTCGCGGAGTGGACTTGAACCGCAATTTCCCCGCCCTCTGGCAGCTGTCTGCACGCGACGACGAGTATTCCGGGCCCAAACCTCTAAGCGAGCCGGAGAGCCGTTGCCTGCGAGAGGCCGCCCTGGGCCTGGGTCTGGGTCCGGCCGGTCGGGTTCAGCGCATTCTCAGTATCCATCAACATCGTGGCATTCCGTCCGGTCAAGGAATGCTCGATGGCGACGGTCCCAGTGACTCGGTGGCTCCCCTGGTGGCCGCGATGCAAGAGGCCGCCCCCGACCGCCTCACCGCCCAGAAGATCGCTGACTCTCACGGACGGGTTCGCATCCCGGGCTCCTTCGGCACCTGGGTGAGTTCCCGCGAAATCTCGATTCCCACCGTCACCTATGAGCTGGCACACGGAGATTCACCGGAAAACTCCTGGGCCTGGAACCGGGCCGTACTGATGTCCTTCCTGAGCAATCCCTAAAAGGAAAAAATTCTTCAGCAAGTCTTCAGAAATCCAGGCCATTGGGTTCAGTTTCGTGTCTTACCTTAAGACCAGCAACGGATGGTTGCACGAACGAAAGGAACCTACCAAACCAAATGATGAAGCTCGCAAACGTGCTCAAGCCCGCAGTTAGCCTTGCTATCGTGGGATTGATGTCCCTGGGTGCCAGTGCCCAGAACTGTCCGACTGCTGACAGCTTGGGCTTGAGCTCCGAGCAACGCAGCCAGCTGTACCAGATTTCTCAGGGCGGCAATATGACCGACCCGATGGTTCAGCAGAAAATCATGGGAATTCTCACCCCGCAGCAACAGGGCCAGCTCGCGCAGTACTACCAGCAGTACAACAACGGGGACGGCAGCGATTGGAACAACGGAAACGGCGGCGGACGCCGTCATCGCCGCCATAACAACGGTGGGAATTACTCCAACAACGGTTATAACGGCTACAACGGCGGCTACGCCAACGGAAACGCCAACGGTTCTTGCAACAACAACGGATACAACAACAATTCCGCCTACAACCAGCCTTATTACAACCCTGGCAGCACGGTCTACACCAGCCCCTATTCCAATGGCAATACGGGCTACTACCCGACCAACGGCTACAACAATGGTTATAACAACGGCTACAACAACACCGGTTACTACCCGAACAACGGCTACTACAACAATGGCTATAACAACGGCTACAACAACGGTTACTATCCGGGCGGCTACAACCAGGGCGCCCAGATCGGAATCGGAGTTCTCAGCGGCTTGCTCAACAGCGGTTTGCTGAACGGCATGTTCAACGGCGGCTATCGCTAAGTCGCAACCCAGAGAGTTAGGGGAGGTCGGTCCCACGCCGGCCTCCCCTTTTTCACGTACAGGGGAAGAGGCTACCCCGGAAATTGACGAGAAGGACAGCCGAGCATGGTGCGCGCGAACTTTATCCAACGCCTACCCATCCGCTGGGTGATCCTGGGGGCAACCCTGGCCACGTTGTTGGTATCGATCCTGGTGTGGACGCTGGGAGCCTTCTGGCTGGGTCAGAGCTTCCTCTGGTATTCCCAGGTCTATCGAATGGTGGCCCAGGTGCGCATCGTGTGGACCGGTCAGGAGCCGGACTGGGGTCCGCGCAACGGTCTGCCGGCCTCGGAGACTTTCCCCGACGACGCCGCCCAACGCGTCGCCGCTCTGGATTCGCGAGGCACCTCGGCTCGTATTTTTGACACCAACGGCCGGCTCGTCGCCAAATCGGCCAATGCCGACGAAGTCCCGGAAGCCGATCTCGACCACCTGCATCAAGCGCTTTCCATGCCGGAGGACATCCGCAATCGGAACGTCGTCTACACCTGGCGAGGCAAGCGCTTTGAATACATGGTGCTGCTGCTGCCCATCCGCCAAAATCACCACGACGCAGGCGTGTTGCAATTCACCTCGGTGCGTTTTCAGCCGCGGGACCTGAGCTTGCGTTTAATGGGCTATCTGGGAGCGGCCGCCGCCGTGGCCCTGCTGGTCTCCGGGATGGGGGCTCTCTGGGTGGCCCACTGGCTGGCCGTACCCATCGAACGCCTGCAGCAGGCCACTCT
This sequence comes from Vulcanimicrobiota bacterium, assembly GCA_017307785.1. Taxonomy (GTDB): domain Bacteria; phylum Vulcanimicrobiota; class Xenobia; order Xenobiales; family JADMJV01; genus JADMJV01. The sequence continues at coordinate 42,057 of JAFKGI010000041.1, read as the reverse complement.
CAAACTGCAGAAGGGTGACTTCAAGGCTCGCACCGGCCTCAGCGGAACCAGCAGTCACAACGAGGTCTTGCAGCTATCCGCAGCCTTCGACCAGATGGCCGACTCGGTGGAGTACAGTCTGGAAACCCAGCGCCGCTTCGTGGCCGACGCTTCCCACGAACTAAAAACCCCCTTGACCGCCATCGGCGGAATGGCGGATATGCTCAAGCTGGGCCAGGATCCGGCCAAGCAGCGCAAAGCCGTCGACATCATCGCCCGCGAAACGGACCGGATGTCCAAATTGGTGGCCGACCTGCTGACGCTTTCCAAAGCCGGACAGAAGCCGGCCGAGCAAACCATTGAGCACATGTCCCTGACTCATGCGCTAGAGGAAACCGTGGACATGCTCTGCACCCTCCACCCGCAACGAAAGCTCGAAGTCGACGCCGAGAAAGATATCTATCTGATGGGCAATCGCGACGAGCTCACCCGTTTGATGCGCAATCTGCTCGACAATGCCATCGCCTACACGCCGGCCAGCGCGCGTATCAAGGCCTCGCTGAGGTTGGAGGACCAGGGGGTGGTGCTGGAGGTGGCCGACGAAGGCCCCGGTATCGAAGCCCGCGATCTGCCTTTTCTCTTTGAACGTTTCTATCGCCCCGATTCTTCGCGGGCCCGCAAAACGGGCGGTAGCGGCTTGGGATTGGCGATCGTGCAGTCGATCGCCGCTCGCCACAACGGTCGCGTCAGCGTCACCAGTGAAGTGGGCAAAGGAAGCTGCTTTCGAGTGGTGTTTGGAGGTCAGAAATGAGCAAACCTAAGGTGTTGGTGGTGGACGATGAAGAGTCCATCCTGGACTTTATCACCATGGCATTGGAGCACGACGGCTATCAGGTCGTTACCGCCATAACCGGCACTCAAGCCCTGGACGTCTACCAGGAAGAACGCCCTCAGATGGTTATTCTCGACTGGATGCTTCCTGATCTGGACGGTTTGCAGGTTTGCCAGCGTCTGCGCCAGGCTTCCAGCGTTCCGATTCTGATGCTCACCGCCAAAGGCGAGTGGGAAGACCGGGTCAAGGGTCTGGACGCGGGCGCGGATGATTATCTGGCCAAGCCGTTCAAATATCAGGAGTTGCTGGCACGCATGCGCGCCATTTTGCGCCGCACGGGCAGCGATGTGGGCTCCACCCTGACCTTCGGCGACCTCAACCTTAACGTCTCCAACCGCACTCTGCTCCGTCAGGACAAGCCGGTGGAACTGACTCATCGCGAGTTCGAATTGCTCGAGCATCTTATGCGCAATCCACGCCAGTTGGTGACTCGCGAGCAATTGCTGACCCACATTTGGGGCTGGGATTACGACGGCAACGCCAACGTGGTGGAAGTACACCTGAGTTCGCTGAGATCCAAGCTACAAGACAACGATCGAAAGCTGATTCGCACGGTTCGAGGCGCCGGTTATATTTTGGGCGGCTAGCTTAATCAATCTTCAGAAAAGTGGGTGCTATGCTTCAGATTCGTTCGCTATAGTGAATTCAACGGGGGTTAAACGAAAGGAATTTACGATGAACAAACTTTCTAGCTTACTGGTCGGCGGAGCACTCTTGGTCGGACTGGCAATCGCCGCTCCCGCCGAACGGGGTCATCATCGTGGTTCGCCGCTAGACCACCTGAAAAGCTCTCTCAACCTGACCGACGCCCAGGTTGCCAAACTGCAGCCCACCTTCGACTCGCTTCGTCAGAAGCACGAAGCGGAGCGCCAGGCCTTCCAGGACAAAATGAAAACCATCCTGACGCCCGAGCAGCAGCAGAAGATGGCCGATGCGCGCAAAGAGCACAAGCGCGGTGGCTTCCGTGACTTGAACCTGACCGACGACCAGAAAGCCCAGATGAAGAGCTTCTGGGAGTCCCAGCGTGGGACCAAAAAGTCCAATTGGGAAGCCGAGCGGGCCCAGGTTGACTCTCAGCTGCAGGCCACTCTGACGCCGGAACAGATGACCAAATACACCGAAATGAAGGCCAAGATGAAGGAACGTTGGGCTGAGAAGGGCGGCCGTCGCGGCCACCACGGCCCGCGCCCCGATGGCGGCGACGACAAGTAAAAGATTGGATGCGCCTTTGCGGGCGCATCCTCAGGATTGAAGCACCCGGGTCTCAGGACTCGGGTGCTTTTTCTTGGCGCCAGCTGTGCTGGGGCTTCCAACCCAGGTCACGATAAGCCTGAGAGCAGTCAAACCAGGAGCGGTGGCCCCAGAGGTTGCCGCGGATGCGCCAGAGCAGCCCCGGAAAATAGTAAGCCAGCAGCAGCAGACTCGGCTCCGGACGAGTCGTGTCGGCGGCCGTAAGGTAGGCCCGACCAAAGACCGGCAAATCCACTCGCAGGGCCAACCGCACGGCCTCGGCCAGATCGCGCATGTCCAGATAGAGCCAGGGGTCGACCAGGTTCAAGTTTTGCCGGGGCGGTCGCGGACCGGGACGATAGCGGCGTGTCTCTTCAGGAAACCACAGGCCGCATGGTCGCAAGCAGTAGGTCGCCATCCGGCCCGTGAGCGACATTCCTTCCAGCATGGTCTCGCAGACTTGCTTGGACAGGCTGTAATCATCATGGGGGCGGTCGGATTCTCGGGAGTCGATGGGAAGTCGGCTGGGGTCCAGGAAACGCCGGGTGCCAAAGCTGGAACGCCCGTTGGCGCAAATGGAGCTAAAGAAAAGGAAGCGTTCCACTCCTGCCTCGCGGGCGGCTACGGCCAGGGCTCGAGTGGATTGGGTGTTGTTTTCATAGGTGTCGGCATGCTGCAGGTCAGGTCGTGCCCCGGCGTGCACCACAAAACGGATGCCGTCCAGACAGCGCCGGCAGAACTCCTCATCCCGCAAGTTGCCGCACAAGTCCGCGCCCTCGACCAGATCAGTGGTGCGCACCTGCCAGCCATGGGCCTGTAGAAAGGGCTGCAAAAACCTGCCCACCCGCCCCTGGCTGCCGGTCAGGAGAATCAAACGGCTTCCATTACGGCTCGATAGAGATTGAGATGCTCGCTGATCATGCGGGCATAGGGAAAGCGATGGGGAGCATCGGCGGCCTGCTCGCCCAGAAGAGCACACAGATCCGGGTCATCCCGCAACATGCTCATCTTCTCCACCAGGTCGCCGACATTCTCGTGCTCGAATAACAGTCCGGTGACGCCATCGAGGACCACTTCCGGCAGGGCTCCCCAGCGAGCGGCGATGACCGGGCGGCCTCGACTCATCGCCTCGAAGGCGACCAGGCCGAAGCACTCTTCCCAGCGCGAGGGCATCACCAGCGCGGCGCAAGCATCGACTCGCTGCAGAACTTCCTCGTCCGAAAGAGCCCCCGGGAAGGATACTTCAATACCCAATTGGGAGGCCAGTTCCATCAACGCGGGTCGCTCCGGACCCTGGCCAATGATTTCCAGGCTGGCGCCTCCTCCCATTTGAGCGAAGGCGTGCAGCGCCAGGTCAAACCCCTTGTCGCGAACCATCCGTCCGATGCACAAGAAGCGTCCCGAGTGGGCGGCGTGAGGCGTTCTCGGCAAGTCTTTGGCGGGCAGAGCGTTCTTGATCAACTGGGTCTTCAGATCCGGAAAACGCTCCCGACAGCGATCAGCCACGAAATTGGACACCGCCACCACCGCCTGACTGCTTTTCAGGGCTCTCGCGCTGAAGGTATTCTCCGTCATTCCCAGCGGGTCATGAACGCTGGTGATGGTTCGCGCAAACGGGTGCAAGAAGGCATAATAGGCCGAAGGTCCACAGAAGTGGTGATGAACCACGTCGGGCTGAAACTCGTTGCGAAGCCGCTCATACTGCTTGACGCAGGCTACCACCTGAGGCAAATTCTTTTGCAACAGGGGAGCATTCATATTCAGCCGGCGGATGGTAACGCCGCCGTGAGTCTCCTCATCGGGGACGCCGCTCAGTCGGTTGGCGATCACCATCACCTCATGGCCACGGCCAACGACCCCCTCGGCCAGGAAGCGCATCAAGGTCTCCACCCCTCCTAGATGAGGCCAGTAGTGGTCCGCGTGATAGAAAATTCGCATCCGATTCTTTCCTTAGCGTTTTCGCCATTGGTTCCAGTAGAACCAGAAGGCCCCGGGGAGTTGACTCCATCGGTCCACCGTCAAGAGGTGGGCCGTGAGGCCTCGCTCACCCAGCATTCTCTCGAACCACTCTCCCGGAACGGCGCTGAGGGAACGCAAATCGCATTCGAGTGGAGCGAATCCAAGCCGATTGATGCGCTCAATGGTTCGGCGCACCGCCAGCCCGGCGCGATGCTCGAGCGCCACCCGACGAATCTGTGCGGGCGTCAGTTTGGGCACCAGCGTGAGCAGATCCGCCACCCACCAGGCGTTGTGCGGTCTGGCCAAACAAAGGCGCAACAGCAAGAACTCGGGCGTGACCAGGCGCAGACCGTCTACCAGGTGGTGCTCGTCAAAGGCATTGCGGTCCGGCCGATTGGGCAGCAGGCGGCTGACCAAACGGATGGGCGCACCACTCTGAGGGCAACTGTGGAAAGCGAAGCCTCGAGTCCGCCAGACGACCGGGAAGCCTTGCTGCTCGAGTCTGTCCGAAACGGACTGGAGCCGGTTCACGTCCACCCAGCCCTCCAGGCCCTGGATGGGCCGATGGCCTGCATTGCCGTAACAGCTCAAAGTGATCGCCATATCGCCCAGCCAGACGATCTCGTCCCCCAGTCGGCGCACCAGAGAGATCTTCCCCTGATTGTTCAGCCAGGTATGCTGTAGAATGCCGCGCAAACGCGGCCGTTCGTCCCCTTGCTCCGTCCACTCTCCCGCCACCAGGCAGAGTAGTTGCGAGGCCGGATTGGGAAAAGTCGGCAAGGGATAGAGGCGACGACGCTCTTCCCAGGCGGCCTGCCGGCGTTCCAGCGGGCCGCGGACGGTCTCCAACAGAAGTCGTTCTGGATGGCTCAGAATCAAAGGGACAGCTCTTTCAGGAGGGTCGGTATCTCCGAGGCGGGACGATTGAGCCTCAGATGATAGATGGGTAACTTCTGGCAAAGTCCGCTGAGAATCGCATAGGTTTCCGGCCCGGCACCGGGCAGTTGGGCCATGGTGGGTAGAACCACCGCCTTGACCGCTTCCGCGAAGGTAGCCGACTCTAAAACGAGACCCTCATCTGGCTCCGCAAGACGCGGTAGAAGAATGGCTCGAATCGGCATCTCCCTCACCCGCCTGGTTTCCAAGTTGAGAGCGATCTTGTCGTCGCTGGTCTGGAAGTCCAACCCACTGAGTTGGGGTAACCATTGCAGAGAACTCGGGAAGATTCGAGCGTTGGCCAGAATGCCGAAGGCCATCGGCTGAGGTTCCAACTGGACGAAGCAGTAGTCGTCACTGAGGAAGGGCATACCCGCTTCGAGACAGGCCAGCGCGGTGGTGGACTTGCCTGAGCCCCCTTTGCCGGCCAGCATGAGCCCGTCGATGACCGCTGCGTGGGTCATTTGGAGCTGGTGTGTCAGTCCGTGCCAATGCAGCAGGGTGCGCATCGGCGCGGTTTGCTCCCAGCCCGGCAAAGCTCCGGCATCGCCCGTCCAGTAGATTCCCAGCCGCTCGGCCCGGTCATAAAGACAGACCACCTGAGCGGCCCAGTTGTAGGCGGAAAAGTAGCGTGGGTCGCGGAACCAGGGAATGTCTCCTCTTCGCGTATAGGGAGTGTGGCCGCCCCAGGGGGGACTGGGGAAGGCGACACCGGTGGATTGCTCGTCCCAGGCCCAGATCCGGCTGCCCGGCTCCAGCGCTTCCTGGAAGCCCTCTCCAAGCGCCCGAGTGAAGAGCTTCGCCAATGAGGGGCTTGGCGTTTCCAAGATCAGCTGGCTCGGTCCAAATCGGTAACCGCGAGAGAAACGGAAAGGCGAGCGCTGACAGGCCACCCCAAACGCGTCTCGGGCCGCCGCGAAGAACTCGGGAGGAGAAGCCAGTAAGGACATACCTAGTTGGAGGGAACGGCCGGCCAGCCAGGGTCCCCGACTTCGTGGACCGGGTCCAGCTTGAGCAACTCTTCCATGTCCGCGTGGGCGAAGAGCTGGGGTCGGGAGTAAGGAGGAGAAAAGTCGGGACCTTTGGCGTCGGCATCAGCCTGCTCCTGAGGGGTCAGCAGGCGATTCTCGACCAGGTCCTTCAGCCAAGCAGTCACATCTTGCGCCAGGCCTTCGGGAGCCAGTTCCGGGAAAGCAGCGCCCAGAGCTTGCAGGATGGAATCGGTGGCAGCGCCACTTTCCAACCACTGCCACAGAGTCGCGGCCGTACCTTCCAAGTTGTAGTAGGCTCCCGCCTTCAGATCGAGCAAAATGACTTCTCCATCGATGAGATCTGAGACGATCTCAGATCGGTTGACCAGGTAGTTCATAGGCCTCTCCAATTGCTCCAGGTGGCTCTTGGCCCCCCAGGTATTCTGCCAGGCCCGGTTCGGTTCGACTGGGAAAACCGGCCCGGGCGCGTCGCGCTTGGCGTAACACAAGTTGCTTCAACATCGTCTGATGCTCGGGTGCCTCAAGCGTCATATTGCTTGAGTGCAGTCTATAGATCAGGACATTCTCCGGGATTCGGACTTTGCCAATCCCGAGATGCCAGGCGCGGATCAGCAGGTCGGTGTCTTCTCCAAAGCGCAAGCTTTCGTCCAACCCTCCCGCCCGGTCGAGGAATTCTTTGCGAAAAAGACAGGCACCCAGATTGACTCCATAATGGGGCAGGCTGCCATAACGCTCCAATGGGTCCTTTGCCACCGTCTGCAGCACCTGGTGGCGCATTTTCCCCTGGCAGATTCCCGCCTCGGGGTGGTGGGTGAAAGCGTCCAGCAGGCACTGCATGGAACCCGCTTCCCAGAGGTCGTCCGCGTCCAGAAAGGCGAGGAAAGGATGGGTGGCCGCCCTCCAGCCCAGGTTGCGCGCACCCGCCGGCCCCAGGCCCGGGGAGTGGAGCAAGCGGGCATGGGGAAAGTCGAATTTCTCCTGGGACGCGTCGTCTACCAGAATCAATTCGATGGTGGAAGGTCCACTGGTCAGGACGCTATCGACGGCCTGAGCTAAAAACGCCCCCGGATTGTGAAAAGGGATAACCACGCTGATCACGACCGGATGCTTCGCAGGGTTCGTCGCCACGCCTGCAAAAGATTCGCACTCTATGGACGTGACCGTCGTCATCCCGGCCTACAACGCGGAGCGCTTTTTGGGCGACTGCCTGCGTAGCGTGCTCACCCAAACGGTGGGCCGAGTCCTGGTCCTAGACAATGCTTCCCAAGATGGCACCCGTGGGGTGGCCGAAAGCTTCGGGGTCGAGGTGCGGGCCCAGCCGAAACCGGGCCTGGCCCCGACCCTGAACCTTGGTTACGAAGCGGTCAGCGACGAGTGGATCGCGTCCTGCGATGCCGATGACCTCTGGCTGCCGGAGAAACTGGAGCTGCAACTACGCCGGCTGGAGCAAGACCCATCGCTGGACATGATTTTCTGTGGTATCGAGCAGTTCGGCGGGGCCACCTCGGTGCCAATTTCTTACTCTCCTCATCGAGGAACCATGCTGCTGCGCCGCTCCGCCTACGAGAAGGTCGGACCTTTCGACACCAGCCTGCGCGTCGGCGAGTTCCTCGACTGGTATTCGCGGGCGCAGGCGGCCGGTCTACGTCAGGCGATTCTGCCCGAGGTTCTTTACCGTCGCCGCATCCACGACGACAACATGGGGCTGCGCGAGCGGGATACCTCCAAGGAATACCTGCGCATGCTCAAGGCCCATCTGGACCGAAAGCGCGCTAAGGCGCCAGATACTCGCTGATGTGAATGCTGCAGCGGGCGGACCGTTCTCGCTCCTGCAGCACGCCGTTGAGGGCGCTGACATCGGCGATTTCGATCTCCACGAATTCGAAGGGCTTGCTGCCGTCGTGAATGTCGAGCGGCTTGCAGTTAGCCGGGTGTATGGTAAAGACGATATGATTGGGTCCGAGGGAATGGCGATCGGCTCCGACCAGTCTCTGAGCGTAGAACTCGGCAACCTTCAGGGGCGGCTGATGGGAGAAGTAATACCAACTGTTGCGCACGGCATAGACGTGTCCGGCGTTGTCTAGCTTCTCGCCGAGGGTTTTGGTCTTGCTCTGCATGGTCGGAAACATGGGGATTTCCTTTTGAAAGTGCGCTCCGGGCAGGACCCGGTCGGCCCAGGCGAAAGCCGTGAAAAAAATCAAAACGAGAACCATTCGCATAACCACGGCATATTGGCTCCCTTTGGGTGGTCGGCCTGCCGAGGTGCAAACAACTCTGTCGCGAAGAGGCCGCCCATCGAAAGGGGCTACGGCTAAATGACTGGTACTTCAGAAGAACTTAAACAAGCCTGGATCAAAGCGTGGGTTGCCTACGGCTTTGGCGACTATGATGTTGCCTCCAAGCGCTTTCAGTTCTGGCTGCAGCGCTTTAACGCCGAACGCCAGCGCCTCGGACGTCACTGGAGTCCGCGCACGCAGGCCAACTGCGAACAGCTACTGGCAGAGATTGCACGCCACATCAAGCCCGCTCGCAGAACCACCCCGATGGGTGAACAGCAACGCGTCAACAGCGCCTTCTGGGCTGGACGCCACATTATGGTCATGCTGTCGCGTCAGGACCGCACCATGGAGGGCGCCGTGCCCGTGGTCAAGCCCACTCCCTCGGGCGAGCGACTGATCAGTGATGACGCACCGGTCAAAGCGCCTCCGGCTCCCCGTCCGGCCGCCCCCGCGCCCACGCCCGCCCCGGCTCGCCGGGCCGCTCCTCCACCCGCCCCACCCGCTCCTCCGGCCCGTCCGGTGGAACCGCCCGCGCCTCCCGTGGTGGAGCCCGTGATCGTTCCAGTGGCCATCGAGCCTCCCCCCACTCCGGCCCCCCCGCCGCCCGTGGAAGTCGCGGCCGCCCCCGCACTCAGTGTCCCTCCGGCTCTGGAGTCGGAGCCCACCGTTGAGGATATCGGTGGCCTGGAAGACCTTTCGCTCGACGACCTTGACCTTTCCGAACTGGATGGCGACCTGGACCTGGGCGAACTCGACCTGGACGACGCCTCGCTCGAAGACCTCGACATGGAAGGCCTGGAAGACCTTGAGGACATCGAAGGACTGGAAGGCCTGGATGATCTCGATCTAGAGGGTGATCTGGAAGATATCGACCTGGGTGAGGTTTAGCCTGATAGCAGGGAGTTCACGACCTGTTAACGATTTCAGAATTACTTAAGTGCGATAGTAGGCCTCAGACACACACACCACTCAGGAGGCCAAGACCTTGATTTCCAACACTTCCAATGCATTTCGTCCCGGTGAAGTTATCGTACGCTTGAAGGGCGACTCCGCTTCGCTCGCTTCCGAAGGCGGCTTTGCCGCCAAATATGGCGCCACCGTCGCCGACACCTTCGAATTCGGCACCCAGGGCTTGCTGGACAAAGGCCAGATGATGCAGCTCAAGCTGCCGGCCGGTCTCACCACCGAGCAGGCCATCGCTAAAATGAAGCAGGACCCCAGCGTCGCTTACGCCGAGCCCAACTTCATCTACACTCTTCCTAAGAACGAGCAGGCCGAAGCCAAGCAGCCGGCCGGCGCTCCCGCCCAGCAGGACGGCCCCGCCCAGTTCGTGCCCAACGACCTGACCGAGGACCTGTGGGGAATGCATAACACCGGCCAGAACGGCGGCAAAGCCGATGCCGACATCGACGCTCCCGAAGCCTGGGCCATCCACACCGGCCGCAATGACGCGCCCATCATCGCCGTCATCGACACCGGCGTCGACTACAATCACGCCGACCTCAAGTCCAACATGTGGGTCAACACCGGCGAGATCCCCGGCGACGGCATCGACAACGACGGTAACGGCGTCATCGACGACGTGCACGGCTACAACGCTTTCGCCGACAACGGCGACCCGATGGACGGCCACGGTCACGGCACCCACTGCGCCGGCACCATCGCCGGTGTGGGCGACAACGGCGAAGGCGTGGTCGGCGTCAATCACCGCGCCAACGTGATGGCCGTCAAGATCTTCTCCGACGAGGGCTCCACCGACTCGGCCGCCATCCTGCGCGCCATCGAATACACCACCAAGATGGGTGCCACCATCACCTCCAACTCCTGGGGTGGCGGCGGCGCCAGCGAAGCCCAGAAAGAAGCCTTCGCCGCTTCCTCGGCCCTGCACATCATGGCCGCCGGCAACAACGGCTGGAACAACGACTTCTTCCCCAACTACCCGAGCAACTACGACATCCCCAACAACATTGCCGTAGCCGCTACCGACCGCAACGACAAGAAGGCCAGCTTCTCCCAGTATGGCGTTAAGAACGTGGACATCGCCGCCCCCGGCGTCGACATCCTCAGCGCCAAGCCCGGCGGAGGCTACCAGATGATGAGCGGAACCTCCATGGCCACGCCTCACGTCGCCGGTGTCGCCGGTCTCGTGGCCTCGATGTATCCCCAGGCCACGGCCGCCGAAATCAAGGAGAAGATCTTGAACGGCGCCGACAAAATCGAAGGCCTCAAGACCAAGGTGGCTGACGGCAACCGCCTCAACGCCCACGGCGCCCTCACCTGGCAGTAAGCCCAGGAGGCTACTCACAAAAGGGCGGAGCTTCGGCTCCGCCCTTTTTTTTGCGTTCTGAGGGTCGACGGTTTGTCCGCCACGGGTGTCAGACAGTCCGCCACCGGCCCCGGACAAAATCGCCGGACCTAGAGTATCTTTTGTCCCGCCAGGTAGCGCGCGAAATGCTCGGCGGCGGCCGCGCTGGGATGCCATGTGTCGCCCGGAGTCTCGGGTAACACCACCCCTTCCTTCATGGCCGCTTCCATGTCGGGCATCAAGTCATAGGTCTTGATGCCCTCTTCCTTGAGCAGTTCCAGGGCCGCCTGGCGCGACCACTTCTCGCGCACGTTCCACTGCTCATAAGGCTTCAGAATCGGCAGCAGAATCACCGAAAACTCGACCTTCTCGGACGCCATCGTCTCGCGGAAGCCGGCCAGTGCCTCTTTCATCACCACCCGCTGACGAGCCCGATCCAGTTGGCCCAGGCTCAGCCCGGTCAGCCAGCGATAGAGGTAACTGTGGGAGAACAGCCATGGGTTGATGCGATTGCCGTCGCGCCGCATGAAGTGAATCTGCAGCTCCCCGTTCTGGCGAAAGACCAGCGGCGTATCCTGAAAATCGTTGTTGTGGAAGGTCAGAATTGCCTGATCGGGCTTGAGCTTCGAGTTGACCCGTCGGTAGAAGATCAGCTCCTGCATGGTATTGAAGCTCTCCACTCCCGCGTTCCAATACTCGAACGCCGGGTAGATCTTCTCGAGCGCGTCCTGGATGCGCTCGCGCCGCGTCACCGAGTCGCCCAGAAACAGCACCCGCCGACCACGACGCGGACCCCGCTCGGGCAGGCGCTTCCCCGCCGCGTCATAGCGGTCCACCCGGCAGCCATACTGGTCATAGGCTGCATTGCCCAGCACCGGCATGTAGCCAGCCTCGGCGTCGGGCACGAAGTTAGTGCTCTCGCCTGCCCGAAACTGCAGCTGCCGGCCGGCCCCGATGACCATGTCCGGGAAAAAGAGACGGAGCCCCAGCTCCGCTCCGATCACTCCGAAGAACAGGCCCAGCGCCAGCAGGGCCAGGCGCTTCTTCAGGCGCGCACCATGCGCATGGCGAAGTCGGTCATCTCGTAGATGGGCTTGCCGTCCACCACCAGGAAGCCGTTGGCGGTGACCACCGGCTCGTCGCCGTCTTCCAGCTTGGTGACCCAGGCCTCGACTTCCACGATCTTGTTGGTGGGCACCACCTGGCCGCGATAGCCCCAGGTGTGCGGCCGATTGGTGGCAATACACTCGAAGCGGTGGGTATCGGCGAGCTGTGGCCAGCGGTCCAGCATGAGCACCTTCAAGAGCTGCAGGAACGCCTCCAGTCCCAGAGAGCCCGGCCACACCGGATCCATGTAGAAGTGGGCCTGGAAGAACCACTCGTCAGGATTGACCTGCTTGACGCCGTGAATGTAGCCCAATCCGTTGGGGCCGCCGTCGCGGACGTAGAGGTCGGCCTCGTCCATCATCTGCATGGCTCCACCCGGCATACAGGCGCTGGTGCCGGCCTGATATTGAGCGTCTTCGGGCGTCAGCGGGTGCTGGCGCGGTAGAGCCACGCGACGCGCGCGCGCCTTCTCATCGGCCGTCGGCTGATAGCGCTTGGCCTCGCGGATACCCACCTGATTGTCCAGGGCCGCTTTCGAGAAGAAGCCGAAGTAAGTGGTACCCTCGTAGACCATGGTGTCGCCCTGCAACACCTGCATATCGAAGTTCTCGATGATCATGCCGCCCGCTTCCGAGACCTTGGACATGCGCACGCGCATACGCAGCATGCCGGCCTGCTCGGTCAGCTCGTGGAAGAGGGTGGCGGTGCCGCCCAGATTGCGGAATTTCAGGTCCTCATTGCTGCGCAGAGCCGAGCCCGCGTAAGCGGCCAGCCAGCCGCACGGCTGCAGCGCGATCTCCAGCAGAATCGCGAAAGCCATGGTGGGCTGGCGATTGGCGGCAAAGTACCATTCACTCTCGGGCACGAAGTAGTGAGCTTCGATCCAACCGCCCGCCTGCAACACCCAGGGCTCCTGATTGACTTCGACCACCCGGTCCATGAAGGCGTAGGGCGGACGGGGCAGACGCGCGATGCGCCGGCCCTCGTCGAAGATCTTGTATTTGTCGCCAAAGGCCAGCGAAGGCTTGCCATAGGCGAACTGCATGATGCTCTCTCGGTCGTACAGAGCCTTGACTCCATCATCTAAGGGGGAGGGGGGGAGTTGTTGGGGAGAGGGGGAGGAAAACCAGATGGCTTCCAGTTGAGCCTGGGAGAGGCCGACCAGGCGCATCGACATCCCGACAAAACGCACGATGCATTTGCCGTCGGCATACATCAGCGCGTCGGCGATGACGTAAGGCTCGGGGCCGTAGCCAACTTCCTTGATCTCGACTTCGTATTGGACTTTCTTGGTGTCGACAGTCACCGGACCACGGCAACGCAGCACCGCCGGCACGCCCACCTTGGGCTCGTAGGTCACCTGGTCGGCCTCGCCCACCCAGCCCATGCGCAGCAGCAAGAAGCGCAGGGTGTGCGCGCAGCATTCATACATCAGCGTGCCCGGCATCACCATGTCGTCCACGAAGTGGCAGGTCAGGAACCAGTCGTCGGGATGCACGTCGGCCTCGGCCAACACGCGGCCCAGTCCGAAGCGGCCTCCCTTGGGCTCCACTTCCAGCACTCGATCATACAGCTTCATTCGGCCCGAGGGCATGTGAGGCGGATTGGTCAGTCCCAGGTTGGCAAAGGCGGGCCCGAAGCAGCCGCCCAGGTCACCCACTCGCAGACAATTCACCTGGGCATCGCTGTAGCTTTCCTTGGCCGCGAACGGAGCCAGCGGGCGGTAACCCACCACCTTGCCGGCCACTTTCTGAGTCTCCTCCGGGGTCAGGATGATGCCCTTGGAGTTCTTGATCTCCTCGTCTTCGAAGAAACCGGCGCAACCATTGCGCATGGTGATCATCGGCTTGCCGTCGATGGTGCCGTCGAACTCGAAGAAGAACAGATAGGTCTCGCCCTGGCGCACGAAGCGGTCGATGCGAATGTCGTAGGAAATGGTCTCGCCCACGGTGGGCAGTTGGCGATGGAAGCTGACGGTGGCGTCCAGCAGCCGGTAGGTCCGCTCACCCTTGGTCTGCAGGTCGATGCCGAGGTAACCGGACAGGAACAGATCGGCCTGTCCCGCCTCCACCGTGACGCACACCGGCATACGGCCGTTGTCCAGGTACCATGCACCCGGCTGCACGTCGTGTTCGGTGACCACCTTGCCACCCGTCATGGAGCCGGCTTCGCCCACGATTTCGGTGATGCGGTGCACCAGCATCAGCGGATCGTCAGGCAGGCGCACGCGCGTCGGATAGGTGTCTACGTCCTTGAATTTCGGTCCCAGCACTTTGGCGATCGAGCCGATGGCAAACTCCATGCACTGGTCGTAGTCGAGCACGCAGGGACGCTTCTCGGGGATGATGGGCTGCAGATTGTGGTCGCAGAACGGATAATACTTGCCGGCCGGCGCCGGCGCCGCCACCGCAGCGGGCAGGCTGGGCAGGATGGGAGTGGCCACCGTCTGGCCGCCGCCCATCTGCTGCAGCAGAGTGATTCCCTCGGCCAGCTGAGCCACCGCCTGCTGATGCAGCTCCAGGAATTTTTCGTGCGCCTTGCTGCCGGCCTGGGCCGAAGCCAGAATCTGAGACTGCAGGGCGGGCAGTTTCACGCGTTGCTTATCCATGGAGTCCATCTCCCAATCCAGTTCTATTTCGAGTTCTAAATTTAAGTCGAGTTCAAATTCGTCGTCCGCCAGTTGCACGAGCTGCGCGACTTGCACGACGGGTGGGGCCACCGGGACCGGAGGAGGTGCGGCCACCACAGGGGCAGCCGCCACCGGCAAGGCTCTCGGCACGGGAGGAGCGACCGGCGCCGCGACCGCAGCCACGATCTTCTCCGGCAGCTGCCTCACCTGAGGCAAAAGCGAACCCAGCCGGATGGTCACCGTCTTGGCGGACTTGGGAGCCGCCGGCGGACCTTCCACCTCGGGGTACAAAGCACTCAGCGACAGTCCCGGCAGTTCTTCGGCCAACAGCCCGGCCCACAGGTGCAGCAGACCGGCCCACTCGCCGCGATGGCTCGAGTTGAGGGCCAGCGCCCGGTGCGACTCGCCGCCCAGAATCTGCTCGATCATGCGGGTGCATGAATTGCCCGGACCGATCTCCACGAAGTAGCGGAACCCGTCCGCATAAGCGCGGCGAATCACCTTGGTGAAATCCAGTCCGTGCACGGCCTGCTCCACGATGCTGCGAGCCGAATTCTCGCTGCTCATTTCATACGGTTCGGCCCGGTAGGCACTGTAGTAGGTCACGCCCGGAGGCGAAGCCACCCGCACATGGTGCAGGTCAAAATAGTCCTGAGCCACTTCCTGCACGGCCTGGCTGTGCACCGTGGGCACCGCCTCCAAATAGAAAGCCTGACAGCCCAATTCGCCGATCAGACGCGCCAGATCAGGAGCGTCGCCGCCCACTACGCATTCCTTGTCGGTGTTGACGATCAGCAGTTCCAGCTTACCCTGCAAACGCGGGCGCACTTCCTCGGCGGGACGGGTGAGCACGGCCACCTTCCACTCAAAGGGAGCGCCCTCGGGCACTTTCCAGAAACGCCGCGCCGCCAGGCACGGTCCGCCCAGCTGGGTGCGGAACAAGTCGCTGGCCTGCATGCGCTCGTGAATCTCTTCGCGACCGGGCCATGCCCGCAGGGACATGAGGGCCGCCGATTCGCCCAGCGAATAGCCGATGGCCGCCGACGGCTGCAGTCCGTAACCACGCACCACATCGCTGGCCAGCAGCCCGAACATCACCTGACCGAAAATGGATCGATGCAAATCGGCGGCGATGTGGCCGGCCGATTCGGTCGCCCAATCCCCGCTCCAGTCCTGACGATAGGGCACCGTCCACTGGGCCGCCATGTAGCTGCGCAGCTGCTCCGATTCCTCATCCAGATGGTCGACCACCTCGGGATGCAGCAGAGCCAACTCGCGCCCCATGCCGGCATAGTGATTGCCCGAGCCCGGATAGACGAAGGCGACTTTGCCGGCCGCGCGCAGCGGCGAACGGCTGAAATAAAGCCCGCCCTGGCCCTGGCCCGGACCCTTGAGCAATGCGTCCAGATGCTGCAGGCTCTGCTGCAACTGGGTGCGGTCCTCGGCCACCAGGTAACCCTGAGGCTTTTGCCCCGAATGCTTCTGGGCCCAGCGCCGCGCCGTTTCATGCAGACTCTCGTGAGAAGCCTCCACGAACTCGCGCAGACCCGGGAACACGCCGAAGAGACCGCCTTGGGGCTGGCGCAGCCACAGACGCTGACGTTGCGGACCCTGCTCCAAAACCAGATGGACGGCATTGCCCTCGGAGGACAAGCAGTGCACGGCCGCGCGCCGCGGACCTTGATTGCGATCGCGCAACCAGGCCGAGGCTTTGACCGGCACATGCAGACGACCGGAGCTCAGGTCGGCCAGCGGCTTCTCGAATTCGGACAGCGGAGGCAGTCGGCGGGTGGCCAGAGCGGCGGCCGCTTTGACCACGCTCAGCAAGCCCGAACAGGCGCCCGTCAAACCGCTCTGGGAAGTAAGACTGCCCAGGGCGCAGGGCGCATCTCCCGGACCATACCAGGCCTGCAGAACGGCCAGTTCTTGCTCGTCCTCGGCCGCCACACCGCTGCCGCAGGCTTCCACGTAGCTGACCTGGGTGGGGTGACTTCCCGCTTCTTCGTGGGCGCGGAAGACGGCCAGACCTTGAGCCTCGGGGGAAGGGGTGGGATCTTGCGGCCGTCCGCCGGTGGCCGTGCCGTAGCCGCGGATGATCGCGTAAACTTTGTCCTCGGTGGTGCAGTCGTCGAGTCGCTTGAGCACCACCGCTACCGCGCCTTCGCCGGTGGCGCTGCCGGTCGAAGCCGGATCGAAGGGACGCGGCTGTCCTTGCGGACGCAGCAAGTTGGCCTGACTGCGTGGATCGCCCTGCAGGTCGATGGCCGTCACCAGGGCCGTGTCCATTTCGTTTTGCTGCAGCGCGCGCAGGGCTACTTCCAGGGCCTTGAGGCCGGACGCCTCTTCGGCCGAAATGGCGAAGCTAGGTCCACCGAAGTTGAACTCACGGGCCAGACGGCTGGCCACGATGCTGCCCAGTGCGCCCAGGGTTCGGGTCGAATCGAGAGGCTTGGAGGCCAGTGCGCGCAACTCGGCCAGTTGCGCGGCATCGTGCCCCCAGCTGCGCAACGCTTCGGGCAGAGCCCAGCGCAGGTGAAAGTCGGTGGTGTCCATGTCCAGGCTGATGCCGATCAGGGCGCCGGCTCGGGGACGGCGTTGCTTGCGATCCAAACCGGCGTCGGCTGCCGCCTGAGCAGCCACGCGCAGCATCAGGGTCTGCTGAGGCAACACCTCGGGCATTTCCATGGGGGGAATCTTGAAAGCGCCGATCTCCAGGTCGAACTGATCCAGGAAGGCGCCTTCCGGCCCGGCTTCGCCGTTCCAGCGGTCGGCCGGCGCTTCCAGCAGCAGCGAATGACCCGCGAAAACGGTGTCTAGCCAGGTTCTCAAATCATGAGCACTGCCCACCTCGGCGGCCAGACCCACGATAGCGATAGGCTGCGCCGGCATGGCCGGCACCGAGTGCAATTTGCGCTGAGGTTGGTATTCCTCGACCAGCACGTGGGCGTTGACGCCGCCAAAGCCAAAGGCACTGACGGCCGCCCGCTTGGTGGCCGCTTCCCAGGGCTGGGCCTGCTGTTGAATGCGGAAGGGACTGCCCTGCAGCTGCAGCTGGGGATTGGGATTCTCGCAGTTCAAGCTGGGCGGCAGCACGCCGTGTTGCATTCCCAGCAAAACCTTGATCATACCGGCCCCACCGGCGCCCGTCAGCAAGTGACCGATGGTCGACTTGACGCTGCCGATGGCGCACTGACCCGGCTCGAAGGCTACGTCTTTCCACAGCCCGATCAAGCTCTTCACTTCGATGCGATCGCCCATGGGCGTGCCCGTGCCGTGACACTCGATCAGCTGCACCTCATTAGGCTTCCAGCCGGCCTGGTCATAGGACTGATGCATGGCGCGCAGCTGTCCCTCGGTATCGGGAGCCAGCAAGCTGCCTCCGATATCATTGGACAAGCCGATGCCGCGAATGACGCCATAGATTTTGTCGCCCTGGGCTTCGGCGTCGGAAAGACGCTTGAGCAGCAGCACACCGGCGCCCTCACCCACTACCAGGCCGTCGCCGCCCTTGTCAAAAGGAGCGCAGCGACCCGAGGGCGAGAGCGCACCCAGAGCGGTGAAACCCATCTGCGTGTACAAACTGTCGGGACGGCTCACGCCGCCGGCAATCATGGCGTCGGCGCGACGGGCCTGCAGTTCGTCGCAGGCCAGCTTGATCGAATAAAGACTGGAAGCGCAGGCGGCATCCAGCGTGTAGCTGCCGCCTCCCAGGCCCAGCGCACGAGCCACGATGGAAGCCGGCAGACCGGTCACCTGACGATTCCAGGGACTGCTTTTTCGGCGGGTCGACTCGGCGGCGGTGCCTACCTTGGCGGCAAAGCGGTCTTGATAGCGATTCCAGGTCAGGGCCGAGGAACCGTCGGTGGGAAGCGCGATGGCCGCCAGAATGACGCCCACCCGCGAACGGTCCAACGCCTCGTGGCGACCGTCCAAGAAGGCCTCGCGGCTGGCCTGGAGAGCCACTTTGTAAAGCGGGTCCAGGTCTTTGAGCCATTCCTTGTCGAGCAGCAGTCCGGCCGGGTCCAGTTCGAACGGGTCCAGGTAAAAGCCGCGTTTGGAGATGACATGGTCAGCGCTGCCGCGCGGATCATAAGCCAGGTCGGGAGGCAGAACCCACCGTCCCGCCGGGGCTTCCCGGCTGACGTCGACTTTCTGGATCAGGTTGGTCCAAAACTGCTCTAAGGAAAAGGCGCCCGGGAGCATTGCCCCCAGGCCCACAACCGCGATGGGTTCTCTATGCATTTATTTGTGGCTCGAGACGGGTTCTTTCGTGAAAGCTTGCTTCAGGCTGGCGTCAGCGGTCCACTCGACGTCGCTCAAGCGGGCCACCAGGGCCCCCTGGGTGTCGACGAAATCGACCGAGGCCACGATCTTGCTGGGGCTGGATTTCTCCACCCAGAGTCGGGCTTCCACGCCACCGCGCGGGAATTTACGTTGATACTGCTGGTAACCGCCCACCACCATCGGCAGCGAGGGCTTGCCCAGGGCTTCGATGCCCCAGAGAATGCCCAGCTGCAGGGCCGCGTCCACGGCCAGCGGATCGGCCAGCCAGTCGGAGCGCAGCGGCTGCTTGATCCAGTCGCTGACTTTGGGCAGCGTGCCCACCTGGGCCACGATGCCGTGAGAAGACCAGCCGCTCACGTTCTTGACCGCCTGGAAGTGCGGACCGTGGAACAGGTGGTCCTGGTAAATGGCCGGTTTGCTGTGCGGATACGTCTGCTGAGCCAGACCGTTGACGCTGGCCAGCGAGGGGGCTTCCGGCAGGTCGGCACCCAGGTCCACGGCCGCGCGGCTGTGCACCTGACCGGTCTGAGCATTGCGCAGCTCAAACTGGTCGCCGTTCTGCACCACCTGCAGGGTCACGTCGCCGTTCTCCAAGGAGATGGGCCGCAGAATCTGCAGTTGACGCAGCCCGCGAAAGCGCTGGCCGACTTGCGAAGCGGTGGCCGCCTGGGCGAACCACTCGATCTGCAGAGCCACCGGCACCACCGGACGACCGCCCACCTGGTGCGATTCCAGGCAGGGGAATTCTTCCACCGAGGCCACCACCTGGAGCAACCCGCCGCCGGGCTTGTCGCTGCCGGGCGGAGCCGGGAAGCCGTCGCCATAGAGAATCTCCACGGCGCCACCGGGAGCCGCCGACAGTTCACGCACCATCGCCTCAGCACCGGCGTCCAGTTCGATCAGGCCCACGCCCAGACGCTGGAACTCTTTCTTGAGACCTTCGGTGACCATACCGCCGCCCCACGGACCCCAGTTCAGCGAGAC
Source organism: Vulcanimicrobiota bacterium (assembly GCA_017307785.1). Classification (GTDB taxonomy): domain Bacteria; phylum Vulcanimicrobiota; class Xenobia; order Xenobiales; family JADMJV01; genus JADMJV01. Next base: position 22,481 of record JAFKGI010000041.1, on the reverse strand, counting down.
CACGCGGCAACCGGGACGGCGCTGAGCCTCCAGTTGAGCGGTCTTGTTGAGCAGGTCGTTGGCCATGCAGTAGTCCACCTGACCGGGCCGCCCGAAGCGGGCCGTCACCGAGGAGAAGAGCACGATGGCCTTCAGCTTGGCGTCCTTGAGCGGCTGCAGCAGGTGCTTGAGGCCGGTGATCTTGGTGGAGAAGACCGAGTCGAACATCTCGTCGGTCTTTTCCTCGATCTTTTTGTCGGCCAGCACGCCGGCTCCGTGCACGATGCCCTGGACGGGTCCAAGGCTCGAGCTGATCTCGTGGATCATGTTGGAGACGGCCTGCTGGTCGCGCACGTCGACCGAGCGATATTCGACTTTGGAGCCGGCCTGGCGGATGGCCGCCAGGGTACCATGCACCTCGCGCTGCGCCTGCAGAGCCTTGAAGCGAGCCTCAATGTCCTTGGGCGAAGCCTTGCCGTTGAATTCGTGTTGCAGAATGGCTTTCTTGAGAGCACCATCCTGGGTCAGTCCGCGCGCCCAGGCCGGTTCTTCGGCCGGCAGCGGCGAGCGTCCCAGCAACACCAGAGCCGGCTGGCACGATTTGGCCAGAGCGATGACGGTGGCCGCGGTCACGCCGCGTGCGCCGCCGGTGACCAGCACCACGTCGTTCTTCTTGAAGAGCGGCTTGGTGACGGTGACTTCTTCCAGCGGAGTCTCCAGAGCGAAGCGCTGGCCGGCCGTCAGGCCTAGCTCCAGCGGACCGCCGTGGGAGATTTCCTGAACCAGCTTCTTGGCCACGGTTTTGTCGTCGCGGAAAGCGTTGTCCACGTCAAAGGCGCGGCAGGTGACTTCCGGCCACTCGTGAGCGGCCGTCTTGGGCAGGCCGGTCAAAGCGCCGCTTTCGGGTGCCGGGAAGTTCCCCGTCAATCCGAAGCGTCCGTCCAGGCGAGCCACGCTCACCAGCAGGCCTTTCTGGTTGCGCAGAGGGGCGGCGGCGCTGCGCACCGTCTGGAAGCTCTCGCGCAGCGGGCTGTCCACCAGAAACAGTCCGGCCAGGTCGTTGTCGACTTGCTGAACCACCTTGAGACCGAGCTCTTGCAGCTCTTTCTCAAGGGCGGCGGCCAGGCTGTTGCCCTGGGGGGCAAAGACCAGCACCTTGGCGCCTTTGCTCAAGGGAAACGGCTTGCCGTTGTTGAGCGGCGGCAGAGCCGTGGCCAGCAGGATGCGGCGTTCCAATTTGCTGGCACTGGCGACCGGAGCAGCCGACGCCACCGGAGCGGGAGCGGCAGCGGGCACGCCGATGGCTTCCACAATCTGGCGCAAGGTGCGCAGACTTCCGACGCGGTCGGCCGGCAGAGCACTGGCTTCGGGGACGGCGGCCAGAATTTCCACGCGCTTGATGCTGTCCACGCCCAGGTCGGCTTCCAGGTCCATATCCAGGTTGAGCATTTCCACCGGATAGCCGGTTTTCTCAGCCACGATGGCCAGCAAGTTGCCGGTGTTCAAGGAGCTCTGAGGCGCTGCCACCGGAGCGGTTGCTACCGGGGCGGGTCCGCCCAGAGCTTCCACAATCTGGCGCAAGGTGCGCATGCTGCCGACCTGATCGGCCGGGATGCTGCTGGCTTCGGGAATCGAGGCCAGGATTTCGACGCGCTTGATGCTGTCGACGCCCAGGTCCGATTCCAGGTCCATATCCAGATTGAGCATGTCCACCGGATAGCCAGTTTTCTCGGCCACAATGGCCAGAATGTTGCTGCTCGCACCCGAGCTTGCGACGGGAGCCGGAGCTACAGGAGCAGCGGTAGCCCCAAAGGCACTTACGATCTGACCGAGAGTCCGCAAGGACCCCATCTGATCCGATGCCACCTTGGGCAGTCCCGGAACCTTCTCTTCAATGGCGGCCAGAATCTCGACGCGCTTGATGGAGTCGATACCCAGGTCGCCTTCCAGGTCCATCTCCAGGTTGAGCATCTCGACCGGGTAACCGGTCTTTTCCGCCACCACCTGCATCAGGGCCTGAGAAACGTTACCGCCGGCCGGAGCCGAAGGAGCGGCTGCACCCGGAGCGGGAGCGGCCGTGGCGCCGAAGGCACTCACGATCTGACCCAGAGTCCGCAGCGAACCCATCTGGTCGGAAGCGACCTTGGGCAATCCCGGCACCTTCTCTTCGATAGCGGCCAGGATTTCCACGCGCTTGATGGAGTCGATGCCCAGGTCGGCTTCCAGATCCATTTCCAGGTTGAGCATCTCCACCGGATAGCCGGTTTTTTCGGCGACCACTTCGAGCAGAGCTTTGGATACGCCGGGGGCTGGAGCGGCAGAAACAGCTGCCACGGGGGCGGTTGCCACCGCGCCAAAGGCACTCACGATCTGACCGAGCGTCCGCAAGGACCCCATCTGGTCGGAAGCGACCTTGGGCAGACCCGGCACTTTCTCTTCGATAGCGGCCAGGATTTCCACGCGCTTGATGGAGTCAATGCCCAGGTCGGCTTCGAGATCCATCTCCAGGTTGAGCATTTCCACAGGGTAACCGGTTTTTTCGGCGACGACCTCGAGCAAGGCTTTGGAGACGCCGGGAGCCGGAGCCGCAGGAGCAGCCGCTGCGGGGGCAGTTGCCACCGCGCCAAAGGCACTCACAATCTGACCGAGAGTCCGCAAGGACCCCATCTGGTCGGAAGCCACCTTGGGCAGTCCCGGCACCTTCTCTTCGATGGCGGCAAGAATCTCGACGCGCTTGATGGAGTCGATGCCCAGGTCGGCTTCGAGATCCATCTCCAGGTTGAGCATTTCGACCGGATAGCCGGTTTTATCGGCCACCACTTCGAGCAGAGCCTTGGAGACGCCGGCCGAGGGAGCTGCTGCGGCAGGCGCGGCGGCCACGGGAGCGGCGCTGACGCCGAAGGCGCCGACGACTTCCCGCAGAGTGCGCAGAGAGCCCATCTGATCCGAGGGAACGGCAGCCAGGCTGGGCATCTTTTCCTGTACGGCGGCCAGAATCTCGACGCGCTTGATGGAGTCGATGCCGAGGTCCGCTTCCAGGTCCATGTCCAGGTTGAGCATTTCGACCGGATAACCGGTCTTATCGGCGACCACGGCCATCACCGCGTTGCCCACCGCCGGTTGCGCCTGTGCGGCCGGAGCCGGGGCGATGGGAGCGGGAGCAGCGGGCTTGGGAACGGCCGGAGCGACCGGAGCCGCCTTGGCCACCGGAGCCGGAGCCGGAGGAGCCACCACGGGAGCAGGTGCTGGTGCGGCGATGGCAGCCGGACGCGGAGCCGGAGCTGCCACCGGAGCGGGAGCATGCACGGCCGCCGGAGCCTGGCCACCCTGCAGGCGCGACATGAGCGCCTGCTGGTTCTGCACCAGCGCCTGGAAGGTCTTCATGGTCGTTTCCTGGGTTTCCAGGAAACGGTGGTGAGCCTGTGCGGCCTGCTGCTGCAAAGCCTGGATGGCCAGCATGCTGGCTTGCACTTGTTGCACAGCTTCGGGGGAAACCACCGGCTGAGCCGCCACAACGGGAGCAGCAGCCACGGGAGCCGCCACAGGTTTGGCGACCACCGGAGCGGGAGCCGGAGCCGCGGGCTTGGGCGCCACGGCCACCGGAGCTGAAGAAGCCACCTTGGTCACCACCGGCTGAGAACCGGCCGGCGGCAGCACGTTGACGCTACCGGCCGCGCGGGCGGGCTTGGCCTGCTTGGAAGGCGAGCGATAGTTGGCGCCGGTCAGCTCGACCGTCATCTTGCGCTTGCGGCCCTCGACCGGAGCGGTTTCCCACTGACCGAGGTGCACGGGCAGACCGAGAGCGGCCATCTGGGCCAGGCCCTGAGCCAGGTCCAGCAGACCGTTTTTGCCGGTCGAACCGTCCAATGCCACGGTGTGGAACTCTTTGCCCTTGAGGATGGCACCTACCAGCTTGGTGAGCACGTTCTTGGGACCGACTTCCACGAAGGTGCGGGCGCCACGGCTGTAGAGCTCCTCCACCTGAGACACCCAGTTGACCTGAGAAACCAGCTGATTGGCCAGCAGGTCTTTCATCTTCTTACCGTCGGTCGGGTAATCCAGAGCCGTCTTGTTGGCCAGCACCGGCAGACCGGCTTTGGCGAACTTGACGTCGTCCAGACCCTTGCGGAAGGGAGCTTCGGCGCTGGCCACCAGCGGGCTGTGGAAAGCCGCGCCGACCTGCAACGGGATAGCCCGCATGCCGTGCTCCTTGAGCTTGGCGGTGGCTTCCTTGACTGCTTCCTTGGTGCCCGAAAGCACGCACTGACCGGGGCTATTGCGATTGGCAATGACCACGTCCTTGAGCTCGGGCAGCAGCGCTTCCACCTTGTCCAGGGGAGCGGTGACGGCAGCCATACCGCCGCGACCACCGTCGCCCTTGGCCATCAGCTCGCCGCGCAAGAATGAGACCTTGCACAGCGAGTCGGCGTCATAGACACCGGCCGCGTAGAGGGCGCACAGTTCACCGTAGCTGTGACCACAGGTGAAGTCGGGGGTCAGACCAAAACGCTGGTTGAGAATCTCGTAGATGCCGCGATTGAGCGCGCCCAAAGCCGGCTGGGCGGCGTTGGTGGCCGTCAAGGCTTCTTCGCGCGTTTTCTTCAGCTCATCGTTGAAGGTGGGCGGCGGATACATCTTGGCGCTGAGCGGCTCACCCTGGGGCGAGTGAGCGTCGCTGCGCTCGATGGATTCCAGCACTTCCGGAAAGACGCAGGCCAGTTCGCGGCCCATGTTCACATACTGCGAACCCTGGCCGGGGAACATGAAGACGACTTTGCCGGCTTCCACGCCGGGACCGTAGAAAATCTCCGGACCCACGCTGGTTTTTCCGTCCTGCACCACAGCTGCAGCCTGAACCAGCAGGTCTTTCAGTGATTTCTCGGTGTTCCAGACGATCACGCAGCGAGCGGCCGCCTTGAAATCGAACTCGGCACTGCGCTGGTGAGCCAGACGCGCCTGGTCGTTGAGCTCCACGCTCAGACTGGCGGCGGCCGCTTTCAACGACTGCGCCAGCAGCGCGGGCGTGGTGTTGGATTCGGCCCACAGACGGACACTGCCGTCCCAGGCCACCTCAGGACGCTGGCTCTGAGCTTCTTCCAGCACCATATGGAAGTTGGAGCCGCCGAAGCCGAAGCTCGAGAGGGCGGCGCGACGGGGAATGCCTTTTTCGCTGACCCAAGGACGAGCTTCGTTGTTGATGTAGAACGGGCTTTCCTCGAGATTCATCTTGGGGTTGGGCTTTTCCACGCCCAGGGTGGGCGGGAACACTTTGTAGTAAAGGGCCAGGGCGGCTTTGATCAGCGAGGCCGAACCGGCGGCAGCTTTGGTGTGACCCACCTGCGACTTGACCGTGCCCAGAGCCACATACTGTTTCTTGTCGCCGGAGACGGGAGCGTAGACGCTGCGCAGTCCCTCGAACTCGACTACGTCTCCCACTTTGGTGCCGGTGCCGTGGGCTTCCACCAAGCGGATGTCGGCGGGCGAAACGCCGGCCTTCTCATAGGCGTCGCGCAGAGCGCGGGCCTGACCCTTGGAGTCCGGAGCATAGACGGCGCCGGAGTTGCCGTCGGAAGCGGTGCCCACGCCCTTGACCACGGCGTAAATACGATCGCCATCGGCCTGGGCGTCCGACAAACGCTTGAGCACGCACATGCCCAGACCCTCGCCGATCAGAGTGCCGTCGGAGGCTTCCGAGAAGGGACGGATCTTACCGCTGGCCGAGAGGGCCGGGGTTTTGGAGAAGCACATATACATGAAGATGTCGTTGAAGGTGTCGGCACCGCCGGTGATGACCATGTCGGCCTTGCCGGTCATCAGCTCGAGCATAGCCAGGTGGGCGGCCGACAGCGAACTGGCGCAAGCGGCGTCCACCACGCAGTTGGTTCCGTGCAGGTCCAGGCGGTTGGCGATGCGGCCAGCCACCACGTTGCCGAGCAGGCCCGGGAACGAGTTTTCCTGCCAGGGCACGTAGCCCTCGGCGATGCGACCCATCACTTCTTCGACCAGCTCGGGAGCCAGGCCGGATTCGACCAGCGCCTTGCGCCAGATCGGGTGACCCAGACGGGCGCCCAGCGGAACGACCAGTTCCAGGGTACCGGTCACACCCAGAATGACGCTGGTGGTGTCGCGCTTGAATTCCTTGTTGGGGCCATAGCCCGCGTCTTCCAGAGCGGCTTTGGCCACTACCAGGCCGAGCAACTGGCTGGTGTCGGTGGCCTCGAGCACGGTGGGCGGGAGCGAGAACTCGGTGGGATCAAACCGGTGCGAGGGCAGGAAGCCGCCGCGCTGACAGTAGGTCATGTCCGGTGCCTTTTGATTGGCGTTAAAGTAATCTTCCGGACGCCAGTGCGTGTCGGGAATTTCTGTGATGCCGTCCACCCCGGCCCGAATCAAGTGCCAAAAGCCCTTTAGATCCGGCGATTTCGGATACATCGCGGCCATACCGACAATGGCGATGGCTTCGGCGGTGTTGTTTTTCTTACTCATCTGTTTCCCTTATGCTCCCAAGTAGGCACTGATTTGGTCTTTAGTCATCGGTTGAAAAGTTGTGGCTTCTTCCGGCAGGTCGGCACCCTGCTGGCGAAGGTAGTTAGCGCGCGTCAGCACGGCCGCTCCCAGCATCAGGTTGTCGGCCACCAGAGCGGCCTTGCGGTTCTCGGCTTTTTCCAGGTTCGAACCCTTGGCCCATTCGTTGAAGGCGCCCATAGCCGGTCCGCACCAGATCTGGAAGTCCACCTTACGGTCTTCCAGGCCCGAGTTGGCCCAGCGCGAGGCCCGTCCCAGGTAGGAACGGAAGACCAGCGCCATCTTGTGCTTGGGATCCTTGGCGGCGCGCTCATTCTGGCGCGGATCGCGCTGAGTGAAGAAGGCGTGGGTGTTCTCCCATTCCTGCTCGAGGGTCGTGCGGAAATAATCCTTCTCCAGCGTCTGGCGCTCGGCTGCCGGAATGGCTTCCAGGCTGTCGTAGCGGCGATAAATTTCGTAAAGCTTCTTGGCGCGCACCGGGAACATGGTGCCCCACTTGAGCACCTGCACATTGACGCCCATTTCGAACATATCGGCGGCCGGAGCCATGGCCACGTCGGCCTGGCGGGCTTGAGCGAGCATGCCGCGCACGATGTCCGAGCTACCCGACTCCACGCAACTCTGGTTGACCGAGCCGGTCACCACGAAGCCCGCGCCCATGGCGAAGGCGGCGCACACCGAGTAGGGGGTAGCGAAACCGCCGGCGGCTCCCACGCGCGGCTTGCGGGCATACTGGAACTTGGCCTGCAGCTGATCGCGCAGGGCGATGAGGGTGGGAATCAAGCACACGGCCGGGCGATTGTCGGTGTGCCCACCGGAATCGGCTTCGGCAGTAATGTCTTCGGCCACGGGAATCTGCCCGGCCAATTCCGCTTGGTCGGGGGTCAGGAAGCCCTGCTCGACCAGCTGAGCCAGCATCTTTTCAGGAGCCGGGCTGAGAAATTTGGTAGCCACCTCGACGCGCGAGACCTTGGCGAAAACCTGATTGGGGGTCACAATGGAGCCGTCGGCGCCGCGATGGATGCCTGCCAGGCGATACTTGACGAGCGGCAGGGTCAGACCCAAGAAGGCGGCGGCTTCGATACGGCGGATGCCCCTCTTAATATAGAGGTCGGCGATTTCGGCCTCCAGGTCTGGCTCCGAGGGGCTGTGGATAAAATTGAAACCAAAGGGCTTATCGCCCAGACTAGCCTGGAGACGGTCAATGGCCTTTTCGACGCGCTTGGGATCGAGACCGGCGGCTCCAAAGAAACCCAGTCCGCCGGCTCCGCAAATCGCTTCCACCAACTCTTCGCTGGCGATCCCATTGGCCATGGCGCCCTGAACGTAGGCGTATTTCAGACCGTGGATGCGGCGAAACTCCTGATCACCGAGCGCGGAGGGGTGGAGAGCTGGGGCGAAAGCCTGAATCTTCTTGCCGTCACCCGAAGCGGCGAACGTGATCGAACCGCCCTGAGCGACCTTCAGGTCTTCCAAGAGAAAGACCGGTTCGCTGACATTGAGCAAAGCTTGAGCCAGATCGCCCGATTCTTTCCCGTTATTCTGTGCTTGCCACCAGCCCTGACTCGCGGTCTGGGTCATTGTTGTACTCATCTCCGGCCTCCATGCTTGCTTCCACGCCCGCCTCGGGCATAGCGTCAAGCGCTATTACCCGCTCGGGGCGGTACAAAACCGGGACTTCGCGGGCAAGCATAGAGCATAACGGATCAGGTTGCCCTTTTATTGCATGCCCCGCAAAGTTTTTTTGAGAAGGTTCCCCTCGGTCGGGAGCAAAGATTCGGGCCAACTTATCGGCGGAGGATTTCAACGTGACGGTATTGTGCGTCGCCAGTTTTTATAAGGGTTGGAAGTTTCTGGAAGAATTGGCTCGGCAGGGTTGCCACATTGTGCTGGTCACCACCCAGGAGGTCTACAACGAGCCCTGGCCCGCTTGCGTCAACGAGCGCTTCTGCGTCCACAAGATCGACAATTTCGAAGAAGTCCGCAAAGCCGTGGGTTACCTGGCTCGCTCCCGTGATTTTGGAGCCATCTTGCCGATCGACGAATACGTGGTCGACATCTGCGCCCAACTGCGCGAACATTTCCGCATCCCGGGAACCGGTGTCACTGACGCTGCCCGCTTCCGCGACAAGCTTTTGATGCGCATCGAAGCCGACAAGGCCGGCGTTCCCGTGCCCGGCTTCTCGGCCGTGCTGCCCCACTCCAAGCTCAAGGAATTCTGCCAGAAAGTGCCCGCCCCGTGGATTCTCAAGCCGCGCGCCGAGTCCGGCTCGGTCAAGATGCGCAAACTCGAGAGCGAGAAAGAACTCTGGGCCGCCGTCGAGGAACTGGGCGACGACCAGTCCCATTATCTGGTAGAGCGCTTCGTCAAAGGCAACATCCTCCACGTTGACGGTGTGGTCTGGAACGGCAAACTGGTCTTCTCCTCGGCCCATCGCTACGGCAAGACGCCGTTCTCGATCTGGCGCGACGGCGGCGTTTTCTCTTCGCGCACCATCGACAAGAAAGACCCCACCTATGCCAAGGTGCACAAGCAGAATGACGAGCTGATCAAGGCGCTGCGTCTGGAACACGGCGTGACCCACGCCGAATTCATCGAGGCCGAGGATGGCTCGATTTACTTTCTGGAAATCGCCGCCCGCGTCGGCGGCGCCCACATCGACGCCCTGGTGCTGGAAACTCGCGGCGTCGACCTGTGGATCGAGTGGGCTCGCGTCGAACTGGCAGCTGCCGCTGGCAAGCCCTACAAAGTCAAGGCCTCCAAAGATCTACAGGGCGGCCTCTTCGTCTGCCTGACCCGCCAGAAGACCCCCGATCTCACCGAGTATGACGACGAAGAAGTCACCTGGTCGCATGTCTGGGATTACCACCTGGCCATGACCGTAGCCAGCAAAGACGGCAAACGCGTCGACCGCCTGCTGGACGCCTACCAGCATCGCTTTGCCGACGATTTCCTGGCCATCGGCACCGGCGGCGACCGCCCCGCCTGACCTTCGAACCCCCAGAAGGCCCCGCAAGGGGCCTTTTTTGTTGTCCCCGCCTAACGGGGCCGTGTGTCCCCAGCCAACGGGGAAAACCCCAAAAATCCGCCGATTTCCCCACCCAGCGGGGCCGCGTCCCCACACCACGGGGAAAACCGCCCCAATCCGCCGATTTCCCCGCCCAGCGGGGCCGTGTCCCCGGCCAACGGGGAAAACCGCCCGAATCCGCCGATTTCCCCGCCTAGCGGGGCCGCGTCCCCAGCCAACGGGGAAACCCCAAAAACCGCCGATTTCCCCGCCTAACGGGGCCGCCGCGTCCCCAACAAACGGGGCCTAGGCCGGCATGGGCCCCATCACCACCTCGGCCTCGCGCTCCGGCTGCAACAGCAGTCCCTCGCGAGTCGGGTCCAGCAGTGAGCCGACCAGTTCCGGCAGCCAGGGCCAGTTCTGCTGGCCCTGCTTGCTCAACCAGATACAGTCCTGACGCCACGGATGATATCCCATGGCCGGCTGGTCTACTTTCAGTTCGTAGGTCGCAACATCCTGAACCTTACAAGAGAGCCAGCGGTCGGGAATCCCGCTCAGAAACTTCTCCTCACCCGCCTCCGCCTCGTGCAGCCGGGTCCAACCCCATGTGTCCGCCCCCGGCCACAGATAGACAGGGGCTTTGGCGTAGTGAATCCACACAGCCGGCCGCTGAAAAGCCTGACGGTCCTCCAGTTGCGGAGCTCCTTGGAGCCAACTCTGGGCAATGGAGTGCTTCTCCTTGTGAAACAAACTCGGAGCCGTCAGAATCAGGCGCTTGGCGCGAAAAATAGTGTCCCGAGTGACCGCCGTCGGCCATTCGTGCTCCCAGTCGATGTGACGGACCTCGGTATCCACATGCGGGTCGACACCGGCACGCTGCAGCTCTTTCCAGAGCCGGTGCGTCAGACCGGCGACATCCAGGCTGGGCAGTTTGTCAAAGTAGATAGAGCCCAACTCAGGCGCCATCTTGAGCTCGGGAAAGAGTCCGGGGTCCAGGCCGGGACCTTTGACTCGATGGCTTTCCTGAAGGCGCATCAGGTTCTCCCAGGAGGGGCTTTCCCGTGGAGCCAGAGCTGCTCCGTCCAGATAACTCAGGCAACTCTGATCCTGCCAGAAGGCCTCGCTATCGCGAATCCATTGCCACTGGGACGCGCTATACAAAAACGGCGAACAAACCCAGCGATCGTAGGGCGTCTCCGGGTCTTCCGGTCGCCCCCTCTCCAACAACAGAACTTTCTGCCCCGAGCGAGACAGAGCGCGAGCGATCAAAGTTCCCTCGAGAGAACCTCCAATGACGATCACATCGCCTTTTTGAGTCACCATCTCGTTGGGTTCGTGCTGGCCGAGAGGAAGTCTTCCCCAAGAAAAAAGGCGCCCGACAAATCGGGCGCCTTCTTGGCGGAGTGACAGGGATTCGAACCCTGGTGGGCGTTTCCACCCTCACGCTTAGCAGGCGTGCGCCTTAAACCGCTCGGCCATCACTCCGTTTAAACCGACCGTAGTATAGTGGGATGTCCCGAGCTTGTCCAGAGGGAGAAGGATCTCCCTTTCTGTGTGCGTAGGACAGCCCCGAACCAAATGTTCCCCTGGAGGACCCGTGCCCAAGATCTTAGTCAGCGACCCGTTGCCCCAAGAAATCGTCGACAACCTGCGCAAAGAAGCCGATGTAGAAGTAGCCACCGGCCTGAAGCCGGCCGAACTGGCAGCCAAATTGGCCGGCTTTGACGCCCTGATTGTGCGTAGCCAATCCAAAGTCACCAAAGAAGTGATTGAAGGGGCCACCCAGCTCCGCGTCATTGGACGCGCCGGCGTGGGCGTCGACAACATCGACGTTGAAGCCGCCACCAACAAAGGCATCATGGTCATCAACTCACCGGAAGGCAACACCATCTCGGCCGCCGAGCACACTTTTGGCCTGCTGCTAGCCGCCGCCCGCTGGGTGCCTCAGGCTCAAGCCTCGATGCGCGCTGGTGAATGGGATCGCAAGACCTTCACGGGCTCTGAGCTTTACAACAAAACTCTGGGCGTGGTCGGATTTGGACGGATTGGTCGCGAGGTTGGGGAACGCGCGGCCGCTTTCCGCATGAAAATCCTGGCCTACGACCCTTTCATCAGCGATGAATTCGCCAAGGAACGGGGAGCCGAAAAAGTCGAGCTCGACGACCTGCTCCAGCGCAGTGACTTCATTACCCTCCACATGCCCAAAACGGCCGAGACCGATGGACTGATCAATGCAGCCAAGCTGGCTCTGATGAAGCCGACCGCCATTCTGGTGAACTGTGCTCGCGGTGGCATCATCGACGAAGCCGCCCTATACGAAGCCCTCAAGGGCAAAAAATTGGCGGCGGCCGCTCTCGACGTCTACTCGCAAGAGCCGGTCGGACCCACGCCGTTGCTGGAGCTGCTCAACTTCGTCTCCACGCCGCACCTGGCCGCCTCGACCCACGAAGCTCAGGAGCGCGTGGCCGTGGATGTAGCCGAGCAGATTCTCGAGGTATTACGCGGTGGAGCTCCGCGCAGCGCCGTCAATATCCCCTACGTCCCGCCCGAGGCAATGAGCTTCCTCAAGCCCTATTTGAGTCTGGCCGAACGCATGGGTAAGTTCGCCCAGTCGCTGGTGGCCGGTCCGGTGACGGCCGTGACCGTCAATTACCGAGGCGAAGTGGCCGACGGCGACACCCGTTTCCTCACCAAAGCCCTGCTGCGTGGCCTGCTGGCCGCCGGCTCGCCGGAGACCGTCAACTTCGTCAACGCCGCCGTGGTGGCTCGCAATCGCGGCATCAGCGTCAGTGAAGGCAGCACCCGCGGACATTCAACCTACTCCAGCCTGGTCGAAGTCACTGTACGCTCGGCGCAGCGCTCCTGCACACTGGGCGGCACCGTCTTCGGCACCAACGAATCGCGAGTGGTCGAAATGGATGGCCACGCCATCTCGGTGGTCCTCTCGGGAACCAAGCTGATCACCTGGCAGACCGACCGCCCCGGCGTCATGGGAAGCGTGGGAAGCCTGCTGGGCAAGAGCGATATCAACATCGCCGAAATGCAACTGGGCCGCAGCCAACCGCGCACCCACGCCATTATGGTGATGTCCATCGACGAAACCCCCAGCGACGCCGTCATGGGGGAAATCAAAGCGCTCGACGGAATTGAAGAAGCGCGTTTGGTCCAGTTATAGTCGGGGAAAAACGAGCCGTTCTAGGGCGCATCCCTAGTTGAGGAGAGAACCAGTATGAGTAACAGTCAAATTGATTTGCGCCGTATCGCCGAGCAGATCGACGTCGTTCTGACCGAAATCTACGCCGAATACGTCGCCAAAGGATCGCCCACCAAGCTTGGTGGCTTGCGCTTCCTGGACGTGCAGAGCGCCAAGACCTTCGCCTTTGAAAAGAGCACCGTCATCGGTGACGGCAACGGTCTGGTGGTCTCCGCGCCCTACTCCGAAAACAAAGAAGTCATCGAAGGTAAGCTCAAGGAAGGCCCTCATGTCGACCTGCTGCGCGACATTCAGGTACGCAACAGCCCTGACGCCGGCAAGAAGAACAAGTACTTCTTTGAAGCCGCTTACTACATCGACACCAAGAAGTGGTTGACCGACGAAGCCATTTCCGCCGTCGTCACCAAATACGAGTGCACCGGCAACCAGGCCGTCACCCGCTTGCTCAAGGAAAACGTATTGCCCATCGCTCGCGAGATCATGGAATACTTCATTCGCATCGTCCGCGAAGACGAAAAGAAGCCGGACATCGTCCTCTTCGGTTAATCCGTCTCTCCGGACAAAAAAAAGAGCCCCGCAAGGGCTCTTTTTTTTATGCCGGCTATTCGCTCTCCGGCTCCTTGTCGCCGCGCTTTACCAGCAGATCGGGATGATTTTCCTGGACATAGCCCAGCAACGCCTGCTGCAGGCGTGTGCGGGCACGATTGAGGCGCGAGCGCACCGTGCCAATGGGAATCTCCAGAATATCGGCGATTTCTTGGTAAGCAAAGCCTTCCACATCGCACAAGATGATAGCTGAACGATACTCCTCCGGCAGCTTGGCCATGGCCTCGACGATTTCTTTGGACCAGTTCTGCTCGAAAAAGCGCACCTCTGGACTATCGTCTTTGAGAGCCTCGGGGTCGTGGAGTTTTCCGTAGAGAGACCATTCTTCGGTGTCTTCCAAGGAATCGCTGACGGGGCTGCGCGCCTTGCTCTGGGCCCGATTGATGCTCAAATTGCGCATGATACGGAAAAGCCAGGCCTTGCAGTTCGTGCCCTTCTGATACTGATGCCAGAAGCGCAACGCTCTCAGGAAAGTCTCCTGCAGCAAGTCCTCGCCTTCGCGGGCGTCGTTAGTCAAACGCCGGGCGTAGCGATATAGGGCATCCGAGTGGACCAGGGCTTCATCCTGAAAGTCCTGATACTGTTCCGGAGAGACCATGTCAGGCTTGTCTCCACATACCGTGCGGCCGTTCTTGAACGGATCCCGAGAACCCTGTGTGGTGAAATTTTTTAGACCATACCGTCCACACCGCGTTGATACCATTCATCCGCGCGAGCGGTCAATTCATTGCGCGTGATCTGGCCGTCGCCGTTGGTGTCCAGGCTTTTGTTGGCCCGGTATTCTTTGCTGTTGCCTCCGTAGATACGGGAAGTATCGGAATTATCGATCAAAGCGGGCGAGAACACGGCCGCATACAGATCGCCACGACTGGGATTGGCCGGCCCGTTATAGCGGTCCATCATGGTCTGCATATAGGATTGCACGTGATCCATTTGTTCCGTAAAGGACATCTGCTCCAGACCCGCCTTGGTGAGATGTTGGTCCTTGGGGAGTCCTTTGTTCATCTCGTTAATGGCCGTGTTGGTGAACTGAATCAGGCCTACGGCCCCGTGCTTGCTGGCCCGTTCCGCCGGGTCGAAGGTTCCGCCCGTCTCGGCCGCCATGACGGCCATCAGGTCGTTGGGGTCAGCGCCGAGCGAGGCGGCGACGTCGCGCACTTTCTGCTGTTCCGCATCGGACAGCTTATCGCCGAAAATCAGATCCTCTTTCTTGAGCTGAGTAGCCTCGTATTGACGAGCCGCCTCCTGGTCCTGGAGTTGCTCACGCGTTTTGGGAGGCTCCGGTCCGAGCAGAGCCGAGCGGGTAGCATCGTCCAACTTGCCGTTGACCGGCAGATTGTTCTCGCGCTGAAAGTTTTCCACCGCCTGCTTGGTCTTATTGCCGAAATCGCCATCAACTCCCAACTGCGCGCCGCGCTCGTTGAGGGCGTTCTGCAGGGTGGTCACCGCGTCTTTATTGTCGGCGCCCTTTTGCAGGGTGCCCTTGCCCAATTGCTCGTTGAGGAGGGCATATTGATTGGCGTCGAGCGGCTTGACCTCTTTGGGTGGCTCGGCTTCTTTTTTCTCCGCCATCAGAGCGTCACGAGTGTCTTTGCCCACGATACCGTCAGCCGTCAGACCGTTCTGACGCTGAAAATCCTTGACTGCCGCCGTCGTGTCGCGACCGAACTTGCCGTCCGTATCCAGCGATAGCCCCAGCTTCTCGTTCAAGGCAGACTGCAGCGCCGTCACCGACTCTCCGCTGGTGTTCTTGTTGATCGTCTGAGTTCCGAGCTGGTCCCTCCAGGTACTGGCCGGCTGCTCTCCCAGCGCGGAGGCCAGTGCGCTTGTATCGGGGGCGTTGGAGGTTTCTTTGGTGCTGGCCTCCGGCGTAAGAGAGGTGCCGTCCTTGGCCGGCGTGGCGGCCGACTTGTCGGCGCTGACCTGCTTGTCCGCCGCAGGCTTATTGCCCGTGTCCGCGGTGTTCGTCTTGTTGGACGACCCCGAATTGCTCACATTGGTATTCGAACCGCCACTATTACTGGTGCTTGAGCCTACTCCCGCCATCGTGAAGACCTCCTGGTTAATTCCTACCATTCTAAGCCAGCGGAGGCCCCATCCAAGGCCCATCCGTTTAGGATTTCCTAAAACTTGACGCAAATAGGATCCTCTTGTTCGCGCGCGAACACTTTGGATGGGAGTGGATGGGGCCCGGTGGCTTCCACAGTCTTCAAAACTGCTGGGGTGCTTAACACGCTCGGAGGGTTCGACTCCCTCCCTCTCCCGCCAAATAAGGCTTTGCTTGCCGTAACAGTTTCCCGTAAGGGGCTGGCCACTGGGTGTTTGGACACCGTCTGGACACCAAAGAACGGTCGGGCAAGAAACAACAGACGAACCCCGGCCGGGAAGAACCCGACCGGAGCGCCTGATCCTTGAATTCGGGGACCCATTCCCGACTCAAGGCATTCAGCTGTCAAAGACGGTGAACGACTCCCGAAGCTTTCCAGGGCGATAAGGGGGTCGTTCTTTTTTGGAAGGATTGGAGCGCTCATTCCAGTGGAGCCGGGGGTCCCCTGCCCGCCGATAATCAGTGGCAAAAGCGAGCTGCTACCTCGGTGCCTTTGCAAGGTCGTCGCGATGCGCTTTCACCAACTGATCAAGAAAGACTGCTGGAGATTCCAACTGGCGCAGAATGTGCGCCCTGGACTCACCAGTAAAGACGACGGCCAACTCCTCCGGGCAGTGACAGTCTTCGTAGTGCCAGCCGCATCCTGAACAGTGCAGGCTGTCAATGCACCACTGGCAGCTCGAGTTGTAGGTGGGACAGTTCGGGCAGTGTCTTTCGATTTCTTGGGACATCAATCGTTCTCGCTTTCTATCGAAGTAGTGGTCTGGTTTTAATGGATGGTTAAAGTCCAGGCTGGACCCGGGGCGACCGCCAGGAGTGTGCGTCTCGCGCACACCCCTGCCTCATTGAGGATGTCACTCCAGCTGCGGCCGCAATAGGTCCAAGACTTCCCTCCGGACGAAGTCGGGAGTGTCAGACTCCGCCAGAATCAGCTGGCCCAGTTGCTTGGCCTCGTCCCCGGCGCCAGCGTCAACAGCTAACGCCACCGCCGACTTGAGCAAGATAGAACGGGCTGGATACTTTTGGACGGACAGACCGACCGACTTCTCAAGCTGGAAGGCCTCCAGCCAGAGCCTCTGCGCTTCGGCTGACCCCCCGTTTTCGGTTAGCCGGTCGGCCTCATGAGACAGCCGCATGGCCTCCTTATGCTTCTGGTTCTGCTCATTATTCGACAGGTCGAGCGTCGGCGAAGCGAGAGAGCGACTCAGTCCGGCGGGCCGGGGCTTCTTCAAGGACGGCCAGGGCGGAGCCGTTTCTCCTCGCAGCCAAGCCTCAAACTCGATTGCAGCTGCACATTGGTCTCGAGTGTGGCCATACCAATGGGCGCAGTCTTGCAACGCCTCCTCCGCTGTCTTCTTGTCCTCGTAGTCATCGCTGGCCGTCTCGGCTTGCCATAGGTTGTAGACGAAGTAGGTCTGCAGCCCGCTGTCCTTAAGCCGGGGCATCCCGCAACGCACGCCGTAGTCGGCCTCGAGCAGGTCGGGGTAATGACACTGCAGGTAGTAGGCCGCCACAGCGCAGGTAACAAAATCGCGCTGCCCGTGAGCGTCCATCCACTCGCGCAGCGGCTTAGGCATCGGTCTTTGTCTCATCTTCGTCTCTCCAAGTCCGCCTATCAGGCTTCTCTCGTCAGGAGCGCCGATTGAATACGCGGTTTATTGAAGGGCGTAAATTGAAATCACACCCTTCGTGTGAATTCAACTCACACGAACATCTTCGCGCAGTCTGCGAGCGCACGCCTTTAGCCAGAGGCCAGTTCTTCGAGGGGCCCAACGGCCACCACTACCCTCACGGTGGCGCGAAATACCCGGAAAGCCTGCCCTGAACCCTGCTCTCGTAAAGCTACAGCATAGTCTCTGACCAGGTCGGCCGGGTCCAGCGGGTCCACAAGTTCCTCGCGGTTGAGAAACTCCCGGCGAATGGCGGCGTCGGCGGCGTGTTCGATGGTGACTCCGTCAATGAGTGAATCGGCCGCCTGGGTTTCATCAGGGGGCTCCAGTTCCTGACCGTCCTCAAGGACGTCCTCATAGACCCAGGTTTCGTAGGTCATCATCAGGCGGCCCTCTCTCTCAGCTCTCGCATGCGGGCCGACACCACATAGATGGGAACCGTGAACTCCAGAGCGACAGCCCTGATCAGAGGGGAGCCGATAAGATCGGCTCGCTGGCCAGCTATGTAGTGTTGAACCCGTGGTGCTGGCAAAACCAGATGGCGCGCGTAGAGGTCGGCTACTCTGATGGCCGCGGCAGCGTCGAGTTGGCCCAATTTGTCTTTTAGACGGATGGTAGCGATGGCTCGTGCCAGCTTCCAAAATCGGTGGTCCTTCCGGCAGGGCCGGCTCAAGAACACAATGTTACGACCAAAGTCGATTACGCTTGTGCAATCGGGGCCAAGGTCAGCTTCTTCGACGCGAAATCCATTGAGTGCCAGCAAAGCCTCCGTGTAGTAGGATGGATACCACTGCCGGCGGCCTGTTAGCGCTTCTGCGCGTTCCAATTGCATCGCGATGTCCGATGCGAAGCCGGTGGCGAAATGAAGATGAATCGAAGGTGTGAAGCCCATTAGGCTGCATTCACTTTCAATGGCGTTTCGAAGTGCATGGCGTCAAGACGGGCCCGCACAACACGCTTGGGCACACCGAATGCTTCGGCCAAGCCAGCAACAAGGGCCTTCTCGCTCAGATCGGGTTGGGCGGCGATGTAATCCCGCACCTGCACTTCCGGAAGTAGCAGCGTCTGAGCATAGAGATCTTGGTCGCGCTGGTTCTGGGCAGCGTCGTCAACTTTGTCTAGGGAGTAGAGGCATAGGCGGACCATGGCTAAGACGCGTGCGAGTTGGAATGCCCTCTCGTCGGCTTTCATCCCAGCGGCCAACGTGACTACGCGCTTACGCGTGTCGATCACAAAAGGACAGTCCAGACCGAGCGGAGCTTCCTCAACCTCGAACTTCATAACTAAGACCATTTCTTCGACTATTGCGGAGGGCCGCCCGGTCACGCCGCGGAGCTTTTCGGTGGTGTAAGCAATTTTCTTGGTATCGCTTGAGATTAGTTCGGCCATTGCGTCGTCGCCGTAATCCCTGGGGCAACCGGCATCAATAAAATCGACAAGCCGTCGAACCTCGCCTCGGATGGCCGTCGCCACCGCCTTAACTAGCCTATTGTTCTCCCAATCGCACGCTGTTAGGAACTCCCGTAGCTCCTCAGTAGCTTCGCAAACGTAGTCGAATGCTAACTCTCGGCGCGCCTCCACGCTCTCGTTGAGAGTCCGCAAGGGCTTACGTGCATCCCTTGTCCTGGGGTTGAAGTGATGCGGCCCCCAGCCCCTCTCTACTTCTGCAAGGTCAAAGAGGAGGGGACTACGCATCCAGAGGTTGTCCGCGAGATTGATTCCTGACAGATAGCGGCGAACCGCTGGTGAGCAACCGCTCAGGTCGTCGTAGGGCTCACCTGAACTATGCTCGCTCAGAAGAAAGTGTGCCACCCGCATTTGGTCCAAATCGTCGTCGACCTCGGGGCAACCGGTAAGACTACCGGGAACGACCGGTGCGATGTGCGGGGGCGCGAACGGATGAGCTTTGATTGGCGCTTTCGGGTCGAAGGTAAGGGTCTGGGTCGTTGTACTCATTTGCGGAATGGTCCTTTCTTACCGTTGGTTTTAAGGTTCATTGGGCCTCCAAGGCATAGCAATGCTAGGCCGGTCGTTTCGGTGAGCTAATGGCTGTCAGTGTAAAGCTGGTCGAGCACCTGCTGCGCGGCTGCGCTGGCCGCGGCCATGGTGTCGTCCGTGTCGGCGAAGTAATTCACCGTCTCTAGCAAGCGGGCCAGTGCAGAACGAGCAATCTGCTCGCGGGCCTTGCTGGTTGCCACTTGGTCTCGAAGGGCGGCAACCACTTCCTCGACGGTCGAGAGCGCGTGGCGCACCGCGTCGAAGTTCGGTCCGGTCACGTGCTGGCGGGTTGCGTTGGCTTTCAGTCTGGCCAGCTCTTCGCGAGCCGCCTGCTTACCGCCAACCTTCTTTCGCACCCGCCGATTGTTGATGTAGGCATCGACTCCCCAGCAGCCGTCTGAATAACAGGCAAGTCCTTGGTCTTTATTGTGTCTTGGGGGGGACAATAGTTACCTCCTATCAACTGAAAGGTGGGTCGGGGTCGAGAATGATTCCCAGTGCACTGGCGCCAGCACGCAAGTCTTCCTCCACGGCTTGGCCCTCAAGAGCCCAGCGCAGAATTTGGTCAGCGTGCTCTGACGGGTCCATCCTGAAGAAGAGTGTTTCGAGCGCCTGACCCTCGAGATGATGCTGTCGTGCCCGCCAGAGGACCACTCGCTGCCGAGCTTCAGTCGGAGCGAGCCCAACATTCACGAGTATCGTTTCCACCAGCTCGAGCGCTGAGGACCAGTCCGGCGGGTCTGCCGCCGCCTTAACCTTCAAGGCCTCACCGCTTCCCGGTCGAGGATCTTCTTGATGGTGTGAGGCTGCCACTGGCCGCCCCGCTTCGTCTGGAAACCTTCCTCGGTCAACGTCTGGGCGATGGCCGCCATCGAGAAGCCTGACGCCCGCAGCTCGCGCACCCGGGCCAGCGTGGCCGGGTCAGACAGCGGCGGCGCCCCGAGGCGGATGCCCATCGACTTCTTATACTGCAGCGCCGCCCGGGTGCGCTCTCCGATCACCTCCCGCTCCCATTGGGAAACGCTGATGAGCAGGTTGAGCACCAGGCGGCCGCTCGCCGTGCTGGTGTCCGTCTTCTCCTGGACGCTGATCAGCGCGTGCTTCTGGAAGTAGGTTTCGAGCAGGTGGCCCAGGTCTCGCACCGAGCGGGTCAGGCGGTCCATCTTGTAGATGATGACTCCGTCCACCGCGCCGGACTCGAGAGCGGCCAGCACGTTGGCCAGCCCGGGCCGGTTCAGAGATTTGGCGCTCTGGCCGGCGTCGACCACCACGTCGACGAGTTCGAGCTTGTCGTGCTCGTAAAGCTGAACATACTGGCGCAACTTGGCCTCTTGGGCCGCCAGGCTGACGCCCTGCTGGGCTTGCTCCTCGGTGGAGACGCGAACGTATCCGATAACTTTCACTTTTCGCTCCTCTTTCGGGTCTGGCTGTAGTATACTTTGTCTAACAAGGTTTCGCAATACCTTGTTAGACAAAGTTTTTTTTGGAGTGTGTATGGATGATCCGATGGCGCCTGGAAAGCGCGGTCCTAAACGTAAGTTTGAGAGAGATAAGCACTATGTTGCTGGTGCCCCGATTTTGAATACCCGCATTGACCCCGACAAGCTGGATTGGGTAAAGAGCAGGCCGGAGGGCACCAGGCCCTATCTAGAGCGCATCATCGGCGAAGACCGGGAGAAGGTGCTCGCAGCTGAGCGGCTAGATACAGGCCCGGAGGCCGCCGACACCTGACGGGCTAGGCGATCTTGAACAGCGCATCGAGCTCGGCTTTGTCTTCGGCGAGCCTAGCCTGGGCGTCGGCTTGGCGCTTGGCCATGCCGTCGTTGAGCAGGGCTGCCAGCTTGGCCACGGGTGCCTGGCTTTCAGGGGTGGCGGCCTGAACGGCCAGGATATGGGAGCACGGGCCGCGGTGACCGCAGGTCAGGCCCCACTTGCAATTGCAGGTCAGCCTGTCGCCGAACTTCGTAACGTCGTAGGTGGCGTGGTCACCGATGACCAGGGCGTGGAAGCTCGAGAGAATCACCACCCGGTTCCCCTGGCCGAGGCGCTGGGCTTTGGCGACCACTGCAACCGATGCCTTGGGCGCCACTGCGGCTGCCTCGCGGGCGGCCTGTGCTTCCCGCTGGCGCAGGCCTTCGAGAGCGGCAGCTGCGGTGCGCACCCAGGGAGCGCCGGTGCTGGGGCCGTCCTGGTTGCCCGCGCCGACTGCCTGGTAGAGCTTGCAAACGCGACCGTGCATCGAGGTGCGGAGCCAGAAGCGTTGGCCGCGGATGGTGACTTGCTGAAAAGGATTCGTGCTCATTTTCGATTGCTCCCTCGTGTCGTTTCGTGTAAGCTCATAATAATTGTGTTAACGCAATCTGTCAATATGTGTTAACTCATATTTTTGGAGGTGTCCTTGTCAGACAAAACAGGTCCCGGGCGACCCAGGGTTTATCCGAAAAGAAGCGACCATGACCGCGGTGCGCCGTTGCTAGGTTTGAGACTGGAACCAGCGATACACGAACACATCAAGAATCACCCGGAAGGTGCCAGGCCCTACGTGCAGCGGCTCGTTAGGGAAGACATCGCGAAGCACGGTTCGTTCGCAAGCTCTGCGGGGGAAGAAATAGCGGAGCAGGGGATTCCCGGGCCCGAGGCCGGGAGGTCTAGCGCAGAGCTGCCTTTGACGGGCGAAGCTGAGCAGGCGGCTGAGGCGTGAATCTGATAAACAACGACGGCACGCTAAACCAAGCGGCAGCCTTTACCTTTATGGCCGATAAAATTGACGAAGGGCTCAAGGAACAGCAGAAAGCCGAGCAACTGAGTGCCGCAGCCTTGCGCTGGATGTTGTTCGTTGATGGCGAAAACTTGGCACGTCGAGCCAAGGAGTCCGAGAAGGCTTGGGGTGAAGAGGGCCAGCGTCTGCTGACATCTCGAGAAAACCCCAATCCCTACTATTGGCCGGGCGTGTTCGTCTGGTTTCGGGAACTTTGGGAGCGAGAAGACAAGCTAATTTGGCCTAAAGCCGTTGTTCAAAGGCGAGCGATCCGGTGGTCGTACTATACATCTTGCCAAGGTGCCGACGACGTTCGCGAACAGGCTGCTGCTGCTTTGTGGAAGTTGGGTTTCGAACCTCACGTTTGGAAGCGTGAATCTGGCACCGAACGCTCCATGTGCGTCGATATTGACATGACTGGGGACATTCTGTGTCACGGGTTCCGCAACCACTACGACCTAGCGATTATCGTTACTGGAGACGGTGACTTCCTCCCGGTCATCGAGGAGGTGAAGCGTATGGGCAAGCAGGTTGGTGTCGCTGCCCTTTCTTCCGGCCTTTCACCGAGGATACACATGGCTGGCGATTTCTTCATCGACCTCGACCCATTCCTCAA
>JAFKGI010000040.1 GCA_017307785.1 Vulcanimicrobiota bacterium | reverse complement strand
GGTGCTCGGAGGTTGTGTAGGCAATGAATACAGATTTTCTCAGCGCGTTAAAGCAGATCGAGCGTGAGCGCAATATCCCCATGGATATGTTGCTCAAGGCCATTGAAGATGCGCTGGTGGCCGCCTACAAACGAAATTTCGGTGAACAGAACGTTATCATCGAGATCGATCGCGCCTCCGGCGAACTCCATATCTGGCAGCGCAAGTTGGTGGTTCCCGAGGTGGAAGAGCCGGGTCTGGAAATGTCTTTGGAGGAAGCTCTGGAGTTCTCTCCGGAGGCCGACATCGGCATGGAAATCGACATGGAAGTGCCCAACGACACTTTCGGTCGCATTGCCGCCCAGACCGCCAAGCAGGTCATCGTCCAGCGTATCCGCGAGGCGGAGCGCGAGATCGTTTATGGCGAATACATCAAGCGTGAAGGGGAGCTGATCAGCGGAACCGTGCAGCGCTACGAGCGTCGCGATCTGCTGGTGGACCTGGGTCGGGCCGAGGGTGTCATTCCTCCCAACGAACAGGCTCACAATGAGTGGTTCCGTCAGGGTGACCGCGTGCGCGCCTACGTGATGGAAGTGAAAACTTCGCAGCGTGGTCCGCAGGTCGTTCTCTCTCGTGCGCAACCCGGCTTTCTGGTGGAACTGTTCAAGATGGAAGTTCCCGAGATTCGCCACGGTATCATCCAGGTCAAAGCAGTGGTTCGCGAAGCGGGTTTCCGCTCTAAGATCGCCGTCAAGTCTCTGGACAGCGCCGTCGACCCGGTCGGAGCCTGCGTGGGTCCGAAAGGAAGTCGCGTTCAAGCGGTCGTGGACGAGTTGCGCGGCGAGAAGATCGACGTGATTCCGTGGTCGGATGATCCGATCACGCTGGTTGCCAACAGCCTTCAGCCCGCTCGCGTGCTGCGGGTGACGCTCTACGAAGAAGAGCGTCTGGCCCTGGTGGTCGTCCCCGACAGTCAGCTCTCGCTGGCCATCGGCAAAGAAGGCCAGAACGCTCGCCTGGCTGCTCGCCTGACCGGTTGGAAGATCGACATCAAGAGCGAGTCTCAGGCTCGTGACTTCGTGGAGCAGGAAGCCAAGATCCGCGAAGCCCGTGAAAAGCAGCGTGCTGTCCAGGCGGCCAAAGAAGCCGCTGAAGCGGCCAGCCGTCCCAAAGTGGAAGCGGTTGCCAAGCCGGTCGTCAACGTCGTCGCTCCCGTTGTGGAAGAAGAAGAAGAAATCGACATGACCACGGTCAACCCCGATTACTTCGAGATCAACGACCTGCAGGAAGTCGACGAAGAGGGCTATGATAGCGCTCCGGCAGGGGTCGACCCCAAGGAAGCTTTTTCCGTAGCCAACGTTCTGGGCAAGTCTGCTGGCGATGACCAGGACGACTCGACCGCCAAGAAGCGCGGTCGCGGAAGGGGCGATGACTAGCCTGCCTGTCAATTCAGGCGCGACCAAGCCAATTCCCGAGCGGATGTGCCTCGTGTGCCGGGTCCTCAAGACCCGGGACCAGCTCTTCCGCCTGGTGAAATCGAAGGAGGACGGACGCTTCCTACCCAACCAGGATGGAAGTTTGCCCGGTAAGGGGATTTACTTTTGCCGAACCGGAGACTGTTTGCAGCGAATGCAAAAGGAAAGGCGCTTGCGCCGGCAGCTGTCAGAGAAATTGAGCGACAGCGCGCTGGAGTGGATGCAAGCGTCCAGGGAGATTGAGCGGTGAACAATATTTCTAAAGTCAGAGTGTATGAGCTAGCCAAAGAGCTAGGAATGGACGACAGCAAGCCGCTGATGAAGCTACTTCGAGACATGGGTTATGACGTCAAGACGGCATCGAATACCTTGTCGGATGAAGCCGTTAAAAAGATACGTGAGGTTGTTGCCCCGCACATGGAGCAGGCCCGTAAGGAGAACTCACCCCCCGTGCCCAAAGTGAATGAACCGAAGAAAGCTGCCGCTCCCGCGTCACGGGTGGTTGTCCCCGCAGCTCCCAACCGCGTCGTGCGCATTGCCAATCGCGCGACTTCCGCCGAAAAAGAAGCCATCCTGGACCGTCATCGCCGCAAGCTTTCGGGCGAAGCTCCAGTGGAAACCGCCTTGGAAGCGAAACAAGCCACCCAAGAACCCGTTGCACCCCCGCCCGCTCCGGTGGTCGAGGAGGCTCCTCCGGCTCCGGCTCCTGTAGTCGAAGAGCCCGTTGTCCCGGTCAGCCAGCCGGCAGCCAGTGCGGCTCCGTCGGGCCAGGCGCCCGCTCAGCCCGAGGCGGCTGCTCCCGAAGCCGCCCGGCCCGCCGAGAATCGCCCGCGCCCCGTCGACCAGCAGATCGCCGCCGAGTATCGCCAGCAGACCCAGCAGCAGGCTCCCCCGCCTCCGCCGCCCGCGCCGCCGGCCGACAACCGTGGTGGTTTCAAGCCCAACCAGCCGGGCGGACCCAAGACTCGCGAAATCAGCCCTTCCCGTGGGCCGATCAAGAAAGGTGGTCCCCAGAAGCCCGGTGTTTCCGTGGCTCCTGGTTTGACCCACCAACAGAAGCCGCCGGGACGATTCGGCAACCGCCCGGGTGGTGGTTTCCGGGGGGGCGGCCAGCGTCGCTCCCACAATCACCATCATCACGCGCCCAAGGTGGAAACCGTGAAAGCCCTCGACCTGCCGGAATTGATTTCGGTCGCCGACCTGGCCAGCCGACTGGGAACGTCTCCCGGTGAAATCATCAAAGCCTTGATCAAAGAAGGCCAGATGGTCTCCATCAATCAGGCTCTGGACTACGCAACCGCCGCTCGCCTGGCCGAGCAGTATGGTTTCGTCGTCAAAGAGTCCGCTGATGAGCTCCCCGATCTGGAACTGCTCGAGACGGACGACTCCGACAACACGACGCCGCGGCCTCCCGTGGTAACCGTTCTCGGACACGTCGACCACGGTAAGACGAGCTTGCTCGACGCCATCCGTAGCGCCAATGTGACCGCCTCCGAGGCCGGTGGCATCACCCAGCGCATCGGTGCTTACACGGTCAAGTCCGGCGAGAGCGTCGTCACTTTCATCGATACCCCTGGTCACGAAGCGTTCACGCAGATGCGCGCTCGCGGTGCTCAGGTCACCGACGTGGCCATCCTGGTGGTGGCAGCCGACGACGGCGTGATGCCGCAGACGGTGGAAGCCATCAACCACGCCAAGGCCGCCAAGGTGCCGATCATCGTGGCCGTCAACAAGATCGACAAGCCCAACGCCAACCCGGATAAGGTGCTCCAGCAGTTGACCGAATACAACCTGGTGCCCGAGTCTTGGGGTGGCGACACCATCACGGTGGGCGTCTCGGCCTTGAAGAAAGAAGGCATCACCGAGCTTCTGGAAATGATCGGACTGGTTTCCGAGATGCAGAATCTCAAAGCCAACCCGGACCGGGTGGCTCAGGGAAGCATCATCGAAGCGGGTCTGGACAAGGGCGTTGGCCCGGTGGCCACCGTGCTGGTGCAGAACGGCACCTTGAAAGTCGGCGACACGGTTGTGGTGGGAAGCACCTGGGGTCGCATCCGCGCCCTGCGCGGACCCGACGGCAAGAACGTCAAGTCGGCTGGCCCCAGCTACCCGGCCGAAATCATCGGTCTCAACGAAATTCCCGACGCCGGTGACCACATGCAGGTGGTCGAGGACGAAAAGGTTGCCAAACAGGTCGCCGAAGCTCGTTCCGACAAGTCGCGTGCATCGCGTATCCGCGCCGTCGGTGGCCGCACCAGCCTGGAGGACTTCCTGTCTACCTCGGGTGACAATGCCTCCAAGGAACTGCGCGTGATCGTCAAGGCCGACGGTCAGGGCAGCTTGGAAGCCTTGCTGGCCAGCCTCGACAAACAGTCCACCGATGAGGTGAAACTGGTGGTAACCCACAGTGCCGTAGGCGCTATTCGCGAATCCGACGTGATGCTGGCCAACGCTTCGCAGGCCATGATCATCGGCTTCAACGTCCGCCCCGATGCTTCGGTGAAGCGCCAGGCGGAGCAAGATGGCGTCGAGATTCGTCTCTACCGCGTCATCTACCACATGCTCGAGGAAATTCGTAAGGCGATGGCCGGATTGCTCACGCCCGACGTCTCCGAAGTGCACCTGGGCCGGGTGGAAATCCGTCAGGTCATCAAGGTTACCCGCGTCGGCAAGGTGGCCGGTTGTATGGTCCAGGAAGGCAAGATTACCCGCGACGCCGAGATTCGCGTCGTTCGCGACGGTATCTTGATTCACGAAGGCCGTCTGGAGTCGCTCAAGCGCTTCAAAGACGACGTTCGCGAAGTGGTCGAAGGTTTCGAATGCGGCCTGACCGTGCTCAACTACCCCGACATCCAGGAAGGCGACATTCTGGAGGCTTTCCGCAAGGAAGTCACCATCCGGGAAGATCTGTAACTAGATGCCCGGAAGTCGCCGAATTCATCGCGTCAACGACCTCATTCAAGAGGTCGCCAACGAGGTGATGCGCCAGGTCAAAGACCCGGCCGTGGAAGGTGCTCTGATCACCATTACTTCGGTCAACGTCTCGCCCGATATGAGCTCGGCACGTCTTTACGTGACCGTGATGGGCAAGCCGGTGGCCGAGGTGGTGGAGGGCCTGAACCGCGCGTCCGGGTTTTTTCGTCGGGAGATTACCCGGCAGGTCAGCCTGAAGCGGGTGCCCTCGTTGCAGTTCCTCTATGACGACACGCTAGACCATGCCATGAAGGTGCAGAAGCTTCTCCACGAGGCTTCTTTGCAACCGACCCAGCCGGAGTCCGAAGAAGAAGAATCATGATTCTTTAAGGCTGCTGGGATACGCTCCACCTGATCTTAGGAGAGGAGCGCGTCCCGTGGCATTACAATCAACCAGTCTCGGTCTCGATCGTCGTGGCTGTGGACGCGTCGCCCATCGCAGTGAAGTGCTGGTCAAAGGCGAAGCCTCTACCTTCGGCCGGGGCACCACCCGAGATTTCAACGAGAGCGGCGCTCGCCTGGTCGTCACGGAGAAAGTAGCCGCCGGTCACGACCTGGTCGTTTACCTCAAGCTAGAAGCCCAGCGCGCCCTTAGCTTTCTTGCCACCGTGGTCTGGGCCAAGCCCACCGAGAACGGCACGGAAGTGGGCGTGCGTTTCCAGGACGGCTGCCAGGCCGACCGGCGTCGGCTGAACCGCTGGCTCCACCACCGCCGACTGCTGTCTTTCGCCTAGACGGACCGGTGAGCCAACCAGGCTCGCAACAGCAGGCAGCGCAGATGTCCGTTCGAGATGTCTTCCCAGCGCCCGACCAGCTGCTCCAAGGGAAAGAAGTGCAGATTTTGCGGCGTTTGGACCTGCAGGCGCACGGCCACCGGATAGACCAGCTCGGGAGTCAGGCCTGGAGTGGGAAAATAAGGTCCGCCCAGGGGCGCCCAATCCTCGATGCGGCAGCCGTAGTCCCGCTCAAAAGCGGCGCCCACCCAGCTTCGTGCCTGGCTCAAATCGCGCACTTCGGATGGTAGCCTCCAGGCCGGCGCAATCCAGTGCCGGCTGCTTCCGGAGAATGCCTGAGCCGCCGGCAAATCTTCCAGGTCGAGAGCTACCCACCATTGACCTTGATGGTAAAGCAAGGGAAGGGTCGCCAGGGTGAGACTCTGCAGCCGGGTGGGCACAACGTACTCCAGGACCTGTGAATCCAGTTTCCGGCCGTGCCGGTCGATTTGTGCGAATTCGCAGCTGCGGACCTCCAGGAAGCCGGCCGTCTGGGAGTGAGGTAAAAACATGCGGGCTGGCTCTACTTTCCAGTCCGAAGGCTGAGGTGACCAGTCGCTCTCGACCGCTGCCAGCGCGTCACCGAGCCACGGGCCCGGATCGATTTGCAGCTGACGCAGCAAGCCAAAGATATGCATTTCCAGGCGGTGGTCGGAGAGGCCGTTGACCTGGGCGCTGCGCAGCAGCTGGTGGGCGTCGAGGGCGCGAATGCCTTCGTGCGTATCCGCCTGCGAGTCGACCTGGGCGTAGCAGCAAACGACTTCTTCGCGGATCCCGCCGGGTGAGGGGTAATGAACGCTTCCGCTCCACAGGCGCAGAAGGTCGCCCGGTTGCAATCCGGCCCGCCGGCACAGCACTTTTTCCACAGTTTCCCCAAGTGGGTCCTCGGTCTGCACCGCCGTAATCGGCTCCACCACGTAGGCGGATGGGTTGAGGCCGTCCAGGGAGCGAGAAAGTTCCGTCAGAATTGGCCGTGGATAGCTGTGGCGCACCAGCACCGACACATTGCCGCTGCTGCTCAGGTAGTAGGGCAGCACGTCCACGGTGGGATGAGGTCGACAAACCAGGTCATAGACTCGCCCGCTCTCGCGCTGGCGATAGCTGGCCAGTTTCAAGAATTGGGCCTCTCGTCCGTCTCTCTGCTGACGGTAGGACACTCCCTGGTCGGCCCCTACTTTCTCGCCAACGATCAAGTAGTTGGTGGGCGGGAAATCCAGACGCTCTCCGTCGGGTTGAAACCACTCGAACTGTCCCTCGAAGCGATTCTCGAGGATCCAGGGGTTGTAGAGCGGCGTGGAAACCAGCACGCGCAGGCCCAGCCGCGCGAAGACCTGCTCGAATTCGAGCTGGGTGAAGTAGGTATACTCTTCCTGGATCTCCTGGTCCCAATCTTGCAGATAGTCCTTACGCAACAGAAACTCCGTCGCCAGGCGTCGCTCCACCAGCAGTCGCAACCAGCCACGCTCATCCCGTCCCCGTTGCTCGTAGGCAAAGCCGCGTTGGGCCTCTGGGAGTAAAGCCCGGAATTGACGGCTGAAAGTTATCCACAGAGGCTCCAGTGTCTGGGGAATTCTCAGTTCCACCAGGCCCGGTTCGGCGGCCAGGAAATCTCTGACGATCAGGCAACCGCCCGGAGCCAGTTGGTCGACCTGGGCCTGTAGGGCCAGTGCGGCCCGGTTGTAGTCATAGCCGTTGTAGCTGGTGACATGGTGGAGCACCGAGCTGTTGACGACTCCATCCAGACTCTCGGGTTCAAAGCAAGGTTGAGCGATGTCTCCCGCCCGGAAGTCCAGGTTGGGCAAAGTGTAGGTCTGGCGAGCTACCTCGACCATGGTTGGGTTGACGTCCACGCCCACCACTTGAAGGCGAGGATAAAGAGCGGCCAGGGCGTGGCTGCCCGAGCCGGATCCCATCCCCATGTCCGCCACCTTTCCCTGGCAGGGAAGGTGAGCCGCGGTCAAGGCGACTTTCTGCCGCATGGCCGCGTCCATATTGGCCAGGTAACGGGTGTAGGCTTCCAGGTCGCCCCGGTTCTGTCTCTGATAAGGTTTCATGCTGTCTTCTCCAGTTTGCGGTTGCGCTGGGAAAACTTGCCCACAGCCGAGAATGGCCCGGCATGCTGCGCTGGATTCTGTGGATCTTTTTGCTCTCTGCGCCCTGGTGGGTGATGGCCCAGCCTCTTCCCCCCACGGCCACCCCGGTCCTCACGGGCACTGCCACTCCTGAGGCGGTCAACGACGGTCCGCTTTCCAGCCCCCGGCGAACGGTGGACACTTTTCTGGAGGTGATGGCCCAGGCCAATCCGCTGCGACCGGACCTGGAAGCCCAGGCTCGCAACTGCCTGGATTTGTCGGCGCTGAACCCGATCACGCGTTCCGACAAGGGCACCATGATCGCCTACAAGCTGTATTCGGTGCTGCAGACGGTGAAGACCATCCCGGAGTTGTCCGGTTCTTCCCCGGTGACCTTGTTGGCCCATTCGGAAGGTTCGGTGCAGTTGGCGCGGGATGGTCAGGGCAACTGGCGTTTTACGCCTGAGACCGTGAACCAGGTCGATGAACTCTTCGCCGCCCTGCACAAGACTTCGCCGGAGAGCGCGAACGAGCCCGTCACTCCCTGGAACCGTGTGGTCCTGGGAGCTCCGGTATCGCGTTGGACGGCTTTGGGGCTGTGGTTCTTTCTGGGATTGGTCTGGGAGCGCTTCGTCAGCGCCGTCGTGCGGCGCTTCGTGACCCGAACTCACCAGCGTTTGGGCACCACTCCCCAGCCTCACGAAGTCGAGGCGCGCACGGCCACCGGTCGACTCTTTGCGGTGTTGTGGTGGATGGTGGGCATCACGTTGCTGCAGCCACCCATGGAATTCATGCTGGCGGCTCTGCTGCTGCTGCGCTTGATGTGTTTCTACTACTGTTTGCTGGCCGCTTTCCGCTGGTTGGATCTGGCTTCCAATTACTTTATCAGTCACTACGGTCACGCCACCCCCGGAACCGAGCGCGAGATGTTTGTGCCGTTGGTGCGGCGCACTTGCAAAACCTTCGTGGGCTTGCTGTTGCTCAGCATGTTGGGCCGCAGCCTCAATCTGGATATCACCGGTTTGCTGGCCGGTTTCAGTATTTTGGGCGCGATGGTGGCTCTGGCCGGCCAGGACACCGTCAAGAACATTTTCGGCTCCCTAACCGTGTTGGTGGACCGCTCGTTTCAGGTGGGAGACCGCATCACCGTGCAGGGGGTGGACGGAGTGGTGGAAGACCTGGGTTTCCGCAGCACCCGCATCCGCACCGTGGAAGATACGCTGGTAACTCTCCCCAACTCGCTGTTGTTGACGTCCTCGGTAGACAACTGGGGGCGTCGTTCAGGGCGCCGGTTCGCTACCGGGATCACCGTGGACTACGGTAGCGATCCGGACAAGATCGAGCGCTTCTGTCAGCAGGTCAGCGATCGACTGAAGCAGCAAGCGGTTCCAACCCGAAGCGTCAGCGTGACCGCCAGTGCCTTGAACGACTTCGGCATCCGCCTGGCCGTTTCGTTGCTGGTGGAGACCTTCGATCAGACGGTCGAAGCGCAGGTTCGCCACGCCGTCATTCTGGAGATTCTGCGAAGCGCCCGCGAATGCGAACTGACCGTCGTTTACCCCAGTCAGCGCATCCTGATGAACCCCTAGACTTTGGCGGGCGTGGCGTAGCGGGCGTAACCGCTGACGTATCGTTTGGGGTCTCCAGCTTCTTGCTGCACCTGTGGATGGTTGCGCATGGCTTCCAACCAGGTTTGCACTCGCGCCGGCCACTCGGCCTGGAAGTTCCGGTAATGCTCCAGGGCCACCCAGCGCTCGAACCATGGATAGATGGCTGCATCGGCCAGGCTCGGCTGGTCGCCCAGCCAGAAGGGCCCCTCCAGGGAAAGCCATTGGGGCATATCGGCGATGGCCTTGTGCATTCGCTCGGCTGCGTCGGCCTGTTCATTGCGCAGCACCTGGTAGAAGGTGGGGATGATGTGATTGCCGGCCCAGTCCACGGCCAGTCGGAACTTCACGCGCAGCAGCGGATCTTGGGGCAACAGATTGCGGTCCGGAAAGGCTTCGTTCAGGTATTCGTTGATAATGGCCGACTCCCAGATACGGTGACCGTTGTGTTCCAGCAGCGGCACCTTCTGATTGGGAGAAATGTGGCGATACCAGTCGGGCATATCGGCTAAATCGATCTCCACGCGCTCGTGCTCGAGGTGAGCGAACGTCAGAGCCAGACGGCAGCGATGGGCAAAAGGGCAGACCTGGGCGGTGTAGAGTTTCAGCATCTCTTCTACTTGCGCCGGGTGATCTTAAGGTCCTGCCAGGGGCTCCAGAGTGGGATTGACGAGGGAGAAAGTCAGGCGGCGGCCGCCTGCCACGGGCGGCAGGGCCGGTCCGTCCGGTAGCAACTCAATTCTGTGAGCACCTGGCTTGAGGCGGGAAAGATCCACCTCCAACTGACGGTAGACCCCATACTGAGCGGGAACCTGGGCGCGGCTGATGGTTTTGCCGTCCAGTCGCACCACCACCGTGCGCTCAGGACCGATCGAGTTCAGGCCAAAGCGAAAACGATACAGACAAGGGTTTGGCAGCAGCAGGTCCAGACGGGCCGGGCCCCAGGCCCAGCGCCACTTCAAGCCCAATCGAGGGTCGGATTCCGGACCAAAAAAGGCGCCCGAGTAAGCCAGTGTAGGTTCCAGACGGGGCAGAATCGGGTGAGGATTCGGTTGTAACCGGTAGACCCAAAGGTCTCCTCCGGGACTGCGATAGTCGGGAGTGCGCCAGTCTCTCCAGAGCGACCGGTCCGTCTCATCCAGACCGTTGGTGTTGAGCCAGATGGCTGCAAACCCGTAACTGCGCAATTCTGTGGCGATGGCCGCCGGACTTTTGCCCACCAGATGGGACTGCCACTGAGTTTCCGGGCGGTTGCGACAGTCTCCGTACGAGAACCGCAGGTCTTTCGAGTAGAGAAAGGCCATCAAATGGTCGTAGTGCCACATGGTGCCCACGCGCTGGGATTCGGGATACTCCATCAGGGGCCATTGAAAGACCATGGACCTGGAGGGAAGCTCGGCCTGCAGGTAGTCCACGGCCGCACGCTGGTTTTGCACGTATTTAGAAACGGCTTCTTTTTCCAAGAGAAACGGTGGAAAGCAATCCCAGGCGGTGAAGGCCAGCAAGGGCACGATCAGCAGAGAGCGTCTGCCGTTCAGGATGCGCCAATGGGTCAGACGCAAGGCCAGAAAGAGCAGCAGTCCCGCCTGAAAGACGATCGAAGAACGGTTGCTGCAGCGGAAGAGCAAGAGCCCGAAAGAACCCCCGAGCATGGTCAAGCCGCCATTCAACATAACGAAGGCCAGCCACAAGCTCATGAGGAAAAAGAAAGCCGGCTGATTGCGCACTCGTCGCCGTACTCCGTCCACGACCATCCAAAGCCCGGCCAGCAGCCCGACCAGGCCCAGATAGGAACTGTCCGTTTCGCCCGTATTTCCCACCATGGGTCGGTAGTAGTGCTGATAGGCGAAGCCGTCCAGCGCCGACCAGTGGTGTCCTTGCGGCAGGAAGAACTCGGGCAGGCGCAATCCGTAGACCAACAGCTCGTGAACGTCGCGCACGAAGGCGTAGCCTCTGCCGTAGGTCTGCCAGCCCAGCCAACTGTCCAGCTGTCCCAGGAAGAGAAAAACGCAACTCAGCGCGGTGGTGGCCAGCGGCCAGCCCGCCGCCCGGAAGTCCCTTTGGCAGAGCGGGACCAGCCAGCAAGGCACCAGCATGACCAGCCAGAAGAACCAGTAATAGGGGTTCTGCCAGGCCGTTACGGCGCAGAGGGCCAGCAAGGCCAGACCAAAACGCAAATTCATCGGCTTGCGACGCCAGAACCAGTCGGCGGTGACCCAGAAGAAGGGCACGTGCCAGCAGCAACTCAAGTTGATGTGGACGCTGTCTCGTACGAAGAGATAGCGAGCCATCGAGTAGCTGACACCGCAAAAGAGAGCCGGGGCTCGAGCCGCCCCGAGGCAGCGTGCGGCAAGGTAGAAACCGGAGGCGGCCAGCCCGTGCACGGCCAGGATGGCCAGGTTGTAGGCGCGGATTACGCCAAAGCAGGCGACCAGCACACCGCCGGCATCCCAGACCAGCTCGTCCGGGGTGGGAAAGTCACACCAATTGGCCACGAAAGGGGCGTTGAGTCTCTGTACCATGCGAGGCTTCCAGGGCAGAGCTTGCCCCTCGGCCGCCACCTTGGCATAGGACTCGGTTAAAGGGACGTCACCGAAGGTGAACCAGGGTTGGGATAAAGTCTCGGGCTTGAAGCACTGATAGTAAACGCAGCAGGCCAAGAGACTGAGGGCGATAGCCAGCAACAGGCAGAGCACGTCGGCCCACCTGCCTCTGGAATGGGTCACGGCAAAGGCTCCAGCGCCTCGTTGATATACTGGAAAGTCAGGCGGCGCCCATCCTTGAGAGGTGGCAGGGCGGACCCGTCAGGAATCAACTCCAGTCGATGGTCGCCGGGCTTGAGCTGGGACAGGTCCAGTTCCACCTGACGATAGACTCCATAGCGGGCTGGAGCCAGCACGCTGGCGAAATGCTTGCCGTCCAGCCGCAGCTCGATGTTCCGTTCGCTACCGATGGCCGAGAGGCCAAAACGGTAACGATATCGACAGTCTTTGGGAAGCAGCAGGTCCACTCGCGCCCGTCCCCAGACCCAACGCCATTTAAGACCCAACTTCGAGTCCGACTCCACGCCGTAAAAGGCCGGAGATAACACTCGGCAGGGCTCGAGCTTGGGAAGAGTCGGTTGAGCGGCCGGTTTCAGCAGATAGATCCAAAGGTCTCCGCTGGGACTGCGGAAATCCGGCTGGGAACGCCAACTGCTCCAAACGGCTTTCTCTTCAGCGGTCAGGCCGGTGCTGTAGAGCCAGAGCGCGGCAAATCCATAGCGTTCCAGCTCTCGGGCGATGGCTTCGGGTTTTCGATCGACCAGGTGATACTGCCACTGAGACTCCGGACGATTGCGGCAATTGCCGTACGAAAAGCGCAGCTGCTTCGAGTAGAGGTAGGCCATGAGCAGTTCATAGTGCCAGACCTCGCGATTCTTGAAGGACTCCGGATATTCCATCATAGGCCACTGGAAAACCATCGAACGGGGAGGCAGCTTCTGCTCTAAATACTGGGCGGTGGTGCGGTGATTGGCGACGTACTTACCGGCCTCTTCGCGGTCTTCGATGTAGGGCGGTATGCAGTCCCATGCGGTGAAAACCAGAAGCGGTAGGACCCAAAAAATTCGCTTGCCGCGGAAAGTCTCCCAACGGGTCAGTCGGAGTGCCATAAAGAGCAGCAGTCCCGTCTGAATGAGAATCGAGCTGCGCCCCGTGCAGCGGAACAGCAGAAATCCCAAAGAGCCGGCCAACATGGTCAATCCGCCGGAAACCATGAAGGTGGACAGCCACACGCTCATGCCAAAGGCGAAGGGCACCGGCTGCCGGCACCAGATGCGGCGCACACCTACCCCGATGAGGTAGACCAGTGCGATGATTCCTAGAAAGCCGAGGTAGGAACTATCCTTCTCGCCGGCATCTCGAGTCATGGGGATGTAGTAATTCAGATAGGACCACTCGTCAAAGCGGACCCAACGGTGGCCGTGAGGCAGCACGAACTCCGGTAGCCGTAAGCTGTAGAGCTGGAGTTCGTTGAGGGTGCGCACGAAGGGATGCCCCTTGCCGAAGGCCATCCATCCCAGCAGGCTGTCGAACTGGCCCAGGAAGACGAAGAAAGTGCTGATACCGGTGACCACCAGAGGACCGAGCGCCGGGCGCCACTGGCGTTGAAAGATCGGGAGCAGCCAGCATGGCACGAGCATGACAAGCCAGAAGAACCAGTAGTAAGGGTTTTGCCAGGCCGTTACGGCGCACAGGGCCAGCATCCCGGCCCAGACGCGGGGGGTCAGCGGTCGGCGCTGCCAGAACCAGTTGGTCGCCACCCAGAGAAAGGGGAGATGCCAACAGTAAGCCAGGTTGATGTGGACCGTATCGCGGACCCACAGGAAGCGCGTCATGGAGAAGCTTACCCCACAAAAAAGCGAGGGGGCCCGGGCCGCGCCCAGCATGCGTGCGGCCACATAGAAACTGCAGCCGGCCAGTAGATGGCCGATCAGGATGGAAACATTGTAAGCTTCCGGCACTCCCAGCCAGTTGGTGAGCACTCCACCGAAGTCCCAGATCAGTTCTTCCGGAGTTGGAAAGTCGCACCAATTGGCTACGTAGGGAGCGTTCAGGCGGGAGACCATGCGAGGCTTCCAGGGAAGCGCATCCCCCTCGGCGGCGACTTTTGCGTAGGCCTGCATGAGAGGAACGTCGTTGAAGGTATACCAGGGGCGCTGCAGTTCTTGCCAGGACGTGCAGTGGTAGGCGAAACAAAAGGCGCCAGCACTTAAGAGCAAGACCAGACCGATGCAAAGTAGCTCCAGGAGCCAGCCATCCCGTTTTTTCACAGCCGCCCACTTTCAGGCCCGGCAGGCATCACCTGCAGTCTGCAGTCGAAGCTCTAGCTCTCTGCAACGGGAACGTAGCCGGACGGCGGCTTGGCCGTATCCTGGAACAAGAATTGCTCGATTTGATCGAAGAAAATTTGATTGGTGCTGTCGTCCATCAGATCCAGGCGATTCTCATTGGTCACCATGATGAAATGTTCTTCAAAAAGCTTCCAGCCCTCGGCGGAGACCTGCTCGTAGACTTTCTTGCCAACCGGCCCGGGGATGGGCGGGGCCTCCAGGGCAGGCAGTTCTTTTTTCAGCTTGACGCACATGACGGTTCTTTGGCTCATAACTTCTCCTTCGCTTACTCTTCCTCGGGCGCCTCTCGCCAGATGGGCCGGGAAATGCCGTAATGGCGCAATAGCAGCCATTCGCGCAGCCGGCGCATGACCAGGCCGGTGCTCCAGTGGTCCGGACCCGGGGGGCTGACCAGCACGGTGTAGAGTCCCATGCGGTTGCCGCCTACAATGTCGGAATAGATCTGGTCGCCCACGATGGCGGTGGTGGCCGGAGTGCAGTTCATCCGCTCCAGAGCCCAGTAGAAACCCACCGGATGGGGCTTGCGAGACCAGAAGTCGGCGGCGAAAAGGTCTGGGATGTCCAGTTGCTTGCCGATTCGCTCCATGCGCAACTGGCGCTCGCTGCCGAACATGGCGTTCGAAAGCAAGCAGGCGCTGCGAATCCAGCCTTCTCTTTGAGCCTTCCGCAGGTAGTTGACGACCTTGTCTTCCACCCTTTGGGAAAACTGGGGCAGTAACGTATTGTCTACATCGAAGATGTAGTTGACGATGCCGCGCTCTGCCAGCCGGGCGAAAGGCACTTCCAAAATGGAAGGCAAGACCAGGTCTGGCAGGCGCGGATCGAGACCGATGCGGACCTGCTGATGCGGCTGGGAAAAGAAAAACCGCCCTTCCAGGCGGTCTTTCTGGCCGTCGGGCTCACCAGAACTCAAGCTTTGGCGAGACCCTTCTTGGCGGCTTCGGCGAACTGGGTGAAGGTTGCTGCATCGCTGGCGGCCAGATCCGACAGGATTTTGCGATTCACTTCGATTCCCGAAGCTTTCAGGCCAGCGATCAGACGGCTGTAGGACAGACCGTTTTCGCGAGCACCGGCGTTGATTCTGGCGATCCACAACTGGCGAAGGTCGCGTCGTTTGGCGCGACGGTCGCGAGTGGCGTAAGCCATGGAGTGATTGAGCGCCTCGGTCGCGCAATTGACGCGACGACTACGAGCTCCCCGAAAGCCTTTAACGGCCTTCATCAGTTTGCGACGCTTTTTGATCGCAATATTACCGCGTTTTACCCTGGGCATAACTTAACTTCCTTTCCTTCCAACGGCTCCTAAAAGACGTAGGGAGCCAGCAGTCTCAACCGCTTGGCGTCCGAAGGATGAACCAGGACGACCTTCCGGAACTTGCGCGTGCGCTTGGGAGACTTCTTTTCGCGAATGTGATGACAGCCAGAGAACTGGCGCATCCTCTTGATCTGGCCACTGCCGGTTACTCGCAGGCGTTTGGCGACCGCCTTCTTGGTGCGAATCTTGGGCATCGGGGCGCTCCTTTCATGGTGGGGGGTGAGCCCCGGTAGATGATTTTTTAGCCGGCGTCCGGTTTGGCCGGCGCTGGGGTGGCGGCTGCGGGAGCCGCCGGGGTCGCGGGTGCGGGAGCTGCCGGGGCGGCGAAGGACGAGCCTGCGGCGCCTGCGGTAGAGCCAGCTTTCGGGGCGAGCACCATAATCATGTTGCGCCCTTCCAGTCGAGGCCGGTTCTCGATGATGGCCAGCTCGAGAGCGTCGTTGAAGACCCGCTCAAGCAGTTTCAGCGCGATATTCGCGTGCACGACCTCACGGCCGCGGAACATCATCGTTACTTTGACCTTGTCGCCTTCCGACAACAAGCGTTGGACCATGCGGCTTTTGACCATATAGTCGTGCTCGTCGATCTTCGGGCGCAGCTTGACTTCTCGAATTTCCTGGACTTTTTTGCGCTGAACGCTGGCTTTCGCCGCTTCGCGGTTCTTTTTGGCCGCCTCGTACTTCCACTTCCCATAGTCCATCAAACGACAGACGGGAGGCTTGGTCTGAGGAGATACCTCAACCAGGTCGAGATCTCGCTCCTGGGCGAGACGTAGTGCGTCTCGCGGATCCATGATACCGAGCTGTTCCCCCCGGTCGTCGATCACACGGATTTCTCGGGCTCGAATCTGTTGGTTAACGCGTAGATCCTTGGAAATAAGTCAACTCCTTGTTCCCGGACAAAGACAGAAAGAGCCTATCGGCTCTAACTACTGCGACCTGCGTGGAGCAGGTTCAGGCGGACAAGGTGGACCTCGTGCGCTTTCGCGGTAACCACTGCTAGCTAAGAACGCTGCAGGGTGAGAAGATAATCCTTCTGCTTTGACCTGTTATGCGACCGAAAGTATAGCAATTAGACCGAACAGCGTCAATCACATGGCAGGAAGTATTTCATGAGCCCCTGCTCGAACGCACCAGCCGTGACGAAGCGCCTGCTAAAATGGAGCTGGACTGCCCTGGGCTGGTTTCCCCTGAGCCCGCTGGGTTTGGTCTGTTTTGGCGCCTCCATTCCCGTGATGCGCTACCTGGCTCTGGGCAGTCAGGACCTGGTCTTGCAGTCTCTCTGCTCGGGCTTCCTGGTGGTGCTGGCTCTGGTGGTCGTACTGGTTTGCTTGCGCACCCTGACTTTGCTGCGGCAACTGCGGCAAGGTGGTGGTGCCCTTCCTCACGGAGCCGAGGCCGAGAGGCCGTACTGGCTCCCCTCGCCGGTGCCTCTGTGGAGCTGGTTTCCTTTTGTCCAGGTCAGCTGGCGCTGGCTGGAGCCCGGTGCGGAGGTGCGCATCGTGCGGCGGGACGGTT
The DNA here is from genome assembly GCA_017307785.1 of Vulcanimicrobiota bacterium. GTDB lineage: Bacteria > Vulcanimicrobiota > Xenobia > Xenobiales > JADMJV01 > JADMJV01. The sequence continues at coordinate 59,743 of JAFKGI010000040.1, read as the reverse complement.
TCGACCAGGAAGAGATCGTGATGGCCCGACGAGGTCATTACGGGTCGGTGGTTCGCGAATTTCAGGTGAGCGACTTGTTGGGTCTGTCGCGGATTCGTTTTCAGCGCATCCAGCGGGGCGACTTTCGCGTCATCCCGGGAGTGGGACAGCTCCATCAGCAGCCCTTGCTGGTGCGCTGGAGCAGCGGTGAGGACGTTTCCGATCCGCGCGGTAACCCCGACGGCGACCGGGTGGATCTTCGTCAATATTCTCGCGGAGATTCGCCGCGTACCATTCTCTGGAAAGTTTTTGCCCGCACGCGCCGCCTGATGGTGCGCGTACCCGAGCGGGCGCTGGCTCCGCGCCCCAAAGTCTGTGCCTATCTGATGACGGGCCCGCGCGATGAAGCGGCCGCGGCCGTCTGCCGAGTTCTCTTGGAGGGGGATATGCTCGGCCCCGAGTGGCGCTTCGGCAGTGATGGAACCAGTGGCCACGACCATCACAAGGTGGCCGCGATGGAGCGCCTGTGTCGCTCCGCCGACAGCCGAGTTCCGCAGCCGTCCCAGGTGTCCGCTTATCTCCGGCAGGCGGAACAAGACGGTTACTCCCAGGGAATCGTCGTCTTGCCTTTGGACCTGGCCGGTCAGGATGTGGCCGTGCGCGACGCCCTGCGAGCCAGTCGGGTGCCTCTGCAACTTTGTCTGGCCATCGACGGCCAACCGGCCCCGGTCGCCGAGGCGGGTTGGAAAAAATGGCTGGTCCGACCCCAGGCGGCTCAACAGCTGGGAGAACACTTGCGCCAGGCAGCCGCGCTCTGGCGTGGTTTTCCCGGCCAGGTTGTCTTGATCGATCGGCGCAACGGCGCCATTCTGGGTGACCTCCAGGTCTTCGCGAGGCGCAGCGCGTGAACGAGAGACCTCGCTCCTTTTGGGTCAGCCTGCTGCTGTTGTGGCCCGCCCTCGCCTTCTTGAACCAGTATCTGATCACGCCGGCCGCGGCCATTCCTCTTTGGGCGGCCCTGGGGGCGGGGCTGGCGGTGGTGGCCTGGTATTTCTCGACCGGTCAGAACTTCCGCTGCCGCGCCATCCTGGTGGCTCTGGTCGTATTCTGGCTGGTGGGGAGCGGTTTGCTTGCGGTGCTGGACCGGGCCAGCAGCCTGCCTCTGACGATCGGCAGCGACCGCTGGGTGCTGTTCCGCCAGGCCCTGCAGGCGGCGCTCTGGGCTTTTTGTTCGGTGGCGGCGCTGCGCAGCCTGAGTTGGCGCTCGCCCCTCGGCTCGGTGCTGGAATTGGCGGCGGCCGGGGGCATCTTTGTGACCGCTCTGGAGGCCCACCGCGAAGGCTACATCAACCGCCCTTTTCAGCTGGTGGATCCGCTCTGGCTGAGAGGATTGGACCCAACCCCGCTGTTTCTGACGGTAGGCTCCCTGGCGCTGGTGGCGGTCTGTACTCTGGCCGCCAACCGTCCGGGCAACCGGCGTCCCTGGTGGGACCTGCCCTTGATGCTTCTGTTGCTGGTGGGGCTCTATCTGGTGGTGCCCAGCAACCAGGTCAAGCAGATCTTCGAGAAGTTCGGCATGGGCAAGCCGGGCGGTGAGGAGAACCGGCTGAGTCCGGAGGGCAACCTGCAGACCCCCGCCCCGCCCCCGCCCAGCAAAGGCCAGGGCAAGCCCGACCCTAACAAAAAAGACAAAGACCCCTTCGAAGATTCGACCAAGCCCAAGCCTTATCCGGTGGCCATCGTCGTCTTCCAGGACGACTACACCCCGCCCTCGGGTGCCTACTATTTCCGGGAAACCAGTGAGAGCCAGTACAACGGCATCAACATGGTGCGCAGCAACGACGATCGCTTCGACCGCGACAACGCGCAGGGCTTTCCGACGCGTTACTACGACAAAGAGGCTCAACCGGAAGAGTTGGGCATGCGAGTGCCCGAGCTCTCCCAGTGGAACTTCCAGAAGCTGGACACGCGCGTCGCCTTGCTCGACCTGCATCCACGCCCGTTCGGACTGATCAATCCGCAGCATTACTGGGCTGTCTCCAACCCGGACCCGGACCGCTTTCAGAAAGCTTATGACGTCGAAAGCCTGGTGCTGACCGGGGAATACCGACAGTTGATTCCCAACAAGGCCGGTGAGGAGAGTTGGACCGCAGACGAGTGGAGCCACTATCTTCAGGGTCCCGCGGATCGGCGCTACAAAGAGTTGGCCGAGTCGATTATCGCCGCCATGCCCGAAGCCGGGCGTTCCTCCCCTTTCATGAAGGCCGTCTATATCAAGAAATGGCTGGACGAGAACGCCACCTATTCCTTGAAGTCTCCCTCTTCTCGAGCCGCCGATCCGGTCAGCGACTATCTCTTTGGTGAGCGCATCGGCTATTGCGTCTTCACCAGTCACTCGGCTTGCTACCTGTATCGGGCGGCCGGCATTCCGGCGCGGATTTCCGACGGTTACATGGTGATGGCCCAGCAGCGCGGAGCCGGCAGCAGCCTGTTGATCCGCAACAGCGATGCCCATAGCTGGCCCGAGATCTACCTGCAGGGCGTGGGTTGGCTGGATTTGGACATCGCACCCAAGAAGAATCTCGAGCCCGAAAAAGAGCAGGTCGACAACAACCTGCAGCAGATGATGGGCGACATGGCCCGCAAGGACAAGAAGGACCGACGTCCCGAGGACGATCGTCCGCCCCTCGACCTGCATAAAATGGCGGTGCTGTTCCTGAAGGTCGTCGTCTACGGCTCGGCCGGCTCCGTGCTGGTCGGTTGGGCCGTCCTGTTGCTGTGGAAGGTCTGGCGCCGCCGCGCGCCCTTCTGGACGCCGGGGCCGGCCCAGGCCCGGGTTGCCTACATTTGCGTGCTGGACCGTCTGGCCGAGCAAGGCACCGTGCGCCGCCGCGATGAGTCTTGCGAGGAGTTCGCGCGTCGCCTGGGTGAGGAATTGCCGGCCCTGCTGCCGCTGGTGCGGGTTCACCTGCGCCTGCGCCTGGGGCCACCAGGAGCCCAGCCGGACCGTGAGGTCTTGCCGCTCTTGAAAGAATGTCTGAGTCAGTTGCGCCGTCGCACCGTGGTGGGCTGGCGCCGCTATTGGGGTTGGCTGGATCCGATCAGTCCCCTGAAAGTTAGATAGAGGAAAGAGGACGACCCGTTGACCGACCTGGAGAAACCCCGTGAGGTAATGAAGCGCCTGGAAGATCGGCTCAAGCACGCCGTGAAAGGACGCGCCAGCATCATTGAGCTGATTCTGGTCGCCCTGCTGGCGGACGGCCACGTCCTGCTGGAAGATTACCCGGGCTCGGGCAAGACGACGCTGGCCAAGGCTCTCGGCGACTCGATCATCGACGATCTGCTGGAAGACGATATCCCGAGTTTCCGCCGTATTCAGTTCACGCCGGACTTGCTGCCCAGCGACATCACCGGCGTTTCCATCTTCGACACCAATACTTCGACCTTCGAGTTCCGCCGCGGTCCAGTCTTCGCCTACATCGTGCTGGGCGACGAAATCAACCGCACCTCGCCCAAAGTGCAGTCGGCCATGCTCGAGGCCATGGCCGAGAAACAAGTAACGGTGGACAACGTGAGTTATCCACTGGACGACCTGTTTTTCGTGATCGCCACCCAGAACCCGCTGGATCTGAGCGGAACGTATCCGCTGCCGGTGGCCCAACTCGACCGCTTCCTTTTCAAGATCCGCATGGACTTCATCGAGCGCGATGCCGAGATCGCCGTGCTCAACACTCGACTGGAACGAGCGGCCCGCTCCTCGATGGAGGGGCTGCCGGCCGTCAACCGCGGCGAGGTGGTGGAGGCCCGGCTGTCGTTGCAAAAGAACGTCTACCTGCATCCCAACATCAACGCCTGCCTGGTCGACATCGCCCGGGCCGTGCGCGCCCATCCGCAGGTTCTGCAGGGCATGTCGACCCGCAGTCTGGTGCTCATGGCCCCGGCCCTGCAGGCGGCCGCCTTGCTGCGTGGCCGGGACTACGTCAGCGACGACGACGTGCAGTGGCTGGCTCCCTACGTCTTCTGCCATCGCATGGCCCTGGCGCCCGGGAGTGGCGAAGCCGTGCAGATCCTCAAAGAAGCCATGGCGCCAGTGCTGGACAAGCTCTCGCGGACCACTTTGCGTCCGTGAAAAAGCTGCTGTGCGCGCTGCTGCTGGCCTCGGCGCCCCTGTGGGGGGAGACGCCGGAAAGCACTTCCGAGTATGCCCAGGCTGAGAGCGCTTTTCAGTCTCAAAAGTATGCCCAGGCGCGCAAGCTGACCGAAGAGATCTTGAAGAAAGAGCCTGACAACTATGCGGCTCTGTATTTGCTGGGGGCTATCTACCATTATGGCGAGGGGAGTATCCCGAGGGCTTACTATTGCTATTCTCGGGCCCGCAAGGGCATTGAGCGGGCTTTCCCTGAGCATCCCGAGAGCAGCGCCTCCGGCCCGCTTTACGGGACGGTCCTGCAAGAGCTCAGCGAAACGGCCCAGCAACTCGAGCATTATCAGGAGGCTCTCGATCTCATCGATGAGCGCGACAAGCTGTATCCCTCCGAGAAGCAAACGGCCCGCAAAGGCTGGCCGCTGCTGAAGCTGGGACGGTTTGACGAGTCGCGCCAGCTGATGACCAAACTGCTGGACGACCCGGAACAAGCCGGCTATCGCGATCACGCCCTCAATACGCTCGGCAACATCGAGTTCGAAGCCGACAACATGGAAAAAAGCTACGAATATTTCCAAAAGATCGCTTCAGAAGCCGGTTACGGGTCCGACCCGGTTTTTTTCTGCAATGCCGGTGAGGCGGCGCGCGACCTGTTGCGCTACGACGAGAGCGAAAAGTTGATGCTCAAGTCCACCGAGATGTTCAATGCCTACACTTACAGCGATCCCTGGGGATTTCTGGCGGAACTCTACGCCGCGGAATCGAGGATGCCCGAGGCGCTGTCCGCCCTGAAGCAGATGCAGGCCTGGCGTATTTCCGGATCCGCTCAGGCATCCCAGAACAAATGGGCCGAGTGCTATGGACATCTCGGCTCAGTACTGCTGCAGATGGGATATGACGAGATGGCCCTGGAGAAACTGGGCATGCTGATCCGCCGCCAGGATCGAAACTCCAGTATCTCCACCGCACCCACCTTGGTGGAAGGCCGTCTGGTCTATCTCTACTCGCTGGCTCTACAGCGCAACATTCAGCGCACTCGCGAGAAGTTGAGCTATGCCGCCTGGAAAGAAGTGCCCGGGTTGCTGGGCCGGCTCTTTTCCATGGAGCGTCAGGTGGCTCGGGAACGCGACCGGGTGGCCAACCTGATCGCCGCCAATACGGGGGTGGACGGATTTCTGCAACCCTACGGAGCCAAAGCGCTGGATTTGCCCAGCTTCAGCACGGCCGTGTGGAGCTGTTTTGGGCCGGGTGCCGTGATCGCCTCGGTGGAGCGGAGCCTGAAGGTCGAGAAGCCGGAAATGGCCGCTCGCAAGCCCTACCTGACGGCCATCCTGGGGGAAGCCTATCTCTATGACTGGCGCGTGGCGGACTCTCAGAAGAGCCTCGAGGAGGCCATCAAGAGTCTGCCGGCGGCTGAGGTCAAACTGCGCAATCGCTGCAAAGCCGTGCTCGTGAAAGCGCTCAACCAGCAGGGGCGGCGCAAGGAGGCGATGACCTATTTGCAGAGCCTGATGGACACGGATCCCAGCCAGCTCCGAGCCGTCCAGGTGGCTCTACCCGTTTCGATCGAGACGGATGGCAGCGAGAGTAGCAACTCGGCTCGCAAGTGGCTCTATGCCTCACCCCGTTGTCAAAAGGCCTCGGACGGCTTTGTTCTCAAGCTTCAGGCGGGCCAGGACAAGGTGAGTGGTCAGCTGATCGGTCCCGACGGCACCTCGGCCGGTCGCTTCGAAGGCCAGCCTCGGGGAAATCCGTCCGATTCGGCGCGCAGCTTTTGCGAAGTTTTCCACGCCCAGGCCTTTGCTCCCATTATCGATCTGAGTCAGATGGACATTCGCTCCATCGACGGTTCGACCGGAGCGGTTCGCGGCGAAGCGTTAAAGCAGTTGACCGAGTAACTTGACCTGGGTGGCCTGCAGCCGGTCATCGGCCAGCAAGCCGTCCACCTGAACTTTGTGGCCGGGCTTCAGAGCTTCCGGGACGACGTCCACGAAGCGGGTGTCGGCATCGAGAAAGACCCAGATCAGGTCCTCCTCCCCCACCTGCACGACCAGACGGTTGTGCTCCAGGTAAATGGCGTCCACCGCCCCCTGCAGGCGCACCTTGCTGTTGCGCTGGGTCTTGGCGGTCAGCCAGGACGGCAGCGGCAGCGGAGAGGCCCAACTGGCGGCGAATGCGATGGTTTGAAGTCTGGGTGCCATTCCGTTCATATTATCCCAAAGGTTCTACCAGCGGCAACCGCGGAGAGTTCCCTCACTTCTTGGGTCGCAACAGTTCTTGAGAACGCTGCGCGCATTCCTGAGCCTGGCGATCCCGGCCGGTGATCCGGCAGATATCGCCGCGAGCGCCCAGCAGGTGCCCGAGCACCAGCGCCTGGTCGCCGAGACCGCGCTGCTCGATCAGATCGCAAGATTTCTTCATCTCGTCCTCGGCCTTGTAGAACTCCAACTCGTCGGCGAAGATCAAGCCCATTCCGAAATGGATCAGGGCTCGCTCCACCTCGGCAAAATCCGCCCACTCGTCCCAGATCATCTGTGCCTGAGTGAGAGCCGCTTTGGCTTGCTCGCGCGCTCCCTCGTAAAACCAGACCTGGGCCATCCAGTAGAGGGCGCGCGCCACACAGGGATGTTCGCCGCCATAGGCTCCGCTGCTGACGCGCAGCAAGTCCTCGGCGCGGGCCAGTCCCTGCATCCAGTCGCGGCGCAAAATGGAGACTTCCACCAGCACCTCCCGCAAGCGCAGGCACAGCGGGTGATGGGGGGCAAAGCGCTCACACCAGAGCGCCAGAATTTCCTGAACCACCGCTTCGGTTTCGGGGAAGCGACCCTGAAACTGCCAGAGGCGGGCCTGCTCGGCTCGTAAAAGCTGTCCCTCAAAGCTGACCGGGTTGACCCACTGCATGCCCTCGACCAGGGCGGCTTCGGCCCCGGCCAGGTCGCGGCGACTCAGCAAGTTCAGCGCGATCTCCCGGTAAATGCGGGCTTTGTCGCCGTCCGGCAGGCTGCCCACCGCCTCCCGATAGTGGGCGTCGGCTCGGCTGGCGAATCCTAGACGCCTCTGACTGCGGGCCTGATCGATGAGCAGCCAGGCCGGATTCTGGTCCGGCATGGAGCTCTGACCCTGCTGGCGCAGTCCGGCCGCCTCCAGAGACTTCCCCTGAGCGTCGTAGAAACAGCAGATGGCCCGGTGGGCCAGCATGAGCTCCTCGGCGTTGGCGGCTTTGCCGGCGGCATCCTTGGACCAGCGCAAAGCCTGGTCGATGTGTCCATAGCTGGCGTAGAAGTAGGCCAGCTGCAGGCCGTATTCGTAGCGCGCCTTGGGAGTGTCCGGCAAACGACGGTAGGCCTGCATGAAGAAGGTCTCGGCATCGGAGCCAGCCCCGATGGCGGCCAGTGCCTGCCCGGCGTGATGCAGCAACGAGCCCATCTGGCTGGAGTCGAACTCGAACTGGTCGCGTCCCGCCTGAAGCATCTTGGGCACGATTTCCTGCACCAGACTCGCGTCGCTACGAGCCTGCGCCAGCGTCAGCAACCCCCGCCACATGTCCAACAGTAGCGCCGGTGCCGGAGGTTCTTGCTCGAACTGGCGACGCAGGCTGAGCAGCATCTCGTAGGATTCGCTAAACAGGCCTTCACTGAGCCATTGACGGGCCTGGGCCAGACTTGCTTCCGCCTGCATCAGCTCAACCTCTTGGGCAGGCTGGCACTGGGCACGCCCAACGGCGCCGCCCAACCCAAAATGCCGCTTTCTTCCACGGGCATCGCCAGCGGTGGCGGGACCACTCGCTCCAGCGGGTCGGTGCTGCGAGGCTGGGGTCGGGGCAGTCCCGAGAGCCCGGGGTCACCCCACATGGCCCACTGTCCCGGCGCTTCCGGCCAGGGGGTGCCGGCTTCTTCACCCGGCCAGGGACTGCCCGCCCACATGGCCAGCAGCGCCGGTTTCCAGGCGGTGCCGCAGCCGGGAGGATGGCTGCCCAGTTCCCAGGGCTGCTCATCTCCAATGGTGACGGCGCTATCTTGCTCGCCGTCGCCGAAAAAGGCGTGAATGACTCGGCTGGCGCCGGTGCGGCCCAGCGAGGTGCTGATGCCCATCGTATAGTTGCCGGCGGTGTTCAGCACGGCCCGATAAGGCTCCCACTTATCCGGATAAGTGAAGGGAGAGCCCGCCATGAAGGCCCAGATGGCTTTCAGACCAGCGTGCGCGTCCAGCGCCCAGCGGATGGTCAGCGGCGAGTAGCCGTGAAAGTAGGAGTCGCTGTCCATTAGAGGGTGCGACCCACCGCCTGCGCCACCGCTTGGAGCTGACCCATCAGCGCACGGAATCCCGGGAAGTTCAGGCACTGCGGCCCGTCCGACCAGGCTTTGTCCGGCTCCGGATGGATTTCGATGATCAGCCCGTCCGCCCCGGCCGCCACCGCCGCCAGCGAGAGGGCCGGCACCAGTTCTCGGTCTCCCGCCGCGTGGGAAGGGTCGATGATGATGGGCAGGTGGGTGAGACGGCGCAGCACCGGCACGGCGCTGATGTCCAGCGTGTTGCGGGTCATGGTCTCGAAGGTGCGGATGCCGCGCTCGCACATGATGACCTGCTGATTGCCGTTGGCCAAAATGTATTCGGCCGACATCAGGAACTCTTCCAGGCTGTTCATCATGCCGCGCTTGAGCAGAACGGGCACGCGGCAGCGGCCCAATTCCTGCAGCAGGGCGAAGTTTTGCATGTTGCGCGCTCCCACCTGGATCAGGTCGGCGTAGCGTCCCACCAACTCGACGTCGGAGGGCTTGAGGCACTCGGTGACCACTTTGAGGCCGGTGCGGTTGCGCACTTCGTGGAGCAATTCCAGGCCCTGTTCGCCCAACCCCTGAAAGCTGTAGGGGGAGGAACGTGGTTTGAAAGCGCCTCCGCGAATCATGGGCACGCCCAGCTCGGTCAGCAGCTTGCCCACCGTCTGCAGCTGTTCGTGGCCTTCCACCGCGCAGGGACCGGCCATGACCACCAGTTTTTCTCCGCCCACCGGCACTCCGCCCACGTGCACCACCGAGTTCTCCGGGTGGAATTCTCGGGAAGCCAGGCGGAAGGGTCGGCTGGAAGCAAAAGTTCTTTCTACTCCGTCAAGACCGAGGAGTTTCTCCTCCATTTGACCCGAGTCACCCTTGATCATGCACCCCACCTGGGTGATGTCTTTGCCTCGCGAGAGGAAGGGGGTCAAACCCTGAGATTCGATTTCTCGAAGAACGCCGCCGATTTGCTTCACGGAGGCCTGGTCTTTCATGACGACAATTAACATAGGATCAGGGCTTCTCAAAAAGCGGAGGCTCTCCTGGCGCGGGCGAATCGGCCCGCATGCGTTTTGCCATTCTCTCCCTGCTCTTGACCCGCCTGGTGCTGGCCGAGCCCGGACTGCTGCTGGGCAAGGACATGCCGGGCAAGTCCTTCTCCGGTCCATTGCCTCGAGAGACCGCCTACCAGCGGCAACTGGCCACCCGGCTGCGGGCGGACGTCACCCACCTGGCCGTCAAAATCGGCGAGCGCAATTCGGTCCGCGCTTTTGCCAAGCTGAATGCCGCTCGCGACTGGATTCGCCTGCAGTTGACGCTGGCCGGTTATCGGGTGCGCAGTCACGACTTTGTGGCCGCCGGCAAGACCTTCAGCAATTTGGAGTGCGAAATTCCGGGGCAGACTTCCCGAGTTCTGGTGGTGGGAGCGCACTACGATAGCGCCGAGAACTGTCCGGCGGCCAATGACAACGGCAGCGGAGTGGCCTCGCTGCTGGCCCTGGCCCGTTATTTCAAGACCCTCAAAGAGCGGCCCAAGTGCACCATTCGCCTGGTTGCCTTTGCCAACGAAGAACCGCCCCACTTCTGGCACGAAAGCATGGGCTCTCTGCAGTACGCCCGCATGGCCAAAAAGCGTGGAGACGAGATGGTGGGCATGCTGAGCCTGGAGACCATGGGTTACTACAGCGAGGCTCCGGGTTCGCAAAAGTTTCCGCCGCCGCTGGGCCTGGCCTATCCCGACAAGGGCAACTACATCGTCTTTGTGGGCGATTTGAAGTCAGGACCGCTGGTGCAACGGTGTGTGGGCGCCTTTCGCAAGCACGCCTCTTTTCCGAGCGAGGGGGGCGCTTTGCCGGGGGAAGTAGAGGGAGTGGGCTGGTCCGACCACTGGTCTTTTTGGCAGGTGGGCGTTCCGGCCGTGATGGTGACGGACACCGCACCGATGCGCTATCCCCATTACCACAGGCCCAGCGACCTTCCCGACAAGCTCGATTTTGGCCGTCTGGCACGGGTGGTGGACGGGCTGGGCCAGGCCATCTGGGACCTCAGCCGTTAAAGTCCCCTTAATCGCCCCGTTGGATTGTTAACGGGTCGGCAGTATCTGGTCGTGAACTGTTTACAATGTTCATCTTTTCATGTCGGTTTGCGCCTTTGCCAAGGGCCTTCCCAGACGTAAGATGACTTCAGCGAAACCCCGGGCGGTTCGCACGAACCGCCCACTGTAGTCCGTGTCCTAACTGCTCTCCAGTAATGAAAAGCATAGAGTGGCCTTCCCCCCGGGGAGGGCCTATTTTTTTTGGGGAAGGAAGTCCCCGATCTCGGGCCAAGCCGCCAGAGTGAAAGTTTTTCTCCTCTGGTTGCTGTGCTTGGGACTGGCTTGGGCTCAGGACGAGCCGGTCTTTCAACTCAATGTGCAGCTGGTGGCCCGCCGCGGTGAATGGTCGGCGGCCTTGCCGGGTGAGCCGGAGCTGCGTATCAAGGGGAAGTCGCGCAACTGGTCCTACTTCGACCAGTTCCGTCGCTGTCTGTTTTTGGTCATTGATGACGGAGGTTGGACGCCGGCCGAAGACGAGGCGGGCTGGCGGCGTACGGCCGGCGCGGTGGTGGGCTTTCTGGCCGAGAAGAAGCCGGTCGAACTCACCCTCCAGGCCGTTCAGGGACGGCCGGGCTGCGTGCTGCACTCGGGCGCGGTCGAGGCCCAGGCTTTGCGCCTGGAGGATGGCCGCCATCTGCTGCTGGCAGTGGTTCCGTTTTCCACCCAGGCTCCGCCCAGCGCGGAATTTTTCGCGGCCCTCCAGGTGCCCGCTCGCTTTCAGGGACAACTGGTCAGTCCGTCCGACTCCAATTGGAGCGTGGTCTTTCCGGCGGCTCCGGGCGGAACGCCCGACGATCTCTCTTTGCAGCAGGGAAATACCCTGTACAGGGCCCGACAACTGCAGCGACCTGGCACTCAGGCGGAGCAGCTGGTGGCCATCCAGAAAGAAGTGCAGGAGCAAGGCCCGCTGGTGGGACAACGCAGTTACGTGGTCGAGGGACTGCCGATGCAGCAATTCACCGTGCGCTCGCCGCAAGGAGGAAGCATTCATCATCGAATTCTCTGGCTCAAGCCCGATCAGTTGCTCTGGTTGACCGCCGCTGAGGTGGATTCCAATAGCGCCCAACGATTTTTTTCCAGCTTTCGTCGCTGGAACTGAGGAGAACGATTTGAACGAAGTGCCGGCGGCCCCCGCCCCCCTACAAGAACCCGATGCCCGCGGTCGCTACGGCGATTTTGGCGGGCGTTTCGTGCCCGAGACGCTGGTGTTGGCCCTGCAGCAACTGGCCGAACACTACCAGGCTCTGCGTCAGGACGAGAGTTTCTGGAAAGAGCTGGCCGAGCTGATGCGCAGCTACTCGGGGCGCCCCACTCCCCTTTATCGGGCTCGCCGCTTACAGGAATCGGTCCAAGGCCCTGAGCTCTGGCTCAAGCGCGAAGACCTGAACCATACGGGCAGCCACAAGATCAACAACTGCCTGGGTCAGGCTCTGCTGGCCCGCCGGCTGGGGAAGCGGACCATTCTGGCGGAAACCGGGGCCGGTCAGCACGGAGTGGCCACCGCCACCGTCTGTGCCCTGTTGGATATGAAGTGCCGGGTTTATATGGGCGCCGAAGACGTGCGCCGGCAGGCGTTGAACGTCAGCCGCATGCGTCTGCTGGGAGCCGAAGTGGTTTCGGTGGAGTCGGGCTCTCGCACCTTGAAAGACGCCACCAATGAGGCCTTGCGGGCCTGGGTGGGTCAGGTGGATGAAGCCCACTACATCCTGGGGTCGGTGGTCGGTCCTCACCCCTACCCCTGGATGGTTCGGGATTTTCAGGCGGTCATCGGGCACGAGATCGCGGCCGAAATCTGGCCCCAGAAAGTCATCGCCTGTGTCGGTGGTGGTTCCAATGCCGCTGGTGCCTTCGCTCGTTTCGTTCCCCACTCCGAAGTCAGCCTGGTGGGCGTGGAGGCGGGGGGCCACGGTTTTGAGACCGGTCAGCATTGCGCCTCGCTGGGTCGCGGCAAACCGGGAGTGTTGCACGGAGCCCTGACTTACTTGTTGCAGGATGAATTCGGGCAGGTCAGCGACACCCACTCGATTTCGGCGGGACTGGATTACCCGGGGGTGGGACCGGAGCATAGCTCTTGGGCCAGCTCCGGACGGGTCGAGTATCACAGTGTCTCGGACCATGAAGCGTTGGATGCCTTCGAGAGTCTCTGTCGATTGGAGGGCATCGTGCCGGCTCTGGAGAGTTCCCACGCGCTGGCCTGGTATCTGCGCGAGGGCAAGGGGCGATCTTCGGAGGGCCCGTGGGTTCTCTGCCTCTCCGGGCGTGGCGATAAGGATGTCCAGGAAGTACTGCGTTTGCGAGGTCTGGCCTGATGTTGGAACTGAATTCTGCGAGCTTGTTGCCCTATTTTACGGCCGGTTGGCCCAGTCCCGAGAGCTTTGTGGCCAGCGTTCAGGCGGCCGCCGAGAGCGGTTGTCCGGCCTTTGAGGTGGGCATCCCCTTCACCGACCCGGTGGCCGACGGCCCGGTCATTCAGCGAACCTCCAGTCAAGCGCTGGAGGCCGGCGTCAACTGGCGAGAAGCCCTGCGCTTAACCGGGCTGGCGGTTCAGAAGAGCGGGATTCCGGCCATTGCCATGACCTACTGCAATCCCCTTTATGCGCTCGGGTTGGAGCGCGCCTGCCAGGAACTGGCCCAAGCCGGTTGCCGGGGTCTGATCGTGCCCGACCTGACCTTGGAGGAGGGTGAGCCCATGGAGAAGGCGGCCACGGCCGCCGGCTTAGACCTCATTTATCTGGTGGCGCCGACCACCCCCGACGATCGGGTAGAGGAAATTGTGCGACGCAGCCGCGGTTTCGTCTATCTGGTGTCGCTGCGTGGAGTCACCGGGGCTCGCCAGGAACTGCCCGAGGACCTGATGGATCAGGTGCGGCGGGTAAAGAAAAGCGCCGAGTTGCCGGTGATGGTGGGATTCGGTATCTCCACTCCGGCCCAGGCCGCCTCGGTGGCGGCCCAGGGTGCCGGCGTGATCGTGGGTAGCGCGCTGCTGCGCGCTATCGGAGAGGCAGCGCCGGAACGGGCTGGTGAGGTTACTCGGGAGTTCCTGAGTCAGATGGTGCAGGCGATGCGCCATCCCGAGGGGGACGTCGTCCGCGCCGTTTCATAAAGTTGGCCAGTCCGGCTTTGCGTTCTTCGGCCGAGATCTTGCCATCGCCGTCTTCGTCGATGCGCTCCCGGAAGCGGTCGCTTTCCTTTAAGCGTTTGTCGAAGCCGGCTTCTTTTTCCGCATCGGAAAGTTTGCCGTCGTGGTCGGTGTCCATTTCCTCCATCATCTTGCGGAAGCGTGCGCCCCGCTCTCCCCGCCCACCGGGGGTGGGCGTGGCGCTGGCGCTCGTGCTGATCGCAGTCGACGGCGTCTCGCTGCCGCTGGTGGCGGGGGTCTGGCTGCATCCCCAGAGGGCGGCGGCAAAGAGGTAAGGGTAGATTTTCATGGTCACGCTCCTGTGCAGGCTCTTCCCCAGACAAACGGGGGTTCATTCTTTCAGGTTCCTGGATAGCGCCTTTGGTCTCACTTTGGCCAAGTACCGTGATCACCAAGCGGGTGGATCGAAATTGCTGGGAACGACTCTAAGGCGGTGCCACAATAGGGCTCAGGAGGTGCGAAACCTATGTCAGCCTTTGAAAAAGCCAAGAAGTTTGAGCAAGAATTTGCCGAGAACCTCTCCGAGGGATTTTGGACGCCCCAGGACCCCCTGAGCGAAGACGAGCGAGATCGACTCGAACACGTTCAGAAGGAACTGAGCGAACTACAACATCCCATCACCCCGGAGGGATAACAAAAAAAGAGCCCGGTCACCCGGGCTCTTTTTTGTTTCAGGCTCTTCGAGCTTAGGGCTGGAAGGGTCCGAAGGTGGTGTCGAAGAGATACTCGATCTTCGTGTTGGGGAACATGACGAACGGGTTGATGATCTTCGGCACCGGGAAGAGGACTGCCGTGGCCAGGTAGTTGGCCACCTGGAACTGGACGGCGAAAGTCCGGCCCTGGGTGGGGTCGAGCAGCACGCCGTGCTGCGAGTTCGGAAACTGGAAGAATCCCGAGCCTGCATAGGCGGTCAAGGGGTTGTCGGTAGTGGCCGCCTGCGGCACGCCGGAGACTGCTTCCACAACCGGTTGGATGTGGTTGAAGCCTGGAACCTGCGCGAAGGCGCGAGCCAGGTCGCGCGAGGCTACGTTCGGAACCACCTGATCGTTGATGACTTCCTGCTGCAGCACTCGCGAAGCGGTGGTGGCGCCGGCCGGAACCTTGAGGGCTCCGGTCAGAGCCGGGGCGGCGTAGTTAAACGGGTCGGCGTCGTCGACCACGGTCTGCGCAATCAAGAAGAACTGCGTGAAGGCCGCCGTTCCGGGGGTCACGCCGTTACCGGCCAATCCGGCCAGAATCTGGGGACTGATCTGCGCCGAGTTGAGCAACAGGGTCGAGATGCGTCCACCGGCCACGTTCAAGACGGCCGTCTGGTTGTTCCACTCGGTGGAGGTGTAGCCGGTGCCTACGATGGCTCCGAGCGACATGCCCACATAGGCGGGGTTGTTGGTGGAGAAGTCCGAGCCGGCCACTCCGTCGAAGTCCAGACCGCCATCTTTGATGACCTTGGTCAGCCAGTAAAGGTTGACAATCGACTGGCGGATGTTGTCGCGCGAGTTGCGCAGGAAAGCCAGATTGATGAACAGCTGCCCGGTGGTGGTGGCGGGAACCGTGACCGGAGTGTCGGACCCGTGCACCACCAGGTCGGTCGCAACTACGACGTAACCGGCGTTGCAGAAAGTGTTTGCGATCGCGAACACGTCGTCCTTAGTGCGGGTAATGCCGTGTTGGAAAATCACCACCGGCGAAGCAGCACTCGCCCCGATGGGCGCGATTACATACATCGGCTTGTTCTTCTGATTGACGACCGAAGCCAGGTCACCGGGGACGCCCGTGCCACCGAAGTTACCGATCGGAGCGCCTGCAGGTAGACCGGGAACGGCGGTGGGGTTGGTGGTGGTGGAGATGTAGTTGTCCGCTGTGTATGCGGCGGCGTAAATCGCGCCGATTTTATCGCGAGGAGCACCGGCCAAAGCGGGATTCGCAGCATAGAACAGGTTTACAGCCGCGTTGTTGGCGGCCACGGTGGTTTTACCCAGCAGCGGGCGGGCAGCCTGAGTTGCTACGAACCCACGGATGGTGCGCAGCTGCACGAACAGCGGCTGGGTGCCAAAACGGAAGACCAGCGGAATTTCGTTGCGGTCGCGGCCGGTGATGGCCTCGGCGCGGGTCCACAGGTTCTGGTAGAAGGCGCGCAGCGGCTCGAGAGCCTGGGCGGAGGTGTCCGGCACCGGGAAGATGTTGTTGCCGGCGGGAGTGATCAGCGGATCGCGCAGCTTGGTGACGGTGGTGATGTTGTTGGAAGTGATGTGGATTCCGTTGCTCTGGATGCCGTTGGTGACCACTACGTAGTAGTTGGTGGCCGGCTTCAGAGGCAGGACCGGCTGCAGCACGATGGTGGAGTTGCCCGTCGAGCCGGTGCCCTGGCCGTTGACCACACTGACGTTGCACTGCACGGTGGCATTGGTGCCGGCACCGGTGTCGGCGTCGGCGGCGGTGGAGGAGGGTCCTTCGACCAGCAGCACCGAGCCGGAGTTGACCGAGGCGGGCTCGATCTGACCGGTGAAAGGAATCAGGATGTTGCCGGCGGTCGAGAAGCCGCGCATGGTGCGCAGCGAGTTGAAGGGCTCGGCATTCAAAGGAGCTACGTTGGGGAACTGGTTGACCAGGCCTTTGTTGGCCGGGGTGGTCGCGCCGGTGTCGCGCAACAGATCGTTGGGCAACGGAATGGTGGCCGGGCTGCCCGAGGTGGGGTCAAACAGGGGGGACACCGTGCCAGGGGCATTGTTCGAGGGAATCAGGATGCTGCCTGGATTGGGAACCGGTTGGTCCGTAATGGTGTCGGTACTACAGCCCCAGAAAGTAAGGCCGAGGCCGAAAGTCAACGCGCTCGCCACGAGCCGACGGGATGTATTCATCGCATTCTCCTACTATATATATCTTTCTGCAGCCACGCCCGTGGCAAAGCCGGCACCCGTTCTTCGCCATGGAGAAAATTCCTGTCCGGCATCGTTCAGAAAATCGCCTAACTTCGGCGTACCTGGTGCTCGACAGTTTTAGGCGGTTTGACCCGGTGCCCAACCCGGAGCGCGGTTAAGGTTTTACAATATGGAAACCCAGGAAACAAATCTGTAACAACAAAAACTGTTGTGAAACTTATACTAAACTGAAGATATACACTGGAACCAGTATCGGAGGACGAATCATGATCAGTGCATTAGCAGGCTTACCGTCACTAGGCGGTATCGGCGGGGGATTTGACGGTGGCTCGCTTCCGCTCTTGGGCTTCGGTCTGCTCAGCACGTTCGCCAGCAGCCTGACGACGCAGTCCTTCCTGGGTTCGACCACCAGCATTCCGGACCTGAGTTCGCAAGCCAACATCAACTTTGGCAACGCCAACTCGAACTTCAACACCAATTTCGGCAGCTACACGGGCAACGGGCAGAACGTCAACGGCTACTTCTGGAACCCCGCCCCCTACGGCGACAACCCCAGTCTGCACACCGGCGCTTCCGACTTCCGCTCCTGGCATCAGTGGGCCACCGGTGGAGTCCAGCCGCCTCTGGCCGTGGCACCCTTCTACGGTCAGGGTTACGGTTATACCAATGTCCAGCTCGGTGCCATCGGTGGGTACGGCGCGGGCGGCTATGGTGCCGGCGGTTACGGCGCCTCGGGCGGCTACGGCTCGGCCGGTGGTGCTTATCCCTACAGCGCTTCTCCAGCCTATTGCCCTCCGGCGCCCAACGCTTATGGAAGTCAACCGATCTTCTCCAATGCTTACCAGGCCATGGGCGCGGTTCAGCAGTCGAGCTACGGCGCGGTCCCCAACTACACTCCCATTCAGACCAACATCCCCACCAGCACCTATACGCCGCCTACCTATAATTATACGCCTCCGGCCCAGACCTACACGCCGGCCACCTACACTCCGCCGGACTACTCCAACCCCGCAGTGGCCAACCCCTACTATGGCCAGCAGCCGACCCCCGAGCAGACGGCCAACTTCAACAATTATGCTCAGGACGCGCTGGCTCGCTTCAACGCCACCGGTGCCTCCATCAGTGGCCAATATGCCGGTGCCACCGGTATGCAGGCTCCCAGCTACACTCCGGCCACCTATGGGACCGGCACCTACGGCAGTCAGCCCACCCCCGAGCAGACCGCGGCGTTCAGCAACTACGCCCAACAAGCTCTGGCTCAACTGAACGCCACCAGCGCCTCCATCCAGGGCACCTACCAGGCCTCTTTCACCTCGGCCACGTCCACCTACGGTCGTTCGGACATCACTTACACTCTGCCGTCCTCGCCCCAAGTTCCGTCCTACGGGACCTACCAGCAGAGCTATCAGAGCCTGCCGACCTACAGCGCCGCCAGCTATGGTGCCTATAATCTCGGCTGGAGCTATCCGCAGCAGCAGCCGCCCGTCTTCTACGGTTCGGCCATGCCCAGCTACACGGCTCCTCTGATTCAGCAGCAGACTCCCTATGGCTACGGTGGACCGCCCCAGCCGGCGCCCTGCCCTCCGCCCACCTACCCGACCCGTCCTCCTCATCATCATCACCACCACCACGAGCAGCCGCCGACTCCGCCCACGCAGCCGACGACTCCCGAGTATCCGACCACCCCGACCTATCCGACCACTCCCGTGGTCCAGCAGCCGCCCGCGCCTCCGCCCATCAAGCGCTCCGAGGCGGAGTCTTTCGTGCCGGTGGTCAACAGCAATAACTTCACGCGGCCGGGTCGAGTGGAATATTCCGCCGTGCCGATCATCCAGCAGGACGCGGCGGGGCCCGCAGCCGTTCTCACTTCGCGCATGACGGGCGACCCCAACAAAATCGCCTCTTTTGGAACCTCGAGCCCCGCGCCCGGTCAAAACAACGATACCCTCCGCAATGACCGCCTGGCCGCATACGCGGTCATGCAGCAAGACAGCAGCCTGCGCTACAACGTGGATTCGGGACGATTCTTCCGCACCTACGATGGTGGCGTCACCAAGGACGTGCTCGACATGGCGCAGGTATCGCAGATGATGCGCCAGGATCACCCCGACAACTACGCGCGCGTCGGCCAGTTGTTGCAGCATCTGCCGACCGACAACCAGTTGTTCGGCAGTCAAGAGCAGTCGGCCACGCCCCCGGGTAGCTTCGCTGCCGGCGGCGCGACCCAGACTAATGGGTTTGTCAGGCCGACGCAGCCGCCACTCAATCTGCCGCCGGTGCAGATGCCGGTGCTGCCTCCTCTAAACACGCCCGGTCTGCCTCCCTTTGCCGGATTCCCCAACAGTGGCGGCAAGGTGCCGGCCTTGGATCAACTGGTTGCGCAGCGAGAAGCGGGCCAGATCAGCGGCAATGACTTCAATCTGGCTTTGCTGCAGATCGCTCAGCAGCAGGGTGCGCTTAACCCCAATCCGCAGCAGCAGGGGCCTGGAATTCCTTTCCAGATCACCGCCCATCGCTATTGGGATCCGCAGCGCGGTGACTATGCCAACGTCTCAGACGTGACGACCTCGGGCTATGAGGGCCAGGACCAGAAAGTCTTCAACACCCAGAACCAGACTTCGGTGACCGTCACCCGCGATAATGTGCCGGCCGGAACGCCGGTGCGGGTTACCGTGAACTGGGACAACGGGCAGTCGCGCACCTGGGACTACCAGGTTGCGGCCAACGACCAGGCCGACGTGGACGTCTTCTCCCCGATCGGCTGATCGCTACAACGGTTCCGAAAAGCTCTCCCCGGTTCACTCCAGGGAGGGCTTTTTTCATGCCAGGGGTTGTCCTGACCGCCTGCGAATCCGTCGTGTATGAGTCAAAGTGAAGTTCTTCTCGTCCCTGCCCGCCCTCTGCCCGGATTCGACATGAACCAGGTAGCGGAGGCTCAACCGCAGCAGGCCGGTCAAGCTCCTGCCCACCTCGTGAGAGGGAAGGCCCTGATCTTCTGGGATCCGCGTCAGCCTGGCCAGAAGTTGTCGGCCGTGGACACGGACCAGATCACTCCGTCCGAAGACTGCGTCTCGGAGAGCCTGGAGACGCTGGACGAGAAGTGGAAGGAGGGAGCCTTCCGTCACCTCATGCCCGACTTTCGCAGCCGGGTCCACGCCGGGCAGACCTTTCTGATTGCCAATGACCGGTTCGCCATTGGCAGCTCTCGCGAGATGAGCCCGGCCGGGCTCAAGGCCATCGCCGAAGAGGCCGGGCTCGAGATGGTGGTGGTGTGCGCAGAGAATATGGGCGATATCTTCCGCCGCAACTCGCTGAATCTGGGCCTGAACGTAGTTCAGGTCCCGGAGGCGGTTCGCGATGCGCAGGACGGAGATGAGTTCGAGTTCGATACCGGCAGTCGCCGTTTGACCAATTTGACTCAGAAGAAATCCTATGAGGCGATTCCTCTGACCGCGCAAGAAGATGAAATCCGCCGCAGCGGTGGGATCTTTCAGATCGGTCGGCAGATTTTCTCCGACAGCCTGCGCCAGCCTCCCCAACTGCGCTGGCCCGAGCCGGACGTGGCCGCCGGGCTGACCACCACCGAGCAAATTCTCTACGCCCATCGGGTGGACCCCAAGGCGGAGGTTAAGCCCGGAGAAACGCTGGCGCTCTATGGGGATCTGTTCCCCGCCTCGGATGGAACTGCGCCGTTCTCGATCTATACCTTCCTGCAGATTACCGGCGGAGACACGATCTATCCTCGTCAGGCGGCCATCGCCAGCGACCACTTCGTCTTTACGGGCCGGCGGGCCGACGATCTGCAGACTAAGATTTCCCAGCAGTTCGCCGCCAAGTACGCCATGGGCAAGCCTTATTTTGCCGATCCGGGCGACGGTATCTTTCATTTCTACTTTCCCGAACAAGGACTGATTCGGCCCGGCGGTTTTTATCCCGGGGCCGACTCCCACAGTCGTGCCTACGGTGCCTACGGTGCGGTGGGTATCGGAGTGGGCAGCACCACGCTGGGCTTTGGTTGGTCGACCGGCTGGATCTATTTGACCCTGGCCAAACAGCGTCGCGTCCGCTTTGGCGGCAAGTTGCAGCCCTGGGCCTCGGGCAAAGACATCGTGCTGGCTCTGTTGCGCCGTTGGGGCAAAGAGCAGGCCCGGGGTATGGGCGTAGAATTCGTGGACGTCAATCGACAGTTGCCCATGACCTTCCGCAACACCATTGCCAACATGATGGCCGAAGCGGAAGCCCAGAACGGCATTTTCGCCCAGGATGAGATCACTACCGCCTGGTTTGAGCAGCGCGGCTTTGAGCTGCCCTACCCGCAGCTGGCTCCGGGTGCGAAGGCTCATTTCGAAATCGATGAAGAGCTGGATCTCAGCGAGATTCGCCCCCTGATCGCCAAGCCGTTCAATCCCGGCAACGCCTTCGACGCGGAAGAAGTGGCGGCCGAAAAGCTGACCTTTGACAAGGCCTACATCGGGTCTTGCACCAACGGCAGCTACGAGGATCTGCTGCAGGCAGCCCTGGTGCTGCGCGAAGCCGGTTCGCAGGTGGCGAAGGGAATCGATCTGGTCGTCTTCCCCGGCAGTGGTGGAGTCAAAGCTCGCATTGAGCAGCCCGATCCGCGCCTGGAGGGAAATTCCATCGCCGACGTCTTTCGTCGGGCCGGCGGGCAGATCCGAGACTCCTGGTGCGGGCCGTGTTTCGGTCAAGGTCCGGATGCTCTGGCTTCCGGCCAGCGCGCTCTGACCACTTTCAACCGGAACTGGCAGAACCGAATGGGAGTCGGCGGCGAGGGCTATCTGGCCAGTCCGGTGGTGGTGGCGGCTTCGGCTCTGCTCGGCTATATGGCTCCTCCCGCACATCTGGGCTTGAGTTGGAACCCGGAAAATAGTTTTTGAAGGTTCTTCAATTCCTGTCCAGAAGGCGGGCTTCCCATGGAGGCTGCATAGATGACAAAAATTGTCACCCTTTTAAGTGATTTCGGACTTCAGGACCCCTATGCCGGGGTCATGAAGGGTGTCATCTTTCGTCACTGCCCGGATTGCCAGGTGGTGGACCTGACCCATCTGATTCCCCCCCAGAACATCTGGCTGGGTGCTATTCAACTGGAGCGGGCAGTTCCGCACTTTCCGGTAGGCACGGTGCACGTGGCGGTGGTCGACCCGGGCGTGGGCAGCCAACGGGAGCCGGTGGTCATCGTCGGACAGAAGGCCATCTATGTGGGGCCCAACAATGGAGTGTTCAGCCTGGCTTTGCGCCACGACAGCGTCCACAACGTCTATGTGATTCAGCCGGGACGACAGACTCCGGACCAGCCCAGCACCACCTTTCACGGTCGGGACCTTTTTGCACCGGTGGCGGCCAAGTTGGCCGCCGGTTTGCATCCTCAAGAAGTGGGTCCGTCGCTGGCCGAGCCGCTGGTGCAGTTTGACCTGGAGGATCTGCAGCATCGAGTCCTGTGCGTCGATCGCTTCGGCAACGTCCAGCTGGGCGTCCACCGCGAGCGCTGGCAGGGCGGCATGAGCCAGTTGCGCCTCGGGGAGCGGAGCATTCCTTTCCATCTCACCTATTCTCAGGTGGCTGAGGGCCAGTTGCTGTGTCTTTGGAATTCGGACGGCTATCTGGAGATCGCTGCCAACGGCGGCAGCGCCGCCGAAATCTTGGGATTGGCCTCCGGGCAGCAGATCGAATACAAAATTTCAGGTTAGGGCGGCGGTGATGCGCAGGGCGCGCAGACCCACCACGCCCTGCAAAGGCGCGATTTCCAGCTCTTCCACGGGTCCTTCCAGCTGGCCCAGCGACTGTAGATAGTCGATGTAGTCGCGATACTCGGCCGCCTCGCGGGGATGCGAGTAGACGATGGCGATTTTACCGGGTTGGGTGAGCCGCTCGCCGGTGTCGCGAACTTCGGCTTTATCCAGGCGCTTTTTGATGATTTCGTAGCGCGCATTGTAGGCGCCGTCCACGTTGAACTGCTTCTCGTCTTGGGAAAAGCGAATGGAAAGCGGGTTGTCCTGCACCAGCAGAAGATGGGCGGACTCGAGCACGCGCTCCATTTCGGAGGTCCAGCGCCGACTTCCGCAGGCGATCTCCACCATGGTCTCCAGCTGCCAGAGGCGCAGGTTGCGCAAATAAAGCGGATCAAAGTCGCCGTGAGGATGGATGGAAGGGCCCACGTAAAGCATGTGGTCCACTCCGTCGCTTTTGTGAAGTTCGAAGTAGTGAGGGAAGACCTGCTGGGCTTCCACCTGGCGCCGGCTGAGGATTTCGGCGGTGCGCTCCTTGAGCAAGGTCATGCTTTGCTCATACTGTTTGCGCTGCTGGTAGACCAGTCCCAGTCGTGGGTCCAGCGCTTCGCGGTAAGACTTCACGGCGGCAAAGACGGTGTCGGAGAACTTGGCCAGTGTGTCGAAGAGCGGCTCGATTTCGCCGCGCAGAAACTCGATGATGCGCGGCTCGTCTCCCGAATCCAGGCCGTGTTCCAGATGCGCCAACCACTGCTTGAGTCGATAGCGCCGGCTGCTCAGGTAGGTCAGGCGACGTTCGCTGTAGGCGCTCTCCAGAACGCCTGAGGCCAGACGCAGCTGCAGGCTCAAATCCTGTTGAATGGTGTCGTTGCGGATCACGGTGGAGTTGCGCACGTCGGAGGCTCCGAACAGCGGATAGACGTTCTGAAAGACGATGTCTTCGCCGAGCAACTCCAGGTCGTGATCGGTGCGAACCACTTCCAGCGCTTGTTGACGGAATTTCCACTCGACGGCCGGGTGCAGGGCGGTGAAGCGTTCACGAATGACGCTCTCCACTCGTTGTTGGAAAGTATCCCAGGTGCGGCGCACCGCCAGGGCCAGCAGGGGGGTCACTTCCTGCAACCGGTAAGGGGTCAGATTGTTGAATGCGTGGGGAACGCGCGAGGTAAAGGTGAAGACGCCGACCTTCTGGCCTTCGAAGAAAAGCGGCATCATCAGGTAGCTACGGGCTCCCTGCTGCAGCGCGTCCACCATCATCTGAGAGCAAAGTTCGGCTTTCTGCAGGTCTTCGATGACGATAGCCCGGCCGTCTTTGAGCGTTGCCTGACAGTGGAGGCTGAGCTTTTGATGGATGGTGGCCAGGTCCACGGTGCGCCAGTCCGAGGCGGTGTTCTCCCCGGGGCTCAGTTCCAGCAACAGTCCATCGCGGGAGCCCATCACCATCAGGCCAAGATCATCCACGCTCAAGAGCATGCGGAAGTGGTCCTGGATGCGGCTGAAGCGCGCATTGTCTTGCAGGGGGTCCTTGGCTACCAACTCCTGTTTGATGGCCGAAAGGGTCATCTCTTCGGTGATGTCGGTGGCTTCGTAGACAACGACGCCATACATCTCGAATTCATCCAGGGGAATCGTCTTCTTCCAGAGTTCGAGGTCGTCAAGTTCCATGGACAGCTGCTCCCAGGCCTCTTCCGAGACCTTGGGCAGCTTTTTGGGTGCCCGCAGCTCGAAGTGGTCGAAATGGGCGCGCAGTTGAAAATAGCGAGTCAGACCATTGCTTCCGGTCTGTTCGATGATGACGGATTTCTCGAAGGGAAAGTGGCGTTCGTAAAGCTGGCGAGCCACCGAGAGATACTGGAAGAGTTGGCGCAGATAGAGCCAGGTCATCCCCTGGAGGAAAGGCTCGCCGCGGAATCTGCCCTCACCGTCCAGCAGTTCCCGGCGGAATCGTGGCGTGGCCCAGTGCACGTCGAAGCTCGACGGTGTGGCCAGAGCGGCGAAGGAAAAGCGCTGCAGTCCGGCCGGCAGCACGCAGGAGACCAGAGCGTCCACCAGTTCGGCGTTGGCGGCCAGAACTTCGGGATTGAGAGGGCCGCGGAGTTCGGGATGGGCCGTGATTTGCGGCATCATCAGTTTGGCCATGGCCGCCATGGGGCCCGAGCCCTCTGCTTGCTTGCTCCAAAAATCCAGGATCGAGTCGAGACTGGGAGTCAGGCGCATGGCCCCGGTGCGCGTCATCGTTTGAACCACTAAACTGTACCTCCGCTTACCTCTGGGGTTTCCTCCCGTGCTCGCTCATGTCCTGGAAGACGGGCCATTCCCAGTGCCGCCAGGCCAGCGGCGGCGCCCATGGCCGCCCACAGCCAGACCGGTCCGTGCCGGGAGAAGAAGTATCCCATGGTGGGAGCGGAAGTGATCAGCGAGAGGCTGACGCACAAAGAATTGATGCCCATGGCACGCCCCATCTTCTCGGGCGGCACCATTTGCGCCACGTAGGCGTTGGCATTGGAAAAGAGCAGCATTTCACCCAGGGTCAGCCATAGAGTGGCCACGGCCAGGCCGCCCACTCCTGGAGCGACGATCAGGGTCAGGTAGGAGAGAGCCTGGCAGGTACAGCCGGCCGCCAGCAGTTTCGGCAGTGAGTAGGGGCTGACCAATCGGTTGACCCAGATGTTGGTTAGCACGATGAGTAACGTGTTGAAGAGCCAGATGTAGCCGACGTCGTGCTCGGAGAGATGCAGCCACTTGACCGCGTAGACCGGCCCGGCCGCAAAGAAGGTCATGAAGGACCAGAAGAAGAGGCTGAGCCAGAAATACATGCGCAAGGCGGGCCGACCGATATTCCAGTCGACGTGCCGGTCAGGGTGTTTTTCCACCGGTGGGCAGACCGTGCCGGAGAGCAGTAGCACGCTGGCCGCGATCACGCTGCTGACGCCGTCCACCCAGAAAAGATAGCGATAATCCACTTCGGCCAGGAATCCGCCCAGAGTGGGCCCGATGCTCATTCCCAGGTTGATGGCCATGTAGTTCAGGGCGAAAGCCTCACGCCCGTGCTCGCTGCCGCCCAGGCGAGCCAGTGCGGTCATGGTGCTCGGACGCCCCAAATCCGCCAGCAGGGCCAGGCAAAAAGTGCATAGCACCAGCCAGGGTAGCGAGCGGATCCAGGGGAAACCAACCATCAAGCAGCCAGCGCCCGCCATGGAGGCTCCCATCAGGCGTACCGGATCGATTCGGTCGGACGCCCACCCCCCCAGAGGACCGGCCACGAAACTCCCGAGACCCCAGCAGGCGGCCACCGAACTGGCCAGCTCCAGGGACAGCCCCAGGCCGCGATGAATATAAAGCACCAGGAACGGGAAAACCATCGCTCCCATCCTGTTGATCAGGGTCGCTCCGGAGACCCACCAACAAGCCCGGGGTAGTTGAGCAAAGCTCTTCATTCCTCGAGCTTCCGGACCAGTCGCCCTGAATCCTTATGGTTGGCCGGCCGCCATTCCGCTGGGAACGGCGGCCGGCACGGATTGTCAGGCGGCTTCGGCTTCGTCCTCCTCGACGCGAGGCGAGCTCGAAGACGGTTCATAATCGTCCTCGTCTTCGTCGTCCTCGTCGTCTGCCTCGGCAGACGCCTCTTCGGCGACGGCCTCTTCCGCCGGTGGTTCCTCGGCGACCGCTTCTTCGGCGGCTTCTTCTTCCGCGACGGCTTCTTCCGCCGGTTGTTCCTCGGCCACGGCTTCCTCGACGGCTTCTTCTTCCGCGACGGCTTCTTCCGCCGGTTGCTCCTCGGCGACGGCTTCCTCAGCGGCTTCTTCTTCCGCAACGGGTTCTTCCACCGGTGGTTCCTCGGCTGCCGCTTCTTCGGCTGGTGCCTCCGCGTTGGTTTCTTCCGCCGTTTGCTCCTCGGCGGCGGGCTGCTGGGCGGCAGTTTCTTCCGCTGCGGACGGGCTGGTCTGTTGTTTGTCTTTGCGCTTTTTCGCCATGGATCTGTTCCTCCGAAATTCGTACAGGCAATGCAGTCGCTAACCCGAGGCCTGAAACAGGCACGGGGTAGTAAGGGGGAGGCTGGATCGAGTCGTGATGGGTCTACCCGGATGAAGCCGGGCGTGCTGGGCTGCGGATAGTCGAAATGGTCGGTGAAAACTGGGACTGCTCGGTCACTCCAACGACTTCAAACTGATTTCGGGCATGGGGATCCCTGGGGAGAGTTTGAAGCTCTGGAATGGCCCGAGAGTGGGCCGCATTTCCAGTATAGACAGGGTTTTCGTAGCATGCAAGAGCGAATTCATGTTCGTTTCCAGGGCTTCGCAGAAAGGGTATGTCTGGCCGGGGCGGAACCCAAAAAGAGTGAAGGAGGCGTTGCTATGAAAAGGATTTTATTAGGTCTGAGTCTCCTTCTCTGCTCCCCCGGTGGCTGGGCGGAGCTTCCCGATGCCACCCAGTTGAAAAAGTGCGAGGCTCGTGTCGACCAGGCAATGGAAGCCTATAACGCCAAGAACTGGAAAGATTTTTTCAAGGACTTTACCAAAGCCTCGGCAGCGCTCGGCACCGAGCAGTCCTTCACCAGCGTCTACGTGGACGGTACGCAAAAGGATTTTGGCAACTACGAATCGCGGAGCCTGGATGAGAGTCGCTCGGTCTTTCGCAAGACCGTGGGGCTGCTCGTCTACAAAGCCAAGTTCAGTAAAAAGTCGGGCACCCTGAACGTCAATTTCCTCCAAGAAGGCGGCGACTGGAAGATCCAGCAACTCCGTATCGATCCGTAAAGTGGACTCCCAGTCGGCGGCTCCTTATTTCGACAGTCTGGCTGACTACGTGCGCGCTCAGGTGCACTCGTTTCACATGCCGGGCCACCAGCAGGGCACGGGAGCGCCCGCTGAATTTGTCTCGCTGGTGGGAAGCGCCGCGTTGGCTGCCGACATCACCCAGGTTCAGGGAATGGACGACATTCACCGGCCCTTTGACGGCTGTCTGCGAGCCCAGCACCTGGCTGCTCAGGCCTACGAATCGGAACGTTGCTATTTCCTGGTAAACGGCTCGACCTGCGGCAACCAGGCCATGCTGATGGCCGCCCTCAATCCTGGGGAAGCGGTGCTGGTGCCACGCAATGCGCACTCCTCCACCATGAGCGGATTGCTGCTGAGCGAGGCTCGTCCGGTTTACTATCAACCCCCGTTCGACCCGGAGATGGGCGTCTTCCACGTGGCCACTCCCGACTCGGTGTTGCCGGTCTTGGAGCGACATCCCGAAGCCAGGGCTCTCTATTTGACCAGTCCCAGCTACTACGGAGCGGCCGCTGATGTGGACGCTCTCGTCGCGCTGGCTCGCCAGAGGGGCATGCTGGTTCTGGTGGATGAAGCCTGGGGAGCCCATCTGGTCTTTCATGAGCGCCTCCCTCGCTCGGCCGTGCAGGCCGGCGCCGACCTGGTGGTCCAGAGCAGTCACAAGTTGGTTTCCGGCATGTCCCAGGCGGCCATGCTGCACGCCAACGGAGAGCGGGTAGACCGGGCCCGGCTGGAAGCGGTTCTCAGGCTCCTGCAGACGACCAGTCCCAATACCTTGCTGGTGGCCAGTCTGGACACGGCACGCCGTCAACTGGCTTTGCAGGGCCGACAGCTACTGGACCTGGTGCTGGATCTGGCCGACCGAGCCCGGACCGGCTTGCGGGCCGCCGGTGTCCGGGTGTGGGAGCGCCGTCCGGGGGTTTACGACTGGGACGACAGCCGTCTGGTTTTTCAAGTGCCCGGCTTCCGGGGTTATGAGGTCGATCGGAGATTGCGCCAGCAGCACAACATCCAGCTGGAAATGTCCGACAGTCAGAACCTGGTGGCGCTGGTGACCCCGGGCCATCGGGCGGACCAGGTCGACCGGCTCGTGCGGGCAGTCTCCGAGATTGCCCGCCAAAAGCCCGAGAGCTCGCCCAAGCGACTCCCCCACCTGCCGTGCCTGCCGGAAGCTCGGCTGTCGCTCAAACAGGCCTTCCTGGCGCCATGGGAAAGTGTGCCTTTGAGCAAGGCCGCCGGTCGCATCTGTGTGGATACGGTTTGTCCCTACCCACCGGGAATCCCCTGGTTGGTGCCTGGGGAGGTCCCAAGCCCGGCCTTGATCGAAGAGTTGCAAACAGAGCTGGCGGCGGGAGTCACCATCCAGGGTGCCTACGACCCTCAACTCAAGACGGTGCGGGTGGTCAAAGAGTAATGGAACGACAGACACTACAAATCACGGACAATCTGGAACGTTTGCTGGACATCTTCCCGCGCACGGTGCGTAAGGGGTTGGAAGCCATTGAGGACGACCTGGTCAACCTGATCGAAGTGGTCATGGACCTGGGACGTCTACCTCAGGCGCGCCTACCGGGCACCTTTCATTACCTGACCCAGGATCCGATCACTCGGGAAGATTTGCGCTTTGTCACCGAGCGGGTGGGCCAGTTCGGCCCCGACAATCGCGCCGGTATCGAGGCCACCCTGCATCGCATCTCGGCCATCCGCAGTCGCACCAATCAGGTGGTGGGCGTCACCTGCCGCGTGGGTCGCGCCATTTATGGCACGGAGCACGTCATTCGCGACGTGGTGGAGTCGGGCAAAAGCATTCTGTTGCTCGGTCGGCCGGGCGTGGGCAAAACCACGTTGCTGCGCGAAGTCGCTCGCGTTCTGGCCGACGACATCGCCAAGCGAGTGGTCATCGTGGATACCTCCAACGAGATTGCGGGCGACGGAGACGTCCCTCACCCGGGTATCGGGATGGCCCGGCGCATGCAGGTGCCTCACGACAGCGAGCAGCACGCCATTATGATCGAGGCGGTGGAGAACCACATGCCCGAGATCATCGTGGTGGACGAGATCGGCACCGAACAGGAAGCTTACGCGGCCCGCACCATTGCCGAGCGCGGCGTGAACCTGGTGGCCACCGCTCACGGCAATACGCTGGAAAACCTGATGCTCAATCCGACCTTGTCGGACTTGATCGGAGGCATTCAGTCGGTCACCCTGTCGGACGAAGAAGCTCGCCGGCGCGGCACCCAGAAATCGATTCTGGAGCGCAAAGCGCCCCCTTGTTTTGACGTGCTCATTGAAATTCAGGACAAAGACACCTTCGCCATCCACTCGGACGTGGCCAACACCGTCGATCTGCTGTTGCGCGGCCAGGCCGTCAAGCCGGAAGTGCGCCTGCGCCGCGGAGCCGGCAAAGTCGAAGTGCTGCAGACCTCGAACCGGGAATTCCTGGAGTATGCGGGCGGTGCTCACAGCGTCACCGTCGACGACGATGAATTTGATCGTTATGCGGACGGTCGTCTGGCCCCCCAACCACCGGGTCACGAGCCGGTCGAAGGGGTGCGCATTTTCCCCTACTCGGTGAGCCGCAATCGACTGGAGCGGGCCATTCGTAGCCTGGGGGTCACGGCCCAGGTGGTGCGTTCCTGGGAGATGGCCGACATGGTCATCACCCTCAAAGAGCAGGTCAAAAAGCGCAACTTCAAGTTTGACGAACTCCGCCGCCGCAACATCCCCGTGCACATCGTGCGGGCCAACACCGTGACGCAACTGCAGGCCTTTCTGAAGCAGTATTTCCGGTTGCAGCATTTGAGCCCGGAGGAGTTCGCTCAACGAGAGGCCAAGGAGGCTATCAAGCAGGTGCGGGAAGGCGGCCAACCGGTGGATTTATCTCCCCAAACGGCCCCGATTCGCAGACTGCAACACGAATGGGCTGAGGCGGAACAACTCAAATCGTCCAGTTTCGGAGTCGAACCCGAACGCTTCGTGCGAATCTACTCGTAAGTGGGGAGACCTTTGTGAGTCAAGCTTCAGGATTTTTTATCACCTTCGAGGGCATCGAAGGCGCCGGTAAGTCCAGCCTTGCCCAGGGTCTCCACGACCATCTGCTCAAGGAAGGTTGGCCGGTCAAGTTGACCCGGGAGCCGGGCGGCACCACCGTGGGCGAGCAGATTCGCAACATTCTGGCCAATCCCGAATTCAAGGAAATCACGCCCCTGACCGAGGTGCTTTTGCTCTCGGCCTCCCGCAGCCAGCTGGTGGAGCAGTTCATCCGCCCTCAGCTGGGCGAAGGCAACATCGTGATCTGTGACCGATTCTTCGACTCCACCCGCGCCTATCAGGGCTTTGGCCGTCAGGTTCACCAGCGCGAGATCGAGGAACTGGCCGACATGTGCACCTGGGGCGTGAAGCCTGATCTGACCCTGCTGATCGACGTCGACCCCGAGATCGGTCTGGGCCGTGTGCGCACCCGTTCGGTGCAGTCACTGACTCAGATGGACCGTTTCGAGAACATGGACTTTGGTTTCCACGAGCGCGTGCGCGAGGGGTTCCTGGAAATCGCTCAGGACGAGCCTTCGCGCTTCCGCATTCTGGACGGGCATCTCGACTTTGACGTGCTCCAGCAGAAAGTCATTCAGATCGCCACGCGGGAGTTCTCGCGCACCATCCCCCATCCGCACAAGCTGACCTTCGATCGGACCATGCTGGACTAAGCAATGGAAGAGGTTGTCGTCCAGCGGGCTCTGCCGCTGGGGAATTGGGACGACCTGATCGGCCACCAACAAGAGCGGCGTCGATTGGCCCGCGGCGGCAGCTTTGCCAGCCTGCTCTTCTCCGGTCCCGCCGGCCTGGGAAAACGCTTGCTGGCCGCCTGGTATGGCGCCTACGTCAACTGTCAGAATCCGCCCGAGGGGCAGCCCTGGAGCTGCGATTGCCCCAATTGCCGACTGGTGCTTAAGAATTCCCACCCGGACGTTTTCTGGATGGAGCGGGCCCCGGGCAAAATGAGCCTGGGCGTGGGCGAAGCTCGCGAGCTGATCCATCACCTTTATCTGCGGCCTTACCAGGCTCGCTCCCGGGTGTGCATTATCAGCGAGGCCGAGCGTCTCACCGACGAAGCCCAGAGCGCGCTGCTCAAAACTCTGGAAGAACCGCCGGATTCGAATCTGCTGATCCTGGTGTGCAGTCAAGAGTCCCGGCTGCTGCCGACCGTTCAGAGCCGCTGTCGGATCCATCGGTTCCGGCCGGTGGAAGACGCCGAACTCATGGAGTGGCTGGCCGCCAAAGGCTGCCCTCAGGATTCGGCCGTGCGCTACGCCGGCCTGGCTCAGGGCAGTCCGGGCAAGGCCGTGCAACTTTGGGAGCAGCCGGCTCTCTGGGAAGCTCTGGAGGCACTGCTGGACGCTCTGGGGGAGTTGCCCGGCAGTTCCCTGGGGCGTTGCCTGGAGCTGGCCGCCAAATGCGAAACACTGAAAGTGCCGGGCCTGGAGGGCCGAGCGCTGCTGGAGTGGATTTTGCACAGCAGCCAGGCCTACTTTCGCGACGTCTTGCTGATCCAGGCCGGAGCCACTCACATCATCCATCGTCATCGCCAGAATCAGTTGGAGCAGTTGGCCAAGAAGAAGACGCGGGTGCAGGACTGGCTGGAAGTCTTGCGTGAGTCTCACGAGTATGCGGAGGCCAACGTGAACGTGCGCTTGTTGCTCCAGGACCTGTTCCTCAAGCTGCGCAAATGAGCGCTCATCAGGTCGGCGTGGAATTTCAGCGGACCGAACCCCTGGTTCCGTTCTGGTTGGAGGGCGAGCCACGCGGACCGGTGGTGGCCGAGACTCCTCGAGGTCGCCAGTTGGGCTGGATTCGTGAAGTCCAGAAGCGGGCCGACAAGCCTTTTCCCTCCTGCCGCCCGGCCACGGTCGAAGACCTGAGGCTGCATCAGCAGCGCAAGTTGTTTGCCGCCGAGGTGTTGGCCTGGGCGCGCCGTCAGCAGCCTGGCTTTGCTCTGGAGAGCGCTTATCAGGTGCTGGACGGAGAGCTATTGGTGCTCCACTTTCACAGCGTCGAGCGAGTCGACTTTCGGCCTCTGGTGAAGGCCCTGGCCCAGCAATACCGCAAAAAGATCGAGCTCTTCCAGCTGAACTCCAGGCGTCGCGTGCAGGATCACGGTGCCGCCCTGGGCCGCTGTGGCCTGGAATGCTGTTGCACCGCCTGGCTGCGGGAGTTTCCCTCGGTGTCGGTGCGCCTGGCCGAAGAGCAAGGACTGCAGATGCAGCCCGAGGCCATCACCGGCGTCTGCGGCCGCCTGCTTTGCTGCCTGCGCTACGAATACGATGACTTTTTGCAGCAGCGCGCTCAGCCCCAGGTGGGAGAATGGGTGGACACTCCTCAGGGACGGGTCCGGGTGGTCGGGGTGGATGAGCACACCCGTACGCTGCGCGTGGAAAACCAAGAGGGGCACGTGTTTTCGATTCCCAGCGGGCGCGCAAAAAAAAGTGGGACATGTCGTTCATGCCAGCAGGGTACCGAGGAGTCGCCGTTGTAAACCGGGCGTCCAAAGATTCAGAAAAGTTTTACAACTTTTCCCCAGCTTATCCACAATCGAGGTGCATAACCTTGGCAAACGCCCTGATTACTGGGGCTTCCAGTGGGATCGGGTTATCCACAGCTCGCCGGCTCATCGGCCGCGGACAGCGAGTTTTGTTGCTCAGTTATGACGAACCCGAACTTCTCCAGGCGTGCTCCGAGCTCGGGTCTGGCGCCGTTCCCGTCCTTTGCGACCTGACCCTACCTGACCAGGTGGACGGTCTCTGGCAGCGTCTGGAAGAACAACACGGCCCGATCGAGATTTTGATCAACAATGCCGGAGTCGGCTACCACGCTGAGGTGGCCGAGATCGACCTGGCCGTGGTGCGCCGCCTGTTTGAAGTCAATTTCTTTGCCGCCGCCAGTCTGTGCGCTCAGGCCATGAGGGTCATGAAGGCTCGAAGGCGAGGACACATCCTCAATTTGACCAGTGCGGCCGCCCGCCGCTCCTTGCCCTTCATCGGGGCTTACGGAGCCAGTAAGGCGGCTCTGCACGCCCTGACCCAGAGCCTGAGACTGGAGGCCTCGGGGACGGGCGTCACGGTCTGTGAAGTGCTGCCCATCTCGGTGCGCACTCCTTTCTTTGACCGGGCCGGCTATCGCCCGCGCGGCTTCACCCAGACGCCCGACCAGGTGGCCGAGCAGATCCTGCGATGTCTCGATCTGGGTCAGGCCGAGCGCACCACCCATTGGCCGACGGCCCTGGGCTTTGCCCTGGACGCGCTGCTTCCCAACTGGGTGGCCAAACTGCTGGCCTGGCGCTACCGGCGCCCCCGGCCTTAGTGCAGCTGGGGAGGCACCAGCAGCATCCACAGGTCGTAGCCGGCCTCCTGGGCTGTTTCCAGGCGAGCCGCGCGCACGGGATGATTGAGCTGGATGGCTTCCTCGTGCAGGCTCTGTAGGCGACGCAGGACGTCCAGCAGGTCGGCTCGGCGCCAGGGTCGCTCGGGGAGATCGTCCACGCTGGCCGCGATCACCGCTTCCAGCTGCTGCCGACAGTTCTCGAACTGCTGGCGCAGGTGCGCTTCCGTTTCGCGGTCCACCGGCTGAAGCTCGTCCAGGCGGCAGCCCTGGCCCTCTCCCCGGGTCACGCGCACGCGACCCTCGGGATGGGCCAGCCAGCGACCTCCGAGGAGTTCACCTTCCGGCGTTTGCTCTCGTAGTTCCACGCACTGGGGGTGGCGGTAGGCGCGCACCAGGGTGCCGCCCGGGAGCCGATAGAACTTGCCGGAGAGCAGGTCGCGGTAGAGCATTTAAAGGTCCAGGAAAAGCTGCCCGCCCTGAAGGGCCGGCAGATGGTTGGGCTCGCGGAAGTATTCTTCGCAAGCTTGCGAGACTTTGGCCAGCTTGGCCGAGCACTGGGGGGCCAGGAAGGCGTAGAACTTCCACAGGTCCTGGTGGCGTTCGCGCAGGATGTGCAGTTCCGGCAAGGCGACGCTGGAGAGCGGGCCGATTTCCCGTTCCCGCAGGCGCACTCGCATGTCGGCTTCTTTGAGCTGCATGCCGAAGGCCGGGCAGTAGAGGATCAGCTCTCCCGGCTTGAGTCGACAGCGTTTGCTGATTTCCAGCTCGGCCTGGCGGCGGTGGGCCGCGTCCTTGTGATAGTTCTCCACCAGATCGCGGCGGCGTTCCTCGCCCACCCGCCGGGTGATGACGTAGGCCCGCTTGTGGATCTGGTGGGAGCGCAACTGACCGATGAGCAGCGAGACGATGGGATCTTCCGCCAGTTCGTGCTGCAAGCGATGCAACAGCACCTCATCCCCACAGGCTTCCAGGTCGCGCAACTGCCAGCCATGCTCGAGAGCCGCCTCGACGGCCCGCGAAATCATGGCTCCGCTGGCCGTCTTGGTGTGGTGGAAGTAGACGCGCTCGCTCAGGAAATAACGCAGGCGCAACAGATTGACGACCTCCGACAAGACGTCCTGACGCACCAGGCCGTCCTTGAGAGCCTCCAGGAAGAGGCGGCCGTCCTCGGACAGTCGGAACATGCTGAGGATGCGCATGTCGTAGCTCTGGGGCAGACCACAGAAGTAGGCGTCCCGGCGCAGATAGTCGAGCAAGTCGGCGCACACGGTGCCGGAAAAGATCTCGGAATGCCAGGCTTTGTCGGGCGTTCCACCCAGAATGGCCAGCACCGGATCGAGCAACTTGTGGGCCTTGAGCTTCTGCCCCAACCCGCCTCGGGGCAGAAAATGGCGTAATCGCTCGGGGGCATCGTGGCGTTGAAAGACTCGGCGTTCGTCCTCGAGGGTGTGGCCGAAGGGAATGTGGGTGATGTCGTGGAGCAGGGCCGAGGCCAGCACGTCCAGGTGATCGTGCGGATCCATGCCCAGATTCTCCATCAGGCGACCGGTCAGGTGACAGGTGCCCAGACTGTGCTCAAAACGGGTGTGAGTGGCTCCGGGGTAGACCAGACTGGCCGTGCCCAGCATCTTGATGCCGCGCATGCGCTGGACTTCGGGCGTATCGCAGATTTCGACCAGCGGTCGCGGCAGCGTGATGTCGCCGTGGACCGGGTCGCGAAACGTCTTACCGATCACTCTTCGTCGTCGTCGTCATCGTCCTCGGGTGTCCAGGTGAAGCGATTGGGATCGGGGGATTCCATTCCTTCGGCCGCCTGCTTGGCCTGGTCCTCATCCTCGATGGCTTCGGCGCCTTCGCCCTGCAGGACGGAGAGAATCTTCTTGGTGAGACGGAACGAGGGATTTTCCCCGAAGGCCTTCTCCCACTTTTCCCGGTCGAGGCGCAAGACGAACTGACCGCCGCACATACCGCAAAGATAACGAAGGCCGGAAGGACTAAAGCCGGCCAGCTTCATATCTTTGATCTGGCAGGGATGTTCAAACAATTGACCCGTAGTGCGAATTTTCATAGGGCCGTGCGTTCCACGCTGGTTCTTGGGGTCCTTTTCACCCACTCAGTCGCGGCTGAGCCGGTCTGGAAAAGGGTCGCCGACGGCATGGAGTATCGCCCCGGCTGGGTCAACAACAAGCCGGAACAATTGCTGCATTTGGTGCGCCTGCAGCCGAGCAAGATGGAACTGCGGGTGCTCAAGCCGCGCGAACTGCCCAAGCAGCGATCGCAGGAGTATCTCGAGCAGAGCGGCGCTCTGGCGGTCTTTAACGGCGGTTATTTCGACCCTCAGGATCAGGTGCTCGGTCTGCTCTACGCGGGCCGCTGGGTGCAGTCGAAGCCGGCCGGTGGCTCGGCTTTCGGCGGTGTTTTCAGCCTGATCGGCACCAAACCCAGTCTGCATCCGATCTTCCAGATTTCCGAACAAGAGTACCAGGGGTTGCGCAACGCCCCCGACCTGCGTTTCATGATCCAGTGCGGTCCACGCCTGCTGGCCGATGGTCAGCCGGTGGCCGGGCTGGAAAAAACCGTCACTCGCCGCACGGCCATCGCTTTCGATGAGCAGGGTCGCCTGATTCTGCTGGCCAGTGCGCCCGCCTATGGGATGAGCTTCGCCCAGCTGCAAGCCTATTTGCGCGACCAGTTGAAGGTAAAATGGGCTCTCAACCTGGATGGCGGTTCCAGCACCCAGTGCAGCGTCAAGGGTCGGGTGGACAACCCCGGCTACAGTCCCGTGCCCTACGCGCTGGGGATTTTTGCTCGCTAATGCAACTTCAGACCGCCCATCAGGTTCTTCACGACACTTTCGGCTACAGCGGCTTTCGCGGGTTGCAACAGGAAGTTATCGAGCATGTGCTGGAGGGCAAGAACGCTCTGGTGGTCATGCCCACCGGTTCGGGCAAGTCGCTGTGCTACCAGATTCCCGCCCTGGTCAGTCAGGGCTGCACCATCGTCATTTCGCCCTTGATCGCGTTGATGCACGACCAGGTCACGGCCTTGCAGCAACTGGGAGTGGCGGCGGCGGCCCTCAACTCCACCATGTCGCCCGCCCAGCAGAGCGAAGTGGAAAAGGCCTGGCTCGACGGCCGCCTGCGCATGCTCTACGTGGCTCCGGAACGAGCCCTGAGCGGTGGCTTCCTGAATCGTCTGGAGAATTCTCGGCCGGCTCTTTTTGCCATCGACGAGGCCCACTGCGTCTCTCAGTGGGGTCATGATTTTCGGCCCGAGTATCTGCAACTGCCCCGTCTCTTCGAGTTGTTTCCTCAGGTTCCGCGCCTGGCGCTGACGGCCACCGCCGATCCGCAGACGCAGCGGGAAATCGTGGAGCGCCTGCAGCTTTCCCCGGGACGTACCTTTCTGGGCGGTTTCGACCGGCCCAACCTCCGCTACACCATTCAGCTGCGCCATCAGGAGAAGCAGCAGGCCCAGCGCTTTTTGGAGAGCCAGCCCAACGACGTCAGCGGCATCGTTTACTGCCTGTCCCGCCGCAAGGTGGAAGAGACGGCTAAATGGCTGAGCCTGCAAGGCTTTCGGGCCCTCCCCTACCACGCCGGCCTGGACAACGCCACTCGCCAGCTGCACCAACGCAAGTTTCAGATCAATGAGTGTCAGGTGATGGTGGCCACCATTGCCTTCGGCATGGGTGTGGACAAGCCCGACGTGCGCTTCGTTATGCATCTGGATATGCCTAAATCGATCGAGGCTTATTATCAGGAGACGGGTCGGGCCGGGCGCGACGGTCTGCCGGCCGAAGTCTTCATGCTCTACGGTCTGAACGATTCGGTGACGCTGCTGCAGATGATGGAGCAATCGCAGTCGCCCCCCGCCATCAAGCAGCTGGAGCGCCTCAAGCTGCGCTCTCTTTTGGGTCTTTGCGAAACGGTGCGCTGCCGTCGTCAGGTGCTGCTCGAGTATTTCGGTGATAGCTGTGACCCCTGCGGCAACTGCGACACCTGTCTGCAGCCGGTCGAGAGTTGGGACGCCACGGTGGTGGCTCAGAAAGCCCTCTCGGCCGTCTATCGCACCGGCCAGCGCTTCGGAGTGGGCTATCTTTCCCAGCTGCTGCGCGGCCAGCTGGAAGCGCGCATGGAGAACAACGGCCACGCCAAACTGCCGACTTTCGGAGTGGGTAAGGAGCTGAGCGACAAGGAGTGGCATTCGGTCTTCCGCCAGCTGGTGGCCAACGGCTTTCTCGAGGTCAACATGGAGGGCCACGGCGGCCTGCAGTTTACCCCCAGCAGTGCGGCTCTGCTGAAAGGCCAGGAAAAGCTGCAGCTGCGCCGCGATCTCCAGGCGACCAAGGCGGCTTCCGCTAAAGCGCTGGCGCCGGTGCGCCAGTCCAGCCCTCTGTTCGAACGCCTGCGTGAGACTCGCCTGCGCCTTTCCAAGGAGCAGGGAGTGCCGCCCTACGTCATCTTCCACGACTCGACGCTTTACGACATGGCCGAAAAAAAGCCCCAGACCCTGGAGGCCATGCGCTCGATCAGCGGCGTGGGGGAATCCAAGCTGGGGCGTTACGGAGAAACTTTCCTGCAGGCCATCCATCAGGATGACCTGCCGGAAGAAGAATGATTAGTATTTGATCAGGTCAGCGATCGCCTTGGAGATGGTCTCCACCTGGGGGAGCTGCACGTCTTCCACGTTGGGGGCGTAAGCTACGAAGGTATCGGTAGCTCCGATGCGGCGCACCGGTCCATCCAGATACTCAAAGAGCTCGTCGCTGATGCGGGCGGCGATTTCGGCCCCGTAGCCCCAGGATAAGCAGTCTTCGTGGGCCACGATCACCTTGCTGGTCTTCTTGACCGAAGTGGCGATGGCTTCCCAGTCATAGGGGTTGAGAGTGCGCAGATCGAGGATCTCGACCTCGACGCCCTTCTGGGCGGCTTCCTTGGCGGCCACCAGGCTGCGTTGCACCAGCGCGCCATAGGTGACGATGGTCAGATGCTTGCCTTCGCGCACCACGTTGGCCTTGCCGAAGGGGATGCAGTAGTCGTTGCCCGGATACTTGCCCTTGTTGTAGGTCTGGCGATAAAGGTGCTTGTGCTCCAGGAAGAGCACCGGATCGTCGCAGCGGATGGCCGTGCGCAGCAGACCGGCCGCGTCTTCGGCGTTGCTGGGGAAAACCACGTGCACGCCCGGGGTGTGGGTGAAGAGCACTTCGCCGCACTGGGAGTGGTAGGGAGCGCCACCCTTCAGGTAACCGCCGATGGGCACGCGCACCACCACCGGCGCTTTGAAGGCGCCGTTGGAGCGCCAGCGCATGGTGGCCAGTTCGTTGCGTAGCTGCATGAACGCAGGCCAGATGTAGTCGAAGAACTGGATTTCCGGCACCGGCTTGAGGCCGCGCAGGGCCATACCGATGGCGCGCCCGATGATGTTGGCCTCGGCCAGCGGGCTATTGAAGACACGCTGCTGGCCGTAGCGGGTTTGCAGGCCGTGGGTAACCTTGAAGACGCCGCCCTTGCCTTTGCACTGCTCGAGCACTTCGGCGCGGCTGGCGTCGGCCACATCTTCTCCGAAGATGCGGATGTTGGGGTTGCGCTCCATCTCGTCGCGCAGGCAGGAGTTGATCAGGTCGACCATGGTGGTGGGCTCGCCCTGCGACTGGGCCTGGGTGGAGAAGTTGGGCTTCACTTCGGCACTGTAGACGTGGTGATAGACGGTGTCGGTGCCCGGCTGCGGAGAAGCTTCGGCTTCTTCCGCGGCTTGTTTGACGGCGGCTTCGACTTCGGCCTGAATCTTGTCGAGCTGCTCCTGGCTGACGCCCTGGCTCAGCAGCAACTGCTCCATGCGAGTGATGGGGTCGCGCTGGGCTTCTTCCTCGCGCTCGGCCGGCGTTTTGTAGGCGGTCTCGTCATCGGAGAGGGAGTGCGAGTAGGGGCGCACCACTTTGGCGTGCACGAAGGCCGGGCCCTTGCGCTCACGCACGTGGGCAATGGCTTTCCCCATCGTTTCGTAGCTGGCCAGGAAGTCGCAACCGTCGCACTCCAGGTGGAACAGGTTGGGCCAGTTGCCCACCAGTTTCGAGATGTTGCCGCCGGCCGTCTGCACTTCCACCGGGGTAGAGATGGCGTAGCCGTTGTCTTCGATCAAGAAAAGAATGGGCGCCTTGGAGAGACACGCCGAGTTGAGGGCTTCGAAAAACTCGCCCTGGCTGGTGGTGCCGTCGCCGCTGGTCACCACCGTCACGTCGTCGGTGACGCCCTTGAACTGGCTGGCCTCAGCGCAGCCCACCGCCTGCAGGAACTGGGTGCCGGTGGGGCTGGAGGTGGAGACGATGTTGAGGTCCTTGTGGCCCCAGTGCGAGGGCATCTGACGACCGCCCGAGTTGGGGTCGGCGGCGGCGCCCACGGCCGAGAGCAGCATCTCCAGCGGAGTCATCCCCAAGGCCAGGCACAGGGCGCGGTCGCGGTAGTATGGGAAGAACCAGTCGTGGCCCGCCTTCAGGTGGT
The DNA here is from genome assembly GCA_017307785.1 of Vulcanimicrobiota bacterium. Lineage (GTDB taxonomy): Bacteria > Vulcanimicrobiota > Xenobia > Xenobiales > JADMJV01 > JADMJV01. Next base: position 19,842 of record JAFKGI010000040.1, on the reverse strand, counting down.
AGCCGGCGGCCACCAGCACGGCTTCGTGACCGGCTCCGCTGATCTGAAAGAAGATCTTGTTCTGGCGCTTCATCTGCACTTCGCGGTCGTCGATGCGGCGCGAAGTCAGCATCAGACGATAGGCATCTTGGAGCTTGTTAGCGTTTAGCTCTTGGGGAATCTTCTGGGAAGGTGCGACCAGGGACATCGAGGGACTCCTCTAAAATGGTTTGGAGTGGGGGTCCTAGGGGGGCGCGATAGCTCCCCTAGAACCATTCCTCTGGTCTTTCCCTCAGTCGTCCTTTTTCACACTCCCGGCCCACTGAGACTGACTGACCACGGTTTCGCGCACCAGGCTGATCTGCTGGCGCAGCCGGGCCGGACCCGCGAAGGTCAGCACTACCGCCGTGTTGCCCTGAATCATGAGCACCATCTGGGCTTCCATCTTGTTGTTGGGATCTTTGCCTTCGCTCTCGGCCAGGATGATGTCGACCTGCTTGCCCCCCACCTCCACGTTGTGGCGCCTTTGGTACGAGACGTAGCCGGTGGGGATGTAGTTGGCCACCCAATCGCGAGAGGTCTCCGGTTTGACCTCGCGCAGCGAATTCATGATGATCATCACCTGTCCGTTGCTGAACTTGCGACCGCCGCCCCCGTAGCCTCCGGGGATTTTCACCAGCAGCTGGCCCGTGGGATCGCGCACTTCGCGCGCCTCACCGGCCGCCGTCATGACGTCCGGAGTGAATTTGATCGATTCGCGCAGGTTGCGAAACAGCTCGGCGCCCTCGTCTTTGGAAACGTTGCCCAGCGACATGCTCCAGCCGAAGTTGTATTTGCCCTTGCGCACGATCAGGTGGATGTAGGTGCTGGTGTTGTTCTCGGTGCGGGTGATCAGCTGGCCGCGGGCTCCATCCACCTCGACGTCCTCGGACTGCTTTTTGCCGTTGGGGGTGGTGGGGGCCACACTCAGGATGAACGGCTTCATCTCGTCGCTGTCGGAGTATTCCTCGCGCATGTCGATCTGGATGCCGGGGTAATTGCCCCAGGTCAGGCCGCCGTGCGGCAAGAGGTTGGCGGGAACGTCGAAAGTGCACAGGCCGCGAGGGCTCTGGACGGGCCGCCCCAGAGCCAGGCCGGTCAGGGCCAACAACAAGAACAGTTTCTTCAGCATCCAGAAGTGTTCGCGCTTGGCCGAAACCTCCCCTGGGATGGGTTTAGGGCCGCATGGTTTGGGCAAAACGCCTGGAGCATCATTAGATAGGAACGCATCCCCCATGTCCGAGCAAGCCACTCTTTCCCCCCTGGGCGAAAAACTTCAGACCTCCAAGGCCCACATCATGCAGAAAAATTTCCGCGGCGCCTGGGAACTGCTCCAGGCCATCCGCTCGGAAGCGGCCGACGCCACCCCGGGCGAGCAAGAGGAAATGCTCTATCAAATGGGCGTGTGCCTCAACGGACTGGAAAAGCCGGCCGAAGCCATCAACTTCCTGAGCCGCAGCCTGCGCCTGGCCGAAGCGGCCGGCGACCTGGGCACGCAGGCCCGCAACATTGAGGAATTGGGCGGCGCCCACCATCAGCGCGGCGAGTTCCGCCAGGGCGAAGCCCTCTACGATCGCGCTCACAAGCTTTACACCAAGCTCGAAGATCAGGCCGGCATCGCGCGCGGTCTGCGCAACCTGGGCGGCGTGCGCATCGACCTGGGTCACACCACCCAGGCCGCGCAGGACTTCGCCACGGCGCGCAAGATGTTCGCCGAGCAGGGCGACACCGAGGGCGTGGCCACCTGCGTCACCAATCTCTCGCTGCTCATCTATCGTCACAAAGGTCGCGCCGCCGCCATCGCCGACTACGAAGCGCATCTGGCTCAGGGCGACGCGAATCACTTCCTGGTGTTCAACAACCTGGGCTTCCTGCAGTTGATGGAAGAGCAGTTGGACAAGGCTCGCGAGAACCTGAAAAAGGGCGTGGAAGATTGTCAGGCCCGCAAGGTCGAGGACGACAACATCGGCCTGCTTTACCTGAACCTGGGCGTCATCGACATCCTCGACAACAAGCTGGACTCGGCTCAGGAATACCTGGACAAAGCGGCCGCCTGCTTCGCCCTCTATCCCGTGGGCAAGGCCGTGCTGGTGTGCGCTCTGCCCCCTGAGGCCAAGGAAGTGGGTCGCTTCGTGGTGGCCGAGGACGGCCACAAGCTGGGCGTCACCTTCCTCAACAGCGCCATGGTCGCGCAACTGCGCGGTCACAAAGAAGAAGCCCAGCAGCTGGCTCAGAAGGCCATCGAACTGGACAAGGAACAGGGTTACCCCCACGCCGTGCTGGGCTGGCTCTTCAAGGTCAATGGGGACACCCAGGCCGCCGGTCACGCCTTCCGCCGCGCCGTCACCAAAGAGCCCAACAACCCGGCTTTCAAGCAGTCTCTGGATTGCACCAACCCTTACCTGAGCCAGAAGCTGGGCCGCAACGAGCCCTGCCCCTGCGGCAGCGGTAAGAAGTTCAAGAAGTGCCACGGAGCCGGTTAGGAACGAATTGTGGATAAACGAGCCAAGCGCCAGGAAGAAACGGACGCCCCGGTCGTTCCGGAGCGAATCAACAATCTGAAACCCCTCGAACGTATCGAGCGAGTTCTCAAAGGGGAGCCCGTCGACCGCCCGGCCTTTTGCCTTTATCCCTGCTACGACTTGGAGCTGCTGGGAGGCGAAGTGCTGGCCCAGGCGATCCAGGTGTTCGTGGAACGAACCGAGACGGATGTGGTAGCTGTGCCCGCCTGTTTTGGTTACACGCTGGATTCCAACGTGTCTCTCGACCGCCCCGCCGATCTGGCCAAGATCGTGCCGGTGCACGGTCGTCACGGCGCCTGGAGTCAGCAGCAGGACGCCATCCGCACCACTTGTCGCGCTTTCTTCGGCAAGCGCCCGGTGGTGGCGGTGGTGCCCAGTCCTTACCTGCAGCTGCAGAAGCTGGCCGGCGCTCGCCTGACCCAGGAGGCCCTGCGCGAAAGCAGCGGCTTCTTTGGCCAGGCCATCGACAGCCTGACCAAATCGCTGGCCAACTTCATCAAGCAGGCCGTCGAGGCGGGCGTGCAGGGCATCATCCTGGAAGAACCCGCGGCCAGTCACGAGGTGATGGAGCTGTCGACCTATCGGGAGAAGTTGCTACCCTCTTTGCTCACGCTGATCGAGACCTGCAAGCCCGCCTGGAGCGTGGTGCAGTTCCTGGGTCGTCGGATCTACTGGGAAGAGCTGAAGCTGCCCAGTCAGGGTCTGGGTTGGCCGGTTTCGGCCGGACCCAAGCTGGGGCGCGGCGCCATGCGTTGGCCCGGCTTCGTCTGGGGCGGTCTGGATTCGGATCACTATGCGGACGCTTCCCCGGCCTGGCTGCGCGGCAGTCTGCGCAATCAGATGGAAGAAATCACCACCCGGCCGTTGATCCTTACAACCCCTGGGGGCCTGAAGGGCTTGTCCATGGATCGCATAGAGGCCCTGGCTTTTGGTTTACGTCGTCTGCCCAGTGCAGAGCGCTTGCGCGAGACTCCGGCCGAGCTCGAAGCACGACGCGCCGCAACACCACCCAGACCGCGTAAGCATAAAGAGGAATATGAACGGCCTGCTCCAGTAGTGCGCGAAGCGCCAACACCTTTGCCGGGAGCGAGAACAAGACTGCACGCAAAGCAGTCACCAGAAGAACCTTTGTCGCCGCCTGTGCCAGACCTATAGACAACAGCAGGACCCAGGGAGCGAGCAGCAACTTGCCGTCTCGTCGCGGGGCCAGTTTGGTGTAAAGCAGGGCCGGCAGCAGTCCGGTGATGCCTGAGGTGATGGTGAAAAAGGGAATGTAGGGCCCGCCCGGCTTGAGCATAAAGGCCAGGATGTCGGACAGGGCACCGCACCAGAAGCCCCCGACGGGTCCGAGCAAAAAGCCGGACAAGATGATCGGGAAGCCGTTGAACTTCAGTAGATAGCTGCCGGCGATGGTCGGGGAAATCACCTGAAAGGCTCCCGACCAGGCCGCCAGCAGCGCCATCAAGGTGATGCGCAGCGTGGGTCTCACCCTCATGACTTTCGGCTGCAGGCAGGCCCTCCTTCCCGCGCGCAGAAACCTTGCCGCGGATTAGAAGGAGGGTCATTCTCATGGCAAGAGATCCTTGGTTTGATGGGCAGGGCATCGACCTGTTGCGCGACGATTTTATCGAAGGGCACCCGCGCTGGCAGCGCTATATTGCCGACGGCCAGATCACGGCGGCCGAGATCCTGGAGCAGGAAAACTGCATCATCGGCATGCTCGAAAAGCTCGAGCCCGATCTGAACGACCAGCAGCACGCCTCCTTGACGAAAATTCTGCTGGAGTATGAAGTGTTAATCAACATGGCGCTGGTCCACTATCCCTCGATGATGGACGCGGACCGCTACTACAAATTGAATCAACCCATCGAAGAGGAATAGTTATGGCCAAGAAGGCGTATGCAGGACTCGATTTTGAGGGCAAGGAGAATGACCCGCTCTACAAGCGGCGTCACTCGCTGGCCCACATTCTGGCGCAGGCGGTGCAGAAAGTGCGGCCGGGCACCAAACTGGGCTTTGGCCCGCCGGTGGAAAACGGGTTCTACTACGACTTTCACTTCGCCGAGCCGATCAGCGACGAGGATTTTAGCGCTATCGAAAAAGAGATGCGCAAGATTATCAATGAGAAGCAGACCTTCGAACGCCGAGAGATGACCGCCGCCGAAGCGGTGGCCATGCTCAACGAACAGGGCGAGAACCTGAAGGCGGAATACTGTCAGGATCTGGCGGCCCGCGGCGAAAACCTCAGCTTCTATCGTAATGGACCCTTCGAGGATATGTGCGCCGGACCGCACGTCGAGCACACCGGCCAGATCCCCACCGACTGCTTCCAGCTCGACAACCTGGCCGGAGCTTACTGGCGCGGCGACGAGAAGCGCGAACAGCTGACCCGCATCTACGGGTTGGCTTTCGAAAACAAGGCCGAGTTGAAAGAATTCCTGCGCCTGCGCGAAGAAGCCAAAAAGTACGATCACCGCAAGCTGGGCAAAGAACTGGAGATCTTCATGATCTCCGATCACGTGGGTCCCGGCCTGCCGCTGTGGATGCCCAACGGAACCGTGCTGCGCGACGAGCTGGAGAATCTGGCCAAGGAGTGGGAGTTCGCCGACGGGTATCAGCGCGTGGCCACTCCCCACGTCACCGACGGCAAGCTCTTTGAGACCTCGGGCCATCTGGCGCACTACAAAGAGGGCATGTTCCCGGCCATGGCCGTGGACGAGAACCGCGAATATTACCTCAAGCCCATGAACTGCCCGTTCCATCACCTGATCTTCGGCAATCGTCCGCGCTCCTATCGCGAGATGCCGGTTCGTCTGGCCGAGTATGGACAGGTCTATCGTTACGAGGGTTCCGGCTCGCTGGCCGGGTTGCTGCGCGTGCGCGGCATGTGTATGAACGATGCCCACATCTACTGCACCCCGGAGCAGCTCAAGGACGAGTTCACCAAAGTGCTGGATATGCACAAGCGCTACTATGAGATGTTCCGTCTCTCCCATTTCTGGATGCGTCTGTCCACCCATACCGCCGAGCGTCTGGGCGACAAATACGTCAATATGCCGGAAGACTGGATCAAGTCGGAAGCCGTCATCAAAGGCATTCTCGACGAGATCGGCATCGACTATCAGATCGGCGAGGACGAAGCGGCTTTCTACGGCCCCAAGGTCGACTTCCAGGTGCGCAACGTGGTGGGCCGCGAGGAAACCGCTTCCACCAACCAGTTGGACTTCGCCGTGCCGGCGCGCTTCAACCTGACCTACATCGGAACCGATGGTCAGGAGCACACCCCCTACTGTATCCATCGCGCTCCGCTCGGTACCCACGAGCGCTTCCTGGCCTTCCTGATCGAGCACTTCAAGGGAGCTTTCCCCACCTGGATGGCTCCCCGTCAGGTGGTGGTCGTTCCCGTTCATCTCGAGAACTTTGGCGATTATGCTCAGAAGGTGGCCCAAGAGCTCTTCAAGCTGGGCTTCCGCGCCGAGGCCGACCTGGGCAGCGACTCTTTCAACAAAAAGATCCGCAACGCCGCCACTTCCAAGACTCCCAACATCTTCATCGTGGGTGAGCGCGAACAGGAGCAGCAAGAGGTGACCTGGCGCCGCTACTGCGTCAAAGAACAGCAAACCGTGCCTCTGTCGCGCGCGCTGGAATGCCTCAAGCAAGCTCGTGCTCAGCGCGTCATGGACAACTTCGCGGACGTGGAAATCCTGAACCTGGCCTGATGCGCACCGGTGAGTGACGTCGACGGGTTGATCCGTGCCCTTCATCAAGAAGGGGTGCTGACTTCGGAAGGCACGTTCACGATCAGCCTGGAGCGGGCTGCCGCCACTCGCAAAAAGCTGCTGCAGGTCAGCCCCGCCTGGCCCTGGCTGCAGCTGATCCGGGAGGCCTACCGTTTGGGGGCCTCCTGGGTGCATCTGGACACCCGCTCTAGCTTCCTGGGCTTTCGCTTCGCCTGTGGACCCCAGCCTCAGTGGTGGGCCGCGGTCGAATGGCTGGCCCAGCGCGAAGTGGGAAAGCCTTCCTCCTTGCTGCTGGCCGAGGTGCTGCTGGCCCTGATCGGCAGCGGCGCCGAAAGGCTGGAGCTGGTGCTCACCGGCGAGTTTGACAACGCCAAGCTGACCTGGTCCGGCAAAGCCGATCACCTGGACCTCTGGGGATGGTGTCCGGAGCCGACCCAACTGCACCTGACCGTGATTTTTCCCAAAGTGGGCTGGTTTCAGGCCGGGCCCGACTATCCACAGCGGGTGCGGGCGGAGATTCAGCAACGCTGCCGACATTCGCCGGTTCCGATCAAAATCGGAGATCAACTGGTCAACGACGCCAACTGGACCACTTTGCCCGGCTTGAGTTATCTGGTTCCTGATGTGCGGGGTTACGAATTCGCCCTCGAGGAGGTCCAGCTGGGCGGTGGCTTCCTGGCTCCCTCCACACGGGTCTTCCGAGGGCGCGAGTTCCTGGTCAACGACTACCGAATGGTTACGGACCGCCAGGATGTGTGCAACGGGTTGTTGCTCTCCTTGCGCGGCACCCCTCAGGACACCATCACGCGCCTGAATTTGCATTCCCAGATGCCCACGGGTCGACGCTTCGTGCCGCTCCACCCGCAACTTCAGGGGAACACTTGCGTGGGTCAGGATTTTCTGGTGACCGACCTGGACTGTTTCAGCCAGTCCTTGTCGCGCAACTGCGGCTATCCGGACCTGCAGCGCGAACCGGCCCCTTACTTGAAGGTCCAGCGGCGCCTGATTTTCCCCTTGCGGGCCCCTTTCGTGGGGCAGTTGTGCGTCATCCAGCAGGGAGTGGCGCTGCAGGCGACCGACTGCGATCTGGGCATCCCGGGCTGCGTGGCGCTGGTCCAAGACGATCGACTGGTGAGTGACGCCGACGATCTCAAAGCGGTGCGAGATGGGACCTGGGAGACGATTCGGCTGGAGTTGCGCCAGCGCTTTCGCGAGCTGGGCGGAGTGCTCAAAAGCCGTCTGGCCGAGCCGGGACTCAGCCTGCCCGTGGAGCTGCGGAAAGATCTGGAAGTGCGTCTTCAGGAAAGGTTCAGCTAAGTTCAGGTTCGCACTTCAGCCCCTTTGTCTAGGATAGGCCTATCAAAAGATTGGAACCTATCGAAGATGCCGACTCAGACTTTAGACTTACGCGAAGCCGAAGAACTCTTTTGGGAGGAGCGCGACTACGTGCTCTTCGCCGTTTACTTCCTGGTTTCGCTGGCCTGTCTTTATGCCATCTCCTAAAAGCAGAGCGGCCGGTGGAAACACCGGCCGCCCTATCGGATTAAGAGGCGCGCATTTCGACCACGTTCAACCCTCGCCGTTCCAGTTCGGGAAGCGCTATCGCGAAGACTTCGTCGAGATGAGCAACCGGGTGAAAGGTCATCTCAGCCCGGACGTTGTCGGGAAGTTCCTTCAAGTCGCGCTCATTCTGCTTGGGTAGAATCACCGTAGTGATACCGGCGCGCCGCGCGGCCAGCACCTTTTCTTTGATTCCGCCCACCGGCAAAACCAGCCCGGTCAGGGTGATCTCGCCGGTCATCGCCAGGTCCTTGCGAACCGCGATGCCGGTATAAGCGCTCAGCAGAGACGTCGCCATGGTGACGCCCGCCGAAGGACCATCCTTGGGAATCGCACCGGCCGGCACGTGCACATGCACGCCCTCGGTGCGCGGTAGTTTGTCGGGCAGTCCGAAGCTGCGCGCGTTGGAGAGCACGTAGCTCTGAGCCGCTTGAGCCGACTCTTTCATGACGTCGCCCAGTTGCCCGGTCAAGGTCAGACCTTTGCCCGCCGGTAGACTGATGGACTCCACGTAGAGCACGTCGCCGCCCACCTCGGTCCAGGCCAATCCAGTGGCCACGCCCGCATGATTTTCGGTGCGGGCCGACTCCGGCAAGAAGCGCTCGGCTCCCAGCAGTTCCACCGCTTCGGCCGTGGAGATCTCGAGGGCGCTCGGACCTTCGGCTTCGGCGAAGCGCAGGGCCAGCTTGCGAACCAGCTTGCCCAGCACTCGTTCCAGCTCGCGCACGCCGGCCTCGCGGGTGTAGTGCGAGATGATGTGCTTGAGGGTGTCGTCGCTCAAGGTCAGAGAGTTCTCGGCCAGTCCGGCTTCCTTGATCACGCGCGGAATCAGATAGCGCCGGGCGATCTGGTGCTTTTCTTCCTCGCTGTAGCCACTGAGTCGAATCACTTCCATGCGGTCGAGCAGGGGGCGTGGGATCGAATCGGTGGTGTTGGCCGTCAGGATGAAGAGCACCTTGGAGAGGTCGAAGGGCAGGTCGAGGTAGTTGTCGCGGAACTTGTCGTTCTGGGCCGGGTCGATGACCTCCAGCAGGGCCGAGGCGGGGTCGCCTCGGTAGCTGTTGCCCAGCTTGTCGACTTCGTCCAACATCAGGACGGGGTTCTTCACTCCGGCCCGACGCACGCCCTGAATCAGGCGGCCGGGTAGAGCTCCGATGTAGGTGCGGCGATGGCCGCGCAGTTCGGCTTCATCGTGCAGTCCGCCCAAGGAGAGGCGCTCGAATTTGCGGTCCAGGGCGCGGGCGATGCTCTGGCCCAGCGAGGTTTTGCCTACACCGGGGGGTCCCACCAGCAAGACGATCGGGGCTTTGGCGCCCGCGTTCAACTTCATGATGGCCAGATGCTCGAGGATGCGTTCCTTCACGGTCTTGAGTCCGAAATGATCTTCCTCAAGAATGCCGCGGGCACGCTTCAAGTCGTGATTGTCGTCGGTGGTCTTGTTCCAGGGTAGCTCGGAGAGCAGTTCCAGGTAGCCGCGCGTCAGGGAATGGTCGGGAGAGGCCGGGTTGAGGCGCTCCAGCCGTTTGAGCTCGCGGTCTGCTTCCTTGCGGGCGTCTTCCGGCAGTTCTGCCTGGTCGAGTTTTTCGCGGAGAATCTCCAGTTCGGCGCGGTCGTTGTCGTCTTCGCCCAGTTCGTTTTGAATGGCGCGCAGTTGCTGGCGCAGCAAGTAGTCTTTCTGCTCTTTGCTGACTTCATTCTGGACCTGGCTGTGAATGCGTTGGCGCACTTGCTGGACTTCCAGTTCGTGGGCCAGAAATTTGTGGATCAGCTCCAGGGCTTCCATACGGGTGGAGGCTTCCAGAACTTGCTGTTCTTTCTCGATGTCCAGCTTCATGAAGCCGGCGATGAAGTAGGCCAGCTGCATGGGGTCGGTGAGCTGGGACGTCAATTGGTCGAGCATGGCTTTGGCGCCCTGCCGTTGCGTCTGGCCCACCAGCGTGAGCAGTTGGGCCGACAGGTCGAGCACGCTGCGGTGCAGGGCTTCCACCACCGCGCTGCGATCTTCTTGAATGGGCAGCACCTGATAGCGGGCCTGGAGGTAGGGTTTGCCGGTTTCCAGCTTGACCAGGCGCACGCGCTCGACGCCCTGGAGCACCACCTGGAAGCCGTTCTGGCCGCGGGTGGCCTTTTGGATGGTCACGCGGGTGCCAATTTGGTAGAGGTCGTCCTGAGTCGGCTCGTCCACCGAGAGATCGCGCTGGGTCACAACGATCAGCGATCGATCTCCCTCGAGAGCCGCTTCGACGGCCGCGATGGAGCGGTCCCGTGACGCCGTGATGGGTGTCACCATGTGGGGAAACAGGACCGAGTTGCGGATGACTAGGAGAGGTGTGGTCTGGTTCATTAGTCAAGCATACGCTTAACTGTTGGCGAGAACGTTAGTAAAGTGTTTGAGAAGTGTTGCCCTGGCCAAATGGTCAGGTTGCTTCCGTAGGACCAAAGTCCAACAGGGGTCCTCGAACTTTTTTCAAAGTGGCAGCCCCTATGAAGAAAATTCTCTTGGCGATGGCCCTTTGGGGCGTGGCTCAAGCAGCTCCCAGCAAGGTGGAGTTCCCGCCCCAGGTCCAGGTTCAGTGGATCCAGGTGCCGATCGTGGCGCCCTTGGCGGATGGGGACCGTCTCCTCTATGAGCTGTTGCTGACCAACCACCAGACGGAGCCGTTCCAGCTCGAGGAAGTGACCTTTCTGGACCAGGACGGTAAGGCGGTGCAGAGTTGGGGCGCCCAAGAGTTGGCGCCCGCCCTCAAGCAACTGGGTCAGCCCCAGGATAAGACCCTGACGCTGCAGCCGGGTCGCTCGGCGGTGCTTTACTGCTCATTGCCGGCATCCAGCACGTTGAGCCAGGTGCGCCACCAGCTTAAGATGACCCTGGGCGGCAAGGCGGCCGTGCTGGAGGACGTTGGATTCACGCCCCGCCGCGAGAAGGTGCCGGATCTCAGCACGCCTTTCGGCAAGGGCGGTGGCTGGGCCGCGGTCAGCACGCCCGAGAATGATAGCGTGCACCGCCGCACCATGATGGCGCTGCACGGCCAGTTTCACATCAGCCAGCGCTACGCCATCGACTGGGTATTGACCGACGACAAGCACCAGTATTTTTGTGGCGACGGTTCCAAAAACACCGACCACTACTGCTATGGCGTGCCCGCCCTGGCGGTGGCCGATGGCACGGTGGTCGATCTGCAGGACGGCCTGGCCGAGGGTCCGCCCAGCCTGAGCGATCGCCCCTACCCCATCACGCCGCGCACCATCGGCGGCAACTGGGTGGCTCTGGAAATCGCTCCCGGGCGCTATGCCATGTATGCCCACATGCAGCCGGGCAGCTTGAAGGTCAAGAAGGGCGACAAAGTGCGCCGCGGACAGCCGCTGGGCTTGATCGGCAACAGCGGCAACACCACCGCTCCCCACCTGCATCTGCACGTCTCGGACCGTCCCGATTGGGTCGACGGTGAAGGGGTTCCCTATCAGTTTGAGGCCTTTCGTCGGCTGGGCACGCTCACGATGAGCGAGGACGAGCAGACCGTCAAGTTCACAACACAAGGCGCCGGAGACTTCCGCGGGAAACTTCCCGTGGGCGACGCTCTGGTGGAATTCACCGAGGAGAAGAAATGAAGCTCTATTACTCCAAACAATCGCGTTCCACCCGACCGCGCTGGGTTCTCGAAGAACTGGGCCTGGACTATGAAATCGTTCCCATGGACCTGCGCGCCGGCGACCAGCGCACCCCGGAGTTCCGCCAACTCAACCCGCTCACCCAGATCCCGGTGCTGCAGGACGGCGACCGGGTCATTTGTGAGTCGGGAGCCATCTGCCTGTATCTGGCCGATCGCTATAAGCCCGGCACTCTGGCCCCGGCCCTGGATCGACGTGGCGACTACTACCGTTTTTGCTTCTACATCTACAACACGCTGGAGCATCAACTGGTGGAGATCTTCCTGCACTCCCGCTTCCTGCCGGAAGAGCAGCGCAAGCCCGAGCGAGTGGAGCAGGCCAAAAAGCTGCTGCAGGCGCGTCTGCAGATCGTCAGCGATCATCTGAGCACTCGCGAATACATCACCGACGACCGCTTTACCGCCGCCGACGTGCTGGTGGGCTCGGCCCTGGATTGGGCCGACATGCAGGGTCTGCTGGGAGACTACCCGGTGCTCACCGCCTACATCGCCAGACTCAAGGCCCGCCCGGCCTACCAGATTGCCCATGAAGTGGAGGTCGCCAAGTCGTGAAGCTGTTTTTTGCTCCCCAAACCCGCGCCGTTTCGTCCCGTTGGGCCATGGAAGAGGTGGCCGCCCCGCACGATCTGGTTCGCTTGAAGTTTCCCGACGAGTTGACCAACCCCGAACTGCAGCAGGCCAATCCGCTGGGTCAGATTCCTACCCTGGTCGACGGTGACCAGGTCGTCACCGAGTCGGCCGCCATCGCGCTTTACCTGGCGGATCGCTTTCCCCAGGCCGGCCTGGCTCCGGCGCCGGAGGAGCGCCACGAGTATTATCAGTGGGCCTTTTTTGTAGGAGCGGCCATCGAGCCGCATCTGCTGGAGTTCTTCTTGCAGACGGTGCGCTTACCCGAGGGCGAGCGTTCGCAGGAGCGGGCCAGCAAGGCCAAGGAGAGCCTGGATCGGGTCTTTGGCATTGTCAACGACCGCCTGGCCGGCCGGGAATATCTGCTGGGAGACAAGTTCTCGATGGTGGACGTGGTCCTGGGTTCGGTGCTGGGCTGGGCCCAGATGATGAACCTGTTGCAGGGCTACGAGCACGTCAAAGCCTACTCCAAGCGCGTGCACAGCCGCCCCGCCTTTGAAAGGGCCGTTCAGTAAGGGAACTCCGCCGACCGGCGGAGGTGGGGGGTCAGGGTCAGCCACCACAGCCGGGCTTCTGCAGTGGTTTTTGCCACTGGTAGAAGACCTGGCGGGCCCGTTCCTGGCCGTCATTGTCAGGCGTGATGTCCACGCCCCCTAAAAACCCGCTGTAAGCTCCCTGAGTGGTGCGACAGACGACCTCGACCTGGGCTTTTCCGATCCAGCGCGGGACGTCGGCCCGCACCACGGTGACTTGCTCGGCATGGGTCTGGCGAGCCAGGAATCCGGCCGGCGTCAGGGCCACCTCGACGTTCTGGCCTTCCTGGGTGAACTCCACGAAATGGTCGCGCGGATCGCGATCCTGGGCCCCGTTGTCCAGGCTTTTGTAGTGTTTATAGGCGTCTTTGACCGTGGTCGGATTGAGTCGACCGGGCAGTGAGATCTCCATTCCTGGAGTCTACGGGGGCGTGCCGAAGGAAATCTGAAAAACGAGCGCAAATGTTTCACGTGAAACATGAGTAAAGCCAGACTTCCCGACAACGGTTTCGCCGTCTTACCTCTGAGCGAAATCCGCGCCAATCCATTGCAGCCCAGACGCCGCTTCGATCAAGAGCGCCTCCAGGAACTGGCGGACTCGATCCAGATGCACGGGGTGGTGCAGCCGGTGGTGGTCACGCGCGAGGCCGAGGGCTATCGGCTGGTGGTGGGAGAACGCCGCTGGCGGGCTTCGCGCCTGGCCGGACTCAAAGAGATCCCCGCCCTCATTCAGGAGTTTGCGCCCCAAAATCTGTTGGAAGTGGCCCTCATCGAGAACCTGCAGCGCCAGGATCTCAACCCGGTCGAAGAGGCCCGAGCCTTTCAGTTTCTCCTGCGTGAGCACAAGCTGACCCAGGACGAACTGGCCCGACGCCTGGGCTGCAGCCGCCCGGCCGTGGCCAACGCCATTCGCTTGCTCAGCCTGCCTCCGTCCATTTTGGGCGATCTGGAAGCCGGCGTGCTCAGCGCCGGGCATGCGCGAGCCGTGCTTTCCCTGGAGGGCGAGCGCCATCAGCTGCGCGCCTGGCACGAAATTCGCGAAAAGCAACTGTCGGTGCGAGCCACCGAAGAATTCATCCGCAAGCTGCATGATCTCAAGCCCGCTCGCAAAGACGGTCGCGCTCTCTCTCCCGACTGGGAGCACATCCAGCAACAGCTCGGTCAGCAGCTCAATGCGGTGGTCAAGATTCGCCCCTCCAGCAAGGAGAAGGGCAAGATCGAGCTCTACTATCGGGACCAGGGGCAGTTGGAAGACCTGATGGAAGTCTTGATCGCCCTGACCGAATCAGGCCGGAGTTAACTCAAAGCCGCCGTCGCCATCCCAAGCGGTGGTCTCGGACCAGTATTGCTCCCCCATTTTTTGGATGACCTGACGCTGTCCGGCTGCCGTCGTCTCCAGTAAGCTTTCTTTCTCGCTCCAGCGCAGCACCTGGCGCTGACTGGCGGAAGCTTCCCAGCGATAGACGGTATTGGCCCCTTTGGCTTTCACGCTCCACTCCGGGCCCAGTTGCGGGGGTCCGTTCTTGAGACGAGGGTCGGCAAATCCGGTGACGGGGTGCGCCAGTCCGGACTGGCGCAGGGCCTGCAGCAGGGCGTCGTCCACTCTCTGGTTGACCTCATCCAACTTCTCGCTGTCGCCGGCATCCCGTTGCTTTTGGGTGCGGCCCTGCTTTTCCAGTTGCTGGGCCTGCAGCTGCTGAGGAACGCTGACCATGGCCGCTCCCATATTGAGCTGGGGTCCGCGCCACAGGCCGTGATTGGAGGCGGTGGCTCGTTCGGCTTGTTCCGCTCCGCCTTCCAGAGCCTGGCGGGCGGCGTCTTTGCGGTTTTCGATCTGGTCGTCTTTGACTTCCTGGCTGGTTGCGGAGGCGGTTTCCGAGTCTACCTCGGGGGTGTCTTCCTCCCGTTTTTTGCCTGCGACCTCCTCGTCTTCGTCGACTTCCTTTTCCAGGAACATCTTGAACGGGTCGCGGTTGCCGGCTTCTTTGGTGTTCGTTTCCGAGGATTTGGCGGTGCGTCCCAGGTCTCCCAAGAAGACGGCCCGGTCGAGCAGGCGGCGCTCGCCGCGATGGGTGGACTCCGGCAGTTGCGGGCCCAGGGCCACTAGAGCTTCCTCAGTTGGCGCAAGTTGAGCAACAGAATGGCGACGGCACCGACACAGTAGAGGACACAGTCGTCGCGCGTCAGGTCGGGATGAAAAGCGGCCATCAGGGGGCTGAGTTGAGCCAGGCGCAGGTCGCCCAGCATGTAGGCTTGCGGCAACAGCAGCACCACCACCGCGCTGATCACTCCGCCCTGGAAGGCGGAAGCTACGCGCGGACTGGAACGGAACATGAAGGCGACCCAGATGAGAGCGGCGATCAGCAGCAGCGGTCCTTTGAGAACGCCCTCCAGCAAGGCCCAGCCCACCAGCGTCATGATGACCGCCACCCGGGCGTTGTTGACCGCTCGCTCGGGGTCCCCCAGACGAGCTCCGATCCACAGGCCCAGCGAGGAAAAGAAGAACATCGAAGTCAGTCCCACAGCCACAAAGCGCTGTGGATTGTAATCCTGTACGGGCACTCCCAGCAGCCAGAGCAGCCCGATCAGGCCGCCGAAGAGAGCCCACTCCAGCACGATGGGCAGCGAGGTAACGGCAATTTTGGTCATCAGCAGCCCCATCATACCGCCGGAGCGAGGCAGTTGCCGCACCAGCTGGGCGGAATGATGCTGCACTTCCTCGGCCATACTGGCCGCGCAGCCCATACAGGCACGCAGGCAGGTGAGGCCGATCAGCCAGAAGCCGGCCAGCTCCAGAGAGCTGCGTCGATCCGGCAGGAAGTCCAGTCGGTAGGTCACCAGGGCCTGATGAAGCAAGGGTAGGCTCAGGGCAATGGCGGCCCAGAACAACCCGGGATAGCCTCCGGTCCGACCCGGTGCTTTCCGGGCCATCTGAAGACTCCATTCTCTCTGCAACATGACCGTGCTCAAATTCGGCGTACTTCCTTCAAAGGAGGAGTCGTCAGGCTCCTCAAAAGACTTCCCTCTTATCATGATTTTTCTAGAGCTCTATTGCAACCTGCAAGTTTAGAAAAGTTGGTCGCAATCTACCTGACGCAAGCTCGAGCTGTAGAGTTATGTCGGCATTTCCTGGAGACGATTGAAGACAGTCTCTCGCGCTTTGACTACGGTCGCGCCCTGGAGCTCGGTGGCGCCTGGCTCGACCGCATCGAGGAAGAGGCCGGCGACGACCCCGCTCTGCCCGACCAGAAAGCCGCCATCCGTCTCTGGCGTTCTGAATTGCTGGTGCAACTGCAGCGTTGGGATCAGGCTTCTCACGAGCTCGATGGTCTGCTGTGCCGGCGTACCGCCATCACTTTGAAACCGCTGCTGGTGCGGGCCCTCATCTTGTCGGCCCAGATCCACGGTATGTATGGAGAACAGGCTCAGGCACAACAGGCTCTGCAGCTTTCCAAGCAATGGGATCCCTCGGGGCAATACGCGCGGGCCTGGCAGTTGGAGAAAGCCCGACTGCTGGTGCGCTCGGGCGAGTTGCGCGAAGCGCTGCGCATGCTCCCACAGTTGGGGGACGACGAGAGTGACATCGAGCGCGGGCGCGTGCTTTTTCGCCTTCATCGCTTCGAGGAAGCCGAGGAGGCCTGGCTCCATGTGGTGGAGCGCCCCCGTTTGCGGCCGGACCGCTGTCAGGCCGAAGCCTGTCGACTGCTGGGATTGCTTCACCAGGAGCAGGGCGAGCCGCAGCAAGCTCTGGAGTTTTTGGAACAGGCCTTGCGCGCCTACTGGCACTTACAGATGTGGATCGGCGTGGCCAAGTCTTACGAGGGGTTGGGCCAAGTGTGCAGCGACCTGGGCAAGATTACCGAGGCTCTTCACTTTACCTACAAGGCCGAGCGCTTGAGCCGGCGTCTGGGCGCGGAATCGGAGCTGGCCGTCGTCTATGGGCGTCTGGGAAACCTCTGCATGAAGCTGGGTGACTATCCCCGGGCTATTCGCTTCCATCAGTTGGATGTGGAAATGTGCCGACGCTTTGGCAATTATCGCGCTCTGGCTTACGCTCTGAGCAGTCTGGGTCTCTCCTACCGCGCCCAGGGCGACAACCAGCAGGCCTGCCAACTGTTTTCCGAGAGTTTGGAGCGATTTCTTCAGCTGGGTGAGCGCAATCCCGTTTTGCGTGCCCGCATCGAACGAAGCCGCACTCTGATCGAGCGAAATTTGTTGGAGGAGGCCGGACAGGATCTGCAGGCCGCCGGCTGGATGTTAGGCCAGGGAACGGGCCCGGCCGACTCCGCTCAGATCTATATCCTGACCGCGCGCCTGGAGCGCCTGCGAGGCCGCTTGCACGAGTGTAACCGCAATCTCAACCTGGCCATGGAGGTCTTGAACGAGGTCCCCAAAGACGCAGCGCTGCGCTGTGAGGCGCTACGGGAGCGCGGGTATCTGTGCCTGGCCCGCGGTGAGCTGGAAGGAGCCGCCCAGTCCTTTGCTTCGGCGGCTGCCTATGCGCGCAAAGGGGAGCAGCAGGCAATCTGGCTGGAGTGCCTGGAGCAACTGGACCGCCTGGATGAACTACAGGGTGCCGAGGCGGTCCTGGAGGGACTTCACCGCGGAGCTCGCGACAGCGGGGAGACTATGGGTCCGGGGCATCATCCGGGCTGAGTGGCCTGGTGGTGTTGACGGTGGACCCTTCCGATTTCTCGCTCAGGGCGGCAGCGCCGGCCGGTTCCATCAGGCCGTGGTGCAGCCAGCCGCGGAAGCTCACGGAAGGCACTTCCAGCAGTTTCTGGGTCGGAGCGTTGGCCGGCACGTCATTGCCCTGCATTAACATGCGCAGCATATCGGTAGTCATGGGAAACCACTTGAAGCCCCCGAGCAGGCCGGCGGCAGTGCTCATGAGCACGGGCGGCAACGAGAAGAGCTTGGTTTTGTAGTTCCCCGCCTCGCAGATCAAGTGCAGCAGAGCCTTGTAGGTGTAGACCTCCTCGCCGCCCAGGTGGTAGGTCTTCCCCACGCTTTCGGGGGTTTCCAGGCAGCGGCGCACGGTTTCCGAGAGCTCCCAGGTTGAAATCGGAGCCATACAGTACTCGCCCTTGCCAAAGTAGGGAAACAGGCTGGTCTTGGACAGATTGTCGCGCAGGATTTTGACGAAGTTTTCTTTGTTGGGGTTACCTCCGTAGACGACGGAGGGCCGGAGAATGGTCCAGTCCAGACTGGAGGAGCGGACCGCTTGCTCGGACTTGGCCTTGGAGCGCATATATTCGGTGGTGGGGTGTTTCTCGACCCCGTTGGCGCTGATGTGAATATAGCGTTGCACTCCGACTTTGCCGCAGGCGCGCACCAGGTTGAGGGTGGCCTGGTAGTGCATCTTTTCGAAAGTCACGCCTTTTTCCGGGAAGGCACGCAAGATGCCGATGCAGTGGACGCAGGCTTCGGCCTCGCGCAACTGGGCTTCAAAAGTGTGGGGCTGGAGAATGTCGCCCTGGACTTTCTGCACGCCGGTGACATACAGGTCTTCGGGATTTCGGCAGAGTGCGAAGACGTCGTGGCCGGCTTGCTGCAAATGCCGGACGACTTCTCGCCCGACGAATCCCGTGGCTCCGGTTACAAAGACGCGCATGGTTGTGCCTCTCTCACTGTGGATTCAGATCTTCTACCCGGCGTCGCCCGCGGAAAGCCCGGCCCAGGGTGACTTCATCGGTGTAATCCAGGTTGCCGCCGGCGGGCAGGCCTTGCGCCAGTCGGGTGACGGTGGTCTTGGGGCCGAGTTGGCGCGACAGGTACAGGCATGTGGCCTCACCCCCGACGGTGGTGTCGAGTGCCAGGATGACCTCGTCGATGTTTTCCTCGTGAACGCGGTCCAACAGTTCCTGGATGCGCACTTCATCCGGGCCGATCCCGTCCAGAGGCGAAAGCAGACCGCCCAACACGTGATAGCTACCCCGATATTCTCGGGTCTTCTCCAGGGCGTGAATGTCTTTGGGCTGCACGACCACGCACAGCACGCTGGACTTGCGTTGGGGATCCGAGCAGATCTGGCAGATTTCCTGGTCGGTGTAGTTGAAGCAGCGGCCGCAGGGGCGAATCTGGCAGCGAGCGTTGCGAATCGCCTCAGACAAACGCAAAGCCTTCGGCTCTGGGGATTCCAGGAGCCAGAAGGCTAAGCGCTGAGCTGATTTGGGGCCGATGGTCGGGAGCTGTTGTAGCGACTCGACCAACTCTTCCAGGGCTTCGGGGTAGTCCAATCGAGGCTAGAAGAATCCGGGAGGAATGGGCAGACCGGCGGTCAGTTTGGACATCTTGTCACCGGACATCGACTTGGACTTCTCGATAGCGTCCTTGACGGCGGTCAGGACCAGATCTTCGAGCATATCGACGTCTTCCGGGTCGACGGCCTTGGGATCGATCTTGATCGACATCAACATCCCGTGACCGTTGACGGTGGCTTTCACCATCCCCTGCCCGGCGGTGCCCTCGACCGTTACGGTCTCGAGTTCTTCCTGCATCTGACCCATAGAAGCGGTGAGCTTCTCCTGCATCTTTTGCATCTTGCGCATCAATTCACGTTGCATGACGGCTCCTTGAAATTAACTGGATTTGCTGGCGAAGACTTCGCGGATCGCTTCCACGAGTTCGTCGAGGTTGAAGGGTTTGACCAGATAGGAAGTGGCGCCCATCTGATAGCCTTTGAGAATATCGTTGTGCTGGTCACGGGCCGTCAGCATGAGCACGGGCACGCCGGCCGTGTCGGGATTCCCGCGCAGGGTCTCCAAGACTTGAAAGCCGTCCATACCGGGCATCATGACGTCGAGCACGAGCAGATCGGGTTTTTCTTGCTGGAAAAGCGTGAGAGCTTCGGGACCACTCGAGGCGCTGACCACGTTGAAGTCTTCGAGTTCAAGATACTGACTGAGTGAGCGAAGAATGTGCTCATCGTCGTCCACCACTAAGATTTTCGGGGTATCGCTCATTGGCTCTGCTGCTCCTAATCCGACTGGGTGTGACGCGAAGGGTCGCGACGGCAGCAACCGCGGGGGGCAAGCCGTGCGCTTCGGGTCCGAACAGCCACGCGGTGCGCATCGACAGATCTGCGGAGCGGATGTCCACGGACGCATCGAGCGCGGTGGCCAGCACCTCGATGCCGCTGTCGCGCAGGGCCGAAACCACCGCGGCCGCATCG
>JAFKGI010000039.1:15828-93591 GCA_017307785.1 Vulcanimicrobiota bacterium | reverse complement strand
CTCCAATTGGAAGGCCCGGACAACATCGTCCAGTTGGAGTTGCTCGGCAATGACTCGGCGAAAACCTACGTGCAGGATCGAGGGGCCGTCGTCGATGTTAGAGCCCGCGACGGACACGGGCGGATCTACAATGTCGAGGTCCAGGTCAGGAATCCGGTCCACTACGTAGAGCGGTCGCTCTACTATCTGTGCCGGCTCTACCACGAACAACTGACGCGCGGCACCGACTACCATGAGTTGCGACGCACCGTAGCCATCTCGCTGCTGGACTTCGTGCTTTTCCCGGAACACGACCGGGTTCACAGTCGCTTCCGTCTCCACGATTCTCGACACGATTTAGAACTGAGTGATATCCTGGAGATCCACTACCTGGAGCTGAGAAAGTTCAAGAGCGACGGCATCCTGGATAAGCCTCTCGAGAAGTGGCTACACCTGCTGCGATATTCGGAGGTCTATGGGCTGGGCATCGAGCCGCTCCCGGACTTCATTCGAGCTGAGGAGGAAATGGTCATGGCATTCGAGGCAATGAACAAGGCTTATGCCCGAGACGAGGTCCGCGAACTCATCGAAGCCCGTCTGAAGGCGGAATGGGATGAAGCATCCCGCCTGGGAGCCGCCACCCGGCAAGGACTGGCGGAGGGACGGGAACAGGGCCTGGCCGAGGGCAAAGCGGAGGGCTTGGCCGCAGGCAAGGCGGAGGGTCTGGCCGTAGGCAAGGCAGAGGGGCTGCGGGAAGCCGCGCTCGGGATGCGAGCGCTGGGGGTGGACGTCGAGACGATCCTTAAGGCGACGGGAGTTCGCCTCGAAGCTTGAGTCGCTCCGCGGCGCGCTGGCTGGCCTCCCGCCGACGTGCCTGATTGGCGGCGGCCAGCTGTAGACTCTCCTGGACCAGTTCCGGCCCGGCCTGGGTCGGCGTTCCGCTCTGGTAAGGCGGCTCGGGCGCGTATTCGAGCAGCAGCTGGATGCGCTGAGCGATCTGAGCACCGTGCAGTTCGGCGGCCACGGTGAGGCCGAAGTCGATGCCCGCCGTCACTCCCCCACCGGTGATGCGGTTGCGATCGCGAACCACCCGTTCGGCGACGGGGACGGCGCCAAACAGCGGCAGCTGATCAAGCGACATCCAGTGGCAGGTGGCACGATAGCCGTCCAGCAGCCCGGCCGCCCCCAGCAGCAATGAGCCGGTGCACACCGAGGTCACGAAACGAGCGCCAACCGCCTGGCGGCGTAGAAAGTCGAGGGTCTCCTCGTCATCCATCTGCTCGGTCTGACCCTGGCCGCCCGGCACGCACAGCACGTCCAGTTGGGGACAATCGGCGAAGGTCATATTGGGAACAAGACTCCAACCATCGCCGGTGGGAACCGGCTCGGTGGTCTTCCAAATCAGATCCACCCGAGCCTCGGGACAGCGACTAAAGACCTGGGCCGGCCCGGTCAGGTCCAGCTGGGTGAGCCGGGGAAAGAGCAGCAGCCCGAAATGAATCAAGAGGCGCGGCGGTTCTGCTGATCCGGAACTTGCACCAGGTTGCCGCCCAATACATCCTGCAACTGCGGAATCTTGTCGGTGGTAATAGCGTCCACCTGAAGTTCGGCCATGCGCTGCATATCCTTGGGGCGGTTGACCAGCCAGGCGTCCACCTTCAGACCGGCGGCGTGGGCTTTTTCCACATACTCGCGGTCGACGATGGCGTAATGCGGCGCGACATACTGAATGCCGAGCTCGTCACGCTTCTTCTCGATGTCGACGGGACGAACGTAGAGGTAGCCGGTAGCCAGCTCGGGGTCGAGTTCGTGGACTTTCTTGAGCGAAGGTTCGTCAAAGGAAATCACCACCGTGCGCTCGTCCGCCTGGGCGCGGTCCAGCTGATCCACCAGCACTTGCTCGATGCCGTCGTGGCGGCCGTTCTTGGGCTGCTTGATCTCGATAAACAACGGGGTCTGGGTCATCTGCAGGACGTCGCCCAGCATCGGTACGCCCAGGGCTCGCAGTTCTTGACTGGTCATATTGCGCACTTCCCCGGGGTTGTTGTGGGTGCGCTCCAGAGTGTCGTCGTGGATGACGGCCAGGTCTTTGTCGGCTGTCAGGTGGATGTCGAGTTCGATGATCTGGGCGCCATCGTCGACCGCCTGCTGGAAAGCGGGCAGGGTGTTTTCGACGGCGCTACGGGCCGAGCCGCGATGGGCTACGGTCAAGGGGGTGGACTGAGTCGTGATCACGGTCCCAGTCTAGCCAAGGATGGCGCCTCGCAGGTGAAGACCATGTTGCTGTCCGGTCAATTCTTCATTTCCCGCGGGGGTGAGCCAGGCGGCCACGCGAAATCGGGAAGCCATGAACGAGCAAGACGTACTGCGCTATTTGTTGAGGATGCCGGGCGAGCGGGCGGCGCTGCTCATCCTGCTATCGGCTTTAAGCCTGGAACCGGCCCCGGACGTAGGCGCGGTGATGGAAGTCTTGCTGAACGAGAAGAGGCGGGTTGGCGCTATGGAGTGGGCTTCCTCGGTGGCCCGTATCAACCTGAGGATGCGTCAACGACTGGATTGGGAGCTGGCCACCTGCGAACGGCTGCTTTCCGGGGAGGAGCTGAGCCCATCGCTGCTGGTGGCCGCCAGTCGGGCACTGTTGCAGGGTTGGCAGAAGACGGCTCCACCGGGGCTGACCTGGGAACCAGATTCGGAGGCGCCGGCCTGGCACGACCTGAGTCAGCCGGCCAGGCTGAAGCTGGTGCGAGTCTTTTTAGGCCTGCTGGCCGTCCCTTTGAACTCCCCGTACGAGCCGGAGCCGGCCGGGAAAAGCTGGACGGTGCGCTTTCTGGCCACCATGTTCGTGGGGGCCTCAGTGGTCCAGCGAGGCGCCCTGGAGATCGAGGTGGTGGCCGGAATGTTTGGGGCGGAACTGCCAGCAGAGGCCCTCGAGGAATTGTCCGAGATCGTCGGCGCCGCGGGGGCCAGCGAACGCCAGCACGTTCCCTTCGCGGTGAGAATTTCCGAAAACTGGTTCAACTAGGGTCTGTGGACATTTAACTGGTGGTGTCGTTTACGTCAGGCGCCCCATACTCAAGGAGCGAGCAGCGCAGAATGGGGATGCATGGCGGGAACGACGCCCGAGCCGGTTTAGCGGGCAAATCGGGCGAATTCTACGGGGGCGTGTAGATTATCTACGCCGGCGTGTAGATTCAGGCGGTTTGGCGGGCGGATCGGGCGCATTCTACTGAGGCGTGTAGATTATCTACGCCGGCGTGTAGATTCGGGCGGTTCGCGGGCCCGGTTGTGAAAGCAGCCGGGCCCTCGGTGTTTTAGGCGAGCAGCGGCAGCGCCATCAAAATCAGGCCCGCGATCGAGACGCCATAGGCGACGGTGCGCACGACGGGGATGCCGACGATGAAGACCAGGGCGTGGGCCAGGCGGCCGCCCAGGAAGAGCCAGGCGCCCAGCTGGGTATAGCCGTTGGAGAGACCCTGGGCGTAAAGGCAGATGGCCAGCGCAAAGTAAAGCGGCAGGCTTTCCAGCAGGTTGCGCTGGGCGCGGTCGGCGCGTTCCGTCCAGGCGGGAAACTCGGGTTGGCTTTCGCGATTGCCCATATTCCATGCCAGGCCGGCGATGCGGGTCTTGGTGGGCACTCCCACGTGTCCTAGAAACCAGTAGAGAAACGAGACGGCCAGCATCACCTTGAGTTCGAAGGTCATCATGAAAGGCGCAGTTTGCTCAGTTCCTGGAAGCACACGCTGGCTTCCTGAAAGTGCAGGGCCAGGCCGGCGCGGTCCCCACGGTCGAGCGACTCCAGCATTTCTTGAACCGACTGATTGATGCGGCTGGTGGGAGCCTGCAGCAGTTGCTCTTGTTGAGCGGTCGGGCGAGTCACCGTGCCGGGAAGATTCTGACCGCGCAACTGCGGGCAGGTGATCTCCTTGAGACTGAGAGCGCAGGTCTGAGCGGAAGTTCCTTCCTCAACGTAACCGCGATAAGCTTGCAGCAAGCGCAGATAGTTCGGGACCTGATGGACGGCCGGCTCGCTGGCCGTCTCTAGAAGCGTGAAGGACTTCGTGTCTGACATATTTACCACTCCCCTGCATCTCTGGTGTCGCAGCGGTCGGTTTTCACCGATCTCAACGATCTCCTGTGAATTTTATTCAAAAACTCCAGGGCCGGCGACTGTCTGCCGTTCTTGCCCCGACCGGGAGGACCTCAAACCGCCCGCGAAGGCCTGAATATGTTCGAGAGACTCCGGGCCTTTTTAGAAAAACATGAAGCCGAGAACCACCTGTTTTTAGGGGTTCTGGACACCGCTCCCGAGGGCACCCTCCCCGTCCTGGTCGAGGACGAAGGAGAAATCGCGGCCGCCTGTATTTTCGTGGAGCGCAACGCCGTGCTGGCCGGGCGCGCGGACTGCGCCGCTCAACTGGTGGCGGCCTGGGACCGAGACGTTCCAGGGGTGGTGGCACGAACCGAGCTGGCGGCGGCCTGGGCAGCCGAATGGGCTCGAAAGCGGGGGATCGAGCCGCACCTGGCCGTATCCCAGCGGATCTACCAACTGGATCAGTTGATCGAACCTCGGCCCCAGGCCGGAGAGCTGCGCCTGGCCGAAGACGTCGAGCAACTGACGGACTGGATCGAAGGCTTCGAGCAAGATGCGCTGGCCCACGAGCGGGCCGGCCGGGAGGCGAATCGGGCCAATGCCGTGCGCCGAGTCAAAGCCGGTATGACTTACCTCTGGGTGGTGGAAGGCCGGCCGGTCTCGATGGCCGCCCTGGCCCGGCCCAGTCGCAACGGAGTCAGCGTCAATCTGGTCTACACCCCGCCGCAGTTGCGGGGGCGCGGCTATGCTTCCACGGTCACGGCCGCCGTCAGTCGCCGGGGCTTCGAGCTGGGCTACCGCTTCTGCTGCCTGTATACCGATTTGAGCAATCCGACCTCCAACTCCATCTACATGAAGTTAGGCTATCGCCCCGTGGCTGATTCGGCCCACTATCAGTTCAAAGTCCCGGTTTGACCACTACCAGGCCGGCCACGATGGACAGGCCCAGGGCGAACCAGGGGAAGCGTAAAGGCGGGTAGACGCGCTGCGGTTCGTGGCAGAGGTGACGTAAGCGACCCGAGACGGCGCCGTGCTGGGCGGACAGCAAAAGCGCCACCACCAGTTTGGCGCGAAACCAGGGATGCGACCACCACTGGGCCGACTGAGCCATGGCCAGTCCCAGCCCCCAGAGAAACAGCAGCGCCGGCGAAGTCACCATCCGATGATAGCCGCGCACGCTTTCCAGAAAGTCTTGCTGAGATTCGGTTCGCGGCCCGGTGCAGAGCGCGTTGACCAACCAGGGTGTGACCAGCATTCCCGAACAAAAGAGAATGACGGCTACGATATGAGCCCACTTGAGAATCAGGTAGCTCACGGGCGGAAGCGCCGCGAGAAGACGGCGCCGGGCAAGAACGCTCCCAGGAAGCAGCGCCAACGCTGCGCATGGGAGAGATCGGATTCCAGCAGTTTCCAGCAGTAGACCAGGAAAGCCAGGCCGTGGATGGGCCCGACAATGCGCACGCCCAGCGGCCAGTGGGCGGCATATTTTAAGGGGACGGCGACCAGAATCAGGACGAGCAAGGTCAGGCCCTCCAGCAGGGCCAGGTGGCGAAGGTTCATGGCTCCGGTTTTACTGCATACTTGCGAAAAAGACTATCCCTCCTTCGAGGGAGTGCCCCGCGCCGGCCGAAGGCGCCGGCTATGTCGAAACACGAACGTCCTACCGGGATTTTTTCCGATATCCACGCTGAGGAGGGCCAGGTCCGCGCCACTCTTCTGCACGACCCGACCGTTGAAGGTCTGGACATGGCCATCTACATGGATGGCTCCGGTTCCATGAGCGAGGAATACCACAATAAGAAAGAGACTCGGGGAAGTCTCTGGCAAATCCTCACCGGCCGCGGCCAAACCGTGGTGCATGACAATCAAGTCGAGCCTCAGGTGCGCTGGATGTTGGAATACCTGGCCACCAAGGATCGCAACGGGATGCTGCGCGTCGCCTACTGGGCCTGCAACATGGGTCATGACATCGAGGTGGTCGGCGAGTTGCGCGGAGTGGACGTCAAGTCCTACAAGTTCCCCGGACCCGAAAAGCTGGGCGCCAAGACTTTTCTGAAGCCCGCCATCGAAGACTATATTGCCTATCTCAAGACTCAGGTGGCCGAGGGAGCGCAACAGGGCTGCGCTATCTTTATTACCGACGGGGTTTTGGATGACGCCGAAGCCGTCAAGACCTACAGCAAATCGATTGCCAAGGCTATCGTCGAGGGCAGCCTGCCCAAGGTGAACTTCGTGCTGGTCGGAGTAGGCGACGCGGTGGATGAGGAGCAGCTGGAAGAAGTGTGCCACACCGATTACCCGGGAGTCGGCCATTTGTGGTGTCACCGCATCGCCGAGGAAATCACCGAGGTGGCGCAACTGGTGGCGGTGCTGGTGGACGAGAACATGACGGTGGCGGCCGGCGGCACGGTTTATGACGATCAGGGCAAGGTGATCAAGGTCTACGAAGCCCGTCTGCCGGCCGTACTGGAGTTTACGGTTCCCGAAGGTTGTGATAGCTTCACCCTCGAGGTGGGCGGACAGCGCTACACTCAAGTCATTCCGGAAGAAGACCATCATGATGATTAGGATTTTGTCATGCTGGGTATCAGACGGCTTGGCGATTCACGCCAATAAGGAGTAATGGTAAGACAATGGCTGGTGATTTCAAGATTTCCGACTATACGAAGGTCCGAAATATCGGTATTTCGGCGCACATCGACTCGGGCAAAACGACCCTGTCGGAGCGCATTCTTTTCTACACCGGTAAGATCCACAAGATCGAAGAGGTAAAAGGAAAGTCTGGCGTCGGTGCCACCATGGACTCGATGGATCTTGAGCGCGAAAAGGGCATCACCATCCAGTCTGCGGCCACCTACTGCATCTGGGGTGATTACAATATCAACCTCATCGATACCCCTGGTCACGTGGACTTCACGATCGAAGTGGAGCGCGCTCTGCGCGTGCTCGACGGCGCCATCCTGGTGCTGTGCGCCGTCGCCGGCGTGCAGTCGCAGTCCATCACGGTAGACCGTCAGATGAAGCGCTACGGCGTTCCGCGTCTGGCTTTCATCAACAAGATGGACCGCGCCGGCGCCAACCCGTTCCGCGTGGTGCAGATGTTGCGCGAAAAGCTCAACCACAACGCCCACCTGGTCACCTACCCCATCGGGGCCGAGGACCAGTTCAAAGGCATCGTGGACCTGCTCACCATGGAAGCCCTCTATTTCGACGGCGACAACGGTGAGAACATCCGTAAGGAAGCGATCCCCGAAGATATCAAGGAAGCCTGCGAAGAGGCCCGCATGGGCCTGGTCGAAGCGCTGGCCGAGTTTGATGACGACCTGGCCACCAAGTATCTCGAGGGCGAAGAAATTTCGGCCGAAGAGCTGCGCCCCGTGTTCCGCAAGGCCACGCTGTCGCTGAAGTTCACCGGCGTTTTCGTCGGCTCGGCCTTCAAGAACAAGGGTGTTCAGCACTTGTTGGACGGCGTTTGCTCGTTCCTCCCGGATCCTACCGAGAAGGTGAACATCGCTCTCGACCAGGCCAACAACGAAGCCAAAATCGAGCTGAAGACGGACGCCAAGGCTCCCTTCGTCGGACTGGCCTTCAAACTGGAAGATGGTCGTTACGGTCAGCTGACCTATATGCGCATCTACCAGGGCACCGTCTCCAAGGGCGACTTCGTGGTCAACATCAACACCCAGAAGCGCATCAAAATCCCGCGCATCGTGCGTATGCACGCGTCGGAAATGCACGACGTGGAATCGGCCGTGGCCGGTGACATCGTGGCGCTCTTCGGTGTGGAATGCTCTTCGGGCGACACTTTCACCAATGGCGACGCGCAGTACACGATGACCTCGATGCACGTGCCGGCGGCCGTTATGTCGCTCTCGGTGGCCCCGAAACTGCGCGACAGCACGGCCAACTTCTCGAAGGCGCTCAACCGCTTCTCGAAAGAGGACCCGACCTTCCGCGTGTGGCGCGACGAAGAATCCAACGAGACGCTGATCGCCGGTATGGGCGAGCTGCACCTCGAAATCTACGTCGAGCGTATGAAGCGCGAATACAATGTGGACGTGACCGTGGGTAAACCGCAGGTCGCCTACCGCGAGACCATCACCAAGCGGGCTGCTTTGAACTACGTTCACAAGAAGCAGACCGGTGGTTCGGGTCAGTACGCGAAAATCGGTGGATTCATGGAGCCTCTCCCCGAGGACGCCGTGGAAACCTACGAATTCGTGGACGAAATCGTCGGTGGTGTCATCCCCCGCGAATACATCCCGGCTTGCGATAAGGGCTTCCGCGAACAGCTGACCAAGGGCCAGCTGATCGGCGCCCCGGTCGTGGGCGTGCGCTGCACGGTCAACGACGGCTCCTTCCACCCGGTGGACTCGTCCGAAATGGCCTTCCGCATCTGCGCCCAGACGGCCATCCGTGAAAACTACCAGGCGGCCGGCCCGATCATCCTCGAGCCGATCATGAAGGTAGAAGTTGCCGCTCCCGAGGAGTTCCAGGGCAGCGTCACCGGCGGTCTGAACCAGCGCCGCGGCGTCATCCTGAACTCGGAGACCAACGACGGTTACGTAACCGCCCAGGCTCTGGTTCCCTTCTCGGAGATGTTCGGCTACTCGACCTCGCTGCGTTCGGCGACGCAGGGCAAGGGTGAATTCTCGATGGAATTCGCCAAGTATGAGCCCGTGCCCAAGAACGCTCAGGAAGAAATGGTTCGCCTCTTCCAAGAGAAGAAGCGCGCTGAAGCCAAGAAGTAAGCTTCTCGGCTGACGAAAAAGCCCCGGGACCTCGGTTTCGGGGCTTTTTTTTTGCCTCGCCCGGGGGCGGTGCCCGTCTGGGGCCGAGGTTTTGCCTCGCCTGGAGGCGGGCAGGGGGCGGTGCCCGTCTGGGGCCGAGGTTTTGCCTCGCCTGGAGGCGAGCAGGGGGCGGTGCCCGTCTGGGGCCGAGGTTTTGCCTCGCCTGGGGGCGGGCAGGGGCGGTGCCCGGCTGGGGCCGAGGTTTTGCCTCTCCTGGGGGCGGGCAGGGGCGGTGCCCGGCTGGGGCCGAGGTTTTGCCTCGCCTGGGGGCGGGCAGGCGGCGGTGCCCGGCTGGGGCCGAGGTTTTGCCTCGCCTGGGGGCGGGCAGGCCTGAGAAAGGTAAGAGCCACAGGGCATTCGCACTGTGGCTCTTCCTTTTTTATGTAGCTGTGAGTAGATTGCTCTACGTTGACCGCTCCGATGGAGTCGCCATTCTTGGCGTCCTCCACTTGTCTGCTCCCTGAACCCTCTCGCATCGGGGACACCGCTTGCGGTTTCCACCCGGACCCGATTGGGTTTACCTAACTTTTGCGCCGCGTTTGTTACCGCTGCTGTAACATCAAGTTAACATTCTTGTTACAAGCGCGCAAGCCATGAGAAGTTATGGATTTCCCACAAACAGGGGGCCCTCCCCAAACACTCCCCTCCTCCCCTCTAGCGGAGGCGGGCGGCCACGGCCGTGGCCAGGGTGAGGTAAACGGCGCCAAACAGGGCGGCGCAGGCGGTCCAGCCACCGGCGGCATAGGCCCAGGCGGGCACGAATCCGGCGGCGCAACCGCCCAGGTAATAGGCGCTGAGGTAAAGCCCCAGGCCCAGACTGCGCTGTTCCCCGGCCAGGGAGCTGACGTAGCCGGATAAGCAAGACTGGCTAATAAAGGCGGAGGCGGCGCACAGGCCCAGGCCGAGCAGGACGACGGGCATCTGCAGGCTGAGGGTCAGCAGGATGCCGGCGAAGCCCAGCAAGCTGGCGTAGCGCAAGGAACGGGAGTAGCCGTAAACCTCAAAGAGTTTACCGGCTGCGGGAGTGACCACGGTGGCCATCAGATAGACCAGGAACAGCAGGCTGAGCCGGTCCGGGCTGAGCGAGAAGGGGGCGGCGGCCAGATGATAGGTGATGTAGCTGAAAACGCCGACCACCCCGAAAAGGGTGCAAAATCCGCCCAACAGAGCGTTGCGCCAGCGCTTGCTGGACAGCAGACGAAGCATGTGGAGCGGCGAAATGCCGCGAGCATCGGAGGAAGCGGGGCGGTCCGGCAGCTTGGCCAGGAGCACGGCGGCGGCGGCTCCAGTGAGCAATGCCAGCACCACCATGGCGGCGCGCCAACCGAAGTGATAGCCGAGAATTCCGGCCGTCAGACGACCGCAAACGCCGCCCACCGAAGTCCAGGCGACATAGACCGACATCACCCGGCCCACGCTGCGAGGCTCGGAGTCTTCTCCGATCCAGGTCATGATGGCGGAGCTGAGCAGCGGCAGGAACATTCCCTGGGCGAATCGCCAGGCGATCATCGCGTTCAGGGTCGGCGCCAGGGCGGCTCCCAGACCGCAAAACACCAGGCCGACCATAGCCAGCAGCACCTTTTGGCGGCGTCCAATCCAGCTGCCGACCAGTCCGGCCAGCGGTGAGAAAAGAGCCACGGCCAGGGTGGTGGCGCTGATGGTCAGTCCGACGCTGGCTCGCGACGAGTGAAAAAACTCGCAGAGCGTGGGCAGCAGCGCCTGAATGGCGTAGATGTTGAGGAAGGCGGCAAAGCCGGCGGCGGCAACGGCACTGAAGCGAGGCTGGCTCATCGGCCCTCCTGCGGATAGAGGCAGGTGAAGCCGTATTGCAAACGTTCCGGGATATCCAGGCCAGCCAGGTAGTCCTGCATTTCTTCGGGTCGGCCGCCCAGTCGCAGGCGGCGCAGGACCACGCTCGAGAGCAGGGAGTGGTAGTTGACCTTGGTGGCCTGGATCTGACCGTTGTCCAGAGAGAAAGCTTCCGGCGCCGCTTTGCGGGCCAACAGGAAGAAGTTGGAACGGCCTACCGTCTGGCAGGCGCGCAGCTCGATCACGACATCGGCCTGGCCCAGGCGAAACTGAGAAAAGAGCGGCTGAGCAATCGATTCCTGACCAACCTCCAGGGCACCGGTGGGGCACAGTTGGTCGACTCGAGACTCGACGGGAATCGGACATTCAGCCGGATAGCGAATCTGGTTCTCTTTGGTCTCCAGGCCCTGAGCCTGGAGCTGGCGGAGCAGTTCGGGCATCTCGGCGGCGGGCACCGCCATCACGCGAGTCAACCCTTTGCCGCTGTTGCCCGAGCAAGGCTTGATAATCGATTTACCCGGCCGCAGCTGCAGCTGACCGCCCCGGCTACGAACCTGAGGAAGAAAGGCTTGGGACCAGGGGTGGCCCTTCTGCTCTAAAAAGAGACGGAAGTCTTCCAGGTTGGCTTTTCCCAGCAACAGTTGATCCGCCAGGTTCAGGCACACCATGCGCTCGACCAGCGGTCCATTGAAGAAGCGATGCACGGCGCGCATGCGGTCGTAGTCTTTCTGGTCCCAGGCGTGACTGAGGACTTCCCCCACCTCCTGGAGAGTGGTGCGCACGTAGAGTTGGAATTCCGCGGGGTTCTGTTGGCGGCCCTCCAGGTCCAGCAGGTAGACTTCACCGTCGCGGAGATGAACCGACTCCAGAGCGACGGGCCCGATGCAGCCGGTGCCCATGGTTTTGCTCTGAACCCGCAGGTCGTCCATGAAGCAGCCTTCGGGGGTTCCGGCGCCCGCGTCGATGACCAGCACTGGCCGATCCTGCGCCAGCTCGGATAGACTGCGGGCGGGGTCCGAGCCGCTCCAGGCTGGCACGTTCCCTGGAGCCAGCCCCGCCTGGGCGGCGGCTTCGACCATGCGGGTAAAGCTGAAATAGGGGTGGGTGGCCTGCATCTCGGTGACGACCAGGCAGGCTCGACCGTCCGGGCCCAGGCCGAGAGCAAAATCCAGCATCAAGTTCGGAACGCGCTCAAAAAGCTGGCGGTGGACCAGACGCGCGTAGCGGTTGATGGTGTCGGGGCGGAAAAAGGGCCAGAGTCCCAACTGCTCGCAAGCGGCGCGCAGTTCGGGCTTGAAAAGTTGTTCGAAAGATTCGCTAAAGAGATGGACCAGGGCTGCCACATCGCTGTATTCCGCGCGCAGGAACAGGTTGGCCTGACTCACCACTTCAGCCAGTCCCTGGTAGAGGTCGGCGTCGATGCCTACCGGACAGGCGTAAAAGAAGGGCAGCAGCAGTTGGTGCGGCAGGCCGGCGGGCCCGTTCAGAGGCGTGCGGACCTTATGCCAATGGGGAAACAACCCCTGGACGGTAGTTCGCCAGACCTCGCTCTTGAGGTTGCTGGCATCCAGGCTTTGCAGCGTGGATTCGGGCACAGTCATGCCCTGGTTTTCCGGTGGCTTGAGAAAATCAAGCAACGCGCTCATGTCTACCCTCTGACCTGTCTCTATTTGTGTAAGGTGAGCTTAGCGGTCCGGCCTGAAAAAATGCTCACGAGCAGACTGATCCCGATCAGGGGAGTCGGGGGAGTTGGGGAAGGTGGAGAGGGATCGAGGAGGGCGGCTGCTTCCAGTGCCTCGGCCGGGATTTCCGTATGTTGCTTTCAAGAAATTGGTTCGAGCGTGCGGCGGAGCAAGCGTCGGCCTTGCCGCCTCGCTTTCTCCAAACTCTCCACATCGCCCGGGTCCCCCTTCATGACGGAGAGCAGATAGAACGGCGCGAGCGGAGCCCCGATCAGGGGAGTCGGGGGAGTTGGGGAAGGTGGAGAGGGACCGAGGAAGGCGACTGCTTCCAGTGCCTCGGCCGGGATTTCCTTATGTTGCTTTTCAAGAAATTGGTTCGAGCGTGCGGCGGAGCCCAACTTAAAAGCGCCTGCACAAGCGTCGGCCTTGCCGCCTCGCTTTCTCCAAACTCTCCACATCGCCCGGGTCCCCCTTCATGACGGAGAGCAGGCAGAACGGCGCGAGCGGATCCCCAATCAGGGGAGCGGGAAAGGTGACTGCTTCCAGTGCCTCGGCCGGGATTTCCTTATATTTCTTTTCAAGAAATTGGTTCGAGCGTGCGGCGGAGCCCAACTTAAAAAAGCGACCTGCACAAGCGTCGGCCTTGCCGCCCCGCTTTCTCCAAACTCTCCACATCGCCCGGGTCCCCCTTCATGACGGAGAGCGGGCAGAACGACAGCCTAGAAGGACCTGGACCAGAGATAGACGACGTAGAGCGCAGGCAGCAGCATCGACAGGAGCAAGATCTTGGCGGTGGTGAGGATCCAGCGGGGGGTTGGCGGGATGGCGTCGTCGTCGGGGGGCGGGGTCTGGTGGAGAAGTTGGGCGCTGGTTCGGCCGATACCGTTTTCAGCGCAGTCGGGACATAGCCGGAGGACGGCGCTGCCGTTCTGAAACTCCTTGGAGCGCGAGGTCTGACGGCCGCACCAACCACAGATGGCCATGGCTCATCGTTTAGTCACCTTCGGCAAAAGGCCTGGAGAGTGCGGTCAAGAATTTCTTTCCGGTTGCACGATCAAGTTGTGATTTTGAAGGCTCGCGAGGTGGGCCGCTGGGCCTGGCTCAAGAAGCTGGGCTGTTTTCTTTTGCTGCTGGTAGTGACCGCAGCGCTGGCCGTGGGAGGCTGGCTGGGCTACCGGGTTCACGATCAGATCGCCAGCGAGGGTGGGGATCTGGGCGATACCTGGCGCTTTGTGACCGACCCCCAGGCCTATGTCTTCGGCAAGCGCAAACGCCTGAACATCCTTTGCCTGGGAGTGGACTACAACCACGATTCCAAAGGGATTCAGTTCTCCAAAGGTGCGCGCAGCGACACCATCATCGTGCTCAGTCTACAGGCGGATACCCACAAGGTGACGGCCCTGTCGATTCCTCGCGATTTGCGGGTGCGCATCACCGACCTGGGAGCTCAGGACAAGATCAACTCGGCCTTCTCTCTGGGCGGCTCCAAGCGCTCGCGCCAGGTCGTGTCCTGGTTTCTGGGCGTGCCGATCGACTATTGCCTGGTGGTGAAGGTCGATGCCGCCAAGGAACTGGTGGATGCACTGGGTGGCCTCAAAATCAACGTCGAGAAGAATATGGATTACGACGACAACTGGGGCAATCTGCACATCCATTTGAAGAAAGGTCCGCATCTGCTGGATGGCCGGGAAGTGGTCGGTTATTCGCGCTTTCGCCACGACGAGGAAAGCGATTTCGGACGGATGCGCCGACAACAACAGGTTCTGCGCGTGGTCAGCGCTCGCCTCAGTCAGAGTATCACGCCCGAAACCATTGAAAAGCTGGTCAAGATCGTGCGCCGCAATGTCAGCAGCGACCTGAGCTACAGCAAGATGGCCACGCTAGCCCGCTTATTTCGGGGAATGGACAAAAACAACGTCAAGGCCCAGTCACTGGTGGTCCAGGACGATCCGGAGAGCTTCGATTTGCTGCCGGTGCCGGAGCGGAACCGCCAGCAGGTGAAAGAAGTTTTTGGTCAGTGACGCGCAGCTTGCTGGCGACTGGCGGCCTGGAAGCAGCACATTTTTGGTGAGTGACTTGTTAAAGTTTGCCAAGGTGGGATAAAAACTCGAGGGTACCTCAGAGGAAGTGGAGAAATTTCGCGGGTGAACACTATCAACCAGTTCCATGCTGTCAACTACGGCATGAGCGCGCGCCCGGTCCAGAGTCCCCAGCAGCCGGCCGTCTCCCCTCCCCCGCTACCGACCCAGCAAGAGTCGGTCGGACTGAGCAGCAATCCCAGAGCGGTGTGTTTCATGCCCGACGGCCAGGCCGTCTATCTGCCCAAGCCGGGCGGGCAAATGGTGTTCGGACGGGACGCCAAGTGCGACACGGTCATCAACGACGGAGAAATCAGCCGTAACCACGCGCGCATCGCGGAAAAGGACGGCAAATACTACCTGCAGGATATGGGTTCCACCAATGGGACTTACCTGAACGGCGAGCAGCTGGAAGCCGGTAAGTGGGTCGAGTTCAAGCCCGGAGACAGCATGGGCCTGGGTGCCAAGATGGAGATCAACCGCTCCCTCCACGACCTGCCCGAGCAACTTCCGGAACTCAAGATGCCGACCAATAACCAGGCCATGTCGGTGGGTCGCTCTCCTGAAAACCAGTTCATCACCCCCTGGTCGGACGCCAGCCGCTCCCACGCGGTCATCCAGAACAAAGACGGAGTCAACTGGATCTGGGACAAGGGCTCGACCTTCGGCACCCAGATCAACGGGAAAAAGATTCCCAGCCAGCAATGGGTGGTTCTCCAGCCGGGGGCCCAAGTGCAGTTCGGTGTGTCTCCTGAGGGTGCGTTCAAGGTCGGCACGCCGGCCGCGCCGCAACCAGCCAAAACCAACGCTCTCAAGACGGAGTTCAGCGCCCTGAGCGACGCCCAGTCGCAGGCCGTCTTGCAGAAAGCCCAGTTCTTGCCCAACCCCATCGGCATGCGCGCCCGCGGAGCCGCCGACTGCAGCAAGGAATTCCTGGCAGCTCAAGGTCTCGAGCCCAAAACCACCTTTCAGTGCGGCGACACCAAGGTTCATTTCTCCAAACCCTACTCGCTGGGCCAGGATCGGGCAGCCTGCGTGGGCTACGTGGAAGACAAGCAAGGCAATGTCAGCATCCGTGCCTTCTACCGCAGCAACTCCCAGGGCCTGTGGCGCTCCGCCTCCCACGCCGGTTTCAACGGCTGGATCGGCAAGGGCCAGGGCGAGGAAAGCACCAATCTGCCCATCCAGTTGCAGATGGCTCTGCACAGCCAGGCGGACCGGGACGTCAAGCAGGTTTCCGGCAAAGTAGCCGACCAGGCTTTCTACGGCTCCCTGCCGGTAGGTGACCATGCACCGCCCGAGGAGCTGAGCCGCCAACTTCAGCCGGCCCGACTGACCGGTGCCTTCAACCAGAAAACCAACGATGGCTATGGCGTTCCGGAGACCTTCAGGTTCCAGAACCCGACGGACGCGCCCGACTTCAAGAAGCCGGGCGCCAGTTACAGCTTCGATCATCCCATCCACGGACGGGTAGGAGCGCATACCTACACTTCGCAAAACGGCGAATGCAATTACATGTTTTACCAGGACGCCAAGGGGCGCTCGTGGCTGGCGCAGATGGAGCGGGCCGACAGTCCGCTGACCTCATGGGGAACCCGCTCGAACCCGATCGAGCACGGCGACCTGGCCATGCCCGCGGTGGAGTACTACCAGCAGATTCCCGAAGGCTACCTGGGCGGCCGAGTGGATAGCCACTATGGCGACGCCAGCAAGTATGTCCACAAACTGCCGGTTGTAGCAGACTTCCGCCGGAGTCTGGGGCTGAGTTAAAGCTTGACGGCCGAAGCTCTCTTCCAAAATCTTCAGCACGGAATCAACCTCTTCAACCTGCTGATGTTCTATCCGGCGCCCGGCAACGAAGCGGTGCTGGCCATGATCGACTCGCTGCTGGACGAGCACCGCCTGGCCCAGAGCGTGGCGGATCTGCAGCGCTTCGAGCAACGCCTGCTCGAACTACCGGAGCAGCCCGGCCCCGAGGTGCAGGCACCCGACTTTGCCGAACTGCCCGGCGGCCCGCTGCAGAGCCTGCTGAAGCGCCTGGCACGCCTCAACGCCCTTTATGAAGGCAAGAACGGCCAGGGTTCCACCCAGCAGCTTCAGGCCCAGCTGGCAGCCGAACCGTTTGCCGATGCGCATACGCTGCAGCTGGCCGTCGTCAACCTGCACCAACTAAAAGCGGCCGTTTGATCGTCTGGCTGCTGGGGGGATTGCTGGCCTTCTCGCTGGTGCCGCCCTTGTTGTCTCACCTCTCCCGCCTGGGCGAACCGCCCCTGGTCGAGGGCGAATGGCAGGTTTGCAGTTATAGCGGCGGCCTGGTCGGATGTGTGAGCTTCGTAGGCGTGTTGTTCTGGCTGCTGGTCGGCTTCGCCTACACCCATCCCGGCACGACCAAACCGGGCCAGATGTTACCGGCCCTTGGCCTCTTCAGCATCTTTGGCCTGATGGGATTTTACAGTGCCTGGCAAATGAGCCGCACGCGCGTGCTCTGGAACCACCGCGAGTTCCGGTCTCGCGGCGTGCGCATTCCCTGGGAAGAGCTGGAGGGCGCCAGTTTTTCCGGCACCGCTCAGGCCTTTCGCCTGACGGGCGTGAAGGGCCAGATCATCTGGGTCTACCAGGCCATGACCGGCTTTCCCGAGTTCTGGAAGAAAGCCGAAGAATACCTGACGCGGACCGATTAGTGGGAGTTTCGTTCCTCGCGAATGGTCTGCATCATATCGTGGAGCTGCTTTTGCTGAGCGGCGCGCTCGTCGCGCGAATAGTCGCGGTCCAGGGGGATGTAGGAGTCGATGAGTTTCTCACCCTTGGCCGCGTCACCGCCCTGCTCGCGCAGGATGGACCCGGTATTGCTCTTCTGGATACGGTCCGCTGATTTGTAAGCTTCCACCAGTTTGCTGCCCTGAATCTTGTGGTCCATTTTCGTGTCCTCCATCTATCTGATGGGTTCACTTTAGGACCGAGGGTACTCCCAAAGTACTACCGAGGGGCAGCTTTTGTTAACTCTTTGTGGCGAAAGCAGTCGGTAACGTGGTCATTGACCATACCGCAGGCCTGCATGTGGGCGTAGATGACGACGGGGCCGAGGAACTTGAAGCCGCGCTTCTTCAGGTCTTTGCTGTAGGCAACCGCGATTTCGGTCTGGGCCGGCACTTCCGATGGGTCTTGCCTGTTGGGCTGGAGCGGTTTGCCGCCCACGAAGTTCCACTGATATCTGGCAAAGGAGCCGAACTCCCGCTGGATCTCGAGGAATCGGCGGGCGTTGTTGAGCGAGGCCTCGAGCTTGAGACGGTTGCGCACGATGCCCGGGTTCTGTAGCCAGATTTCCACTTGTTCCGGACCCAGCGTCGCCAGATAGGCCGGGTCAAAGCCGGAATAGGCCTGGCGATAGGCTTCCCGTTTGCGCAAAATGGTGATCCAGCTGAGGCCGGCCTGGGCGGCTTCCAGGGTTAAGAACTCGAAGAGACGCGTATCGTCCCAGACAGGCACGCCCCACTCCTGGTCGTGATAAGCCTGATAGAGGGGGTCGGAGCCGCACCAGCCGCAACGTATCTTGTCCATCCCGGTGCCTTCAGTACGGCTTTCCCTGGAACCCTCCGCCACTTCTGCGTTTTAATAAAAAAAAGGCGAAAGTAGGTGACACTATTGGCAACGATACCCGAAAGCTGGTGGCTCTACTTCAACGCCGCCGTTCTGCTGATGCTGATCCTCGACCTGACGGTGGTGCACCGCCAGAATAAAGACGTCTCCATGAAAGACGCGCTCTTCTGGTCCGGGGTCTGGATCAGCCTGGCCTTGGGATTGAACGCCTTTTTAGCTCATCGATTGGGCCAGGAAGCGGGGATGCAATATCTCACCGGCTATCTGATCGAGAAATCGCTGTCAGTCGACAACCTTTTCGTCTTTCTGCTGATCTTCCGCTACTTCAAGGTGCCGGGCGAATACCAGCACAAAGTTTTGTTCTGGGGCATTTTGGGCGCGCTGGTCATGCGCGGTCTAATGATCTTCGCCGGTGTCAGTTTGCTCGACAACTTCGAGTGGATCGTCTACCTTTTCGGCGCCATGCTGATCTACACGGCCTGGAAGATGTTCAAAGGCTCGGATTCTCTCGACCCGACCAAAAGCCGGCCCTTCCAATGGATCCAGAAACATCTGCCCTTTGTGGACAAACTGGCCCACGGGCATTTTTTCCTCAAGCACAACGGCCGCTGGATGGCCTCGCGCTTGCTGCTGGTGCTGGTCTGCGTGGAGGTCTCCGACATCATCTTCGCGGTCGACTCGATTCCGGCCATTCTGGCGGTGACTCGCGAACCTTTTCTAATCTACTCCTCCAACGTGATGGCCCTTTTGGGACTGCGCTCGCTCTACTTTGCCCTGGCCGGAGGTCTGGAGAGCTTCCGTTACCTGGACGAGGGCCTGGCCGGGGTGCTCGGCTTCGTGGGCCTGAAAATGCTGCTGTCCGACGTCGTCCACATTCCCACCCCGCTCTCGCTGGGCGTGGTGGTTGCCATCCTGGGAGTGGCCATTGCCATGTCCTTACAATATCCGAAACAGGCCGGCGCCAAAGACTGACCGAACTACCAGGTTTATGTGGAAGAAACTGATATGTATGTTCAGCCTGAGCGCCTGCGCTCAGGCCCAGGTCTGGCCCCAGGGCACGGAATTTGCCGGACCGCCGGAGCTTTTGCGGGCTGCTCGCGATTTGCGGCTCGACATCGGAGACCTGGGACCGGCCCAATTTCGCGGCGGTTCCAACTTCAGCAACGGCGGCGGCTTTACGGCTGGCGACATGAGCAAGTTTTCCCAGCGCATCAGCTATTTTGAACGGGCCTGCATGCAGATTCATGACGTGCGGGATACGCGACGAGCCTTCGCCGATCTGGACCAGGCCTATCAGCGGGCCTGGCGACCCGGACCCTATGGGACCGCCAGCGTCCGCGATATCGGCAAGATTATGGAACGGCTGGAGCGATTCTACGCGGAGGTCGATAAGCAACTGCCCCCCCAGGAACCCCCGCAGAGTGAGTAAGCTGACGCTGCTGCGCGGCGACATCACCAAACTGGAGGTGGACGCCATCGTCAACGCGGCCAATTCCAGCCTCTTGGGCGGAGGAGGCGTCGACGGGGCCATCCATCGCGCCGGTGGTCCGGCCATTCTGCAAGATTGTCAGGCCATCCGAGCGCGCCAGGGTGGTTGCAAAACGGGCGAAGCGGTCATCACCGGCGGCGGCAATTTGCCGGCCAGGCACGTGATTCATACGGTCGGACCAGTCTGGCGCGGAGGTCAGTTCGACGAGGCCCACCTGCTGGCGAATTGCTATCGCAACAGTCTACAGTTAGCTCTGGAGCAAGGACTTAAAACGCTGGCATTCCCCTGCATCAGCACCGGTGTCTTTGGCTATCCCCTCGAGGAGGCGGCCCCGATTGCCGTGGAAACCGTGCGCGAATTTCTAGGGGGACACCCAGGAATCGAAGAGGTCGTCTTCTGCGTCTTCAGCCCGGCGGAGGAAAAACTCTATTCCGCGCTTTTGAACGCCTGAAAAGCCTTCTCCAAACGGGCCTGGTCGGGGCGGGCCAACTGGTCCAGGATCTGTCCGTCGCGAATCAAGACGAGATTGGGCCACAATTTGACCGCGTAGGAACGACCCAGCGGCCGGCCCTTGCCGTCCTCCACTTTTACATGACGTACCTCGGGGTGATCGGCCAGTAGTTGGCGCAAGGCCGGCTGCACCGCCTGGCAATGGGGACACCATTCGGCGCCGAATTCCAGCAGCGTCGCACCTTGGAATGCATCCACCTCACTACGAGAGGGTTCGTCAGTTGTGTATTGTGGAAGGTATGCCATTGAAGTCTCCGAAATTCCGCTTATGATTGCCCACTACGCCTTTTTCTTCTTGCCCAATTTGTTGCTGGCGGTCGATTGCGCCATCAACCGCCGGGAGCTGACATGGTTTTTCATTCTCGGATTTTTAGGGCCGATTGGC
This sequence comes from Vulcanimicrobiota bacterium, assembly GCA_017307785.1. Classification (GTDB taxonomy): domain Bacteria; phylum Vulcanimicrobiota; class Xenobia; order Xenobiales; family JADMJV01; genus JADMJV01. The sequence continues at coordinate 73,182 of JAFKGI010000039.1, read as the reverse complement.
GCGGTAGCCTATTTGATCTACTTCTGGGAATCGATCACTTTCCCGTTCCCGCTGGCCAAAGCCTTGCGAGGCGCTACCCAGAGTAAGACGCAGAGGCGGTGTCCCCACTGCAATCGCTGGGTCGACCGCCTGCACGCCTTCCAGGACGGACGCCAGTCGCGACAGGTCTGCTCGATCTGTCGCGACCAGCTAGCCAGCGCTCAGAGGTAGGCGCTTAACTCCGCCTCGCCCAGAGTGGTTGAGGTGAAGCCATTGGCCGGGTTGCGCACGTGCTCGAGATAGTCCCCCAGCAGGTCACGCATGTTGATGTTGTCAGCCAGCACCAGAGCCCCCGGCTGCAGACCCAGCAACCGCAGAATCGGCAGGTAGAGGTTCTTGGCGCCGTCCAGCAGCAAAAAGTCCGGCTGTAACCCCGCCAGCGTCTGCAATGCGTCACCGGAGCGGATTTCCACCAGATCGGCCAGGCCGGCCTCTTTCAGGTTGCGGGCGGCCTGAGCCGCTTTGGCCTCGACGAACTCCGAGCCGATCACCCGGCCGAAACCATTGTCGCGCACGGCGGCGGCCAGGTAAATCGTGGACAAGCCGAAGGAAGTCCCGAACTCGACCACCAGTTGCGGCTTGCGCGTGCGCACCAGCGTATAAAGCAAACGCCCTAAGTCGGGATCGACGGCTAAAAAGCACTGGCCCAAATGCTGGTAGGTCTCTCGATAGTCGCTGGTGGGGACGAAGCCGGGGAACTGCTGACCCTCGGCTTCTCGATGCAGGCGCTCGAGCAAGGGCGCCACGGGGGATTGAAATAAAGTGTTCACGGTCTCTCTCCTTAAAACGAATAAAACAAGGGTGAAGCAGAGAGCGGTGAGGGGGGGATCTGGCGGACATGACAACCTCCGTTGACCGGTAAGGTTGTCAGCACCAAAAGATGAGTCCAGCTTAACTCGCCCCGGCCCTTGCGTCAACGTTAACCCAGGATAAATCGGCCGGCCAAAAATTTACTTTTGCAAACAAGAAGGGCAACATGTCGGCAACAGATGCGGCATCTTGTTACAAAAGCACGCCACCGGGACAGGCCAGGAACGGCTATTGTAAGAGCATGATGATCGCCCAGAAACCCAGCCCCGGCAATCGCCCGGTTCTCGTCAAAGAGTTCCAGGGAGACAAGCTGATCCACTTCGAACGCGACAAAGACGGAGTGGTGACCAGCCCGGATATCAGCCCGGATGACGCTGGCTGGATGGCTCGCATGAAGACCAAGGCGATGAATTCGCTGGTCCCCGAAAACCTCTCGCAGAGCGTGAGCAAGGATTACGTGGCCACCCGCAAATGGCAGCTGGCCCGCGACTTTCTGGGCGCCTTCGCCGGCACCGCTTCGCTGGCGGCCGTAATGACGGCGGTGGCGCCGGCCAACGCCGCCCTGGCCGCGCTGAGCGTGGCCGGCGTGACCGTGGCCAACGTCAACTGGTTCAAGGATCGTATGGGTCAGTTGAGCAGCATCGCCGCCACCAACATCGCCCGCATCGCCGAAAAGAACCCCCGCCCCTGGATGATGGCCAGCGATATTATTCAAAACGTAGGCACGGTGGTGGACGCCGCCACCTGTGTGCTGCCTCCGCTGGTTTACTTTCCCTTGCTGACCGGCATGGGCGTGGTGCGCGCCGTGGGCGGTGCCGCTGGTGGTGCCGCCGGCGCCAACGTGGGACCGCGTCAAGCCATCAAGGGCAACCTGGGTGAAGTTTCGGTCAAGAACGGCAACCAGTCCACTCTGGCCACCTTCGCGGGCGCAACCGCCGGTATCGCCACGCTGGGCGCCATCGGCAGCGTGCTCAGCTTCGGCACGGCCGTACTGGCCGTGGCCGGCATCGGTGCCGTGGGCAGCCTGGTTACCTACTACAAGATGCTCCAGTCGCTCGACTACAACCCGGTCAACGAGAAGTCGATGCGCTACGTGATGGATCACATGCAGTCCAACAACGGCGAGGTGCCGCCGCCTTCGCGCAATCTGATGGGTCAGGTGGCCGGACTGGTCAAACGCGACACTTTGATCGCAGGTGACAAGATCAAGCCCCTGCTGGAAGATAAGAACTTCGCCGATTTACGCGAAACCTTCAAGGCTCGCCCCTACATCATGAACATCAAAGACGGCAAGCCGTATCTGGTGCTCAAGCACGAAGAGGGCAGCAATGACCAGCCGCAGCTCGCCGCCAAGCCGCTGCCCGAGAATAGCGACTTCGTGGCCAAGATGGCTCAGACTCAGGCCATGTATCAGGGCATCGTGGCCGAGCGCCTGTTGGCCTCGCCGGACTACGCCAGCAAGAAGTCTCAGGATGCGGACGCCGCCAATCGCTGGGTGATCGAGGAGAGTCTCAAGCAGACTCCGGCCGACATTCGTCCTTTCCTGGCCGAGATGCAGAAGGCCGGCTGGAGCGTGGATACGGTCCGCTTCTGGGGCGAAGAACGCCCCTCCACCTTCGAAGCCGCCAAGCCCTGACGGCCTATGGGCTTCCGACGATGAGCTCGGGGGCGGGCTGCGCTCGGGCCAGCAGGTCGGGGTAATCGGTCGCTCGGAAAGCGGACAACAGGGCGGTGGCCAGGGCCATGAGAACCGGACCCATGAGGACGCCAAGAATTCCGAAAGCATCCAGGCCTCCCAGCACGGAGAAGAAGATCAGGAGTTCGTGCATCTGGGTGCGCTGACCGACCAGCACCGGGCGCAGGAGATTGTCCGACATTCCGATGACCAGGCTGCCCCAGAGAAACATGGCCACCGCGGCACCGTATTGCCCCTGGAAGGCCAGGTAGATGGCGGCCGGAATCCAGACGACGAAAGTCCCCAGCATCGGGATGGTGGCAAACAGGCTCATGACCAGGGCCCAGAGCAGCGGCGAAGGCAGGCCCAGAGCCCAGAAAGCCAGACCTCCCAGCGCTCCTTGAATCAGGGCCAGCACCACTACCCCGTAAACACTGGCGTGAATCAGTTCGGCGATGCGGGCCAGCAGTGCGCGGGAACGCACCGGCTCCAGCGGGATCCAGTCGGCCAGCACGGCCACCATTCGCTCGCCATCCCGAAAGCAGTAGAAGAGAGTGAACAAAATCATGCACAGGGCCACCACGAACTGGATGACGCCGCCCAACACGTTCATGGTTCCCTGCACCAGAATACTGCTGACCTGAGCAGCCATCGCCTGGACCTGTTCCCGGACCTGGACCTCTCCGACTCCAAAGCGCTTTTCCAGCACCTCCAGAGAGCGCTCCACGAAATGGGCGTAGCGCGGATCCGGGTGCTGAACCAGGTCGAGCAAGCGAGCCGGGGCAGTCAGAAGTGCGCTGTGCAACTCGGAACTGACCATCAGCCCCACACCCAGGATCGGCAGAATGATGGCAAAGAAGACGAGGGCAGTTGAGTAGAAGGCGGCTGCTCCCCGAGAGCTGGGGGCGCGGGCCAACACCTGGCGGTGGGTGGGCTGAAAAATGACGGCAAAAACGCCGGCCCAGAGAATCACGCTGAGAAAGGGCAGCAAGACTCTGCTGCACAGATAGAGCACCCCGGCCAGAAGGGCCAATAGTAGCACCCATTTGGCGGGCGGATGAGAACGCGTCATAGTTTCACTGTAGAATTCCCCGCCCACCCGGCGGAGGGCCCGCGGTACCGCCCCTCCGGGACTGGGGTTGAGATCAGCCAGTCTTCAGCAAAGACAGCGCCCGGACTTCAAGGAAAGCGACTAATCTGGGGCCATGCGTAAAACACTTTTCACTGCCTGTCTCTTTCTATTGGGTTGGACCTCCGCCTGGGCTCAGCCAGAGCGCATGCTGGAGCGGATGACCAGCGAGTTGAATCTCACCACCACTCAGGTGGAACAGGTCCGCACGCTGCTCAAGGATCGCCCGTCCGGGCCTCCACCCGGTGCAAACTCCAGCAGCGGGCAGTCTCAGGGTCGTCCCAGTGGACCACCTCCCGGGGGCGGCAAGTTCGAAACCGAATTAAAGAAAATTTTGACCGCCGAACAGTGGGCCAAATTCGAGCAAATCCGGGCCCAACACCGCCCTCCTCAACAGGGTCAGTAGCTCCGAGCGAAGGTCCCCCGCCAGACGGCAAGAATCTCCAGGAGAATTCGCTTGAGGGGGATGTGACTGTGTCGATCTGGTTGGTAGGATTGGGCGTAGCCGCCGCGGTCGGCGTGCTGGCCGTAGTGACTCGGGATGAGAACTTCCGAATCGATCGGTCGGTGAGAATCAAGTCCAAGGCCGGGACCATCTTCGCCGTGCTTCGCGACTTTCGTCAATTCGAGCACTGGTCACCCTGGGAAAAGCACGACCCGCAAATGCAAAAGACTTTTGAAGGCGAGACCGGTGCGACAGGCTCCTACTATCATTGGTCGGGCAATAAGCAGGTCGGCGAAGGCACCATGACCCTGCTAGACAGTCAGGAGAACGAGGGTGTGGACCTGCGTCTCGAATTCTACCGCCCCTTCGCCAGTCAGGCCACCGTGCGCTGGTCAGTGGCGCCGGCGGGCGACGGAAGTCAGGTCGTCACCTGGACCATGAAAGGCAAGCACCCGAACCTGATGGCCAAGGCGGCCGCTCCTATGGTGAACTCCATGCTGGGGAAGAACTTCGACGAAGGACTGGCCCGACTCAAGGCCCACTGCGAGAAGAGCGCTTAGAGCGGAGCGATGACTCCACTGCTCACCCGGTCATAGCCGTACTGGACGGCCCCTTTGATGTCTTCCCAGGCGAAGCAGAAGTGGTTGGGCCAGTTGCGGCGCGCTTCGCCTTCGATCTCGCTCCAATCGCAGTCGCGCAGGTGCATGTCGTGGGCCAGTTCGCTGCCATAATAGTAAGCGGGCTGGAAGTCCTGATAAAAGCAATTTTCCCAACGTGGGCCCTGGAAGCGAATCTTGGCGTCGGCCTGAAAGTCATCTTCGTAGAGATTGGTGGCACCGGTGGCACGCCGAGCTTCGAAAGTATCGCCTACGCTGAGCGGGGAGAAGCGCTGCAAAATCTGCTCGCTGCGACCGCGATCCAACTGGCCGGTGGGAGTCACTAACGAGACCATGCCTCCGGTGGGCCAACAGACCACCCGCATGTCGGTCGAGGCAGCGCCCTCTTGCAGCAAACTCCTGGCCGCCTGCTCGGCGGCCGTAGGATTGGGATAGGTTGCGTATAACGTGCTCATCAGATCCTCCTGTTCCTTTCAGCATAAAGGGATCAACGGGGCGCCAGCGAGGGACCGCCGTTTGAAAGGGGGAGTATGAACATACCTGCTTAAGGTACGTCCTCTCCGTCCGATGGAAGAAATATGAAGCGCGGCTTTACCATCCTGGAAATCGCATTCTCCCTGGGCATCCTCTCCATCGTGATTCTGGGGACGCTGGCGTCCGTGCATTTTGGAATGAAGAGCCAGCAGCACGGCCGCGCCATGGCGGAGGCAGGCAGCTACGCCTCCCGGCTCCTGGAAATTATGATCGAGGAGAATCGTGCCTTCGCAAACGTAACCCTGCCGCTCTCCACCTCGGGATTCCAGGACGCCGCCAGCACCCGCCAGGAACTCAACGCCACTCCTTTCGACTCGACGGCCTACGGTCTGCCCGCGGGAACTTCGTTCAAGCGCAACATCTCGGTCATTTCCTGTCGCGGGCTGGCCGAGACCGGCACTCAGTACGGCTGGAAAGACGACCTGCGCCAGGTCACCGTCAGCGTTTACTGGACCGAAGGCAAGGGCGTTTCCGGACAACCCGTGGAAAGGTCGGTAACCCTGCGATGCTACTCCAAGCTCTCCCGGTAAAGAAGCGCGGCCTCACCCTGGCCGAGTTGATGGTGGCGGGCGGCCTGCTCGCCTCCATTGCCACCATCACCACCCTGATGTTCTCTAACCTGCGGGCCACCATCAACCGCAGCAGCGGCGAAATGGAAGCAACCCAGCGGGCCCGTTTGGCCCTGGAGCGCGTTCCTCCGCTGCTTTCGGCAGCCTACGTGCCGGCTCTCAGCGGTGCTTCCTTACCGCTGGAAACTCCCATCGCGCCCCTGCCCGGCGGAGTTTCTGTCAGCGACCCCCTGGTCAGCACAGGCCCCGGTTGCGACTCGATTCTATTCTATGCTTGCTCGGATCTGATGTCAGCCAATCCAAGCCTGCCCTTACCCGACAATATCGTACCACGGCTTTACGAAATTCGTCTCAAAACCGGGAGCGGAACGGACCCTTCGGGACAGGGTCGCACACTGCGCACGCTGGTCCTGCAGGAATATCAACTCCCCTCGGCTTTCGGCGTCCGCCCACTGACGCTCAAAACCAGTGTTCCCGCACGGATTCTCGGCTACGGATTGGCCGACTTTCGGGTCTGGCGCCAATCCAATTCGGCGTTAAGAATGCAGGCCAGCGTCCACTACACCAGCGCTACTCTGCGAAACTATCAGAGCACTCCTGGACTGAAAACCTACCAGTTCGCCGGCAGCTGCCTGCTGCCCACGACATGTCTGCGCTGAGGAGGCGGGGCGTGGCCCTGCTGATGACCCTCTTCTTTATGGTGCTTTTCTCCATGCTGAGCCTGGCCTACATGCACTTGATTCCAGGGGAACTGAATTCCGCCACCCATCGCAATCTGCGCGATCAGGGATTCTACTTTACTCAATCGGGAGCTCAACAGGTGTGGGCCTGGTTGCGCTACGCCGAGGACACCACCGGCAATCCGCTGGCCAACCTGACGGTGACCTCCAACAACACCGACCCCAACTGGCCCAAACGCTATCGACTGGACTTGAACCCCAATCGCAGCGCGATTTCAGGGCTGGCCGTCAACCTGCTGAAAAGCGATGGGACGGCCGACCTGGACTGGACTCAGGAAATGACCCTGATGCCCGACCAGAACACGATCAACGGCGGCAGTCCTCACACCTTTCAACTCAAAACGACGGCGATCTTTCGGGGCCGAACGATCTTCTCCGATAGCTACTTGCTCCGCCAGAACACTTTCGCCAAATACGGATTTTTCGTGGACAATTTGCCCAGCGGCGGATACTACACGGCTTTTCGTGACGACAACTATACCGGAGAATTCCATATCAATGGTCCTATGCCGTTGTATGTCGGCACCACCCTATTCTCCAACTTCCTCAAGCCCGTGTTCGGCGGGATGGTCACCTTCACCAGTCCAGCCAGCAACGCCGCCGGCGACGGAGTCGCCTACCAGACCGGCACCGTTCCTTTCAACAGCGCCGGTTCGGAAGTGGTGGACAGCGACGGGATCGGTCGCTATTCCAAGCTGGCGACGGGTGGGCGCAGCGCCTTCCGACTGGGTGGAGAAATCCCGATGCCCAAAACCAGTACGACCAGCGAATCCCCCCAGGGTAAAGCGGCCTGGTTCGGCCGCAATTCGGCCCAGGACACGCTGGCCAGTCAGACGATTCCCAACGGTGTCACGGTCCGCGACACCGGTGGAGGAGTGCTGTCGGGGGTCTACATCAAGGGCGACGTGCGCGACCTGAACCTGTCGGTCTGGGATGCCAGCAGCAATATCGTGCCGCGCGGACTCAAAAATCTGATCAGCAGCGGCAATCCCGTCATCACGATTCGCGAAGAATCTTACGCCACCACTCTCAAATTCACCACCATCACTGAGTTGCGCACTTATCCGAACACCATTCCCATCGGCGCGCGTATCGGCAGCGACACCGCGCCCTTGCAGCTTGTCCCGGTAATCGTGCCGGTGGGCAGCACCCTGCTGACCCGGCCGCCCGGAACGCCGGGCAACAGCTCCCTGCAAACGGTCTATCAAATCTTCAATGGTTTCCCTACAGGTGTGGTGTATGTGGATGGCAACATCGGCCGGGTGGACAAACTCACTGCCCAACAGGTCACCCCAACCCTCTCGGTGGACCGCGACAATATGGCCAACACTGTCGGCGTCAATTCCATGGGGGGTCTCGGGGGCATCAACTACGGCCAGGCCCGCACCATTGCGGTCAACCTCGCCGCCAACAAATACGTGCGCATCAAAGGGGATCTGACGCGTGGAGACACCGACCCGGGAACCATGCCGGACGGCAAGCGCGACGGCCTGGGAGTGGTGGCCTATGATGTGGTGATCGGCGGCGAAAACGCCTACTCTTCGACCATCCCGATGTACGTCAACAGTTTGCTGATGGCGGGCCGGCGAGATGCCGACCCCAGCAATCCTTCGGCTTCGGGCACCACCCGAGAAGGCAGCGTGATCTACGAAAACTGGGCCAGCTCCAGCGGAATCCGGGTGCTCAATTCGGTGGGGTCCTACGTGGTCGGCAATGACCGTTTCTGGGGTAATACCTCCAAAGGCTGGCAGCCGACGTTCCTACACGACGACATCCTGGCCAATTCACCGCCCCCTTTCTTTCCGACCCGTTCCGACTACCAACTGCTAGGACACTGTGAGGTAAAGCCGTGAAAAAGTTGTTGTGTTTCGCCTTGATGCTGGCACCGGCGTGGGCCCGGCCCGGCATGAGCGCTTCCGAAGCGCGCGCCATGAGCGACCAGAGAATCACTTACAAGCAGGTCTGCGAAAAGCCTCACGATCACGTCTTTGAATCGGTCTTCGTGCGGCCGGAACAGTTCAGCCTGAGCGACTTGCACAGCGAGTCGGGGTCCTTTTGGACCAGTCAACGCAAGGAAGGACAGGCCCTCTTTCGACTGCCGACAGCGGTCCGCGGACACATTCTCCAGGTGCAAATCGACGCCACCTTCGTGCAGGGCGAGATGCGCTTCTTTACCGCCGGCGATGATGGTCGACCGCTGGAGGAAATCCTCACCTACCATGTGCCGAGCTGGGAGCAAGACTGCGAGCACGCGGTGACCCACCGTCTGCGGGTGCTGAGTGGTCAAGCTCTGCTGATCAGTTTGCCGGCCCATTCCAAAATGCTGCTGCGACGATTGGTTGTGCAGGCTCTCAACTAGGCTTTCTCTAACCACGGGAGGTGAGCGAACTCACCCTGGAAGGTATTCTCGAAGATTTACAGCGCCAGGGCGTAAAAGATTCGACCGGCCGTTTTACGCTGGATGCCAGCCAGGCCCTCCCCAAACTGAAGCGTTTCCGACTGCCGGATCCTCACGCTTATATCCTCAAGCTGCTGCAGGCGGCCGTACGCGGAGGCGCCAGCGCCTTCCATCTGCACAGCAGCACCGGTCAAGTCCAGGTGTCGATGGAAGGCGTGCGCTTTCCCCTGGACCGCCTGCCCAGCATTTTTCTAGAGCTATTGGACGAAACGCGTTGCGGGGACCCGGCCCTGGAACATCTGGCGGTCGGCCTGCACAGCAGCCTGGGGACACGCGCCCAGTGCATTACCCTGGCTTATTGGGACGGCGAGCGCGGCCTCCACATTCGTTGGCGGGAAAGCGGCCAGACGGTGGAAGAATGGAAGTCCTCGGGACCTCCGGTCTGCCGGGTTTTGCTGGAAAGAGCCCGCGAAGACTTGTTCCGCGAGTTGCGCGAAAAGCTGCACGGACGGCCCGTTTGGAGCTTGCTCTGGGGCGGCAGCGCAGCCTACGACAACGAGCAACGGCTGCTGCACGGAACCGGCGATATGGCTCCGCTCACGGTGACCATCAATCGCAAGCCGCTGCGCCCCTCGGTCTTCAGCTTCCGCCCCTTTGAGAGTCTCTGGCCGAGCCGACATCTGTTTCAGCGCGAGTATTGTTTCCCGGCCGGGGACTCCCCGGGCTTTCGTCTGGCGCCGTGGACGCAGGCAGCCGTGAGTCTGGGTCGCGGTTCGCTGGAAAGATTCGGCGCCTACGCAGCCGCGCTCAAGCGGCAGGGTTCCCATCATTTTTTCTTTCTTCGCGACGGGGTCGTGTTGCGGCGGATGCAGCTGGAAACTCGGGAGCCAGCCTACGTGCTGGTGCTGGACGGAGACGGATTGAAAACCGACTTCACCACGCTGCAGTTCGTGGAAGATGATCAGTATCGCGAATTTTTCCGCAAGGCTCGCGTTTTCGGCCTCAACCCGGGACCCTTGACGATTCCCAGACCTGGAATGGGGGTATAGCGGTGTCTACTTTGGCTTTTTTCTCCGCTCTCGTTCTGGCTCTGCTCTGGCTGGCCGTTCTAAAATTCTTTCCTCGCCTCCACGCGGGCTTCATCTTGCTGCTGGCCCTGGGGTATCTAGGCCTCTTCGGCTGGAGCCTGAGCCTTCGGGAGCAACTGGTGGGACAAGGGCTGGCACCGGCCATTGGGGCTCTGGTCCTGTGGTTCCTCCAGAAACGCGGCAAACTTTCGCCGATGCTGGCGGGTCCACGTCCGCTGCTGGCAATGACCTTGCCCTTGCTGCGCGGTGGCCTGCTACTGGGACTGGCCGTGCCCGGCGCCTTGCGTCCTATGGGGGCGGAAGCCCTGCTGGGGATGGTCTGCCTGGGCCTGGTGAGCACAGAGGGAGCCCGGCGTTTCTGGCGCGCGCTCGGCCTGGTCTCTTTGCCCGGATTGTGGGCCCCTCTGGTGTGGCTGGCCGGCAGCCTGGGTTGGTGGGTTGGGCAGAACAATCTGCTGGGCTCACTCGCCCTGCTGCTCTTCCTGCGCCGCACCAACACGCTGCCGGTGAGCTCCGAACTCACGCCCAGTCGGGCCACCGTGCTGATGAAGATGCCCATGGTGACCATGAACGCCATGCTGGAACTGGTCCCGGTCGAGATTCTGCGCCAGTGGTTCCGACCCGATCCCTTCCGCCTGCACCTGCGCGAGCCGCTCATGGAAACCCAGAACGCGCCCGCCTATTTTGCCGCTCTGGCGGCCCATCTGAGCGCCGAATACGGCGAGCGTATCGAGACCGAGGGGCAGCTAGCCGACTTCTGCGTGCGCTTTCCGGAAAGCGCCGCCCGCGGGGCCCTGAGCATGCCGGCGGTGGAGCCGGTCAAGCCCGGACCGGAGTTTCAGTCGGGCGACCTGGGAGCGCTGCGTAAGCCCTCCAAGGTCACCCAACTGGCGCATCTGGTGCGCTTGAGACGGATTAAAGGATAGACTGCACCAGGCCGCCTTCGGCACGCACCGCCGCGCCATTGGTGGCCGCGGCCAGCGGGCTGGCCAGGTAGGTGACCAACGAGGCGATTTCCTCGGGCCGAATGAGACGGCCGATGAGCGAACCGGGACGGTGCTCGCGCACGAAGGCACGACCGATTTTGTCCTTGTCGCCGCGGGCTTCTTCGGGAACCAGATCGCGCATGAAGTCGATGACGTTCTCGGTCTCGGTCGGGCCGGGGAGCACGCTGTTGACGGTGACGCCGGTGTTCTTGGTGAGCCGGGCCAGGCCCGAGGCGAGCGACAACTGAGCCGACTTGGTCACGCCATAGTGGACCATTTCGGAGGGCACCATAATGCCGGATTCACTGGCGATGAAAAGGACGCGTCCCCAGTCCTGGGCCAACATCTTGGGAAAGTAATGGCGAGTCAGACGTACGCCGCTGAGGAAGTTGACTTCGAGGATTTTCTCCCACTCCTCATCGGTGATTTCTTCGAAAGGGCGAGCCCAGTAGATACCCAGATTGTTTACCAGGATGTCCACCTGCGGGTACTCGGCGATAGCTTTCTGCACGCCTTCCGCAGTGCCGAGATCGGCCACCAGAGTGAGAAACTTGAGACCTTCGGATTTGTCCAGCGCCTGCTGCACGGTGGCCTCGGTGCGGCCGTTGAGGATCACTTCGGCGCCTTCTTGAGCCAGCTTCTGAGCGATAGCCAGGCCGATTCCGCCTGAAGATGCCGAGACCAGGGCGCGTTTGCCTTTGAGTTGTAAGTCCATTTTTTTGGAACCTCCTGTGCACTCGACTATAGCGGTTGCAACGGGTGCGATAAACCGGCCAGGATTCACCAGACTGTTTCCCTAAGGAAACAATCATGCTGGAGATGGCGACTTTTGCCGAAGTAGTGGAACGCGGCTCTTTTACGGCCGCCGCCGAGGCTCTGGGGGTGTCCAAGGGCTTTGTGAGCAAGCAGGTGGCCGGTTTGGAGGCGCGTCTGGGGGTGAGCCTGATGCGCCGCACCACCCGTCGCCTGCATTTGACCGAGGAAGGCGAGCGTTTCTACGATTATTGCCGGCGCCTGGTGCAGATCGCTCGCGAAGGTGAGGCGGTGATGCGCAGCCGCAGTCACTCGGTGTCGGGCCGCCTGCGCATTTCCGCGCCGATTTCCTTGGGACAGGTCTATCTGGTCGAGTTGGTGGAGGAGTTCTGCGCTGAGTTCGCCGGGGTAGAGGTGGACCTGGTGCTGGACAACCGATTTGTAGACCTGGAAGATTTTGACCTGGCCTTCCGCATCTCGGAAAACCTGCCGGAGCATCTTTCGGTCACGCCGCTGGGCATGATGGAGGATGTGGTGTGCGCCGCCCCGAGCTACCTGGAGGGTCGTTCCACTCCCGTGGTTCCGAGTGACCTGGTGGAGCATCGCTGCTTGCTCTATCTCAACCCCGGCCGCGGCCAACGCTGGACCTTTCGTCGGCAGCGCCGCGTGGAAGTCGTGGAAGTCTCGGGTCCGAGCGCCTATAATTATCACACGGCCTTGCTCGGACCCCTGCTGGCCGGTCGGGGCATCGCCAAGCAGCCGGGCTATTTTGTAGCCGAATACTTGCGGGACGGGCGCCTGGTCCGATTGCTGCCGAGTCATCAGTGTGACGCGCTGCCCATCTACCTGGTCCACCGCGAGCTCTCGGGTCAACCCCCGCGCGTCCGCGAGTTCGTGAGCTTTGTCCTGAACCGCTGGGAGCGAGTCTCGGTTGGTTTGGATAAGGAGGTGCGACATGGCACTCAAAAAACGGGAGCAAAGGCGGCCCACAAGCCGGAGAGCTTGAAGAAAACCTAGGATCTGAGTCCTCCGCCGGGGGGACTTGGGTGCAATGCTGACTCCTGGGCCGGGCGGCTAGGCTGGTCTTCTGGAGGACTGCGCTATGGACGTCAACGTTGGAGAAAAAGAGCGGCTGGTTTCGGCCGTGGTGGGTGGGGCCCTGTTGGCGGTCAGCCCCAGTCGGGCCCGCTGGGCCCAGGTTCCGCTGGCCCTGGCCGGGGCCGGCATGCTAATCCGGGCCGTGAGTGGCCACTGTGGGCTCTATAAAGCATTGGGAGTCAGTTCCTGCAACGGACATCACCAGGTCGGCTGCGGCAATTCGGCCTTGACTCGTGAAGTGAAAGCTCAGCAGACGGTCACCATCAACGCCATGCCGATGCGAGTTTATGAGTTCTGGCGAGACCTCAACAACATGCCTTTGTTTTCCGAGAACATTCTCTCGGTGACCGAAACCGGTCAGGGGATTTCCCACTGGGTAGCCCGGGCCCACGGCCTGGACGGACACAACATCCGCTGGAACGCCATCATGACGCACGACGAGAACAATCGGCGCATCGAGTGGCGCACCGACGAGAACTCGGACTTTCAACATCACGGGACGGTCACATTCCATCCCGCCCCGGGCGGTCGCGGCACCGAGGTGAAGGTGGCCGTCCGCTATCAAATCCTGGCCGGCAAACTGGGACAAAACCTGGCCCGCCTCCTTGGCGAGGAGCCGGGACAACAAATTCGAGCCGACCTGATGCGGCTCAAGCAACTACTGGAAGCGGGTGAAGTGCCCACTGCCGCCATCGCGCCCGGCGCGCAGGAGGGATAGGATGATGCGAGCTCTATGTTTTCATGGGAAGCGCGATGTGCGCGTGGAGACGGTCGACGATCCGAAAATCGTCAATGCCAAGGACGCCATCCTGAAGGTGACTTCGACGGCCATCTGCGGCTCGGACTTACACATCTGGGGCGGCTTCATTCCCGGGATGAAAGCCGGTGACGTGCTGGGCCACGAGTTCATGGGCGAAGTGGTGGAAGTGGGCCGCGAGGTCAGCAAACTGAAGGTAGGCGATCGGGTGGTGGTGCCTTTTACCATCGCCTGCGGCAACTGCTTTTTCTGCGGCAAAGACCTGTGGTCGCTGTGCGACAACAGCAATCCCAACGCCAAGCTGGCCGAGACGCTCTACGGCTACTCGGGCTCCGGCCTGTTCGGCTACTCCCACATTTATGGCGGCTACTGGGGCGGACAGGCCCAATTCGTGCGTGTGCCCTTCGCCGACGTGGGGCCGATCAAGGTGCCCTCCCATCTGAGCGACGAGCAGGTGCTGTTCTTGTCCGACATCTTCCCGACCGGGTATCAGGCGGCCGAGAACTGCAACATCGAGCCAGGGGATACGGTGGCCATCTGGGGTTGTGGTCCGGTGGGCCAGTTCGCCATCCGCTCGGCCTTGATGCTGGGGGCGGAACGGGTCATCGCTATCGACGAAAACCCCGAACGTTTGAAGATGGCGCGGGAGAGCGGGGCCCTGGTGCTCAATTTCTCTGAGGTCAACGTGATGGAGCTGCTTCCCGAGATGACGGGCGGTCGCGGTCCGGACTCGGTCATCGACGCGGTCGGCATGGAGGCTCACGGCTACGGGATCGGCTCGGTCTATGACCGTACCTGGCAGAGCATGGGCCTGGCCACGGACCGCCCCAATGCGCTGCGCCAGGCCATCATGGCCTGTCGCAAGGGCGGCACCGTTTCGGTGCCGGGCGTGTATGGTGGGGTGCTGGACAAACTGCCTTTCGGGGCGGCTTTCGCCAAAGGCCTGACCTTCAAGATGGGTCAGACCCACATGATGAAATACCTGCGGCCGCTGCTACGCAGGATCGAAGAGGGCGAAATCGACCCATCCTTCGTGATCACCCGCCGGGCCTCACTGGAGGAAGCACCGTCGCTGTATCAGGAGTTTGCCAAGCGCGGCCGGTTGATCAAGACCGTGCTCGATCCCTTCGCGGCCAACCCGGCCATCGCCGAATTCGAGCCCGCCACGGCCACTCTCCAGAGCTAAGCTGAGCAGGCCGGCCTTCGCGCGGGCGAGAAGCCGTGAGCATGGATTCGGCGGAGTTTTCTTTAGAGATCGGGCGCAACTGGATGAAGCGGGCGCGCGAACAGGACCCCGTGGGGTATTTACAGTCGGCCTGGCGGTTGTACTGTGAAGCGCCAGACGAGATCTTGATGTCGGCTTTGCTCAGCGAGTTGATGCCCGGGCTCAGCGAGGAGGCCCTGGATCTGCGGGCTTCCTCCGAAAAAGCTCGGGCCATTCCCCCAGAAGACCTGTTGCGCACAGGCATGTTGGCCCTTCAGGTAGCCCTCGAGGGGCTGCGGGGCGAGGATTGGGACTATGTTCTGGAGCGCGCCCAGGCCATGGCGCTGGACGCCATGACGCGGCGAACCGAGCGACCTTAAAAATATGGTCAAAAAACAATGGGTGACCCGGGAGGGAATCCGAGTTCACATAGAATTAACATTCTTATGCTCACCATACTGATTGCCGGCACTGCCGCGCTCTGGCTCCTCACTCAGAACAATCAGCCCAAGCCCGTCCCCGTCAAAGTCCGCAAATCGTAGACTGACAGACGACCACGAAGATACCCCGCTCCTGTTTCAGGGGTGGGGTATTTCTATGATCAGCGCCACTAAAGTCCCGATTTGAGGCCGCTTGCAGGGGAGATCCCCCCCAGTACAAAGAGGATAGGTATTGGATTTGAAGCAGCCTTATAATCAGTTGACCAGTTCGGTCACTTTGAACAACTGCGACCAGGAACCCGTCCACGTTCCCGGCTGCCTGATGCCTCACGGCACTTTGCTGGCCGTGGATGCGGCCGACGGACGGATCCAGCAGGCCGCTCGCAACGCCGAGCAGATGCTGGGAAAGAGCCTGAGCGAACTGCTCGGCTCCCGACTGGACGACTTGCAGCCCGGCTTGCTGGCCGAGATTCTGGCCCGAGTCGCCCAGACCACCGCCCCGGTCAGCGTGGAAGCCGGCGACCGCAACGGCCTCCAGTTGATCGCTCATCGCAACGGAGACGTGTTGGTGCTGGAGTGGGAGCCGGCTGGCGATAACTCGCCCAGCCTCTTGCTCGGCACCCAGGCCGCCCTGGCCCGGCTGGAAGCTTGCGCCGATCTCTCTTCGCTGCTCCAGCTTCTAACCGAAGAAATCCGCTCTCTGTTCGGCATCGACCGCGTCATGGTCTACCGCTTTCATCCGGACTGGACCGGCGAAGTGCTGGCCGAGGCCGCCCATCCCAAGCTGGAAACCAGCTATATGGGCCTGCACTTTCCGGCCACCGACATTCCCGCTCCCGCCCGCGCCATCTACGAAAAGGTCTGGCTGCGCGTCATCCAGGACGCTCAAGCCGAGCCGGTGGCGGTGGAGCCCCTGGTCCATCCCGGCAGCAAGCAGCCTCTGGATCTGACCTACAGCGTACTACGAGCCGTGTCCCCCATGCACGTAGAGTATCTGAAGAACATGGGTGTGCAAGGCACCGTCTCCTGTTCTTTGCGGGTGGACGGTAAGCTCTGGGGCCTGGTCGCCTGTCACCACTACGCCCCGCTGCTGTTGCGTCAGCAGCAGCGGGCCTCGCTCGAGCTCTTCGGACGCGTCATTTCGCAGCGCATTTATCAACTCCAGGAAGCCGCCACCCTGGACGAGAGAGAATCTTTGGCGCGAGCCCTGGAAAACCTGACCGAGCGCCTGGAACGCGAAGATCAGGCCGGTCTCTTCGCCGCTTTGCCCATGCTGCCTACGGTGCTGGAAAGCACCGGGGTGGTCGTCTCCCACCAAAAAGGCTGGTATTCGATCGGCGACGTGCCCTACGAAAGTGAACTGGAGGCGATTCGCAGTCACCTGGTTGCCGCCGGCCAGCGCGTCTACCAGACGGATCGTTTGCCGGACCTTTGCCCGTTGGAGCACCCCAAACGACACTGCGGGTTGCTGGCACTCGCCCCCAACGGACCGGAGGGAGAAATGGCCCTCTGGTTCCGGCCGGAGGAAGCCTCAACCGTGCGCTGGGCCGGCCACCCGGACAGCAAAGAAATTCGCTATGGCCCGAACGGACCGCGCCTGCACCCTCGCGCTTCCTTCGCGGAATACATCGAGCGCGCCAGCGGGCGTTCGCGACCCTGGACCGATTTCGATCTGTGGAAGATCGAGCGACTGCTGCGCGTGCTGGACGCCAGCGCGGCCCGCCATACGCGTCGTATGCAGGCCTCCAACTTCGCGCTGCAGCGCAGCAACGAAGAACTCGACTCTTTCGCTTTTATGGCCTCCCACGATTTGCGGGAACCGCTGCGCGGTATCCACCATTACGCGCAATTTCTGGAAGAAGACTATGGCGAGGTTCTGCCGGGAGAGGGTAAGCAGATGTTGAGCGGGGTGGTCAGCTTGACCGTCCGCATGGAGTCTCTGATCTCCTCCCTGCTCACCTACTCACGCCTGAATCACCAGCACCTGGCTTGCTGCCCTTGCGATCTGCAGAAGATGGCCGAAGAATCCGCCACCATTCTCTTCCGGGCGCGCAAAATTCCCGGGCGAATCGAGGTGCAGCCCGGGCTGCCGATGGTCTACGCCCACCCACCTTTCCTGGAGCAAATTCTGGCCAACTTGATCAGCAACGCCATCAAATATAGCGAGGCGGACCGGGTGATTGAAATCGGTTCACAACCTCAGGCCGTTCAGGATGGACGCGTCACTTTCTTTGTGCGCGATAACGGCCTGGGAATTCCGGCCGAGTTCCACGAGCGAGTCTTTCAGCTCTTCCGCCGGCTACACTTGCCCGACGAGCGGGGAGGCGGAGCCGGTGCTGGTCTGACCATCGTACGCCGCATGGTGGAACGGCACGGCGGCACGATTGAGTTGGAGTCAGCTCCCGGTCAGGGCAGCACCTTTTACGTCACCCTCAGCGGGCAACCCAGTGCTCCAGAAGCCGCTGGAGATCCGCCACCGGAGCCGGTTTAACCAGGTAGTCGTTCATCCCCGCCGCCTGGCAGCGCGAAGATTCGCCCAGCAGTGCGTTGGCGGTGAGAGCGATAATGGGCAGCTGCTCCAGGCTGTAATCCTGGCGCAACCGGCGGGTGGCCTCGAAGCCATCCAGTTCCGGCATCTGACAATCCATGATGACGGCCTGAAATTTGCCGCTGGAGGCGAGTTCCACGGCCCGGCGCCCATCGCTGACGACGGTGACCTCATGACCCAGGTGCTGCAGCTGCAGAGCCAGAACGCGCGCCGCGATTGGATTGTCCTCGGCCACCAACAAGCGAAAACCCCGCTCGTGTTCGGGTCCCTGGGCAGCCTGAACGTCTTCCTCCTGGCCCTCGGCAGCACGAGCCAGAGGCATTTCAAACCAGAAGGTCGAGCCTTCCCCGGGCTGGCTGTCCACCCCGACCTGCCCTCCCATGCGCTGCACCAGGGAGCGCACGATCGCCAGACCCAGACCGCTACCCTTAGCGCGATGGTCCAGACTGCCGGTCTGAAAGTGCGGTTCGAACAGGCGCTTGATGGCTGCTTCGGAAATCCCGATGCCGGTGTCCTGGACTTCGAAGCGAAGCAGGCCGTCCGGCAGCGCGGCCACTCTCATGGTCACAGCGCCGGTAGGAGTGAACTTGATGGCGTTGCCGACCAGATTGTAGAGAATCTGACGGAGACGCGAGGGATCTCCGTGGACCCAGCCAGGAACGCTGGAATCGATGCTGCACTTGAGCTCCAGACCCTTATCCTGAGCCAGGATCTGCACGGTTTCCAGCACTTGCTCGAAAACCTGACCGAGACGAAAAGGTCGGTTGTGTAGTTCCAGCGCCCCGGATTCAATCTTGGTCAGATCGATGAGATCATCCACCACTAGCAGCAGAGTGTCGCAGCAGGATTTCATGCTGGTCATCAGCTTGCGCTGCTCATCCAACATTTCGGTGCGCTGCATCAGGCCGATCAGTCCGGTAATGGCCGCCACGGGGGTGCGTAACTCGTGGCTGGCATTGGCCACGAACTGCGTCTTGATGCGGTCCTTGCGCTCGAGCTCCTGGTTGAGTTCCTCCAACTGTAGCTCTCGTTGGCGGGTTTCGCGCTGAAGCTGATAGCGAGACATCGCATAGGCGACCGCGTCCCACAGCGAGACTTCGTTGACGCGGCCTTTGGGGAGGTAATCGTGAGCGCCCGCCTTGAGAGCGTCCACCGCCACTCGATCGGAGCCCGAGCCGGTCATAGCCACGACGGCACAGGGCATGAGGCCGGCCTGGCGCAGTCCAGCCAGGAACTCGATGCCGGAGAAGCCGGGCAGATGAATGTCCAGAAACATACAGTCTACCGTGTGCTCGCGCAAATAGGCCGTAGCTTCTTCGGCTCTCTCCAGCTGAACAATCTCGATGTCGGGTTGACGGGCCCGCAGACACCGTGAGAGCATCAATCGGTCGGCGGGGGCGTCATCGACAATCAGAATTTTTTGAAGCGTCACCTGGCCAGGGGCAGAAGTGTCGTCTCAAACCAGTAAGAAAGGCAGCTATGCAGCAGCTTGAGCAGCTGCTCGAATCCAGTCGGCTTGACCAGATGCCCGCCGGCTCCCTCCAGGAAGCTCTGTTGTACCTCTTTGGGATCGCTACTGGTGGTCAGAACCACCGCGGGAACCAGTTTGAGGTCCCGGTGGGCGCGCACTCGGCGTAAAAATTCCAAGCCGCTCATACCGGGCAGGTTGAGATCGATGAAGAAGATATCTGGGGAAGAAACCTGACCTTGCTCAATCGCGTCGAGCGCGTCCTGAGCGTTGGGCCAGCGAACGATCTTAGCCTCGGGCGCCAGCTTGCGCACGGCACGCGAGAAGGCCATCACATCGGCCTCGCTATCCTCCACCAGATGAATCGTTTCGCACTTCATACTCAGAAATTACCATCCCGCAAAACGGCCCTCAAGGGACCCTGGTACCTCGCCAGGGTTTTATCATAACCCGCCTAGGACAGGTCTATCAATAGTACAAAATCGTGGAGCAGGTAGTCATCATCTCCTGCATCAAAGCGTTTGGTCGGCTTGGGCAGCTTGGTCGCTTCTAGTTCATCCATATCAAGAGCATAGGACAATTGAGGGATGGCCGCCCGGTACTCGAGTACCGGGGATCGCGGTCAGTCGTCGCCAGGTATGGAGATGACTCACCGCGGTGTGGGCGCGGCCCATAAAATAGGAGGAAAGGAGGCTTTCTTTGCTATGCAGACTCACACCAAAGCTTTGCTGACGGGCGCCGGATTGGCCGGCCTGGCCTGGGCCATCCAACAATGGCGCGCCGCCCGACCTCTATCTCCGCTTCTCCGAGAGAAGACCGCTTTCATTACCGGAGCCACCCGGGGTCTGGGACTGGCCCTGGCTCGCGAACTGGCCGAGGCCCAATGCCGCATCGTATTGTGCGCGCGCAGTCAGGACGAACTGACCGGGGCGGCGGCGGAACTGATGGCCCGGGGCGCCGAGGTGCTGCCCCTGATTTGCGACGTATCCCAGCCATTGGATGTGCGAAGCGCGTTGGCAGCGGCTCGCGGCCGTTTCGGACCGATCGACATCCTCATCAACAATGCCGGCTCCATCGTGGTGGGACCGGTCGAGTCGATGGACCCGGCTGACTTCCAGTTCTGTATGGAATCGATGTTTTACGGACACGTCTACACCACTCTGGAGGTGCTGCCGGACATGCTGGAGCGTGGTGGCAGCATTCTCAACGTGACCTCGATCGGGGGACGGGTGACCGTGCCTCACCTTCTCCCCTATTGCTGTGCCAAGGCGGCGGCGGTGGCCTTCTCGGAAGGCATTCGTCAGGAAACCCGAGGAAAGAACATCCGTGTACTGACGGCCGTTCCCGGGTTGCTGCGCACGGGTTCCTACCAAAACGCCTTATTCCGCGGCCACCAGGCCGAGGAATACGCCTGGTTCACGCTTTCGGACAATCTTCCGGGACTTTCCATGGACGCTCGCCGAGCCGCCCGACAGTTGTTGCGGGCGCTGGCGGCCGACAAAGGCGAACACCGCGCGACCCTGGCCGCCCAGATTCTAGCCGGCGCTCACGGTTTGCTGCCGGGCCTGGTCAACGAGATCCTGGCCATCGTCAGCTCTCAGCTGCCCAAGGCTCCACCCGGGCCGAGCAACACCATCGAGGGCCTTCAATTGGCCGAGCAGATGCCTGCCTGGCTGGACCGCCTGACCCTGATGGGCAAAGCCGCTCAGCGGCAGTATCAGCTGCACAGGTCGATTTAAGAGCCCCAGAAGCTGGCGAATCCATTGGCCCATTCACGGCTCCAGGGTCCGTGTAAGTAGTAGGCCAGCCAGAGGAAAAGCACCCCGACGACCCAGTAAACTGACTCTTTTGCGTAATGTTCCATAGGCCTATCCTAGTAGCGGCGCCTGCGAAAGCCCTGAAGATCAGATGAAAAGTTTTTCATTTACCAGCGTAGTGTGTAGCCGACGCCACGCACGGTGTGGAGCAGGCGCCCTTGACTCTGGGCCTCCAACTTTTCTCGAAGCTGACGCACGTAGACGTCAATCACGTTGGAGTCGCCCAGGTGGTCATGTCCCCAAACGGCTTCCAAAATCTGGTCGCGGGTCAAAACCTGGCGGGCGTGGCGCAGCAGATATTGCAACAGGCTGAACTCTCTGGGGGTGAGGGCGACCGGATGGCCGTCGCTCAAAACTTCGCGCGTACTTTCGTTGAGGCTCAGAGTAGCGCAGGTCAGGGTCTCGCTGGCGCGCGGTTGGGCCAGCGAAGCTCGGCGGAGCAGGGCCCGAATGCGAGCCAGCAGCTCTTCCACCGCGAAGGGCTTGACCAGGTAGTCGTCCGCTCCGCAGGCCAATCCCTGGATACGGTCATGGACCGCATCGCGAGCGGTCAACATCAGGATGGGTACATCACTATGTTGCCGCAGTTGTTCGGCCACTTCGAAGCCGTCCATCTCGGGCAACATGATGTCGAGTATGACCACGTCGGGATTCAAGGTGCGCACTTGTTGCAGCACCTGATCACCGCGGTCGGCGGTTTCCACCGAGAAACCTTCAAAGGACAATCGTCTCCGGACAGAGGCCTGGACGGCCGGATCGTCTTCAACCAAAAGAACCAGCATATCCTAAGGCCTTCTGAGCACCCGAGCGCCCCCCTCTTAAGGGTTTGATGAGGATTTGATGAAAAAATGCCCGCTCCCCGTGAGGGAGCGGGCATTGGGAGCCCGGCGAACTACTTGAGCATTTCCAGGTGAGTGGAGATGGTCTGCGCGTTCTGCGCAAAGAAGTTACGGAGGGCTCCGTTGTCAGCCTGCGAGCCGGCCTCCTGGAAGAGAGCCAGGGCCTTGGTGTGAGCGGTCTTCTGGCTGGCCATGTAGCTGCGATCGAAGGTCGAGCCGGACTGGCGGCTCAGGCGACTGAGGGCCCCGGCGTCGGCTGCCGTCAGCTGAGTCGGCAGGGAAACCCCCATCTGGGTGGCCATGGGCGTGAGCTTGGCCCCCAGGTCGGAGTGGTCCTTCACCATCATCTGGGCAAAGTCTCGGACCTTCTGGTTGTCGGTCTTCTTGAGGGCTAGCTGGGCCAGCTGGACTTCAGCCATCCCGCCCTGGGCGGCCTGGATCAGGAAGTTCCGGTCGCGAGCGGTCGCTTTGGCCGGAGTGACGCCCTGAGCGCCATCCACGCCGCGCACGATGTCACCACCCGGGTTGAGCGAGGTGGCGTTGGGGGCGGCCGGTTGGGGCGTCATGCTGGGGGTGCCTTGAGGAAGATTGATGCCGCCCGGATTGGGGCTGGCGCTGGGGGTGCCGACGTCGGCGGCTGCGCCTCCGGGCGGAAGCGGCGGGTTGGCGCTGGTGGACGGCTGCTGCGCGAAGGTCATGGCGGTGGCGCCCCACAGGGTCACGGCGCAAAGGGCTAGTTTAGCGGATTTTCTCATAAAAAGTTGCCTCTCAGTTCTTTGTGTGCAGCCTCTAGCTTAGGTCGTAAATCGACGCTTGCCCCCGCTACCTGAGTACCTCTTGCTGGGGATGACGGTCCCCGTAGGACCGCAATACCTCGGGCTCAGGACGCAATTCTCTCACAACCTGCACGGCTGGCCTTTAGTCTGGATTCAGTTACTTAACCGGGAGGACAGAGTCATGAATTTTGAAAACGCCACCGAAAACATCAAAGAGCAAATCAACACCAAGGTCGAGGACGTGAAAACGGCTGCCGGAGACAAGGTGAATGAAGCCCTGGACGCCGCTAACGGCCGCCTGAACGCGGCCGGCGAGAAGATCTCCGAAGCCGGCGCCCAAATGTGGGAGAAGGCCCCTGAGGGCCGTATCGGCGATGCCATCGGCGCCGCCGCCGCCCAGGTGGAGAACGCCGGCGAATTCCTGGCCGACGCGACCGTGCAGGAAATGGGCAAGGACCTGGCTGGATTTGTGCGCAAGCACCCGCTCCAATCGCTGGCCGCCGGTCTGGTGGTGGGAGGCCTGGTAGGAGTCGCCTTCAGCCGCATTCGCGGCGCCTTCCGCGCCTAACCTGAAAGCTTAAAATACCGAAAGCCCGGTCCAGTTTCTGGGTCGGGCTTTTGCCTTGAGGAGGCACTGATGAAAACACTCGTGCTGGCGGCCGACGGAAGTCGCGCCCGCCTCTTTATCCACTGGAACGTCCACAACTTCGAACAGATCGGATCCTTTGACAGTCCCCAGGGACGCAATCTGCCCGGGGAAACCAATACCGACAGGAGCGGTTCGTTTCAGGGCAGCGCCTATGAAACCGAGGTGGACGCCCAGCGTCACGCCCAGCAACTTTTCGCCAAGGAACTGCTGGCCGACGTCAAGCAAAAGGAGAAGGACTTTGACCGCATCGTCATCGCCGCTCCCCCGAAATTCCTCGGGGAACTGCGCTCCCATCTGACCTCGAGCATCCAACAGAAGCTCTCGACTCTGACGCGAGACTTCACGCATCTAAAGCCGGATGAAATCCATCAGCGGCTCATGGAAGCCGAAACGGTCACCCTGTAGCCGAAAGGGCCCCCGCTCGGGGGCCCTTTTTACGCCTGGTGCTGCCAGGCTTTGATTTGCTCGACCGGGGCGACCAGCATGATGACGTTCAGGGTCAGCGAGTCTCGAATGGTCAGTAGCATCGTAAGCTCGATGCCCAGATAGACGAGCAGAGACAGAGCGATGGGAAAGGAGCCGGCGGCGCAAAATCCCAGGGCGCAGGCCAGCACGTCCCCCAGTGAATTGAAAATCGAATCACCCACATAGTCGAGAGAAACCGTATCCTGGCGATAGCGGTCGATAATGAAGGGGGTGTTCTCCCAGATTTCCCAGGCGATCTCCAGGGCCAGGGCGGCATTCAGGCGCCACCACCAGCAGCGTTTGGGAAAGAATTTGTGGGCCAGCCAATAGAAGAGAAAGCCATGCTGCAGGTGCGATCCGGTGTAGGCATCGGCCAGATGCTGGGAGTTGTGGCTACCGGTTGCCCCGGCCCACAAGAAGAATTGACCGCACTTGCACCACCAGCGCCGGCCCATCAGGACCAGCACGGTAACCTGCAGCGCCGGCAAAAGCGGAGTGAGTTTTCTAGGCGTCAAGATGCTGGAGGCGTTCGACAGTCCAGGGGTCCTGGGCCATCTCCCAGCCGCGGCGCACGAACAGAAGGCTGCGCTTCCAGTCACCGGCGAAGCTGGCGGCCAGAGTCGCCTCCAGCACGTCATCCCAATCGCAGCGGAAGTGCCGGCAGGCGGTGAAGCCGTATTTGAGGGCTTCTTCGTTCTGGCGGAAACTGCAGTCCCCGTAGTGGGACTCCCACAGTCCCAGCAGGCTGCCACGCATGGTGGCCCAGGCCAGCTCCTGATGTTCGGTCCAGTGCGGTTTTGCGATCAAGTCCATGATACGAAGCCTCCATCCTCAGTTTAGGGCTTCGCCAGGCTCAGCCGGAGGTCGCAAGATCACCCCCGAAACGGTATGTTCATACTCGGTTGAGGATCGGGTCTTGGGCTACCCTGAGGAGCATGGACAACAAGACCAACGAAGCGGCTCTGGCCCGACTGAAACGACTCCCGGTGGCCAGCCTGAGGGAATTGATCGGCCGGCTTACGTTGCGACAGGCCGAGAGCATCCGTGGGCAGCAACCCGAGAAAAACGAGTTGGCGCAGCTCTTGCTGGCGCGCTACGGTCCCATCTTGTTGGCCGGGCGTCCGGGTGCGGATAGCCGAACTTCTCCTCGGCTGGAGTTGCTCAAGCAGCTGGAGGACAGCGATTTGCGCGCTTTGCTGAGCAGCTTGCGAGGGCGGAGCGTGCGCACCCGGCTGCGCCAGCGCTTGCTCCACGACCTGGCCGCCTTTCCCTGGGTGCGCGGCAGTCGCAACAGTCTATTGCTGACGCGAGCCCTGGAACTACCCGATCCTTTCGCCGGTCACTCGGAGGATACCCCGGCACCGCGCAGTGAGGTGCTGCCGGCGGCCTTCGAATATCATCCGTTGTTTCGCTATCAGCAGCATCTGGTCGACGAGTTGCTCAAGCTGTTGCAGACCGAGTCGAGAGCCATGCTCAGCTGCTATACGGGCACGGGCAAAACCCGTATGGGTATGGAAGTGCTCTGTCGAAGCTTACAAAACCGGCGCAGTGCCACGGTGCTGTGGGCGGCTCACAAGGCCGAGCTGCTGGAGCAGGCCATCGATACCCTGAAGCGCATCTGGCCCCATCTGACCCGGGGGTTGTCTTTGCGGGTGATGCGTTATTACGGCGGCAACGAACTGGATGAGTGCGAGCTGGCGGAAGATCAGATCAACGTAATTTTCTGCAGCAACCAGCAGGTGGTCTTGCGCCTGCGGGCCGGAGACCCGAATCTGATCGAGTGGTTGGGGAAAACGGATCTGCTGGTGGTGGACGAGGCGCACATGGCGCTGGCCTCGGGATACCAGGACTTGCTGGCCGACTACGAGAGCATCCGAGGGGATACTCACCGAGTGCTGGGACTGTCGGCGACGCCCGGTCGCAGTGATTTGATTTCTGCGCAGGAAAGCGCCGCTTTGGGCAAACTTTTTCACGGCTGCCTGGTGATCCCGGACGTGAATGGGGGCAAGTCTCCGCTCCAGTGGTTTCAGAGGAATGGGTATCTTTCGCAGATTGACCATCAGCGGTTGCACTTGCCGTCGCGTCTGACGCGCAAGTTGCGCGAGCAGATCGAGCAGGAGGAAGATTTACCGCTGGCCGTGCTGGAGCGGTTGGGACGAGATCCTCGGCGCAACGCCCATATCCTCAAGGTGGCCGCGCAAATGGTTCGCAAAGGGCGACGTCCGCTGATCTTCTGTTGTAGCGTGCAGCAGGCCAAGTTGTTGCAGGACCTGCTCTTGCTGGAGGGGCTGGAGGCAGGCGCGGTTACCGGCGAAATGGATCTACGCGACCGTCACTGGATTCTGGAGCAGTATCGCAAGCGCAAGATGCAGGTGCTGCTCAATGTGGAGGTGCTGACCACCGGCTTCGACATCCCCCACGTGGACACGCTGATGCTGTGCCGGCCGACGTTCAGCGGCATTCTCTACGAGCAAATGGTCGGCCGCGGACTGCGCGGCCCCCGCGTGGGCGGCACCGAGCGCTGCCTGATCGTCGACTTCACCGAGAACTTCGAGCGCTTCGAGCGCCCCCTGGCCTGGCAGCGCTGGTGGGAAGCCTGGCCCAAGTCGCGCCTCGACTTCCTGGCCCGCTCCGCCCCCGACGCCTGGAACACCCGCCAGGCCTAGGTTTTCGTTCTGCGATTGCCTCCGTCCGAAGGGGGAGGTGGAAAAATGGGGAGTGGGAGAGAGCTGGGTGCCGGGCCCTTGCTTTTAGTTGGATTTTTAGGGTTCGGTCTGCTCAGGATTAACCCAATTCCAAAAAACCCAGTACGACTCGGTAGGACTTGCCGCGAAGTCTCTCTCCAGCTCCCCCTCTCTCCTCCTTCCCCTTCGCGACCAAACCAGCGAAACACGGCGCCTAGACGGGGTGTGAGGTGTAGCGGAGCACGAGGTAGGGCACCACGAAGAAGATGAGGACGGTGATTTTGTAGAAGGCCATGCCGGCGTAGTGGATGGCGTCGAATTGTTCGGGGCTGAGGCGGAACCAGAGGGTGTGGAAGCGCTGCAGCCAGCCGCGGGCGGTTACGAAGATGAGGAACCAGAAAGACAGAATGGCGTAGTTGGCCAGGGCGCAGAGTCCCAGAAAGTGGACCAGATTCATCGGACCTCCTCGATCAAAAAAGGCGCCTTGCGGCGCCGTTTTGGTTTAGTGGCAGGGTGGACTGGTGGCTTCCACGGCCGTGAAGCTTTCCAGAATCTTGTAGGCGTGGGTGGCCCTGGCGGGCACCAGCCAGGAGTCTCCTTTTTCCAGTTTCACCACTTCGTTGTCCAGGTGGAGTTCGGCGCGTCCCGAGAGGACGAAGCCAACCACTTCGTAGTCGCGTGTCGATTTTGGTTGAATCTCACCCGGGGCTTCGTTCTCCCACATGCGCAGGGCGACCGATTTTCCCGAAGCAAGAAAGCGTTGACCCTGATCGCCCCGGGGGGCGTCAGTCTGCTTAATTTTCGTGATACTCATTCAATGAGCATAGGGCGCAATCGGTGATTCGGGCAGACACTCACGTCCCGTTGGGGTAGGACGCCGGGGCCTCAAGCCAGTTTGCCGCGGCCGGTTTCGTCGATCAGAATCGCCTGGGGGGCCAGTGCGGTGGCGTATTCGCCGCGCAGACCTCCGCCCAGACTTTGCTCCAGGCTCTGGCAGACGGAAGCGCCGAGAGGCTGGCCCGTCTGGGAGAGAGACCATTGCTCCAGCTCGCTTTGCATTCCTGAAGCAAAGGTCTCGGCGGCCTGCGGCAGTTGGACTACGGGACGAAAAGCCTGGGTTTCAAATTTGCCCTCGCTAAAAGTCTGCACCGGCTTGCTGAGAGTTTCCCAGGTGGCCAGGCGGTAAGGAGAATCCTCGCCTTCCATCTCCGTGTTGGGCTTCTCAAAATACAAGCCTCCGCCCACGTAGACGGCCGAGTGCAGCAGCATGGTATATCGCTTCCACTCGTTGGTATCGTAAAACTGCACCAGGTCGCCGGCTTTCTGAGGCTTGTCTCCCAGAGACTGAAACTTGTCGCCGTGGACCAGATCGTCCATCATGATCATTTCGCCGTTGAAGATTTCCAGGTGGGTATCGCCCTGATAAGCCGCCATGGCTTCGTAGGCGGTGGCGTGGCAGTTGGCGGTGAGGTCGACGGTTTTGTCTTCCTCGTGAGGCAACATTTCCAGGTTCTGACTCTGGGGAAGCTGGACCGGCGCGGGCGGCTGGAGGTCCTGATTGACCAGCGCCTGCAGGGCCGGGGGTAGGAAATCGACGGCGCTATAGCTTCGATTAGCATCGTAGGCGACTTGAGAACGACCGCCAAATTCCTGATACAAACGGGCGAACTGGTCCGCGCTGAGCTTACCGAAAGTCGCTTCCACGGTGGTCAAAGCGGAGGGGTCGAGGAAGTTGTTCTGCATGCCCTGGAAGGTTCGGATTTCCACCTTCTGGTAGGGCACTCCGCCCACGGCGGGTAGGAAAACGTCCTGCCCCGGGGCCGTAGCTACGGGTCGGAAGGCTGGTTTCAGGCTTTGCAGCGGCGATTGACTGGAAACTTTCACCGGTAGAATTTAGCCGGTCGGCCTGAAAGAAAGCTACCATTTTTCCAACGAGCGGAACTTTCGTGTCGGGGGCAGGCGTCTATCGGACATCTTGCACCGAAGGAGCGACGAAAGAGATGAAGAGACACGTAATTTCTTACTTACTACTGGTTGGATTGATGGGCTGCGGCAGCAGCAACGACCTGAATACGGGCTTCTCCGGTAGCAATTCCGGGGCGACGCTGCCCGTGCAGGGACGCACCTTGACCCTGCAGCAGCCCGACCTGGCCCAGCTGGTGCGCGACGGGGACAGTCCCGACACGCTGGATGCGGAAGGCTTTGATTCCTCCGGGCAGCGCGTTTTTGGACCGGTGCGCATTCCGCTGCAAGCGGTCATGAAGCTGGAGCAGGTTCCGGTCGAGGTCACCAACCTGCAGCTGGACTATCTGCGCAACGGCGGCTACATGCTGTTCCGAGCCGAGGTGGGAGTGGACCAGAAGAACTCGGAACTGCGGCCGCAAGCGCGTCAGACGGCGCTCAACGACACCAATTTCTCGATCACCCGGTCGGGAGACGACTACACTTTGAACCGCGAGTTGACCGGTGATTTGCCCAGCGAGGCTCCGGTCACCGCCCGCGGGGTGGAGGAGATGCGCATCAAGGGCGTTTGCTACTCTCCCTCCCCTATCAACTTTTCCAACAAGCAGGCTCCGGCCGTGGGCGACCTTTTCTGGGACAGGTTCACTTCCGGCCCGGCCACGATCTGGAACTGGGTGAAGCTCTGGGGCAAGATTCCGAACGTGCAGACTCGCAACGACCTGGAACGGATTCGCGCCATGGGGGCCAACACCATCCGGTTGTATTCGTGTCTGCGCTACCAACTGAATTCGGACGGGACCTTCCCCGACCAGAGCACGGCCCACGCCTTCGGCCACGAGGCCTTCCTGGATCAGTGCTACAACGACGACGTCAAGCCCCTCAGCGTGCTGGTGGACATTCCTATGCCGGACGTCTGCTTTCGCTACACGCTGAAGGAAGCTCTGGACCAGAAGCCCGAGGACCGGGAACGAGTCAAGGCCGACCGGGCTCGCCAGATCGCCTGGTGGGAAGCCAATCTGCGGGCCACCGTGGAAGATCTTTCCAAGCATCCGGCGGTCATCGGCTTCAACATCATGAACGAGCAGGACGGCGCCGATTGGTCTCACCCCAACGGCGGTCAAGGTCCAGACAACGAAGAGACCCAATACTTTTTCTCCCAGGCGGTCAAGTATGCGGGCATCGTCAAGGGCATTGACCGGCACAAGTTGTGCGGCTGGGCCTTTCACGATTCCCCTGACCTGGTCATCTTCGGCAGTCAGTTTCCGGCCAACGGCCCCAAGTATCTGGAGCAACTGAGCGACTTTGACTACTGGGGAGTGAACTCATATCAGACCAAGGACTTTACTGCCATCGTGGGTCCCGGTTTGCGGGGGAGCTACGCCGACCTGCCGGCATCGATGAAGAAGCCGGTGCTGTTGACGGAATTAGGCTGGCCGGCCACCGGTCACTCGGGGGATCACTTGATCGACACGCCCGCCACGCAGGCGGCCACGGCTGACAAGATCGAGAAGATGTATAAGAAGGTCTATGAGAATCCGATGTTCCTGGGCGCTTGCTACTTCGAGTTCAGCGACGAATGGTGGAAGCAACCCGGAGGCTCGGACTCCGTCTGGGATATCGGTAAGTCCAATGACGGTTTCCCCAACGGATTCTGGGACGAAGAAGGCTTTGGTTTATTCTCGGTCTCTCGCAGTGGCGGAAGACCCAACGACGACAGCCCGTGGAACCCGGACGGCAACGGGCCTCGAGATCCCTACGACAAGGTCATTCCGCGTCAGCCGCTTATCGATGCGCTAACGGCGGCGTTCCGGTCCGTGCCTTAAGGAACTCTTCCAGGGCGGCTTGCATGTTCTCGAATCGGTCTTCCGGCTTCTTGCTGATGAGTTTCATCACGAAGCGGTCGATCGATTCGGGAATTATTTCATTGAGAAGTTTGGGCGAGGTGGGAATTTCCTGCATTTGTTTGGTGATGACGGCGGCCACGTCCAGGCCGTGGGGAATGGCCGGGCGCCCGGTGAGCATTTCGTAGGCGATCAGGCCCAGCGAATACTGGTCGGAGGCCGGGGTGGTGTGGCACATGAGGCGCTCGGGAGCCATATAGGCGGGGGTGCCGGCCACCGAGTTGTCCATGGTTTCGAAGGTATTGCGCTGAGCGCTGCGCGAGAAACCAAAGTCGAGCAGGCGCATTTTGCCTTGCGGATCGATCATCAGATTCTCGGGCTTGAGGTCGCGGTGGATAACGTCCTTGGAGTGGGCGTAGGTCATGGCTTCGAGCAGCGATTGGACGTGGTCCAGGCCCTGCTCGAGAGTGGGGATGGGTAGAGTGTCGCGCAGGGTGCGACCGCTGACTTTCTCCAGCACCATGTAGTGCTGGCCGCGATGTTCGCCAAAATCGCAGAGCGAAACGATGCCGGGATGCTGAAGATCGCGCATGAGCTTGATCTCGCGGCGCATGCGGGCGACCGCATCCGGTTCCATAGGAGGCTCGCTTTTTAGCAGCTTGATGGCATAGGCCTGACCGGTGGCGTTGTGAACGGCCGCGTGCACGACGGCGGTGGCACCGCGTCCCAGTTCCTCCTGCAGGGTATAGCCGGGAATGGCCTCTTCTCTCTTGCGGGACCTTGCGCTGATTCGCCAGGCGGCGATTCCTAGCACCGGGACCATGACCAGAGCGATCAGCAGCGGACGCTGATGGTTCGGGGCAGCTTGGACGGGTTCCGCGGACAGGGAGGCGCTCAGGCAGGCGAGCAACAGGAGTGCTTTGGGGGATTTCAAGCGAGAGCATGTCCGTTCAGCAGGAGTCCGTCCATTGAACTCTATCTATCTCCCAGATGCATAAGACGGATGTGCTATTTTGTGTGGTTAGTCATGACCACGGCTCTGGACCGAGAGAAGAAGATGGCCAGAGAGAGTTGTTGGACAGGAGCGATGAGGAGCCCCTGTTCTCCGCTTTGGAAAGCCAGGCCTACGGAGAGCGCGGCCTGGACGGCCAGCAGCATCTTCACCTGTTCGGGACAGTCGCCCAAGGCTATCTTCCAGAAATTCTTGGCGGGTTGCCTCCAGGCGGCTTGATTGGCCAGATAGCAGGCTGCACCCCACAGGAATAAATCCAACGCCGCAATCAGTCCTTGCACGGGCTTCCAGTTCAAGGGCAGGTAAAGATGAACGAGTTGGGCAGCAAATTCGGAAGCAATGGCGGCGCTTGTAAACGCGATAAGCGGCACAAGAAAGGCGCGGAGACGCGGGTGAAGCGCTGGCACTGGGGGCGAGAGAGGAGGATGACCCTCCCGAATCGCTCCCCCTGGAGCCAGCGCCGAAAATATGGCCAACATGAAACTGTAGAAGACGGACAATGCAAATCCCACCGGCGGCGGGCCGATTTTTAGAGCAGCCTATGCGAAGCAGATAACGAACGCAACGAAGGAAATTTGAACAAGACTGCTTACCCAGAACGGACCTCCGTAGAGACAACGCCTCTGAAATTGCTCGGCCGAGTAATTTCGCCCGTAGTAGCAGCTGGCCACGACGCAAATCATCCAGAGCGGAAAGAGCGGTAAGGCCGGTGCCAGCAAAAACGGGTTCTCGCTGCCCGTAAGGCTCAAGAAGCCTGAAAGGTAGCACAGAAAGACACCCAGGCCCGATAGTGCACTGAGACTCCTCCACAGCCAGTCCATTAGAGAATTTTCTCCCAGAACCCCGGGCGCCCTGCGGGCTTCTGCTTGCGGGCGGTGAGAGCGATAAGCACAATCTGAGGCCCCGGCCCGATCCTGGGGAGTGTTTGCGCATGGAAGGTTAAAACCGTTCAACCGCCGAGGAGGTCAGCCCCGGATTCAGCCCGCCTCAAGCAGCTGCTCCTCAATAGGCGCAGACCTGCCTTGGAGGGTTGCTCCGGTAGTCGTGCAGTCTGCCCTGTTGGTGTGTCGAGCCTGGCCCGCAGGAGCGACAAGCTAAAACCGTCGCCCATCGGAGCGTGTTAAGCCTGTGCCCATCTTTCATTCTTGTAGAGCAACTTTCTCTCCGAAAAACGGGACCATTCCATTTTGGAGACCAGCGGCCGCGATAAGCATTACCCAGAGAAGCCGAAAGAATCAGGAGTTCTCGCATTTTCGGGCGGTGTTCACCTATCCAGAAACCAAAGAAAATGCTAAAATATACGTATGCTCTCGACGCAATGCAAGCTTTTAAAGCGATTAATCAAGGTGCGCAACAAGAAAGATTTATCGCAGCGCGAGGTGGCGGAACGGGCGGGGTTCAGCCAGTCGTATTTGGCTCAGGTGGAGCTGGGGGTGCGTCCGATTTCGGGGCGGGCGCTGGGGAAATTGGAAGGGATTTACGGGGTCAAGTTTGGCAAGCTGTGGGCGGGAATTGGGCGGCGCGGGAGGCCGGCGCATACGGCTGCGACGCGGCGGGCGTTGCGGGAATTGGGCCGGGGGATTCAGGAATTCTGGGGGCGAGGGGTGGTGCAGACGCCGACTCACGAGCAACCGCATCAGGTGCGCCGTAACGACGACCCGCTCTGGCCGATGGCCCTGCATCTGGGCGAGGCGGCGGGGCTGGAAGTTCAGCGGCTGGAGCAGCTGCGCCAGGGGGACGAGCGCTTCTGGCGGCAGTTCAATTCCTGGCGCTTTGATTCTTGGAGCGAGAAGCGTTTGCTGGTGAGAGTGGGATTGTTGGGAGGCCAATTGCTGGGTGTGCGTCTGGACCGGCTGGGCTGTTCGTTGCCGTTGGTCGACGGAATGAGTGGAGAAACTCGAGTTCGGCATCGTGGCTACGTCTTGTCGGGCCAGCAAGGTTCGCTGGTCTGGTGTCCGCAGGTGGCGGTGGCGACTTCCCTTGGAGTCTTGTGCGTGGACAATCTGGTGGTGGTCTCGTCTGGCGGGAAATCGGTTTCCGTAGCGGTCGAGGTGGACGGGGCGGAGTTTCACGGTGATCTTGCGGAGCGGCGTCGTCGCGATCGGGCGCTGGGGATTCCGGTGCTGCACGTGGATGCCGGAGATTTGGACAAACCCGGTTTGGTGACGCGGATTTTGCTGTGGGCCCGGGAGCAGTTGGGAGCTTAGCTGGGGAAGCGTTTATCGTAGATGTTCTGGAGGTTCTCGTGGTTGAGGCGGGCGTCGAAAAGGTTCATTTCGTTGGTGTCGCGTTTCCAGATGCCGGTGGAGAAGAGGGTGAGGCCGGTGGCGGCTCCGATGCCGACGGGGATCATTTGGGCGGCGCTGAGGCCGCCGGAGAGGATGGATTGGGCGGCCATGATGCCGAGCGAGGTGAAGAGGACGCCCATTCCGGCCACGGCGGTGGTCTGGCCGGTCTGGATTTTGGCGCGCACGTTGGCGACTTCGCGTTGGGAGTCCCAGACTTCTTGCTGCAGTTCGAACTGGTCCATTTGGTAGGGGTTCTTTTCGGCGGGTGCGGGGGCTTTGCCGAGGCTGCGCGGGAGATTGGGCTGGTTGTTGGACGCGATCTTCATGACCCAAGTGTAGGCCAGGGGTCTGAAAAAAGTCTGTCAGGGCTGGCCGATCAGTTGGTAGGCGCCCCAACCCCAGGGGGGTTCGGCGAGGCTGTCGAGACGGGCCTGGCGCAGGGCTTTGGAGGTGGAGCCGAGTTCCAGAAGGCGGGCGTAGTAGCGCTGGAAGAAGCGTTTGGAGGTGTCGTCTTCCACCTGCCAGAGGGTGGCCACCACCGAGGAGGCGCCGCCCACCAGGAAGGCGGTGGCCAGGCTGGAGACTTCGCGGCCGGGGTCGGTCTGGCCCAGGGCGCTGTCGCAGGAACTGAGCACGACGCGGGCGCGGGGGCGCAGGTGCAGTCCGTAGACTTGTTCGAGGGTGAAAGGGCCGTCGCTGAGTTCGATGTAGCTTTGATTTAATTTGGTGCTGAGGCCGCTGTGGGTGGCCAAGTGCAGGATGTCGGCCTCGGGGGCCCAGCGGTTGAGTTGCTCGCTGTTAGCCTCCGTGCCGACCAGTGCCTGGGAACTGGGGAAGAGCGAGGATACGAGTTTGGCTTCTTCGCCGGTGGCCGGCAACTCGGGATTGCTGCCGCCCATGGCCACCAGTTTTCCGATGGGGCCGGTGGGCTGGTTGGTGAAGCGCGAGCGCAGTAGCTCGGAGGGGGAAACGCAGCTCCACTCGAGTTTTTCCACCAGGAAGCGACCCTGGGTGTCTTTGAGCACGTCCCAGGGCAAATACCAGAACAATCCACCGGGGATCACCTGGACCTGCTTGCCTTCCAAATCGGGACCCAGCGAGGCCACCAGGGCGGCGTGCAAGCGGCGAGCGGACTGCTCGGGCAACTCCTTGCGCTGGCTCAGGGCCTGGCGCACTTCCTGGACCCAGCCGCGCAGGACTTCCTTTTCCACAGCCATCTGGATGAGGCGGCAACCTTGCTGGTCGACTCGCATAGCGTAGAGGTCGGCGTCTCCGGCGAAGTACTGGACCAGCACCCGATTGGCCGGCAGCGACTCCTGGAGGGTGACCAGGTCGGAGGGCGAGACGCCCATTTCGTTGTCCATGCGCGGGTAGCGTTGACGCACCTCGTTGAGGCGGGTGAGAAAGTCGCGGCGGCTCTGGCGATTCTCCACCAACGGCTGGTCTTTGCGGTTCGGAAAGAGGTTCTGGGTGAGCGGCTGATCGAGTAGACGCTCGCGAGCTTCCGGCGGATACTGCAAAAACAGCTGAGTGATGCGGCCGCGAGTTTCTTCTTCGAGCTGGGCGGCCTCGGCTTCGCGCTTCTCGCGGCGAAGGCTGGCGGCCCAATCCAGACAGACTTCGCGCACCAGCAGACTATCTTTGCGCTTGGCCAGCTCGTAGGCGGCCCGGTAAAGCTCATCGGGTTGATCGGAAACACGGGCTTGAAAAACCAACCGGCCCAGTTCGCTCAGATCATCCTGGAAGTGACAGTTGGCGAAGGCTTGCTCGGCTTCGGACCGGCGCTTGAGCTCGGTCAGACAGCGGCCACGCAGAAACAAGGACCAGGGGTCAGGTCGGTCCTGGAAGAGCAGCAAGGCTTCGGCCGCTCGTCCGCTGCGCAACAAGAAGTAAGCGCGCAGACGGCGGCAATCCTGGGCTTCCTGTTGATCCTGGGCGCTGGGGCTGGCGGCGTAGAGTACTTCCGCCTGCTGGCAGGTTTCCAAGGCACGCTGGTAGAGGCCCATGGACCAGCGCAACTCGGCCTGCATCCGCAAAGACCGGGCTTCTTGCTGCGAGAGACCGCCTTTGTGAGCAAATTCGGCCACTTTCTCGGCCGCCAGACTGGCCTCCGGACCGCGACCCTGGGCCAGCAGCAGGCGGGCCCGAGCCAGGTAGGCGCGGCACGATTCCTGGGGGCTCTTGGCCTGGCGAATCTGGTCATAAACCCCTCGATCCAAGCGCAACTGCAGCTCGCTATCGCTGAGCAACTGCTGAAGAAAGACCACCAGCGGGGATTCGGCCGGCGGGCGGATGTCGTCCGTCAAGAAGAGCCGGCCCAGATGGCGCGTGCCACCATCCAGCTCGACCATGAGATCGCGCACGATGACCAGGCCCTGGGCGTCCAGCGGTCCCGATTTCATCAGTTCCAGCAGTTGCTGGAGACTGGCTCGAGCGGGAGCCATGGAACCGATCAGAGCGCTGCGATTCATTTGAAAGCAGAGCACGCGCATACGTGCGTTGCGGTCCGGACTCTCGGCCAGGGCCTGAGCAAAGAGCTTCTGCGCCTGCTCGGGTTGTTCGCTCAGGTAGGTATCGGCCAGAGCCGCCAGGATGCCGTAAGCCGGCAGCATGCGGGCGACCAGGTCTTCGGGCTGCAGCGGCCCGAGCTTGGCCAGGTCCTCCTGCATCTGCAGTAACTGGCTGCGGCGGCCGGCCTGGTCGGAGACCGGGGTCAGCATGTAGCGCTCGGCCAGCAGGCGCACTTCCAGTTTGTTGGAGGGGCAGAGGTCGACGGCCCGGTCCAGGGTTGCCAGGCCGGCGGCTCGCTGGTTGAGGCCCAGGGCCTGGAGCCGGGCCAACTGGCTGAGCAGATGCAGTCGCGAGGGGCCCTGGAGGCTTTTCTCGGCTTTCTGCAGGGCCCCCAGGCATCGCAGCGAGGAAGCCACGTCGGTGCTGCGCAGCATTTGCTGGTCCACCCAGTAGGTGCAAATGCGCTCGATCAACCAGGCTTCCTGGAGCTTGCAGGCGGTGTCCAGAGCTGCCTGGCAGTTATCCGAGAAAGAAGGCCAGTCGTTGAGTTCGGCCTCGGTTTCGGCGATTTTCAGCTGGACCAGGGCCAGCAGCGCGGGGAGCTTTTCGGTTTGAGCCAGAGCGCGGGCGTTGACCAGCGTCATCAGCGACTGGTCGTGGCGGTCTTTTTGAATCTGTCGGTCGGCCTGGGCCAGGGCCACGTGCAGGACCCAGGCGCCGCGCTGGGGCTTCAATTCGCTGGCCAGATGAGCGGCTTCCACCCAGGCTTTGTCGGCCGGTTCGGTCTGGGATTGGGCGTCCAGTCCCTGGGCCAGGGTAATGAGGCCGAGCAGGCGCAGTTGGGGCTGGCTTTTGCTGCCGGTAACGCCACGCAGGTTTTGTTGAGCCAGGTTCCACTGGCCGTCTTTGAGCAGTTGGGCGCGCAGCCAGAAAAACTCGGGCGGCTGTTGGCCAGGCTGATAGGTCTTCTCGAGCTGGCGCGCGATGCGCCAGGCCTCTCCCACGTCGCCTTCGGCCTGGGCCAGTTGGGCGGACTGCAGGGGGGTGAGGTTTCGCACTTGTTGGCGAGCCAACCCGGGGCGGCCTTGCTGAATGAGATCCCAGACCGGATCGGCCGCGGCGCTCAGACTGAGCAGCCCGGCCAGTAGTAGAGTTTTTATAGCTTGCCCGTTCCCGAGCAGTGGTAGCAGCGCCCGGTGCCGTTGCAACCGCCGTCGGTCAGGTTCGAATAATTACGGCCGGACCCGGGGGGATAGTCATTGGCGCACATACCGTTGCCGGTGCAGTAGTAGCAGTCGGTGGCGCCGCGCAGCTTGAGCTTGGGGCTCTCGATTTTGACGTCCACTTTCTTGGCCGTGTCGTCGCGGTGCAGGGTCACGGTGAACTGGTCGTTCTCGCCGGCAGCCGGCAGAGTGATGGGCACCAGCAGGGTTTCTTTGTCTTTCTCGACCTGAATCTTGGAGGGATGGCCGTTGACGGACACTTGATAAGCATCGCTGGCGGCGAAGCCGATGCCGAGTCCGGCCACAAAGATCAAAAGAACGATGAGTTTGTTACGCATTTCGAAAGTCTACCTATTCATTTTCTCTTGTAAACTTGATCGGCTAACCAATAAACGGCCGCATCGGTTCTCTGGCGGAAGCCGTCGTGGTTCATGTAGGCGAATTCGGTGAGGCCCAGAGCGCTCTGAATGCACAGCGCCGGCACTACGCCGTAGCCAGCTCGCAGCATACCGGTGGAGACCGCGAAACCGGCTTCGAAGACGGTTTTCATGCGCTGGATCTGGGTGAAGTCCTGGGGGCGGGCGATCACCAGGCCGGTCTTGAGGGCGGCGGCCGTGACGTTCATAGCCAGCGAGGCGCCCGGAAAGCCGGCCGCCACCACGCCCGAGGAAGTGCCGCCGATGAGGTCGGCCACCCCCATGGCCATCATAGGTTTGTTGTTGGTGCGCACGCCGTGGGCGATTTCCAGGCAACCGAAGGTGCCATCCACCAGGGCGCCAGCGATCTGACCGCCGCGGTACAGGTAGCTGAAGGGAGCGGCGGGGTTGACGGCAC
The DNA here is from genome assembly GCA_017307785.1 of Vulcanimicrobiota bacterium. Lineage (GTDB taxonomy): Bacteria > Vulcanimicrobiota > Xenobia > Xenobiales > JADMJV01 > JADMJV01. The sequence goes on along the minus strand of JAFKGI010000039.1, from coordinate 34,983 downwards.
GGTGGACCAGACCTTCGACGGCCGTCTGAGCGGCGGCGGTGTGGCCCTGGACCAGGTGACCGCCGATGGTCTGCAGTTCGCCCAGGGTCTGAGTGGGCGTGAAGGCCAGGCCCAGGGTCATGCCGATGGGATCCAGCAGATTGACCACGGTGGAGCGGCGCTTGAGGTTGTCGATTTGCTGCAGGTGCGGGTCGGGAGGCGCGGGCACAGGAGCCGCCTGCCGGCGGGGCAGGGGCCTGGGTTTGGGGAGCTGGGGTCCCGACGCGATTCTCACGCCTGGTAGCTAATCACCTGAGGTTTGCCGGGGGATGAAGAAGTTATTACAACTTGGACAGGGCGGATTTTGTCCGGGGCGGGTGGCGGACTGTCTGGCACCGGTGGCGGACGGGGGGTTGTCCGGGGCGGGTGGCGGACTGTCTGGCACCGGTGGGCGGACGCGGGTTGTCCGGGGCGGGTGGCGGACTGTCTGGCACCGGTGGCGGACGGGGGGGGTGTCCGGGCCGGGTGGCGGACTGTCTGGCACCGGTGGCGGACGCGGGTTGTCCGGGGTGGGTGGCGGACTGTCTGGCACCGGTGGCGGACAGGGGGTTGTCCGGGGCGGGTGGCGGACTGTCTGGCACCGGCGGCGGACGCTGGGTTGTCCGGGGCGGGTGGCGGACACGGGAGTTCTGGACTCGACACATACACCATAAAGGTGTAAACTGGGCGTGCTCTACGTCAAATTCACGGCGGACGCAATTACGGAGTTCCTCCTGCTGTCCTTTAAGGAGAAAGACAATGGATAGTCCGGTGTGCCCCGAGACGGGGGGCCCAATGATCAGGGCAAGCAGACCGATGACCTTGAGCTACAAGGGAGAATCCGTGACCTTCGACATGCCCGGTTGGTACTGCGAGGAGTCCGGTGAAAGCATTCACACCGGCCAGGACATGAAAATCTCGGACCGCCAACTCAACCTCTTGAAGGCACGTAGCGAGGGGCTGCTCCAACCCCAAGAAATCAGGCGTATCCGGCGCAAACTGCGACTCACCCAGGTGGACGCCGGTAATCTTATCGGTGGTGGGCCGCGAGCCTTCCAGAAGTATGAAGCCGGAGATCTGTTACCCAGCCGGGCCGTCAGCAGCGCTCTGGTTTTGCTTGATTCAGCTCCTGAAATGCTTCAGCTCTTGCAGGTACGCCTGGAGCGGGCGCCGTCAACGCCCAAAACTTTGCGTGGAGCCTCTCGAGCCGGCTAAAACGAAATCGGACAGGTGCAAGAAATTCCGGGGCGGAATCCTCTCTCTGTGGACTTCGTCGATGGGATTGATGTGTCGCTGAGGGGCCTTGGATTGGCTCCGCTGCCAGATGACTGCAAATTCATTCAGGAAGGCCGCGTTGTCTTCCGTCGAGACTCTATCGCCTTCGAAGCAAACCACCTGCTGGAGAGGGACGAAGCCGCACGGTTGGCGCTGGACGGAGGCCCGAGTTGGGTCAACGTCACGGTGCTATCTCCTCCGTTTGGACCGCAAGTTGTTGTCTTCTCCTCCGGATCCGGCGTGGGGTGCTCGGAGCCAGCCTACATGGCGGGTAGAGAGTTCGATTCTTGGGCCGAGAAAATCCGCTACGAGATTTCGCCGGACTTCTAAGTGCTTAGAGCCCGGCCAGCAGTTGGCGGCGTTGGGCCAGCAGATCGCGGACGGCCTGGGCCATGGCGGGGTTACCTGGAGCGGAGCGGCCCTTTTTGAGGGCCAATTGGCGCAGCAGGTATTGAACGGCGACCGAGCCGCCCAGGGTGGCCACGGCCATCTTGGTCTGAAAGCCCAGCATGACGATGCCGGCGATGGTGCCGCTAAAGGTCAGGATGTTGGGAGTAAAAGGCAGCGGAACGCGCACGATGTCGTCTGCAAAGCCCTCGGCTTCTTCTAGCATGATCATCATGCGTTGGGCGCTGCGGCGGAGCCATTCTTGGAATTCGCTCCCTTCCACCAGCTTAAAGCCGGTCAGATCGGTAGGAACTTCGGTGGCGCTGATGGCGGCCAGCAGGCCGGCTTGCTTCCAGGGCCCGGAGATGGGGGCCAGGGTCACGCCGTGCACCACCGGGTAAAGGGCGTTGACCTTGGGACCTTCGGTCAGAGTGAATTGCAGATCGCCGCAGAGGGTATCGATAGCGCCGACTTTTGCCCAGGGACCGGCGGGCACCCTTTCCCAACCACGATAGTGGATTTTGGCGGGCGCCGGCACGGTCGACCGCGACCAGGCCGTCATCGGCAGGTTGCACACAAAGGGAGAGAGAGGTCCCAGCAGACCGCCATTCTCTCGGCTATTGCCCACTTCGGGGGGACGCAGCATCATGGTTTGCGGTTGACCACAAGCGAAGAAGTCGGCGAGAAAAGTGGGCTCGTGTAACGAGAAGGGCAAGACCCAACTGTTGCCGCGCAGGTCGCTGAAACCGCCGGGTATTTCCAGGCCAAAAGACTGCTTGGCCAGCACCGGGATGGGACAGAAAGTCAGCTGATCGCGAAGTCCATCCAGAGAAACCGAGCGACTCATGTCGGGTCGGCGGGCACAGATGACGATGGCCTCCTGATGGGCGGCGGGCTCGTCTGGCGTAGGACGGCCCAGCAGTTCGAAGTCGTGCCGGGCTTTGCCGTCCTTCCAGACGGTGAAGCGCACTTCCGGGCATTTCTGCTGGCCGCTCAGGTTGAGCATGGCCTGAAGCAGACAGGTCTCGGGCTTGAGCGGAAAGTTCATCAAGGCTTCCGCCGGAAGCAAGTCTACGGAATCTCTCGGCTGTTCCATGACGATCAGCCAGAGTGGGTTGGTTTCGCGGAGGCTGATCGACTTGCAGCCAAGCATGACGGCGGTCTGCACCAGGCGCAGAAACCAGGCGTCCTGAGGCAGGGCGAACTGGCCGATTTTCTCGAGCGCCTTTTGCGTCGAAATGGTAAAGACCCCGCTGGATTCGAGCGTTCCTTCGCTGAGCTGGCCCGAGATCAGCGGATCCACGGCTACGGCGAGGTGGCCAGGATCTTACGCGGCTTGCTGCCCTCGGCGGGGCCGATGTAACCTTTCTTTTCCATGAGATAGATGAGGCGGCGGGCGCGGGCGTAGCCGACTTTCAGCTCGGTCTGGAGCAGCGAGGCAGAGGCCTGCTGACGTCTGAGAACGACCGAGAGGGCCTGTTCGACCAGCTGGTCGTCGGCGTCGCCTTCTTCTTCTTCGGCGGCTTCTTCCGGGGCTTCTCCGACTTTCAGCTGAATGAGGTTGTCGGGCATGCCCTGGGCGCGCCACCATTCGACCACCCGCAAAATCTCTTCATTGGTGACGTAGCAGCCCTGCAGGCGGCGAGGATCGGAGGCGTCCACGGGACAGAAGAGCATGTCGCCTTTGCCCAGCAGTTGCTCGGCGCCGCCGGTGTCCAGGATGACTCGAGAGTCGACCTGCGAGGAGACGGCAAATGCGATACGACTAGGCACGTTGACCTTGATCAAGCCGGTGATGACGTCGGCCGAAGGGCGCTGAGTGGCCAGCACCAGGTGGATGCCGGCGGCGCGGGCCTTCTGGGCGATGCGGCAGATGGAGGTTTCCACCGATTTGGAAGCCACCATCATGAGGTCGGCCAGCTCGTCGATGAGCACCACCACCCAGGGCAGCGGATCGTCAGCGGCCTCATTGTATTCATCCAGGTTGCGCACGCGGGCGGCGGCAAACAGGCCGTAGCGGAACTCCATGAGCTCGACGATCTGGTTGAGGGCCAGGGCGGCACGCTTGGGGTCGCAGATGATGGCGCCCTCGTTTTTGGTATCGCCGGCTCCCTTGGCCAGCGAGATCAGGTGCGGAATTCCTTCATAAATAGAAAGCTCCACCTGTTTGGGGTCGATCATGAGCAGCTGCAGTTCGCGCGGAGTGAATCGATATAACAGGCTCATGATCAGGCCGTTGATACACACCGATTTACCCGAGCCGGTGGTGCCGGCCACCAGAAGGTGCGGCATTTTCTGCAAGGGAGCGAAGGTGGGTGTGCCGCTCAGGTCTTTGCCCAGAGCGATGCTCATGCCGGTCGACTTGCGGAACTTGGGCGCGGCCAGAATATCGCGCAGAACCACCAGTTCGGTCTGCTCGTTGGGAATTTCGATGCCGATGGCGGCTTTGCCGGGGATGGGCGCTTCGATGCGCACGGCCTTGGCGGCCAGGGCCAGCGCAATATCGTTGGTCAGCGAGGTGAAGCGACTGACTTTGACGCCGCGGGCCGGCTGCAGTTCGTAGCGAGTGACGGTAGGGCCCTGAACGATGGCCAGCAGACTGGCCTGCACGCCAAAGCTGGCCAGCGAGTCGAGCAGAGCCACCGACTTGTCCTCCACCTGAGGACGCTGATAGCTGAGGGGAAGCTCGTCGAGCAGGGCCAGCGGCGGCAGCCGATAGGCAATTCGCTCCGGCACTTTTTCCATGGTGGGGAAAAGACGCATCTGTCCGTCCGGCTCGACATAGACTTCTTTCAAATTGGTCGGAGCAGCGGCCACCGGGGCTTCCGGGGCCTTTTCCTCGGAAACGAACTCCTCGACTTCCTCGGCGTCGACCTTCTCGGGCGGACGCTCGAGCAGAACCACCGGTTCCTGAGGTAGCTCTTCTTCCAGGGACGGCTCGATTTCTAAAGACGGCTCTTGGAGAACGGAAGGCAGCTCGGCGGTGACCTCCAGGGAGGGCTCGGTCGACTCGAACTCCGGCTCTTCTTCTTCTTCCACCACGGGCGGCGGCGGCGGCGGCAAATAGCGAGGCTCCGGCCTGGCCTGCACGGGCTCGGAGGGAGGCTCCGGCACGGGCTCCGGGGCTTTTGGCTCGGCAGCCTTCGGCGGCTTTTTGAAGGTGATCTTCTCCGCGTTAAAAGGCACTAGCGGAACGGTGGGATCGTCCAGTTCGCGGGCGTAAAGCTGGGCTGGTTCCGGCTCCTGGACCGGCGGGGGCAGGTAGGCCACCGGCCGGGCGGGCGCTTCCAGAGAGAAGAACTGCGGGTCGCGCACTTCAGGAGCGACCGGCAAATCTTCATCACTTTCTTCGAAAGAAACCTCTTCTTCTTCATATCGGGGACGAGGTTGGGGCATGCGGAAGGCCGGCATCTTGGGGACCGGCAGGTGGACGGTGTGGGCCCATTTGACGCCCACTTCCAGGCCGTGCACCAGGGTATCGGCGGTCTTGCGCACCACTCCGGAAATGGAGGTGCGGCAGACGGCCAGGGCGGTGGCGGCCAGACCCAGGCAGGCTCCCATCCAGGAGCCCATGGGACCGACGGCGGCTACCATCATGCCGTCGAAGGCGGCGCCGAAGAGTCCGCCCTGCTGGCCCATGCGATGCGACAGCCAGACCAGATCGAGAAACATAAGCGAAGGAGCCCAGCTGAGCTGGAGGGGCCGCTTGCTGCGCGGCAAGAGCAGATGCAGGCCCAGGCTGAAGGTAGCGGCCGGCAGCAACAGGGCGGTGATGCCGAAGCAGTTGTAGAGTCCGCCGGCCAGCCAGGCGCCGGCACCGCCGGTCCAACTGGGCCAGGTCAGAGAAACAAACGTGAAAGGACTGACCACCCCGCACAGGCCGAGCCCGGCCCAGTGCCAGGAATCGTCCCACCAGGACTCACTCTGGGCGGGCAGGTTCTCGCTGCTCTGCGGCTTCTTTTTGACTTTCTTTTTCTTGGGGAGCTTGCGCTCCCGTTTGGGCTTCTGCGGCTCGAATTCGGCCGAGCCAACGGCTGGACTCATGCGGCGAAATTTCGTTCGAGAGATGAATGTCCTTCAATTCTAAGGGAAAAGCCTCGATGGTTGGGATTTGATGAATTCCTTCTTCTGAAGGAAAAAAGCCATCGGTTTGAGGAAACACGCGATATGAGTGAGTTGGTTGGAATTGGCCTGGTGATGTCTTTTGTGGCGGCCTGGAGACAGCCGGTGGCGTTGGGCTTCGGGTTTCTGCGAGTGGCTGCTTTCTGGACCGTGATCATGCTATTGGCGGCCTTTGAAGAAGAAGTGCTGCGCTCGTCTTTTCACCTGGCGCTGGCCAATGCGGAGATCGGCCTGGTGCTGCTGGGCGTCTTCGGCTGGAAGCAAGCCCCCCGTGAGCCGGACGGAGTGGGCATCTCCCCGGCCAACTGACCCTCCGATTTGCAGGATCAGGCAAGGAGAGGACAGGATTGCCTCTTGGAAAAGCGGGTCTGCACGGTTACTTTATGGTCAGTTTTTATCAGGGAGCTTTTCTATGAAAACGTTTGGATATGCCGCTCAGGATGCCGCCTCGCCGCTGGCGCCGTTTCACTTCGAGCGGAAGGACGCGGGACCACAGGATGTGGTCATCGATATTCTTTACTGCGGCGTGTGCCACTCCGACATCCATCAGGCGCGCAATGAGTGGAACAACTCCAACTATCCGATGGTGCCGGGACATGAGATTGTGGGCAAGGTGTCCTTCGTAGGCTCGGAGGTGCAGAAGTTCCGGGTTGGCGATCTGGGCGGCATCGGCTGTATGCTGGATAGCTGCCGCGAATGCGCCAACTGCAAGGACGGTGAGGAGCAGTTCTGTGAGAAAGGCGCCACCTTCACCTACAACGGGTTTTACGCGGACGGTTCGCCCACTTACGGCGGCTATTCCAAGCAGATCGTAGTCCATCAGGACTTCGCCCTCAAGATTTCCGAGAAGCTGGACCTGGCCGCCACTGCTCCCCTACTCTGCGCCGGCATCACCACCTATTCGCCGCTGCACCATTGGAAAGTCGGACCCGGACAACGCGTAGGCGTGGTGGGCCTGGGCGGCCTGGGCCACATGGGCCTGAAATTCGCCCACGCTCTGGGAGCGCACGTGACCCAGTTCACCACCTCCCCGGGCAAGGAAGCGGACGCGCGCCGACTGGGCGCCGATGAGGTGGTCAACACTCGCGTGGAAGGCGCCTTGGAAAATCTGGCTCCTTTTGACTTCATCCTGGACACGGTAGCGGCGCCTCATGATATCAACGCTCTCTTGCGCTTGCTGCGTCGCGATGGCACGCTGGCGCTGGTGGGCGTCCCCGAGGTCCCGCTTTCGCTCGAATCTTTCGCAGTGGTGTCGGGACGACGCTCGGTCTCGGGCTCCCTGATCGGCGGCATTCGCGAAACCCAGGAAATGCTCGACTTCTGCGCCGAGAAAGGGATCGTCTCGGACATCGAGTTGATTCCCGTCCAAAAAATCAATGAAGCCTATGAGCGCACCATCAAGAGTGACGTCAAGTATCGTTTCGTCATCGATATGAACACTTTGTGAGGTCAAGAAACAGCCGTCGAAAGCAGTTCGTCTTGTCGAACCGTTTACAAATCGGCAACAACTGAAGCACATTTTGGATACATAATGGCAGCAAGGAAGCCGACCGGTGAGTGAAATCACTCGGAAGCGTCCGTCCCCTGTGTGTGTAATGTGTGTGTGTGTAAAGAGGTCCCGCCAATAACGGGGCCTCTTTTGTTTTATCCGTGGGTCAGTCGCCAGGCGCCCAGACCGAGCAGCAGCAGTACGACGACCAGTACGACGGTGGTGAGTTGTTGAGAGCGGGCGGGTGCGGGAATGATGGTCTCGGGACGGGCCTGGATGCGCGGAGCCGGTTTGGGAGCGGTTCCGATCTGGGTGGGCAACGGGTGGTCGAAGGGGTCGAGCAGATGGCCGGCTTTCAAGGCCAGGGACAGCTTTTCTAAACCATAGCGATGGAGCAAGAGAAGTTCGGCTTCCAGCGAGCCGGCCTGGGTCCAGCGAGTGCGGGCCCGATTGAAAAACGTGCGGGCGTCGTTATCCTGACCGAGGGCGTGGGCCAGCAAGGCCTGGAGATTGCCCAGCAGGGCTTCGCGGGCAGGCTGGCCGTGCAGTTGCAGGCCGAGGTTGTCCAGGCGGCGCTGCACTTCCTCGAGATTGCCGCGCTCGAAGTGTTTGAGTGCGTCTTCCAGTTGAGACAGCCAGTCAAAGGCCTCGGGGGCCTGCCACTGGCCGCGCACCACTCCGGTCTGCAGATCGGTCCACGGGTCCAGCAGAGGCATCTGATTCTGAGCGATGCGGCTCATGAACAGCACGGCCGCGCTTTCCTGGCCGGCGGCCTGGAGAGCCTGGGCGAACCGCTGCAAATCTTCGAGGTCGCGCTCCGGGGTGCGCCAAAGTTCGGCGGCCGTGTCGCGCGCTTTCTCGGCCTGGGGGTAATTTCCAGCCAGAAAGGCACCGACCGATTCGGCGGAATAGACCAGAGACAGCAAATGCGGGTGGGTGACGCGGCGGTCGACGACTTTATGGCGGGCCTGATCGAAGAGGTTCTGGGCACGCGGGAAGTTGGAGCGAGCGGCCAGCTCCAGGGCCTGTGTGATCAACTCGCCCCAATCTCCGGATGCGGCACGGTCTCTCTGCGTGGAAACGGTATTTCCGCCCATCGGCGCATAGCTCTCCTCGACCTTTTGGGGACGGGGGGCTGAGGGCGTGGGCAGCGCGCTCTCTTCGGATATCCACGGATCGATCAATGGGGGACGCTTGATGCGATGCTGGCGGCGCAGGTGCAGGGCCCGCTCGGGAAAGCGGTAATGCTCCAGCAGGTCGCAAAACCAGTCCAGGGTCGCGCTCAGGTCGTCGCTGCCGGCCTGGAGGCCCGAGATGCTCCAGCTTTTCTTGGCGGCCTCCCAGTAATGGCGGGCTTCCTCCCATTGACCGGTCTCCTGGGAGAGCAGCGACAGTTGATTTTCCACGAAGGCACGCCAGATGGTCATATCCTCGCTCTGGCAGCCCTCCAGGGCGGAATGAAAAGCCCGCGCGGCCCGGTCGGGACGAATGGCGGACCATTCCTCCAGAGCGGTGTGCAACTGACTGGACCAGTTGGCGTCGGCCACCGCCAGAGCTTCTCGCGGGGGGCAGCCGACGCCTTCCCGGTGGGTCAGGCGTGGCGGTAAATCCCGAAGTTTTCTCGTTCGGGCGCGGGTTTGCGCCGGGGCAACGGCAGGTTGAGGGCGAGGCCGGTGAAGATTCCCGTGAGACCCGCATTGCTGAAGAGTGAGGGGACCAATAGCAAGCTCCAGCAAGGGTCCCGGGTCCCCCAGCAGAGGGTAACCCAGGCGCAGGCGCTGAGCCAGGTATAGAGATAGCGGGGCTCGATGGGCGGCAGCTCAATCCATCTGTAGTGCACGAACGAGAACCAGGTGGTCAGCGCCGAGAGCAGCACGCTCACCAGAAAACACAGCCAGGCGACTTTGCGGGTGCAGCGCAGGAAGGTGAGCACCGCCAGACTCAAAACAAAGGTGGAGAGCATACGGAAGTTATGCCCAGGGGGAAGCAAACATGGACGAAGTTCGTCGGCTGATCGCCGGGCGCAATCGAATTCTGATCTTTACCGGCGCGGGAATGTCCACTGGTTCGGGCATTCCCGACTTTCGCGGGCCACAGGGAGTGTGGAAGCGCCGCCAACCGGTGCAGTTCGAGGACTTTCTGGAAAGTGAGTCGGCCCGTCTGGAGCATTGGGCCTACAAGCTGGAGGGCCGGCCCGAATTTTTGGCGGCTCAGCCCAACGCGGCCCATCGGGCGCTGGTGGACCTGGAGCACCAGGGGCGTCTGCTGCTGCTGGTGACTCAGAACATCGACGGGCTGCATCATCTGGCCGGCAATTCCGACGAGAAAGTGGTGGAGTTGCACGGCACCAATCGTCTGGTGGAGTGCCTGAGCTGCGGGCTGCGCAGCCAACCGGAGTGGGCTTTCGAATATTTCGAGAAGAAGCGGCGCTGCCCGATGTGCGCGGAATGCGGGGGCCTGGTCAAGACGGCCACCATCTCCTTCGGTCAGGCCATGCCGGAAGCGGAATTGAAGCGGGCCTTCGAAGCGGCGGCGGAGTGCGATCTGGTGTTGGCCTTGGGCTCCACCCTGTCGGTGCAGCCCGCGGCGGGAGTGCCGTTGCGAGCCGCCCGTCACGCCCCCTACGTGATCGTCAATCAGGGGCCGACCGAGCATGATCGCCTGGCCACCCATCGGCTGAGCGGCGACTTGACCCGCCTGCTGCCGGAGTTGCTCGAGGGGAGGTAGCCTTTCGAGCAGGGCAGAAGGGCTTTTTCTCTGGAGGTCTTTTGCTGAAGCACTTTCTCTTGGCGGCCCTGTTGGTATCGCCGGCCTGGGCCCAGGCCCCCGACGAACTCGAAGAATTGATGCACTTTGACGTGATCAAGGTGGAAATTGGCAAGGAACTTTTGCCGTTGGTCAGTGCCAGGCCGGCCCCCTTGATTCAGGAAATGAGCGAGGTGCGCAAGCAGCTGGACGAAGAACGTCGTTTTGTTTTGCCGGGCGTGCGTTTTCGCGACAACACGGCGCTCAAAGGCAAAGAATTCGTAATTTTCCTGCGCGAACAAGAAGTGGCGCGCGGAGAAGTGGAGCCCCAGATGTATCTGGCGGCCGCCAAGCAACCGGCCATTCTGAAAAACATTCCGGGCCGACCGATGGAGCCGGGCTCCGGCTTTTATGCTCGCTGGATCGATCCCAAGCTTCGCGATAAGGCCGAGAAGGCGGGCTGTTTTGTCTTGGGTCCGGAGGAGTTGGTGGGCTGGAAAATCCGCCGGGCCGTGGTCGAGCACGCCGGCCAGGTCTTTGGTCGCCAGGAAATGCTGGTAGCCCTACCCGAGCTGCTGTCCGGGGCCATGAACAGTGACCTGGCAGCGCAGGATCGCTGCCTGCGGGTGTGCCAAAATTTGCTGGAAGAACGCCTGCCCCCGCAGGTCAAGGCAGTGGCCGAGTTGGTGCTGGACAAAGGGCAGGTTCGCTCGGATGCCGACAGCCTGACGGAAAGGGCGAGAGCCACGCTCAAGAATTGGATCTGTGCCGACCTGGCGGCCGACCCGAAGAGCAAATCGATCGTAGTGGCCACCTTGAATCCCGCCCTGGAAAGCAAGATTCGGGAAGCGGCCTCGTGGGGGACCGATGGTTTGACGATCCGCGACGTAGCTGCTTTGGGAAAAGAACTCGGAACTGCTTTGAGCAAGTCCAAGGGCAGCGAGGTTCTTTATGTGCCGGATGAACTGCGTCTGGCCGTCCATCGATTGCTTACACCGGAATTTTCAGATTGGAGCGTACTGGGGCACTCGGAAGTTGCCGCCGGTTACATCGTGAAGAAGACCCATGTTCTGTAGATTGCTGCTGGCGCTGGCCTTGCTGAGTCTGCCGGTAGCGGCGGAACGTCCCGAAGTGGACAAGATTGTGCAGACTCCGGTTTTTGAAGTTCGCCTGGGGAGTGCTCTGTCATCGGAAGCATTCACCTCCAGACTGTTTTCCATTCGCCGACATCTGGTGGGCGAACTGGGTTGGATCGTGCCGGGCACTCGTTTCACCCCTGACCCCACGCTGGCTCCGGGCGAATATCAGATTCTGCGGGACGGCCAGCCACTGGGAAGGGCCAGACTGGAGCCTGGACAGGTGCTGGCCATCGGCCCCGAGTCGAAGCTCGAGAGCTTAACGGGAACGCTCACCCACGACCCGACCTACCAGATGCCGGGCAAATGGGCGCCCGCGGCCGAGAAGGCCGGTCTGGAAGCCAAAGGCCTGATGGTCTTCGAGCCGACCAGCGTTTGGGCCACTCAGATGACGGAACTGCTGCGTGAAAGTGCCAGCGATTGGTACACGCCCGACCAGTTGCAGGCCGGACTGGCCGTTCTCCAGTCCGAGCAGCCGGCGCTGGTCAACCGTTTTCACACCGATCCGGCTGCCTTTGCCCGGCTGCTGGCGGTGATTCGCAATTTGCTGCGGGAACGAGTGTGCGTGCGCGACCTGGCCACCCTTGGCGAGGTGGCGCTCCAATCGGGGAAAGATCCGGACAGTCTGAGCGAGGCCGCCCGCCGCAAGTTGGCCGGATCCATCCTGGCCGACGTCTCGACCGACCGGGTCCTACAAATCGTGGAAGTGGGACCGAAGCTGGAAGCGGCCCTCTGCAAACTGGGCAGCTACGGTCCTCAAGGACTGGTTCTATCCGAAGATCCGCTGCTGCAGTCCGAGGTGTTGCCGGCCATGAAGCGAGCGGTGGGCACGATGCAGGACAAGGGGTTAATGCCGGTGCTGGTCACCTCCCCCGCCTCCCGTTTGATTTTGCGCCGCCTCACCGCCAAAGAGTATCCGAACTCGGTGATTCTGGGGCGCGACGAGCTGCTACCCTACTACAAGGCCGAATCGGTCGGGACCATCGAAATCAAGTAGGTCGAGTGCGATCGAGCATGCCCTGGATGATCTCGGGCATGCGGGCGGCCAGACGGTCCGGATCGATGATTTGATCCATCCACATGCCATCGGCCGCCGAACGCAACAGTTCCAGCGATAAATCCCCATCGGTCTCGGCGAATCGGCTCATCCACTTTTCCTGGCAGTTGGACCAGCCGTCGCGCAGATTGGGTTCGGAAAAGAGAAACACCAGCACGGCTTTGGACAGCAGGCGTTCCTCGGGCGTGTAGTTGCGCAGGCAGACCTTGATGTAGGCCCTGGTGAACACCCCGTATTCCATCGGCTGGTCCTGCAGCTCTTGCTCGATGTCGGCTTCGAAGTGCTCGGTCAGTTCCCAGAAAGCCGCCTTGACCAGCTCGAACTTGGAGCCGAAGTGATGCATCAAGCCGCCCTTGGTAACGCCCGAAGCGTCGGCCACGGCCTGGATGGTAACGGCTTCATAGCCGCGTTCGGCCGCCAGTCGGGCGGCGTTTTCCAGCAAACTGCGTCGCACCTGATCCGGCTGTTTTTTGCGTTCGTGGGCCTTACTCATCGGCGGGCGCTTCTGGACTTCGCGTCCAGCCACCCCCCAGCGCCCGATAAAGCTGCACCACCGAGAGCAATTCGTCGCGGCGCGTCTGCACCAGCTGAATCTGGGCGGTGAAGAGGTCGCGGTCGGCGTCCAGGGCGTCCAGCATGGGGCCGATGCCGCCGCGATAGCGCTTGTAGGCTATCGAGCTGCGGTTTTCCAACGTCTTGACCAGCTGCTCGCGAGTTTCGCGCATCTCGCGGATGCGCGCGTAGTAGCTGAGGGCGTCGGCCACCTCGCGGAAAGCCAGTGTGACCACCTGCTCATACTGCACGAAGGCCACCTGCTGGTTGGCGTCGGCCAGGTCGACGGCGCTCATCAGGCTGGCGTCGAAAACCGGCAGCTGCAGGCCGGGATTGAGCGACCAGGCCAGGCTGCGGCCCTGGAAAAGCGAGCCTGCGGCCTTGCTCTGCAGGCCCACGAAGGCGTTGAGGGTGAGTCGGGGGAGCCAGGCCACTTCGGCCGCCTGACGCAAATGGATGCGGCTGGCCAGCAGGGCCTGGGCCGAACGCAGGTCAGGTCGGCGCAGCAGCAGGTCGCTGGTGAGACCGGCGGGCACTTCCGGCGGTTGCTGCTGATCCAGTAGAGACAGGCCGCGCTCCACCGGGCCGGGAAAGTCGCCCTGCAGCTGGCGGATGCGGTTTTCCAGCTGGGAGATGCGATTCTTGGCTTCGGGCAGGGCCAGTTCGGTGGTCAGCACCAGCTGGTCGGCCTGGTCCAGATCCATGCGGTTGGTCAGGCCGGCCTTTTGACGCACCGCCAGGATGCGCCGAGTCTTGCGGCGCGCTTCCAGAGTGCGCTCGGTGACGGCCAGTTCGGTATCCAGGGCCAGCAGGTTGTAGTAGCTGGTGGTGAGTTCGCTGACCAGCATGGTCTGGGCCGTGAGCCGGTCAAACTCGCTGGCCACCGCCTGGGCCACGGCCGCGTCGGTTTCGTGGCCGACACGACCCCAGAGGTCGAATTCGAAGCTGAGCAGATTGAGCAGCACTTCTCCAAAGGCGCGATTCTGAGGGAAGAAGCCGGGCACGAAGTTGGGATCGTTGGCCGAGGTGTAGGTCTGGTGCATACCGGCGGTCAGGCCCAGCTTGGGCCATTCCTGGGCGCCCTGAATGCCGGCGTTGGCGCGAGCCACCTGAACCCGGGCCAGAGCGATGCGCTGGTCCGGGTTGTTCTTTAGAGCCACCTCCATCAGTTGGTGCAGCTTGGGGTCGGGAAAGACTCTGCGCCACTCTTCGTCGGCAAAGGAACGCTGAGAAGGGGCCGGGTCATCCCGGAACTTGTCGGGCACGGGCGCGGCCCAGACGCACAGGGGTAGGAGCAGGGCCAGGACGGGGATTTTCATTTTCTGCCTTTCTCGACCATTACAAAGAGGGCGGGCACCAGGAAGATGCCCAGCACGGTGGCGGCCAGCATGCCGCCGATGACGGTGGTGCCCATCACCTGACGACCGACGGCGCCGGCTCCGCTGGCCAGCCACAGGGGAACGCAGCCCAGGATGAAGGCGAAAGAGGTCATCAGAATGGGCCGCAACCGCAGTCGGGCTCCTTCCAGGGCGGCTTCGCTGAGGGAACGTCCGCGATTCACTTCCTCGCGGGCAAACTCCACGATCAGAATGGCGTTCTTGGCGGCCAGTCCGATCAGCATCACCATCCCGATCTGGGCGTAGAGATTGTTTTCCATAGCGGGGTGACCGAGCAGTCGGCGGGCGGCCAGAGCTCCGAAAGCGCCCATCAGGGCCACCGGGGTGGAAAGCAGCACCGAGAAGGGCAGGCTCCAGCTTTCGTAGGTGGCGGCCAGAATCAGGAAGACGAAGAAAAGCGAGAGCAGCAGGATGGCCTGGGCGGAGATGCCCTGCTGAGCGCGTTTCTCCTGGAAGGACATGCCGGTGTAACCGTAGCCCATTTCTGGCGGCATCACCTCGGCAAAGGTCTGCTCGAGAGCGGCCATGGCCTGGGCCGAGCTGTAGCCGGGAGCGGCCGCCCCATTGATCTGAATGGATTTGTGCAGGTTGTAGTGGGTCAGATATTCGGGTCCGGGCCGCATCTCCGACTGAGTCAGACCGGTCAGTGGAACCATTTCTCCCGAGCGAGCCCGCACCGAAAAGAGCGAGAGCTTTTTGGGGTCGTCACGAAACTGGCCGTCGGCCTGCACGTAAACCTGCCACTGGCGACCGAAGAGGTTGAAATAGTTGATGAAAACGCCACCCATATAGGCCTGCATGGTGCTGTAGATGTCGCTGAGAGCCACTCCTTGTTTGAGGGCCTTCTCGCGGTCCACCTCCACAAAAACCTGGGGCACCGAGGCCTCGAAGGTGGCCGCCAGCGGTCCCAGTTCCGGGCGCTTGGCGCAGGCCTGCAGGAAGCGATTGAGCTGGTGGGTCATGAAGGGAATGTCTTTGCCGGCGCGGTCTTCGAGCACGAAGGAAACGCCGCCGGTGGAGCCGATGCCGGGGATGGCCGGAGGAGCGAAGACAAAGGAACTGACGCCGGGCAGGCCGGCCACGGCACCGTTGAGTTCCCCGACGGTGGCCGCATAGGACTTGAGGTTTTTGCGCTGCTCCCACGGTTTGAGAGTGACGAAGAGGAAGCCGCTGTAGGTGGTGTCGGCGCCGCTCATCATGCTCCAGCCCATCACCGAGCAGTAGCTTTGCACGCCGGGCACGGCCG
Source organism: Vulcanimicrobiota bacterium (assembly GCA_017307785.1). GTDB lineage: Bacteria > Vulcanimicrobiota > Xenobia > Xenobiales > JADMJV01 > JADMJV01. Next base: position 19,559 of record JAFKGI010000039.1, on the reverse strand, counting down.
CGATGCGTTTTTCCAGCTCGGCCACGGCTTTGGAGGTCTCTTGCATGGAAGAGCCCGAGGGGAGCTGCACATCGACCATGGCGTAACCGGGGTCTTCTTCGGGCAAGTAGCCGGCGGGCAGGCCGTGGTGCAGCCAGGCGGCGCCCAGACAGCTGACGAGCAGAGCCAGACTGACCAGCGAGGTGCGCCGCAGCAGTAGACTGGAGATGCGCACGTAGCCGCCGGTCAGGCGCTCCATGGCGCGGTTGAATTTGTCGAAAATCGGACGACGCGGCTGATGGCGCAAGAGTTTGGCGGCCAGGGCCGGGCTCAGGGTGAGGGCATTGAAGGCCGAGAGCAGCACCGAGATGGTGATGGTCAAGGCGAACTGCTGATAAAGCCGGCCGGTGATTCCCGGGATGAAGAGGGTGGGAATGAAGACCGAGGTGAGCACCAGCGCGATTCCCACCAGGGGTCCGGAGATTTCGTCCATGGCTTTGCGGGAGGCTTCTTGGGGGCTGAGGCCATCTTCGATGTGACGCTCGACTGCTTCCACCACCACGATGGCGTCATCCACCACCAGACCGATGGCCAGCACCAGACCGAAGAGAGTCAGGGTGTTGATGGAGAAGCCGACCAGCGGGAAGACGGCAAAAGTGCCGATGAGACTGACCGGAATGGCCAGCAGCGGAATCAGGGTGGCTCTCCAGCTTTGCAGGAAGAGATAGACGACCAGCACCACCAGCACGATGGCGATGGCCAGAGTGAGAATGATCTCGTGGATGCCGGCCGAGACGGCCAGGGTGGTGTCGAGGGCGATTTCCGACTGCATGTCTTTGGGAAAGCGCTTTTCCAGTTCGGCCAGGCGCTCTTTGACGGCGGCGGCCACGGCCAGGCCGTTGGAGCCGGGCATCTGGTTGATCATGAGCACGGCCGAGGGCTTGCCGTTGAAGCGGCCCTGCAGGTTGTAGTCCTGAGCGCCCAGTTCCACCCGGGCCACGTCGCGCAGACGCACCAGTCCGCCGTCGGCGGTCTCGCGCACCACGATGTTGCCGAACTGTTCCGGCGATTCCAGACGGCCCTGGGCGCGCATGGTGTAGGTGAATTTTTGACCGGGCGGCATGGGTTCGCCGCCCAGTTTGCCCACCGGGTTGACGGTGTTCTGGCTTTGCACGGCCTGGACCACGTCGGGCACGGAAAGGCCGAGTCGGCTCAGCTGGTCGGGCTTGACCCAGATGCGCAGGGCGTATTTTCCGGCGCCGAAGACCTGGATCGATCCAACGCCGGGGATGCGCATCAGTTCGTCATTGAGGTTGACATAGGCGTAGTTGGTGAGAAATTCGGCGTCGTAGGTGGAGTTGGGCGAGGAGAGAGCGATCAGCAGCAACGGGGTGGAGAGGGCTTTGGAGATGACCAGTCCCTGACTGTTGACCTCCACCGGCAGCTGGGCGTTGGCCTGCTGGCCGCGCATCTGGGTGAGGAAGAGGTCTTTGTCGGCGTCCGAGCCGACCTGAAAGCTGAGGGTGGTGCGCGACACACCCGAGGCCGAGAGAATCGAGGTCATGTAGCCGAAGTTCTCGATACCGGACATCTGCTGCTCAATGGGGATGGTGACGGCCTGCTCCAAGGTCTGGGCGTCGGCGCCCACGTAGGTGGCCTGCACCTGGACTTCGGGCGGCACGACATCGGGAAATTCCGAAACGGGCAGGCCGTTCATGACGATAGCCCCGAGCACCACCGTAAGGATGGCGATGACGATGGCCACGATGGGGCGGCGAATGAAGAAGTGGGACATGCTAGGTCTTCTCCACTTCCACCAGAGCGCCGGGCTGGGCCGATTTGGAGCCGTCCAGCACGACGAGTTCGCCGGGCTCCAGGCCTTTTTGGACGATACGCCGGTTGCCGACCAGCTGGCCCAGCGTGACCGAGCGGTATTCGACCTTCTTGTCGGCTCCCACGACGGCTACCTGGTCGCGGTTGAGCAGCGGGAAGATGGCTTCCTGGGGAACCAGGATGACGCCTTTGGCCACGCTCTGACGGCTGCGGATGCGGGCGAACTGGCCGGGCTTGAGGTCTTGTTTGGGGTTGGGGAAGAGGGCGGTGATTTTGACCGAACCGGTGGCCATAGCCACGCCCCGGTCTTCCGAGAAGAATTTGCCCTGAGCCGGGTAGTCTTTGCCGCTGGAGAGGCGGATGAGGAAGTTGGCCTTCTTCCAGTCACGGTCGGGATGGGCCAGCATCTGCTGTTCGGGCAGGTTGAAGACGACTTTGATGGGGTCGATCTGGGAGACTTCGGTCAGGGGATCGCCGGTCCCGGGTTGCACCAGGTCGCCCACCTGCACGCGGGCCACGCCGGCGATGCCGTCGATGGGCGACAGGATGCGGGTGTAGCCGAGCTGGATGTCGGCCTGTTTGACGGCGGCTTCGGCGGCTTTCAGCTGGGCCTGGGCGGTCATACGATTGGCTTCGGAGGTTCCGATCTGGGCTTCGGCGGCCCGGATGGCCGATTCGGCCAGGCGGATCTGGGCCTGGGCCGAGGCTTTGGCGCCCTCAGCGGTGAGCACCAGGCCGGCGGCCGAGCGCACCTGGGCGCGAGCGGCTTCGTGGAGCTGGACGGCGTTGTCCAGGTCCTGCTGGGTGACGGCGTCGTCGCCCAGCAGCGGGCGAATCTTGTCTTCGTCGAGGGCGGTGCGCTTTTCGTGGGCCTGGGCTTCGGCCAGGCCGCCGTTGGTTTGCTCGACCTGGCCCAGCGCCTGTTGGTAGGCGGCCTGGGCCTGGCCTTTCTGATCGCGGGCCTGGTCGCGGGCGGCCTGGGCGGCGCGTTTCTGGCTGTCGGCCTGGAGCACCTGACCGTGGGCCTGGGCGCACTGAGCTTCGGCTTGTTCGAGGGCGGCCTGGGCCGGTCGCGAGTCGAGTTCGAAGAGCAGCTGGCCGCGTCTGACGAAGGACCCGTCTTTGTAGTTCTGGCGCAGCAGGGTGCCGCTGATCTGAGCCTGGATGCGGGCGTTGACTTTGCCCTCGGCGGTGCCGATCCACTCTTCTTCCAGGGGCACGTCCTGGAGTTGGGCGGTGATGGCGCGGACTTTGGTGGCTTCGGGGGGTGGGGCGGCCGGGGTTTGGGCGGCGCAGCCTGCTAGCAGGAGCGCGAGGAAGTGGGGTTTCATGGGGTCTCCTTGAGTCTGAGGGTGACCACGCCGCTGAGGATCAGGGCGAGGCCGAGCAGGGTCGGTGGGTCCAGTCGCTGCCCCAGGAAGACCACTCCGACGAGAGTGGTGAGCACGATCCCCAGCGAGCTCCAGAGGGCGTAGACCAGGCCGGTGGGCAGAACCTGGGTGACTTTGGTCATCAGTAGGAACGAGACTCCGTAGCACAGCACCAGGGCGATGGAGGGCAGGGGCCTCGTGAGTCCTTGGGTGGAAGGCATGAGGCTGGTGCCCGCGACCTCGAAGAGGATCGAGATCATGAGCAGGCTGTAGACGGGCATGGGTGCACCTCCGCTGGACTGTGTCGAGAAACATACCATACGGTCGGTTTGTGTTTATATAGGACTTTTGTCTTGGAGGGTCGGGTTTGTCTGGGGTGGGTGGCGGACGGGGGTTGTCCGGGCCGGGTGGCGGACTGTCTGGGGCGGGTGGCGGACAGGGGGTTGTCCGGGGCCGGTGGCGGACTGTCTGGGGCGGGTGGCGGACGGGCGGTTGTCCGGGGCCGGTGGCGGACTGTCTGGGGCGGGTGGCGGACGGGCGGTTGTCCGG
>JAFKGI010000039.1:0-15773 GCA_017307785.1 Vulcanimicrobiota bacterium | reverse complement strand
GGGCGGGTGGCGGACGGGCGGTTGTCCGGGGCCGGTGGCGGACTGTCTGGGGCGGGTGGCGGACAGGGGGTTGTCCGGGCCCGGTGGCGGACTGTCCGGGGCGGGTGGCGGACGGGGGGTTTGTCCGGGGCCGGTGACGGACTGTCTGGGGCGGGTGGCGGACAGGCGGTTTGTCCGGGCCCGGTGGCGGACTGTCTGGGGCGGGTGGCGGACAGGGCGGTTGTCCGGGGCCGGTGGCGGACTGTCTGGGGCAGGTGGCGGACGGGCGGTTGTCCGGGGCCGGTGGCGGACTGTCTGGGGCGGGTGGCGGACAGGCGGGGGTCAGGGGGTGAGTTCTTGGAGGGCCTGGCGGGTGCGGGCGGAGGTGGGGTCGATTTCCAGGGCCTTTTGATAATCGGCGCGGGCTTTTTCGGGCTGGTCCAGCTTGCGGTAGAGCATGGCGCGGTTGGTCCAGGGGCCGGGGCGTTCGGGTTCGAGCTCTACGGCTCGGTTCATGTCGGCCAGGGCGCTTTCGTAGTCCTGCATGTCCATGAGCAGAAGGGCGCGGTTCTGGTGGATGTTGTAGTCCGGGAAGATCCGCAGGATGGTGGCGTAGTCCTGGAGGGCGGCCTTGAATTGTCGGGTCTGTCCGTAGAGCAAGGCGCGGTTGGAGAGGGCTCCGGGGCGGGTGGGGTCGAGTTCGAAGGCTTTGGTGTAGTCAGCGATGGCCTGTTCGAACTGGTCGAGTCGGTGGTGGGCGCCGGCGCGGCGGCTGTAGGCCAGGGCGTTGCCGGGCTCCTGGCGGATCAGTTCGGTGTAGTGCTCCACCTTGCTGACCTGATCAGGATCGTGGGTCCATTCGGGCGAGCGCGTCCAGTTGGCGGGGTCCGGGAACACCAGGTCAACGGGTTGATCCAGGCTGATGAGCATGATGATCAGCATGTCCAGGGTGAATTTGTCCAGGTGGCCTTTGAGCAGGTTGCTAATGCGGGGCTGGGAGACGGCCAGGAAGCGGGCGGCCTGGGTCTGCGTCCAGCCGCGGGCGCGGAGGACCTGAGAGAGTTCGCGGGCGGCTCGTTCTTTGAGGTCGTGGAGACGATTGTCGGCGACCATGCGATGATACTTCACAAAGCCAATATGCTTATTTTTGTATAAAATGTCAATACAAGCATAAAGGCTTCCAGCGAACCCGAAGCTAAGGGGGGGCACATGCACGGATACACGGAGAGTCTCGAATACCTGGCCTCAGCAGAAGCTCTGGAGAGTTTACGGCGGGATGCTTATTGGCCCAAGTGGGATTCGCCCTGGTGGCACATGATGTTGCTGCACGAGATGGGCCACACCAGAGAGATTCCCCCCACGGCCATCGAGGCTCTGGCCCGGGAGTTGGAGAACACGCCGAGCACCGAGTTTCTGGATGGCTCGGACTATCACTGCCATTGCGCCCTGGGCTGCGTCTACCAGTTGCTGGCCGCCTACGGCCTGGACGTGGACGGGCGCATGCCCTGGATCCGCCAGTGGTTTCTGCGCTACCAGATGCGAGACGGCGGTTTCAATTGCGACGCCGACGCATATGCGGTCGAGGACGAGTGCCCGAGTTCGATGGTGGGCACCATCGCCCCATTTGAGGCGGTGCTTTTTTACACGCCCCGGGATTGGACGGCCGAAGAGATCGAGTTCCTCGATCGGGGGGCGAGCTTTTTGCAGGAACGCGCTCTCTGGCAGGGCTCGCCCACCCGCCACAACGCCGAGGAGCGCGAGCAGTCCAAGGCCTGGACGGACCTGTGCTTTCCGCGTTTCTACTTCTATGACGTGCTGCGCGGCCTCTATGCCCTTTTAAGCTGGGCCGAGCGACGCGGTGTCAAGCTGGAGCGGGCCCGGTTCGCGCAGGTGCTGAAAGGTCTGGAAACAGGCGTGGCCATCGGACGCCGGGCTTACGTGGGTGTAGGCACGCGCCTGCCGGAGGGAGGAAGGGCGGAGGAGAGCCTCTTCCCCCTGCTCGAGACGGTTAGCGCAATCGGGCCTTCTGCTTACTTGGAGCGCCAGTGGCGGCGATGTCAGGAGCTGGGGAGTCGGTGTTTTCAAGGATGAAGAGATTCTTGCTGGGCCTGGAAGCCTGTGACCCACGAGGCGCTGGCCGAGATCCGGACGGCAGTCGTGGCCTACGGGAAGCGGTTTTTTCCCTGGTAGAGAACGAGGATTTTTAACATTCGTTGCAAAATCTTAACAAATGACCAGGCCGAGCAGACGTCGGGGAATGCAGGTGCTCTTAGAGTCTTTGCTTGGCATTGGGCTGTTTGCGGCGGTGGTTTTGCTGATTCTGGTGTACTTGCCGACTTCCGACCGGGCCGCGCTGGTGACCGACCAGTTGACCCAGGCCACCCAGCTGGCGCGTTCCCTGCTGGATACCAATATGGACCAGAGCTACAATCAGATCAATTCCTATTCCGGCTGGGTGGACATCGCTCATGCGGAGCGCCATGGGCACGATCTGGTGACGCGCTTCAGCTATGATGTCAGTGCCACGGTGCCGGCGACCGCTCGCCTCAAGGACGTGGTGGTCAAGGTCAATTGGCAGCAGGGCGGACGCTCGGGGGAAGTCAAGCTGCGGGGGCGCAAGTGCGACTACTGGTGAGGCGCGCTTTCAGCCTGCTGGAACTGGTGCTGGGCATGGCGGTGCTGATGGCCTTTCTGACCGTGACTTATTTTACTCTGGCTCAGGGCGTGCGCTACGTGCGCGAAACCGATTCCTACGCCTATCCGCAAAAAGAGGGTGCGGTGCTGTTGCGCAAGCTCTCCGAGGAACTGGCCAACAGTCACGAACGCTGGGTCATCCCGGGCCTGGAGGCTGCCTCCATCCGATTTCTTTCCGCCGAAGGTCCCGAGACCGTGCCGAGCAAGCTCGAGTTCAACAATAGCACCGGCCGCATCATCTGGAAAAAATGGGTTTCCTATGTTTGGGACCCGGCCAAATCGCTGGTCACACGCTACGAGATGCCGCTCAGCCCTACCACTTCCGACCTGACCACCGAGCCCGACCCGGGCACTCTGCCCGATGAGTTCCCGACCCTTCCCAATCTGCGCAAGCGGGTGGTGGGGCGCAACATTGTCGACTTCAAGGTGGTGCCCTCGGGCACCAGTCAGCAAACCCTGACCGTAACCAGTGAAAAACAGGTGCCTGTTTCCACGCGTGGAACAAAACCCGAGAGGGTTCGAGTTACCATGCAGGCGACGGTGGTCATCCTGAATCAAGATCCGTGAGGTGAATGTGAAACGACGAGGCGGCTTCGTAATCGCTATGGTTTTGATGATGCTCGGCCTGCTGGCCCTGCTCGGCTCGGCGCTGGCTTCGGCCTCGTCGGGAAATCTGGTGCTGTCGCGCCATTCCGCCCAGGCCGAACGGGCGCTGGCGCTGGCCGACACTGGCCTGACCACCGGAGTGCAGAAACTGATCACCACCGGAAGTCTGGGGGCAGCCGGCGAGACCTTTCCCAACGAAGGTTCCTACGTATTGGAACGGCGCATCAATGCCTCCACCAGTGGCTCGATGGCCACCCCCTGGGGCGTTCAGATCCCGCCCAAGTCGACCCTGCTGCGCTGCACCGGCACCACCGTCGAGGGGGTCTCACGCGTCAGCATGGCCTTGTTTCGCTCCAACGCCGGGGCCTTCCAGGTGGGAGCTCTGGCCGACAGCATTACCGGTAGCGACTCGACCTTTGACGCCTATGATTCCAGCCTGGAGACGGTCGGCTACACCGGTCTGGCGCCGGAGCCGGCCTCGGTGGTCACCGGCAGTACCATCCTGGCCAGCAACCGCAACTCCGGCACGGTGGTCAATCTGACCGCCTCCAACGTGGCCGGAGCCGCCTATGCCGGCCCCGGCGGCAGCGCTTCCCAGATCGTCTTCGACGCGGCCAGCCTGGTGGGCCTGACCGGCACCCTGGCCGGTCCCATCGAGCAGCCTCCCATCACGGTGCCGTCCATGCCCAACGGCCCTTCCACGACTCCGGCCAATACCGCCAACCCCAAGACCGTGTATTTGAAAAGCCCGTCCGGAACCACCGACACTTCCATTACTCCTCCGGGAAGCGCCGGAGGGCCGGTGACGCTCACTCACTATTGCCTGACTCTGAAAGTCTATCCGGACGGCAATTTCTCGGCCCGGGAAGCGGGCTCGGGCAGCGAGATCAAAGGCAACATTCAGGACGGCAGCGTCTCTCAGGTTTCGCCGCCCAGTGGGTCCAGACTGCCCCTGACCGTCAACAGTTTCAGCCCGCTCGACATCCGGGGCAACTGGCACCACGTGGTCTACGATCCGGCCAGCAGCAGCGTTGCCATCGACCAGCAGGGTATCCGCACGCCAGCCCCGGCGCCCACCACCCACGCCAACCTGGCTCCCTGGATCTTCTACACGGCTCCGGCTCCGGCCGCCGTCTCTCCCGCTACGCTGCAACCCGGCAAATACGATACCGTCAACGTGCAGGGCAATATGACCAGCCTGGTGGACGGCGGCGTCTACGTGGTCAAGAACCTGAAGGTCGATTCTCTGGGCAAAATCTATCTGGGAGCGAGCTTCTCCAACGTCAAAATCTTTGTCACCGGCAGTTTGCTCATCGATGGGGCCGAAGCCATCGTCAATGACTCGCGCAAGCCCACCGCCCTCAAGATCTTCTACACCGGCACCAATCCCGTCACCCTCTCGGGAGGAGCCTCGGCTTTCGCCTCACTTTACGCTCCCAAAGCCGATGTCACCCTCAGTGGCTACGATTCGGCTTTTTACGGCGCCATTTCGTGCAAAACGCTGAGCATCCACAACGCCGCTTTCCATTATGACGTTTCCACGCAAGGGATTGGCACCGGCCTGGATTCCAGCGCCTTTCAACTGTTGGCCCGATACCACCCGTAAGTCGGCTCAGTCGGCGTTGCGAAAGAGGCGGGTGAGCAGCCAGAAAAGCAGGGCGGTGCTGAGCACGGCCGGGGTGCAGGCAGTGACCGGAGATTCGAGGACTTCGGGTTTGCTGAGCAGCCAGAAGCCGGCCGCGGTGCTGCCGCCAAACCAGGAAAGCAGTACCAGGTAAGGCGCGAAGCGGCGACCGCGGGCCATGAGGGGCCAGCAGAAGATGGCGGTCAGGAGGCTGGGGGTAAGGACGCAAGCGGCCAGGACCAGCAGCAGCATGTTGGGGGCCATTCGGAACAGGTTCGGGCTGTTTCCGGCAGGCTCCTGGGGGGCTGTTTTATCGCGGGAAGGACAGGTACGGTTCGACTGCCTCGAGCCAGGCCAGCTGACAGCGGCTCCAGTAGAGCATCGGCAGCACCATCCAGACCGGGGGCTCGATGGAGCCGGAGGCCTGCTGGGGGATGGATTCGAAGGTTTGAGCGGCTTGGTGGCCTAAACGGCTAGGACGCGACATTTCTGGTCTACCTCTTCTTTCAGTTGGGCGTAGAGTTTGGCGCCGGGGCAGCGGGAATCGTATTCGAAGATGCTCTGCCCGAAGCTGGCGGCTTCGCTGAGCCGCACGTTGTTTTTGATCTCGGTCTGGAAGACTTTGTCACCGAAGCGCTGGCGCAGCAAGGCGATGATTTCATGGGTGACGCGGGCCCGACCGTCCACCATGGTGAGCACGATGCCCAGCCAGCGGCTCGGATTCTCTACGAAGCGCAACAGGTTGGCCAGGCCCTCCATGGCCAGATACTGCGGCTGCAGCGGCACCAGGAAGCGGTCGCACAGCTCCAGGGCCTGGCTGGTCAGCGGCGACAGGGCGGGCGGGCAGTCCAGAAAGACGTGCTGGTAGTCCCGCGTGTTTTCCGGAAAGCCGAGGCAGACGTCCAGGTTGGGCACCTGGGTGGGGCCGCCTTCGCGCACTCCCAGGTGCAGCGAGGCCGAACCCTGGCTGTCCAGGTCGGCCAGCAGGGTCTTGCAGCCGGCGCGGGCATAGGCGGCGGCCAGGTTGACGGCGGTGGTGGTCTTGCCCACCCCACCCTTGTTGTTGATGAGGGCTAGTATCACCCGACCAATCTAGGAGGGGTCCGTTGCAGCCGGGTTACGCAAGAAGGCGGTTGAGGATTGGTCCAGAAGCGGGACGCCAGAATGGTCAAAAGGTTGCTTCTCGCGGTGATGCTGGCCGGCTGCTCGCACGCACCACCCGCTCCCTCCCCCACCCCGGCGGCCCGCGTCTCCGCTCTGTCCGGGGATCGGTTTGAATTGATGGGGCGCGAGAGCACGGTGACCTATTTTCCCGATCAGGGCCAGATCAACATCGGCAGTATGCGCAGTCTGGGCAGCGAGGGCACGCAGTTTCCTCTCCTGCCGGAGCGCGCCAAGCAGCTCGACGAGATTTTACTGAGCTGTCGACCTCAGGTGATCAGTTTGAGCGAGCGACTGACCAGCACCCGCGCGCTGCTGGCCATGGAACACGACGGCATTCGCTATGTGGCCAGCGCCAATGCTCCCCAGCTGAAGTTAGCCCGGGAAACGTTGGAAGCCTATATGCCGCGCAAGGGCGCCATCGGGCCGGATCACACCTGGCTGATGGGCAAACTGCAGGGGGTGCGCGGCAAGTGGTCGGTGGCCACCGCTCAGGAAAAATTCGCCCTGACGGGGCCTTCCACCGAACTGGCCTTTCGTCCGGGTTCGACGGTACTGGTGGTGGGCAAGCTCAAGGGAGACCACCTCTACGAGACCACTCGCATCTCGGAGTGGTTCGGCTCGGACCGGCCCGGCCTGGAAGTACCGCCGCTGGAAGCCAAACCGGCCCCCCCCAGCGACTACACTCGAGACCCGGCCAATGGCTTGATGACCTCCCGGGTGCGCATCTTGATCAACTTGAAGGACGGGGCCGGTCCCAAAGATTTGCCCAAACTGCTGGACGCGGCGGGCGACAGTGCGCGTCTGATCGCCTGCTGGCCGGACAATATGGTGCTGATGCTGGAAATTCCCCAGAGCCCCGATCTGACCAAGATCCGGGCCGCGGTGAGCCGCCTGCAAAAACACCCGGCAGTGGAGTCGGCGGCGGCCGACGTGGCCATGGGCGAGGCGGGCGATAGTTTCCGCCGGCCCGATCAGTAAGGAGAGTGGAAATGCAAAGCGGCGAGGCCAATCTGGCCCTGTTTATCGACTACGAGAATCTGGCCATCGGAGCCCGCCAGGCCAGCTATGACCGACTGGACATCGAGCTGCTGCTCAAGCGTTTGCTCGAGAAGGGGCGCATTCTCTACAAGCGGGCCTACTGTGACTGGGTCAACTTTTCGCGCGAGAAGCGCAATCTCCACGAGTTGGCCATCGAACTGCTGGAGATTCCGCAGCGCAATCAGAGCGGCAAGAATTCCGCCGATATCCGCATGGTGGTGGACGCCCTCGACCTTTGCTACACCCGGCCGCACCTGGACACGTTCGTAATCGCTTCTGGCGACAGTGACTTTTCGCCGCTGGTTTCCAAGCTGCGCGAATACGACAAACGTGTGGTGGGCGTGGGGGTGAAAAACTCCACTTCCAGTTTGCTCATCGATAACTGCGACGAATTCATCTTCTACGAGGATCTGATGCGCGGGCGGCCGGTGGAAGAGCGCCTGCTCGACAGTCTGCCCAAGAAGAAACGCGAAGTCTTCGGCTTGCTGCAGGACGCGGTGGTGGCCCTGCAGCGTAGCAACACCGAGATTCTCTGGGGCTCGATGGTCAAGCAGATGATGCAGCGCCTGAAGCCCACCTTCGATATGCAGTACTACGGTTACCGCAATTTCTCCGACTTACTGCGGGCGGGTGATAAAGCCGGCGTGATCGTGATTGAGCGGGACGACCGTAGCGGCTCCTACATCGTGCTGGATGTGGGCGAGGGATAGCTTTCCAAAAAGCTTAACTTCAAGCTATCGCGCGTGATAGTATGAAGGATGAGGAAACGCAGGCGGGGGGCGATGCTGTTGTTGGCCCTCTTTTTCAGTGTAGCGGCGGGTACGGCGGCTTCGGTGTTGCTCGATTTATTGCCCAACGAAGCCACTTCTCTGCGACTGGCCCGGCGTGACGTCGAGGCTTCCCAGGTGGTCGAAGCCGGCGTGCGCGACTGCATGGCCTGGATTTCCCATCAGCTGAAAAACGACGTCGAACCCCTGAGCACCGTCAGCACCAGTCGCAACGGCAACCTGGGCGCCTGGACCTGGGCGGCCACCATCACCGCCGACCCCTTCACTCCGCCCAACCCCACCAGCGGGCTGCGCATGTACAAAATCGTCTCCACCGCCAGCTGGGACCATCAGCCCAAGCGCAAAGTCGTGTGCTGGCTGCAGGCCGGCGTTAGCTTTACCAAATACGCCGCCTTCACCCACAACACGCCGCCTCCAGGCTGGACCAGTTTCTTCCTGCGCTACAACCAGACCGCCGTGGATGGAGCCTTCCGCACCAACGGCCGCGTGCGCCTGACCATTCCGAGCAACTTCTTCAGTGGAGCGCCGCCCACCAATCAGGGCTTCCTGGGGACGGTCACGGCGGCCGGCAGCACCGGCGCCGGAGACGGCATCGAGTACCCGCTGAGCGCGCCCACCGGGCAGCACGACTATGAGCGGATGAGCAACCAGGGCCGCTCGGGCTTCCTCACCGGCGCGGCGCCCATGGCCATGCCTTCCAGCACCCAACCGTATGCCAGCGCCGCCTACGGCAGCCTGCCTCCGGCCAGTCCGCCGGCCGGCGTCACCGTCAACCCGGACGGCGGCATTTACGTCAACGGCGCGCTCGACTCGCTGGTGCTGAGCGTCGATTTGCTGGGCAACTCGGTCTACACCATGACCCAGGGCGGCGTGACCACCCGAGTGACCCGGGTCAGCGAATCTCCCGTGGGGCCGGCCTCGGTGGGAACCCGACTGGTGGAGCAGGGCTCGGTTCAGACAGTGGTGCCCAATCTCGGCTCGGGGGTGCTCTACGCCAGCGAAGGCATCAGCGCCGTCAACGGCACGGTGCGGGGCGACAACACCCTGGCCACCGACTTCAACAACGGCCGCGACATCGAGATTACCGGCAACCTGCTGCGTCAGGACACGATGGCTGGTCAGAAGCCGACTTCGCGGCGGGACAATTTGGGACTGATCGCCAGCCACGTCAAAATCACCGACAATGTGGCCGTGCTGCCGCGCACCGGCAACATTTTGCGCATCTACGCCAGCATCTTTACCCAGGACAACTTTTACGCCGAAGGCCACAACAACACCGCCCTGGGAGTGGGCGGTCTGGAGGTCTTTGGCAGCGTGATCTCCAGCAACAACTGGCTCACTCAAATCAACGGTGGCGCGAGCGGATTCGCCATCTCCGGCTTCTCCCATCCATCCGGCCAGGGTTCCTTTCGCCTGGTCACCGACCCCAATTCCGGCTTTTTCCCACCGCCGCTTTTCCCGGCCTCCAGCAAAGGCCAAATGGAAATCCGCTATTGGAAAGAAACGGTCCTTTGAGGCCAAGGGCCTATTCGCTGGCCGAGGTGATGGTAGCCATCGGCGTGCTGTCCATCGGGCTGCTGGCTATCGCCGGTTCGGTCATCTACAGCACCCGCATGGGCGGCCGCGCCGGCCGGGCCACCGAGGCGCTCCACTACGCCAACCAGATGGTCGACCTGAGCAAACTCTACAATTTGCCCAAAGTGGCGCCGATCCAGGACGCCGCCGCAGCCCGCCGGCCCATCAACGCGCCTCCTTTCGACATGGACATTTATGCCAACGATTTGTTCCGGCGCAACATCCACATGACCTGGGTCAACAGCAGCGCCTCCGACTATCGCAACGAGTTGTATCAGGTGGACGTGACCATCTACTGGTTTGAGAAGAACAAAGAGGAAAGCCTGCACGTGGTGGGCCTGCACCGGTGTCCTTGAAAAGACGAGCGCTCAGCATCCCCGAGGTGCTGGTGGCCGCCGGCCTGGGGCTGGTCTTGATGGCCGTGGCTCTGGTGCTTTTCCGACGCGTGACGTCGGCCTCGTTCGCGGGGGCCAGTCGCCTGCAGTTGCAGCTGAGCACGCGCGAGACACTGCGCAAGATCGTGCCCTTGCTGAAAATGGCCACCCCGCCCAATTCCCAACAGACCGGGATTTACAGCCCTGACCTGGGAGTTACGGCCGGCAACGTGGTTTTTTGTAGCCCCGAGGACATGCTCAATCCCAACCCCCCGGAATTTAATCCGCGCGACGCAACCTATATCTTGCTGCAAATTCGTCATGACGCATCCTCTCAGAAGATTTTGCTGGAGGATTTTTACACGCCCGGCCGCCATACCGTGCTGGGCCATCAGGTGCGCGATTTTCAGGTGGCACACACCCAGCGCATCGGTCTGCGCCTGAAGATTGTGCGCGAACTGACGGTTCGGGACCATTTGGGACATTCCAAGCCTTTGCAATACGAGCTTTCCGACAGTCTGCAGCTGCCCGAATAATGTCCACCCTGCATTTGATCACGGCCGAAGATCCGCTCACTCTGCAGGCGCGCTCGCGGGAACTGATTCGCTTTCCTCAGCTCACCATGCCGCTGCTGGCCGGCCTCACCCCTTCGGAGTGGACGGTCACTCATGAGGACGAGATCATCACCCGGGTGGATACTGCCAGGAACTATGATCTGGTGGGCATCACCGCCGCCACTCCGGGAGCGCCCCACGCTTATGACCTGGCCCGCGAGTTTCGCAATCGCAGCGTGCCGGTGGCCATGGGCGGGCCTCACGCCACCCTGATGCCCTATGAGGTGGCCGAGCACGCCGACATCGTGGTGGTGGGCGAAGCCGAACCTCTGTGGCGGCATATTCTGCGCGACGAGACTCGCAGAGCACCCGGTCGCTATGAATTTCACAGCGGCACACTGGAAGTGACCCCCCAGGGCAGCCGTATCTATCGCCACGCCGCTCCGGCCGTGCTGGAAAACCAACCCCACGCTCGCCGCGATCTGATTCAGCACGGCGGCTGGAACCGCTGGTGGGCCACCAAGGGAGCCATCATCGCCACCCGTGGCTGTCCGCACAAATGCGATTATTGCACCATCCCCCACCTGTATCCCAGGGCCCAGCAGATGCGCCTGCGCCCGGTGGCCGAAGTCATCGCGGAGATCCGTTCTTTCAAGGACAAAGGCGTGGTTTTCTGGGACGACAATCTGGCGGCCGTGCCGGCTTATGCCAAGGAACTGTGCCGGCAACTCAAACCGCTCAAGCGCTGGTGGACCAGCCAGACCACCATGAACTCGCTGCGCGACAGCGAGTTCTTAGAGCTGGCCGCCGCCAGCGGCTGCAAGGCGCTCTTCGTGGGATTGGAGAGCATCGACCAGCAGAGCCTCAACGGTGCGCAAAAGGGCCACAATCGGGTCCAGGATTACCGCAACCTGCTGGAACGCTGCCACAATCTGGGCATCGCCATTCAGGCCGGCATTATCTTCGGCTTTGAGAACGACGACCTCGACATCTTCCAGAGAACCGTCGATACCTTCGGGGACATCGGCCTGGACAACGCCACCATCAGCCTGCTGGTGCCCTATCCCGGCACCCCGTCTTATGCCATGCTCGACAGTCAGCAGCGCATCATCGACAAAAACTGGCGCCACTACAACGGCAAAACCCACGTGGTCTTTCGGCCCCGCCACATGACGCCCGAGCAACTGCTGAACGGCTACGAATGGGCTAAGACCCAGTTTTATTCCCTGTCCCACATCGCCAAACGGTTGAACAAGAGCCGCACCGGCCTGTGGTGGAACATCCCGCGCAACCTGGGCTATCACCTGGGTCTGCGCGGGGAAGTGCTGGCTCGCGCCGCCCTGCATCAGTCCGGGTCGGAGCCCACCGCCCGCTTGAGCGCTTTCAGACGCGACTGATACTGCACGTCGGCGCTGCGCTTGGCCGCCCAGAGCCCGCCGGCCCCGCCCAAGAAGAAGCCGCCGATCCAGGGAATGGGCAGCAGACTGGCGCCGGCCACCGCTCCGATCAAGGCCAGGCCTCCCCAGCTCCAGGGCAGGTTGCCGCCCAGTTCTTTGAGCGCCGAGGGGGATTCTTCCGACAGTTTTGCCACCACCTCCTCGGCCTGGGCCTTGACTCTCTGAGCCAGTTCTTTCCAGCTCGGCGAATTGAGGATGGGTGCAAACTGGCTGAGGTCGACTTCCAGATCGGGAGTGGCCATGACGGCGATGGTCGCTCCGAATTGCTTGGGCAGAGTGCAGGGGTCGAGCAGCACGCCGTGTTTGACGCACAGCAACAGGGCCCGGCCTTGGGACGAGCCGTCCACCACCCAGATGCTTCCCCCCAGCGAGGTTTGCAGCTCCACCGGAAAGCCGACCACGTTGCCGGGGCTGACCAGCGCGGCCAGGCCGGACAATTGCGGCCGGCGGCCCTGAAGCAGCAGAGCGCGCCCATCTTTGCCCAGCACATAGCGTCTCTGCACGCTATACCCCTCGGGGCTGATGGCGAAATCGCTGCCCGCCATGCCTCCTGCGCCGGTGACCATGCGCAGGCAGGTTCCGATCGGCTTGAGCGCGATGCCGCGAGCCAGCGAGCCCGACTGGCGAAAGTAGAAATCGGCCCAATAGGCTCCACGTGAGCTGGTATGCCCCGGCGGATTCCAGGACAGTTCACACATGAGGCGGCCGTTCCAGAGCATCAGAATGGGGCAGAAGAGCACGCGGGTGGCGATGATTTGACGGTCCAGGGTGAGCTTTTGCTTGCCCGTCTGCACGGCCAGGGCGAAGGTGCGGGCGTGGGTGCCGGGGGGACAACGCAGTTCGGCCTGGCTGAGACCGCCGAACAGATTGACGGTGGCCACCGGCTCCTCTCCCTGCCATTCCGCCCACCAGACCTGAGCCGGCTCTTTGTCGAGAAAGCTCATCAGGCCGATGGCGAAGTCTTTCTCCGGACAATCTGAGCCGAGCAGCGTCTTTTCGAATTCTCCAGCAAAAAGCCCTGGGTCTACGCGACCGATGGGGTCGGCCCAGGAAATGACGAAGCCGCGGTCATTGCTTTCCATCCAGATGGCCTGGGGCTCCAGGCGCACCACTCCTTGAATGAGCTTGAGCACCGCCTGCTCCAGAGAGGTGAGCTGGAAATTCTGCAGTTTGCGTCGCGCTTCCATGAGAGAGAGCGTGAAGGCTCCGGTGGAATCGAATTTTCCGACCTGAATTTCCTGCTGGAGTAATTCTTCTAAGTTTGACATGACCTTTTGCGAATTCGCGAGGCCCGGCTCGATCCCCCGCGAACGCTTCTGAGGATGTGCACGGTAGTAGTTCGTAGCGACCCGTTTTTCTTGCTTTCCAATCGGGACGAATTCCTGGAGCGGCCGGCGGCCGCCCTAGATTTCTGGCCCGACCAGCCCATTTTGGCCGGCCGCGATCTGCGCAGCGGCGGGGCCTGGCTGGGTTTCGGCGCTCACGGTCGTTGGGCCGTGCTGACCAATTTGCCGGGGGTGCCTCCTCCGGCTCCGCCCACCCGGGGCCGACTGGTGCAAGATTTCTTGATGGGCGGGCTGTCCCCGCAAGAGTACGCGCTCGGGGTGCAGCGCCAGGATTTCGCCGGCTTCAATCTGCTGGTGGGTGCTCCCGGCCAGCTGGTCTATGTGTCTACGCAGTCACCGCCCCGGGTGCTGGGACCGGGACTGCAGGTGCTGGGCAATACTCCTATCGAGCAATCTTCCGAGCGGACGGACCGGGCTCTGCAACTGGTCGAGCAGTCCGGCACGGAGAGCGTCGAGGAGCAACTCGATCTCTTCCGCGATCCGCTGGTCTGGATCGACCTGGGCCTCTACGGGACGCGCTGCACTACTCTGGCCCGGGTGACCGGGGGCGATCTGACGGTCTGGGAGCGCACGCGCGGGCAGGCCACGGCCGTGCGCCGCGATTGGCCGGGCTGGCTTCAGAAGGAGTGACGCTTGTGAGTGGGGTTCTCCAGCCCGGTGGGTTGGAATCCCAGGGATTCGTAGAGTCGATGGGCCTCGGGAGTGCTGCGCAAGTGCAGCACTGGGAAGGTATTATACTCCAAAATCGTTTGAATGAGTTGGCGAGCCAGACCTCGGCGGCGGTGGCTGGGCAACACGTAAACTCGGCGCAAGCGGCCGATTTCGGGTCGATTTTCGAACGGGTCCTGATTGAGACCGGCGGTGGCTACCAGTTGGCCATGCTCGTAGGCGAAGAAGAAGGCTTCACCTGGCTTCTGGAAAGTGTTGGTGCCGTCCGCAACCTCGCGAGCCAGTCGTTGCAGAAACTGATGGCCTTCGGCCAGGCTGGCCTCGATCAGAGGGGGGAGCTTTGCAAGTGGCAGCGGATTCTCTCGTCGGATTTCGATCATGAGTTCAGTAACTGTTCCGTGTAGCGGGTCAGGACCTGGCGAAACTCCTGGTTGCCCTGGCGGAAAGCCTGGACAAGCGTCAGCAACTCCGGACGAGTTACGGTCTGCAGGAATTCGACGTCAAAGACGCCGGCCAGCGCTTCCTCGCGTCGATTGGTCAGGAAGGGAATGTCGAGTCCGAGGAGGTCTACCATATAAACCGCGCCAACGTCCTGGCCTCGGATGTGTCCATCGAGTTGATAAGAAAAGCGATGTTCGCATTCGGAAGTCGGGAAGACGGCGTTTTGCTCGTGATAGCCCTCATCCTTCAAGTGTCCGCAATGGAGGGGCAGACCGCGACTGGTCGCGCGGATGCAGGAGGCGTGCAGGTTCGGGTAAGCCAGAGCCAGGTCAGGCCGTTTGCTCTGAGGCTGAAAATGCTCGATGTGACTGTCCTGGGCGCTGATACGCCGGCCGCAATAGCAACAAAGCTCTCTCTGCTCGTTGACCAGGGCTTGATGTAGCTCTCGCTTCTCGGGGTTCTGCAGGCCTTCATAGGTGGGCGTCCAGTCCTCACTAGCCTGAGCTTTCCAGTGCGTAAAAGAAAGCGGCTCCTCCCCTTTGTGAATCTGGATCATCGTCCCAGAATTTTCTTCCGCTCTAAGAGCGCCTCGGCTCGGCTCAACTCGGCGACTCCTGGGGCTTTCTCCCGTAGACTCTCGATTTGCCGGGCTGCCTCATCCAGACTGCCGGTTTCCAAGGTGCGGAAGAGTTGCTTGAGCTTCTCCTCGACTTCCAGGGGCCGGGAGGCCGTTCCCATGACCTCTTCCAGCACGCGACTGGCGTCCAGTCCATAGCTCACTTGAGGATGCTCGGTGCCGCCCCCCTCCAACAGGATGATTTCTTCGGGCTGGAGTTCGGCCAGGATCTGGGGGGAATGGCTGGTAACGATAAACTGCACCTTGGGGAAGGCTCTTTTCAGGCCCCGGGTGAGGTTGCGTTGCCAGCCGGGATGGAGGTGAAGGTCGAGTTCGTCGATGAGGACGACCCCTTCGGTCTCACGGATGGTGGCTTCTCCAAGCTGGGGATTGAGGATACACATGCGCCGAGCGATATCGGCCACCAGCCCGATGGTGCCCTGCTGGCCGTCGCTGAGGTTGTCGAAGGGCATGAATTCGTCCTGCGTCTGGACGAGCAGGCTTTTGGACTTCATGTCGTAGCGCAGGCCTCGGAACTCTTCGATGGCTTCGTGAATGGCTCCGTTGACCAGAGCGAGCTCATCGTCCCGGATGTCGTCGAAGAGAACGCCGGTCTCGGAGGATGTTTGGAAGCGCTCCAGACTTTTGGCGATGGCCCAGCTTTTCAGGTCGGCGGCGCCTTCTGAGGCGTTGTCCCACAAGCGATAAGCATCCTGAAAAGAAGCTGCCTGAAGAAATGAGGCAAAGTCGCCGGATAGCGCGCTACTCCATTGCCTGTTGGCTCGATAAAAGGCAACCAGTGAAAATGGCCTGCGCGATGGGTTCAAAAGGTTATGCAAGTAAGTCGT
>JAFKGI010000038.1 GCA_017307785.1 Vulcanimicrobiota bacterium | reverse complement strand
GTCTTTACTGGCGAACATGCCGCCCACCGGCTTGACCGTCAGTTGAATCATCTTGTCCAGGTCGTCGTTGGCACGACGCGCCCGATTCTCGAGCTCGTGGTATTTCTCGGCGAAGACATGCACCACAGCGCCCTGAGAGTAGACGTAATCAAAGAGATTGGTGATGACGTCACGACCGCAAAGAACCTCTCCATACTGGGAGATGAACTGATCGTGAATAGGCTCGCCTTTTTCCAGAACCACTACGGCCCGGCCGTCACTCAGGTCAAACTGCAGAAAGCCCGAGTGATTGTCGTGGGTCATGTTGTCCAGGACTTTCTTCAGCTCTTTCTTCTTCACCTGATAGTCGCGGTAGAGAGGCTTGAACGCGAACGAATTCCCCAATACATTGGCAAGGCGTCCCGACAGGATATAGGACCAGGCCAGCACTCGGCCGTTACCGCCCGCCATGTTCATGAGACGGTCCGGCTTGGCGACTTTCACATCACCGCGAGCCTCGGTCATTTCGAAGGCGCGTACCTGGTCCCCGTTGGCCACGAAAACGTAGGCGTGTTTGCCTGGCGACAGCTCAAACTTGACATAGCCAGAAAACCCATCAGCACACAGGTTGTCTACCATCGTTCGCAAGTCTGAACCCGTCAGAAGTACACCTTCCGGCATCAGCGGGTTGCCCTTGGGGAGATTAATCTGCCAGTCCTCCGTCGGTCGTCGTTAAATACTTATTGAGGCGGCTTCTGAAACGGATTCGAAGCGGCTCCGCCTTTGTTCAGGTCCAGCGAGATGGTTCGGCCGGACTTCTTGATGAAGTCAGGCAGCGACTCGTCAGACTCTCCCGAGGGCGCTCGCCCTGGTTCTGGGTCGGACCCGGTTCCCCCTGTATTACCAGATGCAAAAGGACTGCTGGAAGGTAACCCTACGCCGGGACGCGGAATGGCGGCCGGAACCTCACCGGAAGCGGCCCCTGCCGTCTTGCGCAGCAAGGCTTCCCAAGCGTCTCCGCCACCCGAAGGAGTGGGTTTGCTCGGGACATCGTCTTCCGTGCTGGGAATTGCGGAGGGCGCCCCGCCCTTGAAAGGATTCGGCTGATCGTTTTCGTTGGAGCGCACCCGCTGGAGCAGGTCTGCCCAACCGCCGCCGCCACCACTGGGTGAGCCGGTCTCGGCCGGCGGAGGGGGCACGGGACTGCCGCCGCCAAACGAAATCGGCGCGGTCTTCGCGGCTGGCTTCGCCAGATCGTCCGCGGCAGCCAGACGGGCACCGAAACCTTCGCTGCTGTCAGAAGGAGGCGGTGGTGGAGGAGGGGGCGGAGCGGCCGCCCGCGTGGGGGGTGGCGGAGGAGGCGGCATGGCGCCGGTGGGCGGAGGCGGTGGAGCCTTTTCCGGCATCCGGGTGGCCATCGCGGCGGGATTGGTGACTTCAACATCATCCAACAATCCGGAAACGTCACCGCTTTTCTTAGCCTGACGCTGTGCGGCGGCCGCGGCCAGACGGTCGATTTCCAAATCGAAGCTGCGGCCCTTATTCGCCTTCATCTCGGCGAATCCGAGTCCGCCGAGTGCCAGAGTCAGTACGACAAAGCTGCCCAACAAGGCGCCTTCGTTTTTGACCAAGGCGTCGGGCGGTGCGGCCCAGGCCAGCGAGGTCATAGACAAGGCCAGACCCAGACCAGCCAAGGATTTTCGCCACCTCAAAACGTCCACAGAACCTTCCTTTCCACTATCCTTAGGTATTCGCTGGCCCGACAAGTCAAACCTACCCTGCGATTGCCTTCATGCATATTTGATCAACCGGCCGTACTCCTGCTTTGCCGGCTTAAATGCGAGAAGGGCCGGCCTATCGCCAACCCCTCTCCAGAGTTACTTGCCGCCCGGTGAGCTACATTTTGTCGCCCAGACCCTCGATACGTTGGGACACATCGCGGTAGCGAATGTCGACCACGAAACACTCCTGATAAGCGTGCATGGCCTCTTTGTAGCGACCCAAATCTTCCAGGGTGCGTCCCAGATAGTAGCGCAGTTCCAACTGCTCCTCATCCTGATAGCCGGGGGTTTCCAAAGCGATCTGGAACTGGCGAACCGCCAGGTCGCTGTAGCCTTGCTGAGAGAAACACAGGGCCAGCTGGTTGCAAGAGGTCAGGAAATGCTTGGTGTCTCTGGCGGCCAGACCGTATTCAATGATGGCTTCCTCTACGAAACCGAGCTGCTGGTAGAACTTGCCGAGGTTCAAGTGGGAAGCAGCGTCGCCGGGACGGAAGCCCGTCACCGCCTTATATTCACGAATGATCTTGGAAACCAGACCTTTCGAGAAGATCTGACGAGCGATATCGGCGGCGTCTTCCCAACGAGACTCCTTGGCGTAGATGATAGCCACCCGAGAAAGAGACTCGGGTCGGCCTGGCTCTTTTTCCAACACCTCGGCGTAGATGGGACGGGCTTCTTCGAACTTGCCCTGGTGGAAGAGCACATCGCCCACTCGCTCCAAGAAAGCCGGATTGTCCTGGGCGATGCGCAGCAGCTCGTCGAGCACGGGTCGAGCATGCTCCAGCGAACGATGCTGGATCAGTTTGTCCGCCAGCTGGAAGAGGATCTCGATGCCCTGCTCGGTGCGATCGTGAGTCAAAGCCTGGTCGGCGGCGCGTCGTAGAAACTCGACGCCGCGGTCCACTTCCTGCAGGACCAGATAGCTGTGCGAAATCTCCAGCAAAGTCTGAATGGCGCGGTCCCACTGATCCTGACGTTCCAGAATCGACGCGATGCGCTCGCGCACGCTCAAGGCCATACTGGGCTTGCCGACATCGGCCAGATGCTGCTGGAGAATCTCCAACTGCTCCACGCCCTCGAGCACCACCTTATAGCGGAAGAAGCCATCTACCAGTTTGACAAAAATGGCGTCGGCGCTTTCCTTCTGAGAATGCTGGAGGTAACCGAGCACGATTTCCAGGTAGGCGGCCTGAGCTTTGGGCCAACCCTCGGTATCGCGGACGACATCGGCGATGCGCTCGCGGTATTCCAGTGAGGTCTCCCACTGTTCGTTGGCGGCAAAGCTCTCGGCCAGCGTGGTCAGCACGCGCAGCATACGGTCGGTATCGCGTTTTTCGCGGCAGTCTTCAGCCAGCGACTCAAGCAGACTTTGACCGTGCTCCAGGAAGCCGGCCTTCAGGAACAGCGCGCCCAACTGCTGGCGAAGCTCCAGATTGAGCGGCTGCAGATTGACGATTTCCTTGACACACTCGAGAGCCTCGTCGACTTCACCACGCTCCAGGTGAATGCCCAACAAGATTCGATAATGCTCGGTGGCTTCTTCGAAACGAAGGTTGCGAATCAGCAGGCGGATGGCCTGACGGCGATGGTCGATGTCCTTGGGGTCGAGTTCCAGAATCTTCTTGAGAACTCTTTGCGCTACTTCGGGCAGATTCTGCTCGAGATAGACTTTGGCCAACTGCGCGAACTGCTCGAGAGCCTGTGCCGTCTGGCCCTGTTCCGCCCAGAGGCTGCCCAGACGATAACGGGCGTTCAGGTTGTGGCTGTCCAGATCGAGCATGCGCGAGTAGACGTCGGCCGCCGAAGTAGCGTTGCCTTCGCGGT
Source organism: Vulcanimicrobiota bacterium (assembly GCA_017307785.1). Lineage (GTDB taxonomy): Bacteria > Vulcanimicrobiota > Xenobia > Xenobiales > JADMJV01 > JADMJV01. The sequence continues at coordinate 86,645 of JAFKGI010000038.1, read as the reverse complement.
GGAAGCGCCCGGCCAAGACGAGCATTCCCTCGCGGGCCCGTTCCGCCTGACCCTGAGAGGCCAGCGCGTGACAAAGATGCAGGCGAATGTCCACATCGGATGGCTGATACGCGAGGATCTCGCGATACAGACGCTCGGCTTCCAGATGGTTGCCGGCCCGCGAGGCCATGTCGGCCATCGAGAAAACCTGGCTGCGCGCCTTGCCCAGCTCGCCGAGGTCCAGATAGTTGTGCACCAGTCCATCCAGGTACTGGGAACGCTCTTCCATGTCCTCGGGCATGTGGGCGACCAGGTCGCGCACCCGGTCGAACAGTCCCATGGTCAAGAACTTCTGCACCAGCAGGCGCAGGAAGGAGCGCTTCTCCGGGTCGGCGTCACTGAGGGTGATGATCGACTGCTCGGCTTCATCGAAACGGCTGGCGTTCAGGTAAGCCTGAATCAGGCGACGATGGTAGCGCGGCCGAATTTCATCGCCTTCTCCCAGGCGACTGACTTCCTGGGCTGCCCGTTCCAACTCTCCGACGCCGATGAGAGCCTCGATCAACTGGCCCATGAACGAATTGCGCAGCGGATCGGTATCATTCAGACGATAGATCTGGTCGGCGGCTTCTCGATACTGGTGAGCGGTCAAATAGCCACTGATCACCTGACTGATAAGGCGCGAACGCCCTTCGTCGTCCTGTGGCAGACGAGCCACGTCGTGAGCAGCGTCGTTCAGCCGCCCGGCTTCGAGATAGGCGGTGATCAGACGGCGATGAAAAGTGACTTTGAGCGGATCATCTTCGGGCAGCCGGTGAATGGTGCGCGAAGCGGTTTCCAGATCGCCCTGGCTCAGGGGAATCTCCAGCAAGCGGGTCACCAGGCTGTTGCGTTCGCGCTCCGAGCGTGGAATCTGGGGGAGGCCTTCGAAGGCTTTCTCCAGGTTGCCAGCGTCCAGATGCAGCTTGACCAATTCTTTGCGCATCGACAGCAACTGCTCGTCGTCGGCGGGCAGGTGAGCCATTTCCTGCTCAGCAACATCCAGTTGGCGAGCCTCCAGCAACTGAGAAACCAGGCGACGCTGCAAGCTGACCTTCTTGGGATCATCTTCGGGTAGCTGATGCAAATGATGGGCTGCATACTGAGGCTGATTGAGCTGCAGATAGGCACCGATTGCGGACCGGCGCACGTCCACCTGCTCCGGCTCCAACCGCAGGATCATCTCGCAGTTCTGAGCAGCTTCGGCGTGACGCTCAAGGGCCAGCAAACATTCGCCGCGGTAAACCAGAGCGCGCAAATCGTCAGGACGTTGCGTGACCAGGCGGTCCAGCTCGTGCAGAGCACCGGCAAAATCCCCGCGATCGCGCAGACCCACGGCCACCTGATATTGGAGGTCGACGGCCTCGGGAAAGATCTGGATCATCTTCTGCTGCAGTTCAAGCGCAGCCTCATCTTTGCCGTGAGAGCGATAGATCTTGATGACTTGCTGGAACTCGTCGAGAGCTTCCGCTTTCATATCCCGCTTCAGATAGAGGTCGCCCAACATCTCGCGGGCTTCCACGTACTGACTGTCGATTTCGAGCAGGCGACGCAAGGCTTTCACGGCCTCGTCGGTCATGCCGCGCTCCATCTGATACTGAGCCATGGCCAGGTAATGAGGCGGCAGCTCCTGATTTCGCTGTTGGCGAACCAGGTGCTCGACCAGGCGGCCGCGGATGGAAACGTTGTTGGGGCTACGTGAGAGAATGTTGGTGTAGATACCGACCAGCTTTTCGCCCACCGGTCGATTCTGCGGCTCCAGCTGGACGATGGTTTCGTAAAGCTGGATGACCTTGTCGAGAGCCGTGCCCTCTTTCTCGAACATGTCGGCCAGGCGGCTGTAAACGACAACCGCTTTGTCCTTCATATTCAGACGCGTGTAGAGCTCGCCCAGGCTGTTGAGAGCTTCCTTGTTGGTGCCCTCGACCTGAACGATGCGCTCGTAGGCACGGCAGGCGTCGTTGAACATCTGCTTCTGCACGTAGAGCAGGGCGGCCCGGTCGAACCAGGTGATGGTGGCGGCCGGAGGACGCCCCTGGCGCACAAAGACCTCGCCCAACATCTCGTAGGCCTGGGCCTGCGCTTCCTGACCGTCTTCCTGGGTCAGGCGCAGCACCTCTTGGAACTCACCGATGGCGTCCTTATAGGCTTCCTTGATCATGAAGGCGCGGCCGAGCGCCATATGGGTATCCCAGATGCCGGGCTTCAGCTCCTGAGATTTCTTGAGATACTGCAGAGCCTGGTCCACCTGGTTGTGCTCGAGACGGAACTCACCGATGCGCAGGTAAATCTCCGGCTTGACGGTGGCCACCAACTGGCGAACCTGCATGACGGCGTCGGCCCGGCTGTGTGGTCCCAGCTGGACGGTTTCTTCCAGGCGCAGGATCGTCTCATAGCGCTCCATGGCCGACTTCTTATCGCCGGCCAGGACGTAGAGTTCGGCGCAGTCCATGTGCTGATAGACCACCACCGTGTAGTCGCCTTTCTGGGAGGCGAACTTGATGATGGCGTTGCGCACTTCCAGGTTCTGCGGGTCTTCTTCGACCACTTTCAGCAGGGCCTGGATGGCTTCGTCAAGACGGCCCTGTTGGGCGAGTTTGCTGGCGTAGGTAAGCCATTGTTGGATGATTTGCTGGTCAGACATCTTCTAAATCCCCTGGCTTACTTCTGCGGTCCGCGGTTGACCTTGGGTCCACCGGCGATTTCGTTCTCGATGCGGCGAATCCATTCGCGCACATCGCGATAGGCTATGTCGACCGCGTAGCAGTCCTTGAGCTCTTGCAGAGCTTCCTGGAGACGGTTGTGCTTGTACTGCAGCATCGCCAGGTTGTAGCGCAGCTCCAGATACTCTTGCTCGGAGAACCCGGGCGTCTCCAGACCGCGGCGGAACTGACGGATGGCCAGATCCAACATGTTGAAGCCGTGCTTCTCGGCGAAGCACAGACCCAGCATATTGTAGGACTTGAGCTCAAAGGCCCGGTCGCGACGAGTCTGCTGGAACTGCTCGATGGCCATATCCTGAATGCCCAGGTAGTAACAGAGTTCACCGAAGACGAAGCGGGCGCGCAAGTCGCCAGGCTCGCTCTCGATGCGACCCTTGAAGTCCTTCATGACCGACTCTTTGACTTCGGCGGCTTCGGGATTGACTTCGTCGAGTCTGCGCAGCACCTCGGCAGCGCTGTCGGCCTTGCTCAGTCGCAGCAGGATGCGAATATATTTGGACATCGCCTGGGTGTTGCCCGGGTCGAGTTCGTAAACGCGGTGGAATTCCTGGAGCGCCTGAGCGGGGTCGCCCAGCTTCTCCAGGTAGAGACGAGCCAGTTGGTAGTGAATCTCGGAACGATTCTCGTCCAGCTCCAGCACCTTCTGATAAGCGCCCACGGCCTCTTCCCACGATTCGAAGCGTGCGTAGAGCTGAGCCAACGCCAACCACTGCTCGGAGGCCTGTTCCGTGTCTTCGGCCATCTCGTAGAAGCGGATGAGGTTTTTGCGCAGCTCGGCGTTCTCAGGCTGGGCTTCGACCAGCTTGAGGTAGAGGTCGATGGCATTCTGGTGGTCCTTCTCCAGAATGTAGTGAGCGGTCAGGGACTCCGACTGCTTCAAGGCTTCCTCGATGCGACCCTGAGCCAGGTAGACATCGAGCAGCACTCGACGAGCCTGGTTGTGGTCCGGCTGTTCGGCCAGAACCTGCTCAAGCAATTCGGCGGCGGCACTCATGTCGTCCACGCTGAAGTAGTGACAGCCCAGCTGGTAGCGCTGTTCCAGCACCCTCTCGGTCAAGCCGAGACGCTGGTAGAGCTCGGTGAGGCTGCGACGCACCGTCAAATCTTCTGGAACGAGAGTAACGATACGCTCGGTGGCGGAAGCAGCTTCCTCCCATTTCTCGCTCTGCCAGTAACGGTCGACCAGCTGACGATAGTGGTGAAGGGCTTCCTCGGTGCGTCCCTGACTCTCGTAAACCTGAGCCAGGCGATCTTGGAAGCTGGGGTCGTCGCTGATTTCCATCAGACGGGAGAAAGCCTCGATGGCTTCTTCGACGCTGCCCTTGGTGAGAGCGGCCTCGGCCAATTGACGCAGGTGATGGGTGGCCAGCCGGGACTCACCCTGGGATGAGCACAGATCGACCAGTTGGCGGCGTGCCTGGAAGTGATGAGGCTCAAGACTGAGCACCGTCTGCATACCGTCGAGGGCGTCCTGAAGCTCGCCGCGGCTGACGTGCAGCTGGGAGAGCTCCATCAGGGTGGCGGCCGCTTCCTCGTAGTTGTCGTTCCAGAGATGAGCCTGGATCAGTCGGTGATGCAGGCCCACGCTGTTGGGATTTCGCTTGATGATCTGGCGATACTGCACGACCGCGTCTTCCAGCAAGCCGTAGTTGAGGTGCAGATCGGCCAGGTTGGTGCGCAACAGCAGGTTGTCGGGATTCTCCTCGATGGAGCGCCGATAGGCACGAATCAACGAGGCGACGTCGGCTCCTTCGTTGCGCTCACGCACTTCCCGTGCTTGCTGCACCTGGTCACCGGAGACCTCGGACTCGACCGAGAAGCTGCTGCGGGGGCGACCAAAGATCGGCTCCGGGGGCAAGGGCTCGGGCTGAGGCTCGGGCTCTGGCTCGGGTTCGGGCTCCGGCTCGGGTTCCGGCTCCACGACAGCAACGGGCTCCGGCTCCACCGCGGGCGGCTCCTCGAAAGGCGCCGGCTCCTCGAAGGCGGGCGGTTCCACCGCAACCGGCTCAAACTCCGGCTCGGGAGCGACCGGTTCGTTGCTGGCTTCCATGGCGGGCGCAAAGGGCGCCGGGGCGACCGGCTCCTCCCAGGCCATAGCGGGAGGCGGGGGCAGCGGCTCGAGTTCGGGATGCAGTGGCGGCAGGTCGAGAACCGGCAACTCAGCGGCGGGAACTTCGATTTCTTCCTGCTTCGACTTGTTCAAGCGGGCGATGCGCTCGGCAAAGGACTCGGATCCGCCGGCTGGCTGCGAATCTTCCGTCCCTCCCTGCTTGAGGTTGTCAAAGAAGCGCGCCGGTGAGGCTCCAAAGGTGGACGCAACCGGGGCTCCACGCTCCGCCTCGGAGGCGGAACTCAAGTTCAACGAGGGCATCTCCCCGGAATCGGCAGGCTCGGCGACGACCGGAATTTCTTCCGGGGCCACGGGGGGAGCTTCCAGAGGCGGAGGAGCCGAAAACAGCTCCAGGGAGGGCGGAGCTGCCAGTGTGGAGGCCTCTTGCTGGGCGCGAGCCTGGACTTCCATGGTGGGGGCGAAGGGATCGAAGGCGGGAGGGGCCTGTAGACCCTCGTGTTGCGACTCCAGGCTGGGTGGCGCCGAGAGGGTGGAACCGAAAGGATCCAGGCCGGCCGGGGCCGCGAAGGGATCCAGGGCGGGAGGTGCTCCGAAAGGATCGGGCGCGGAAGCAAAGGGCTCGCTGACTTGCGCACTGACCGGAGCGGCGAAGGGATCGACGCTCGGGGCAGGGGATGCGAAAGACTCGGCCGCCGCGGTCACCGCGAACGGATCTCCAAGCGAAAGGCTGGGAGGAGCCGCGAATGGGTCCTGGGTGGCCGGAACTGCAAAGGGATCGGCCACCGGTGGAGCACTGGCGAAAGGATCCGCTGAAGGCGGGGCCGCGAACGGGTCGGCCGCGGGTCCGGCAAACGGGTCGTGTGCCGCGCTGGGAGCGGCGAACGGATCGTGTCCGGCGGGTGCCGATGCGAAGGGGTCGGAGGAACCTCCGAACGGATCGGCCGGGGGCGCCGACGCAAACGGGTCAGCAGCTGGGGCAGCGAACGGGTCCTGCGCCTGGACTGCGAACGGGTCCGAGGCCGGAGCACCAAACGGGTCCTGAGCCTGGGTCGCGAACGGGTCACCGGCCGGAGCGCCAAACGGGTCTGCGGGTGGGGCAGCAAATGGGTCCTGAGCCGGAGCTCCAAACGGATCCGATGCCTGAGTGGCAAACGGGTCCTGGGAGGGAGCCGCGAACGGGTCGGCTGCTGGAGCAGCAAACGGGTCCTGAGCCTGAACTGCGAACGGGTCCGCGGCCGTAGCACCAAACGGGTCCTGAGCCTGGGTCGCGAACGGGTCCGCGGCTGGAGTGCCAAACGGGTCAGCAGCCGGGGCAGCGAACGGGTCCGCAGCCGGAGCGCCAAACGGGTCAGCAGCCTGGGTAGCGAACGGGTCAGCAGCCGGAGCGCCAAACGGGTCGGCGGCCGGGGCAGCGAACGGGTCCGCGGCCGGAGCGCCAAACGGGTCCTGGGCCTGGGTCGCGAACGGGTCGCCAGCCGGAGCGCCAAACGGGTCAGCGGCCGGGGCAGCGAACGGGTCCGCGGCCGGAGCGCCAAACGGGTCAGCAGCCGGGGCAGCGAACGGGTCACCGGCCGGAGCGCCAAACGGGTCCTGAGCCTGCGTCGCGAACGGGTCCGCCGCTGGAGCGCCAAACGGGTCAGCAGCCGGGGCGGCGAACGGGTCGCTGGCCGGAGCGCCAAACGGGTCCGACGCCTGAGTCGCGAACGGGTCCGCCGCTGGAGCGCCAAACGGGTCAGCAGCCGGGGCGGCGATCGCCGGCCGGAGCGCCAAACGGGTCCGACGCCTGAGTGGCGAACGGGTCCGCAGCCGGTGCGCCAAACGGGTCCGACGCCTGAGTGGCGAACGGGTCCGCAGCCGGTGCGCCAAACGGGTCCGACGCCTGAGTGGCGAACGGGTCCGCAGCCGGTGCGCCAAACGGGTCCGACGCCGGATTGGCAAACGGGTCCGCCGCTGGAGCGCCAAATGGATCCCCCGAGGGAGCAGCAAAGGGGTCACCGCTTGCGGCGAACGGGTCCGAGGCGGGAGCGCCGAATGGGTCGGCCTGAGTGGCAAAGGGGTCCGCGGCCGGAGCGCCAAACGGATCCGATGTCTGAGCAGCAAACGGGTCCTGGGCCGGGGCTCCAAACGGGTCGCCCGAGGGAGCGCCAAACGGGTCACTGCTCGGGGCACCGAACGGGTCAGCCGCTTGTCCGGCGAACGGGTCGGCAGCGGGAGCACCAAATGGGTCAGCGGCAGCAAACGGGTCCTGAGCCGGAGCGCCAAACGGGTCCGCGGCGGGCGCCCCAAACGGGTCCGCGCTCGAGGCGAACGGGTCGACGGCCGGGGCAGCGAACGGGTCCTGAGCCGGGGCGCCAAACGGGTCCGCTGCGGGGGCACCAAACGGGTCCGCGCTCGAGGCGAACGGGTCGGCGGCCGGCGCAGCGAACGGGTCATTGGCCGGAACCGCAAAGGGGTCGCCGTTGGAGGCAAACGGGTCGTTGGCCGGAGCACCAAACGGGTCCGCAGCGGGTGCCGCAAAAGGGTCGGCCTGCGTGGCGAAGGGGTCGCCACCTGTCGGGGATCCGAACGGGTCCGCGGCCGGGGCCGCAAACGGGTCGACCGGGGCACTGGCGAATGGGTCCTGCGCCGGCGCGCCAAACGGGTCCGCCGCGGGGGCCGCGAAAGGATCCGCCTGAGCTGCGAACGGATCGGCCCCTGCAGAAGCGAAAGGATCCGCCTGAGTCGCAAACGGGTCGGCGGCGGGAGTACCAAAGGGATCCGCGGAGTTGGCGAAGGGGTCTGCTTCGGCGGAAGCCGCGAAGGGGTCGTTACCAGGGGCGGCCGCAAACGGGTCCGCGCTCGCGAACGGATCGGCCTGAGTCGCAAATGGGTCTACCGGTGCCGCCTGCGCGGCAAAGGGGTCGTGACCGCTGGCGAACGGATCACCGGCCGAAGCGAAGGGGTCGGCGGCAGCCTGAGAAGCGAACGGGTCATTGCCGACTGCAAAAGGGTCACCCGAGGCAAAGGGATCGCCGTCATTGGCAAAGGGATCAGCCGCCACACCAAAGCCGCTGTCTTGAGAGGCAAACGGATCGATCGTGTTGGCCGAGGCAAATGGATCGATCGTATTAGCGGAAGCAAACGGGTCATGAGATACGTTTGAGGCAAAGGCGACGTCGTCAGGAGGAGAGCCCAGTCCTTCACCCGTCGGCGCCGCGGCCATAATGGGGCGAGAGGGCATGACCATTTCGTTGGAAGCTGCGCCGACAGACTCTTCGATCGTATCGTCCGCCTTCTTACCGCCACGGCGGCTGAGCATCGGCTTGTCGCCGCCACCCGCGCCCCCGGGCCGGAACAGACCTTGCTTGGTAGCACCACCGCCTCCGAGCTGAGGCTTGCCTTCGCCTAGCTTGGGCTTACCCGCCAGCGGAGCTTTACCAGCAGCCGGCTTGGCGGCACCTGCACCGGCCGTGCGGCGTAGCATGCCGCTACGCCCACCGCCGCCGTCCTCGCGGGCCACCAGGCCAGAGGAAAGGTCCCGACCGCCAGACGCCGGAGCCTCACTGGCCGAGACTTTCTCAGGGCGCGGCGCGGGTGGCTCGATGGCCTCGTTGCGAATTCCAACCAACGGAGCTTCCAGATTGGTCAACTCACGAACGGCGGTGGGGTGCGACGGATCGAGACCCAACACGATCTGATAGAGCCGGATGGCCCGGTCGCGTTCCTCGATTTCGAAATAGGCCTGAGCGGCCAACAAGTAGTACTTGATGGCATCCTGAATGAGACTTTGCTGTTGATAGAGTTCACCCAGGCGCTCTTTGGCGGTCACTTCGCCCGGATTGATATTGAGGATTCGATTGAAAGCCAGGATGGCGTCACGCCATTGACACTTGAGCTGACACACCCGTCCCAGAGCCAGCAGGGCTTCTTCGTGATTGAGGTTGTGACGCAGAATGGAGCGATACTCTTGCTCAGCTTCGTTGTAGCGCTTGAGCTCCACGTAAATATTTCCGAGGGTGAGCAGAATGCCGGCGTCGTCGGGAGCGATCAACTTGAGGCGGCGGAAGGCTTCGGAAGCGCGCTCCAGGTTGCCCTGGTCGACCAGCACGTGACCCATGTGCCGATACTGCTTGGCGCCTTCCTGCATGTGACCCTGACTGACGTAGGTCTCGGCCAATTCCAGACCAATTTCCAGATTGCCCGGATCAGCTTTCTGGGCTTCGATCAGCAGCGAAATCGCGCTTTCGCCCTGCCCCAGCTCGATATAGAGACGAGCGAGCTCCATGGAGTGCTGCACGACCTTGGCCATGTCACCGAGCTTGATATAAATATCGACGGTCTTGGCGCGAACGGCGTCGGATTCCGGCTTGATGCACTTGACCCAGTCGGCCACCTGAAGGGCAGCCGGATAGTTGCTCTGACCGCAGAGGATGTCCATCAACTGGAGATAGGTGTCGACGACCAGGTTGAGATTACCGCGGATCGCCCGAGTGTCCGCCAGGCGGCGACACGAATCGGCGTCGTTAGGATCGGCCTCTAGAGCCTTGGTATAGCCCTCAATCGCCTGATCCCAGTCGCCTTGCTCAAAAGCGGCATTAGCTTCCATCTGTAGCGCACCCGACACCGTCACGTCCTCCAAGCATCACATTCTGGGTATCCTGGACTACCTCAATGTGACAGCATTGATGTTGACCGTCTGTGACATTTTCCCTCTCGGCAAGGAGCGTTTGCGCGAGGAGGAAAAGAGATTTCCATGCTTTCTCGCGGTTGCACCTTCGCCCTGACATGGATTTGCCTGACTTTGACGGCTCCGGCGCAGCCTCAGCCGCCCGCCCAGCCTCCCCCACCGCTGCCCCTGCCGCTCCGAGTCAACGTACCTTCGACCGGTATGGCTCAGCGCTACGACTTGAAGGAGGGCTGGAACAGCCTGTCTTTTCCTTTTCACAAGGTGGTCGCTTTCCAAGGCATGGATGCGCTGGTCGACCCCGCTTCCGGTAAGACTTTGAGCCCGGTCGACAGCCAACCGGGCAAAGCCTATTGGACTTATGCGCGCAAGGACGGCCAGGCCTGGGCCTGGGGGCAACTGCAGGATACCGACTGCACCATCACCCTGAACCAGGGCTGGAATATGGTCGGCTCTCCCGACACTCAGCCGCTCCTGCTCTCTCAGGTGACGGCCAGCGACGAAACAGAATTCAACCGCATTTGGGAGGAAATCAGTCCGGACTGGATCGACTCCAAGATGCTCCAGGGCGACCAGATTAAAAGCCTGGGAGCAGGTTCGGAATGGGACCCCGGAGTGGCCTACTGGATCTTCGCCAAACGGCCCGTGCGCCTACGCGTCAACCGTCCGGGCGACGTACCGGTGGTCCAGACGCTGACTCAGAACGACAAACAAGAACAGGTGCTGATCGGAACCAACTTTGGCCCGGCCGATGAAGGCCGGTTGTTGGTAGGAGGGCAAGAAATCCCGGCCGCCTCGATCCAGGAATGGACCAGCAAGCGCATTCGCTTCCTGCTACCCTCCAACGTCTCCGGAGACTCGGTGATCCTGGTCTCGAGCGGCGGCGCTACGCCGCGAATTCCCATGCACACCGCGGGTGCGGCCGGTGGCCCGGCCGGCGGTGGGGCCTGGATTGCGGCCCCCGGCACCAAGGTGCCGTTCACCCTCAAAGTAGTGGGTGAAGATAATGCCCCGCTGCAGCGAGCCCAGGCCTGGGTCGACGGGAAGTACGCGGGCGTGACGGACCGCTATGGCCTGATCTACATCAGCCAGTTGAGTCCGGGACAACACAAGGTCAACCTTCGCTGTCGCGACTTTTCGCCACTGAACATACCCTGGACGGTGGCGGGCGCCAGCTCCCACCCGACGGCCAAGATGTATGGCCCCCGCTCGGTCATCAACGTGCGCGTCATGGACCCCCAGGACGGCTACCGCCTCTACCGTGCGGACGTCTACGCCGTCAACGACTACACCCAGCGTTACAACAAATACTACAGCTATGATCAGGCCACGCCCTACGTCGACATCTTCTGGACCAACCTGATCGGCAATATCAACTACCGTTTCGACCTCTACTGGCGCAATGCTCAGGGCCTGGAGAAATACCAGACCGTCTACCGCACTCCCGGGCGCTACGGCGTCAAGGAGACCTGGTGGAACTGGTGGACCTACTACTAGCCTCCGTGGGCCTCAAACAAAGTTAACATCTCGGGGCCGGGAGTTTGCGCTCCCTTTGCGCCCGGGTGGCATCCTCAGGTCATGGTTCTCATCAAGCACGTTCCCCTGCCCCCGGCCCAGCCGGCGAACACCGCTTTCACGACCAACTTCGCCCTGCAAGTAATGAAACAACAGGAATCCCAGCTGGCCCGCGACCGCTCCCAGGATTGGGGCCGGGCCTGATCCGGAAGTTCACAAGTTCTTCAGCTCTTTTTCCACCTCCGGGAGTAATCTACTACCACACATACACAGAACCCATCGGAGGTCACACAAATATGTTGAGCGCCCTGAACTCCCAGCCCACTCTTCGAGCCACTTCGGCCCCGGCCGGCAAGCCTGCCGCCGCGCAGGCGGAAGCTCTTCAGTCGCCTATTGATTCTTTGCCGGACCTGAGCACCATCGAAGCTCGCGTCCAGGAAAACGCCCCGGCGGGCGAATCCCAGGAAGTAAAGACCGGAATTTCCGGCACCAGCAAGGCCGTTCTGGCCGCTACCGGACTGGCCACGGCCGCCGTCAGCTTGTTCGGCGCCGGCGCCGCTCAAGCTCAGACCCGTTACCGCGGCGGCTACGGCTACGGCGGCGGTTACAACAACGGCTACAATCATCGTCATCACGGTGGCGGCGGCAACGCCGGAGCAGTCATTGGCGGTCTCGTCCTGGGCGCCATCATCGGTGGAGCCATCGCCAACCAGGCTCCCCCGCCGCCCGTCTACTATCCGCCGGTCCAGCCCCAGTACCCGCAGTATCCCCAGCAGGTGCAGCAGCCCTTCTACGATAACTACGGAAGACTGATCTGCCCCAACTCGCAGGGCGGCTGGTATGTCTCCACCGACCACTATCAGTGCCGCACCTGGTAAGGACCGCTTTTTGAAGATCAACCCGCAGAGTCCGCTGCGCTCGACGGGACCGCTGCCTGCCCGGCAGGCGGCGGAACCGATCAGACCGGCTGATGGCTACGGAGGCACCGTTCCTACGGTGACCTCCGCGCCTGCGTTTCAGCCCAATTCTCAGGTTGCTCCCAGCCAAGGCCTGGTGTCCACCGTCAGCCAGACGCTGGGCAAACTGACCGGCCTGGGCTCCAGCCTGGTCGACTGGTTGAGCGGCCGCACTTCGCAGTTGGAAAAGGCTCAAAAGGTGGCCGACGGCGTGCTCGCTCTGGACACCGCAATGCAGGCTCTCAGCGACCCGCAACTGCAGGCCAAAACCGGAGAATTTCGCGCGCGCCTGCAACAGGGGGCCACTCTGGACGACCTCCAGGTGGAAGCCTATGCGGTGGCCCGCGAAACGGCCCGCCGCGCCACCGGCCTGACGGCCAACGACAAGCAAGTGCTGGGCGCGGCCCTGGCTCACCAGGGCTGCATCGTGGAAATGAAGACCGGCGAGGGCAAGACTCTCATGGAAGTCATGCCGGCTTACCTCCACGCTTTAGGCGGCGACGGCGTACACATCATCACAGCCAACGATTACCTGGCCGGGCGCGATCGCGCCACTCTGGGTCCCGTGTTTCAGCGCCTGGGTCTGAGCACCGGGGCGGTTTCCCGCGAACTCTCTCCGCAGCAGCGCAAAGCCGCCAATCAGGCGGACGTCGTCTACGGCACCGCCTCCGAATTCGGTTTTCAGTATTTGGAGGACCATCTGACCCAGGACCCCAATGGTCGGGTCAGCCGCGACCTATCCAAGGTCTTCGCGCTGGTGGACGAAGCCGACAAAGTGCTGCTGGATGAAGCCAACACCCCCATGGTCATCTCCTCGAACCTGCCCGAAGACCCCAAGCCGGCCCGCGTCATGGCGGCGGTGGTCAAGCATCTGAAAGAGGGCGTGGACTTCCGCTCCGACAAGAAAAACCGCCAGGCCTGGCTGACCGAAGAAGGCCTGGACCGGGTGGAAAAGATTCTGGGCATAGGCGACCTCTACAGCGCCAAAAACGAAGAGCTGGTCTCCTATCTGCAGTCGGCCGTGCAGGCGCGCGCCCTCTTCCAGCCCGGCGTGCAATATCTCAACACGGGGCGGGAAGTGGTGCTCATCGACGAGTTCACCGGCCGCCCCAAGCCGGGACACCGCTTTGCGGAGGGGCTACACCAGGCCATCGAAGCCGCCGAAGGCCTGGTGCCGGGCGACGGCATGCTGACCATGGCCTCGATCACCTATCCGAACTGCCTGCGCATGTATGGCAAGCTGGCCGGCATGACCGGCACGGGACTGTCTTCGCGAGCCGAATTTCATCAGGTCTATGGCCTGGATGTGCAGGCCGTGCCGACTCATAAGCCGGTGGCCCGTCAGGACCTGCCGGACTTGATGTTCAACACCGGCAAAGAGCGCGATCAGGCGCTGGCCGACCAGGTAGCCAGACTGCACAAGACGGGCCGGCCGGTACTGCTGGGCACGCGCTCGATCGAACGCTCCGAAGACCTGTCGCGGATGCTGCAAGAACGTGGAATTCCTCATCAGGTGCTCAACGCCAAGAACCTTCCGGCCGAGGCCGACATCATCGCCCAGGCGGGCCACCTGGGGGCGGTCACGGTGGCCACCAACATGGCGGGCCGCGGCACCGACATCAAGCTCGGCGCCGACGCCAATCAGAAGGCGCAGGTCCTGGCGCTGGGCGGCCTGGCCGTGCTGGGCAGCGAGCGTCACGAAGCGCGCCGCATCGACGAGCAACTGGCCGGGCGGGCCGGCCGCCAGGGTGACCCGGGGTCCAGCCAGTTCTTCCTGAGCAAAGAAGACGAACTCTTCCGTCTGCACCTCGATCCCAAGGCTAAACTGGAGCCCGAGGAGATGGTGCGCCGTGCCCAACAGCACGCCGACGACAAGAGCCTGGAAATGCGCGAGTACAGCCTCAAATACGACGGTGTGGTCAACAAGCAGCGCGGGCTGGTTTATGCGGCTCGCGACGCCGCTCTGGACGGAGTGGAACTACGAGACGAACTGCCCGAGTGGATTGATAAGGCGGTGAAGCGCTACGAGTCGCGCATGAACGACGTTGAGCCCTCCAAGCGCAATCAGGAGGCCAACTACCTGTTGGGCAACCCGCAGCCGCCGGTGGAGGCCTCCACCAAGAGGGGCTGGCTCAAAACGGAACTCGAGAAAGCGGTGGCCGAACAGAGTGGCAAGATGGGCCCGGTGCTGCCGCAAATGCTCAGCGCCGTCTACCTGCGAGCTTTAGACCGAGAATGGATGGAGCAAATTTCCACGCTCGACGATCTGCGCGAAGGCAACCGCTGGGAAGCCGGTCAGGAAGAAAACCCGCTCCAGATGTACGAGAAAAAGGCTCACGAGGCCTTTGAATCGATGCTCGACGGCGTAGCCGCCCGCACCCTGCACGGACTGCTCAGCGCTCGACCGATGGCCCCTGCTCCGCCTCAGTAGGCTTGGGCAACTCCGCAGCCTCCTCCGCCTGCTGGCGGTCGTGCCGTTTCCATAAATAGTCCACTCCGATACCGGCCAGGTCGACCAGGTTGGCCGCCATCATCAGGCCTACGCCCAGAGGCGCGGCACCGGCGGCCATAGCGGCGGCACCGCCCAGGGAAACCACTCCGGAACTGATGTCCAAACAGCCCATGGCGGTGGTTCGAGTGCTGTGGGATTCGTGACCTTTTTTGATTTCGGCCACGCCGGCGGCGATCCCCAGGCCCCCGGCCAGCACGCCGAAAGTCGCTCCAGCCCCGAGCAAGGCCGCATTGCTGCCGACCTGCCAGTTGACCAGGGCGTGACCGGCGGCCACCTGTCCCAGAAAGGTTCCCATGGTTCCCAGCGCATTGCCGGCCGAAGTGGCGGCCACGATGGGCTCGTGTTCGCGAAGTTTCTTGATCGAGTTATAGCCTTCCACGGCGGCTACGCCGACGTTCAGTCCGGGCACCAGTTCGGCTCCAGGAATCTGAGCGGCGCTATTCATCAAGGCGTTGAAGCCGTCGCCGAAGGCGGCCACGGAACTCATACCAAAACCGGCATTGCCCAGGTGCTGAGTGACCGTCTTGTGAGCTCCCAGCTCGGCGCTGTCTTCGGTGGCCGGAGGCGGACTCTCGGGCTCCGGCGGCGGCACGGCGCTGCGCAGAGTAATCTTGGGGATGTGATGGCCGGAGTGTACCTGTAGTTTCGTCACCCGTTCATTAAAGGCATCAGAAGATAAAATTCCCTGAAAAGCTCGGGGAAAGTCGACGTGTAAAGCTAACTAAATGTGATGCAACCGCCCAAGGTGCCCCTGAGCCTGATCCTGCGCGAATATTTCCTCATTGGCATCACGGGTTTTGGCGGAGGCCTGCAAGGGCGCTTCTACCACCTGGCGGTGTCCAAGCACGGCTGGCTGAGCGAGGAAGAGTTCGCCGACATCAACGCCACGGCCAGCCTGGCTCCCGGCGGCAACGCCTCCAATGTGGGGCTGGAAATTGCCCGCCATCTGCGCGGCCTGGCGGGCATGGTGGTGGCCTACCTGTGCCTGGTGGTGCCGGGCTCGCTGGTCATGATCGCGCTGGGCAAGACCTATGAGCTTTATCAGGACGAACCGGCCGTGCGTGGGGCTCTCCAGGGTCTGCAGTGCGCGGCCACCGCCTTGATTCTCTACTCGGCCACCAAGCTGAACATGCGGCAGTGGACCTTTAGCGACTACCTGCTGGCCTTCGGGGCCTGCCTGGCCATCTTCTTCTTGAAAGCTCCGCTCTGGGTGGTTCTGCCCGGGGGTGCCCTGTTCAGCCTGGCCCTTCGCCGCTGGGGGGGTCGGCCGTGAAGTCCCAACTGCTCTTGTTCACCGACATTTTCGTGGCCGGAGCCCTTTCTTTCGGGGGCCTGGCGGCCGTCCTCTCCTCGCTGCAAAACAGCGTGGTCAGCCACCATCAACTGATCAGCGGACAAGAATTTTCGCGCATCTACTCGCTGGCGGTGGGCGCGCCCGGACCCAACGCCATCTTCCTGAGTCTGCTCGGCTACCACATCGGGGGACCGCTGGGCGCCTGTCTGGCCTGCCTGGCCTGGGCCATCCCCACCATCCTGCTGCTTTACCTGATCGGTATCACCGGCTCGGCTCAAGCCCCCGGTTGGATGAAAACCACGCGCAAAGCCCTGGTGCCGGTGGTGGCTGGCCTGCTGATCGCGGGCGCCATGAGCACGGCCCGCAGTTTCTCGATGCCGACCGCTCAGTGGGCGTTGAGCCTGGTGGCCCTGCTGGTGCTGGTCTACCGACCCCGCTGGAATCCGATCTGGACGGTGGCCGGCTGCGCCCTGATCGGGGCGCTCTGGATCCGTTAAGAGCGCCCCGATCAGGGTAAGTTGCTCTGCGGAGGGGGTGGCGGCGGCGCCGTTTTGCGCTCCCAAATCCAACCGCGTCGCCAGAAATAGTAGATCTCGGCGCCCGCGATGAGAAACATGACCAGCCAGCACAGCGGATAGCCGTAGTAGGAATTGAGTTCCGGCATGTTCCAGGGGGACTTTTCGGTGTTGAAGTTCATGCCGTAGACGCCGGCCACAAAGGTCAACGGCACAAAAATGGTGGTGATGATGGTCAACACCTTCATCACTTCGTTCATCTTGTTGCTGATCGAGCTCAGGTAGATGTCCATCAAACTGGAGGCCACCTCGCGATAGGTTTCCAAGAGGTCCACCACCTGGATACAGTGGTCATAGCAGTCGCGCAAGAAAATCCGGGTGTCATGGGTGATCAGCGGAGTTTCCTCGCGCATCAGCGGATTGATCATCTCGCGCAACGGCCAGACGGCCCGGCGCACGATCAGGAGGTCGCGCTTGATGGAGTGGATTTCCTGGATAATTTCCCGCGAGGGGTCGGTCATCAAGCGGTCTTCCAGGTGCTCGAGTTGCTCGCCCAGATCCTCGAGGTAAGGAAAGTAGGCGTCCACCACAGCGTCGATCAGGTTGTAGGCCAAAAAGTCGGTGCGCCCACCGCGCAGCTTGCTGGCCTCCTTGCGCAAGCGCTCGCGTACGGGGTCGAAGCAGTCGCCGGGAATGCCTTCCTGGAACGAGATCAGGAAATCTTTGCCGATGAACATGCTGAGTTGCTCGGTCTCGACTCGGCCCTCATGGCGGTAGAGCATGCGCAGACTGACGAAGAGATGACCGTCATAGATATCGACCTTGGGCCGCTGGTTGCCGTTCACCACGTCTTCCAGGGCCAGCTTGTGAAGGTCGAAGATGCGGCCCAGCTCGGTGACGACGTGGGAATCTCCGAGCCCGTCGACGTTGATCCAGAGAACCGGATATTTGCCCTTGTTCTTTTCGATCCAGCTCAGGTCTTCGAGATGTTGCTCTTCGAAATTCTCGTTGCCATAGGCAACCACGTCGACCTCGGGCTTGGGCGCGTTGGGGTCGATGCACAGCGTGCCGGCCGGGGTCCAGTGCGGGTTTCGCCGTTTTCTACGTGGCATGCTGCTGCAAGTTCCACTCGCAAAGCGAAGGTCCCCTGTTTAGATTTTTAGCGGTAGAGCAGACTCAGGCCCAAAGCCGGACTGACCAGAACATCAAGACCCACCGGAGAAACGGACATGGGAATTTCGAAAATCAGAAAACCCACGTTGGTCTCGTTGGGAGCCATTTCACCCTGGGAGAACTGGGAGTAGTACTGGTTGGCGGGATAGGGGCTGCCGTCCTGACCGCGCACGGCGAACCACCCGGGCCGCTGGCGCTTCTTGGTAACGTTCTGCAGGCTGAGCTTGACCACCAGAAATTTGTTGCCCGCCTGAGGAAAGAGCGGCGGCTGCATGCCCTTGAGAGCCTCCGCCAGCTTGACGTCGTTGAGGGTCACCCGGAAGGTGCCATTGTCGGCGGTGCGAGTGGCGTAGCCGGTCGGCTGTGCGGTAGGTTTCTGACCCTTGTAGGAAGTACCCGCCAACAATTCTTCCTCGGTCATCAAGTGCGGCATGTTCTTGGAGCTGTCGTGGGTGCCCTCGACGAAATCGGGCGAACGAGGCACGTAAAGGTTGTTGTTGGGATGCTTCTCGGCCCAGGCCTTGCCCATTTTCTCATCCCAGTCTTCCAACATGACGTCGCCGGGTGACATGCCCAGATCGGCGCGGCGCTGGCGCTTGTACTCTTCGGCCGGCGGTACGTAGTCAGCGCTGTAGTAAGGAATCTGGCCGGGATTGGAAGCGGCCGTCTGATAGAAGATGCTGGCCCGTACCGGATCCTTTTGCACGGTGGCGCCGGCCGCTTTGCCGACCGCCTCGGGAGTGGTGAAGACGACGCCGTTGGCGCGGATGATGGGCACAATCGGTTGACCGTTGGCGTAGGCGCCGGTTTCGTTGGCTTGAAAGCTCATACCGATGGCGGTCACCAGTTGCTGGGCTTCGAACCAGTCCACGCCATTGACGTTGACGGAATTGGCGGATGCCTTCACGCCGTTGACGTAGACAGACCATCCCAGAGTCTTGACTTTGTTCTCATCGTCGTCGGCGCCTACCAGGGAGGCGCTGGAAAATAAGCTGAGGCCAAGGGCCAGTGCGACAAGCTTCTTCATAATATTTATGGTTTTCGCACATCTTTCAAAAATCTTTCACGGCCGTTAGTTAACTTTTTGGATCCAACTTGGACCTCCGTGCTCGGATATGGTGCTCAAGCACACAACACATACAGGAGCACTCTCTCAAATGAATATCTGCTGTTCTAACCACACCCCCCGCGTAGCCGCCCCGGCCGCCAACACCGTCAAGTTTAGCAACAACCCCCAGGACGTCGACGCCCTGCCGAATGACACCGTGGACATCCCGGGCGTCAACGCCAACGGCGGCAAGCCCACCACCGACCACGTCGCGCTGGAAAACAAGAAGGGCATCTTCATCCTCGGACAGATGGTCGGCATGAAGCCCGACCCCAACTACAAATTGACCCCCAACGCCGACGGCAACTTCGTCTACGCCGACAACGACAAGAACTTCAACGGCGCCAACGCTTTCGGTGCCGTCGCCGAAACCGTCAACAAATACAACGAAGTTCTCGGCGACCTGGGCGCCGGCCAGATCGAGTGGGCTTTCAACAAGCCGCAGCTCAAGGTCTCGCCCGAAACCGGTGAATACCCGAACGCTTTCTACGCCCGTCAGTATGAGGGCCTGCACTTCTTCCACTACAAGACCACCAGCACGGCCGCTTCCGGTGAAGTCGCCTCGCACGAAACCGGTCACGCCATCCTCGACGCTCGCCGCCCCGGCTTCATGGAAGGCAGCGGAGCCGAGACCGGCGCGTTCCACGAGGCTTTCGGTGACACCACCGGAATGCTGATGACCCTGGGCAACGCCAAGGCCGTCGACGCCATCGTGGCTCAGACCGGCGGAACCGGCGACCTGTCCAGCGTGCGCAACATGCTCTCCGACGTCGGCGAAGCTTTCGGCCACGCCCTCGGTCGCGAAGGCGGCATCCGCACCGCCAAGAACGACTTCGTCTACGCTGACCCGGCCACGCTGCCCGAGCAGGGTGACGAGACCCACCTCGGCCGCGAAGTGCACGACTTCTCCCGCCTCTGGTCGGGTGCGTTCTACGACGTGCTGGACGGCATCTCCGACGCCAACCGCGCCGCCGGAATGACTCCCGCCGAAGCTCTGACGGCTGCCGGCTCGGAAGCCTGGAAGCTGATGGTCGGCGGCGTCGAGCTGTCGTCCAAAGCCTCGGAAACCACCTTCCACGAAATGGCCAGCAGCATGCTGACCGCTGACGCCCAGTTCAACGGCGGCCAGCGCGCCGACGTCATCAAGAGCGTCATGGTCAAGCGTGGCCTGATGGATGCCGACGCAACTCCCGCCCAGCCCGGCGCTCGCCTGTTCAATGCCGAGCCCGTGCAGCAGCAGTTCACCTTCGGCGCCGACGCCGGCCAGCTGGCCGGAGTCAAGATGACCAGCACCGTGGACAGCCCGGCCTTCGGCCTGGTGGGCCTGACCAACTCGACCATCTCGGAAGCCGAAAAGGGCGCCCGCTTGATGGCCCAGGACGGCAACGTGCTCTTCACCGACAAGCAGAACCCCGAAATGGGCGACTTCTTCCGTCCCGACGGCACCGCCTACACCGCCTACGTGGCTCCCAACGCCAACGGCGAGAAGGAATTCCGTCGCACCCAGATCGCGTTCTAAAGCAGACCGCTCCCTGGTAAAAGGCCCCGGTTCTCGTGACCGGGGCCTTTTTGCGTCCGCATTATCGCGCCTGTCCTCGTCCGAATGGAAAGGTGGGAAGATGGAAAGCAGGAGAGAGCAGATTGTTTTTAGATAGGCTGGAGCCCAGACGCAACCCAACCCCAAAAGCGATCTGGGCTTTGAGTTGGCCTTTCCATACCAAACCTTTCCCGCTTCCCACCTCGCCCTCTTTCCCTTCGAGACATATAGCTGGCAGAACGCCCCCTATATTAAGAGGGACTTTAGGCGTAGGTAGGGCGTCTCTGGACAGGCAGCGAAACGCTGTCCATGGGGGCGAGAGAGCAGAAGAAAGCTGGATTGTGGGCCAGGATCAAGCCGAAACCGGCGAATCCTAGCCGCAAAAACATCTCCGTCGCCCTGCAACTCATGGCGATCATGCTGGAGTCGGGCGTGGGCATGACGGACGTCTTTCACGCTGTGCGCACCCAGATGGACGACCCCGTCTTCGAGAGTGCCCTGGAGGACATCGAATACAAGGTTACCCGCCAGGGTTGGAAGCTTTCGCAGGCCTTTGCCCAGTATCCCGACATTTTCCCGGCTTACTGCGTGCTCTTCATTCAGGCCGGTGAGGCCACCGGCGATATGGCCTCACGGATGCGCCGAGCGGGCACCTTGATGGAACGCAACGATCATCTGATGCGCCAGGTCAAATCCGCCATGACCGCCCCCCTGCTGACGGTGGCGGTTGCTTCCATCATTCTGTATTGCTGCGTGAAGTTCGTCATGCCTCGCTTCATCGAAATGTACGCCGGCATGAACGTGCAGTTGCCGCAAATTACGCAAATCGTCATCCAGGTCGTGAACGTCTGCAACCATCCCCTGTTTCTCATCAGCCTGGTCACGACGATCGTCATCGTGAAGAGCTACTGGACGGAAATCCAGGAGCGTATCTTCGCTCGAGCCTTGCAAGTGCCGCTCTTCGAGCGCTGGATCGGGATTGTGCTCGGAGCTCAGTTCTGCGACATCCTGGGCTCGCTGGTCAAAGAGGGAGTCAGCCTGGTCAAAGCCGTGCAGATGATTTCCCATACGGCTCCCTTCCGAACCCACAGGGAATATCTAAAAAAGTTCCACGCAGCTCTGCTGGAGGAAGGTGACTTTGCGGAAAGCATCGCCAACGTCCCTTATTTTCCAAGCATGCTGACCACGGTGGCGACGGTCGGTCAGGAGGTGGGCAACCTCGACACGCTGTTGGGCTCGATGAGTAACATGCTGGAACAGGAAGTGGACATGACGATTCGATCCATCGTTACTCTGCTGGAACCCATCATGATCTGCGGACTGGGCATCATTACCGCCTTTTTCTTCGTCGGACTCTTTCTGCCGGTCTACGGCATGCTCGCGGATATTGGCGGATAGATGGCTCGTTTGCTAAAATGGAAGACGATGAGTTGGCGCGAGCGGGTCCGTGCTGTGACCATGATGGAGTTGGTATTGGCTATGGGGCTGCTCTTTGTCGCCGCCGGTGGAGTCATGACCATTCTGGTGGCCGGCTCCGGCTATCCACGCAAGACCCAGTACGTAGTCGTTCGCGACGCTCTGGTCAAAGCCAAAATGGACGAACTGCTGGCCGACTCCACTCCCCCCACCTTCAGCGGTGGCTACAACACCTATTACGGCAACCCGGACTATCAGTTCCGAGTGGATACGGAAATCGCAACCTTCGACTCGGATAGCTCCTGGGTGATCGTCACCGTCAAAGGCCCGCGTCCATACGAAACCACCAGTAGCCTGCGCGGCTTATTCGTCCGACCCAATGGGGCGGCGCTATTTGCAGCCTATGCTTGCAACACCTGCCACACCACGGGAAGTGGCGCGCCGAACGCCAGCGGCCCCAATCTGTCGTTAGCCAGCCTGACTCAAGGAATGAATGATCGCAACGCCGCCTTACCCCTCTACCCGCCGGCCGTTCCGCCCGACCCGGCCCCTCCGCCGGTCACCGCCCCTGTCAGCCTGGACGAATACATCCGCGAGTCGGTCCGCCAGCCGGATAACTTTAAAGTGCCGGGCTTCGATACCGCGCTGATGACCGGCTATCCGGACATCAATGATATGCCCGCTGAAGACCTGCAGGCCCTGACCGCCTACATGAAGTCTTTTTAGGCGGCGACTCCGGCAGTTTAGCCGCAAACTCAACCGGGAATGATCCGCCTCGACTCCGTCCTTTCGCGACGGGAGCACTATTACGCCCCGGGGGTTGGCTATCTTAGAGAACGGAAATCCCGTTTGCACAGGCATTTACGAGGCCTCCTCCTGCAGGCCGGTCACCATCCAGCAGATCCTCCCCAAGCGGGGGGCTGGCTTGCCTTTCTCGACAGCTGCAGTCTGCTCTTTCAAGCCGCCGATGAGCGAAATTTCCTGGGCAATCGGATGCTCAAGGCGCGTACCGGCGAGGTCCAATCCCTCTATCAAGAACTGCTTTCGCAACGAGATCTACTAAGATTTTTGCTGGAAGAAGTGCCGGTCGGACTGGCCTGCTTCGATGGACGTGGCGAACTCCAACTGGTCAACTCCATGGCCCAAAAGTGGCTGGGAGGTCACACCCAACTGCGCAACCTGATAGCGGATACTCAGGGCGATGAACAGTCGGGACGGCTCCAGCTTCCCTCCGGCCTGGACCGGGAATACCGCTGGGTGGCTTTGCGGCGTCACGGGGAACTGCGAGCCTCCTGCCTGATCTTTCCGGGCTCCGAGTCCCCGCGACCGCTCCGAGTCGAGAGTGACGCCAAGCTTCGTAGCCAACTGGAGACCGCCCAACAGCAGGTCAAACGCTACGAGTCCGCCTTTGCGCAGCTCAAGCAGCGCCTGATCAACTTTTCCCAGGAGCTGGCCCAGAGCCAGTCCGAATGCGCGGAGCTGCGCCTCGACCAGAGCAGTCGCCAACAGGAACTCGTCGAGCTCCAACTCGAGGTGGAATCGTTGCGCGCGGAAACTCGAAAGCTGCCGGCCGTCGAGGCTCACGAGCTGCTGCGCAGTCAACTGGAGCAAGCCGACCGTCAACTTCAGCAAGCACAGAGCGACAACCGCGAGCTGCGAGAACAGCTCGAGCAAGCCCGAGTTCAATTGCAGCAAGCCCGGCAAGAGACGGCCCAAAGCCAGCGGGGCCTCGCCTCTAAGGAAGCGCATATTCTGGAACTCCAGGAGGCCCTGCTCAGCCAGGAAGCCACCCAATGGCCCCAACCTCTCCCCCGCCCCGTCGTCCCCACGCGCAGCTTGCGAGTGCTACTGGTGGAGGACGAGCCGATCTCCTTACTGGTCACTCAAGAGTGCATCGAATCGCAGGGTCATCAATGCGTCATCGCTGAGGACGGCAACGAGGCCCTGCGCTGGGCCGGTCGCCAGGCGGTGGACGTGGTCATCACCAGTTACCACATGCCGGGTATGAATGGAGTGGTGCTGTGCCGTAAACTACAGCAGCTCGAGCCGGATCGGTCTCCATTCTGTATCTTATTAACCTCTATGGACAAGCCGGAGGAATCCTTGCAGGCGCGCGAAGCTGGCATGCATATCCTGTCCAAGCCCCTGGACCCGGCCGAACTGGAGCGGGTGCTGAGCGAAGTGGCCGCCCTGGAGGAAACTCCGTGAATCCACGCCTGGCTCAACTGCTGCAAAACCAGCGTCTATCCCCCACCTCCCCGCCTTCGGAAGCGGCCTGGGAGCGGCTGCTGGCCGGCCTGAGCGACCTGCTGGACGACCAGGAAGAAGACTCTTTCCGCATGGAAAAGTCCCTGGGGTTCCACCGCAGCGAAATTCAATCGCTCTATCAGGATTTGCTGCTCAGCCGGCACCAGCTGCAAGAGGTCGCGGAGCAACTGGAGCAGGCGGTAGTGGTGCTCGACTCGTCCGGCAAAGCGGTCTTCTTCAATTCGGCGGCCATCGCCCTGACCGGCTTCAGTGAACAAGACCTGGAAGCCGATGCACTTCTAGCTCATCTGGGTGATGACTGGCTGGAGGCCCTGGATCTAAATCGGTTGCTGAGCGACGGCCGGTCTTTTCGACAGCAAGGCTCCCTGCGAAACCGCGCGGGTCGGCGCTTCCAGGCCTATTTCGAACTTCAGCCGCTGCGCAGAGCCGGACAACTCGACGGCGCCCTGATGTTCTTCACAGAACAGTCAGAGGTAGACACAAAGACCCGGGAAGATCTTACCCCCATCCGACGCGCAGGGAAGTACATTCAATAACAGAAACTGACCACTAGCACTGAGTATATACCCTTAGGACAAATTTACCATGCTAGACAAGCCTCTGATCTGGCAGCGAGTCGGCAACAAGCCGCTTCTGCTCCAAAAAATTATCCAGCAATTCCTCGACTTTTATCCCGGTCAGGTGCGCGTCATCGAGGAAGCGGTGGTCAACCACGATGAAGAGACCCTCCATCGCGCCAGCCATCGCCTGCGCGGAGCGGCGGCCAACTTCGAGGCCGAGGCCGTGGTCCAGTCCGTGGCTGCGGTGGAAAGCCTGGGACGTCAGGGCGACTGGGAGACGGTGCTGACGAAGTTTGAGGAGTTGACCATCAACCTGGCGGAACTCCGCGAGGAACTGGTCGCCTTCTCCAGCGAGGCCGGCTAAAGCGTGGCGGAGCTGCAGGAACTCTTTTTAAAGTTCCAGGTGGGCGGCCGACCCTTCGTGCTGGCGGCCCGTGACATCGAGGCGGTCCTTCCCAACGTGACCGTCCGGAGCATTGAGAACGCACCGGCTGCGGTGGTGGGGCTCCTCGACTATCAGGGACAAAGTCTGCCGGTGCTCGACCTGTGTCAGATGAGCACCGGCCAGACGGCGGTTTCTCACTACAGCACCCGCCTGATGCTGGTGAGGGTCGGAGAGTCGCTGTTGGCCCTGCGGGCCGAGCAGGTTACCGAACTGGTGCGCACCCCCGCGAGCCAGTTCCAACCGCTTCCGTTCAGCATTCCCGAAGCTTGCTTGACCAGCTCGGTGGCTCGGCTGGAAGACGAACTGGTGGCCCGGGTCGAACCGGCCCAATTGCTCAGCCCCGAGATCTCGCGAATGCTGTTGGAGCCTCATGGATAAAATACGCCACCTGCTCAGAGAGCAAATCGGACTGGACCCGACCAGCATCGGGCAAACCAATGTCGACCGCCTGATCCAAAATCACATGCTGCGGTCTCACCAGCCGGACCCCGACCTGCTCTGGTTGCAACTCAAAAGCAGCGCGCTGGCCCGTCAGCGTCTGGTGGATGATGTGGTCATCGGCGAAACCTGGTTCTTCCGAGACCCGGACAGTCTGGAACCGCTGCTCCAACTCACCCCCTCGGAGTCCGGCGGATTGCGCTTCCTCAGCCTGCCCTGCGCCTCGGGTGAAGAACCCTACACCCTGGTCATGGCGCTGTTGGGGCGAGGTCACTGTGATTTTACGGTCGATGCGCTGGACGTCAGTCACAGAGCGTTGGCCAAAGCCCGGGAAGGTATCTACGGGCTGAACTCCTTTCGCGGAGTGGTCGGCCCCTGGAGAGACCTCTATTTCCAAGAGGCCGAGGGCGGAATGGAATTGTCCGAGTCGGTACGCAAGCGGGTGCGTTTCGGCGAGGTGAACGTGACCCAGCCTCAATTTCTCGATCAACCCGGTTGGGGCAACTACGACGGCATTCTCTTCCGGCACCTGTCCATCTATCTGGACGCAAGCGTGCGCCAATCGGCCTTGATGCATCTGCACAAGCATCTTCGTCCCGGTGGGCTGTTGTGCGTCGCCGCCAGCGAGGTGGACCACGTTCCTGAAAGGCTTTTTCGACGCACCCGCCAGGTTGGGGTCTTTGAAGCCATACACGGCCAACTTCCCAAAGTCTGCCTGCTGGCGCAGCCGCGGAAGTCCCCCGTGGCCCGACCGCAGGCCATGACTCCCCCTCCGGTCCGCGGGCTGGCTCCCTTGCCGGCGCGTCAAGATCTCGATCTGGAAGTCGCCCGGGCACGCCGCCAGGCCAATCGTGGCGAGCTCGTGCAAGCCGAAGAGAGCTGCCAGAGCCTGCTGGATCTGCATGGACCTCAGGCCGAGGTCTATCATCTGTTGGCTCTGGTGGCCAGCGCCCGCCAACAAAACACCGAGCAGGAGCGCTATTTGCGCCGCGTGCTCTACCTGGAACCGGAGCACTGCGAAGCTTTGCTGCAACTGGCCACTTTGCTCGAACAGCAGGGCCGCACTTCGGAGGCTCAACGCCTGCGCGAGCGGGCTCGCCGAGTCTTCAGCCCATGAAGATCTTACCCACCGCTCAGCAACTGTTGGAGCGACGACCGGATTCAGAGTATCTGGAGAGCTGGCGCCGTAGTCTGGCCACTCCCCCACCCGAACCGGTGCCCACTCGAGCCTTCTTGGAATTTCAGTTAAGCGACCAGAGCTTCGCAATCGGCGCCGAGTATGCTCGCCAGGTGTTGGAGCCCATGTCGCTACGGGCCATTCCTAATCGGCCCGCCGGCTTGCTGCAAGGCCTCGTCAACTTCCAGGGCCGCCTGCAGCTTTGCGTATCGCTGGCTCAACTGCTGGGAGTGGCAGGTCCGGAGGTGGCTTCTCAGCACCTGGTGCTGGACTTCGAGGGAGAACTCTATGTGGCCGGAGTGCGTCAGGTCCTGGGGATCAGGCGGGTGCCTGTGGAGGAAATCCAGCCCGCGCCTCAGGCGGCCGCCCACCTGGAGGGCATCTGGCAGCCACAAGGCCGCCTGGTCCGCTTGCTGGACGGGCCGGCCCTGGGAGCCAGTTTGCATCGCGGGGTGTCGCGGTGAGCTACGACACCGAAGGCTTTCAGATGATCGACCTGTTTCGGCTGGAGGTGGAGACCCAACTGAAACGGCTCAACCAGGACCTGCTGAGGCTGGAAACCAGCGACCAACCGGCACCGCTGCTGGAATCGCTCATGCGAGCCTGTCACTCGACCAAGGGGGCTGCTCGACTGGTGGGAGTGCTGCCGGCCGAGCGGTTGGCCCATGTGATGGAAGACTTCTTCGTGGCCGCTCAGTCCGGACGAGTCCAGGTGGACGCGGCAGCCGTGGACGGAGTTCTCGCCGCTTCCGATCTTTTGATGGAACTCTCACGCCTTTCCGAAGCCGATATGGCCGACTGGGAGATGCTCAACGCGCAGGCCTTTCGTGATTGCCTCCAGATGCTGGAGGGCCTGGCTCAGGGGCAGTCGATGAGCCCACCGAGCGTCCGGGTTGCGACCGTCGAGACACCCGCCCCGGCTCAAGCGCTGGCCGGTGAGGCCAAGACGCTGCGCCTCTCGGCGGAGCGCCTGGACCGGTTGATTCATCTCTCCGGCGAGGCCAAGGTGCTTTCTTCCTGGCTCAGTGATCTGGGTCAATCCATGTTGGGCGTAAAAGCTCGCAATGCTCAACTGCAGGCTTCGCTGCTGGAGATGGAAAGCGAGAACATGCCGACCCTGATGCGCGCCCGCCTGGAGAGCGCCCTGCGGCTCTGTCAGGAAGAAGGCAACGCGCTCTACGATCGACTCGAGTCACTGAATCTTTACGAAAGACGTCTCAAGTCGGTCACTCACAACCTTTTTGACGAGGCACTGGCCACCCGCATGCGTCCTTTTTCGGACGGAGCCGAGAATCTGCCCCGATTGGTGCGAGACCTGGGTCGGGAGTTGGGAAAAGAAGTCCGGCTGGAAATCGAGGGACTGGATACCCTGGTCGACCGAGAGATTCTGGAGCGACTGGAGACGCCGCTCACCCACCTGTTGCGCAACGCCATCGACCACGGTCTGGAGTCGGCCGAGGAGCGCCGACTGGAAGGCAAACCGCCTGTCGGTCAGGTGCGCGTGCAGGTCTATCATCAGCGCGGTCTGCTCTACCTGGTGGTGAGTGACGATGGACGCGGTCTGGACCTGGAAGCCTTGCGCAGCAAACTGGTTGAACGTGGACTTTCCACTCCCGAACTCAGCCAAAAAATGACCCCTCACGAGTTGACCGAGTTCATCTTTCTACCCGGCTTCTCCAGCCGCAGCCAGGTCACCGCCATCTCGGGTCGAGGCGTGGGTCTGGACCTGGTTCGTCAAAGTCTCGCGGAAGTGGGCGGTCAGGTCACCTGTGAGCCCCAGGATTTGGGAGTGCGCTTCGAGATCCAGTTGCCCCTTGCACTGAGCATTCTGCACTGCCTGCTGGTCGAGGTCAGCGGCCAAAGTTACGCTCTTCCACTGGCGCGACTGGAGCGCGTGGCCCGTCTGCAAAGCCAGCAGATTACCAGCCTGGAAGGACGACCCTGGTGGACTGAAGAGAGCATCTCCTTGACGCTGGGAGCGCGCGTGCTGGGGCTGCCGAGCTCGGAGGGGTTGGGCGAGCAGGTTTCGGTGGTGGTCTTTCGCTCGGGCCAGGAATGCTACGGGTTGGTGGTCGACCGGCTGCTGGACAAACAGAAACTGGTCGCCCAGCCCATCGATAAGCGACTGGGCAAACTACAGCACGTGCTGGCCGGTACAGTTCTTCAAAACGGTGAGCCCGCTCTGATTTTAGACGTCGAAGACCTGGTGCACAGCATGGCCAAGATGCTGCAGGATTGGCAGCACGACTATTTTCCGGAACACCAGGAGCAACCTCAGGCGCGCAAACGAGTGTTGGTAGTGGACGACTCGATCACGGTGCGCGAAGTGGAGCGCAACCTGCTCAAGTCGCTGGGTCTGGAAGTCGACATCGCGGTGGACGGAGTGGACGGCTGGAACGCCGTGCGCCAGGGCGGCTACGACCTGGTGGTCAGCGATGTCGACATGCCGCGCATGGACGGAATCGAACTGGTCCGCCTCATCCGGGCGGACGCTCAGCTGGCCGCCACTCCTGTGCTCATCGTGTCCTACAAAGATCGGGAAGAAGACCGACTGCGCGGGCTGGAAGCCGGCGCCGACGGCTACCTGACCAAAGCCAGCTTTCACGATCACAAATTCACTCAAGCGGTAAGGGACCTGGTCGGCTAAATGCGCATCGCCATCGTGAACGATATGAATATGGCTCTGGAGGTGCTGCGTCGAGTGGTGCTTTCGCAAGCCGGTTATCAGATTGCCTGGACCGCCGGCAACGGCCAGGAAGCCCTCGAAAAATGCCGGGAAGACACGCCCGATCTGATCCTGATGGACCTGGTCATGCCGGTGCTCAACGGCGTGGAAGCCACCCGCAGGATTATGGCGGAATGCCCCTGCTCCATCTTGATCGTGACGGCCTCGGTGGACCACAAAGCCGCCATGGTATTCGAGGCTTTAGGCGCTGGAGCACTGGACGCGGTCAAGACCCCTGGGGCCCTCAAGTTGGGCGAGGCCATGTTGGTGGAACCGATTCTGAAGAAGATGGCCACCGTCAGCAAGCTGATCGCTACCACTCCCGAGCGAAGCCCGAACCTGCGAGGTCTTCCGCTGGTCGCCCTGGGAGCATCCTCGGGTGGACCGCAGGCCCTGAGCCGCATCCTCTCCTCCTTGCCCAGCCACTTTGCCGCCCCGGTCGTGCTGATTCAGCACATCGATGGGGAGTTTCTTCAGGGACTGGTGGACTGGTTGGCCGGACAAACTGCGCTCCCCGTGCGTCTGGCCCGGGAGGGCGACCGGCCCCGCGCCGGCCAGGTGCTGGTGGCCGGTTCGCAGGGTCATCTGGTCGGTTGCCGGGACGGCACGCTGCACTACTCCCGGCGACCCAGTCCACGAGTCAACTGCCCATCCATCGACGTATTCTTCGAGTCTTTGGCCCAAGACTGGCCGAACCCGGTCGTGGCCGCTTTGTTGACCGGCATGGGCGCCGACGGAGCCGAGGGATTGCTGGCTCTGCGCCGGGCCGGACAGCACACCATCGCCCAGAATCAGGAAAGTTGCGTGATTTTTGGCATGCCTCAGGTCGCCATACGGCTGGGAGCCGCCTGCGAGGTATTGGCCCTGGAGCGAATCGCCGGCCACCTCAGCCAAAGAATCAAACAGGAGTGCCTGCGATGAAAAGTAGCTCTGGACCCATAGAACTCTTCTCGGTGCTGTTGGTGGATGACCAGCCGATCGTGGCCGAAGCGGTCAAACGACTCGTCGGCGAACAGACCCGGCTAAAGTACTGCTCCGACCCGAACCAGGCCGTGGCGGTCGCGCTGGAAACGGGACCCACCGTTATTTTGCTCGATTGGGTCATGCCCGACGTCGACGGCCTGACTTTGCTGGCCGCTCTGCGGGCTCACCCGAAACTGGCCAAGATCCCCGTCATCCTGCTCTCCAGCCGGGAAGATCCGGAACAAAAGGCGCTGGCTTTCGAAAAGGGGGCCAGCGACTACCTGGTCAAACTGCCCCACAAGGTCGAGTTGCTGGCCCGCTTGCGCCACCACTCCCAGGCCTACGTGCGCATGCTGCAACGCGATCAGGCTCTGCAGGCCTTACGGGCCAGCCAGGCTCAACTGGAAGAAAGCAACCAGCGCCTGCAAACGCTGAATCAGGAATTATCCGAAGCCAATCGGGCGCGTGGGCAGTTTCTGGCTCGCATGAGCCACGAAATCCGCACCCCCATCAACGGTATTCTGGGCGTCACCCAGTTGCTCAAAAAGACGGAACTGCAACCTCGCCAGGCCGATTACGCGCGGATCATTTCCAGTTCCGGAGAGCTGTTGCTCTCCTTGATCGAGGACATCCTGGACTTCTCCAAGATGGAAGCCGACAAGCTGGTGCTGGAAGAAGTGGAATTCGACCTGAACGAACTGGTTGAAGAGGTCATGCAGTTGTTGGCGGTCTCGGCCCACAAAAAAGGCCTGGAGTTCGTCGCCCGCATCGACCCGCAGGTTCCCGATCGAGTCCAGGGCGACCCTACCCGACTGCGCCAGGTCTTGCTCAATCTGTTGGGCAACGCCATCAAGTTTACCGCCCAGGGACAAGTTCGCCTGGAAATCGATTTGCTGGAACAAATCGCCAACGGCCTGCACCTGCGCCTGGGCGTTCACGATACCGGCATCGGCGTCAGCCCCGAACAGCAACTCCGACTGTTTCAGGCCTTCACTCAGGCCGACAGTTCGACCACTCGTAAATTCGGAGGCACCGGGCTGGGACTGGCCATCGCCCGACACCTCTGCGAGAGAATGGATGGGCGTCTGGAACTGGACAGCCGGGCCGGAGAGGGCAGCACCTTCCGGGCTGAAGTCTGGCTGCGACGGGGAGCGCCGGTTGCGGTCGAAGCCCTGCCTTTGCGAGTGCTCATCGTGGACCAGAGCCCGAGCTGGCGGCGCGGCCTGGAGTCCCTCCTGGAGGGTCGAGTTCAAAAAATCTCGGCGATCTCACCGGCAGAAGCCGGAACGGTCCAGAGCCAGGACTGGGAGGTGGTGCTGGCCGAGGCTGGCCTGCTCAACCGACTTCCTTTTACCCATCCGCGCATCTTGCCCATGCATCTGTTGGGCAAGGAGGCGGACGGTGGCGTATTCAAGCCCATGCGGCGCAGCCAGTTGTTGGCCGCCCTGCGGGGAGAGGCAGATGCGACCGTCTCTCTGCAGGCTCCGGCCCCGGTTTTGAGAAGCGAAGGGCGCATTTTGCTGGTGGAAGACAATCTGATCAATCAGACGATTGCCCTGGAGATGCTGCAGGAACTGGGACACCCGGTCGACCTGGCGGAAAATGGCCGGGAAGCGGTCGAGATGAGCGAACGCACCCCCTATCGGGTGATCGTCATGGACTGCGAAATGCCTGAAATGGATGGCTATCAGGCCACCGCCGCCATAAGACGGCGCGAACAGAACGGGCCGCGCACGCCCATCATCGCCATGACCGCCTACGCCATGAGTGGCGACCGGGAGCGCTGCCTGGAAGCGGGTATGGATGACTATTTGACCAAACCCTTCGATCTTTCCAAGGTCTCGCAGGTACTGCAACGCTGGCTGGCGACCTGTGCCGTCTGACTCCTCGGACCACCACCACCTGATCGTCAACGCCCGTCTGGCGGCCCAAGTGCAGCGCCAACAACGGGAGCTAGGGCGACTGCAGCAAGAAGTGGCCGAACTGCGCAGGCAAAATCAGGCCCTTAAGGTGCGCTCCACGGAAAAGCCCCTGGTCTTGCCAGGGGCTTTTCCCGCGGAGGTAGAGGCCGGGGTGGCCAGGCAGCCGGACTTGCCCGGCTGCGACCTGGCTGCCCTACGTTCCATCTCTAGCTAAACGAAGCGCCGGTCAGTGCAATCGCGGCCGCCTGTCCCGTCTCCGCTTCTTTAAAGCTGGAGACCGAGCTCTGCAATTTCTGAGTGGCATCCTGCAACTGCTGCACCACCTGACCGAACTCGACCACATTGTTGGCCGCTTCCTGAGCCGACTCGGAGAGATGCCCGATCGACTCGGAGATGTGCACCGCGCCCTGAGCCTGGGAGCGCATGCCGACATTGACCTGGTCGTAGCGGTCGCGCATGGAGGCCACCCGGTCGGTGATTTGCAGCAGCAGGTGGACCACCTGAGAAACCGAGTCCTCGCTCTGGCGGACGTCCTCGCGGAATTTGTCCATCTCCATCACGCCGGCGGAAACGGCCGATTGGATGCCTTTGACCATGGTCTCGATGTCCAGCGTAGCCACCGCCGTCTGGTCGGCCAAACGCCGAATTTCAGTAGCTACGACCCCGAAGCCGCGGCCATAGTCGCCGGCTTTCTCAGCTTCGATGGCGGCGTTGAGGGAAAGCAGGTTGGTCTGATCGGCCACCCGGGTGATGACGGTGACGACACTGTTGATACTGGTGGCTTTCTCACTGAGGATGGCCAGTTTGGAAACGACCGCGGACGAAGCTTCCACCATCTGGCGGAAGCGACTCTGCATATCGTCGAGGGCGCGATTGCCGGTCAGGGCCATATCGGCCGCGCCTTCCGCCGCCTGCGAGACGTCGTTCATGGTCTGCGAGAGTTCGCGAGCGGTGGTGGAGATCTGGTGGCTGGCCGAGCGAATTTCGGTGGCCGCGGCCGCCTGATGCCCTACGCTGGCCTGCTGCTGGCGGGCGGTGGCGCTGATGGCGGTGGCGGCGCCGGCCACCTGAATTCCGGCCACCTGAATTTGAGACATCAGGCCGGTCAGCATCTCGACCAGCTTCTTCAGACTGGACTGGCTTTCTTGAAGTTCACGGGTGCGGTCCGAAACCGCTTCCTCCATGCCGCTCTTGAGCGCTTCCAGCACGGCCTGCTGCTGCGCCATCTGACGCATGTCCCGTTGGGCCTGCAAACAGGCCCAGACCAGGAACGCGTCCTCGAAGAGGACCCACCAGGCGTGTTCGACCGTGCGGGCCACGCCGGCGTTGGCCACGCCGTAGACGGACATAGGAAAAAAGGCGCCGCGCAGAGCGTGATCCAGGGCGATCACCACGGTGGCCGGCACAAACACTTCCCAGTCGCGATAGAGCGACAAAATGGCCAGCGAAGCGAAAATGTGGAAGTGCGATTCGATGCGTCCGCCGCTGAGATGGATGAACAGCGCCGAGATCAACATCTGGGCCATGGCCAGGGACATGCGAGTGAGACGTCCCCCCGGCATCTTCCAGGCCATCAGGGCGGGGGGAAGGGTAATCAAGGCTCCCAGCACCAGCGACATTCCTAGATGCAGATGAGTATGACTCTGGTCCCAGGCCCAGGCGAGCGGGGAGTAGGTGACCGCCACCAAGACAATGGCGATCCATTCGAGTAGTAGCAGACCGGCCATAAAGCGGTCGGTGCGCCGAGAAATCTCGGCGCTATGGTCCTTGAACAGCTGGTCAGCTCTTCTGGCAACAGCTTCTTCCATGGGGATTTTCCTTTCGTTCGGGAACCGCAGGACACCCATAGACCTGGGTATGCGCGGGCACGGAGCCCGCCTGCGGCTCTAGAATCAGGCTCTCGAGCAAGGCCGACGACGAATTCTCGCCGGCGTGCCCCCGTGAGCCCGTGATTCCCCCACTGAAAAGCAGTCGATCGTCTCGACCGTATAGATAAGTTTGACTGGAGGTATAGGCCCCCAACAAGCGCGCGCGCTGACCCTCAACATCCAGGACCATCCGCAAATTGGGCACCCGGGAGGCCTGTTTCCAGCTGTCGCTGCGCACCCAATCTTGCGACTGCGAACGGGGCCAAACAAAAAAACAGGTGGCCTGCACCTGGCCGGGATGTCGGGAAAGCAGACGATCCAATTCCTCAAGACTGGCCTGAGTGCAAGGGCACTGGGGGTGGACCACCATCAACAAGTTGGGAAGCCCGGAGGCCAATTCGCTACGCACAGCGGCCGGCAATCGTGCTGGTGCGTCGGCAGCCCGCCCGGGCTCGAATTCATAGGCGAGCATCCGGTAGAGTCCACAGCCGACGGCCAGCAGCCAGAGCACCAGCCCGGCCATCGCCTTACCTCGCCAATGGTCAGTTTTAATCATTGGTGAGATTTTCTGTGAGCCTTCGAGAACTCCTACGGGGCCAGAATATCCTGTTGATACAGGGTCTTGGCCAGATGGTCAGCAGCCCACTGGTTCGGATGCCAATAGTCACCGGAGGTCTCTTCCACCGGCTTCTTCTCGGAAATCAGTTCCTCCAGCGAGGGAGCCAGGTCCACGTTGCTCAGCTTGAGTTGCTTGACGATGGCCAGGGCATGGTTGCGCGACCAGTTCTCGCCCTGGTCATAGTCCTTGAGAGGCTTCATGAGGGGAAGCAGCACCACCCGCAGCTTGCCCCCGCCGTCCTGGACCAACTTCTCGAGTTCTTTCAGGTTCTCGGCCACCCGCACCGCTTTTTCTTCCTGATCGCCCCGCCAACTGCGGCCCACGTAACAGCGATAGATGTAGCTGTATTGGAAGAGCCAGGTGTTGATGTGGTTGCGGTCATGGAGTGGGGTCAGCAGTTGCAACTTCCCTTTCTCCTTGTAGACCAACGGAGTCTGCATGAAGTCGTTGTTGTGGAAGGTCAAAATCACCAGGTCCGGCTTGATCAGGTGGTTGTAGCGACGATAGAGCACGACCTCTTGAGAAGTATTGAAGCTCTCGACGCCGGCATTCCAATACTCGAACTTTTTCTCTCCGTAGAGCTTGCGCAGGGCGTCGATGATGCGCGCGCGGTGAGTCACCGAATCCCCGACGAAGAGCACGCGGGTGCGCCCCGGAGTCTTCTCCAGCTTGTAATCGTTATAAAGACAGCCCTGGGCTCCGTAGCCCTCGCCGTTGATCTTGGGCAGATAGCCGCATTCATCGTCAGGCGTGTAGTCGGTCAGTTGCCCGACCGGGAAACGGGTCTGCTGGATGCCTCCCGAGGAGGCAGGGGGGCGAAGAATGCGCAGAGCGGTTTCCCCGGCCACGACTCCCCCGAACAAGCCTAAAGCCAGCAAGCCTAGGCGCAGGATGACTTTTTTACTCACGTTCAATCAGTTCGCTTGGATTTCATGTAGTTGATGATGTCCCAGACCTGTTGGGGTTTCAGACTGCTTTGGAAGTTCCCCATGGCCGTTTTGGGGATCCCGTAAACGATGCTTCGATAAATCGCCTGGTCTGTGCTGCCGAATTTATACTTTTTAAACCGGGTCAGATCACGAACCGGAACTCCCGGAGCCGAGAGTTCCCCACGCAAATCGGCTGCGTGGCACATCGAGCAGTTGTCCTTGTAGAGGGTAAAACCTCTCGCCAGGGTATCCGAACCGGGATTGTTGACCTGCAGGCTCGGTTGATAACCGGGCATTCTCCACAGTCCCGGCTCGATGGGCGGACGCCGAGTTTGGCCGGTCCTGGAACTGGCGGTGGCGGGACCGCCGGAGTCGGAAGCGCGCTCCCCCGGGGCCGAGGAGCCTGGCCCGGGCTGACCGCTGCCGGCCCCGGGAGCTCCGGCCTCGGAGGAAGCTCCGGCGGCCGCGCCGGGAAAATTCGCCTGAGCAGCCTGCTCTCTCGGCGTTGAAGAAGGGCCTGATCTGCCCGTCCCGGACGGTGCGGTGGTCCTGCTACAAGCCGCCAGCGTAAGCGCCAGAATCGCGATGAGGAGTCGCATCTCTTGAGGTTCTACCGCTCGCCGGACCTTCCCTGGAACGACAGGTCTTTGTTTCCAGACTAAGAAGTTGTGAGTCATGCGCAATTCGGGGGCGTATACCACCAGGGAACGAGGGATCGCGTTGATGGTCTCGCTTTTCTTGACGGTTTTTCTCTTTGTCTTGGGAATCACGCTGCTTTACTTCCTGGACCAGGACAGCCGCTTCGGCCTGACCATGCAGCGCGAACAACAAGCCCAGTGTATGGCGCAGGCAGGCATCTTTTTCGCGCGCTCCCAAGAGCTAAATTACGGGCCCGATTGCATCGGGACAGGCCCGCTGATCTACTGGGCCGACCCCAGCGAGACCCAGGGCTTCCTGATCTGGAAAGAAGAGGGAATCAACCCGAACAAACAGATCCACGCTCGCGGTCTCATTTATTCGACCGACCGCAAAGTGCTGGCCAGTCGCGAGCTGGCGGCTCCCATGTCACCCTTCGGACGCCAGTTGATGCAGCTCTTTGTCTGGGATGTCGACCTGTGAAACGCAAAGCCATGACGCTGCTGGAAGTGGTCTTCGTGACCGGACTTTTGGGACTGTTTGTGTTGATGGTCAGCCGAGCTCTGGTGATGGGGTTTCGGGCCCACAAGAAGACCATGGAGCGCACCTCCGCCCAACGCGAAGGGGCCGTGGCGATGAGCAAGATTCTCCGCGAAATCGCCATTTGTTTCGACTGGAACGTGCCCGCGGTCGGCAGCGGCCTGCAGCATCCCACCGCCCAGGGTCAGCTCAACTGGCGCCGCAACACTCGCGAAACCGGCACCTCTTTTCTGCTCGACACTCAGTTCGTCGAGTACTGGCTGGACGTAGACAGCCATGAATTGCGCAAAACAGACCCCCAGCGGGCAGCGGGCTTCCGGGTGGTGGCCAGAGCGGTCACCGATTTCACGGTGGATGTGCGCACCGACAAGATCGTCGTAACCCTGACCACCAAGGACAACGGGGTACCGCTGGTGGTCGTGGGCCACCCGATCAGAATGTAACTTCCTGTTCAAGCTCGGACGGCCGCACTGCCTCATAGTAGAACTATGATCATTCAGAGCCAATCTCCGATCCGCACCTTCGCACCCGTTCGCACGCAGCCCCAGGTCAGCGCGCCGACCGCCGAGGGGACGCCCACCGACTCCGCCCAGATCTCCCGCGACACCCGAGGGGGGGCGACACGTCGCTCGGCGGCTACATTGAAAGGCGGCCAGGAACAGGTGGCTTTCAAGGCAGCCGAGCAAGGGGCTCCCTTGTTTGGCGTGGGTGGCCTGATCTTCCCCGACAGCACCGGCAAGATCAAAGAAATGGCTCTGCAACTGGGCAACGTGGAATTCGACAAGCCTCTGCCCCAGGAAACCCACAACGGACTGCTTGGCGTCTGGAATCAGCTGTTTACGCACATGCCGGAGACCCACTTCACGGTGGTTTGCGCCGACCAACGCGGCATCGATGACGTCAACAAACTGGTGCACGACAGCGGCACCGACCCCAACCGGGTCTCGGTCGTTCCCGCCCAGGGCGACAAGATGTCGATCTGGATTCGCGACTCCATGCTTCCCGTGCGCGCCGAAGATGGGCACACCAAGCTGCTCATTCAGGACCGCACCTACTGGCCGGGAGCCAGCGACAACACCATCGCCCCCACTCTGGCCCAGGTTCACGGCCAGGACGAGCACAACCCGATCACCTCGCAGGCCCACCCGGCCCTGCGCATCGACGGCGGCAATATTCTGAGCAATTCCAAGCAAATCTTCGTGGGTAGCGATTCCATTCGGCACACTCGCGCCCGCCTCCAGGAATTGGCCCAGGATCCGGCTCGCGCCAAAGAGATCGAGGAGTTCTATACCAAGGCCAGCGGTCAACCGGCCGACGACAAAGAGAAGATGTGGGCGGACTTGCCGCAACTGGTCTTCCAGAGCGAGTTCGGTCGTCCAGTGCTGGTGGTCGCTCGCGATCACGACCAGCCGGCTTTCCACATCGACATGTGTGCCACGCCCATCGGAGACAAGAAATTCCTGGTCGGCGACCCCAGCCTGGCGATCAAGGCCCTGAAAGCCTTGACCCCCGAAGAACGGGCCGCCACCAACCGCGAGATGGCTCTCAACGCCGGAATCACCAGCGGCGAGGACCTGATCGGCAAATTGATCTGCGCCGAAGACAATGCCCAGAACCAGGCCAACTACGACGCCATGGCGGCTGAACTGAAAGAGGCCGGCTACGAAATCGAGAGAATGCCGGCGATGATGGGCCTGCGCACCACCTGGAGCGTGCCCTACCTGACCTACAACAACTGCATTCAGGAGCGCTACACCAATCCCGATGGCTCGGAGACCAAGAAGGTCTACCTGCCGCAGTACGGCTGCGAAGTGCTCGACAAGATGGCCGAGAAGATCTATCAGGGCAACGGCATCGAAGTGGTGCCGCTGCAGATGGGCTCCATCTCCAAACTGGAAGGCGCCATCCGCTGCAGCTCTTACGCCATCGAACGCGAGTTCTAAGCAGCCCCTTTGGGGTGAGAGGGAGAGTTGTTTGGGGAGAGGGAAGAGACCGTGATGAGGCGGTCTCTTTTCTTTTTTCTGGTGCTCTTTCTGGCGGGTCTTGGACTGGCTCAGCAAGTCTGCCGTTATTGCAAGGGCAATGTGGATTTGCAGGCCTTCACCTATCGCGACGGTGTCTACCAGGTTTGCTCGAAGTGCCGGGCCTCTTTGCCCGACTGCAGTCTGTGCCACAACCCCAGTTCCAAACCAGCCTATCGGGACGGGCGCTTCATCTGCCCCAGCTGTATGAAGACCGGCATGTTCGACAAAAGCAGAGTCGCCACTTTGACCACTCAGGTGCAGTCCTACCTGGCCAATCTGCTGGGGCCCGAAGCCAGATCGTTGCCCCCCATTCAACTGGTCGACTACGACGAAATGCGCACCAAGTTCAACGAGAGCGGCCGAGCTGTGGATGTGGTGGCCTTTTATCGCCCCTACAACCCGGAAATGGTTTACCTTCTAACCGGCGAGACCGAGGTCGAGAGCGGCTCTCACCTGGCCCACGAACTGACCCACGCCTGGGAAAGTCGCGCCTGCATTCAACAAGACCGAGCCCTCACCGAAGGCATGGCCTGTTGGGTGCAATACCAGTATCTTCTGTCCGGTGGCCATACGGCCGAAGCCCAAAAGTGCACCCGTCACAGTGACCCCGACTACGGAGCTTCACTGGTCTATTTGCTGGGCCGCAGCAAGGCGCTGGGCAATGGGCCTTTCATCCAAAAGGTGAGAAAGTCGCGCAACCTCAAAGACGTCTGACATGTTGGACTGTCATTGCCATCTGTCCCAGTTCGACGATCTTTCCGCCGTGCTGGAGCAGGCTCGTCGTCAGGGTATCCACAGTTGGCTGAGTTGCGCCTCGGATCGAGACAGCTGGCTTAAGCAGCGCGAACTGGCCAGAATTCCCGGCGTGCTTTTGGCACAGGGACTGCACCCCTGGTATGCCGAGCAGGGCTGTGAAGGGCTGGAAGAGTTTTTGCCGGACTCGGTGGCCCTGGGGGAATGTGGACTGGATTTTTACCGAGCCCGCGATCCCGAAATGCGCGAGGGCCAGAAACGAGTGCTGCGGCGCCAGCTGGAGCTGGCCAGGCGCTACCGCAAGCCGGTGGTCCTGCACTGCGTGCGCGCTCATCAGGCGCTGCTCCAGGAAATGGAAGCCTTTCCCGACGTGCGCTGCATGATTCACGGCTTTCTGGGCAGCACGGCCGACGCGCAAGCCTGGTTGCGCCGCGGCGACTACCTTTCGCTGGGTCCACACGCACTCTCGCGCAGCGACCTGATGCGCCATCTGCCCCTGGATCGAGTGCTGATCGAGACGGACGCGCCTTCCCGGGGAACTTCGCTGCTGGATCTGAAGCCGGTCTTGGAAGCCTGGCAGCAGGTTCAGCCTCTCCAGCCGGAACTGTTCCAGTCCAACCTATTCCGCTTCTTGGGCCGGCAGAGGGATCAGGCTGGGGGGCGCCAATTCAAGGGCTAGACAATTTGAGGAGATGGCCATGACCCTGACAACCGACGTTGACATTGAAGTAGAGGACAACTATCGCCTGCACCGGCGCTTTGATCGCATTGGACGCCTGGTGGGAGACGACAAGATGGCGAAGTTGTTAGGCGCCAAGGTCATGGTCATTGGATTGGGCGGAGTCGGCTCGCTGGCGGCCGAGGCCTTGTCTCGTTCGGGAATCGGTCAGCTGTGGCTGGTGGACTTTGACAAGGTTTGCATCACCAACACCAATCGCCAGCTCCAGGCCATGCAGGGCACCATCGGAAAATTCAAGGCCGATATCCTGGCCGAACGCCTGCAAAAAATTAACCCGCAGGCCAAAGTGGAAGCCATCCGCCATTTCTACAACGAGCGCACCTCGGCCCAGCTGCTCGACCGCCAGCCCGATTACGTCATCGACTGCATCGACAACATCACGGCCAAGTGCCATCTGCTGGCGGCCTGCCGCGACCGCGGCCTCAAGGTGGTATGCAGCACCGGCGCCTCCGGTCGCATCGATCCCACCCACATCAAGATTGCCGACCTGGCCGAGACCAGCGTGGATCCATTAGCCTCGGCCGTGCGCAAGATCCTGCGCTCCAAGCATGACTTCCCGGCCAAGGGCAAGTTCGACATTCCGGCCGTCTTCTCGACCGAACCCGCCGCCGAGCCCCACGAACTCCACTATGACGAGGGCAAAGGCTTCCGCTGCGTCTGTCCGGGAGGCAAGAATGACCTCCACTCCTGCGAAGACCGCTCGGTCATCTACGGCACCGCCGGCTTCGTCACCGGAACTTTCGGCAACTTCTGCGCCAGCCTGGTCGTCCGCCAAATCGTCAGCTAACGGAGAGGGGGAGAGAATGGGGGGAGGAGGAGAGAGTCTCTCCAACTCCCCAAAAACTCCCCACCTCTCCCTGAGCTTAGTCGCCGCCGAATTCCATGGCGGCCGCTTCGAGAGCGGTTTCGTCGGCTTTTTTGCGGGGGTTGGCGGCGATGGCTTTGGCACCGGCCACATCCAGGCCGGCTGCATCCAGCTGGCCGAAGAGCGGGGTGCGTCCCAGTTCACCGCCGGGCATGGTGGCGTACTGTTCCAGCTTGGTGCGCGAGTCGGCGATGTCCAGGTTGCGCATGGTGAGCTGGCCGATGCGGTCTTTGGGACCGAAGGCGGCGTTCTCGGTGCGCTCCATGGAGAGCTTTTCCGGATGATAGGAAAGTGCCGGACCGCGAGTGTCCAGAATCGAGTAATCTTCGCCGCGGCGCAGGCGCAGGGTGACTTCGCCGGTGACCAGCGAGGCGACCCAGCGCAGGATGGCTTCGCGCAGCATCAGGGCCTGCGGGTCGAGCCAACGGCCTTCGTAAAGCAGGCGACCCAATTTACGGCCTTCCAGATGGTAGTTGGCCACCGTATCTTCGTTGTGGATGGCGTTGAGCAGGCGCTCGTAGGCGATCCACAGCAAAGCCATGGCGGGGGCTTCGTAGATGCCGCGCGACTTGGCTTCGATGATGCGGTTTTCGATCTGATCCGACATGCCCAGGCCGTGCCGGCCACCGATGGTGTTGGCTTCGTGCACCAGAGCCACCGGATCGTCATAGTCCTTACCGTTGATGCCCACCGGACGACCGGCCGCAAAGCGGATGGTGACATCTTCGGTCTGGATGTCGACGGACGGATCCCAGAAGCGAACGCCCATGATCGGGTCCACCGTTTCGAGGGAAACGTTGAGATGCTCGAGCGTCTTGGCCTCGTGGGTGGCGCCCCAAATGTTGGCGTCGGTCGAGTAAGCTTTTTCTTTGCTATCCCGGTAGGGCAGGTTGTTCTCGACCAGCCACTGGCTCATTTCGGCGCGGCCGCCCAACTCGTTGACGAAATCGGCGTCGAGCCAGGGCTTGTAGATGCGCAGGTCGGGATTGGCCAGCAGACCGTAGCGATAAAAACGTTCGATGTCGTTGCCCTTGAAGGTCGAGCCATCACCCCAGATGTGCACATCGTCGGAGCGCATCGCGCGCACCAACATGGTGCCGGTCACGGCTCGGCCCAGCGGAGTGGTGTTGAAGTAGGCCCGTCCACCCGATCGCACGTGGAAAGCGCCGCAAGCCAGCGCCGCCAGTCCTTCTTCCACCAGTTCACGGCGGCAATCGACGGCTCGGGCCAGCTCGGCGCCATACTGCAGGGCGCGGGCGGGAACACCCGAGATGTCGGGCTCGTCATACTGGCCGATGTCGGCCGTATAGCAGCAGGGGACGGCGCCTTTGGCACGCATCCAGGCGACGGCCACAGAGGTGTCGAGACCGCCGGAGAAGGCGATGCCGACCCGCTCGCCGATGGGAAGTGAAGTGAGAACCTTACTCATAAGGCGGATGGCGTTCTGAGTGTGCCCAGTCGTATCCTGCAGCAGGGTGAACCCGTCGCGGTAAGGAAACCCCACCCCACAAATTTCCCTAACGGAGAGGTTCTTTCATGCCCACGTCTTTGATGAGTCCCCCCAGCAACTGCACGCATAAGGAGATCCTGGAGTGGGTCGGCCGGATGAAGGAGCTGTGTCAACCGGAAGCCATTCGCTGGTGCGACGGCTCTCAGGAAGAATACGACCAGCTCTGCAGTCAAATGGTGGACGCCGGCACTTTCATCCGGCTCAACCCGGAGAAGCGCCCCAACAGCTTCTTAGCCCGGTCTCACCCGGACGACGTAGCTCGCGTCGAAGATCGCACCTTCATTTGCTCGCGTTTCGAGAAGGACGCCGGACCGACCAACAACTGGGTCGACCCCAAAGAAATGCGCGAGAAGCTCAACGGCCTTTTCAAAGGCTGCATGAAAGGCCGCACCATGTATGTGGTGCCTTTCAGCATGGGTCCGATCGGCTCGCACATCGCCCGCATCGGCGTACAGGTGACGGATTCACCTTACGTGGTTGTCAGCATGAAAATCATGACCCGTATGGGTTCGGCCGTTTGGGACGTTCTCGGCCAATCCGGAACCTACGTTCCTTGCGTCCACTCGGTGGGCGTGCCTCTCTCTCCGGGCGAAATCGACGTCTCCTGGCCCTGTAACCACCATCAAAAGTACATCGTGCATTTCCCGGAAGACCGCGAAATCTGGAGCTACGGCTCGGGCTACGGCGGCAACGCTCTGCTGGGCAAAAAGTGCCTGGCCCTGCGCATCGCCTCGGTCATGGGACGCGACGAGGGCTGGCTGGCCGAACACATGCTCATCCTGGGCGTGGAATCGCCCAAAGGCGAGAAAACCTACGTGGCCGCCGCCTTCCCCTCGGCCTGCGGCAAAACCAACTTCGCCATGATGATTCCCCCCAAGGGATTCGAGGGCTGGAAAATCTTCACGGTGGGCGACGACATCGCCTGGATCAAGCCGGGCGAAGACGGCGCCCTGCACGCCATCAACCCGGAAGCCGGTTTCTTTGGCGTTGCCCCCGGCACCGGCATGGACAGCAACCCGATGGCCATGGAGTCGTGCTCCAAGAACTCGATCTTCACCAACGTGGCGCTGACTCCGGACGGCGACGTGTGGTGGGAGGGCATGACCGAAGAACCGCCCGAGAAGCTGACCGATTGGACCGGCCAGGAGTGGACGCCCGGTTGTGGCCGCAAGGCCGCTCATCCCAACTCTCGCTTCACCTCGCCGGCCT
Organism: Vulcanimicrobiota bacterium; assembly: GCA_017307785.1. Lineage (GTDB taxonomy): Bacteria > Vulcanimicrobiota > Xenobia > Xenobiales > JADMJV01 > JADMJV01. The sequence continues at coordinate 42,954 of JAFKGI010000038.1, read as the reverse complement.
CGCAGTGCCCCACCATAGACCCCGCCTGGGAAGACCCCAATGGCGTGCCCATCAAAGCTTTCATCTTCGGTGGACGCGCCAGTCAGAATCAACCGCTGGTCTATCAGGCCTTCAACTGGGGCCACGGTGTGTATCTGGCCGCCACTCTGGGCTCCGAAAAGACTGCCGCGGCCGCAGGTAAGGTCGGCGACTTCCGCCGCGATCCGATGGCGATGTTGCCTTTCTGTGGCTACCACATGGCCGAATACTTCGACCACTGGCTCACCATCGGTCGCAAACTGCCCGAGCCGCCCCGCATCTTCCGCGTCAACTGGTTTGCCAAGGACGAAGCCGGGCAGTTCATGTGGCCCGGTTACGGTCAGAACATGCGCGTGCTCAAGTGGATCGTGGAGCGCGCCCAGGGTCACGGCTACGGCGTGGAAACCCCGCTGGGCTGGATGCCCCGCTACCGCGACCTGGACTGGACGGGCATCGAGTACTCGCGCGAGCAGTTCAATCGCCTGCAAACGCTCGACCGCGAAGCCTTCAAGGCCCAGACGGTGGCTCACGAGCAGTTTTTCATCACCTTGAAAGACAAGCTTCCGCTCGATTTCCTGATGGAAAAAGAGCTGCTGGTGTCCCGCCTGTGGCGCTCGCCGGAAACGATCGTTCCTCCCAAATAGGGTTGGAGAGGGGGAGCGGGCTTAGCAAAGGCCTACTTTGCTCCAATAAAAAAGGGGACTGGCAAAAGCGCCAGTCCCCTTTTTTTAGAGGAGAGACCCGGCCTGCCGGCCAGAGCCTCTCCCCCTCCCCCCAAACTCTCCCTCTCCCCTACCTCCGGATCACCTGAATGACGATCGGGTCAGCCAGGGCGCGGCCACGGCGGTCGAGCACGGTGGTGGTGACTTCCAGGCGCATACCGCGGGTAGCCCAGGCGGGCGCAACCGAGATGTTGTAGTTTCCGTTGGCGTCTGCCTTGCCCTGGAATTGGGCCACCTTGTTCTTGTTGGGCAAAGGCTTCACCGAGACGCGCACATTGGAGTCCGGCTCGGCGCTACCCTGAACCCGGAAACTCGGATTGACGCGGTCACCCTGGTTGGGGGTGTCGACACCGAAGTCGACCTGATTGTTTCCGTTGTTATTCCCGTTGTTCCAATTGCCGTTGTTGTTGCCGTTATTTCCGTTGTTCCAGTTGCCGTTGTTGCCGTTGTCCCAGTTGCCGTTGTTGTTGTAGGGGGCGACGTTGAACTGCCAGACCGCGTTGGCGAACTGATTATTGTTGGTCTGGCGGCCCTCGATGCGCACCTCATGGGTTCCGGGGGTCAGGTTGTAGGTCGGATTCCAGGCGATGCGGTTGTTGCTGATCTGGGCCTGGTTGGTGACTTCGTTCTTGTCGATGTAGACGCGAACGTTGTCCATACTGCTGCTGAGGTCGGTGGAGACCAGAGGACGGGGGTTGTTGACGTCGGTGCCCTTCATCGGAAGGATGTTGGTGAACTGGCTCCAGCTGCCGTCTCCATTATTACCATTGTTGCCGTTGTTATTGTTATTGGGGCGCACGTTGAAAGCCCAGCTCTGGGTGGCGCGCGCGCCCGACTGATAGGTGGCTTCGACGCTTACCTGATGGGTGCCGCGATTCAGATCCTGGTAGGGAGTGAAGGAAACGTTGTTACCGTTGACGTTGGCCTGCACTTCCTGGCCGTCCAGATAAGCGCGCGCCTGGCGCACGTTCTCGGGAAAGTCAGCGCTGACCCGGGGTCTGGATTCGTTGACGACGTTATCGGCCAGCGGATAGACGCGGGTGGCCGGATTGTTGGAATTTACGTTTCCGTTCGGATTGTCGATAGTGAACGACCAGGTCTTGGAAATCGGCAGGCCCAACAGGCTGGTGGCTCGCGATTCAACGGTGTGCGTGCCGTAGCCGACATCGAAGATCGGGTTGAGGTCGATGCGCCCGCCGTTCTTATTGGCCTCTTGCGTCCATTCGCGTCCGTCAAGGAAAAGCCGCAGGTTGCGAGCTCCACCTCCCCAATCGCAACCGATGCTCGGACGCATCTGGTTGATGGTGGAGTTGGCCGGCGGGAAAACGGTTTGGGCCCAGCCGGGCAAGCTGACCATCAGGCCAGCAATCAGTGTCTGTGCGACTTTTTGCATAAAATCCTCCAGCGTATCGGTATGATACAGGTCTTGTATAATTTTTGCGTTCTCCCGCCAACAAAGGAATTCCCCCCCGGCGAAAAGTTCACAAAGACTCGATGCAATGACCCTACCCTCTGCATACAATCCACAGGATAGATCAAGAATGCAGGCCTGCCCTGACACATCCTGACAAACAAAAACACACAGAGGAAGCTCACTAAAATGAAAATCGCATCCGCCCCCCAGTTCAACCTGAACAAACTTCCCCAGAACGACAAGCCCCAGGCTCCGGCCACTCCCCCCAAACCGGACCAGGTAGACCTGAACGGCCAGAACGACGAACCGAAAACGTCGTATGCCAAGGTAGCGCTGCTGGGTGGTAGCGCGGTGGGCGGAGCCGCTCTGGGCGCGCTCGCCGGTCTGCACGGCGGATTTGCCGCCGAAGCTCTGGCGGTAGCCTCCATCCCCGCTCTCGCCGTCGGCGGTGGCATCCTCGGCGGCATTGCTTTCGAAGCCTTCGGTCCCAGCAGCAGCGAATACCGCGCCATCGGCGGCGGCATCCTGGGAGCAGCGGTCGGCGCCGGCGCCGGCATCGCTCAGTCTTTCCTGTCGGGAACCGGTAGCCCGGTCCTGGCCGCCACCCTTGGCGTCTCGGGAGCCCTGCTCGGCAGCCTGGTCGCCTTCAAGGCCCTGGCCCCGAAGTCGGAAGAGCCCAAGCCGTAAGCCTTCCCGGAAACCACGAAAAACGGCCTGTTCGCGCAAATCGAACAGGCCGTTTTTTATTTAGCGTTCGATCAGGCCCGGCTCGCTTTTCAGCAGCGCCGGCAGGGTGATCACGCTGCTCAACAGGTTCGCCCCCACCCCCAGCACCATCAGCAGTCCGAAACTGGCCACCCCTTTGTGCTCCGCCGTCAACACGGTGGCAAATCCAATCATGGTGGTCAGTCCCGACAGAACGATGGCGGGCCCGGTGCTGTCGCGGAACAGACACTGATTGCGCGCTTCCAGCACGTGGACTCCGAAAATCAAGCCAATTCCCAGAGTCAAAGGTAGGGATAAGAAGTTGATGGGATTGAAGCTCACTCCCAGCCAACCCATCGCTCCGATCATCCATAGCACTCCCAGGAGCTTCGGGAACATGGCCAACGCGGCGGTGCGCAACGAGCGGAAGTGGAAAATCAGCAGCACAAAGATGACGGCCAAAGCGTTGCGGCCGGACTGGATGTAGGCCTTGCGCATGTCCTCGAGATAGTAATAAACCAGCACGGCGTAGCCGGTGGCGTTACGATCCACGTGCTTGAGATTCTTGACGAAGCGTCCCAGGGCGTCGCGCTCCCAGCAGTCTTCCTTGGGAAAAACTCGCAGAGAGACTCGACCATTAGGCGACACCACTCGCGAGAGCAGTTCCGGCGGCAGGGCTTCGAGAACCTTGGGGGCGGCGCTGGTTTGCTCTTTAAGCAAACGCATTTCCAGCGCAACCTGGCCGATTTCGTGACGCTCGAAGGCCTTCATGGCATCCTGCATGGGTCCGGGATTGTCCGCGTCCAACGAAGCGTCCAGCCGGTTCAAGAGACCTTCAAAACGGTCCGCCTCCGGTCCCAGCGGACCGTTACGCCAGACTTTCAGGGCTACTTTGGCTTGACGGCGCGCGGCCAGATAGGCGTTGTAAAGATTCTCGAGGTCTTCGCCGGTGCGAATGGGCGGGAAGGTGGGAAGCCCCAGCCCTTTGCCCAGACCGATCAGCTGCTCCACGGTCGGCTTCTTCTCGGCATAGCCGCGAGGCTCGAAGGAAGTAACCGAGGCCACGCGGCCGACGGTGGGCTGAATTTCCAGACGCTGGCTCAGCTTGCGCGCTTCTTCCATGTTGTCCGCAATCATCACCCCGTAGAGAGCCGAGAAATGGAAACGCTGCAGGTAGCGCTCCACCGAGAGCGCGGGGGCATTGTCGGCCTGAATGTTCATAAGGTTGTAGTCGAACGGGATCCGTGTTACCCAACTCAGGCTATAAAGGCTGACGATCAACGAGGCCAGCAGAACCCACTTGCGCCTCTCCAGGACCCAGGCGTTGGTGCGACTCATCCAGCGCCAGTGAGGACAGAATTCCTGGTTGCGGCCTTTATCCAGCAGCATCAGCAGGGCGGGCAAGGTGGTCACGTTGGAGAGGTAGCAGAGCAACATGCCGCTGCCCGTCACCAGACCCAACTGTCCGGCCGCGCGGAATGAAGTGAAGTAGAGCGCCCAGAAGGCGACGGCGGTGGAGAGGGCGCCCACAAAGTTGCCCCCCTCCATACCGAGAGTGCTGCGAACCGCTTGAGCCGGCTCCAATCCGATGGAGCGTTCCAGTTGGAAGCGGTAAAGGATGTGGATACCGAAGCTCATCCCCAGGCCTACCAGCATGGTGACGTAGTTGATGGTCAGGAGATTGATTTCTCCGAGCGTCCAGGCGGCGAGGGCCGAGGTCCAACTGATTCCCACCAGCATCGAGACCATGACGGCAGCCGGCTTGCGCACCGCGCGAAAAACCACCATCAGCAGTAGCCCGACCAGCGCGAAAGCATAGACAGAGGCCCGCACGGCGTCGCGCAGGGCCATTTGTGTCTCGTCCGCGTTGATGACGGGCTCACCGCTGACCATGACTTCCACATCGAAATGTTGGCGATGCACCTGTTCGGCGATGGCCCGCAGGCGCGAGATGGTCGACAGACTGGAAGCGTAGTTTCCGGAAGAATCTCGGGCACTCAGCAGCAGAACGTAGGCGTGTCCTTCATCCACCGTAAGGTAGAAGCTTTTCTGGCCCGGCTTGATACCCAGTTCCTGAATGTCCGGGATATCCGAGGTGATCTCGGTGAGGAAGGTGGGAGAACTGGTTTCGCCGCGACTCTCCAGACTGACCACCAGGGCCTCCAGAACCTTGTTCATGACCGGCAAGGAGGGCCCTAATCGTTCCGCCACTTCGCGGGCGGAGCTGGGGCGAGCCAGGCTGCGCAGCAGAGCCTCCAGACCCGCGCGGGCGGAAAGCGGCTCCAGCAGTTGGCGGGCCCGCACCAGTTCATCCTGCAAGGCTTGCAGGCTGGGCAGAGACACATAGTAGAGCGAAGACTTGAGCAGTTCCGGCAGATCGAACCGATAAAGAACGCTACTGAAGTTCTGTGGCTCAGCCTTGAGGCGTTGACCGAGGTCCTCGACGGCCAGCCGGGCTTTCTCGGGATCGCCTTTGACCATCACCACATAGTCGGAAGCGCTCCCGAATTCCTGGCGATAGGCTCGCCAGTTCTTCTGCACCGGGTGCTTGGGGTCCAGCATGTCGGTGCGGTCGACGGTGAAACTGAGCCCCCGCAAGCCCGTCCATAGACAGAAAAACGCCGTAATCAGAGCCAACAGCACCACCGACCGGGGGTGGCGAGTGGTCAGGCCGGCCAGAGCGCGGGAGAGCGACAGTCGCATTCATGAAGGGAACTCGAACGGAGGCAGTCGAGTTTCCAATTTTGGGCCAATTTTGTACTCAAGCAAATACGTTTTCTGAGGTACTGCGGTCCTTTGAGCACTTCAGTTCCAACTGGGCTTTGGAAAGATGCGAAAGCGCACCGTGTCGTCATCCGGCACCACCTGGGCGAGTTCGTCGAGAATCCGTGACAGCAGGCGTGCGCGCTGGTGAACTTCACTCTCCTCCAGCAGGCGCTGCTTGATCAGCGAATCCACCGGCAGGTAGTAGGACAGCACGTCGAGCAGCAAGCCGGCGGGGGCGTCTTTCTGGATCGAGACCAGCGAGCCCGGCAGGTCGGCCAGGTTGCGCAGCACCTGATTGAACGAATCCAGGGCGCGCTCGAAAAGATTCTCGATAGCCACCGGTTCCAGCGGGTTCACGATGTCGGGAATCAAATCCACTCGTGCAATCCGATAGGGTTTCTGAACATCCAGCTCTTCCCGGATGCGGGCTCTCTGAATTCCCTGCAATTGCATGAGGAAGCGACCGTCCGGCAGGCGCTGCAAATTGCGGATCTGGCTGAGACAGGCCACCGTGTGCACGGGACTGTTGCCGGTGTCGGTTTTGCCGCGTCGCTCGCGCAGGCACACCATTCCGATCAGGCCTTCGTTTTCTTCCGCATCACTGACCATCTGTCTGTAGCGGGGCTCGAAGATGTGCAACGGAAGCCGGGCACCCGGAAACAGCACCACCTTGGGCAAGGGAAAGAGAGGAAGTTCTCCCGAGAATTTACTCAGTATACGGTCGAATTGCACGGCGGCCTCCGCTTCGTAGCCTTATGGCCAAAGTTCCTGGTTCCCCACTGCAACCAGCCTAACATACGAGTGTGTCCAAACACCCCTGTCCAGAGTCCTATTTCTCGAGGATCAAGGGAAGAAAATGGGCCAGCCAAGAAGGCCGTCTCATGAAGCGAATCGTGGTGGGAATCAGCGGAGCCAGCGGGTGTATCTACGGAATCCGGCTGCTGCAGGCGCTGCGCCTCCAGTCAGACCTGGAAATTCATCTGGTCATCACCCGTTCCGGCGGCGTCACCCTGAGACTGGAAAACCCGGATTGGGAACTGGCATCCGTTCAGCAGTTGGCCCATGTGGTCCATCGTGAGGGCGACATTGCCGCCAGTATCGCCAGCGGTTCGTTCGCGGTCGAGTCGATGGTGGTGGCTCCTTGCAGCATGCGTTCGTTGGCGGCTATTGCCCACGGTTTGAGCGACAACCTGTTGACCCGAGCCGCCGATGTGATGTTAAAAGAGCGCCGCAAGCTGGTGTTGGTGACCCGCGAAACTCCCCTGCACGCCGTCCACCTGAAGAACATGTTGACGGTCACCGAGATGGGCGCGGTGGTGCTGCCACCTATGCCAGGCTTCTATCACCAGCCCAAAACCATGCAAGACCTGGTCGACCATATCGTCGGTAAGATTCTCGACACTCTGGGTCTCGCCCACGATCTCTTCCCTCCCTGGCAGGGCGCGAACGGTTAGCGGTCCCAGGCACCGGCCAGCCAGAGGGCGTCGGGGTCGGCCTGAAGGCGGGTAATTTGCAGTTGGGCCTGAGGGTGAACCTCGGTGGGCAATCGGGTGGGGATGGGAAGCGGCAGTGGAGCTCTCTGAAGACCATCCAGAATCTGGGCGCGCAGGCGTCGCTGCTCTTCGGGCGATTGCTGGAGAACCTGGGGACTGAGGATGTCCAGTTTTTCAATGTTCATGCGCAGGTGCAACTGACCGTTCTCCAGGATGGGGATCGCATTGCCCACCACCCGAGCACCCGGCTCCAGACCGGAGAGCGGTCCCGCTTCCCAGGCCACCGCCACCACGCAAGGGTCGAAGCGGAATCCGCCGTTCTGGTAGCGCAAGTTCAGCTGCTGCACTTCCAACTGCTTGAGCTTAATTTTGAAGATCAGCACCTGAGGCGAGGGAACGCGGTCCGCGGGCAGGTCCACGCGCATAGGCAACTTCAGGGACTGGGCGATGCCCCGATTGAGAGCCTGGGCGTCCAGGGCCAGGGCAAAACCAGCAGGAGCAGCCAGTCCGATTTGCTCGGGCGGAGCTGCCGCAGGCGTGCTGCTGAGCAGCAAGCAGCCGCTGCGCCGATCTCCCCAACCCGCCGGCTGGATGCGCAGTTGATCGAGTTCGGCCTGAGTGACCAGACCGCTGGCCAGCAGAGGCTGCAAATAGGCTCCGGGCACGGGTACCGCCAGGGGAGCCGAGAAAATGCGTTGGGCCATACCGCTAAGTCCGTCCGCCCAGCTCTGCGGCATTTCCGCGAACAGAGGTTTTACTAAACGCATGGTCTGCCCTTGAGGAGCCAGCTGAATGCGCGCATACCCGCCCTGCAATTCCAGCTGCAGCGGGGCCTCCCACTCGCCCTCTACCAACTTGCCCAGACCCTGGATTTGACCGTTCACGGAAGCATACGCACGCAAATGGCCGGGAATGGTGGTCAGCCCCAGGTGAGACAACTCGAAGCCAGCCCGGCCCGCCGGTTCGGCAAAGCGAAAAAGCTGCGGGTGAGCCTGGCGGTAAAGCTGTAGGGTATGCTCCAGAAAGCCTTCGCTGATCACCGCACGCAGCGGTCCCTGAAGCTGGCCGGGCGTCGGCGCGGGGCCCAGCGGCGATAGGTCCTGTAAGTGGACCTGTCCGCCTTCGCTCCAGGCGGTCACCTGATAGAGGCCGTCCCCGACGGGTGCGGCAGTGCAGGGCTGCCACTGGCCGGGGACGATGGCCATTTCTCGTCCCCCCTGACGCAAGGCCACCACACCCCGCCAGGGATTGCGCACGGTCAGGCTGAGGGGCAAGAGAGGTGGTTCCAGGCGCAAGTTAGGCCGCGCCACCAGCACCTGGTCACCCTGGAAAGTGCCCAGCAGGCGGGTGGGCAAACCGCCGCTACTGGCGGTGGCTTTGATCAGAGATTCTTCCAGGCCGCGCAGCGTATACCGCCGGGGCAGATAACAGCTGAAGTCAAATCGCGGATCACTCTCGGCCCAGGAGCTGACTCCCTGAGAGCGCAAAAAAACCAGCTTGCGTTCGGGGCTTTGAGCAAACGCCAGGCCGACCAGAGCGAGCCAGAGCAACCCTCTCTTCATCGTTCGGACTGCCCTTCACGCCAGCGCAAGGCGGCCACCGCGATGGCCGCGTGAATGCCCAGGAGGGGAAAAATCAGACCCCACAGCGGCTTCATCGGCAGGTAAAAATCGCTGGTGATCCAGCCCATTTTGAGTTCCATGAAACGGGCGTTCAAGCCGGCCACCGATCCGACCCCCGCGAAGGTCCAACGCGAGATGCTGACACACGAAATCCAGCGCAGCGCGGGTAGCATCTGCTCGGGCTTGATAAAGGCGCCCGACAGCGACAGTTGCAGAATCAACAACACTGAAACCAGGGAAGAGGATTGCTCCGCCGAGCCGGCCAGGCAGCTGAGCATCAGTCCCAAAAGGGTACCGCCCACCGCGGCAGCGATCAGGAAAGCCAGCAACATCAGCTGCAGCTCCAGGGTCGGCAAATGCAGCGGAATGCGCAACTGCACGATGGCCAGCAGTAGCGCCGCCTGCATAGCCCCAATGAGCGAGAGAACGGCGACCTTGGATAAGAAATAGGGCAACAGGCGCAGATTGACCAGACGTTCGCGGCGCAAAATCGGCAGTTCCTTGACGATCTCTCGGCACGAATTGATCGAGCCAAAGAACAGGCAGCTGACCACCAGCAAAAAGAGCAGCGTCGGCCCTTCCTTGATGGGATAGCTGACCTCGCCGGAGATCTGGCGCAAATCATAGAGGTGCGGGTCAAACAGCAGGGAGAGCACCAGACCGATCAAGGGGGCCTGCAAAGCCATGATCATCAGATTGGATCGGTCCGCCAAAATCTGGTGAGAATAGCGCTGACAGAGCACCCACCACTGACGCCAGGAGGTCCCCCAGGGAAGGCGAGCGGCGGCTTGAGCGGCACCTGTCGCTGCCGGCGCGGGGTGGAGCTCCGCCTCCGGACGCACTTTATTGAAGCGCTTTTGCCAGACGACCCCGCTTTCGGCGCTGCCGATCTCCAGATAGATCTCGGCGAAATCGGGGACTTCGAAGAACTCCAGGGCGTCCCGAGGAGGCCCGTAGTAGACCAGGCGCCCTCCCGGAGCCAGCAACGCCACCTGATCGCAGAGCACGATGTTCTGAGTGGCATGAGTAATCAAAACGACCGTTCGCCCTTGACGACACAGTCGCGACAGCAGCTGCATCGTCTTCTTTTCCATTCCCGGGTCGAGACCGCTGGTCGGTTCATCCAGGAAGAGAAGACTGGGTTCGGTGAGCAACTCGGCGGCCATGCTGACGCGTTTGCGCTCGCCGCCGCTGAGACGCGAGATGGCCACCTCGCGGCGATGACCCAATTCCATGGTGGTCATCGCGATTTCCACGCGACGCTGCCGCTCCTCCAGGCTGGTATCCGCGGGCAGGCGCAGTCGGGCGGCGTAGTCGAGAGCCGCCTCTACCGGAAGGACACGATGGACGATGTCGTCCTGAGGAACAAAACCGATGAGGTGGCGAAACTGCTCCTGGTGCGCGAAGGACGACTGACCGTTGATCAGCACCCCTCCCTGGGTGGGCGCCTGTTGTCCGAGCAACAGACTCATCAGCGTCGATTTGCCGGCACCGCTGGTGCCGACCAGGGCCACGAACTGTCCGGGTCGGACCGAGAAAGAGATGTGATCGAGCAGCATACGGCTGGCCGTGGGCGGTCGGAAACAGACATCCTCGACTTCGATTCCCACGGCGCTGTGAGCACCGTCTTCGCTCAGCCTTTGACCATCAAAAATCAGATGGACGTTGGCCAGATAGAGCCCCTGACCGGCTCGAAGCTGGGCCTGGGAGACACGCCGGCCGCCCACAAAAGTCCCGTTGGCGCTCTCCAGGTCCCGCAACCAGGCCCCTTCCGCACCGACCTCCAATTCGGCGTGGTAACGGCTGACCAGGGGACTGTCCAACACCAGATCGCAGTCCTGATTGCGGCCGATGCGAATGACGCTCACGGCTTGGGCAACGGCACGGAACGGGCGGCCTCCCGCAGGCGACGAAAATCAGGGTTGCCCAGGGAGCGCAAGGCTTCCAAGATGACCTCGGCGTCGATGGCCCCTTCGCGACTCTGAATCCGACAGCGATCGTAGAGTCGGTCCAACAGCGGATAACGGGGCGGCGTCCGGTCGAGTCTTAGCGGGCGGCGCCGCTCCAGATCTTTCACTTGATTGGGCGTTCTGCCCATGCGAATCGACTGCACGTCCTGAAGGAGCGCCAACCAGTACTGGCCGATCTGCTCGGGAGTGGCTCGTAAATTGACGGCCATCTGGGCGTCCACACGCAACCATTCTCCTTCCGCCACCGAAAGAACGTAGTCATCCCCTACCCTGGCGCCCCGCAGATTCTTGGGACCGTCACCGTGCAGCCAGTCTCCCCAGAGGCCGGCGGAGAATCGGGCCCGTTCGAGCGCCTCCAACCGTTGGGTGGGAGAAAGCACGGCCACCTCGATGCCGCACCACAGGACCGAAGCGCACAGTTGGCGGCCGACCGGAGCAGGTTGCCAGCCCAGAGCTTGTTCCAGCCAGGCGGGCGGAGTCGGTGCGGGCAGGCTACGCCAGCACCAGGCCAGACCGGCCAGAGTCCAGACCAGCCAGACCAGCCCCCAGGGTAGGGATTTGCGCCGGGCCGCGGGGCCGCCCCCTTTGTACACGACGTGACGGGTAGGTAGTTCGCTGATGGCGTCGGGACGGCTGGGCCTGGAGGTCAGACTGGCGGGAGGATTGGCCAGCGCGTCCAGTAGTTGACCGGCACTGGCATAGCGTTGCTCGGGCTTCTTTTCCAAGGCCTTGAGCAGCACACGGTCCACATAGTAAGGCAGTTGTTCGCGCCGTTGGGTGGGCGCTTGCGGCTTTTCAAAAGCCTGACGCTGCAACACCTGAGCCAGATTGTCGGAGCGAAAGGGAGTGGTCCCGACCAGACATTCGTAGAGGATGGTGGCCAGGCTATAGACGTCGGCTTCAGGACCGGCCGGCTGGTCGGAAAATTGCTCCGGGGCCATATACTCGGGAGTACCAGGCAAGACTCCGGTGCGCGTCAGGCGACTGCCGTGCTCCACCCGGGCCACCCCGAAGTCGGCGATTTTCAAGGCGTCGACTCCTTCGAAGAGCAGATTCTCGGGTTTGAGGTCTCGGTGGATGACTTTCTCCGCGTGAGCATAATCCAGGGCCGCGGCCACCGGGGCAAACAGCCTGACGCATTGCTCCACGGACCAGGGTTCAGTATTTTCCTCCAGATGCACCCGCAGATTGCCGCCGGAGACATACTCCATCACCAGATAAACGCCAACGTCGGGATCATCCTCCCAGCTCAGCGTCTTAACGATATTGGGATGGCTGAGGCGTTGCGTCAATTCTGCCTCGCGCTGGAATCGTTTGCGAAACTCGGGCTCGGTCTCCAGGCTCAAATTGAGTAATTTTAAAGCGAAGGACTGCCCTTCGCCGTCCTCAGCCAGAAAAACACTGCTCATGCCGCCCTGCCCGAGCTTGCGCACCAGACGATAGGGCCCTATTTGCCGCAGCCGACCGCTTTCCACCGATTTGCTTTCCACACCCCCGCCAACGGATACTCCTTTCTGAGAAAAGGAAAAGGCGGGCCGAACTCTAAAACGCCCTCGTGAAATTGAAAACTTGTCTACTGGTAAGCGGCCTGGTCTCCACCCTGGCCTGGGCGCAACCGCCCCAAACGCCGCCCCAGGCCCCCAGCGGACCCTTGATCAAGCAGGATGCCCAGCGCGCCCTGCGGCGTGGCCCAATTTCCATGAACTACGAGAATCTGGACATTCGCGTGCTGGCCCGCATCGTTTCCGAGCTGACGGGTCGTACGGTCGTGCTGGATGAAGGCGTCAGCGGGAAAGTGACACTGCTGGCCAGCTCTCAGTTAACCTCCGAAGAACTCTGGCAAGTCTTCCAGGGAGTGCTCAATAAAAGCGGCTTTGCCCTGCGCCAGTCCCACGGAATCTATCAGGTCATGCCGATTGCCGACGTGCGCCGCGATTCGCGCCAGTCCAGCATGGCGGTGGTGCTGCGTGAAGGCGACGCCACCCAGGTTTTGACGGCCATTCGTCCTTACATCAGCGATCCCAACGGGGCGCAGGTTTATGCCGCCGGCAAAGCTCTAGTCCTGATCGATACGCCCGAGGTGCTGCGTCAGGTGGGAGCGCTGGTGCGTTCTTTAGACCGGGCAACCCCGAGAATCTCCATGGAAACGATCTTTCTGCAATACGCCGAAGCCGAAAAAATGGCACCGGTCCTGCAGACCGTCATGCAAAGAAATCTGGTGCTGCCGGGCGCCTCGCAGCCGCTGGTGACGGCTTTCCCTCCCACCAACGCGCTGCTGGTGCAGGCCACTCCCATCCAGATGAAAGAGATTCGCGAAACCGTAGCCGCGCTGGACGTGGCCCGCTCCGCCCCGCTGACGGTGGAGAAACCTCGCTACTTTGTCTACAAGTTGCAGCAAGGCAAGGCGGAAGACGTCGCCAAAATCGTGCAGGAACTGCTGGCCGAGCGTAAGCGAGCCCAGGATGAGGAAGAGAACCGGCGCGGACGTCAGGCGGCCGGCTCGAGCACGGGCAACGCCAATACCACCGCCTCCGGCACCGCCAATCCGGCCGTCCCGGGCGCTCCCGGTGGCCTGGCCACCGTTCCGATCCCCACTCCGGTCACCGGGGCCACTCCTGGTTCGCCGGCCCAACTGGTTTACGTGGGCGCCCGCGTAGGCGCGGATCCGGAACTGAACGCAGTGCTGGTGTATATCAGCCCCAGCGAATATCCCAGCATTCGCTCGCTGCTGGCCAGCCTGGACAGAAAGCGCAAGCAAATCCTGGTTCACGCGGTAGTCGCCGAGGTCAGCCTTACCGATCTCCTCAATACCGGCTCCAAACTTCAGCTGTTTGATTCGAGCGGCCCTGTGGCCAGCTTCAACGGCGGCGTCAGTGAAGAAGGCCTGCTCTCCTTCCTGACCTCCGGTCAGTTTCTAGTAGGCGCCAGCGGCGGAAGCTCCCGCACGATTAACGTAAGTGGTCGCGATGTGCAGGTGCCCAGTCTGTTTGGCTTCCTCACCGGTGAGCGCACCAACACCAACTTCGAGTTGATCTCCTCGCCCCGACTGGTGGCCACCGACCACAAGAAGGCGGAAATGAAGGTCGGCAACGTGGTGCCTTTCGCCACCGGTGCGCGTTTCTCGCAAACCGGTCAGCCGCTGGTGACCTACGACTACAAGGACGTCGGCATCAAGCTGGAATTCACGCCGCACATCTCCCAGGGTCAGACGATTCGTCTGGAACTGGAGCAAGAAGTGCAGGAAGTTACCGAGTTCCTCAACCAGAATCTGGGCGGCTTTGGTTACGTCATTCCCCTGATCAGCAACCGCCGAGTCAAAACCGACGTGAATTTGCGCGATGGCGAAACGTTGCTGATCGGTGGTCTGATCAGCCGCCGCACCACCGAGACCATCCACAAGGTGCCGATCCTGGGGGATATCCCGCTGATCCAGAACCTGTTCCGCGAGCTGCGCAACGAACAGAAAAAGACCTCGCTTTTCATCGCTCTGACTCCCTATGTGGTCAACGGCCAGGAAGACATCAACCGCATCGACGAGGCCTATGCCCAGTTCCTTTCCAAGGAACCGTTGCCCAGCCAGGCCCAGTGGGAACCTCGCAATACCGAACTCGGACCGCAAGCGATCAGCGATCCTTACGCCGCCAACCCGCAGGCTCCCAAGCCGTTTCTGCTGATGGAGCCTCTGAAGATGGTCGTGCCCACCAGCACCGACCGACTGCGCCAGGGGCGCCTGGTGGTGAAAAATCAAGACAGCAAACTCGAAGCCGAATTCGAAATGCACATGCTGGTCACCAAGCCCGACAAGACCGTGGACGAAATGATTCTTCCCAAAGCCCGTCTGGCCCCCGGCGAAGTGCGCGAGATGCTGCTGGATCCGTATCCTTTCCCGGAAAGAGCCGGCGACTACCGCTTCGACGTGGAAGCCTTTGTCAATGGTCGCATGGTGGGCAAAACCACCGCCCCGACCGTCATCCACAACCCCTGAAAAAGGAAAAGGACGGCACTCCCACAGTCAACTTGAGAGCGCCGTCCAGCCTTCAATTTTCCTGGTTCCCCGCTAGCGGCGGGTAGATGCGAACAACCCGGCTACAGCCAGAGCGGCAATGCCGCCACCGACCAGTAGAAACGCCATGTTACTGGAATCATCGGCGGGTTGCTGCACGATGCGCGTCACTGAGGTCTCTTTGGTGGTGCGCTCGGTCGAGGTGCTGGGCACGGCCGCGGAAGGGCTGTCTACGTGCACATTGACGTCGGGAGCGGGAGCCTGCACCACCTTGGTGGGCGGGGCTTCGACGTTGACGTTGACGTCGGTCTTTTCCACGGGAGCCGGGGTGGACTCGACCGTGTTCGAGTAGCTGGGGGCCTCCTGGGGCGGGGTGTCCTGGGCGTAGGTCGCCGGGGCGCTCAAGACCGAGCTCATCAGGATTGCGGTTGCAAAGAGTGCTTTCTTCATGATTTCTTCCTCCACTTGTGTTGGCAACCTCGATAGGATTGCTCGCCTTCAGATTACTTGAGCAGCCTCGCCTTGCTTAGGAAGTCGAGTCCTGAAAATTGGCTAGGAAAATCCTGGGGCCGCTGGTACCTCGATCCCAGGCCATCCCGGGGTGCCGAGTCTATGATGCTGGAGACGGCGGCGCCCCAGGCAGCCGCGCAAGTAGTGGAGGAAGAAGATTATGTGGAAAAAGAGCCTTGCTGTAGTAGCCGCGGCGGCAGCCTTGTTGGGACCTGCTGTAGCCCAGCGTATGGAAAATCGGGAACAGGTGGATCGCATCGAACCCGGCGTGGCCATCGTGATGCACGAAACCGGCAAAATTCCGGCCATCGTCAACACTTACATGAGCGGCCAGGTGTTCCTGACCACCGAAGACGAGAAGAAGCTGACCTTCTCGGTTCCGGCTCAGCAGCCGATGTGGTTCGGCAAGCGTATGGCCTCGACGTCCGACCTGGTGCCGGGCGCTCACGTCATCGTGCTGTTGCCCAAAGCCAAGGAAATGCGCGTCCGTGAAATGATTGGCGACCGCGCCCGTATCGGAACCTATGAGGGACTGATCAACATTCCCGTGGCTCTGGTCGAGCAGTTCGATGCGGAATACTTCATGTATATCCGCGAGCGCGACGAGGGACACCAGAACTAGCCTACGTCGCGTGCCACGCCATCAATGATAATCAAACGTTAGGGCACGCGACTCCGTTGGTCCCTAACGTTTGTTCGCTCGCTTCGCTCCTGCGAACAAGCCGTTCGAGACTAGTTTGGAGCTTTTCTACTTGGGCCGGCGATTCATCGGGTCGCCGGCCCTTTTTCATTTCCCTACGGGGAGGTGGGGAGAGTTTGCCGTTGTTCTAGAATGGACTCGACCAGAATAAGTCCGAGCTCTTCGATGGTTTGCTGGCCTTCTTCGGCGCTGGCCCGGGCGGGGGTGCCGAAATAAGCCTGGGGACCTCCCGATTCCGCAAAGGTAGTTCGACCCTGGACGATCGCCTCGACCAGGGAGTGGGGGACGGGGGGCAGGTCGTGCTGATGAACAAGTTCAGGGCTACGGGTCAGTACGATGGAAGTCTCATACTGTCCGGCGTGGCAGGCACCGCTCTGAAATTCGCTGGTCAGGCGACGCGCGTACTTGCCGCGAGTCAGATCGGGAAATGCTACGGCCAGAGCCAGCTCCTGCAAAGCCGCTTTCAGGCTAGCGAGATGAATCGGATCGAAATGCGAGTTGGCCACGGCCAGCAGCGACCACCCCTGTAGAGCCAGGCTTTGCGCCAGGTCTTGAAGCATTCGGGCGGTTAGTTCCGGGGAGAACGAGAGCGTGCCGGAAAACTCGCGGGCGAAGCCGGCCGGATTGAAGCTCCAGGTGGGCAGGATGATTCCCTGGAGTCCGTGCCGCGCTAATTGTCGACATGCGCTTTCGGCCATCGCTTCGGAAATCAGGTCATCGGTGCACAACGGTAGATGGGGTCCGTGGGCTTCTACCGCACCGACGGGCAGAATGGGGACGGTGGTGCTCCGGTCCAGAGCCTGAATCTGAGGATAGGTGAGCAGCTTCCAGTGCATAAGTCGGCGGTTCCTTGGCAATACGGAGCGGGCCTGCTAGAGTAGGACCTATCTAAGCGCCCGGCTTCGGGGCCTGTGGTACGAAGCACCAAACGCGATGAACAAGCGCGGAAGTCACTGGGAACCGGCTCACCGAGCCAGCGTTCGCCACCGGGTCGCCGTGGAAGCGGCCCGCCTCCTCTATCACCGGGAATACCGCGAGTATTTCCAGGCCAAGCGAGTGGCCGCCAAACGTCAAGGCACCATTCACCTACCCAGCAATCGAGAGATTCACGAACAACTGCTGCACATCGCCCGCCGCATGGAGGGCGAGGAACACGCGCTGCGCCTGGAAAGTATGCGGCGCTGCGCACTCGAGTTGATGGAACGACTGGGAGAATGGCAGCCGCGCGTGATTGGCTCCACCTGGACCGGACACATCCGCCAGGGCTCGGATATCGACATCAACTGCTATTGCGACGACGTCGAGTTGGTGGTGGAGGCGTTGGCGGAATGGGCGCCCGAATTGATTCTGGTCCGGGCCAAAGAAGCGGAGTATCAGCACGTGCGCCTGGCTGATGTTGGCGGCTACGCCTGCGAAGTGACGGTTTACGACTGGGAGAACCGCTTCGAGCAACCTCGCTGCGGCATCACCGGCGGTCCCATGCGTAGAGGCACGCTGGCCGAGCTACGCGCGCTGCTGGTGCGCACTCAAGAACCGGAAACGGGAGACTGGCGCACGGCCCACTGGCAGTTTAGCGCTCTGGAAGACTGCCGCGAAGTACTGCAGAACGGCTACCATCACCTGGACGTCTATGACCACACCATGGCTGTGGTGGCCGGTGTGGAGGCCATGATCGGGGATGGATTCGCTCGCTTCCCCAACTGGCAGGCCGAGCTCAAAGAGAGCATCGACCCGGATCTTTTGCGCCTGGCCGCTTATTGTCACGATTTAGGCAAGCCGGCCACGCAGTCGTTCACCCGGGAGGGACGCATCCGCTTTCTCGGGCACGAAGAAGTCAGTGCCCAGCGAGCCACCGAAATCGCCTACCAGTTGCGCCTGGCTGGCGCCGAACGCGGGGAACTGGTGGCCCTGGTGGCTCAGCACATGGAACCGGTCATGATTCCCAGCGAGAACGGACTGCCGTCTCGCATCCATGCCCTCTTTCGCAAGCTCGGCAAGCGATTACCGGAGTTGGCCCTGCTCTCGCTGGCCGATGTGGAGGCCTGCCGGGGACCCTTGCAATCGCAAATGCGCCTGGAAGAGCAAAAAGAGTTCGTGGATTTTCTGCTCGACCAGTATTTTCTGCAGGGCTTCCTGGCCAACCCCTGCCTGCCGGTGTCTCGAGAAGAACTGCTGGAACAGTTCGGCGCGCTGGAAGAGCGAACCATCCGTCGCATTCTGCAGGCCTTGTTGGATGACTTCGTGGACGGCGAGTTTGAAAGCCAGGAAGAAGGTCTCTCGCTGGCCTCCGAGTACCTGGCCGATCCCCGCCACCGCTGACCTTATTCGCAGGTCTGGCCCAGCCAGGGGACGGGTCGAGTTCCCCCCGGCAGCAGCCGGGAGACAATCACGGTCACGAGTAGACCGGTCAGCATGGCCACAGTCTTGAAAGGAAAATCCGGACCGTAGGGCAGCCAGGTTGCAATGCCCAGAGCGGCTTCTCCCCCACCCAGGCGCAAAAAGAGAGCGACCGCCATGCCGGCCAGCACGCCACGGGTGCTGGCCGCTCGGTAATAGAGCACCACCAGCAGTTGGGGAAAGAGCAGGACGTAAACCAGGTCGGCCGAGAGAAACCAGAGCGTATAGATGCTGCGCACGTTGAGAGCGATCAGGGTACCGATGACCCCCAACACCACGATGGCGCGGCGATTGGTGCGAGCCAGCAAGGTGGGGTCCTCACTGGGCCGGACGATCCGATGCATGATGTTCCAGCTGAACATGCTGGCGGCCGAATAGATGGAAGCGTCCACGCTCGACATAATGGCTCCGGCCACGGCGCACAGCCCCAAGATGCCTACCCAGGTCGGCGCCAGATCGTGGAGCACCTGAGGCAGCACCAGGAAGTCGCCGGCGGGAGCGTGTCCCTGCCAGTTGTAGACCGCCCCGGCCATGCCCAGCAGGGCCGGAGGAACGGCCAGAATCAGACACAGGGCGGCGGCGATCAAGGACAGGTTGCGGGCCACCGTCGGCGTGGGCGACGAAAGCACCCGCTGGAAGTAGCAGTGCCAGGGGATACCGCCGAAAATCAGCAGGCAGGCGTTGTCGAACCAGAGGCCGTGCTGACGGTCGGGAAAGAGGCCGCAGGTGCCGGGGAATTTGGCCTGATAGGCGGCCCAGACTTCCCCGGCTGACGAGAAATGGGCAAACACGAAGGGCACGCAAATCGCCATTCCCACGCTGGCCATAGCCAGTTGAGCCACGTCGGTGTAGGCGATGGACCAGAGACCACCACGCACCGTGTAGGTGATGGTCATGGCGGACGAGACGAGGATGGCAAGTCGAAAATCGATGCCCAACAAGATGCCGAAAGTAGTGCCCAGGGCGGCCAGAATGCCCGAGGTCCAGAGCAACTCGCCGAGCATGGCCGGCCAATACATGATCGAGCCCAGCTTTTCCCCGTAGCGTCGCTGAAAAGGGTCGAGCATGGTGTGGAACTCGTTTTCGTGCATGATCTTGGCGAAGAAAAGGCCGCCCAGGGCCAGCGAAAGGCCGAAACCCCAGGGCGCCTGGGCCCAGGCCAGGCCGCGCCCATAAACGGCCTCGGCCGTCCCGTTGAGGTAGCCGCCGTCCACCCAGGTGGCGGTCATGGTCAGGGCACCGATCCAGAGAGGGATACGCCGGCCCGCCACCAGCACTTCCGCGGCGGTGTCGGCACCTTTCTTACGGCCGGCCACCAGGCCAATGGTGAAGATGACCAGGTAGAAGAAGCTGACTCCAAGCAACGGATAGAGCATGCGAGGGGGCGACGTTCGCCGTCCAGCAAATTGCCACCTATGGCCCCGGGTCGGTACGTGCCACCTGCTCCTGAAGTGCGAGCTTGACCAATTTGTAGCCCGTTAACAACTCGTCTTTTTTCTTTCAAACAAAATCGGTTTTAGTGTCCATATTACACACACACAGAAACGGACACTTGCCCAATGTCAAACAGCATCGGACAGACTCCCTTAAAAGGCATCCCATTTGCCCATCCACAACACGCCAAGCCCGTCTACTTGAAGGAAGAGCTCACCGAGTCGGAGGAAGGCGGACGCGTCTCCATCCAGGACCTCGGCATCGATCGCGGCTCCGAACCCGACAAAGGCTTGATGGACTGGATCTTCGGCCCCAAACAGCAGCCCAAGCCCAGCCTGGCCGAACCGATGCAGTTCAAGCTGGGCAACGCCAGCCTGGCCGGCCATCTGGCCAACGACGCCAAACACGGCCAATATCCTAGTTCTCACTACGAGATTCGCACTTTCATGCCCACCGGCAGCGGCCAGATCGCTTCGGTCAACTTCGAAGAACTGATGGCCGCCACCCGACTGCCTTCGCCTCCCTCTCAGCATTACGTGGTAACCGACCAGCAAGTCCGCCAGGCCATCAGCGACACCGGTGCCGCTCGCGAAGAGCAGCTGAAGAACGGCGCTGTCCCCGGCGACCGGGTGGTCCCCAAGGATGCCACCTTGAACCCCACCGACGTCTCGATGTATATGCGTTCCACCGGCGACGTCAGCACTCGCTACGCCCAGCAACTGTCCAAGATCGGCCAGATCGAGGGATTCCACGTCGTGGCCGGCATCGGTGGCAGCCTGAGCTCTTTCCAGAGCGTGCTCAAAGGCTATGAAAACCTGTCCTTGATGGAAATTCCCCACGGCGAAGTGTGGATGGAAGATTATTCCGAGCCCTCTCTTGGCAAAGGTCAAATCACCCCCGCCATCTTTGAAGACGGCTACGGCGGCAGCTTGATCCGCGACGCCATCACCGAGGGGCGCAAGGAGCGCTACAAAGGTACCGGCTGCGACGGCAAGTTCGCTTTCCACGGCGCCGTCAACCAGGGCAAGTACCAGCAGGCCGCTCTGGCCCGCGGAACCATCACCAAAGGACCGTTGCGCCAGGCCCTCAGCTACCTGGAAGGTGGCAACATCTACACCGGCAGCCGCCAGAACGGCGAAGGCTACGTGCTGGTCGGCAAGGACAGCTTCCACGTCACCAAGCGCCTGCTCGAGAAGCAGACCGGCAAAGAGTGGTCCGATGCTGAAGTCAACAAAGTTATCGCGGCCGACCTGGGGCTGGACGTGAAAAACGTGGTCGCCGTCGAGCAGCCGGGCGCTTTCCATCTCGACATGCGCATGACCGCCATCGCCCCCGGCGAAATCATGCTCAACGATTCCAAAGCCGCCTGCGAACAGCAGCTGACCTGGGCTCGTGAGGCTGTGGCCGAAGGCGTGAAGAACGGCGAACTCAGCCAGAAACAGGCCGACCGCCAGCTGGCCAAAATCGAGGAGCGGGCCGCCGGCATGCGCGAGCAAGCCGAAAAAATGGCCCCCTATGAAGAAATGACGGCCAGGGACCTGAAGGCCGCCGGTTTCACGGTGCATCGAGTGGGCGGCTCCTTCGTGGATCCGACCAACCCGGGACGCGATACGGCCAACTACTTCAACGCCCGCCACTTCACCAACGAACAGGGCGAGCGCATCTCGGTGCTGATGGGCGGCCAGGCCCACGAAGAAGCCTTTATGGCCCAGAAAATCTTCGACATGGCGCACGGCACCATCAGCCGGCTGCACTTCCTGGATCCCTCGGTGACTCAGAAGACGCTGGACTTGTGGGGCGGCCTGAAGTGCCGCACCAAGCCGGAAGGCGATCTGATCTCCGATCAGTTGCTGCAGAACCCGGCCCACGCCCAGCTGCAAACCGCCTGATCGCAAGGCGAAGCGGCCGCGCCCTCAAGCGCGGCCGCTTTTTTATTTCAGGGTAAAGTCTTCGCGCCGCGAAAACCGACGTCGTTTCACGTAAAGCCTTCGTCCTCGGTGGCGTAGCTGGAGCTACGACAATCCCGCTCTCGATAGCCGTAGGCGCCACCGCGAATCACCGGGCGGCCTTCCTTCAAGTCGGCCACCCACTCAAAGGCGTTGCCGCACATATCCTGACAGCCGTAGGGACTGGCGCCCTGGGGGAAACTGCCGACCGGCTTCATACGCCCGGTCGAGCAGAAATTCCCGGAGCGCCCCTTGGCGGTCAGGTTGCCCTTGCGATAATCCCAATCGTTGCCCCAAGGGTAAGTGCGACCATCGGTTCCGCGGGCCGCCTTTTCCCACTCGGCGGCCGTGGGCAGGCGCTTGCCCACGCTTTGAAGATAGGCTTCCACCTCCGCCTTGGTAACGTGAGTCACCGGCTTGTTTTCATCTCCGGGAGCGACCGGATAGTCGGGCCTGTACCTCTTGTATTCGGCCTGCGTGACTTCGGTTTTATCGATATAGAAACCAGGCAAGTTTTCCTGGTGGCGTGGGAAGAACCCCTCACCGTCCTCGGAGCCCAGGATACAAGGGCCGGCCGGCACCAATACCATGCCCGGCGGAGGGGGCGGCGGAGGGGCGGGTTGGCAACCCGAAAGCCACAATGCAAGTACGCCCGAAGCCAGCCGTCGACAATTCATTACGCTAGATTTTAACAAATCTAGGAGATCCCCCTTGCCGAGTGGAAAGGCCTAGGAGAAATGGCTCATGGGGTAGATTGGGTTGGAGGCGGCAGTTAGTGCAGGTTGAGGAGCAGGAAGCCCTTCAGGCTAAGATCACCAAGTTAGAGAAGCGTCTCAAGACGGCGGAAACCCAATGCCAGGCGACCACCAAAGAAATTTGGCAAATGGAAGTCGAGCTGGAGCGTACCCGCGAGCGTGCGGAAGAAGCCGAGCAGCTGGCCAGCCGTCTGGAAAAAGAGCTGGCCGAAGCGCAGCAGGCCCCTTCTTCCTCGGGGGAGACCGACGGGCTCCAGGCTTTGCTGGACGAAGCCCGCCTCAATCTGCAGCTACTGGAGGAAGAAAAAGAAACCTCCGACGAGGCTCGGCGCATCGCCGAAGAAAGTCTGCAGTCAAGCGAGGAGTCGCTGGCGCAACTGCGCTCCGAACTGGAAGCCGCCCAACAGTCCAAGAATTTAGAAGACTCGGTCGAGCAGCTCCGCCAGGCCATGGAAGAAACCGAACTGGCTCGTCAGGAATGCGAGCAGGCCCGGGAAGCCTTGCGCGATGCCGAAGCTCAACTGGAAGAACTGCGGACCCAGCTGGAGCAGGCTCAGGCCGCGGAACAGCAGGTTCGCCAGGAGCTCGAGCAGCTGCGAGCGGGCGGCGACGAAGCCGAACAACTGCGCGCTGAACTGGATGCGGCTCGCCAGATCGAGCTGCAACTGCGAGAATCCCTGGGAGTGGGAGGGGACGAAGCGGCCCGACTGCAGGCCGAGCTAGAACAAGCTCGCCACCAGGGGTCCGAAGTCGAACTGCTGCGCGAATCGCTGGAGGCCTTCCGGCAGCAGAGCTCCGACCAGGCCGAAGAGCAGAACCGCCTGCTCAATCAGATTCAGGAGCTTCAAGCGGAGCTGGAAGCGGCCAAATATCGCAGCGCCAGCGGCAACCTGACCGAGATGGCCCGCCTGCAAGACAACCTGCAGCTTCATCAGGAGAAGGCCGGCCTGCTGCAGCAACGGCTCGACCAGCTGCAGCAACGCTTCGATCTTTCGGAAGAGAAAGCCGGCCTCTACCAGGCCAAGGCTCAGGAAGCCGAAGCCAAGCTCCAAGAAATTCAGTCTCGGGGTGGAGCCGCCGAAAATGAAGTGCGCGCCCTCAAAGACCGGCTCGAGCGGATGGAAAGCCGCGTGCGCGATGCGGACCGGACCTTCGAGAGTTCCGAACTGGCCATGCGCGAGGCCGAGGGCAAACAGCAAGAGTCCTGGCAGCGCGTCCGCGACGCCGAGATGCGCGCCAACCAGGCTCTGGTGGAGAACAAGAAGCTGGCCGACAAGCTGGCCGAGCACGAAAAGCGCGCCCAGGAATCCGACCGCGAAACCCAGCGCCTGGCTTTTCAGGATCCCCTGACCGGACTACCCAACATCAACCTGATCAGCCAGTATCTGGAGTTCACCGTCAAGCAGTGCGTGCGCTATCGGCGCATCGCCGCCTTGCTGGTCATCGACATCGACCGCTTCAAGGTTTTCAACGAAGCCATGGGCTTCAAGGCCGGCGATGAGCTGCTGGCCAAAGTGGCCGAGCGCTTGCAGCAGGCCATCCGCGAAACCGACTCTTTGGGTCGCAAGGGCGAAGATGAATTCATCATCCTGCTGTCCGAGCTGAACGTGGGCGACCACAATCACCCCGAGGCTCGCCGCAAGGCCATCAACCAGCACGTGGAAGTGGTGGCCAACCGCGTCATGCAGATGATGGGCCCGCCCTTTACCGTGCAGGGGCAGAAATTCTATCTGCATGTGTCCATCGGCATCGCCATCTGTCCGGATGACGGCGAAACGCCCCAACAGCTGTTGGAAAACGGCGATACGGCCATGTATCACGTCAAAGAAACGGGCCGCAATCGGCACCAGTTCTACACCAGCGATCTGCGCCAGCGCCAGGAGAAGCGTCTATCTCTGGACACCCAGATGCGCTCCGCCCTGGAGCGCGGCGAGTTCGAAGTTCGCTATCATCCGGTCGTGTCGCTGGCCAAGGGCAAGGGCACGCTGGTGGGCGTGGAAGCCTTGCTGCGCTGGAATCACCGCATCGACGGCACGGTGGGACCCGATTACTTCCTGCCGGCCGCCGAAGAATCCGGAATGATCATCCCGATCGGCCAGTGGGTTCTCAATCAGACCTGCACTCAGATGCGGGAATGGCTCAGCTACGGACTGCGCATCTTTGCCTCCATCAATTTGTCCAAGCGCCAGCTGCTGCAGGCCGACCTGGTGGAGTGCATCGCCCGCGAACTGTCTCAAAACGGCATTCCGCCCGAAGTCCTCTACGTGGAAATCGCCGAAGGCTTCAACACCTACAACCCGGAGATGATGGACCAGGTGATCAATCGCCTGGGTAACGCCGGTATTCGGGTGGCCATCGACGACTTCGGCGTGGGCTACTCAAATCTGAGCAAAATCAATCTGGCCTATACGCGAGTGCTGAAGATCGACCGCTCGATCATCGAGGGTTGCCCGACCGACCGCCAGAGCTCCACGGTCTGCATCGCGGCCATCAACCTGGCCAGCAGCCTGGGACTGCTCTCTCTGGCCGAGGGTGTGGAAAACGCCAATCAGGTCAAGTTCCTGGCCAAATACGGCTGCGCTTTGGCTCAGGGCTACTACTTCTCGGAGCCGGTCATTCCATCCGAGATCACCAACATTCACCGCAGCAAGAAGACCTGGAAGATCTAAGTTTTGGGTCTCAAGGGTTGGGCACTCACCACCTGCATGTTCGGCTGGATTTGCCTGGCCCTCAGCTTCGGTCTGACGCGAGTCTTCCACACCGACCAGTGGATCGTGGTGGTGCCTCTTACCGTTCACCTGTTCAGCTTTCTCGTCTTCGGCTGGGCGGTGGTGATCACCGTGCTCTGGATGGTGTGGCTGGCCAAATGGCAGGAAGATATGGCCATCGCCCTGATCAACCTGTTCCTGGCCGGCGCACCCGTGATTTACATCCTGTGGGCTTTCATGAGCCAGAACAAGAGCCTGACCCGATTCGTCCTCGGTCTGATGTGGACGGGACAATAGCCGCTCGGTGACCAAGAAAGCTCGCGCTCAGCGCATCCATCAGCAACTCGAAGAGTTCTTCCCCACCGTCGGGCCGGCTCTGGACCACCGTGACCCCTACACGCTGCTGGTTGCCGTCTTACTGTCCGCCCAGACGACCGACAAGAAAGTGAACGAGGTCACCCCCGCGCTCTTCCAACTGGGGCCCTCGGCCGCCATCATGGCCACCCGCACCTCCGACCAGGTCCTGGAGATCATCCGCCCCCTGGGCCTGGCCCCGGGCAAATCCAGAAACGTGGTGGCCATGAGCAAGCTGCTGGTCGAGCGCCACGGAGGCGAGGTGCCGGCCAATTTACCCGATCTGGAAGCCTTGCCGGGGGTAGGCCACAAAACGGCCTCGGTGGTGATGGCACAGGCTTTTGACGTGCCGGCTTTTCCGGTGGACACCCACATTCATCGCCTGGCCTGGCGTTGGGGCCTGTCGGAAGCCAAAAACGTGGAGCAAACCGAGCGCGACTTGATGGCGCTCTTTCCCAGGGACTCCTGGAACAAGCTGCACCTGCAGATCATCTTTTTTGGGCGCCAATACTGTCCGGCCCGCAGCCACAAACCCGACAGCTGCCCCATTTGCAGCTGGGCTTTCGCCGACAAGAGACGCAAACTCGAGGCCACCCGCTAGGCTCCGGCCCTATTCAGATCGGTTCGCGGGATTGCGAACAGGATCAAGTTTTCTGTATACTGCCTTGATAAAACCTGAACCTACGGAATTGGCAAGGAGACCGCCGGATGGCCAACCTGAAAAAAGACATTGCCTCGAGTATCGCCGTAGGATTGGTCGCCATCCCGCTGTGCCTCGGCATCGCCCACGCCTCCGGTACGCCCCTGATCTCCGGCCTGATTGCCGGCATCGTCGGCGGCCTGGTGATCGGCTCTTTCAGCAAGTCTCACCTGGCCGTCAGCGGTCCCGCCGCCGGCCTGACCACCATCGTTCTGGCGGCCATCGCCACTCTCAAGGACTTCGACGTGTTCCTGACGGCGGTGGTGCTAGCCGGCGTCCTCCAGGTCCTGTTCGGTAAGATGCGCGTCGGCGGCCTGTCCCGCCTGTTCCCATCACCGGTCATCAAGGGAATGCTCTCGGCCATCGGCCTGATCCTGATCATGAAGCAGTTCCCACACCTGGTCGGCTTCGACAAAGAGTCGTTTGGTGTAGAAGAGTTTTTCGACACCGATAAGGACATTGAAAGTGGCGGGTCTCAGGGTCTCAATACCTTTCGCATGATCGGGCTGGCCTTCGCGTCCTTGGAACCGGGTGCGTTCACCATCGGCCTTTCCAGTCTGGCTCTGCTCTACTTCTGGGACTGGAAGATGGCCAAACGTTTTCCCATCATCCCGGGTTCGCTGGTGGCGGTCGGAGTGGCCGTGCTGGGCAACCAGGTGCTGGGCCCCGGACTGCGCGTGGCCGGCAAGCACCTGGTCAAGATTCCGGAGTTGCGCCCCGACAACTTTGTGCACCCGAACTGGGGCGCACTGAGCAACCCGCAGGTCTACCTGGTCGCCCTGACCATCGCCCTGGTGGCCAGCGTGGAAAGCCTGCTCTCGGTCGAGGCCCTGGACCGTCTCGACCCGCAGAATCGCCGCACCCCTCCCAATGCCGAGTTGCTGGCCCAGGGCATCGGCAACATCATCAGCGGACTGCTGGGCGGCCTGCCGATCACGGCCGTCATCGTGCGCGGCTCGGTCAACCTGGCCGCCGGCGCCACCAGCAAGCGTTCGGCCATTCTGCATGGCGCCTGGATTCTGGTTGCCTGTCTGGGCTTGCGCAACGGTATCAACGCGATTCCGCTGGCCGCGCTGGCGGCGGTACTGGTGCACGTGGGCATCAAGATGGCCCACCCCAAGAATTTGAAAGAGATGAGCAAGCGCGGTTGGAGCCAGCTGGTGCCCTACGTAGTCACCGTGCTGGCTATCCTCTTCACCGACTTGCTGATCGGCATCTGCATCGGCACCGTGGTGTCGGCTTTCTTCATTCTGCGCAACCTGCATGTGGCCAAGGGCTTCACCGTCCACAAAAGCGGCTTGATTACGCAGATCAAGCTTCATCAAGAAGTCACCTTCTTCCACAAAGTGCGCTTGTCCAGCGTGCTCGAGGCGGTACCGGCCGGTAGTGTCCTGGAGATTGACGGCAGTGAAGCACGCACCATCGACCACGACGTGCTCGACCTGCTGGAACTCTTCAAGGCACAGGCCGCTCATAAGAACATCGAGATCATCTTTGGAGGAATTTCGCTCATGGAGAGCTTTTCGGAGAAACAGATGGCGGCCATGCAGGCCGAATACGAGACCCTGTTAAGCAACAATCAGGCCTGGGTGGAAGAATGCCAGAAGGAAGACCCTCAGTATTTCGAGCGCATGGCCATCGGCCAGAAGCCCACCTTCCTCTTCATCGGCTGCAGCGACAGCCGCGTACCCGCCGAGGTCATCACCCGTACGGAAGCAGGCAAACTTTTCGTCCATCGCAACATCGCCAACGTGGTCTCCCTGCACGATATGAACCTGATGTCGGTGCTGCAGTACAGCGTCGAACACCTGGTGGTGCCGCACATCATCGTGTGCGGTCACTATGGCTGCGGCGGTGTGCGCGCGGCTCTTAGTTCGCAATCGTTCGGCCTGATCGACAACTGGGTCCACCCCATCAAGAAGGTCGTGGACGAGCATCAGGCCGAGCTAGCCTTGATCGCGGACGCCGACCAGAAAGAACGTCGCATCATCGAACTGCACGTGCTGGCCCAGGTGCGCCAGATTCTGAAAACCCCGGTGGTGCAGAAGTCCATTCAGAAGCTGGGAATCCCCCGCGTGCACGGTTGGGTCTACGACCTGGCCACCGGCAAGATCAAAGACCTGAAGGCGGACGTCAATCTGCAGGACGATTTGCATCCGGTTTTCCATTACGAATACGACTTCCAGAAGAAAGCCCCCGTGGCTCAAAACTAGCGGAGTTCCTATGCATCACAACACTCCCCAAGGATATCTAGGCCATCTGCTGCTGCAGATCTGGGCTTTTGCGTCCCTCCCCGTGGGGGTGCTCTACCTGCTGTTCGCTCGCCAATCGAGAGCCTCGCAACTGCTGGGCTGCCTGTTCATTCTGCCCCTGCTGGTGCCCTACTGGCCCGCTTCCAAGCACGAAGTGGTGGTGCAGGCTCGGGTCGAATCCTTCAACCGGCACACGGTCTCGGTAGTCGAGCCGAAAAAGAACCGCAAGCACAATCTGCGCATCGGTGCCCAGACCCACCTGGCCCCGGGTAGCCTGCGCAAGCAGGCAATGGTCGAAGTCCGCTACTTAAGCGCCACTTCCCAGGTCATTTACATGCACCCGGTCGACTGATTAAGTCCCCTTGGAATAGCCGGAGTTCGTGACGGTGATGGTCACGTCGTGTTCGGGTACTTCACAGACCGTTTTGGTGACCGTCGAGAGGCCGGGCTCCAGCGGGCTGAAGGTCAGGTGAATTTTGACGTCGCTGTCGTCATACTGAGTCACCACTTCGCCCTGTAGCGGTTGGCGCGTCTTAGGGTCGACGAAAACCGTCAGTTTGTCTCCAGACTGAACCACATCCTGGGCGCTGAGAACCGCCTGCCCGTTGGCCATGTCCATACTGGTCTTGCCTTTCAGATCGGGAAGCTTTTGATAGCGAGCCAGTTGCTGTTGCAGACCCTGGAACCATTCCTTAGATTTTGTCGCCTTGCGTTTGGCCAGCAAGCGGCGCATGGGGATGAGCGGTTTTTTCTGCTCGGCGTTGGTGCGGCTTAGTTCCAGCCGCTGCTGCTCGCCCGTGGGAGTCCAGGTAATCTGCTGCACGACTGTGGTCTTCACCTGACCGGAAACGGCGATCTGAATCTGCGATTTCCAGTTGTAAGCCTTGAGCTTCGGATTGGAAAGCAGCTGATTGGGATCCTGGGCCAGGCCCGTCAGGGTCAAGGTCAGAAAAAGAACGGCGTGAAGAATTTTCATCCGCCGAAATTTATTCAAACCAGGGAAGATTCCTGGTGGGTGGGAATTCTCCGAAGATGAGACTATCCGTCTGGCAGTTGAGCACCGTGATCTTGTTGTCGGTCCTACTGGGGCAGAATCTCAAGACCCGACCCAATCAGGCCGAAGCGGCTTCTCAGGACGTTTTCGGTTCGCCTCAGGTGGCCATCAGCAGCTACAAGAACCAGAGGGGCAGCTTTATTCTCTGGGCTGACGGGCACATCAGCAAGGTCGAAACTCCCGACACGGTGGTCTCGACCCTGGCCCAATGCGTGGCCATTCCCGCTGGCGAGGATCCACCGCCGACGGTCACTCGAGACAACAGCAAGCCGCAAGGCTCTCCCAATGTGCCGGTGGGGATGTATCAAACGGGTCAGGGAAGTTATGTGCTTTTTGCTGATGGCTCATGCAAAAAACCCCTGGGAGATGCGGGCGCGGCCTCGGCCAGCCCCAACGTACGCTCGACCAGCTTCGACGGCACCAGTGCCTCTCGCCTGAGCGGGGACTCCTCGATTCTCTGCTCGCACACCGGGACGACCGGCTACTTCAACCTGACCTTCAATCCCCCGTTCAAGCACCCGCCGACGGTAACCGTCAACGCCATGCAACATCACTTCCTGGCGGGGGTGAGCGGACCCCCGAGCGTCAGTGGCTGCCCGGTCTGGACCATTCAGATGGTCACTCCGGGCGTGTGGAGCGACCAGAACTGCCAGTTCACCGTTACGGCTGTCGGCGAATAAGCTCCAGAGCTTTCCAGTGACCGGAACGACCGGTGTGGTTGGCCGGGTGCAGGGCGCTGCCGCACAGGTCCAGATTTTCCAGCGGCGGCTCGTAGTCCGGGATCGGGCGTAGGAAGAAGGACTGGGACAGGTCGCGCTCGGCTCCAAAGAGATGCCCCTGGGTGAACTGCCAGTCGCGTTCATAGTCCACCGGCGTAAAATACTTACGGTTCTGTACGTCCAGGTGGGCCTGGCCGGTTTCGGCGGCCATCCAGCCGCTGCCGTAACCGAAGGTTTCCTGCACCAGGTCGGCGGGTCGGCTGTCATCCAACAAGCCGGGCCAGCACAGCTGCAGCGGCCCTTCCTCCACGTCGAGATTGCGCTTGATGCGGTCCCAGGCTTTTTCCAGACGCACCAGCCCGGGTTCCCAGTGGATCAGATCGAGGCGAGCCTCTTCCGGCCAATGTTGCGGGTAAGCGCAGGTCCCCAGGCCGCGCTGCCAGACGCCGCGACCACGGATGTTGCGGATGGCGCTGTTGAACTCGGTCTCCAGGAAGCGCGGATTGACCAGCTGGGTGTAGGTCCAGCGGGCGTCCTTGTCCGACAGCAGATAGTCGAACTCGAAGGCGTGGGTATCGACCACCAGACTGCGCTGATCGGGAGCCAGCACGGGAGTGCCGGGGTAGTGGAACAGCTGGATGGTGCGTCCCTCCAGTCCGGCCTTGAGAGCCGCAAAGAAGCTGCTGCAGCCACCGCGCATAGTCATGGGGTTGAGCACCTGACCGTTGGCCCAGCGGCCCAACAGACTGTAGGCGGTGCCGGCCGCGAACGGCCCCTGGGGCACGCCCTCCAGGGCGGCTTCGGCCAGCACTCCCTTGAGGGTCTGATCTTCGAACCATTCGTCGAGCAGATCGCGCAAGCTCATCCAGGGCAAGCGCAGCACTTCCATGGACTGACGACGACCCAACTCGCGCCAGGCCTCGGCCAGAAAAGTGGGAGGTTCGGGATTGGAATAGAGGTGATAGAGCAGCTCGCCGGCATTGCCCATCAGCTCCATAAAGTGCGGCCAGGCCTTGGTATCACGCTCGGTGGCCCCGATCAGCCCGGTGCGGCGGACGTGCAGCCAGCTGCCATCGGCTCGAATGGCACTGCGGCCGGTGTGAGCCAGGTTGGCCACCGGCAGATTCCACTTCTCGGCCAAGACCGAGCAGAAGTGAGGATAAGCCAGGCCGGCTTCTCCTCCATCCACGGTGACGTAAGGCGCGCCCAGCACGCTGGCCGTCTCGAGCATTTCCACGCAATGGCCGGCGTCTGCCAGAGTATAGGCGGCGGCGAAAGCGTTGGGGGAAGAACCTAAGATCAGGACTTTCATCAGGCGGACCAATCCTTCAGGAGTTCCATGGCGGCGTTGCGTCCCGGAGCCCCGGTAATGCATCCGCCGGGATGGGTGGAAGAACCGCACATCCACAAGTGGCGCACGGGGGTTTTGTATTGAGCCCACTGGGGGGAGGGCTTGAGGAACAGCAGCTGATGCAGCGACAGCTCGCCGTGGAAAATGTGGCCGCTGGTAATGCCGATGATGTCCTGGATGTCCCGGGGCGTCATGATGTGCTTGTGGATGATTTTGGACTTGAGGTCGGGCGAATACTCAGCCAGGGTGTCCACCACCACGTCCAGGAACTCCGCTTTCTTCTCGGGGGTCCAGTCCAGTTCGGAGCTGGCGTATTCCACAAAGAGTGACATGACGTGCTGGCCGGGCGGGGCCATGCCCGGGTCGAGCAACGAGGGAATGAGCGCGTCCATGAACGGCTTGCGCGACCAGCCGCCATACTTGGCGTCGTCGTAAGCTTGCTCCAGATAGTCGACCGAGGGAGCGATTTCAATCGAGCCGCGCAACAACTGCTCGCTGCCTTTGGGAACGGCGCTGAAGGTGGGCAGTCCGTCGAGGGCCAGGTTGACTTTGCAGGCCGGACTGGCGGTGCGAAAGCGCTCGATATCCCAGAGGAAGTCCGAGGGCAGGTGTTCGCGCGGCACCAGCTGCAGGAAAGTGCGTTTGGCATCGGCATTAGAGACGATGCGGTCGGCGTAAAATTCGCGGCCGTCTTCGAGCACCACGCCGCAGGCGGCGCCGTGCTTGATGAGCACCTGATGGACGGGAGCGTTCTCCATGATTTCCGCCCCGTAGGAACGAGCGGCGCTGGCGATAGCCTGCGAGAACGCACCGGTGCCGCCTTTGGGGAAGGCCCAGGAGCGGCGCACGCCGTCGATTTCACCCAGATAATGGTGCAGCGCTACGTAGCCGGTGCCGGGCGAGCGCACGCCCATAAAGGTGCCGATGATCCCCGAGGTGCACTTGATGGCCTTGAGCGGCTGAGTTTCGAACCACTCGTCCAGGAAGTCGGCGATGCTCATGGTGCACAGACGACACAGGGTGTGGAAGTCTTTGCGCTGCATGTTGCCGAGCACGCCGCGGATGCGGGCCATCTGCTCGATGTCTTTGGGAGCCAGCGAAGTGGGGTCGGGTGGGAAGAGGTCGAGCATGGGCTTCATGGCCAGACTGAGGCGGCGCATGGTCAGCGAGAACTCTTCGTAGGTTTCGGCGTCGCGCCGGCTGTGACGCATGAGCTCGCGGCGAGTCATGTCGTGATCGGGCCAGTCGGCCAGGTAATCGCCGTTGGGCAAGGGCACCAACGTGCTTTCCAGGGGCAGCAACTCGAGGCCGTGTTTGGCCAGCTCCAGTTCCTGAATGACCTGAGGACGCAACAGGCTGATCAGGTAGGAGCCGATGAGGAACTTGTAACCCGGATAAATTTCCTCGGTGATGGTGGCTCCGCCCACCACGTGGCGGCGCTCCAGCACCAGCACCTGGCGGCCTGCCTTGGCCAGATAGGCGGCGTGCACCAATCCGTTGTGGCCGCCGCCGATGACGATGGCGTCATAGTGTTTCACGGTCGTTACGCTCGCTTTCTGGGGGGGTTGAAGAAGGGAAGCTTATGCACCCTGGCCTGAAAGTTCATGCGGTAGCGGTCGACCATGATATCGATCTTCAAGTTCTCGCCGCTGCCCGGCTTGACCTGAGCCAGCGCCAGGTATTTCTTGAGGGTGGGTGACCAGCTGCCGCAGGTGGCGTAACCGACCTGACCCTGCTCGTTGAAGAGGGGCACGATTTCGCGCCAGGGCACGAAGGGGAACTGCACCGGCAGGCCGATTTTCTCGTGCTCGCGAGCCAGGCCCTGGTGGTCGATTTCCAATCCCACCAGCGTCAGTGCCGAGCCCTCGGCCTTTTCTTTGGCCAGGGCTTTCTTGCCCACGAAGTGAGGCTTGTTGAGGTGGACCGCCCAGCCCAGACCGAGCTCGTAAGGAGTGGAGGCTTGAGCCGGAGTGGTGGCCTTGTTGGCCGGCGTGTAGTCGACGTCCAGCATGATCAGCCCGGCCTCGATGCGGGCCACGTCCAGGGCCCAGATGCCGGCCGGTTGCAGAGCATAGCGCTTACCGGCCTCGGTGATGCGGTCCCAAATTTCCACCGCGCGCGCGGCCGGAACCCAGATTTCGTAGCCCAGGTCGCCGCTGTAGCCGGTGCGCGAGACCTGCAGGTCTTCTTCCAAATGAACGATGCCGTAGAAAGGCAGCTCCCGGATGGCTTCGCCGAAAACCTCCACCAGCACGTCGCGCGAACAGGGTCCCTGGAGAGCCAGGGTGCCGATCTTCTCACTGACGTCCTCGATTTCCACCTCGAAGCCGGCCGCGTTCTCTTCCAACCAGTGGAAGCTGGGGTCGGCGGCGGTCAGGCGGAAAGTGCTTTCATCCAGACGGCAGATGGTGCCGTCATCGACCACTTTGCCCCGGCTGTCACACCAGGGGGTGTAGGCCATGCCGCCGACCTGCATCTGCGAAATATCGCGCGTCACCAGTCGGTTGAGGAACGTGTGGGCCTCGGAACCGGTGATCTCATATTTGTAGAGCGCGCTTACATCCAGCAAGGCGCAGGCGTTGCGCATAGCCAGATATTCGCGGTCGTGCGTCATCTCATAGGAGCTGGCCACCGAGTAGCCGCCCCAGCGGCGCCACTGATTGGCCTGCATGATGGCTTCGGTGCGGGGATGAAAGGGGGTGGTTTTCAGGCGCAGCGTCATTTGAAGTTATTCTTGTGGGTGCGCAGCGCGCCGAAGACCTCCGCCGGATCCGTTTTTCCGGTGAAGGCCTGCACTTTGGGGTCCTCACAGCGCAGGAAGTGATTGGTGCGCTTCTCCACACCGAGTTGCAGGGGCACGGTGGGCGGGTCGGTCTCCAGACCCACCCGCTGCTGGATGTCGGCATTGTCCGGGTCGACGTGCTGGGCCCATTTGACGTTGTTCAACGTGTATTCGTGACCGATGTAGACCAGCGTTTCGTCCGGGTAGTTGAGCAGCTTGGAGACGGAGCTGTACATCTGCTCCATGGTGCCTTCGAAGACGGCGCCGCAGCTGTAGCCGAAGATCAGGTCGCCGGCGAAAATGTGGCCCGGAAAGGCGAAAGCGATGTGCCCCAGAGTGTGGCCGGGAACTTCGAGGATGTCGGCGGTTTCGCCACCGAATTCGACTTTGTCGCCCTCCCGCAGAAACTGAGTGAGCTGCGGGATGCGCTCGCGGTCGCCGGCCGAGCCGATCACCGGCAGGGCACCGTATTCCTTGAGCAAGGCCTCGTTGCCATCGATGTGGTCGGCGTGGTGGTGGGTGTTGTAGATGGCCACCGGCTTTAGATTCAGGTTTTTGATGGCGGCGATGACACCGGCGGATTCGCCGGGATCAACGATCACGCAAGTATGGTCGATGGGGTCCTCGATCAGAAAGCAGTAGTTGTCCTTGAGAATCGGGATGCTGTGAACTTGGATCATCAGTAAAGAACCACCGATCGAATAGATTCACCCGAGTGCATCAGGTGGAAGGCGTCGTTGATTTTGTCCAGACCCATGGTATGGGTGATCATCGGATCGATCTGAATCTTTCCGTCCATATACCAGTCGACGATTTTGGGCACGTCGCGGCGGCCGCGGGCACCACCGAAAGCGGTGCCTTTCCAAACGCGACCGGTCACCAGCTGGAAGGGCCGGGTGGAGATCTCTTCTCCGGCTCCGGCCACGCCGATGATGACGCTCAGACCCCAACCGCGGTGGGTGCACTCCAGCGCCTGGCGCATCAGCTTGGTGTTGCCGACGCATTCGAAGGAGAAGTCCGGACCGCCATCGGTCAGGTTCTGCAGGTAGGCCACCAGATCGTTACCGGCTTCGCTGGGGTTGACGAAGTCGGTCATGCCGAATTTCTCGGCCATTTCTTTCTTGTTGGGGTTGAGGTCGACACCGATGATGCGGCTGGCGCCGGCCAGGCGGGCGCCCTGCACCACGTTGAGGCCGATGCCGCCCAGTCCGAAGACGGCCACCGTGTCGCCCGGCTTGACTTGAGCCGTGTTGATGACCGCGCCGATGCCGGTGGTGACGCCGCAACCGATATAGCAGACCTTGTCAAAGGGCGCGTCTTCGCGAATCTTGGCCAGCGCGATCTCGGGCACCACGATGTGGTTGGAGAACGTGGAACAGCCCATATAGTGGAAGACGGGTTCGCCGCTGACCGACATGCGGCTTTTGCCGTCGGGCATCAGTCCCTGACCCTGGGTGGCGCGGATGGCCGTGCACAGATTGGACTTGCCGCTGAGACAGGTCTTGCACTCGCGACATTCGGGAATGTAGAGCGGGATGACGTGGTCGCCGACTTTGAGGCTCTTCACGTCTTTACCCACTTCCACCACCACGCCGGCGCCTTCGTGGCCAAGCACGCTGGGGAAGAGTCCTTCGGGGTCTTTGCCCGAGAGAGTGAAGGCGTCGGTATGGCAGACGCCGGTGGCCTTAATTTCCACCACGACCTCGTTGGCGCGGGGTGCGTCCAGGTCGATTTCTACGATTTCAAGGGGTGCGCCGGGTTTTACGGCGAGAGCTGCGCGAGTTTTCATAAGTCGCCTTTCTCAGGGGATTGGAGTGAATCCTTGGGGAAGGTTTGGCGATGCTCACGGCGCTTTTATTGATGGGGCTCAAGTTCCCTTACACCTGGGAAGAGCAAGGTGTACGCTGCACTTTCATCAATCCGGAGTATACGCGCGACAAGAAATACGTGATCGCCCACCTGTCCCTGCGCCCGTCGGTGAATGTTGCCGCTTTTCAGTGGCAGGGGCTGGTGACGGTGAAGAACCGCGCGGGAGAGAGTGTGCCCCAGGCCGGCGATTGCAAGTTCGACCAGGCGATCACCAATGGCTATCCTCCGCTTGCCAAGGGGAAAACCATCCCGCTGCTGATGTACTGGCTGGCTCAGCCGGACGACTTTCCGGTGCAGATTTACGTGGGCGATCAGGCGCTGGGAGAACCTCTTGGTCGATAAGGACGCCACCGCGGCCGTCAGCCGCTCCGAGGAGGGCGATTTCGTCAAGTCGACCTGGGAAGTCACCGTGACTTCGCCCGAGGGCGTGCGCCACTTTCCCGTCTATCGCACCATTCTGAAGGTGCCCCCGGTGGTGCTGAGGCTGGTTCAGGGCGAACTGCATTTTGAGAGCGCGCTGGAGGTGTTGCATCGCCGAGAGCCGGTGGCCTCGGGCGTGTTGGCCGTAGGCGAAACGCTGCGTTGCGGGGACTGGGAGTTGAGTCTACATGACCGGTCGGGCAAGTCCAGGGCGGTCTTGGAGTGCTTTACCGACCCGTTCTACTCCAGAATCTGGACTCTGCATGAGCAGGTGACCCGGGTGGGGCGCCCGGGCAAGCGCGAGAACGAACTGGAGATCGACCATCCGACGATGTCGCGCGAGCACGCGGTTCTGAGCTGGGAAGAGCGCGGTCCGGTGTTGCGTTCCTCGGGTCGGACGTGGGTGGATGGGGTGGCCGCAGCCGAGACGGTGCTGGCCGACGGAGCTCTGGTGCAGATGGGCGACTTGCTGTTTCAGTTTCGCCTGCTGTCGGAGCTGGTCCTTGCTCGCGGCGGACTGTGCGTGACTTCGCTGGGCAGCTTTCAGGCTCGCGTGCACGGCGAGCTGGTCACGGAAAAAGCCTGGCGCACTCAGGCGGTGCGCTGGATGCTGGCGCGATTGGCCCTGGAGTGGGGCCGCCCGGTGGCGGTGGAGCGCTTGCTGGACGAATTCTGGCCGGAGATGCCCGAGGACAAGAGCCGCAATAACTTCAACTACACGATTTCCACGCTGCGCCAGGTGCTGGGAGGGTCGGAGGCGATTTTGCGGGCCACCGGTTCTCTGCAGCTGTCCCCGAGTTTTTTAGGTTCCCACGACCTGGTGGCTCTGCAGCGGACTTTGCGGGTGGAGGACTGGGGCGCGGCCGTGGAGCTCTACGGCGAATACCTGCCGGGCTGCTATCTGGACTGGGCGGTCGCCATGCGTGGCTCGCTGGAGCAGCAGGTGTTGCAGGGCGGGCTGCGTTTGCTGGAGCGCTACGAGGCTTCGGAATGCTGGCCGGAGGTGCTGGAGCTGGGCGGAAAGCTGCACGCCATCGACTCGACCTGCCAGCGGACCGCTCTCGGAGTGTTGCGGGCCCACCTGGGGCGCGGCAATGCCTCCGAGGGGGTCAGGTTTTATGAACGCTTCCGCGAGCATTTGGGGGTAGAGCTGGCCATGGAACCGAGCGCCGAGTTGGCTGCCCTGGCGGAGCAGGCGCGCGGAGGCTAGACTCGGGCGGGCGCGGGGGTTCCGCGCTTTTCTGCGGAGGTTGGGCCTGGCGGGCGGGTTTGCCGCGGCTGAGTGCGGAGATTCCGCGCTTTTCTGCGGGGATTGGCCCGGCGGGCGGGTTTGCCGCGGCTGAGTGCGGGGATTCCGCGCTTTTCTGCGGAGGTTGGGCCACGGCGGGCGGGTTTGCCGCGGCTGGGTGCGGGGATTCCGCGCTTTTCTGCGGGGATTGGGCCTGGCGGGCGGGTTTGCCGCGGCTGAGTGCGGAGATTCCGCGCTTTTCTGCGGGGATTTTGGCGAGGTCTAGAGCATTTGTTGGGCTTGCTCGACGGTCAGGTCCAGGGTGGGGAGCCAGTGGAGGTGGCGGCACAGGCGCAGCAGCAGGGCTTCGGTCTGGGCGTCACCCTGGCCGGTGCGGCACTGTTGGATGGCCTGGGCGATAGGAATCATTTCCGGGGCACGTTTGGTCTGGCGGGCGTAAAAATGATAATAGATGTCGCTCTGACCTGAGGAGGCTCCGCACGGCTCGCCCAGCTTTTGCAGCGGCGTGTCGTAGAGGTCCTGGGGCGAGCCGCCGCGGGGGAACTGGATGTCGTCGACGTCCAGCTGGAGCAGTTCGTGATTTTCCTGGCGGTCGGCCTGATGCTCGCTGCTCAAAGTCTGCTTGAGCACGGCGATGGGTCGCGGGTTTTGACTGAGACGGACCAGCGGGCCTCTTTCCGGGTCGACGGTGTAAGCGACGACTTTGGCGCGGTCGTAGTCGGACTGCATCAACT
The DNA here is from genome assembly GCA_017307785.1 of Vulcanimicrobiota bacterium. Classification (GTDB taxonomy): domain Bacteria; phylum Vulcanimicrobiota; class Xenobia; order Xenobiales; family JADMJV01; genus JADMJV01. The sequence continues at coordinate 4,307 of JAFKGI010000038.1, read as the reverse complement.
GGTTGGTGAAGGCCGGCCCCTGGGGCACGCCATGGGCGGTGTGCTGGGTTTTGCCGTCGAGCATCTGGCTGTGCGAGCTGAGCGGGACTTTCTGACACTCGGTCCAGGCGGCACCGTCGATAGCGGCCGCCGGTCCGTTGGGCACGAAGTTGGCGGGCACGGCCTCGGACTGTCCCTGCTTGCGCGGGTCGAAGGACTCACCCAGCCCCAGAGTGGAGTAGCGCTGCTGCAAGCGCGGGTGATCGTAAACCCAGCGATCCAGTTCAGGCACATAGCCCATCCAGTCGGCGCATCGGCGATATAGGGTCATGGCTCGACCGGCATCTCCCACCCGACCGTCTTCCATGGCGGCGAAGCCGTCCTGGAACTTCAGAAAGAGAGGTCCGATGAGGCCTTCCACCTCCATTCCTCCCCCATCGCCTTTGGGAGCCTCGCCGATCTGAATCAGGCTGAAGAAATTGGCGTCGCACTCACTGGATTCATAGGGCTGAGTGGGAGTGAGCCACTGGCCTACCGGCCGAAAGCTGCCTTCCACCACATGGCCGCCCACTTCTTCCGTAATTTCGGCCAGGGCAATTTTGGAGGCATTGGCTCCGGCTTTATCCATGCGACCGGAGATGCAGCCCCATTTGAGGTAGGTGTCGTTGCGAACCACTCGAGCCATACGGGCATCGCCGGTTTTGAGCACGATGTAGGGGCGCGACTGAGGGTCGAGGACCACCGCCGCGACGGCCGCGCAATCGTGGCCCGGGCCGTTGAGGATTCCCACCTGCTGGCCTTCGAAATCGAAGACTCGGTAATGGAGAAATTTAGAAAAGATCGCGGGGGGCTGGGGTGGCATAGTGGAATCCTTCGGGTGGAATGAGATCGAAATGTTCTTTCAGGGCGGCGATAGGCTCCACCTCCGTGACGGTGGTGACTCCGTCGTGGCGCTTGCGCAGGTGGTTGTCAAAGAGAATCTTGTAGCCGCCATCGTGGTGCAGTCCGGTCAGCAGGTGGGTGACGAAAATCGAGGTGGGATGGGTTGAGGTGAACCAGTTGGCCATCACGTAGTCGATGTGCTCGGCCGGCCGGTTGTCGGTGGCGTACAGGTCAATCCACTCGCCGCCATCGGTCTGGTTCTGCACCACCCAGAGATCGTCTTGCGAAACCATGCGATGCTTGATTCCCGGCTGAAACTCCTGAGTAGAGCCCCAGGGAATCGGCTGATAAGGTCCCTCGCCGCCCACTCCCACGTCCACCAACCAGTCCTGGTCGTGCAATCGGACCCGCAGCATTTTGTGAGTGTTGGGGCGCAATTCCTTGGCTCCGCGGCGCATACGGGCTTGCAGCGGAACGAGGTCGTAGCCCAGTTCCTCGAGCACTCGCTGGAAGAGCGTGTTCTGTTCGAAGCAGTAGCCGCCACGCTTGTTGTGCACCAGCTTTTGGAAGAGCGACTGGTCGTCGAGCAGGATCGGTTCGCCCGACAAAGCGCTCAGAGCCTCGAAAGGAATGTGCTGCAGATGGGCGCGCATCAGTCCGCCCAGGTCGGGGACCCGGGTCAGACCGACGCGCTCCAGGTAGGCTTGGATCAAGCGGTGGGCAGGGCGCAGTGGCGCTGGCGGGCTTTGACGTGAAGGGCCAGGGCGAAGACCAGAACCAGCGGCAGGAAACCGTAGGCGAACTGACCGGCCAGGGCGCCCAGGGCAGCCGTGATCATCAGCAGCAAGCCACGGTAGGGTCCGAAGACCGCTCCCAGAGCTCCGCCCGAAGACACGCACAGAATCAAGAGAGCGGCGGCGTGGAGGTCATAACGGCCGTTGGTGGGGGTCAGCATGCCGTTGGCGACCAGCACCATGAGCACGCCGTCGCGCAGAGCGGCACCGAGCGTAGCTCCGATGATGCGCAGAAAGCTTCCCTGAAAGACTCTCGCCCCGAGGGCGGCAAACAGGCAGGGCAGCGCCAAAAAGGCCCAGACCTGCCAGGGTTCGGTGAATGCGATGGGGCATCCAAATTTGATGACGTAATCCATGGGCGGGCCGTTCGGCCTCAGCCGGGTAGCTCCTCGCCCATATGGGTTTCCATCTCCAGGAACTTGAAGGCCACCCAGGTTTCCCGCACCAGCAGGGCCGTGCCGCTGACCAGTCCGAGCACGCCCACGCAGCCCATGGTGATGGCCAGGGTGGTCAACACTCTGGAAGCCAGCGTCTGGCCATACATCTCGGCTCCAGCGCCCATCAGCGAAGTGAGGGCGGTAGCCGAAAAGGCGCCCACCGAGGTGTAGAAAGCGGTCAGGGCTCGCACCAGCAGCAGGCCGCGCAGACGAATGATGGGCAATTGCCTGGTGAAAATGTCCTTCTCGCTCTGGGTCAACCCCTCGGGATCTTTCAGCTTCTCATAGAGAGCTCGCGAGCGGTCCACGGCCCGGGCGAAGCGATTGCTGGTGCCGAGCGAAAGCACCGAAGACGAGTTCGTGAGCACCGCCGGCGCCACGATGAGGGTGAGGATTTGAAAAGGACTGACGTATTCCATGGGCTCATACTGGCCCGGATTGGAACGGGGTAAACTCGACCGTGAGGGGAATGAACTGAACAATGCTGGGATTTTTGCGCAATTGGCGGAATTCGAATAAGGAATCTGACTCCGAAGCAGTCGTCCCTACCGAGTGGCGGATCCATGCGGGTATTGCCCATCCTGTTTGGGATTCTCCAATCCCCAATGCTCTTGGCTGGCTGAAGCATCTGCTCGGGCAGTTGGGAACCCCGTTCCGACTTGACCGAAGTCGAAACTTCTACTTTTTGAGCCCGTTCACTGAACGCAAAGCCGGATATCAAACACAGTTCTTGGAACTGACCTTGAGTCGGATGTCGCGCCTTCTGGGAATCCAAAGCCAGCGCAAGCACGTCGTCCTGATCTTTCGCAATGCGGACGAATACTGGCGTTATGTTTCCTTTTTCAGTGGAAGTAGTGGCGGTAGCGTCGGCATGTGCGTTCGTAACAGCCTGGTTCATCTCGTCAGTTACGACAAGGATGTCAACATGTTGCAAGCTACCCTGGCTCACGAACTCGTTCACGATTTACTGACAGAACTGGAGCTGCCTCTCTGGCTGGAGGAGGGGCTATGTCAGACTTTTGCCACCAGTGGACTGGAAGGGATCGCCAAAGGAGCGGGAGGTCTCCGCCAGCACGCTGTCGCGCACGGGCTTGGGGACTTCTGGAACGGCCGAGGCTTCGCGGCAGAAGAGGAACGCCAGAAATTCTGCTACTCTCTGGCAGAGATTCTCGCCCGATTGCTGCTGGACGAGAAAAGCTTCCGCCCCTTCTTGGAGAGCGCTCGTCGTGAAGATTGCGGTCAAGAGGCCTGCCGGCAAATTTTTGGACGCAGCCTGGGTCAGTTCGTGGGGACTTTTCTGGGGCCGGGAGACTGGGAGCCTGCCATCTCTCGGGTGCACGAGCTGTGGGGTTTGCTACACGAGAGCCGCTGGGAGCGAGCCATCGAGGTGGCGGAATCTCAAACCGACCCGGTAATGCGGCTGGGCAAAGCGATTGCGCTGAGTGAAACGCCCCGCTGGCGAGAAGGCCTGAGGATACTTGTGGAGTTGCCCCCAGAAGTAAAGTCTGTGGAAGTCTGGATCCGGGAGTTCTGGCTTCAACTGTACACCGAAGAGCCGGAATGTGCTCAAAGCTTAGATCAACTGGAGAGGCTCGGACATCCCACGGAGAGTTTGCGTGGAGCCTGGATGTATGCCACCGGACGCTATGGTGAAGCACTGAAATGCGCCGACTGGGCCGGTTGGGCGGAGTGGAAGTTGGGGACCCGCCCCTCTGTGACCCGTCGCGACCTGGTGTCCCTATTGCTCCAGGTCGAGTTTTGCCTGGAGGACCGCGAGTGGGAGCGTGCCTGGACGCTCCTTCAGGACTGCCTCCATTGCACATCCGAGGACATCACGACCTGGCAACTGTTAGGAAAACTGGCTGAGGCCCGGGGCTCCGAAAAGGAAGCCCTCCAGGCGTATTCGCGTTGCGTCGAGGTGTTTGACTTGCAAGGACGCGCCTGGAAGCCGGAGCGAGAGCGAGTGGAATTCGCTCGCCAACGACTGCTTTCGCTCGGTGCTACGCGGCCCAACGGAGAGATTGGCTTTGGGAGCTGAGGGTCTGCCGGGGGGTGGGGGGTGGGGTATTCCCCCAGCGCCGAGGGGGGCGATCCGGTCTTAAGGGGTTGCTCGATTTTCCTTAAGATGTGGTTACGGAACGGGACAAAAAACACCTGAGGGGGTGCCCGGAACCGACACGAGAGGAACCGAACACCAATGAGCGCTATCCCCGCC
>JAFKGI010000037.1 GCA_017307785.1 Vulcanimicrobiota bacterium | reverse complement strand
GTCATTCGCCGCATCCAAGATGCGACCTCCGAACAAGCCGGAGGCTTTCTTGACCAGGCTCTCATGTTCTTGTTCCTGGCCGGGCACCTGTTGGGCTCCGTCCATCACAACTTCAATCCGCACCTTGCTTTGCATAAGTCCGCTACTTACCTCTTCCAACAGGCGGACCTGACGGGAGATGTACTCGTAGTGAAACTTCAAGGTCGACGGCAGCGAGATGACCAGGCGGTCCGGCTGGAATTCTCGCAGCTTGGCGTCCTTCATCATGGCCTGCAGGCGGCCGTCGCGAGCTTTCAGGCTCTGGATCAGGTGCGGCCAGAACTCGCGGGCCTGGGTGATGGCTTTGCCGCCGTTGGGTAGCTCGGCCGGAGCGCGAGGCGGTGGGGCAGGCCTGGCCGGCGGCTCTCGCCGAGCCGGCGCGGGTGCTTGCCTCTCTTCCCGAGGGGCGCCCAGGAAGTCGTCCTCGGCTCGTGCCGGGGAGGCTCGCTCCTCGTCGCGCGGCGCTCCCAGAAAATCGTCGTCATTCACGGGCGGTCGGGCCGGCGTGGGCGGAACGGGCGCGGCCGGGCGCGTCGGTTCTGAGGCTCTGGGAGGAGTCGCCGGGGCTGGAGGTGGGGCTGGTGGCTCACGTCGCGGTGGCGCGGCGGGTGCAGGCTCGGGCATCCGCACGGGTGCTGCTGCCGGCGGAGCTGCCGCCGGTCTGGTCATGAGGGACTTCACTTTCTCCTGGAGGTCCTGCATCTGGCGAGTCAGAGCTTCCAGGGCCGGCGCTGCCGCTGCGGGAGCCGCAGCAGCCGTGGGGGGGACGGCTCCGGCCGTTGGCGCTGGTGCCGGTGCGCACAGGGCTACCAGGCAGAGTTCCAGGGCGATGCGCGGGGGTTGCCCGTCGCGGATGGCTTGCTGCAAATCCACGGCGGCCCGCAGCCAGTTCAGGATCTGACCCAGGCTGAGGTTCTGGGCCTGGTTTTGCAGAGCCGTTCGGTAGGCTTCGTGGAGTTCGCTCAGACCGGCTTCGTGGGCGCCCACCTTGGAGAGCATGATCAGTCGCAGATGTTCGACCCAGAGGTCCACGGCGCGCACAAAGTCCTGCCCGCCGCGGTGCATGTCCTCGACGGCACCTAACAGCAGGGCCGCATCACCCTGGCGCAGAGCCTCGACCCAGCGCCCCAGCGTCTCCTGAGGCACCAGTCCGAGCATCTGCACCACGTCGGATGGCTGGACGGCTCCCCCACTGTAGTGTTGAGCTTGCTCGAGCAGCACCAGGGCGTCGCGCATGGATCCCTGGGCGGCGCGGGCCAGCAGCTGCCGGGCCATGGGATCGAGATCCAGGTTTTCTTCGACGGCGATGTGCTGCAGATGTTCTTCCACTTCTTTGAGAGAGAAAGCTCGGAAGTCGTAGCGTTGGCAGCGTGAGAGGATGGTGGGCAAGAGTTCGTGAGGATGGGTGGTGGCCAGCACGAAGACGACGTGGGCGGGCGGTTCCTCCAGCGTCTTCAGCAAGGCGTTGAAGGACGAGGTCGACAGCTTGTGGACTTCGTCGATGATGTAGACCTTGAAGCGGGCTTTGGCCGGGGCGAAGTGCACTTTGTCGACGATGAAGTCGCGAATTTTCTCGACCTGGGTATTGGAGGCGGCGTCGATTTCGAAGACGTCCATGCAGACACCCTGGGCGATCTCTCGGCAGGTCGAACACTGGTTGCACGGCTCCAGGGCGGGGCCGTTTTCACAGCAAAGAGCTTTGGCGAAAATGCGGGCGGTGCTGGTCTTGCCCGTGCCGCGAGGACCGCAGAAGAGATAAGCGCGTGCCGGGGAGCCCGCGGACAGGACGTTGCGCAGGGTTTTGACCACCGCTTCCTGCCCTACCAGGTCGGAGAAAGCTTTAGAACGCCATTTTCGGAAAAGGGATACCTGACTCATAGGGGCCCCTTCGCCTGGACTTAGCGCTTACCTATGACGTCTTCGTTCCGGTAATAGCGGGGAACTTCACGCACCAGGCGGCGCGTCAGTCCGAAGGCGTGAATGCGCGCCAGCAGTCCACAAAAGGTCCCGAGGATCAGGGATATCACCAGTTTTGCCAGAGGATAGCCGCTGTCGAGTTGCGGTGGATCGACCAGAGTCAGGCGGCAGATTTCCGAGAAGCCGGGCATTCTGCTCCAGCTGTTAGTGCCTTCCGGCCAGAACCAGAAGAACAGGATGCTCAGGCCGGCCGAGCTGAGAAAGCCCCAGCGAGCCAGCATGCCCTCCAATTGTTGACCGGAGAAGCCCTGCAGGCGCTGCTGGTAGCAGTGCCCGTAGGCCAGAAGGGTGCCGACGATCGGCGCCAGGATCTGCAGTCCGAAGAACAAGACCGTGGCGCCGAGCATCGCCTAGGTGCCCTGGAGGAGCGGGTCGAGGCCGCCTTTGGCGTCGAGAGCGTGGAGATCGTCACAGCCGCCGATGTGCTGGCCGTTGATGAAGATTTGCGGGACCGAGCGCTTGCCGCCGGTGCGCTGCGCCATGGCATCGCGAGCGGGTTCGTCGCCGTCCACCGAGATTTCGTGGTAGCTGACTCCCTTCGAATCAAGCAGGGCTTTCGCTCTGCGGCAATAAGGGCAGGTCTGCCAGGTGTAGATTTCAATGTTTGGCTGATTGGACATAGCTTTACCGATCTCCCAAGGGGTGGGAATGCGAAATTTTGTTCTGGATGGAAGGTCCCTCCAAGGGGCCATCGTATCATAGCCGGACACCCGCAGCCAACAGAGGCGACGGGATGTCCTGACTGAAAAGGTAAGAAGGTAGCGAGGGAATGCGTGAGTCATCCTTCGAACTAGCGTCCCGCCTCCGCTCTGAAGCCGAGGCGTTGGAAGAGCTTTTTCTCGAAGCGGAAAATAACAATTCCTACCACGCTCGCGTGGAAGAAGAGACTCGGCTGGAAGAGTTGTTGGGCCTGGCCCAGGACCGACTGGCTACACTCCGCTTGGAAGCTCTACAAGAAGCGCTGGAAGACGTGGAGGCCATCGTGCGTGGCCTGCGCGACGATGAAACGCGGCGCACCGATGAAGGACGCCCTCTCGGATTGATCCAAAATTTTATTCGCCTGGCCGAGTCGGAGCGGGTGCGCTTGCATCACATCATCGACGCAGCGGTGCGGGCCGAGGAAGACAGTCGCCGAAGCCGCGAACGCGGCCGCGGTTGGGGAAGCGCTGAGCGTTTTTATAGTGGTGAGCGCGCTCCACGCAGGGCTGAACAGGTCTCCCGAGAAGTCCCCCCTCGACGTGACCGGGAGGCCGCCAGGCCCAGAAAAGTTCGTGAGGTGGTCAACGAATTTAGCGACCTGGATTCGGTCTGAAAGAGTCGCCACTTAGGAACTGGAGTCACATAGCGGCGGTAGCGAGACCCCTGGGGAACACCAGGGCGTTTGCTTTTTATGGCGTAACGTTGCCGCGAATCTTGTATGGCGGAGTATCAAGGATCAGACCTACCCGGCAGGCTGCGGCAGGCTGCTTCCTCTTTTGAGGGAGCGGTTGATCCGAATTTGCCCCCTCTGGCGCAAAGAAGCCGCGAAACCAGCGGCCTCCAGGAGATGGTCAACTACGCTGCGGACCGCCTGGCTCTCTTGCGTCTGCAGAATCTCCGCGCCAGTCTTGCCGATGTCGAGGAAATCCTCTCCAGCCTGAAGGGTGAAGTCGAGGTCCGTCGCCAGGACGGTCGCTCCACCAAGTTGACCGAGCAATTGGTCTGGGAGGCCGAGCAGGAGCGCGCGCGACTCCTGGGCCAGATTTCAGCGGCCGTCGATGTCCCGGGGATCTACCGGGAGCGTCGCCGCCGTTCCCAGGGCGAAGAGTCCTTCGAGCGGGCCGCCAACCCGCGCACGCGCGTCACCCAGCATTTCTCCAAGTTCTACGGTTCCTCCGAGGAGCATACCCGAGAGGACTACGAGCCGGTCGCCTCGCGGGCGCCGCTCTATCGAGATGAAGACTTCGAAGACGACTCCCCCTATTATTACTCGCGCCCCGACCCCTCTGAGGAGTCAGCCCAGCCCTTCGAGCTGAGCAGTGGCGGTAAGACCGTCAAAGAAGCGAAGCCCACCGGGTCCAGCGAAACTCCGAGCTGGATGTCGGTGCGGGTCGAGCGCAAGACCCGCACGCGCCAGCCGGCCAGCGAACTGCGATTGAGCAGTGAGACTCCTCCGCCCACTCGCGCCAAGAGCCGACCCAAGCCCCAGCCTTTTAGCTTGACGCGGCCCGATCCGCCCGTCAAAAAGAGCGCGCCCAGCAAGCCGAAGCCGGCCGCCCCCCTGTCCTGGCTTTCGCGAGCCGCCGAAAGACCGGCCGCCCGGGCCCCCGTCTTTGAGCCCCAGGAGATGACCGCCGAAGATCTGCCGGCCATCCCCGAGGACGATGAACTCCTCCTCCAGGATGGTGCGCTGATCGATCTGGACCTGAGCGACGAAGAGCTCGACCTGGGCGACCTGGACGTTGGCGATCTGGATCTGGACGACCTGGGCGAACTGGACTACGACCAGCTGACCCTGGATCTGGAAGACGATCTGCTGGACTTTGGCGAGCTGGACGCCGACCTGCAGCTTGACGACGAAGAAGCGGAGCTGGTCGACGAGGAACTGGGCGACCCATTCTTGGACGACCTGGACCTGGACCTGGAAGACGATCTGGAGCTGGCGCCCGCCGTCGTCGAGGCCGAGCTGGATCTGGCCGCTGACGTCGACGACCTGGAGGACCTGGCCCCGCTGGCCGAGTCGGACTACGATTTGGACCAGCTAGAAGAGCTGGAAGAGATCGAGCAGCTGGCGGTCAGCGCCGTGGACCTGGAGGTCGACGAGGAAGACCTGGACCTGGGCGAGCTGGCTGACGTCGATCTCGACAACCTCGACTTTGATGCCCTGGAGCTCGACGACCTGGATCTGCTCGAGGCCGACGACCTGGTGACAGAAATTGTCATCGATGAGCCTCTAGAGATCGGCCCGGCCGAAGAGCCGCCGGCCGTGGAGCCTGCCTTTGTAGAGGCACTGGAAATTCTCGAGCCCATCGCAACGGAAGCTCCCGTTGAAATCGAAGAGCCGATCGCGACCGAGGCTCCGGTCGAGATCGAAGAGCCGGTCGCCATCGAGGCCCCGGTTGAAGTCGAAGAGCCCATCGCGACGGAAGCTCCCGTCGAAATGGAAGAGCCGATCGCGACCGAGGCTCCGGTTGAAATCGAAGAGTCCAACGCGACCGAGGCTCCGATTGAAATCGAAGAGCCGATCGCGACCGAGGCTCCGGTTGAAATCGAAGAGCCCATCGCGACCGAGGCTCCGATTGAAATCGAAGAGCCCATCGCGACCGAGGCGCCGGTTGAAATCGAAGAGCCGATCGCGACCGAGGCTCCGGTCGAAATCGAAGAGCCCATCGCGACCGAAGCCCCGGTTGAAATCGAAGAGCCCATCGCGACCGAGGCTCCGGTTGAAATCGAAGAGCCGATCGCGACCGAGGCTCCGGTTGAAATCGAAGAGCCGATCGCGACCGAGGCTCCGGTCGAAATCGAAGAGCCGATCGCGACCGAAGCCCCGGTTGAAATCGAAGAGCCGATCGCGACCGAGGCTCCGGTTGAAGTCGAAGAGCCGATCGCGACCGAAGCCCCGGTTGAAATCGAAGAGCCGATCGCGACGGAAGCCCCTGTTGAAGTCGAAGAGCCCATCGCGACCGAAGCTCCCGTTGAGATCGAAGAGCCGGTCGCCCCCGAGACCCCGGTTGAAGTCGAAGAGCCGGTCGCGACCGAAGCTCCCGTGGAAATCGAAGAGCCCATCGCCACCGAGGCTCCGGTTGAAGTCGAAGAACCGATCGCGACCGAAGCTCCCGTTGAAATCGAGGAGCCGATCGCCACTGAGGCTCCCGTCGAGGCGGAGGAACTGGCAGAGCCGGCCGACCTCTTCGAAGGTCCGGCTGCTTCAGTCGAGGCAGTGCTCGAAGATGTAGTGACAGAACCTGTCATTGAGGAGCCGGTGACAGCTCCTGTCTCTGAAGAGCTTTCCGGACCTGTCGATCTGTTCGGCGGTCAGCCCGCAACCTCGGGTGAAGACGATTTCTTCGGTTCGAGCGAACCCCTGGGCGTGCTCGACGGTCCGGTCAACAGCGGCGAAGACCTGCTGGTTGGCTCGGGTGAGAGCCTGGAAATGGGCGGCGACTTCTTCGGCGATGCCGGCGGCACCACCACCTCCTGGCTTGACGAGCCGCTTCCAGAGACCTCTACCAGTCCGGTGGCTCCTATCGCCGAAGCCGCCCCGGTCGCCGAGACCAGCCTGGAAGCCGCCATCGAGGAGGTGGCCGCCGAGGAAGCGGTCGCAGCTCCTCCCCCGGGCGCTCTCGAAACCCCGGTCGCTCCCTCGATGGAGAGTGGCGCCAGCGCCCAGGAGCGCCGCCGCCTCGTCCGTCTGGCTTGCAGCTATGACACCAGCGCCTACCTGGAAGGTAGACCCGTCAATGTCAAGCTGGTCGACATCAGCCTCGGTGGTGGTAAGCTGCTGGGTCCGGCCAGCAGCTTCCAGCGTGGCCAACTGATCCAGGTTTCCAATCCGCTGCCCGAGGCGCGCGTCAACGAACCGGTGACTGCTCGTATCGTCTGGATCCGTCCTAATCGCGAAGAAGACGGCAAGTTTGACATCGGTCTTCAGTTCGAAGAGTCGCCTGAGGTGCTGGGCAAGTCCTGGGTCATTACCGTGCTCAACAAGATCGGAATGCAGTCCAAGGTTTTCAACCAGCGCAAATACACCCGTGCTGCCGCCAACCTGCCGATCGAAATCGACTTGAAGACCAAGGAGCGCACCCCGGGCACGGCTCTCGATATCGGCCTGGGTGGCGCACTGCTGGCGGTGGATCGCCCTCTCAGCCCCACCACTCGATTCAATCTGCACATGGGCCCGCTGGGCAACCACGACAAGCTGGAGCTCGACTGCGAAGTGATCAGCTCGCGACACGATGAGGCCGGCGCCGGCTGGACGCACAGCGCCAAGTTCGTGGAGATTTCGACCACCCAGACCAAGCTGCTGGGCAAATACGTGGTCGACCTGTTGAAGACCGGCGGTTCGGTGTAAGCCTGGCCGGCGTTACTTCAGAGGCTGTTTGGCCGGAATACCCGGCCGACGAGGCCAATCCTTCGAAGTCGACGAGGCTTTTTCTACAATCACGTGGCAGTAGCTTTTCTCGCCCAGGTGATAGGGCTCGACGGCTAACGTCTGGCCGTGGAGTACTTTGAGGGCGGTGGCTGATTCATCCACCTCTTGCTGAGCCTGCGGTCCTTTGTAGGCCAGCAGTTTCCCCTTGATCTTGAGCAGAGGGAGGGCAAGTTCGATCAGAACCGGTAGACTGGCCACGGCTTTGGCCACCACCATGTCGAACTGGGCCCGGAATTCCGCCTGGTGAGCCACGGTCTCGGAGCGCTCCTGCAGGACCACCGAAGGTAGGCCCAGAGTCTCCACCACCGTGCGCAGGAAGCCCGCTTTGCGGCCGTTTGACTCCAAGAGATAGAACTTGGTGTCGGGTCGCAGCACCTGTAGAACGATTCCCGGGCAGCCGCCGCCGCTGCCCAGATCGACGATCTTGCCGCCCTCCGGCAGTTTCTCGGCGGCCGAAGCGGAGTCGTGAATCAACTCGCTCCAGATCGGTTCCGGAGTGCGGAAGGCGGTCAGACCCAGTCGGTCTCCTTCCTGGAGCAGTAGATCTACGTATTGCTGGAGTTGCGCCTGCTTCTCCGGAGCTAAGGTGTTTTGCATAGTCGGGCCTGTTTCAGATGGACTAGGAGAGTGGCGATGTCGGACGGCGAGACGCCGGGGATGCGGGAAGCCTGCCCCAGGGTGCGCGGTCGATGACGGGTCAGTTTTTCGCGCGCCTCGGAGGACAGCGTGCGCAAGGAAGAATACTCGAGTTCTTCCGGCAACTCGCGGTCTTCCATACGGCGTGCGCGGGCGACTTCGTCGTCCTGGCGCTTCATGTAGCCGTCGTATTTGACGCGGATCTCCACTCGCTCCAGCACTCGCTGCGGTAACTCGTCCAGCCCTTCAAAACGGCGGATCTGGTCGAGGCCCAGGTGAGGGCGCTTGAGCAATTCGTACAAACTACAGCCAGGCTTGACCGGGGTTTGGAAGGTCTCGCTGGCGCGCTCCGCATCCGCCGGTTTGAGGCGGGTGTTTTTGAGGCGCTCGTATTCGCGCTGGCTGACTTCCTGTTTCTCGCGAAACACTTGATACTGGGCTGTGCCGACGCAACCCCACTGGTGGCCCATTTCGGTCAGGCGCTCGTCCGCGTTGTCCTGACGCAGCAGCAGGCGATACTCGGCTCGTGAGGTGTGCATTCGGTAGGGTTCACTGGTTCCGCGGCTGACCAGGTCGTCGATGAGCACGCCCAGATAGGCCTGCTCACGACCGAGTTCGATGGTTTCCGCTCCTGAGGCGCGCCGGGCCGCGTTAATGCCGGCGAAAATTCCCTGGGCGGCTGCTTCCTCGTAGCCAGAGGTGCCGTTGATCTGGCCGGCCAAAAACAGGCGACGCAGGCGCGTCACTTCCAGGCTGTGCTGCAACTGGGTGGGATGCACAAAATCGTACTCCACTGCGTAGCCGGGGCGCAGAATGGTGGCTTTCTCGAGCCCGGGAATGCTGTGCACAATCTGCCACTGCACGTCCAGCGGCAGACTGGTCGAGACGCCCTGGAGATAAACTTCGGGCACGTCAAAGCCTTCCGGCTCCACGAAAATCTGATGGGTATCCTTGTCGCCGAAGCGCACCATCTTGTCCTCGATGGAGGGGCAGTAGCGTGGCCCGGTGCCCTCGATCAGTCCAATGTACATCGGACTGCGATGAAGATTGGCCAGGATGGCTTCTTTGGTGGCCAGGGTGGTGCGGGTCAAATAACAACTCAATTGCTTGGGTGGCAGCGTCAGCGGCGAGCGCTCGGAGAAGACCAGCGGAGTTTCGGTGGGAGTCTGCTCCTCCATCGCCTTCCAGTTGATGGTATCGCGGTGCAGGCGCGGCGTGGTGCCGGTTTTCAGGCGTCCCAGTTCCAGACCGCAAGCCCGCAGGGATTCCGACAGAGCCAGGGCCGGCGGTTCGCCGCTGCGCCCGGCCGCGAAAGAGGTCTCACCCATGTGGATGAGGCCACCCAGGAAGGTTCCGGTGGTGAGCACGGTGGCCCCGGCCCGGTAACGGGTTCCGGTGGTGCCGATGGCTCCCAGAATCTCTCCTTGATGGAGGTGCAGTTCCTGGATCAGGTCCTGGTGAATCTGAATGTTCGGATGGGAAACGACTTCCAGCTTGACTCGCTCCGAGTAGCGCGGCCGGTCGGCCTGGGCGCGCAGCGCCTGTACGGCCGGCCCTTTACTGGTGTTGAGCATACGGATGTGGACGTGGGTCTCGTCGATGGCCTGGCCCATGATACCGCCCAGGGCGTCGACCTCTTTCACCAGGTGGGCTTTGGCCGGACCTCCGATGGAGGGGTTGCATGGCATGCGGGCCACTTGCTGCAGACTGGCCGTCAAAATGGTGACGCGGCAGCCCATGCGGGCCGCCGCTAAGGCGGCTTCACAGCCAGCGTGGCCGGCTCCCACGACGAGTACGTCTGTCTGAATTTCCATGCCGGGATTTTATCACTTGCCCAGGCAGAAAGTCGAGAAAATCCGGTCCAGGATCTCCTCGGTGACGTCCAGGCCCTGGATTTGGCCCAGGGCCTGCACGGCCGAGCGCAGGTCGAGAGCCAGGAACTCGGCCGACATGTTGGCTTCCAGAGTTTCTCCCAGCCGCTGGAGAGATTCGCGAGCCCGGAGCAGGGTCTCCCATTGCCGGTGGGTGAGGCGCATGACATCGCTCTGTTCCCCCACCAACTCGCGAACCAGTTGCTCCACCTGGTAGAGAATGGATCCCGTGCCTTCGAGCAAGGACACGGGTAGACCGATGGGACGTCCCTGGTCATCGGCTGTCCAGGGGGCCAGACCCAGGTCCCTTTTGTTGAGGATCAGGAGGTGCGGACGGTCAAAGACCATCTGGTAAAATTCGGGGTCGGGAGCTTCGCTCTGATGGCCGTCGACCACCCACAGGATCAGGTCGGCCTGCTCGGCTTCCTGGCGGGAGCGCTCGATGCCCAGCAGTTCCACGCGGTCCTGACTGTCCCGGCGCAGGCCGGCGGTGTCCACCAACAATAAGGAGATGCCGGCCACCACCAGTGGCTCTTCCAGGGTGTCCCGGGTGGTGCCCGCAATATCGGTCACCAGCGCGCGTGCTCGGCCCAGCAACTGGTTCATCAAGGTGGACTTGCCGGCATTCGGCGCGCCGATGATGACCGTGCGCAGGCCGTCCGCCAGAATCTTTCCGGACTGGCCCTGTTGCAGCAACCGCTCCACCGCTTCCAGGGCGCGGCCCCAGCGCTGCAGCGACTGTTCCAGCGGCAGCCCGGGCACCTCGTCGCCGAAGTCGATCTCGGCTTCCAGCATCGACAACCAGTGAAGCAAGTCTTTGCGGACCTCCTCGACCTGGGTGGAGAAGTATCCGGTCAAATTTCGGCTGGCCAGCTGGGCGGCAATCTGGCTGCGGCTCTGGATCAACTGCTGCACGGCCTCGGCCTGGGTGAGGTCCAACTTGCCGTTCAGGAAGGCTCGCATGGTGAACTCCCCCGGGTCGGCCAATCGCGCTCCGTGCACCAGGCAATTCTGGACGACCAGTTGGGCCAGCGCCTGGCCACCATGCAGGTGCAGTTCGGCAATTTCTTCGCCGGTGTAGGAATGAGGTGCTTTCATCCAGGTGACCAGGCCCTGGTCCAGCACAAGTCCATCGGCCTGGACAATGGGTCCATAGTAGAGCTTGTGGGATTCCCAGCGCGTGCGCACACGACCATGCAGGCGTTTGAGGATGACCGGAGCCAGAGGTCCGCTCAAACGCACAATCGCCACTCCTCCCTCACCGGGGGGAGTGGCGATGGCCACAATGGTGTCGGCGGGTGCCGTGTCTATTCCTGGTCTCCCGGAGAGATGACGACGCAGCGGTCGGGCTCTTCTCCTTCAGAGTAGGTTTTGACGCTGGTGTCTCCAGCCAGCACCAGGTGAATCACGCGGCGGTCGCCGGGAGGCATGGGAGAAAGCACGATTTTGCGGCCTTCGCGATTGGCTTTGATGGCCGAGCGGCGGGCCAGGTCACGCAACTGCTTTTCGCGGCGTTCCCGGTAGCCCTCCACGTCGATAACCACGCGGTAGTCGACCAGGCTGCGGCGAGCGTTGATGACGCCGACCAGAAACTGGAGAGCTTCCAGCGTCTGCCCGTGGCGACCGATCAAGACTCCCAGTTCGGGTCCTTCGATGTGATACCGAATGTGGTCTTCGCGTTCTTCGAACTCGATCTCGGCTTCGATTCCCATGAGATCCATGATGTCGAAGAGAAGATCGGCAATCGGATCATCTTCTTCTTCATCATAGTTATCATCCGCCGAAGCGGATCTGCTGCCCGAGGAGCGAGCGGGTTTTTCATCCTCGGCCACATCCTCGGCATATTGTGCGTCCGACGAGAAGTTTCTCAACGTGACGACCTCCCTTTTTGGTTTCAAGCTTTGGCTGGACTGGGTTTGATGATCTCGACCTTGGTCGCTCTGGGCAGAGCCAGCGTCTTCAAAATCCAGACCTGCTGAATGACGCTGAAGAACTGGAAGGAACTCCAGTAGAGGATCAATGCGCAGGGCCACTTCATCGACCACATCATGTAGGTGAAGAAGACGCTCATATAGAGGCCGATGGCCTTCTGCTGCGGATCGCCCTGACTGGGCGTGAACTTCTGCGAGAGCAGCATCATGAAGCCGTAGAACAGGACCATGGCCAAGTCGGCGTCGGCCAGGCTGGAGGCGAAGTAGTGAGGGAACATGCCCTGCAGCGTGCCCGGGTGCATCCACAGGAAGTAAGCACTTCGGTAGGTATCGGGATGGCTGCTGATGGCGCGCAGGATGCCGAAGATGATGGGCATTTGGACCAGCAGAGGGAGGCAGCCGGCCAGCGGGTTGACCCCGGCCTCGCTGTACATCTTCATGATCTCTTCGTTGAGCTTCTTGGGGTCGTCGGCGTGCTGCTTTTTCAGCGCTTCCATCTTGGGCTTGATGACTTCCATGTCCTTTTGGGACCGATACATCTGCAAGGTGGGGCGGTAAAGCACGAGCTTGATAATGGCGGCGAAAACCACCAGCGTCAGGCCGTAGTTGCCCGTGAAGTGATTGATGGCCTCCAGCAGGCCGGACATAAATTTTGCGATTGGTGCGATGATATCCATGAAATCTTACGGAACGGGGTCGTGTCCCCCGGGATAGAATGGTTGACATCGGCAGATTCGCTTCGTGCCCAGCCATCCCCCCTTGATCAGCCCATATTTTTCAATCGCTTGCCTGGTGTATTCAGAACAGGAGGGTGTGAAGCGACACATGGGGGGGCGGAAGGGCGCGGTTGCCTGATAGCAGCGGATGAAAAACAGACTACAGCGCGCCGGCAGGTTGGGTTTGCTCACTCCAACATCCTAACCGTTGCGCTTGCTGCTGAAAAGCCGTCTGCAGGGCCCAGTAGTCCCGCTCCGCGGCATCGCTACGCGCGACCAGCACAAAGTCCCAGCCGACCTTCAGGTCGACGAGATGCGCTCGGCAGATCTCACGAAGGCGCCGACGAAGCTGGTTGCGCACGACGGCGCAGCCCACTTTCTTGCTGATGGAGAAACCGAAACGAGTTCGCTTGCGCTTGGTGCGCAGGCCGTACAAAACAATTTCGCGCCCTGGAATTGACTTCCCGGCGCGAAATACTTGCTGAAACTCCCAGTTTCTTCTCAGGGTCTCGAGCGAGGCCACTCTTTAGTAGGAGAGGCGTGCCCGTCCCTTGGCTCGGCGGCGGGACAGAACCTTGCGGCCGCCCGGAGTGCTCATGCGCTTGAAGAATCCGTGCTCGGTTTTGCGAGTCTTCTTTTTCGGTTGATAAGTGCGTTTCATCTATTCGTTCCTCCGCCAAGGAGCTTTGCCGTAAAGTCTCTTGACAACTGCGAGTCTACCTCGCCGGCCCATGCTTTTACCGAGCTATCGGCAAAGCCCCAGGGCTGGCTGAGCGGACACTATACTTAGTACCGCCCGCCGTTGTCAACCCGTCAGGCCCGTACTTCCTGGCCCTTGGCAAAATAAGCAAGTACGCGTTCGGTCAGTTGCTCCATCGGCAGCAGAATCAGGTCGCCCGCCGAGATGCCTTCCAGCACGGTGTCGGACCATTCCGCGTCGGTTTCCAGCACCTGGCTTTTGACGTCCTCGTAGCGGCCCGAGAGGTCGCGCAGCAACGAGACTTTGTGATCCAGGGCCAGTTGCTCGTGCAGGTCCAGGTGGAGCAGCGCCAGCTTTTCCACCTGGCCGCGGGGAGCGCTGGGCACGATCATGATCGGGCACTGGTCTTTGCGACCCCGCCCGATGTAGGTCGAACCGCGGCGCACGCACCATTCTTTGGTGCCCACCAGCACGTGAGATTTGTCGGCGCGGCTGCGCATGTTGGCCGCGCTGCCGAGCTTGGAGACGACCTTGACGGTCGAGGCGGCCGTGACTTCGCCCATGGTGCCCAGACCATCCACCTGGTAACAGGTGATGCCGGAGACCTCTTTGACGGCCTGACTGACCACGCGCAGGGTCACCAGGTCGGCGTAAGGCACCGAATCGGGCTCGATGGACAGCTGGCGCAGGGCGTCGAAGAGAGGACCGTCATAGCTCTCTTCGAGGCGAGAGATGCCCACCGTGACTGTCTTGGCCTGGTGCTTAATGGCGTCGATGGGGCGGCTCAATTCGGCGATGGCTTGCGAGAGGGACTGGACCAGTACCTCGGCCACGCCGGCGGCCGTGGGTGGAGCCTGGAATTCGGCCGCGAACTGGCGCAGCGAGCTGGCTCCGGTGAAATACTGGAAGAGTCCGCCCAGTTTGCTGCCAACCTCGAGCGACAGGCTGCTGTTGAAGCGGCCGCGCCACAGCTCATCCTGGAAGCGGCGTCCCAGATCGCGCACCTGACGCAGCAAGCTGGGAGAAAGCTCGATGTTGTCGCTTTCGGTCAGGACCTGCACCGCCAGCGCCCGGGCGTGACGCAATTGCTCGGCGCCCCGATCGATGGCTCCCGCGCAGAAGTAGCCCCAAAGGTGTCCCACCAGGGTGTTGAGCAGCACCGAGGCAGCCTCCGAGGTTTTGGGCACGTAGAGAACTCCGGCCGCATAGGGCTCGAAGGCATTGAATCCTTCGGTGGTGATGACGATGGGCACCGACTTGTGCGCCTTGAAGATGGCCACTTCTTTGACCGCATCCTTCAGGGCTACCAA
The DNA here is from genome assembly GCA_017307785.1 of Vulcanimicrobiota bacterium. Lineage (GTDB taxonomy): Bacteria > Vulcanimicrobiota > Xenobia > Xenobiales > JADMJV01 > JADMJV01. The sequence continues at coordinate 70,190 of JAFKGI010000037.1, read as the reverse complement.
CGGTAGTCCGGCGGCGCACACCAGGGTGAGCGGCTCAGAAGAAAGATCGATGTGCTTCTTGTCTTCGATGTAGTCGGTGGCGATGGACTTGTAGCAGAGCTCGCTGAGCTTGATGCGAATCTCGTCGGCGGCGGCCCGGGTGGGCCCACTGCCTACGATGGCCCAGTCGCGGCGAACCGGGGCCCAGTGCTCGGCGAATTCGCGGATGCGGCCAGGATCGGCCAGAACCGACTTCATCAGGTCGGGCAGTCGCACCAGTTCGCTCAGTTCCCGGTAAAGCGCCTGTTGTTCCATCAGGCCCAGCACGCTGGCCAGGTGATAGGTCACCAGGTAGCCGGCCACCACCTGGCTGTAGAAGGCCTTGGTGGAGGCCACCGACATTTCGATGTCGCGGCCGTCACTGGTGTAGAGCACGCCGTCCACTTTGTAGACCAGGTCAGCGTTGCGCCGGTTGACAATGGCCATGACGGTGGCTCCGTGCGACTTGGCCATGTCAACGGTGCGGTTGGTGTCAGTGGTGGTGCCGGACTGCGAGATGGCTACGATCAGGGCGTCGTCCAGCTTCTGATCCATCGAGTAGCCGGAGAGTTCGGTGGCCTTCAGGGCTTGCACCGCCAGTTTGGAGCCCAGCACGCGCGAGGCGATGGCCGCCACCGCCTGGCCGGCTACCGCGGCCGTGCCCTGGCCGATGAAGAGCAGTCTGCGAATTTTGCCCTGACGCAGCCGCTCCAGGGCTTCATCGGGGATGACTTTGGAGTCGAGGTTGATGCGCGCCTGGCGCTCCTCGGCGTCCAGTTGGAACTTGCCGCGCAGCGTTTTGCGAATCGATTCCGGAGCTTCGTTGATCTCCTTGAGCAGGTAATGCGAGAAAGAACCGCGGTTGATGTCGCGGGTGGTGATTTCGGCCTGGTGCAGTTTGACCTTATCGCAGGGCAGGCGCTCTCCATCGAAAGACCACAGTTCCACCGCTTCCAGGTTGCCGGCGCCGTTGGATTCCAGCACCACCACCTGACCGGCGCTATCGGCTTTGCCCGGCACCCGTTCGGTGGTGCCGTCGATGCGGAAGAATTTCTGGGTCTGCTCTACCACTCCGTAGAGTTCCGAGGCGAAAACGTAGCCATAGCGGCACAGGCCTACGAAGAGGGCCTGACCGGAGCCGCGCAGGGCCAGGTAGATGCGCTTGGGTTCCAGGCTGTTGTGCATGATGACGGCAATCGAGCCTTCGCACTGCTGCACGGTCTTGATAAAGGCTTCGCGCATGTCCTGGCACTTTTGAAAATGGTAGTCCACCAGCATCGGAATAATTTTCGTGTCGGTGGTGATCTTGGCCGGAATGGTGCGGCCGGTCTCGGAGGCGATGCGGGCCGTCAGTTCCTGGTAGTTGTCGACGTCGCCGTTGAGGCAGACCATGATGCGATGGGGAGAGGGGGCCGCGCTGGTCTTGCCGTTCTGCTTGAGCGTCAATTCGGAAATGGGGTGGCAGTTGGGCTCGCTGATGATGCCGTTGGAGGCCCAGCGGGTATGCGAGAAGACGTTGACCCGGCTGGTTTCCGGGGCCAGGGCCAGCCAGAGCAGTTCGTCTTTTTTCATCTGCGAACTGATCTGAGCCACGTTGTCACCCAGCGCACCCACTTCCTGGGCGACCTTGTAGACGAAGATCACGCTGGCGTCATCCAGGACGACCGCCTGGTCCACCAGTTCGACGCCCTGCAGACGGGTGTTGAGCAACTGCTGCTGAGCTTCGCTCAGCTTGTCGCGCCAGACTCCCAGAGAGGCCCGGTCGGGGAAGGAGACCATAACGGAAAAACCCAGCGAGTCGCGGCCGCGCACTTCCATGCGCCCGATGTTTTCCAGGGTGACGGTCAGCTTCCAGGCTTCAAAGCAGGCTTTGGCGTTATCGCGCCAGGCGTGTGGCAGCAGACCGGCGCAGCGGCGCAGCCCGCCCAGGGCGTCTTGCTGCAGGGTCCAGCCGATGTCGCGGACGCGCACGCTGACGGCGTTCCAGGTCTCCAACAGGGCGATGGATAGGTCAGAGGAGGTCGTGGCTTTCTGCAGCTGCTGGTCCCAAAACTCCAGATTCAAGGCGGCTTGATGGAGTTGCTCCTGGCGACTCGGATTGGACCAGAGCTGGCTCAAGATCGGCCACTCGCGAATGTCGCTGAGCTGCTCTTCCACCGCGTCGAGCAGGGGAAAGACGGGATCGGGATGATTCCAGTCCGGAGTGTAATTGCGCAGGCGCTGCAGGGCCTCTTCTAAGGACGGCCAGTCCTTGGCCGCGGCGCTTGAATGGTATTCATAAACGAGACCTGCGATTCCGCACATCCTGACAGACTCCTCATGGTTGATAGCGTAGAGATCGGCAATTCATCACCGACCTTAAACGGACTTCTCGTCCCTTCCAAGGAGTCCTGGAGTCGGATAATCCACCGTTAAGCCAGGACAAATGGACTTGACATCAAACCACCCCGAATGGCCGTACCCACGCAGAGTGCCGGTGTTCCGGGGGCTCCCGGCGACTGGCGTGCCAAAGTCACCGTCCCTCCCCAGGCTCTTTGTATCTTCAGCCGACAGTTGGCGACGATGCTGAGAAATGCCGTGCCCATTGTGCAGGCGTTGGAGACGCTCTCCCATCAGGAAGAGTACCCGAACTTCGGTGAAGTGGTCCGGGACCTGGCCGAAAAAGTGTCCCAGGGTCACGTGCTTTCGTATCAGATGAGCTTCTACCCCAGGATCTTCACCAAGATTTACACCACGCTGGTGCAGATTGGCGAACGCACCGGCGACCTGGATTCGTCTCTGGAGCGTCTCTCGGACTGGCTGGAGCGCGACAACCGTTTGCGCGAGCGGCTGAAATCCGCCATGTCCTACCCTTGTTTTGTGATGATTCTGGCCGTGGTGCTGACCTTGTTTATGTTCTACACGGTTTTGCCCAGCTTTCTGACGATTTTCAAGGACATGAACGTGCCTTTGCCCCTGATTACGCGGATCGTGATGTTCATCACCGAAGCCGTACGCCAACCGGGCTTCTGGCTTTTGTTGGTGGGCACGGTAGGCGTGGTTTTTACGGCCGGGCGCGAGTTTCTCAAAACGACTCGAGGGCAGGTCGCCTGCTGGCGCTTTTTGCGCCGCGTTCCCTTGATCGGCACCATGTTGCAAAAAGGCGCCTGCGCCCGCTATTGCGGGTCGGTGGACGCGATGTTGGCTTCGGGAATGGACCTGGCCCGCACGCTACGGATGGCGGCCGGGGCCAGCGGCAATCCCGAGTTTATCCAGGATGCTCCGCGCATGGAGAAGACCATCACCGAGGGTGAACCGGTGTCCGACCACATGGCCATGAACCCGGATATTTATCCGCCCTCGCTGGCCCACATGGTGATGGCGGGAGAACAGGCTTCACGTATGCCGGAGATGTTTGGCCGAGCAGGCGCCTACTACGATCTGGAGATGAACTACGCGGTCGACGCGATGAGTGCCGCCATGGAGCCGTTGCTGCTGGCCAGCGTGGCCAGTCTGGTGGCCACCGTGATTCTCTCGATCTTCCTACCGCTCTACTCTTTCCTGGGGCAGATCGGCTAGTTTCAAACACCCTGTTCAGGGAAGCGAAGCGGACCGAACAGGGGTTGGGAACCAACGTAGTGGCGCGCCTAAAGTTTGATCATCAACGAAGGCGCAGCGCGCAGCGGAGGCTAGCTTACCAGTCGCCTCCGGCCCGGCTTTCATCAGAGGAAGCGGGAGGATCGTAGCTGGGAAGGTCGTCGTAGCTGCTGCTGGAGGAGGTTGAACTCGAGGAAGGCTCTCCCCAACTCGAGGTGTCGACTGGCGAAGGGCTTTTCTTGACCGGGAAGTGGCGCTCCCCGAGGCTCTGCACCCGTTGGGCCAGTTGCCGGCAGCGCTCCTGGGAACGAGTTCTTTCGTCCTCCTCCGCACCCGCCCGCAGCAGTCGCTCGCGCAAGTCTTGTTCCTGATTCAGTTCCGCCTGGAGTTCTTGAAAGGCGGGCGTTTCCAGGATGTGCCGGGTCTTCTTGCGGTCCCGGAGTTGGGATTTGAGCTTTTGCAGGGATTTCTGGGCCGTCTCCAGCGTCCTCTCGGCTTGCGACCAGGAGGACACTCGTTTGTCCAGGTTGTCCTTGTAGGTGTCGATTCGTTTCAGCAGGTCTACCATCCGGGGGGCGTCCAGGCTGGAGGCCTGGTCGATCTCTGCCTGAAACTGCTCGAGCTGCTGCCCCTCCAAAGCTGTGAGGAGGCCGAGATGGGGAAGCAGCGTCGCCAGTCGCTCCCGGCGCTGTTGGAGATCGTCCAGGTTCTGCTGGCGGCATTTTTCCAGTCGGATCCGCTCTTTCTTCCGGGCCCCGGGTGTCAGGCTCCAGAGCCACAGCACGCTTTGGCCGGGCCGGGAATCCCAGAAAACGTCGGACAGCCATTGCCAGAAACCAAAGAGCTGTAAGAAGCCCCAGCCCAGAAAAATGTAGGTGGCGCGCTGGATCCAGTCTTTCAGGGAGAGGCTGTGAGAAAGCTTGCCTTCCAGCAGCGTCAGGGATTCGACCAGCGCCGGTTGATAACGTCCCTCTCTGAGTGCCGGATTGAGCGACTCTTGACGGATCTTTTCCAGAGTCGAGGGCGGCAGGTCGTCGCTGAAGCGGGCTCCTACCCGGAGCTCGCTGTAACGTGGCTCGAGGCTGACGTAGACCAGGATGCCGGTGGGAGAGATTCGCTGGTTCCAAAGGCCCAGTTGGGTCAGCTGTTTGACCACGTCGCGTTCATCCCCGTGACGAACCAGCACGATGGCTACGGAAGCACCGCGTTTCAACAAAGGAGCGGCCGCCAGTTCCAGCGAGGGCCGGTCGAGTTGCTTGAGTTCGTCGACCAGGGCCAACCCGTAGGGCTCGGCCCAGCAAGAAACCGCAATCAGCCAGAACCACAAGAAAAACAGCCGCCCCATGACCCAGGAGATTCTGGGCCACGGGGCGGGCTGCCTCTATTTTGCCGTCACCGGCAGTTGGAGTTTGGGCAAGAAGCGCTGGATCTTATCACGGCTGGGCTCCAGCCAGGCGGGCAAGACCAGTTTTTTGCCCAGCTCTTCGAGCGGTTGGTCGACAGTGAATCCCGGCGGATCGGTGGCAATTTCAAAGAGCACGCCACCGGGCTCGCGGAAGTAGATGGAGTGGAAGTAGTTGCGGTCCATGATGGGGGAGGTGTGGTGACCCAGGGCGTCCAGGGTCGCCAGCCAGGCGGCTTGCTGGTTGTCGTCGGGCGTGCGCCAGGCGATATGGTGCACCGTGCCTGCTCCCATGCGACCGGCCGGCCCGGCGTCCGTCGTCAACTCCAGCCAGGACTGGTCGGTGCGGTAGAGCTTGCGCTCGGGAGTGCTGTCCTCCAGGCGAAATCCCAACGTCTGAGTCAACAGTTTGTGGCTGGCGGCCGGGTCCCGCTGGGCCAGGGTCACTCCGGCGAAGCCGCGGATGGCGGTATCGCCGTCGCCTTCCTCGACCAGTGCCAGACGAAGGCCGTCCGGGTCTTCGAATTCCAGGCGGGTTTTGCCCCAGACCTCCAACTGTTTCACGGGAAACCCCGAATTTTGTAGGTGGACCCTCCAATAGTCCAAGGAGCCGGTGGGAATGGCGAAGGTGGTGACCGTGGCCTGTCCCGCTCCGATGCGGCCCGGGTAGGAGTTGTCGCTGGCGAAGAAGGTCATGATGGTGCCCGGGCTCCCGATGGCATCCCCGTAGTAGAGATGGTAGCTGGAGGGGTCATCAAAGTTGACGGTCAGTTTCACCAGGCGCAGACCCAGGGTGTCGGTGTAGAAGTCGTGATTTTTCTGGGCGTGGCCGGTGATGGCGGTGACGTGGTGGAGTCCGGGCAGGGTGGGTTTCATTTCAGGGTTCCTTTCGGCGCGGTCAGCAGGCCGCGACAGGTATTGAGTTGGTCTTGGTTGATGGTATGGGGCAGGCCGGGGTAGCGGCGCACTTCCACCTGAGCCCCGAGAGCTCGCAGGTGGGTTGCGCTTTCCTCGACCCGGGAGAAGGGGACGTGGGGGTCGGGATCACCGCTCCCCAGGAAGACGGGGGTCTCGTGCAGGTCGCCCTGGTGCTGCAGCCGGATCAGGCCGCCGGTCAGAGCCATCACCGCTTGATAGCGGCGAGGGTGGCTGGCGGCGTATTCCAGAGCCAGGCAGGCGCCCTGGGAGAATCCCAGCAGGGCCACACGCTCCGAAGGCAGGTCGCCGATGGCGCCGTGAACCGTTTGCAGAGCCTGGTCCAAGAAGGGCTGATTCTGATCCAGAGGTGCCAGAAAACTGTAGGGATACCAGGTGTTTCCGGGCGCCTGGGGGGCCAGAGCCTGCCATTCCGGGCCCAACTGGAGCTCGGGATAGAGCCTCAGGATGCTTTCGGCGGTAGCGCCGCGGCCGTGCAAGAGCACCAGGGTGTTGGGAGCCGACGCGGGGCCGGCCCGAAGGACTTTCATAGGGATCTCCTTGGATTTGGTTTAGATGTAAACTATTGGTTGAAATTTTTTTAGTGGGACTGGTCGAGCGTTTGGAGCAGCCGGCGCAGGGTGCCGACTTCTTCCTGGCCCAAACAATCCAGGGTTTTCAGAACCAGGCGGTCGTGGACGGGGAGAACCATTTCGATCTTCTGGCGACCCGGAGAGGTCAGGTGCACCCGGTTGCTGCGGCCGTCGTCGGGGTCGGGACGTCGCTCCACCAGGTCCAATTTCTCGAGTCGGTCCAGCAGACCCACCACATTGCCTTTGGTCACCAGCAGCAGCTCGGCCAGTTCCTTTTGGGAGAGGCCTTCGCTGTAGCGTAAGGTGGCCAGCACGTCGAACTGGGCCATCGTCAGGTCTTTCTCCGCCAGGGTGGCGGAAATCGACCGCTCGATTCGGTAGAAGGTCCGCACCAGCTGAACCCAGGTTCGCAGGCGCACCGCTTCCGGCTCCTCGTGCACGGGCAGTGGGTGGAATCTGGGGTTCTCCGGCTCGTTCATATAGTTTATATATAAACTATATTTCTGCCAGGGTCAAGAGGCGCAGCCTGCGAACCTCCCAAGATGAACGTTCATGCGCTGCAATACAGCATTCACTGGGAAGACAAGACGGCCAACTTTCGCCACATCCGGGCTCTGCTCGAGCAACTTCGGCCGCAGCCCGGTGACCTGGTGGTTCTGCCCGAGCTTTCTTGCGTCGGCTTCACGATGCGCCGAGAAGGTCTGGCCGAGGACCCGGAGGGAGAGACCCGGCGGTTTTTCTCGGCTCTGGCTTTGGAATACGGGGTGTTTTTGGTAGGAGGCGCGAGCTGGTGGGGCGAGTCCGAGCGCGGTCTCAACATGGCTCTGACCTTCGACCCCCAGGGCCAGTTGCTGGGGTCTTACGCCAAACAGCATCCGTTTTCATACGGGGGCGAGACCGATCACTATCAGGCGGGCGACGGTTTCTTTCAGTTTGATTGGCACGGCTGCCAGGTGGCTCCCCTGGTCTGTTACGATTTGCGCTTTCCCGAGACGTTTCGCCACCTGGCCGTGGGCGGCGTGGAGTTCTACCTGGTCATCGCCAACTGGCCGGCCGCGCGCGTCCATCATTGGGACGCTCTGTTGTTGGCCCGGGCTATCGAGAACCAGGCCTACGTGCTGGGCGTCAATCGCTGTGGTGAGGATCCGAAGGTCAGCTATCCTGGTTCCACCCGCCTGATCGATCCGCACGGCAAGGTGGTGGCCAGCCTCGATCAGCAGCCCGGAAATCTATCGGCCGCTCTTGATCTTGAAGATCTACGAGCTTATCGGGGACGCTTCCCAGCCTTGAACGACCTCAAGCGTTCTCAGCTTGGGCTTTCTTAAGGGCCTTTTTGGCCTTCTTGTTCTTCTTGGTGGTGAGATTCAGCCACTCCACCGAGAGCGAGAAGAACATGGCGAAGTAGATGTAGCCTTTGTTGATGTGGTGGCCGGTGCCCTCGGCTACCAGCATGCAGCCAATCAGGATGAGGAAGCTTAGAGCCAGCATTTTGATGGACGGGTGGCGATTGATGAAGTTGCTGATGGGTCCGGAGAAGATGATCATGACCATGACGGCCAGGATCACGGCCGCAATCATAATCTCCAGATCGTCGGCGATGCCCACCGCCGTGACCACCGAATCCAGTGAGAAGATAATGTCGACCAGCACGATCTGAAGGATGATTTTGGCGAAGTTGGCGTGAGCCGGCGCCTCCATTCCCTCGTCGTCTTCTTCGAGCTTCTCGTGAATCTCTTTGGTGGCTTTGTAAAGCAGAAAGAAGCCGCCGCCCAGCAACACCAGATCGCGGAAAGACAGCGGGTGTCCGCTGAAAGGCACGTAAAGACCCGTGTGGGCGGTGAGGTGGGCCAGGTGCGACATGGTGGCCAGCAGCAGGCAGCGGGTGATCATGGCCAATCCCAGACCGATGCGCCGGGCGGCCGGTTGGCGAGCGGGTTCGATGCGCGCCACCAGAATGGCGATGAAGACCAGATTGTCGATTCCCAGGATGACTTCCAGCACAGACAGGGTGGCCAGAGTGGCCAGACCGTTGGCTGTGAAGAAGGCGTGAAACATGAAAGGCGGTCGTTCGGGTCGCTAAAATCGACTTCCTGGTCGAAAATTCACTCGAATCTGGACTCGCACTCCACCTCAAAAAGCCGCTCCCAGGGCAGGCGAAACTCGCAATGAGCCGGTAGATAGGCCTTGACGCGTTCGCGCAGGGCGGGAAAAATCTCGTCCTCGACCCGCTCGACTTCCTGGCCGCTGAGGGTTAGCCCGGGGTGGCCCAACAGTTTGGCGGCTCGCCAGCGGAAGTCCGCCTGGTAGAGCAGGTCGTCGGCCAGGCGCTCGGCCAGAAACTCGCGCGAGGCGTTCAGTACCAGGGTGGCCAGACCGCAACCCACCCGGTTGCCCAGGGTGTTCCAGGCCGAGTAGCCGGCCAGCTTGGGCCACAGGCCGCGGCTACGCAGGGCCTGGCCCAGGCTCAGGTCGCCGCCGTTGGCAAAAGTCAGATCCACCAGCACGATGCGAGCCCCGGCTTCCAGGGCCGTGCTCAGGTGATCCAGCCACCGGGGGTCCACCTCGGCGAACTGCTGGGCTCGGGCTTCGATCTGACTTTGGCCGGCACGGCCATAAAGCCACAGTTGGTGGTCCGAGGAGCCTTCTCCCAGGTCCGCTGCCGCCATCTGGGCTTTGAGCACCGCTCCGGCCGGTCGATCCTCGTAAAGTCCCTGGAGCTGCTGCAGCTCGGCGTGGGACCAGTCGACCTGGATGACGCGTTCTTTCGCCAGAGCCCGGCAAACCAGAAGCAGCCCCGTTTCGTCGGTGCCGGGCAGAGAGTTGACTTCGCCCAAAGACTCCAGTTCCAGCAAATTCCAGCCGGACGTCTTGCTGTCGTCCAGCGCAAAGACCAGGTAGTCGGACTCCCATTCGTGCTGGGCCAGTTCGCGATAAATCCGCAGATTGCGCTGGCGCACACGCATATAGTCGTGAAGCACCTGGGAGGGAATGGCCGAGCGCAGCACCTCATTTTCCGGGTCCTGGGAAAATTCGACGATGGCCTCCGCCCATTCCACTTCTTCGGCGGTGCGCTGGGTGGGAGCATTGCGCATGATGGTCTGGAAGGCCAGCAGCTTCAGGTCGTGGCGCTGGCGGATTTCCCAGAGGCGCTCCAGGCGGGCCAGGGCTCGCTTGAGGTCGCCGGAGGGGTGGCGGCTGGCCACCAATCCTCCCCACACCAGCATGTCGACCGAGACGATGGCACCGGGGGCACCCGAGGCTCGTTCTTCCAGCCAGTCGAGCAGGGCATCTCCGTCGCCGGCCTGCTGAAATTTGCCCAGCAGCTGCTGGGGGGGCATTTCCAGGCTGGCCAAACGCTGGGGGAACTGCCGGCAGCAGGGTCGGTCATCCAGCGGGATGTAGAGCCAGTCCCTCACTGATTGGGCGGTAGAGCCTCAATGTGCTCGGCAAAGCCGCGGGTGGCCGCGCGCAGACTGGCTTCTTCCAGTCCGGTTACCACCGCTCCAATGGTCAGGCCGGCCGCTCCGGCTTTCTGCAGAGCCCCCACCTCGTGGGGCTGGACGGCCTTCTGGGTGGGAATCAGCACCGGCATTTTGCTGGCCTGAGCCAGGCGCAGGTAGTTGGCCAGGTCCACCAGGTTGAGGGGGGTGCGATATTCCGTCTTGGGAACGATCGAGCCCTCGATGATGTGAATTCCCAACTCCTCCAGGGCCTTCATCAGGTCCGGAGTCCAGCCGCTGTCGACGGCCACCATGCGACCCATGGAAAGCTTCAGGTGTCCAGGGGGGGTGAACTTGGCGAAAAGGTCCCAAAAGTCGAAGCGCTGGCTCTGGATGTCGGCCAGGTCTTCGGCGTCCGGCTGGGTTTCTTCGCCGGTCACGATGCCCACCGGCACGTCCACCGCCGAAAGCACCTCCAGGATGGCTTTGCGCTCTTCTTTCCAGGCGTGAAAGGTGGTGCCGCTGGCGAAGTGGTGGCAATTGATGTGGACCTTCAAGCATTGGGCGCCGGATTCGACGGCGGCTAACGCCAGCTTGGGGTCATTCTTGGGCAGACTGACCATCAGCACAAACTTGCGCGATAGCAGGGACAACAACTTAGACATGGGCGGGGACCTCCTGAGCAGCCGGACCGGTGGGAGTGTATTCCCCGTCCTTGGTCATCTTCACGGTGAGAATGCGGCTGACGCCGGGCTCCTCCATGGTTACGCCGTAGAGTCGGTCGGCGAATTCCATGGTCTTGCGGTTGTGGGTGATCACCAAGAACTGAGAAGAGTTGGCGAAGTTGCCCAGACGGCTGGCCACGCGCTCCACGTTGGAGTCGTCCAGCGGCGCGTCCAGCTCGTCGAGGATCACGATGGGGCTGGGCTTGACGGTGAGCAGCGAGAGCAAGAAGGCCATGGCCGAAAGCGCGCGCTCGCCGCTGGAGAGCAACTGCAGATTCTGCAGGCGCTTGCCTGGCGGGCAGGCCACGATTTCCACGCCCGAGTCGAGCATGTCGTCGGGGTTGCACAGCTCCAGGCGAGCGTTGCCACCCTGGAACAAGTCCACAAAGACCCTGGCGAAGGTCTCGTTGACCTTGTCGTAAGTTTCCTTGAACTGGACCACGGTGATGGCGTCCAGCTCGGCCATGATGGCGCGCAGGCTGGCCGCGCCTTCTTCCAGGTCATCCACCTGGGACTTGAGGTCCTGATGGCGCTCCTGCAGGCGTTCGTGGTCTTCCTGAGCTCCCAGGTTGACGGAACCGAAGTTCTCCAGGAAGTTGCGCAGGCGATTGGCGCGCTGCTTGGCTTTTTCCAGCTCGACCGGGGTCATGGGGTTGGCCGGCTTGACTTCTTCGCCCTCGGGAATATCGCCCAGGCGTTCCAGGGCTTCCTCGCGACGCGCTTCCAGCCCGGCCAGCTCGATCTCCACCTTGGTCTGCTGGTTCTGGCGGGTGCGCAGATCCTCGTCGAGCTTGCGCACTTGTTCGGCCAGGGCCGACCAGGCGGCTTCGCGCTCGAGGTTTTCCAGGCGCTGGTTCTCCAGCTGGGTCTGGCGCTCTTCCAGTTCCGTTTGCAGAGACTCCAGTAGAGTCTGCAGGCCATCGTTCTCGGACTGCATGCCTCCCAAGAGTTGGCGGCAACGTTGGGCTTCGCCCTCGGCCTGGCTCTGGTCGGCGATCAGCTCGTCCTTGCGCTGGCGCACGCGCAGCTGCTCGCTTTCCAGCTGCTGATGGGCCTGGCGACGTCGCTCGAAGTCGAGTTCGCACTCGCTCAGGCGACCCTGGAGTTCTTCGCGCAGCGTCTGGAGTCGCGCTTCTTCCTCCTGGAACTGGGTCAGCTGACCTTCCAGCTCGGCTTTCTTCACGCTGAGTTTGGCCAGCGTTTCTTCCAGCTCGTCCAGCTCCAGGTCGGCGGCCTGCGAGCGTTGTTGAAGCATCTTGGTTTCTTCTTCGGCTTTGTCCAGGCCGCGCTGCAGACGTTCGCGATCCTGGTTGCGGCGCTTGCCGTCAGCTTCCAGGTCGGCCAGTTCGCCTTTGAGGGCGCGGAAAGCTTCGCGGGCGGCCTGCAGGGTCTGATCGGCCTGAGTGCGCTCGGCCAGCAGTCTTTCCTCGCGGTCGCGGCAGCGCTGCAGTTCAATCTCTTGCTTCTGCAGCTGCTGGCGGGCTTCGTCCAGCAAACGTCGGCGCGAGAGCAGGCCCGACTGATTCTGACGGGCGGCACCGCCCGTGAGCGCGCCGGAGGGATTCAAGTATTCGCCCTGACGGGTGACCAGGTGGGGACGGCGGCCGCGGCAGCGGTCGTAAAGCTGCAGAGCGGTGGGCATATCTTCCATGATCACCGTGCGGCCCAGCATCTCGCCGAGCACGCTCTCGATCTCACGGGGATAACCCAACAATTCCAGGGCCAGGCCCACCACGCCACGCCGGTCGGGCAGCTGGGGAGGCGGAGGCGGCATGCGCTCCAGGTCGAGCGGCCAGAAGGTGACGCGCCCGATGCGCTCTTGCTTGAGGCGGTCGATCAGGTTGGAGGCAACGCGGCGGTCGCGGGTGATGACGTCGTTGACGTGGCCACCCAGGGCGGCTTCGAAAGCCTGCTCCAGGCCGTTCGGAACTTTGACCAGCTGCCCCAGCAAGCCCATCATGCCGGGGTCTTTCCATTGCAGCACGGCGCGCACGGCCGGCGGCAGGCCGCTACCGTCGTCGAGCAGGGCTTCCAGTTCGGCCAGTTTGCTGACCAGCGGACGACGCTGTCTTTCCAGCTCGCGATGCTGCTGCTGGACCTCCAGCAACTGCTGTTCCAGCTGCTTCTTCTCAGCTTCCACCTGGGCTGTGAGGGTGCCGGCTTCCTGCAGTTGCTCGACCAGTTCGGAGTCCATTTCCGACTCGTCGGCGGCTTCCATCAGCTCTTTGCGGGCCGTTTCGCGCTTCTCGATCAGCTCCAGGATGCGCTCGTCGTCGGCTTCCTGGCGGGCGCGCAGGGTCTCGCGCCGGCCCAGGCCCTGGTGCTGTTCTTTTTCCAGAGCGGCCAGGCGCTGGCGCAGCTGGGCGTGGGGACTGTGGCCCTGGAGCGGCAATTGCTCGCGATCGAGGCGGGCCTGCTGCAGCTTTTCCTTGGAGGCGGCCAGTTCGGCGGCCGCCTCGGGCAGGGCGGCCAGCACCGCTTCAAATTCTCTCTCGCAGTCCTGCATGCGCTGGTCGGCCGAGGCCAGCCGGGCTTCGGCGTTGAGGGCCGAGTGCTCCAACTCGTTGCGGCGCTTGACCAGTGAATCCAGGTTGGCCCGGGTGACGCTGGTTTTCTCGCGCAGCTCGGCGCAGCCGGCCAGCAAACGCTCGCGTTCGGAGTCGCGGCGACGCTTCTCCAGCGAAGCGGCTTCCAGGGCATGACGGGCCTGCTCGGAGAGTTCTTCCAGTTCGGCCACCTGGGCCTTGGCTTTGGCTAGCTTGGCTCGCAGTTCTTCGATCGACTGCTGCAGGCGGCTCCACTCCTGGATGGCCAGCTCCAGCTCCAGAGCTTTCAGCTCGACCTGGGCTTCGCGGTATTTGCGGTAGCGCTCCAGCTGCTTTTCGCTTTCTTCCAGCTGCAGCTCGAGTTCGCGCAGAATGTCATAAAGGCGGGTCAGGTTGGCGGCCGTCTTTTCCAGGCGACGGGAAGCCTCGCGCTTGCGGAATTTGTAGCGGTTGACGCCGGCGGTTTCTTCCAGCATGTTGCGGCGCTCTTTAGGGTCGGTGGAGAGCACCATATCGACTTCTTTGCCGCCCAGCACCGAGAAGGAGCCGGGGCCGACGCCGCTGCCCATGAGCATCTCATGGATGTCACGCAAACGGCAGGCCGTGCGGTTGATGAAAAATTTGCTGTCGCCCGAGGCGTCCAGGCGACGGGTGATGGCCACTTCGGCCAGGTCCAGGGGCAGCACCGAATCGCTGTTGTCGAAGATGGCGGTCACTTCGGCGTAGGGGGCGCCCTTGCGGGTGGGCGAGCCGGCGAAGACCAGTTCTTCCAGCTTGGTGGCGCGCATGGCTTTGACGCTGTGCTCGCCGAGGCAAAAGCGGATGGCGTCGGTCAGGTTGCTTTTGCCGCTACCGTTGGGGCCGACGACGGCTAAAAAACCCCGTGTGAAATCGATCTCGGTCTTCTGCGAGAAGGTCTTGAACCCATAGAGTTCCAGGCGCTTAAGGAACAAAATTGAAATCCTTTGGGAATTTTGATTGATTATTATTCAATTAACACGGGCTTTCCTGCGAAACGTCTGTTCGTACGAGCTGTGCTCGCGCGAATCCTGCCGAGGAAATTTTGGGCCCTTCGCCTAATCTATGAGCGCGATGGCACGTTTTCACTTTCAGGTGAGCGATACCGAGGGAAAGATTCGGCGAGGCACCATGGAGGCCCAGAGTCTTTCGGATGCGCGCGAGATCGCTCATCGTCGCGGCTATACGGTCATCGAGTTGCGCGAAGTGGTCGACGGCGCGCCCGAGCCGGTCATCCAGGTGCAGAATCGCCCCGCTTCCAGTCGCTATCACAGCGGGCCGGCCGCGGCGCGTGCTTTTCGCCCCAGCCTGGCCCAGCGGCTCCAGGACTTGTTTCCGGTCAACGCGGTGCGCGCGGTCATGGCGGTGCTGATCGTGGTGGGTCTGGTCTGGATGGTGGCCGGCTGGCGCAGTCCGGGGGCTCCGGGGCGAGGAGCGGGCACCGCTCGGCCGGTGGCCACGCCCAACCTGACGGCTCTGAAGTTGCAGGTCGAAGGTTCGGTGGAGGTGGTCGGCTCGACCTCGGTGGGAGATGTGCAGATCACCGTGGACTTGCCCGAGATTCCCTACCAGCAGACCTACGACTGGTCGAAGCTGAAGCATCCCCGTCCCGGCCACTTTCTGGTGGACGTCGAGTTCGAGTCGACCCGCAAAGCGCGTCAGTTGATTGTGCACGCCCGCAAACCCGGCCTGGGCGAAGCCTCTACTGAAGTCATCCGCATCATTCCTCAGGGCGGCAAGCACACCAATCTGAAGCTGATCATCAAGCCTTCCAACAAGCCCACCTGAGTTCAGCGCCACGGTCTTAGCCAGAGTTGGCGGTGTTGCAGCCAGAGTTCCCAGGCCTGTCCTCGGCCCAGGCTTTGCTGCTGCCCCCCTCCCCAGATCCACTGCCCCTGGCTGTCCAGGCCCCAGCACAGGCCGTCCCAGTCTTGGGCCGCCGCGACCAGGCCAAAGCGCGCCCCTCCTTGTTGATAGGTCAGGTGTCCCGGGGCCACTTCCAGCCAGCCCTGGCTCCAAAGTTGTCTGCCGGGTTCGTCTTCCAGGCTCAGGACGGCTTCAAAGGGTGCCAGGCCCTGGCTGAGGCGGAATCGTTCCAGTTGGGGTTGTTGCTCGGATTTGCAAATCATGGCCGCTTGATGTCCGCCCTGGCTGAGCCAGCACGCGGGCGAGCGGCCCAGCCAGAACCAGCGCACTCGAAGTTGTTCCGGTTCGGCGTTGCGCCAGGGGGAGACCAGGCCCAGTAGAGCGGCCGCCGCCACCGTGGCCAGGCGCGGGCCCAGCCAGATCAGTCCCAGGAAGAGCAGCCAGGCCAGCCAGCCCAGCGGCCCGGGGTCCGGGATCTGAAGCTGGGTGGACCATTGGGCCCAGCGGCGGGCCGAAGTCAGGACCAGCCAGAGCCAGGGCTTGAGAAGCGTGACTCCCGCCTGGCCCAGGCTCGGGTGCATCAGGTCGAGCAGGGACAGGCCGAGCCCGGCCGGCAGCAGACCTTCCACAATCGGTCCCATCCAGAGGTTGGCCAGGGGTGCCAGTGGTTGCAGGCTGTGAAAGACGAAGAGCGAGCAGGGCATGACTCCGAGCGTGCAGGCCAACGAAGTGGCCAGAGGTAGGCGGAGCGGCATCCTTTCGGGAAGCCAGCGCGCTACCGGTTCGACCAGCCAGGCCAGGCTGGCTACGGCCGCAAAGCTCAGTTGAAAGCCTACGTCATACAGATATTGAGGGTCCCACAGGAGCACGCCCAGGCTGCCCAGGGCCAGGCAGCGTCCCAGGGAGACGGTATGGCCCGTCCAGCGCGCCAGCAGGCCCAGCCAGCCCATGACGCCGGCTCGCAGCATGGCGGGGGCGGCGCCGGCCAGCACCACGTAGGCCGGCACCAGCCACAGTCCCAGGCCGGCGCAGCGAATCGGTCCCCAGCCCGCTCGCGCGCCCAACCAGCAAAGAGCCGCCACCAGCACGGCCACGTTGGTGCCCGAGGCGACCAGTAAATGGCTGGTGCCCGAGCGCCGGAAGGCGTCCTGCAGGTCCTGGGGGAGTCTGCTGCCATCACCATAGACGACGGCGCAAAGCAATGCTGACCCCTCCCCCGGCAGCCGGTCGGCCAGTCGCTGAGTCAGCTTATAGCGCCAGTGCTCCAGTCCGTTTTCCCGGTCGGGCCTCAGATAGTGGCCGTCGCTCAGGCGCAGGCGCTGAGTCACGCCGCGGCGCCGCCAGAACAGGCCTCCGTCCCAATCTCCCGGATAAGCCGGCGGAGCAAAGCCCACCAGGGTTCCCTTCAGAAACCAGAGGTCGCCCAGGGCTACTTCGGCGGCGTCCCCATCTTTCCAGTCCACCAGCCAGCGCCCGCCAAAGCCGTCCACCCGGTCGGTCCAGTGATGGACTTCCACCACAAAGCGGCAACCGCGCGCGGTCGGCACTCCCGCCTCGCAGACGCGACCCACCACCTGGGCGCGCACTCCCTCCGAGCAGGTTAAGGGGTCGGGTGGGGGTGGCTGAATTCGCCCTAAGCACCAGGGTACGAGCAGGCATAGCAGAAGGCGCCAGCGGCCTCCTAGCAGGAGACAGAAGAGCAAAGCCGTCCAAAGTGGGCAGCAAACGGTCAAAATGACGGCGCCAAGCGCCAGATAAGGCCAGTCCATGGATGCAGGCTAACCGAGACGCCGCCTCAGGTGGTGAACTCAGTAAGTCCAAAGGATGAACTTTGCTATTCGTGCAAAAGGACATGTTGGTGACTTTGAGAAAAATTTCACAAAGGGACAAGAGGTAAGCCGTGCCTGCAATTCATAGCCATTCCGAGCGCCTGTGCGCCGAAGCCGAAGAGCATCTCCCCGGTGGGGTGAATAGCCCGGTGCGCGCTTTTCGGGCCGTGGGTGGCCATCCGGTCGTCATCCAGTCCGCCAAAGGCTGCCAGATGACCGATGTGGACGGCAATACCTACATCGACTTCGTCGGCTCTTGGGGCCCCATGATTTTGGGCCACGCGGATCCCAAGGTGATCTCGGCCGTTCAGGAAGTGGCTCAATACGGTCTCAGTTTTGGAGCGACTTCGCCGCGCGAAGTCGAGTTGGCCAAGGCCATCAAGCGTTTTTACCCCTCCATGGACTTGCTGCGCCTGGTTAGTTCCGGCACTGAAGCCTGTATGAGTGCGGTGCGCGTGGCCCGTGGTTATGCCGAGAAGCCCGGCGTGATCAAGTTTGAAGGCTGCTACCACGGACACAGCGATTGCCTGTTGGCCAAAGCCGGCTCCGGCGCTATGACGTTGGCCTTGCCCGACAGTGCCGGGGTCCCCCCCAGCGTGACCCAGCATACCTACACTTTGCCCTTCAACGACCTGGATGCGGTCCGGGCGCTGCTGGCCGAAAAGGGCTCCGAGATCGGCGTGGTCGTGATCGAGCCGGTGGCCGGCAACATGGGACTGATTCCGCCTCAACCCGGCTTCCTGCAGGGTTTGCGTGACCTGTGCGACCAGCACAAGATGGTGCTGGTCTTTGACGAGGTGATGGTGGGATTCCGTCTCTCGCGCAACGGCGCTCAGGGTCTTTACGGCATCACCCCGGACATGACCGTGCTGGGCAAGATTGTTGGCGGCGGTATGCCGCTGGCCGCTTATGGCGGCAAGCGGGAGCTGATGGAAAAAGTGGCTCCGCTGGGTCCCGTCTACCAGGCCGGCACCCTGTCGGGCAATCCGGTGGCGGTCACGGCCGGTTTGACCACCCTGGAGCAGATTGACGCTCAGCCGGGCCTCTATGATCATCTGGAGGCCTTGGGCCAGCAGTTGCAGTCGGGGCTGGAAGAAATCCTGGCCGGCAGTGGTCGCGTGCAGCGCGTCGGTTCCATGTGGACCTTGTTTTTCACCGATCAGCCGGTCACCGACTACGTCAGCGCCAAGCGCTGTGACACCGAGCGATTCGCCAAGTTTTTCCGGGGCATGCTGGAGGCCGGCTTCTATTTGCCGCCCTCGCAGTTCGAGGCGGCCTTTTTGAGCGCCGCCCACCAGCCCGAACATATCGAGAAGTTTTTGGAGGCAGCGCGCACGGTGCTGAAAAGCGCCTGATGGCTGCCCATCTGGGCGGGGGAGGAAAGGTGTCCCCATGGTCATCTCTTCGCTGAAGCTGGTCGAAGCGGATCTTCTTCAAGTAGAAGAACAACTGGTCGCATTGCTGGAGAAACGCGGCGGGGTCCTCAAGGGTCCGGCCGAGATGATGTTCCGGGGTGGCGGAAAACGCCTGCGCCCGGCTCTGGTTTTGCTGTCCGCCCGTCTCTTTGGTCCTCAACCGGAGGCCGCCATTTCGATCGCGGCCGCGGTGGAGATGGTGCACGGCGCTTCGCTGATTCACGACGACGTCATCGACGACACCGACTTGCGGCGCGGCCAGCCCACCATGAAGGCTCTGAGCGGCAATCGAATCGCGGTGTTGCTCGGAGACCTGCTGCTCTGTCAGGCTCTGCTGGCCGTCGCCGAACTGGATCGAGTGGTGCTGGTGCAGGTGGTCTCGCAGGCGGTGGCCGATATGACGGCCGGCCAGATTCTCGAACTACGCCAGCAAGGCAATGTCGAGACGCAGGTCAACGACTATCTGCGCATGATCGAAGGCAAGACGGCCGCTCTGATGGAGGCCGGGTGCCGCTTGGGCGCCTTGCTCACCGACGCGACCAAGGCACAGGTCGAGGCCTGCGGTCAGTTTGGCCTGAACCTCGGCATGGCTTTCCAGATCAGCGACGACGTGCTCGACATCTGGGGCAATCCGGAAAAGTTGGGCAAGCCGACCGGCTCCGACTTACGCGAGCGCAAGTATACGCTGCCTTTCCTCTACGCTTATCAGCAGTCGCTCAAGCCGCAACGCAACATGGTTCGCCAGTTGCTCACCCAGGAGCCGCTCGAGCCCGGGGCCATGCAGGCTCTGGTCCAGTGGATGGATCAGCACCACAGTCGCGAACATGCCATGGAACTGGCCGAGAAGTACATCGGGCAGGCTCGCGCGGCTTTGCGGCAAACCCCTGCCGGGACCACGCGGACCACGTTGGAAGAACTTCTTGACTACGTCGTAACACGGGAGCACTGAACCAGGCATGGATGGAAATTACGGATATATCGCGCTGTTTCTGCTGGGTGGAGCGGGCTTTGTCTGCTTTAACTTCAGTCTGGCCAGTTTCGTTACGCGTCTGGTGCAGAGTCACCGCCCCAGCCGTACCAAAGGGATGGCTTACGAATGCGGTGAGCCGCCGAGCGGCGAAGCCTGGGTGCAGTACAACGTGCGCTATTATCTGTATGCCATGCTCTTCGTGATTTTCGACGTGGAAGCGGCCTACATGATTCCCTGGGCCGCCGAGTTTCGAAAGTTGCTGGCGGAACTGGGCACGCTGATGGTGGTTGAAATGACTGGATTCCTGGCGATTCTTTTGCTGGCACTGGTCTACGCCTGGAGGAAAGGGGCCTTGGAATGGACTTAATCAAAAAAATCCCCGCTTACATCGAGCGCATCCCCAACGGTGGCATCCTGATGACGGGCCTGGACTGGGTGCTCAACAACGCCAAGGCAAGCTCCATGTGGTACATGCTGTTCGGCCTGGCCTGCTGCGCCATCGAGTTGATGGCCACCGGCGCCTCCCGCTATGACTTCGACCGTCTCGGGATGATCTTCCGCGCCACTCCGCGCCAGACCGACCTGATGATCGTGGCCGGCACACTGACTTTGAAAATGGCCCCCCGCGTCAAGCTGCTCTATGAGCAGATGCCCGATCCCAAGTATGTGATCGCAATGGGCGGCTGCACCATGCACGGCGGTCCCTTCTACCACGATTCCTACTCGGTGCTCAAAGGTGTGGACAAGATTATTCCCGTCGACATCCACGTGGCCGGCTGTCCTCCCCGTCCCGAAGCCCTTCTGAATGGGTGCATCGCCCTGCAGGACTTGATCAAGGGTGAAAAGCTGGGGCGCAAGCGCGACCGGCCCGGCCTGCGCCACGTCGATCCTTCCACCAACCTGCCGTTGTTGGTGCGTCCGGATACCGGCTTGATCCGACCCAATCAGATTCTTCTGCCCGACCAGCTGCGAGTGCTGAGTTGAGTCCGGAGGAATTTGCCACCCACCTGAGTGCTCGCTATGCCGATCACAAGTTCAGCCTGGATGAGCTGAATCAGGAGTGCGTCTTGCTTCCGTTGGAAGTCATTCCACAGTGCTTCGAGTATTTGCGCGATGATGACGCCACCCAGATGGATTACTTCGACTTCTCTACCTGCGTGGACCGTCCGCCCGACCGTCTCGACCTGGTCTACTCGATGTATTCGACCGTGCACAAGCACCGCGCCCAGTTCAAGGTGATCCTGGACCGTCACAACGCGGCGGTCCCCACCGTCAGTCACCTTTGGGAAAACGCCAACTGGAACGAACGAGAGATTTTCGATCTTTACGGGGTCTTCTTTCCCGGCCACAAAGATTTGCGCCGATTGATGATGCCCGACGACTGGGAGGGACATCCTTTGCGCAAAGACTACGCGCATCCGAACCTGGTGGTGCGCCCTGATTAGCAAGCCAAGCGACGACGGCGGCGCGCTGCGCACCGAAGAATTCGAACTCAACATGGGTCCGCAGCACCCTTCGACCCACGGCGTGCTCCGCATGGTCTTGAAAATGGACGGCGAGCGCGTGGTCGATTGTGATCCGGTGGTGGGATACCTGCACCGGTCCATCGAGAAGATGGCGGAAAATCGGACGTTCACCCAGGTGATCCCGGTGACCGACCGCCTCGATTACTGCACCTCCATGACCTCCAATTACGTTTACGTCTTGGCCGTGGAGAAACTGGCCGACCTGACGCCACCCCCTCGCGCCGAATACATTCGCGTGATCATGACGGAACTCAATCGTATCGCCTCGCACCTGTTGTGGTATGGCACGTTCTGTCTGGAGATCGGCGCCACCACCCCGTTCCTCTACTCGTTCCGCGACCGCGAGAAAGTGCTCGACCTTTTCGAATCGGCCTGCGGCGCTCGGTTGCTTTACAACTACATCCGCATCGGCGGCGTGGGCCAGGACATCAATCAGAAGTTCCTGGATCGGATGATCGAGTTCCTCGACTATTGGGAGCCGATCATCCCAGAGTATGAGCAACTGCTCGACGAGAATCCGATTTTCTACAACCGCACGGTCGGCGTCGGCCATGTGCCCCTCTCCATGTGCCGCAACTACGGTGTGAGCGGACCCAACGTGCGCGCCGCCGGTGTGGCCGAAGACGTGCGCCGGGATGATCCCTTCGCCGTCTACAAGGACCTGGAGTTCGATATTCCGGTGGAAAAAGAGTCGGACGTGTTCGCCCGCTACCGCGTGCGCATGCGGGAGCTTCGCGAGTCCGCCAAGATTTTACGCCAGTGCTACGAGAAGATTCCGTCCGGCGCTTTCGGTCTGCCGCTCAATTATCGCTTCAAGGTCCCGGAGGGTGAGACTTACGTGCACATCGAGTCTCCGCGCGGTGACATCGGTTGCTATCTGGCCAGCAGTGGGGGCGATATGCCCTGGCGCTGCAAGTTCCGTACCCCGAGCTTCGTGCACATCCAGCTGTTCAAGAAACTGCTGGAGGGTGTGCTCATTCCCGACATCATGGCCATTTGCGCCAGCTTCGACATCGTTTTGCCCGAGACGGACCGATGACGGCAGGATCCGAAGAGAGGCTGGGTTAACCACGGTCGATGCCAGAGTGGGTCCAATTTTCCGGCGGTAAGCATTTCCAGGATCTGATCGCGCACTTCAGTGGGCGTTCCGTTCCGGAAATTCTGGTCATGCCGATCATGCTGGCGGCCATCCTGGGCTTCATTTGTGTCTCCTCGCTGGTGCTGATCTGGGCCGAGCGCAAGGTGGCGGCGCGCATTCAAAACCGCGTCGGTCCCATGATGACCGGACCGCGTAAATTGGCCGAACTCTCGATGTGGACCGGTGGTCTGTTGCAGACCGCCGCCGATGCCATCAAGCTGCTGCTCAAAGAGCTGATCATCCCCAGCAAGACCGACGCCGTCCCCTTCATCGCCGCTCCGATTCTGATCGTGACCGTGTGCGTCACGGCTTTCGTAGTGATCCCTTTCGGACCGGCCCTCTCGGTGAGCGACTTGAACATCGGCGTGGTGCACGTGGTGGCCATTTCCAGCCTCACGGTGCTCTCGATCGTCATGGCCGGCTGGTCCTCCAACAGCAAATACAGCTTGCTGGGCGGTTTGCGCTCGGCGGCTCAGATGCTCAGCTACGAAATTCCCCTGATTTTTGCTCTGCTCGGCCCGATTTTGCTGGCCGGCGGACTTTCGATGCAGAAGATGGTGCTGGCTCAGCGCGAATACGGCTGCTGGTTCCTCTTGCCGAGCCTGCTCGGCTTTCTGATTTACTACGTCGCCTCCATCGCTGAGGTGAACCGGCCTCCCTTCGACATCCCGGAAGCGGAATCAGAACTGGTGGCCGGCTATGTCTCCGAATACTCCGGCATGATGTTCGCGATGTTCTTCCTGGCCGAGTTTGCCAACATGTTCCTGGTCTGCTCGGTGGCCGCCACCGTCTTCCTGGGCGGCTGGCTGGTTCCGTTCATGGCCATCCCTGAACAGATGACCCCCGGCTACATCGCCCTGGGCACGCTGGTGTTCTTCCTCAAGACTTCGTTCCTGGTCTTCATCATGATGTGGATTCGCTGGACTTTCCCCCGTGTGCGCCCGGACCACCTGATGAACCTGGGCTGGAAATACCTCTTCCCGCTCTCGCTGTTGAACCTGGTGATTTGCGCCGGAGTGGCCGTGCTCAAAGACGTCTACAAGCTGAACGGTTGGGGAATCAGCCTGGTCAGTCTGGGAGCGCTGGCGCTCGTTCTGTTGCTGCTGCAGTTGGTGCGCATCCCTCGCCCCTCGGCCTTCTTGGAGAAAGTATGAGCGAAGCGGTCGCTTTTTACATCCTGTCCGGCCTGGTGCTGACCTCGGCCTGGTCGGTGGTGCGCAATGAAAATCTGTTTCACGCCGGCCTGTCTCTGATTCTGTGCTTTGTCGGCGTGGCCGGCCTTTATATCAACCTGGACGCGCCCTTCCTGGGAGCGATGCAGGTGCTGATTTATGCCGGCGCCATCGCCGTTTTGCTGCTGTTCGGGTTCATGCTCACGCACGATTTGATGAAGGCCACACAGGAGCGCAACCAGCACGCCGGAGGCATTGTCTCGGCTCTGCTGATGGCGGCCGTCCTGATTGGCACCATCGTGACCTCACCCTGGCACGGACCGACTGGCCAACCCGTCCAGTTCGGAGTCGAGAGCCTGGCCCGGCGCTACATGCAGCAAGACCTGGTCTCCTTCGAAGTGGTGGCCCTGCTGCTGTTGGCTTCGCTGATGGGGGCCGTGGTGGTGGCACGCAAAGAGGAGGGCAGCCGCGAATGATCGGTCTGCAGCACTATCTCATTCTTTCGGCCCTGCTCTTTTCGCTGGGTCTCTACGGGGTGCTCACCCGCAAGAATGCCATCGGCGTCTTGATGGCGGTGGAGTTGATGTTCAACTCGGTCAACCTGAATTTGATGGCCTTTGCTCACTACATGATGGACACGGCCGGACTGGCCTTCTGCATCTTCGTGATTACGGTGGCGGCCGCCGAGGTGACGGTGGGCGTGGCCCTGGTGTTATCCGTCTACCGCAACCGAAATCTCATCGACCTCGATCAGGTGGCCGAGCTCAACGGTTGAGAGTTCGCGGCCCTGGCGGGCCCAATGGTAGCCTTCTAAAAAGCCCATCGCCTTATCCGTCTGGGGATAGGCTTTGACCAGAGCCCAAAAGCGTGGGCTGTGATTGGCCTCGATCAAATGGGCCAGTTCGTGCACGATCACATAGTCGATGACGTAGGCCGGCAGCTTGAGCAGTTCATGGCTCAGGCGAATGCGAGAGCTCTCGGGGGTGCAACTGCCCCAGCGCTGTTTCTGGTTGGTCACCCAATCGATCGAGAACTTGAGTTTCCCCCCGAAATAGCGCCGATTCAGAGACTGAGCCCGGCGCATCAAGGGGGTCTCCGGACCGCTGGCCGGCTCTTCGCGGCGCTGAAAGCGCGCTCGCATGCGCTCGACCCAATATTGTTCTTGGGCTCGCGACAGGCGAGCCGGAAGACGGACCACCAGCACCCCCTGCTCCAGGGTGGCGCTGATGGTCTTGCGCCGCTTGGCGCTGCGGACGACGCGAACTTCCAAGCTGGCTATTTCAGGCTTTTGAGAACCGGAGCCACCGAAGGATCGCTGGCCAGGTAGGAGTAGTCGAAGCCCAGACGGTCGGCCAGGAAGATGCCGTGCTCCATGACCTGGTAGCCATCGATCCAGACGTCGCAGCTGCCGGTGATCACGTCCACGTGGGTGCAGCACTGCCAGTCGGCGCCGGTCTGGCTGCCGTAGGGGTCACCGAAGGCGATGTGAATGCCGGGCATTTTCTCGTCCTGCAGCAAGTTGCCGGTGAATTCGAAGACGGCCAGGTTGGTGCCAATGGCGAATTCGCCGACGCGATCGCTGCCTTCGGCGGTGTGGCAGTATTCCCAGAATTCTTTTTCCAGCTCCTTGTTGTCGCACAGCACCTTTTTCAGGTAGCCGCCCTCCAGGAAGAGCGTCATGGGCGTCTTGTCGAGCACGCCGTACTTGGCGCTGAAATAGTCGCCCACGGTGCCGTCGATGACGAAGATGCCGTCCACCGACCAGGGAGCGGTGAAGATCTCGCCGCCCGGCAGGTTGGACCAGACTTCCTCGATGATGCCCGAGGTCTTACGCCAGGTGTAGTCCGGGTTGAAAGTGGCCACCATGTCGGTGCCGGCGCGGCTCTTGACCACGATTTCTTTGGCTACTTTGGCTTTTTCCAGCAGGCGCTTGGAGACTTCGTCGACCTTGTTGAAGTCGGCGCGCATACCCTGGCACATAATGTTTTCGGTGATGCCCACCATGTGAGCGTAGCGCAGGCCCAGGGCTTCCACGCGGCGCACGAACTGCTGGCGCGAAACCAGTTCGCCCTTCTGGGGGAAGACGCAATAGATGCAGACTTCGCAGCTCTCCAGGCCGTCCATGATTTCTGGCGGATAAAGGTTGGAGGGGCGCTCGCAGTGATCTTCGATGACGCGGATTTCCACCGAGCGCGCCACTTTGCACGCCGCTTCGTAGAGGGCCCAACCCACCGACTGGGTCTGGCGGTCGGTCACGATATAGACGCGCTGTTCGGGCTGCACTTTCAGGCAGACTTCGATGGCGTTGCGCGCACCGGGAACCAGTTCCGGGTGGTAAGGGGGTACGGTCAAGGTGGCCTCCGATTGAATCATCCTGCAAAACTCCTGTATTCTCAAGGAATATCCGGGACATACCCAGGCTCCTCCAGTCTTAACCATGTCGGCTTTTGACTTTCACAGGACTTGGCCCCGGTGGCCGAAAGTATTTCCGGGTGCGCCTCCTCGACCTGATAGGCATTATCCTGGGCTATTTCTTGCTCGGCGCGCTCTGTCAGAGCGTGGCCGCGGACCCGGGATACGCCAGTCCGATCTGGCCGGCGGCCGGTTGGGCGCTGGTGGTGGTGGTCTACTACGGACCCAGAGCTTTGCTGGGGGTCTGGCTGGGCGCGCTGGCCTTCAATATGTGTCTTTCCGGCGGACGCTATTTGTTGTACCCGTGTCTGGTCGCTTTTGGCGTGGCCGCTCAGGCCGGTGTGGGTGCCTGGATGAGCAATCGCATTCGCCAGCGCGAGCGCTTCCTCAATGATCCGTGGCGGGTGCTGGGTTATCTGGCGGCCGCCGGCCCTCTGGCCTGTCTGATCAGTGCCAGTATTGCCGTTCCGGTCATGACGACGATCGGGCCGCTGGTGGGGCATAATTTCGCTAACAACTGGTTCTACTGGTGGATCGGCGATACCCTGGGCGTGCTCTCGCTGGCTCCGCTGGGAGAAGTGGCCCTGCTTTTTCTGCCGCAGGGCAAGCGCAAACAGCTGATTTTTTATAGCTGGCCTTCGCTGCTCACCCTGGCCCTGGCGGCCCTGCTTTTCTGGCAGAGTCAACGTTCCGACCGCTCCTACGTGCGGGAGCGTTTCCAGCACGAAGCCCAACTGGGTCAGCAGATTCTCGAGCAGGACCTGGTTCAGGCCTCCGGCGATTTACGCCGCATTCAGCTGCAGGTGACTCGTCATCCCGAGTGGCTGGACGGCGGCAGCCCCTTTGATGAACAGTCGCTTTTCGCCGTGACGGTGGGATCCGGGCGCCTGCACGGGGTGGGACTGATCCGGCTGGTCCGTCATCCGCAGCGCGTCCAGATCGAGGCGCTGCTCTCGGCCCGCTATGGACGACCGGTGGAAATCAAAGACGCCCTCCCCGGGGGAGCCATGCGGCGTTCCCCCAAGCGGGATCGCTACTGGGTGCTGATCGCCCAGTCGCCGGTGCGCACGCCTCCGCTGGAGGGCCTGGACATCGCCAGCCTGCCCGACCGGCGCCCCGCCATGGAGCGCGCCGCCACCGACGACGTCATGACCAGCACGGCCCTTATGCGCAGTTGGCGCTATCCGGAGAAGCGCGATGGCCTGTTTTTCTATCTGCCGGTCTATCAGGGAAATCCGCGCACCGAGAATCAGCGACGCGAAGACCTGGTGGGAATCATCGGCGGCTCCTTTTATCTTTCTGAGCTCACCCAACGACGGTTGCGCACTTTCTTGCCCGAAGGCATCGGCTATCAGATCCTGGTGCGCGATGCCACCGCCATCTCGGATACCGAGGACGAGCAACGGGAGATGTCGACTTCGTTCAACCTGGCCTTCGCCGATCAGGATTGGCGTCTCGAGTTTTGGGCCACTCCGGCCTTTGTGGCCAGCACCCGCAGCAGTCATCCCTGGCTGGTGGGCCTGATCGGCACGTTGCTCTCCTGTTTGACGGCCACGCTGACCTTGCTGGCCGTGGACCGTCAGGCGGTGGTCGACCGCATGGTGATGGAGCGGACCGCCGACCTGGCCATGCAGGCCGAGGAAGCTTCGCAATCCAGTCTGGCCAAGAGCCGCTTTTTGGCCGTGATGAGTCACGAGATTCGCACGCCTATGAACGGTGTGCTGGGTCTGGGTCACCTGCTCCTGAATACGCCCCTGAACGCTCAGCAGAAAGACTACGTGGAGACTTTGCTGACCAGCGGCAACTCGCTGCTGCGCATCCTCAACGACGTTCTCGATTTCAGCAAAATCGATTCGGACCGTCTGGAGGTCGAAGAGCGACCGGTGGACTTGATCGAGCTGGTGGACGGTGTGCTCGACCTTTTTGCCAAGCCGGCTCAGGATCGCTGCCTCCATCTGGAGCTTCATCTGGTAGGCGAGCGCCTGCCGGCCTACAGTTTGCTGAGTGATCCGACCCGCTTGCGCCAGATTCTGCTGAATCTGGTCGGCAACGCCGTCAAGTTCAGTGAGAACAGCACGGTTCAGGTAGAATTGGAACGGCGCGAACGGGACTGGCTGATTCGCGTGCGTGACCAGGGGATCGGCATACCCCCGGAAATGTTGGAACGGCTGTTCGAGCCTTTCTCGCAGGCGGATTCCTCCATTGCCCGGCGCTTCGGCGGCACGGGTCTGGGATTGACCATCAGTAAGGGTCTGGTGGAGCGAATGGGGGGTCGACTGTGGGCCGAGAGTGAGCCGGGTCAAGGCTCCGTTTTTACGCTGCTGCTGCCGCGGCGGGATTGCACCATCGATACCGGTCATTGGAGGCCGCTGCAGGGGCAGGCGTATCTGCGGGTCGAGCTGGTCAGCCCGGCCGAGGCGGCCCTGGCCCGCTGGGTCAGCGAGCGTCTGGGGGCCGCTCTGGAGCGGGAGGGGGCTCAGCAGGTCGTGCTTTGTGAACTGGCCGCGGTGCCGGACGGTCTCCCCGTTCTGGTGGTGGCCGACCAGCAAGCGGAGATTCCCGCCCATCTGGTGGAGTCGGTTATCTTGCGGCCGCTGCGGGCCACGCGCCTGGCGGCCATGTTGCGTGGATTGACGGATGTGGCCGAAGTGGCTCCCCAGGCAGCCCACCGCAATCGCTTCAGCATCCTGCTGGCCGAAGACAACCGGGTCAATCAGAAAGTGGCCCAGCGTCTACTGAGCGAGATGGGCCACGAGGTCACGGTGGTGGGGGATGGAGCTCAGGCGGTCGATCAGGCTCGCAAGGGCAACTTCGATTTGATTTTGATGGACATTCACATGCCTGAAATGGACGGACTTCAGGCGATCCAGATCTTGAGGGCCGAGGGGATGACTTTGCCGATCGTGGCGCTGACGGCTCTGGCCAGTCTGGAGGATGAGCAGATGTGCCTGGGCGCGGGTGCCAACGCGTTCCTGAGCAAGCCGTTCGACCCGGCTCGTCTGGAGCAATTGCTGCAGGAATGTGCCGGTGAAATAAAATCTTAGGTTGGCATAAACAGTTTGCAGGATTATATGGTCAGCCTGCAAACTGCCCATCCTATGTTAGACAAGACTGAAGTTTCTGCTTACCGGATGGCCTCGGCCATCGCTCGCCTGGCCTGGGTTCAACAGTATGGAGACGCCTATTGGACGCACCAGGACGGGGTGGGGGCGGTGGAGGTCCACTTTGGCCCGATCGGGCCCTCCTGCAAATGTTGTGGTGAGCCTTTAGATAAGCACAAGTGGCTGCGCCTCATTTTGGGCGACTACGCACCCGAATTTCGCCGGTTGTTGCCGCCGGCTCCAGGCGGGAACTAGCTTCCCATCGACAAAGGCGGGTAGATGACCCCCTGGATGACTTTGGCGCTGGCCGCCACTCTGGGCCTGACCGCCGCCGGCCTGGACCCCTCATTGTTACACACGCCCTGGTCGGGATTGGGCTCTGCCTTTCACGTCAGCCATCCTCTCTTTCTGGGAACGCTGGCTCTGGTCTTGATGCTGGCGGCCGTTCCGATGGAGCTGCGGGTGGGGCGAGGAGCCTTGCTGGCCAGCTGGGCTTTGCCGATGGTGGTCCAGTTCTGGCTGTGGGGTCGGGCCAGGCCCGAGCTGGCCGCCCTTTCGCTGCTGGCTTCCCTGCTGGTGGTCTCGTTGCGCCGCTCGGAGCGCTTGCCCTGGAAGATCTGGGGCCCGCTGCTGGTCGCCGAGAGCTTGACGCTGATCGCCCTGCGGCCCTCCTGGCCGTCGCTGCTGCTGAGTCTGGGGATGGGTCTGGCGGTGGGCCGAGGGTCGAAGAGCGAGCCGGTGCAGATTTGTGGACTGGCTGGAGGCGGAGCGCTTTTGTTGGCATGGTTGAGCTAGGTTCGCGAGCGCTTTTCCCCCGCCTGACGGTCGCCAGTTACCTCAATCACGCCGGTGTCTCGGCGCTGTCGTCGCCGGTGGTGGAGGCCGTCCAGGCCATGCTGCTGGACTTTGCCGGGGAGGGGGTCGGCGGTGTGCCGGGGGTGCTGGCCATGCGCGTTCGCCTGCACGAGAAGCTGGGCCGTCTGCTGGCCTGTGCCCCGGAGGATGTCGCCCTGACCAGCGGAACTTCCTGGGGTATCCTGGCCATTGCCCAGAACTTCCCCTGGCGAGAGGGAGATCGCATCGCCTGCGTGCAGGGCGAATTTCCCACCAATGTGACTCCCTGGCAGGCCACCGGCCACGAAGTCGTTTTGCTGCAGTCGGACCTCAGCGACCTGGAAGACCAGCTGAAGCGTGGGTTGCGTTTGGTGGCCCTGAGCGCCGTTTCGTTTCAAACGGGACTCCGTCAGCCCTGGGAGCAGGTCGTGGAGTTGGCTCACCGTTACGACTGCCAGGTTTTTGTGGACGCGATCCAGGCCGTCGGCATGGTGCCGTTTTCGGTCGGGGAGATCGACTATGTGGCGGGAGGCAGCCACAAATGGCTGATGGGCGCCGAGGGCTGCGGTTACCTTTATGTTCATCCTCGCAGGCAAGCCGAACTCCGCCACCATTGGGCGGGCTGGCTCAGCCATCAGCAGCCGGTGGACTTTCTCTTTCAAGGGGCCGGACACTTGCGTTACGACCGACCGTTGCGCCAGGATGCTCACGTCTTCGAAATCGGCAGCAGTTCGTCTCTGTCTCAGGCCGCTCTTGAGGCCAGCCTGAACTTGCTGCTGGAGCTTGGTGTGGAGCAAATCTTTGCCCACGTCACCCGCTTTTTGGATACCTTGGAGCCGCAACTCGAGCTGCCGGGCTGGAGTCGTTTGCGAGACCGAGAACGAGCCTCCGGCAGCCTGTGCTTCCGGGCGCCGGCCGGCACCGACCTGGTGGCCTGGGAGCGCGCTCTCCATCGAGAGGGAGTTCAGGTCGCCACGCCTGATGGCTGCCTGCGCCTTGCTCCCCAGTGGCCCAACTCGCTGGAGGAAGTGCCGCTGGTGGTGGAAGCGTTTCGAAAAGTGCAAAGGAGCCTTGCTTGAGCCTGATTTATGCCGCCAGTCTGCGCGCTCTGAAGTCGTTGTTGCTGCCCTTCTGGGTGCCGGTGCTGGAGGGGGTGGACAACGTCCCCGTCAGCGGCCCGCTGATCCTGGTATCCAATCATCCCACCGTGCTCGACGGCCTGGTGCTGGGCAGCGTCTTGCCGCGCAAGGTGCGCTTTCTGGTTTCCACCGAGCCCCTCAAGGTGCCGCTGGTGGGTTGGTGGCTACGCGCCCTCGGCTTCATCCCGGTGGGTCGTGGCGAGGGTGCCATGGATCGCACCCTGGAGGCCCTGCGTCAGGGCGATTGTGTGGGCTTTTACCCCGAGGCGGATCCCACTCACTGTTATGAACTGCAGCCCTTTCACAAAGGAGTGGCGCTGGTGGGTGAGTGGACCAGAGCTCCAGTCGTGCCGGTCACGGTCTACGGCAGCGAGCAGTTGTGCGCCGCCGACTGCAAGTATGTCAGCGGCGGCCATGTCTGGATTACCTTCGGCAAGCCGCTCTACTGGCAGGAGGGCGAGGCGACCGCCGATTTTCTGGAGCGCATGCGGGCAGAGGTCCGCAAACCCTTGCAGAATCCGCCCGCCCCACGGCCGCGTCCTCGCAAGCTGAGCCACTGGTTGTGCACCGCCTTGTGGACCCCGACCAGCTGGGCTCTGCTCAAGCTGGCCGACTTCGTAAGGCCTGGCGGCAAACGTTAATCTGGGTAGAGGGCAATGGCTTCGGTGAAGTATTTGCGGAGCACGTCAGCGGGCAGCGGGGTGCCGGGCTGGCGATAAAAACCGCCCGGGTCGTTGATGACATAGTCACTGCCGCGCCGGCCCAGACAGAGCATGAAGTGGCCCCCGCCGCCCCGACCGATGCGGGTGGTGTCGCCCAGCACGACCACCAGCCGACCCTCGGCCAGGGCGCCGTCGATGTCCTCGAATTTACGCAGCAGGCGGGATTGCAGGCCCAGTTGGGTGGCCACCCGCTCGATCTCGTGGTAGTTGGTGGAGCGCTTTTGATTCTGGTTCCCCAGTGTCATGGTCTGGCGGCACCAGAGAATCAGCCCCTGTCGGTCGCCGGGTAGCAGGCCGGGCGGGGCCAGGTTGTAGGCCAGAGCCACCATCGACATGCAGGTGGGTCCGCAGTTGGAATTGTCTTGCGTGCCCGACGGGTTGTAGCGCGAACGATACTGGGTCACAAAGTAGGCCGCCGGGTCGGCGGGAATGGTTTTGCGCGCGCTCGAGGCCTGGGCGTCGGCCGGGACACTGGCTTCCACCCGCAGACCCCCACCGGTGTCGCGTCGAGTTTTCAAGCCCAGGGCCTTGCAGTAGGCCTCGGCCGGCACGTAGACGTCGCCGCTTTCCAGCAGCAGCTTGATCTGGGTGGTGCCCACCTCCAGCAGCCCTTCGGGAACGGAGGGGCCGGGCTGGCCCGATTCTTCCAGAGAGCTACGATAGCCGTCACCGGCCTGCTCGAGGTGGGCCTGCAGCGCCTGGGCAAAGGGTGTCAATAAGACATAGAGTTGGCCCTGACGCACCAGGTGCGGGCTTTCAAAGGATTGCTCCTGAATGTGAATGTTCTGGGCCCAGGCCAGAGGAGAAGCAAGCCAGAGAGCCAGCAGCGCCTTTTTCATCGTTCTTCCTCCACAAAGCGGGTGATCCAGCGATGCAGCAGGGCCGGGCGCTCCCACATGGCGATGTGCATCCCGAGGGGTAGGGAATGAAAGCGATGGCGCGGCAGCCGGCTCAGGCTGGAGCGAGCCAGGCTGTGGGGAATCAGGGGATCGAAGCGGCCGGCGATGCCCAGCACGGGGCAGCGAATGGAATCGTAGTAGGGCTCCCAGTCCCAGTCTCCCAGCACGTGCTCGACCAAGTGGCGGGTGGCCTTGGAACCGCTGGCGATCACTCCTTCGGGACGAGCGATGAGGTCAGCCCAGCGACAGAAGAAGCGCAGGAACTGGAAAGGCAGGCCTCGCGGCAGCTTGCGGGCCGTATTGAAGAGCACCAGATGGGTGAACCACTCCGGATGAGTGGCGGCCAGGCGCATTCCGAAGTAGCCGCCAAAAGAGTGGGCGAACAGTAGGATGGGCTTGGGCAGCGTGGCCACGTAGCTCTCGAGGTCCTGGTAGAAGTCCTCCAGGCTGCCCTCGACCCAGGGCGAGCGGCCGTGACCGCGCATATCCACCGCTTCAATTCGGTAGTGGTTGGTGAAGTGTTTGAGCAACGGTCGATAGTTGGTCCAGTTTCCGGTGGCGCCGTGCAAACACAGCAGGACCGGACCGGACGGTCGGCCGCCGGAGACGGCGTGCAAGTGGCGGGCGGGATCGTGGGGCAGGGTAAAGCGACTGTGGCAAACGTTCATTAGCGTCTTTGGAATTCCGGACAGCCCAGCAACAAACCTACGATGTTGACCTCGGCCGGGGTGGTGAATTCAAAGTTGGCCTTGGGATTCGGCTTGGGAACGGTTTTCTGGCCTTTGCGGGTGGATTCCAGCACGGCGCTGCGATAGTTGGGGTCGGCGGCGGCGTCCTGCAGCAGCTTGACGGTGTTGGCCGTGGCCCGACCCGGCAGAAGCCGGTCGGCGTAGGCCTGGAGCGCGGCCGCAGCGGTCTTCAGGGCCTGGGCGGGGCGAATCTTGGCCAGGTCGACTTTGACCGCGCGAAATCCGCCCGCGGCCATGCGGTGGGCAAAACTGAGACGCTGCACCAAGGTGCCCGGCGTCAGCCAGGTTTCCGGCTTGTCGGGCCAGCCGGTCGGGGGTCGGCAGGCGTAGACTTCCTGGCCCATGCCGGCCAGTTGCTCGGCGGCGTCCCGCTCGTCGGTCATTTGCCCGCCCAGGATGCGCGCCGAACTGGCTTCCAACTCGAACGGGCTCTTGATCTTGGCGCCGACGGCTTCCCGGTTCCAAAACTCCGGCGATTCCACCAGGGTCTCCAGAACCTGGCGAGTGTCTCCGCGGCTGCTCAGGAACTTGCGCTGGAGTCGGTCGGTCAGGCTCTTGGGAGGTTGATCGCTGACAAAGCGCACGGCCAGTTTGCGACTCAGGAAGCGCGCCGTGGAAGCGTGCAGGGCCAGCGTCTCCAAGACCTTTTCGCCCTCGTTCTGGCCGTTCGGCTTGACCACCTGAAAGAGGAACTTCTTGGGATTGGGGTCATGGCGGTCGGCTCGAAAGACGAAGGCGTCCTTGTCGACTCCCCAACCGGTCAGAATGCGGGCCAGTTCGGTGACGTCTTGCTGTCGATAGCCCCCGTCCACCCCCAGCGTGTGCAGTTCCAGCACTTCGCGCGCGTAGTTTTCGTTGAGCCCGCGCTTGTTGGCGTCGGTTTTGGGGCGGAAGTTGGCGGGCTTGCGGTTGCCGTAGTGGAGCGGATCGTAACTGCGGTCCGGAGCGACATAGCCGTCTTCCCAACTCGAGTAGGCGTTGTCCAGATAGAAAAGCATGGCCGGGTGGTGGGCGCTGGCCTGCAGCAGCTTGAGAAAAGAGCCGAGTGCGTTGGGGGCGATGGCCTCCCGCTCATAGGCGGCCACATACTTGCGGCAGTCGTCGTCGGTGGTCGAGACGTTGAAATGGTTGAACCAGAAGTCGGTCATGACTTCGCGCGTTTGCCAGCGCGAAGTGACGGCCCGGCGTAACTTGGCCTGGCCTAGCGATCGGGAGTCGTTGGACAGGCGAGGGAACTCGTTGTCCAGGGGGCCGGCGGGTGCCCCCAGCTGTTCTTCAAACCAGCGCTCCAGGCCGGCGCGAGCGACTTCCTGGACCTGGCCGGGCAGGGGGCCGTAGCTGAAGCGGTTGAGCAAATGGGCGGCGGCTTCCTCGGGCGTGAGGCCGGCTTCCCGGTAGGGAAAGCTCAACGGCCGAGCCCAGCTCGAGGCGGTCAAGAGGCAAAAAAACAACCACAGTCGCATTTTCTATCGGGTTCGGGGAACAGAGGTTTGTTCATTCCCCGGCGACGGAAGAAAGCAAAGGAAACGGCGAGCCGGGACCTGGAATTTTTTTCTAGGGAGTCGAGCGCGCCAGGAGGCTGGGAAACGGCGCGGGAAGCTGTTTGCCGACTGTAGTTTGGGAGAAGGTTATGACGACATTCACAGGAGCGCTCCGCTCCTCGCTCGGTAAGAAATACCTGATGGGTTTCACCGGGTTGGTCTGGGTAGGGTTCGCGATCGGACATCTGATCGGAAATCTGTTGCTCTTCGTGGGCCGCGAAGCATTCAACGGCTACGCGCACTTCCTGGAAACCCTGGGACACGGCGCGGCCATCTACGTGGCCGAGGCCTTCCTGCTGGTGGCCATCGGAATTCACGTCTGGAACGGCATCAGCGTGGCGCTGGTGGATAAGTCCGCCGCTCGACCCCAAGGGTATGCCGTCAACGGCAACGCCGGCGGACGCAGCCGCAAAGGCGCCGCTTCGCAGGGAATGATCTGGACCGGCCTGACCATCCTGGGCTTCCTCATCTTGCACCTGGTCACGTTCAAGTTCGCCTATCTGTGGCAGAGCGTGCCCGACTACAAACTGGCCGACGGTGGTGTGACCCGTGACCTTTACGGCGTGGTGGTGGCTCGCTTCGGCCAGGGCTGGTATGTGGCCATCTACACCATCGTGATGCTGCTCTTCGGGATGCATCTCAAGCACGGCGTGTGGAGCGCCTTCCAGTCGCTGGGTCTGCTCAATAAGAAGACCACCCCGCTGGCCGTCAACGCCGCTCTGGCACTGGCCGTGTTGCTCTCCATCGGATTTCTGTTTTTGCCCGTCACTATTTTCGTAATGAATCAAAGCTTCGCCACTCCGGCGGGAGGATTGCACCTGTGAGCACGACCCTAGAAGAAGATTTACGGGCGGTTGCCTCGCCCCTGATGAATTCCAACGTTCCCGACGGACCGCTGGAGAGCAAGTGGACCGATTACAAAGGTCACATGAAGCTGGTGAACCCGGCCAACAAGCGCAAATACACCATCATCGTGGTGGGCACCGGCCTGGCCGGTGGCGCGGCCGCCGCCAGTCTGGGCGAAATGGGCTACAACGTCCTCAATTTCTGCATCCAGGACTCTCCGCGCCGCGCTCACAGCGTAGCCGCTCAGGGCGGCATCAACGCCGCCAAGAACTACGCCAACGACGGTGACAGTGTCTACCGCCTCTTCTACGACACCATCAAGGGCGGTGACTATCGCGCTCGCGAAGCCAATGTGCATCGCCTGGCCGAAGTCTCGGTCAACATCATCGACCAGTGCGCCGCGCAGGGTGTGCCCTTCGCCCGCGAATACGGCGGCGCCCTGACTAACCGCTCCTTCGGTGGTGCCCAGGTCTCCCGCACCTTCTACGCCCGCGGGCAAACCGGCCAGCAGCTGCTGCTGGGCGCTTACAGCTCGCTGATGCGCCAAGTGCACGAGAAGACCGTCACCCTTTACACCCGTCGTGAGATGCTCGATCTCGTGATGGTCGACGGTAAGGCCCGCGGCATCGTGGTGCGCAACCTGGTCAACGGCAAGCTGGAAACCTACGCCGGTCACGCCGTGCTGCTGTGCACCGGTGGTTACGGCACGGTCTTCTATCTCTCGACCAATGCCGTCAACTCCAATCCCACCGCCGCCTGGCGCTGTCACAAGCACGGCGCGCTCTTCGCCAACCCGTGCTACACGCAGATTCACCCGACCTGCATTCCGCAAGAAGGCGACTACCAGTCCAAGCTGACGCTGATGAGCGAAAGCTTGCGCAACGACGGTCGCGTCTGGGTGCCCAAAACGGCCGGCGAGAAGCGTAAGCCCAACGAGATCCCTGACGAAGATCGCGACTACTTCCTGGAGCGCCGATACCCGGCCTTCGGTAATCTGGTGCCGCGCGACATCGCCTCGCGCGCCGCCAAGCTCGAATGCGACAACGGCAAGGGCGTAGGTCTGACCGGCAAAGCCGTCTACCTGGATTTCCGCGACGCCATCAAGCGTTTGGGCAAGCAGACGGTTACCGAGCGCTACGGCAATCTCTTCCAGATGTATCACGAGATCACCAATGAGGACCCCTACAAGGTTCCCATGCGCATTTATCCGGCTTCCCACTACACCATGGGCGGCCTCTGGGTCGACTACAACCTGATGACCAACATCCCGGGCCTGTTTGCCCTGGGCGAAGCCAACTTCTCCGACCACGGCGCCAATCGTCTGGGCGCTTCGGCCCTCATGCAGGGGCTGGCCGACGGTTACTTCGTGATTCCCTACACGCTGGGCAACTATCTGGCCAGCAAGCAGCCGGCCGACAACCTGACCACCGACCATGAAGCCTTCAAGGCGGCCACGGCCAAGGTGCAGGAAATGACCGATAAGCTGCTGAGCATTCAGGGCGACACCACTCCCACCGAGTTCTGGCGCCATCTGGGCAAAATCGTCTGGGACTACGTGGGCATGGGTCGCACCGCCGAAGGTCTGAAAAAGGCCATCGAGGAGATCAAAGCCTTGCGCGCCGACTTCTGGAAAAAGCTCAAAGTCGACGGCAAGGGCGACACCCTGAACAAGAACCTCGAGTTCGCCGGTCGCGTGGCCGACTATCTGGAGCTGGGCGAGTTGATGGCCATCGACGCGTTACACCGCGAGGAATCCTGCGGCGGTCACTTCCGCGAGGAGTTCCAGCAGGACGGCGAGGCGTTGCGCAACGACGAGAAATTCTGCTACGTGGCCGGCTGGAAGTTCACCGGCGACGCCAGCAGTCCCGAACTGCACAAAGAACCGCTGCACTTTGAGTCGATCAAGCTGCAGCAGCGCGATTACAAGTAGGAGGCCCGATGTCACAAGAAGCTCAACCCAAAGGATCGCGCTACACCGTGCGTGTCTGGCGTCAGTCCGGCAAAGACAAACCGGGTGGCCTCAAGGAATACCAGGTGGACGGCATCATTGATAACATGTCCTTCCTGGAAATGCTGGACGTGCTCAATGAGCAGTTGGTCAAGAAGGGCGAGGAGGCCATCGCCTTCGACAGCGACTGCCGCGAAGGCATCTGCGGCATGTGCAGTCTGGTCATCGACGGCATCGCCCACGGGCCCCAAGGCGGCTGCACCACCTGCGCCGTGCGCATGCGCGCCTTTAAACCCCAAAATCCTATCACCGTCGAGCCCTTCCGGGCCAAGGCTTTCCCGGTGATCAAGGACCTGGTGGTCGATCGCACCGCCTTTGACCAGATCATCGCCGCCGGTGGCTATGTCTCGGTGAACGCCGGCGCCGCCCCCGACGCCAACTCGATTCTGGTGGGCAAGGAAGCGGCCGACAAGGCCATGGACGCGGCCGCCTGCATCGGCTGTGGCGCCTGTGTGGCCGCCTGTCCCAACGCCTCGGCCTCGCTCTTCACTTCGGCCAAAATCACCCAGCTGGCCATGCTGCCCCAGGGCCAGCCGGAGCGCAAAAAGCGCGTGGTGGCCATGGTGGAAGAGATGGATCGCCTCGGCTTTGGCGACTGCTCCAACCACGGCGAATGCGAAGCCGTCTGTCCCAAGGAGATCGGCATCAATCACATCGCCCAGATGCGCCGTGATTATCTGATGGCCACGCTGGCCCCCTAGTCGATGTCCGACATTGGGGTCGGGAGCCCCGACGCTCCCGATTCCTCTGTGGCGCGGCGCCTCTTGCTGCTGGCGCTGGCGCCTCTGTGGCTGCTCATGCTCAAGGCGCGCTGGCTGCATCGCGCTCCCCAAGGTGGCGGTTACGATCCGACCGATCAGTGGTTGGAGCGTTTTCTGCACTGGAACCCGGCCTGGCTCGTCCCGGTCGGGTTCGTCTTTTTAGCCGGTTCGTTCTGGGCCGCCAGCCTGCGCTGGCCCACTCCGCGGCCCCGTGCCGTCCCCCTGGACAGAGCCGGCGTAGCTTATCTGGCGGTCTACCTGGGAGCCTTTCTGTGGATGTCCTTGTGGACCCGGATGCCCCCCCTGGCACAGCAGTTTCTCTACAGTTTTTGGATGCTGGCCTGGCTCTGGCCGTGGCGCCGTGACCTGGGCTGGAGCTTTCCCCGGGGCTGGCTACGCTGGGTCTGGGCCGGTTATTGCTTATGTCTGGGTGGGGCGGTGGCCTACGGACTGCTGGTTCATCCCGCTCCCTCCAGCAATCCGGCGGTGGCCCTGCTGCTTCAGGCCGGTTGGCTGGAACGAGGCCTGTGGATGGCCCAGATCTGTGTGCTGACGCCTGTGGTCGAGGAGGGCTGGTATCGCAGCCTGCTCAGCGCGCCTGCTCCGGGGCGCTTACTGCTCTCCGCCTGCCTCTTCGGACTGGTGCACGCCGACCCGAGCGGACTGCCTCAACTCATCTGGCTGGGCTTGATTTTTGCCTGGGTACGCTGGGGCGCGGGCTTGCCGGCCGCGGTTCTTACCCACACTTTGTGGAACCTGACCGTCTTCGTCTACCTATTGGGGGCTTGAGAATTTCGAGACCTGGGTAAGTGCCCCCTGAGGCCCGAGGGGGGTCGAGGCCTGTGGGTGTATTGATT
The DNA here is from genome assembly GCA_017307785.1 of Vulcanimicrobiota bacterium. GTDB lineage: Bacteria > Vulcanimicrobiota > Xenobia > Xenobiales > JADMJV01 > JADMJV01. Next base: position 31,172 of record JAFKGI010000037.1, on the reverse strand, counting down.
ACTTCATGAACGTCTGGTTAATGGAAAGCCGCTCTCAAGCCGGAGAGTGGTTCGGTGGGGTTTTAGGCGCGGAGAGAGCTTCTCTCACTACCATCCCCAACCTGACTCAACTGGGTCGTGAGTTTCAGCAGGCGACGCCGGATTTGATCTTGGTTTCCGAGAGTCATCCGCGCCGTGATGCCGCTTTGAGCATGGCCGACGAAGCCGGCTACGTGCTCAGCGGCATCTTTCGCCCGACCGAGAAGCCCAAGTTTCTCTATCATTGGCGCGTTCGCGTCGGGGCTCAGAAGGCTCCGCTGGCCTTGCTCAAGAGACTGGGCGAGAGCTGGGAGACCCGCGGCGCCGAGGCTTCCGTGCACGAGCGTTACCGCAAGCTGCTCAACCGAGTCAGCGATGGCATTCTCGAGCTGGATGCCCAGGATCTGATCCGCTGGTCCAATACCTCGCTGCAAAAATCGCTGGCGGTCGACGACCTGGTGGGATTGTCCCTGGAACAGATCGTCAAGCCCAGCGACGTGGCCCAATTGCGTATGCTGCGTCGTCAGCATCAGGCCGGGGTGGTAGCGGCCGTGCCCGTCAGTCTGGTCAACGGCCAGATGGTCGAACTGGACCCGAACCTGAGGCTTTCCAAGGACGGCTCGGTGCTGGGGTCTTCGCTGGTGCTGCGGGGCATCCGCAACACCCAGGAGTCGGATCGCGGCCGTGAGCTGTTCGTGCTCTATACGGTGGCCACGCTGCTCAGTCAGGCCGCCAGCATTGACCAGGCCCTGGAGACGGTGTTGCAGCGCAGCATCGAGCTGATGGACTTGGCCGCCGCCGGCGCCTGGCTGGATGACGCTCCCTACGGCACTTCGCCAGGCCTCAGTCTGGAAGACAACGTTCGCGAGATCATCGGAGATTTGTGTCGCAAGACGATGCAGGACCGCAAGTCGCTGATCTACAGGCATCTGAACAAGGAAAACGACGGTCCGCTGCAAGTTCTGCGCGAGTCGGGCGTGCTCGGTCTGGCCATCGTTCCTCTGCAGGTGCAGGGACGTCCCACTGGCTGTCTGTGGTTCGTTTCCACCGATCCGGGTCACTTCTCGCGGGAAGTGGTCTCGCTGCTGATTTCGCTGAGCATTCCCATGGCGGTGGCCATCGACAATTTCCGCCACGTAGCCGAGGAACTGCAAGAAGAGGCTTCGCGTCGTCAGTTCTACCGGGACGCCCTGCAGGCGGTCACCCGTGGCAAACTGTTCTTGTGCGAGCCCCCGGAGTTCGATGAAGTCTGGGGCCAGGCCGGCGTCTCGGCGGGCGAGCGCCCCATTCGCAGCTACGCCGATGTGCCCGACCTGCGCCACTTCGTGGAAAAGACGCTGGGGGCCGAAGGCTTCAGTGAGGAGCGCTGCCACGATATGGCCCTGTGCGCTACCGAAGCGGCCGGCAACGTGGTCAAGCACGCCGAGTCCGGGCGACTGGAGATCCGGGTCATCGACGAAGATGCTTTCATTCTCATCGAAGATCGCGGGCCGGGCATCAGCTTTTCCAACCTGCCCAACGCGGTGCTCACGGCCGGTTACTCGACGGCTCCCTCGCTGGGAATGGGTTACTCGATTCTGCTGGAGATGGCCGATGCGCTCTACCTTTGCACTCATCCCGGTGGCACCAGCGTGATGCTCAAGATCACCCGCAAGGTGGTCGACCCGCTGGAAGCCTTCGCCGCCTTCGAATTGCTCTAGAGAAGGCAAATCCCGGGGGCCGGGAGAAATCGCCGGGCATGGCCGATAACCCCTATCTGTCCAGCCTGGTCGAAGCCTGGGGAGGCGATAACTCCGCTCTCCCCGACATCGAAACCGACCCCTTTCCCGACGAGACCCTCTCGCCGGGCATGAGCGAGTTCATTCGTATCGCCCGCCGCTACACGGCCGGCGTGGTGGACGACCACGGGTTTGTCGATTCGATTCAGGACGTGGCCAACCGGCTGCAGACCTACCTGGTGCTGCACCAGCAACTGCTCAATTCTCTGCCGCTGACTTTTCCGCAGGCGGCTCTGGGAGGTCTCTCGACCCAGGCTCTGCTGGCCTTTTCGGACGGGCTCTCGGAGATGGTGTCCTGTTTTTCCCAGGGTGACCTGCCGCGCGTCAACCAGGGGATTGAACGATGCAAGCAAGCCATCATCATCCTGGAGGCCTGGTGGATTGAACTGTGCCGGGTGGTGCGCTTCGAAACCAGTCGGGTGTGCAACCAGTGCGGTGCTGTCACCCCCCCTGGACAAACGGAATGTTCCGGTTGCGAACAGCCTTTGGGTCAGGTAAGCGACGAATTTCAGGTGGACCAGGAGTTCCACGGAGTGGCGGCTCCCTGGGTGCAGCTCTACCGCGAGACCCGCAAACTGGTCGCCGGGGGAACGCCGCTGGCGGACTGGAGCGTGCGCATCGACCAGCTTCGCTCGCAGGTGGTGGAGATTCAAGGGCGACTGCGCGACATTCCCCGTTGGGAGGAGCAGGAGCAGTGGCTTCCCAGCGAGCTGGTAGAAAGCTATGAACAGGTTTTCGGCGGCTTGCAGAACCTGCGTCAGGCCCTGGAAATGCTTCAGTCCTACACGCAGAACCGTGAGGTTGGCAGTCTCAATCAGGGTTGGTTTCTGCTGCTGGCCGGTCTGCGTTCGCTGGCGCGCCCCTGCGCCGATTTTCGCTATGAGTTGCTGACCCTTTTGGAGGACTTGGAAGCAGATCAGGACTACCAGGTCGAATAGACTTTCAGCGGTCAGATGCCTTTGAGAGCAAATACAGGCCGCAGTTGACGAGGAACCTTTGCCAGTCGTCCCCCCCGTAGCTACCGACCGCTACTACGTCAATCATGAAATTGGCGATTATCTGCGCATTGCCGAGGAAGCCGCCCCTCATCTGTTGCGTCTCTACACCATCGGCACTTCCTACGAGGGACGCCCGTTGTTTCTGGCGGAGATCACCAATCGGGCCACCGGGGAAGGCCACGAGAAGCCGGCGCTCTGGGTGGACAGTGGCTGGAGGGGTGGACAGTTGCTCGGCTCCTCGTGCTGTCTCGAACTGGTGCGCCAACTGACGGCTCACTATGGCCGTGATCCGGTCATCAGCGACTTGCTCGACCACGTCACCTTTTATGTCTGTCCCCGCCTGGCGGCGGATGCCGGTGATCTCAGCCTGCACACGGGAGAGTGGTGCTGGTCCTCGACCCGTCCCGTGGCCGCCGGCCTGACCGGTTTGCGCCCGGGGGATGCCAACGGAGACGGCCGCAGCCTGCAAATGCGTCAGGTCGATCCTCTGGGGCCCTGGAAGGTCTCTCGCCGCGATGCCCGTCTGATGGTGCCGCGTGGACCGGAGGATCGCCAGGGCCCCTTCTACCGGCTGATGCCCGAGGGGCTCTGCGAAGGAGGCGGTCGAGCCACTCACGGGGGCGTGCGCAGCCGGCTGGATCTGGAACGCAACTTTCCCACCAGCGGAGATTGGGACCCGGAAGTGTGCGGCCCCTATCCGCTCTCGGAGCCGGAGACCCGGGTGGTGGCCGACTTCTTCCGCACCCACGCCAACCTGGGAGCGGTGATCAGTTTCGGAAACCTGGGGTCCGGCATCAGTATGCCCGAACCGTCTAAGGCCGACGCGCCGCTGCTGGGCCGCCTGGCGCGCAAGCTGCAGGAATGGACCGGTCTGACGGTCAGCCACAGTTCGGAACCGGGCTATCTGCAGTGGGCCCATCAGAATCAGGGCCTGCTGACGGTGCGAGCCGAGCCATGGAATCTGGCCCGCGTGGTGGGACTCGAGCGTTTTGACCCGGATCGGCCGCTGGACGAGCCGGAGCAGGCGGCGGTCATCCGCTGGTTGGATCAAAACTGTCCAGGCGCTTTTTACCCCTGGACAGCCTTTGACCACCCTCAGCTGGGCCCGGTCGAGCTGGGCGGTTGGGAGTGGCTTTACAGCTGGTTGAACCCTCCTCCGGGCGGCCTGCTGCAGTCGGAGCTGGAGCGTTTTTGCAAGCTGGTGCTGGGGGTGGCCCAGTCGCTGCCGCGCCTGAACGTCTCCGAATTTGTGGAAGAGACGCTGGGTTGGGCGGAAGCCCAAGAGGGCGAAGACTACTCGCCGCTACGCAAGCTGCGCGCGGTGGTCGAGAACCGTGGATTTTTGCCCACCTGGGTGTGCCAGGGCAATCGGCGCGAATCGCACCACCATCTGGAGCTGGCTCTCACCATGGAGCACGGAGCTTCGTTGGTGTTGGGCAAGGAACGAAGCCACGGGCACCAGCTGGTGGGCATTGGCTTGAGCGAAGTGGAAGGCGCCGTTCCCTATACGGTGGGCGACCTGAATGAGGCACGCTACGAAGTGGAGTGGCTGGTTCAGGGACATGGCCGCGTCTATCTCGACGTTCGGCATCCGCGAGCGGGCGTCTGTCACGTGAATGTCAGCAGTGAACGGGCGGCGCATCACTCCAACGAGCCCGTGCCGGCTCCGGCCCCTCCCGCTTACGCGGCACCCCTACCTCCTCCGCCGCCGCCGCCGGTGCGGCCCGCACCTCGCACCACCCCTATGGCGGCCCCCCCACCTCTGGCCGCTCCTCCGCCCATGGCCGCTCCGCCGTCGCAGCCCCCGCCGCAGCAGCCGGCCGCGCCGCAGCGTCCAGCCGCGGCCCCTCAGCGTCCCGGCATGCCTGCGCCGCCGAATCGGCCCGCTGCGATCGCTCGACCTCCGGCTCCCGCTCAACCTCCGGCGCCGCCGCAGGCGCCTCCTCAGGCTCCCCCGGCCGCCCGGCCGGTGCCGCAGCCCGCGGCTCGGTCCGGGATTTTGGGCCAGCCTCCCGGTACGGCTGCGGCTGTTGCCGCAGGAAACGCCCCTCAACCCCAGCCCGTTCCTTTGGCAGCCCCGACCGCGCCCCCACCGGCGCCGGCTGGCGGACGAGTGCTGGGGAGCCCCCCGCCCAAGGCTGGGAGCCCGGTCAGCGCCTTCGCTGCTCATGCTCGGGAGCTGATTCAGGCCAATCAGCAACGGCCCGCCAGCCACGAAGCCCCGCCGCCTCGCCAGCCGGCCGGGGATTTCGAGCCGTTCTCTCCGGGGCTGCCCATGAAGTCGGCTTACCCCTCGCAGCCGGTGGAGTCGCCGGCTTCGGTGGACTTTGACGATCTGGGGCTACCGCCGGATCCGAGTATGGATCCGAGGGCCTTGCCTCCCTTGTCGCCCTTGCTGTTGAGGAAGCGCGAGAAGGGCAAGTAGCCGGTTCGTGTTCCACGTGCAACGTTGGCTGCTAATTCTGTGGGTGGGCACTGTGCTTTGCTGGGCGCAACCCCGCGCTACCGACCCCCAGAGTTACGCCGTGATTTATCAGCTGGCCTCGGTTCGACCCGATCGTTTTGTCGAATTAGAGATGCAGCGGGCCAGCCTGGAATCGCTGGCTCTGCCCACCGGTCTGGAGCAGGTGTTCGTGCGCATCCCGGGGGCGGTGTCCTCGGTGGAGGTGCCCAACGATGGCAGACCTCTGAGCTTTGTGGTGCGCAACCGCTGGCCTCAGACCTGGTCCTGGAGTCAACTGGACCCGACCGGCTTTCGGCTGGCCTTGCTCAAGACAGAGAGCTCGAATCGAATCTTGCACCTGCGCGAGTCCAATGGGCAGCGCACGGTCGTGCATCGGGGACTGCCCCTCAAGGTGACTCCCCGCAATGCGGATAGCTTGCTGCTGGAAACCGTGCAACCGTTGGAAAGCGGAGCCCAGTATGCGATTTACTACGCTCAAGGAGAAGAACCATGCGATCTCTTTTGCTTCTCGGTTGCCTCCTCGTCGCCCTGAGCGGCTGGACGCCGGCCCAGCCGGTCAGCGAACCCCAGGACCTGGCCGTGCTGATGCGACAGTCCGCCAATGGTGGCTTCACTCCGCTGGAGATGCACCGAGCCTTGCGCCAGATGCGGGACTCGTTCTTCGGCTCGAATGACATCTTTCTGCGCGTTCCCGGGCCGGCGTCCAGCATACGCTTTCGATCGACGGAGGCCATTCAGTTCTTTCTCAAGGTGTTTGTCTCCACCACCGACCCCAGAGCCAGCTTTTTCCCCCTGCAGGACCCTACCAAGTTCACGCTCTTCAAGCTGCAGGCCAAGGACGAATATCGAGAGGTGGTGCTGACCGAGTCCGGGGCCCTCTACACCAACCGGGAAGGGGGCAGTCCATTGCTGGTGCGCCTTTACGGAGACAGCAGCTTCATGCTGACACCCACCACTCGCCTGGCCCCCGGCGAGTATGCGCTCGGCTACGACGTCGAGCATTGCGATAACTTGATCGTCTACTGCTTTGGGGTGGAACCTTAACGCTTCCCCCGTTCCCAACCGCCTCTTGGCCCGTCAAGATCATTGGACATCGGGAGAGGTAAATTTATTTTTATGGCTTTTGGCGTCCAGGGGGTCGGCTCCAACAATCCGGCCGGCAACGTGCCGGCTTTTTCGCCAACGCCGTTGCTGGGAGAGGGGCTGCCGCCCCTGCCGGCCGATCTGTCGCTGCAGCAGACTCAGCAAACGGCTCAGGTCGCTCTGGGAGCGGTGGGTCAGCTCCAGGGCAGTTACCTGGGCATTCTGGGCGGCGAGAGTCTCTTTCCTGAAGGGCTTCCAGCCGAAGAAGAGCCCCCTCAGACCCCCTCGGCACCGTCCTTCACCCCTTCGGGTAAATCGACGTTCGGGTTGCTGAAGCAGCAGGTGGCTGAGGAGAAAGACGGCCCCAAGTTGCCTCCCGCTCGCGGACCCCTGTCCGTGCTGGCCAATGCCGAACTGGCGGAAGTGATGCGCCGGGCCGAGGAGCAGCGCAAAGCCAAAGAGGCCATGGACAAGGAGAACGCTCGCGATCCCAAGGTGCGCCTCTCGGAGGCCCTGGGGGACAGCGGCAAAGCAACGTCCTTTCTGGCCTGGCTCTCTTCCGACATGGATGCCGCCCCCGGCGGCCCCTCCCCTGGACAGGCCCTCGATCAGCTCATGAATGACGCCGATTCGGCCGGCATGATGATGAAAGCGCGCGGCACCATGATCAGCGCAGGCAGCGCCATTGAAGCCCGCTTGCTGGACACCATCAACGGTTCCACCACCCTGGCCGCGGCCCAGCAGCGCGCCCTGGCCCAGAACATGTCGAGCGGAGGGGCCGACTATCTCTTTCAGGTGGCCAGCAATCCCAAGCTGGCGGCCGGTTTTTCCATGGTACAGGCCACCGCTTCGGGCAGCGGCGACGGCAAAGCGGCCCTGACCGAGTATTATCAGGCCCTGGCCGGCAACTCGGCAGCGGCCGCCGCCGATGCTAAGGCTCAGGAAGCGGCTGCCGGCACCTCCGGCGGCAAAGCCGCCATTGCCACCCTGCAAAGCAACCTTTCCAAGGATCCCCAGGCTGCTACCGCCGCCGTTCAGGCCCAGGCGGCGGCCAGCCGGGGCGGTGGCGGGCCCGCGCTCAACAACGTCAACGCCAAACTGGACGGTGATGTCACAACCGCCGGCTCGGGGGTGGGCCTGCATGCGGCCGCTTCCAGCACCCCGGCCGGTCGTGCCGCGCTGGGCGAACTCTACAAAGACGACGCCGCCAATGGAGGCCAGCTGGCCCATTCCTGGGCCACCGCCAGTCGCACCGGCAAAGGCGCCGGAGCCATCGGAGAGCTGTTCAACAATCTGGCTCTCGATCCGCAGGCTTCCACCGCCGCGCTGGAGATTCAGGCCAAAGGCCCGGATGCCGGCGAACTGCAAAAGAACCTTTCGTCCAGCACCAACGCTTCCACAGGCCAGGTGGCCATGATGGCCTCGGCCAGCGACACCAGCCAGGGTCTGGCGGTGGTCGGGGACTTCAACCGCAAGATGGCTCGAGGGGACGGGGCCGTTTCGGCGGTGGCCGTGCAGGCCCGGGCCAGCACCTCGGCCGACGGCGCGGCCGCCATGCGCAAGCTCAATCAGAACCTGGCCAAAGATCCGGTCACGGCCAGTTCGGCGGTGGCCCTGCAGAGCGCCGCCGCTCAATCGGCCGGGGGCCGGGCCGCGCTGGGCCAGCTCAATGGCAATTTGGCCAAGGATTCGGCCGATGCAGGCGCGGCCATGGGAGTTCAGGCCGCGGCCAGCGCCACCGGCGAGGGTCGTCAGGCCATCGAGGGCCTCTACAAAGGTATCTCCAAGGACAAAGCCGCTTCCGGCGCCACCATGGCCATGCAGGCGGCGGCCAGCCAGTCGCCCGAGGGGCTCAAGTCGCTTACCGAGTTCAACCACAACGTGGCCAAGGATGCCGGAGCCTCGACCGCGGTGGCGGAATTTCAGGCCACCGCCACCTCTACGCCCGGCGGCATGGCCGCCTATGCGCAACTCAACCGGAACCTGGCCCGCACTCCCGAGTCGGCGGCCGCGGCGGTCGAGCTGCAGGCCTCGGCCAGCAGCACCGATACAGGTCGCAAAGCGCTCACCCAGCTGAACCGGAACCTGGCCAAGAACGCCGACGGCGCGGCCAGCCAGGCGGTGCTGTTGGGCACGGCCGCCGAGTCGGCCCAGGGCCGCGAAGCGGTCATGAACTTGAACACCAATCTGGCCAAGGATCCCGAGGCGGCTACGGCGGCCGCCCAGATGCGGGCCACCGCCACCACCACTCGTGAGGGTCGGGCCGGGTTGGCTCGCTACAATCAGGGACTGGCGGCCGATCCCAAGGCGGCCGCCTCCGAGATGAAGCTGCAGGCGGCCGCCAGCGACACCAAGGACGGTCTGGAAGCCATCACGGTCATGAACGAGAATCAGTCTCGTTTCGCTACTTCGGCCGGCCCGGCCGTGGCCATGCAGGCGGCTGCGACTCGAGACCCGGCCGGTCTGGCCGCCAAGATGAAGCTCAACAACAACCTGGCCAAGAATTCGCGGGCGGCCGCTTCGGCGGTGGCGCTGGAAGCCACGGCGGCCAAGAGCAAGGGAGGTCGCAAAGCGGTCAGCGAGCTCTATGCCAACCTTTCCAGCAATCCGGCCGCGGCCGCCTCCGAGGTCAAGATGCAGCTGACCGCCGCCGGCAGCGTCAAGGGGGCGGACAGCATCGCCAAGCTCTATCAGAGGCTGGGCTCGGATCCCAAGACGGCTTCCTCTGCCCAGATGCTGCTCAACTCCGCCGGCAGCACTCAGGAAGGGCGGGGAGCCAGCGAGCAGCTGCGCCGGATCCTCGACCAGCGAGTTGGAGTGGTCGTCCAACGTCCTGACCAGCCGGATGACCAGGCCCCTCCCCAGCAGCCCGATTCCGGCACGCTTACACCCTCGGAGCAGAGCCAGCGCGATCAGGAACAGGCGGAAGCGGGCGAGGAAGAAGAAGGCTAGGAAAACTTAACCTTTGACCCGTTCCCAAAGTCACCGATTCTGACCAATATAGAGAGATAGATATACAGGTACCAGGAGGGAACCATGGCTTCCGGCATTTCGGGTTTCGGCTTCAACACTCAGTTCAATTTTCAAGCGGCTTTTTCCAGCAGCAGCTTCTCGGCGGGAGTGCCCTACGCAGGCTCCAACTTCAGCGCCTACCAGACTCAGCAGACGTCCGGCTTTGCGCTCAGCGCCCTGGGCCAGCTGCAGGGAAGTTACCTCGACATCCTGGGCGGCTCCAGCTATGGGTACGGCAGCAACAACAGCCTTTATCCCGGCCAGCCGCAGCCTTTCGCTTCCTTCAACAATGTTTTCGTCGGCCCGGGCGCTTCGCCGTTTGCCTCCTTCGGCAACGACAACTTTCCTCAGCAGCCCTCGCCGTTCGCCTCGTTCAACAACGTCTTCGTAGGAAACGCCGCTCCCTTCGCTTCCTTCAACAACGTGTTTGTGGGTAACGCGGCGCCCTTTGCCTCGTTCAATAACACCTTCGTGGGGGGTGCGGCTCCGTTCGCCTCCTTCAATAATACCTTCGTTGGAAACGCGGGACCGTTTGCTTCCTTTGGCGGAACCTTCCCCGGACAGCCGCTTTTTGGCCAGGGCACGGGCGCGATCGCGCTCTTCCCGGCCACTCAATTCATCCCGTTCGGCTAAATCAGGCTCTCAATACGGTTTCGCAAAAGGCTCGACGATCTCGAGCCTTTTGACTTTGAGGCCGAGACTGCGCGTGTCGGCCTCGAATTCGAACGAGGGCTGGGTGGGCCGCTCCACCCGCATTTCCAACAGCGCCGGCAGCGTTGCGTTGAAATGGACCCAGTGCGGCTGGCCTTTGCGGAATTCGAACCAGGCCAGCGGTTTGCCATCCTGGAAAATCTGCACGCGCTGGACTTTGGGGCGGCCGATGTAAGGGTAGACCAGCATGCGGACGCCGACTTCTGCCTGCTGTCCGGGGGGACGCGGCAGGCGCAGGAAGCCGCTTTTTTGCACGGTCCAATATCCGTCGTCCTCCGGATCGCTCCAGCCCGTGCGCAGATACAGGTTGCCCCAGCCGGTGCGACCGAAGTCGAGGTTGCCGCCATTCCAGGTCAGGGCGATCAGTTTCTCCTCGAAGGTGCGTTGCGACTCGGCCTGGTTCATGGCCGGGGGATTGTCCAGGGGGTAGTAGACCAGGCAGCCGTCCGGGCTGTTGAGCTGGGGCTTGAGTCCCAGCTTTTGCAGCTGTCCTTCGAAGTCGGTGCCGTTGTCCGGAAAAGCTCGCCGCTCCACCGTCACCCCGGAAAATCCAGAAGCTTTCAGGATTTGGATTTGCTGCACCAGCGGCAATCTGGTGAAGGCGCTCTGGTAGCGCTCCTGGCTGCTCCCCCGTAGCGCTCCCCAACTCCAGTGGATTTTCTGAGAGACTGAATAGAGGCGCCCCAGTCCGTAGTAACCCTCATGGTAGAGGGGCGGGGTCTCCGGGTAGGCGATATAGGGAAACTGCCAGAGGCGGGCTCGCTCGGGAAGCTGACTCTCGAGGGCGGCTACGAATTGGCGGTCGGACTGGACTTCGGCAGCCCAGCGGGAAGAGTGGCGTTGCTGCACGCTGGTCAGTTGATCGAGGAAGCCGAGCAGGATCAGCAGGCCGAAGGCAGTCCAGCGTCCACGGGTCCAACGCACCTCCTGAAGGCGCAGTGCCAGAGCCGCCAGCAAAACGAAGGCCAGATAGAAAGAAATGCGATTGTAGCAACGGATCGCCGAGCCGATGACCAGGGTGAAGAGTTCGCTGAATCCTCCCACGGTGGCGATCAGGAAGATCACCGTGGCCAGAACTCGCAGGTGAGGGAAGTCCGGCTGCTTCTTGGCGCGGCTCAGGAAGAGGACCGCTCCACCCAACACCGCCAGCACTCCAAAGTAGGGGGACTCGTCCAGTTCGTCAGGGGCAGGGAAGTTGGCGTAGTAATGGCGGGCCACTTTGTAGAGCGGGTGACCTTTGCGGGCATGGGCCGGCAGTACCATGCGATCCAGATAGAGCGCCCAACGGGTCAGGTCGGTCGGCTGGCGGGGGGGCAGGAAGGCCGAATCCGGAGTTTTGCCGCGCAGCGCCGGCCACAAGGCCAGCAAGAAGGCGATACCGATCAGGGTGCACACCTGGAGGGCGGGACGCAGCGGGTAAAGGCTGCGGCGGAAGAGCGAGCCCAGGAGGCCGGCCGCCAGCACGATGACATAGCTGAAAAAGGCGAAGTAGGCGCCGAAAAGGCCGCAGAGCGGGGCCAACAGCAACTCTCCGCGGGTCAGGGGTTGCCCGCGCAGGCAGCGGACCCCATAAAGGATGGCCAGCGGGGCGCTGGCATAGAAGGCCAGGCCCCAGTGATCGTAGCGTTCCCAGTGATTGGGCAAGCTGGTGTAGATCCAGGCAAAGGGCACGGCCAGGGCAGGCCGGCAGCCGAGGCGGATGAGCACTTCGAAAGCCACCATGCCGGCGCTCCAAAACGTCAGCAGAAGAATCAGGTTGAGAACCAGATAGACGTTCTTGGTCAACAGAGAGAGAAACCAGAGCAGGGGATGGTGGATGACGAAGGGGTCGGGGAATCCATAGTGCTCGGCGATGAAGGGAGCTCCCAGCGTCAGACAACGGTACTCTCCGCCCGGCTCCGTCACCGACTTGAGCAGGCGAGTGCATTGGAGGACGTCCCATTGCAGATCGATCGGGTCGCCGAGATGCCACGGCAGCACTTCGTAGCCAACGAAAAAGGTGGCCAGGCAAAGGAAGCTGAGTAGTATTCGCGCGGACCACATCGGACTGCTGCCGTTCGGACTTTGGACCCAGGCTCCTCGCGCCGCTAGTCTAGAGTATACGAGTAGGCACGTTTCTCCACAAAGCGGCCGGAGGGCTCGTAGACCAGGACTTCCAGCTTGTGCTTACCGCTTTTCAAGCTGGGAAGGCGGAACCGGCCCCCCTGCGGCAATTGCTGGACGTGCAGCAGGCGCCCATCCAGGCGCAGAAAGATCTGCGGGTTGGGCTCATAGCTGCGCACCCAGGGCTGCACCTCCACGGAACCCGGCAAATGCTGCGGAAAGGGATGGGCCTGGCGAGAAGCGGAGCTCTGCCCGGCGCCCAGATACCAGGGGCTAGACACCCAGCGCTTGTAGTCGTCGACGATTTCCGGTTGATCGGTCAGGCGGAAGTTGTTGAGCTGCCGTTCGCTGCGGGCCTTGGTGATATTGTCGCAGTCATACCAGCTGACCAGTTTGACTCCCTGATACAACAGGGGCAGGCTCTCGTAGAGTTGGGCCATTTTGATGCGGGCGAAGTCGATCTTGGGCGTGGGATCCAGTTTGGACTGATGGCTGGCCGCATACTCGCCAATGGCGATGGGCTTGCGTTTGGCGTATTTGGAGTAGACCGAATTGAGCAGGTCGATGGGATGGATCCAGTCACCGGGACGCTTGGGGTCGTTGTCCAGGTAAAGCACGCTGTAGAAGTTGACGCCCACCCAGTCGCAGGCGTCGTCCCCCGGGTAGAATTCGTCGATATTGTCCGCAGGCATGGCGTTGGGACACCACATGAGAGCCGCCTTGGGGGCTCTCCGCATGGCCTGATAAAGCTCGCGAAACACCTGGCGATAGCGGGCGGGGTTGTCGTGATAGCGAGTCCAGTCCCCGTTCATTTCGCTGGCGAAGCGCACGATGACCGGGCCATTGTAGTCAACCAGGGCGTCGACGAAGGTTTCCATGAGCTGGGGGGTGACCTGGGCCAGGTTGGACGGCTCCCAGGCCAGGTGGGGGATGGCTCCTTGCTCCCGCACGTAGTCGGCCCAGGGCCGAGGAAACTCGCGCTGCAGGCTGAGATAGGTGAAAAAGCTGGCGTGCCGTTTTCCGGTCAGGTCGTTGAACTGCGGAATGTCGCCGTGCATCTGGGGGCCGAACAAGTGCTTTTCCAACGTGTCATCGCGGTCGATGAAGGCTCCCACCATGCAGCCCTGGGCAGGTTCCAGGCGTTCCAGCGGACGGACCGGGTCATCGGAGGGGCGCCAGTAGAAGAGTTCGATCTGAGTGCGGTAGCGATCCGATTTGAGTTGCTCGACGATGGCCGCCTCGGGATCGCCCTTCTTGCGGTAGATGGCGGCTTCCCGAGCGTAAGCCTGAGAAGCCTGGGCGAAGGCCTTCTGTTTCACGCACTTTTCCGCAAAGGTGCGCCAGCTGGCGGCGCTGCTGGGATCGTCTGGACCCCCCAGATCCTTGGACTGGGAGCGGTCGGGCGAAGGCAACACCAGCACGACCTTGGGCGCGGTTGGCTGGGGTTTGGGTGTCTCGCGGATCACGATCTTGGGTGTCGCAGAGGGGGTGGACAAAGGCTGGGGAGTGACCTCGGCGGCCCGGGGCGTCATGCGCTGCACCGGATGAGGGCTGTAGCTGCGAGTGGCGGCAGGCGGGTCCGGCGCTTGGGTGCCGCAGCCGCTCAGGCAGAGGAGGGTGAGCCAGGCGATTCTTTTCAAGGTTGCAGCATTTCGGGACAAAAGAAAAGGCACCCTTTTCGGGGTGCCTTCGAACATGGAGGAACCAGAGTACCCACTTGGGTGGACCTCCCGGAGGGAAGTCCGCAAGACTCTTGAGGACCAGTATAGTACTCCGTCATGTGCGAGTCAATCCAAACACTGTTCGATTTGACACAATTCTTGTGCGGGATGGAATAAAATTCGATGCAAGAGGCCCACAAGTTGTGGCGAACCCGATTTTAGTGTTGCGTCGAATTCCCCAAGATACTCAGCTGGAGTTTTTCCAAAAGGCGCTTCTGTACCTTTCGCAGAGCGATGCGGCCAAAGCACTGGGAGTCACCGTGCGCATGATCCAATACTGGGAGAGTCAGGGCTTGATCCACCCGGAGCTGCCCCTGGAGGGCCGCAGTCGACGCTACACCCCACGAGACCTGGTCGAGCTCCGCTTCATCCGCTCTCTGGTCGTGGATCAGGGATTTCAGGTTCCCGCACTGGCCGAAAAGCTGAAGTCGCTCGAGGCCCCTTACGACTACGATCCGCTCGAGGTTTTCTGGGACCCCCGCGACCAGCAGTGGAAAAGCCGGGCTCAACTGGCCGGCGAACATCTGCAAAAGTTGAGGCCCCAACTCGACGAGCGAGCCGGGGCCGCGATTCGGAAATTGCATCCGTTGGAGCCGGCCGAAGCGGCTCGCTTTTTCCTGGACTATATGCGCGATCTGCTGCTGGAGCGACCGCGCAAACGCAAGCCCTCTAAGGGATAACGCGCAGCTGCAGGCCGGATTTGACCGGCCCCTGCTCGCTTTTCTCCTTGTGCACCAGGCCGAGGTTCATGCGCGGCTTGGTCAAGAACGAGTCCTGCTTCTCCTGAATGGCCATCTCGAAGTTCGAGGTAAAGACCAGCGAATCGGTCGGACAGGCTTCGGTGCACAGTCCGCAATAGCAGCAGCGCGCCAGGTCGATCGAGTAGACCTCGGGGAAGTCATAGCCCTGCTCGTTCTTGGGAGACTCGAGGTGAATACAGCTGTCGGGGCAGGCGTCCACGCACACGCCGCAGCCCACGCAGACCTCGGCGGCGCAGCCGTAGCAGCGCTTGCCTTCGCGCTGAGCCATTTCCAGGCTGAAGCCCAGATCGTGCTCATCGAAGGTCTGCACGCGCACCGGCCCGGGAATCTTGGGCATGGGCACCTGTAGATTCATGTTGCGGAACGGCTTCTGCTTGGCCTGGCGAGCCCAGGGCTCGATGTCCGGGAAGTGGGTGGCCGGGGGATGGGGCACCATGCCCAGACCTTCCATGCGCTCCTTGATGGGAGCGGCTTTGCCCGGGTCGCTGCCGTCGGCGTGAGGCGTGACGTGATCGTAGTTATAGAGGAACGGCAGCTTCTCGGGCAGACAATTGTGCTTTTTGGCGATGCCGATGCAGGCGCGGTCGGCCTGGCCAATGGCGTTGATGATGGTGGAGACCTGGCAGACGTCGCCGCAGGCCCAGACCTTTTCGCGGGTGGTTTTGCCGTCTTTGTCCACCTTGACGGTGCCGTTGCGATTGCGGGTGACGTCTTTGGGGATCCAGGGCAGGTCGACTTCGCGCCCCAGCGCGGTGATGATCATGCCGCACTCGATCAGCTGTTCCGAACCCTTGATGGGCACGGGCTTGCGGCGACCCGAGGCGTCTTTGTTACCCAGGCGATTGAGGATGACTTCCATGCCCTTGAGCTCGCCGTTCTCGACCACCACCGCATTGGGCGAGGTCAACCAGCGCAACTCGACGCCTTCTTCCTCGCCGTCTTCGATTTCTTCGGCTTCCGAGGGCATCTCGGCGCGGGTGCGGCGATAGATCATCACCACTTCGGCGCCCAGACGGCGACAGGTGCGGGCGCAGTCAAAGCCGGTGTTGCCTCCGCCCACGACCACCACCCGCTTGGGCACTTCTTTGAGGCGACCCTGGATCTGTTCTTCCAGGAAGTCTTCGCCATACCAGACCCAGGGTTTCTCTTCGTTGGCCAGCTCCAGGCGGTAGGGCTTCCAGGCACCGGCCGCGATGATGACTTCATCGTGGCGCTGCTCCAGTTCGTCAAAGGTGATGTCGCTGCCGATTTCGATGTTGCAGTGGAGTTTGATGCCTTCCAGCGAGTGGATGCGCTCCATCTCATTGTTGACGGTGTGGCGCGGCAGGCGATAGAGAGGGATGCCCAGCGTCAAGAAGCCGCCGGGAACGTCTTTCATCTCATAGATGTGGCATTCAAAGCCCCAGGAGCGCAGCAGCATGGCGCACTGATAACCGGCCGGGCCGCCGCCGATGATGCCCACGGTTTTGCCGTTGAGAGGCTGGCTGCAGCAGTAATTCTGATAGCTGAATTTCTCTTCGTCCGGTAGCGTGTCTTCCCAATCCGAGAAAGTGCGCTTGAGTTTGCGAATGGAGATGGGCTCGGGGCCGGTGAAGCCGCGGCTGCAAGATTTTTCGCAGGGAGCCGGGCAAACGCGGCCCAGGGTGGCCACGAAGGGGTAGGTTTTGCGCAGCACGTCCAGGCCTTCGCGCCAATTTCCTTCGCCGGCCAGGGTCACGTAACCGCGAGCATCGGTGTGGGCCGGGCAACCGGTGGTACAGGGCGCCCAACGCGTGCCGTGATACCAGTCGCTCTTGTTGCTGATGGACTCTTCGTCATGGAAGTCCACCATACGCAGCATCCCGCGGGAATTGGTGGGGATGTCGTCATAGGCCCAGGGGTAGGTGATGGTGACCGGCTCTTTGCGGAAGTTCGAAATCGTGACCTTCATGCCGGTCAGCAGGGCTTTGACGTTTTCTAGCAGGGTTGGCATGCGGTTGCCGTTCGATTCGGGAGGCGAAGGCCCTTTCGG
The DNA here is from genome assembly GCA_017307785.1 of Vulcanimicrobiota bacterium. GTDB lineage: Bacteria > Vulcanimicrobiota > Xenobia > Xenobiales > JADMJV01 > JADMJV01. Next base: position 14,512 of record JAFKGI010000037.1, on the reverse strand, counting down.
GGGGGAAAGCGGGCGCATGAAGATTGAGATTTTCCCCGTTGGACCTTTCCAAATGAACTGTTACCTGGCCTACGATGAGGCCAGCAAAACAGGCGTTATCTTCGATCCGGGCGATGAAGTGCCGGCGCTGCTCGAGCGCATCGGCAAATTGGACCTGAAACTTTCCCATATTCTGCTGACTCACGGGCACATCGACCATGTGGCCTATGCCGAGGACATGCATCAGGCTCTGAAGGTGCCGATGCTTTTGCACAAAGACGACTGGGCCATGGCCGAGAACGCGCCGCGCCAGGCGGCCATGTTCGGCTTACCGCCCGGGCCCGTGCCCAAAATGGACGGAGAACTGACCGTGCAGAAAGAGTTTTCGGCCGGCCCCTTCACCTTCGAGATTCGTCACGCTCCCGGGCATTCGCCCGGATCGGTGCTGTTGATCAGCCATCCGCACAAGATGGTTTTTGCGGGAGACGTGGTTTTCCAGGGCTCGATCGGACGCACTGACTTGCCGGGAGGCAACCACCGCCAGCTGATCGACAGTATCGGGCGTGAAGTTCTCAGCCTGCCCGACGATTACCAGCTGCTGCCGGGCCACGGCCCGGCCACCACGGTGGGTGCCGAGCGACGTGGCAATCCGTTTCTGCAGGAGTTCCGTTAATTTACAGGTGCGCCTGAGTCTGGATATCGGCCGTATGCACGTGCGGGTCGGCCGTCCAGGCGTGGAACGCCGGTGCTGGCACCGGCGAAACCGAGGGTTTCAGTCAAAAGGCTTTGACGGCCAGCAGTAGCACCAGCAGGCTGACCAGGCTGGTGACCACGGTCAGGGTGGTCCGCGACAGGGTCACGCCGGTGGGGGTGGACACGGGCTGGGGGGTGGGCGCCGGGGTTTCCGACCCCTCGGATGGCGCCGGCAACATGGCCAGCGGCTGGCGCTGGAACCATTCCAGAACGCGGGCCTGGGTGCTGGCCGTGCCGCGCTGTTCTCCGCACTCGCGCTCCAGGTTGAGGGCGCGGTCCTGCAGGTTGCGCAGCTGGCGTTCCCGGTCCCGCAGGTCTTCCTTCAGGTTGCGGTTCTCCTCGAGCAGATAGAGCACGAAGTCATTTTTGGCCGGAGTCACCGGCTCGTCTTCGACTTCGTCCACCTGGGAGGACAGGGTCGGCACCGTTTCTTCGGGACGGGTGGGCGGGGCTGCCGGCCGAGGATTGCTCTGCAGCGAACTTTCCAAATAGGTCACATAATCCCGAACGGCGGCCGAGTCGGGGTAGAGGTCGGCCAGCGAGCGGGCGTCGATCATCCACATGAAGCCACCGTAGTCGAGCGTTTCGCGCTGGCCGGTCAGCAGTCCGGCCTCGAGCTTGCGGCGCAAAGTTTTCTCGGACATGCCGGACAGGCGCACGGCGTCCTTTAAGGTTAGCCGCTCCCGAGCTTCGAAAGTGGGGATGTCTTGAACGTCTTCCATGAAATAACTCTCCTTTGTTGAATTATTTTCATGCCGATGGTCTGGACTCCTGCTGTGGGGAGGGGACAGACGACAATACCCCCCACTTTCAGGACTTTGGTGCGTATCAAAGGTTTTCCGTTTGTGTTGGTATGGGCAAGAGTGCATTCCAAGCGATGAACCGTCCCTTACTCTATATCTTGGCCCTGGCAATTCTGGGCTGTACGTCCGCGCCTCCCCCGGCGCCGGACCCTACCGGCACGCCCACGGCGGCCCCGAGCAAGCCCAAATCTGCCTCGAACTTCCTGACCGAGGCGGGCAAGACGATCATCCGCACCAAGAAAGGCCGTCCCTGGTTGATGGAGGCTTTTAAGGTTCACTACAAGGACGCCGCGCAGCAGGCGGCTCTCGACAACGTGGACTGGATTTTGTCGGATACGGCCGGCAACAAGTTGATTCGCATCCAGGCTCCCAAGGCGGTTTACCGCATCGAGAAGGAAACGGTCGAGTTTGCGGGCGGCGTTCAGGCCCGCCGTTATGACACTCGCGACCTGATCAAGGCCAACAAAATGACCTGGAACGGTAAAACCGGCGTCCTGCGCGGAAGCGAGGGCGTCAGTTGGGATCGCGGTAAGACCCACATTCAGGGAGACACGGCCACCACCACCGACAAACTGGAGCGCATCCTGGTCGACGGACACGTCCGCGTCACCACCGTTCTCGAAGGAGATCCTTTTGATACGGGCGGTTGATTTAGCCAAGAGCTACAACGGTCGACGGGTGGTGGACGGAGTCGGTCTGGAAGTCAACGCCGGCGAAGTCGTGGGCTTGCTGGGCTCCAACGGCGCCGGCAAGACCACGACCTTCACCATGATTGTCGGCCTGGTCAAGCCCAGTGCCGGCAAGATCTTTCTGGACGACAAGAGCATTGGCCATTTGCCGCTCTATCGACGCGCCCGTCTGGGCATCAGCTACCTGGCTCAGGAGGCCTCGGCTTTCCGCACCATGACGGTGGAGCAGAATATTCGCCTGGTGCTCCAAGAGCGTGGCATTGGCGGTCGCGCTCAGAAGCAGCGCATTGATGAACTGCTGGAAGAGTTCGGCCTGCACGAGCGGCGCAAGAATATCGCCATCTCGCTCTCGGGCGGTGAGCGACGGCGCCTGGAGATCGCTCGTTCGCTGGCCTTTTCCCCACGCTTTCTGCTCCTGGACGAGCCTTTCACGGGCATCGACCCCATTCAGGTGGCCGAGATTCAGGAGATCGTGCGCCGACTGCGCGGGCGCGGCCTGGGCGTGCTCATCACCGACCACAACGTGCGCGAGACGTTGGCCATCACCGACCGCGCCTACATCATACGCGACGGCAAGATCCTGGTGGCTGGGGATGCCCCCAGCATCGCCACCAGTCCGATCGCTCGCAAATACTATCTGGGTGAGAAATACCAGACCGGCTTTGAGGAGTCGACCGGATGAATCTGTTATTTAGGCTGGTGGCGCGCGAGCTACTGGGCCCCTTCCTGTTCGGTCTGGGCGCCTTCACCATTCTCTTCTTTGCGGTAGAAAGCCTGAGCGGTGTGGCCCGCATGGTGCTGGAGAGCAAGCTGGGCTTGAATCTGATCGCCGAGTATATGGCCAACCGACTGCCTCAGGTGGTGATTTTCACCTGCCCTATGGCGGTGCTGCTGGCCAGCTTGATGGCCATGGGTCGACTTTCCGGAGATTCGGAGTTGACCGCACTGAAGGCGGCCGGCATCAGCTTCCTGCGCATCGCCACTCCGGCCCTGATTCTGTGCACCATGATCAGCGGCTTCAACCTCTGGGTCAACGACACGCTGGTGCCGCGCTCGATGAAGCGGGCCTACGACATTCTTTTTGAGGCTCAAAAGCGCGACCCGTTTCGCTACGCCCTGCTGACCGCTCCGCGCTGGCTCAAGAACGGTGAGACTCAGATGCTCTACGTCAACGGCTATGACGTAGACCGCAAGACCATGTTCGGAGTCTATCTGCACTACTTCTATGGCCAGTCGCGGCGTCGCGAGATTTTCGCCGAGGAGGCCGTCTGGAACGGCAAGGTCTGGGTGCTCAAGAACATGCGGGTAACGCTTTTTGACAAATCCATGGACCCGGTCCAGGAGCTGGTGGCCAGCGAAACCTGGACGCCCATGCAGCCCAACGAGAGTCCGAGCGACCCGGATACGCTGATGCGTCGCGAATATCTGCCCGAAGAGCTGTCGCGGGCGGAGCTGGCCGAGAAGCTGGCCAATCTGCCGGCCGGTCACAACGGCGACGACATCAGCCGCAAGCGCAATCGCTACGAGGTCATGTTCCACCAAAAGCTGGCTCTGCCGTGGACTTCGCTGATCTTCGGAACGTTCGCCATCCCGCTGGGCGTGCGCCCTCAGCGCTCGAGCCGCTCGATCGGCCTGGGGCTGTCGCTGCTTTTCATTCTCGTCTACTACGTGCTGATGACTTTTGGCATGGTCTTGGGAGAGTCGGGCCGGATGACGGCTATGCACGCCGCCTGGTTTCCCAACATCGTTTTCGGAATCATGGGAGTGCTGCTGCTTCTCGACGCAACCCGCAAATAGTACTGGAGGTTGCCAAGAGCCCGGGGGGGAAATGAACAAGTAGCATGGATTACGCAGCCCTCAGGGACCCATGGGTCTGGACCCGCATCGGGTCCATTTATTTGTTGGTCGCCGTGGTGGCTGGTGTCATCGCCTACATCGGCAACGACCTGGGCAAGAAGATCGGTAAAAAGAAGCGTTCCATCTTCGGTCTGCGTCCCAAACACACGTCCAATCTCATTACCGCGCTGGTCGGCTCCCTGATCGCTATCGTAACTCTCACGCTGGTGCTGATTTTCTCGCAGGAGGCTCGCTACTTATTGGGCGGCATCGACCGGTTGCGCGGTCAGATGAAATACCTGACCGAAGAAGTCAATCAGCTGACGCAGCAGATATACCACAGCCGCGTGGTCTGGGGGACTGGACAGCCCATTGCTCAGGGGCCCCTCCAGCCTGGAGTTCCGTCGCCTGAGCAGAAGGCGCGCATCCTGCGTCAACTGCAGGCCGCCAATTTGATCACCGTGCGCCGTAACAACGACATTGCTCGCGAGAAGCGAGAGGAGATGCTGGATCCGGAAACTCAGCTGCTGGAATGGAGTGATTCCGAGTTGGATCGCATCGCCGAGCAGATGATGACCGAGACCAAGGTGGTCGGAATTCGGGTGCTGGCCGCCCGCAACTGCCTCTACAAGGACAAGGTGCCGATCAGCTTTGAGTTGCTGCCGGTGAGCATCGTCTTTCACGCCAACGAGGTGGTGGCTTCCCACGACGTTAAAAAGGACAATCCGGAGCTGCTGCGCGAGTGGCTGGAGTTCGTGGCCGAAGTCAAAGAATCGGCTCTGCGCAAAGGCATGTATGAAATCAACGACAGCCTGGGGGGCGGCCTGACCTCGGCCGAGTTCGATCGGTTAATCGAGGACATCAAACGTTTACAGGGACCTGGTAAGCTGGTGGCTGTGGCCACCACCGACCTCTACCAGACGAGCACGTTGCAAATCCGCGTAGAGGTGGTTCCGGACCGAGTGGGCCGGCGCGGACACCACGAAATGGCGGCCCGGAGAGGCCGTTGACGGTGCTGGCCGTCGACCCGGGCACGGGCAAGTGCGGACTGGCCGTGGTCGGCCGGGAGCGCGGCTGTCTGGAGCGCCGTATCGTCGACCGGGAAGAGTTGCTGTCCCGAGTGTGTCACTACCTGGAGAACTTTCCGGTGGAGCGGGTGCTGGTCGGGGGGGCAACAGGGTCCAAGCCCGTGGTACAGGAACTTAAACAGCATCTGTCGGTTCCGATCGAAGTGGTGAACGAGTTTCGCACCACCGAGCGAGCTCGCGGACGTTATTTTCAGGACCATCCGCCCCGCGGTTTGTGGCGGCTGGTGCCGCTGGGGCTGCAAGTGCCGGCGGTGGCCATCGATGATTATGCCGCCATCGTGATGGCGGAGGATTGGCTGAACAGGAAGGAGACGGAATGAGGAAACTACTGCTAACGGCCCTCTTGATCGGGATGTGCAGCTGGCTGTGTATTGCCGGCACCAAAGTCATCACCTTGTCGGGAATGGTCGTCACGGGTGTGAATCCGAAAACCGGCAACGAAGTCGGGCGAGGTGACCCCCTGGGGGGCGTGGAGATCGAAGTCGAGGGCACGGAGTTCAAGGCGATCTCCTCGGGCAACGGCTACTTTTCGTTCGAAGACCTTCCCGACGGCGAATATCGCCTGATCTGTAAGAAGGCCGGCTTCCCCACCGTCACCCAGCGGGTGCGTGTCAACTATGTCGGCATGTCCTCGCGCTGTCAGGTCTTGATGAATCCGCAAAACGCGGGCTTCGTCGGCGATATGGCCGTGAAGTCTGGCGACCTCTACGTGGCCTTCAGCAAGAAGCCCGCCAACGTCAACAACATGGAGTCCAGTCCCAACAAGATGATCTGGCAGCAGGCCATGGCCGCAGGTGCCGATCTGGGTCAGCTTTGGAACAAGGACGAGAACCTGCCGAAAACTCCCCGCGGACCCGGTGAAGCCTTCTTGATGAATCCGATCACCGGCTTTGACAACTGCCTGATGGTTTATCCGCCGGCCAACCCCTCCAAATCGGGTTTTGTGCAGATGCAGACCAAGCCCTACTGGCTGACTTTTGACCGCTACGGCCGCTTCCTCTATGTGGCTGGCGAAGCCAACGTGGTGCAGATCTTCGACGCTCAGCGAGACAACGCGCTGCTGCGCAACCTGCCCACCAACGGCGCCGTCACCGACCTCAAGCTTAGCCCGGACGGTCGCTACGTGCTGGCTTGCGTGATGGGTGCCAAGCCCGGCGTGATGCTGATCGATACCAGCACCAACGTGCCGGCCGGATTTCTGCCCACCGACGCCCCGCCCTGGTCGGCCTGCATCGCCGGTCCCCGCGTCTTCGCCTGTATGGGCGATGCTCGTCGCGGCGAAGTGGTGGCTATCGATGCCGCCACCGGTGCCACCGTGGGCAAGTGCAAGGTGGGCAACTGCCCGACCTCGATTGCTGTCACCCCCGATTTCACCAAAGCCTATGTGGCTTGCTCGGGTAACGCCTGTGTGTCGATGATCGACACCGCCAGCGTCACCGAGATTACCCGCATTCCCGTTCAGGTCGAGCCGCAGAAGCTTGCCATCAGTCCGGACGGCAAGCGCTGCCTGGTCACCAACAAGGTGAGCGGCACGGTTTCCGTGATCGATACCGAGCAGGGCGTGGTGGTCGACACTGTGACGGTGGGCAAGGCGCCCATCGGTGTTTGCTACGGTCGTGACGGTCACAAGGCTTACGTGGCCTGCCGTGACTCGCGCGTCATTATGACTTTGGATGGCAAGAGTGGCCAGTTGATTCACACCACTCTGCCGATGCCTAACTCGATTCCTATCGGCGTAGCCGTTCGGCCCTGAGAAGTTCGAAGGACAAGGCTAAAAACGGCCCCTGCAGAGGGGCCGTTTTCGTTGAAGGCCGGTCTGCCTACGGGTCGAAATAAAAGGGATGCGAACTCCCTATACACTGGCCTCTCGCACGCGCCGCTTTCAGGCTCGCCTGTGGGACTGGGTCTATTGCTGGACGCCGGGAGTGTTCGGCTGTCTGGCGCTAAACGTAGCGATTTTTTCTGACCTGCACGTCAGCGACGCGACTCTCAGTGTCTTTGCCTTAGGATTTCTGGCCAGCCTGGTGCTGCTCTTGATGAATCTCGTCCACTTTGTGCGCACCGGCCAGTCCTGGGGCAAGAAGCGCATGGGGCTGCTGGTGATCAACGTCAGCGGCGATCGGATGACCGGCGGTGGCCTGGTCTGGCGCTGTCTGGCGCCGACGGTAGCGGCCATGGTCCCGTTTTTCGGTTTGATCATGTACTTCGACTGCTTCTTTATCTTCAGTGAGTCGAGGCGTTGCCTGCACGACCATCTGGCCAGCAGTCAGGTGGTCGACGCCAGTTCTTATGAGGAGCCCGGCCCTCTGGGCACGGGTTTGAATCCGTCGGAAATCGGTTTCTCCACCTTCAGTTAAGGGTAAAGCCCCCAACTGAGGTGTGGCTGTCGTGGCTGCCTCAAAAGTCCCAGAAGATATAGAGGCAGGCCCATCGATGCTAGGTTTACTGAAGAAACTCTTTGACGCCAATGACAAAGAAGTCAAAAAGGTGATGAAGACGGTCGAGAAAATCAACAAGTTCGAGGCCAGCGTAACTCCTCTTAGCGACGAAGAACTCAAGGCCAAGACTCCCTATTTCCGTGAGCGCCTGGCCAAGGGCGAAACGCTCGACGACATTCTCCCCGAAGCCTACGCCGTCTGCCGCGAAGCCTCCAAGCGGGTTCGCAACGAACGTCACTACGATGTGCAGATGGTGGGCGGCATCGTGCTTCACCAGGGCCGCATCGCCGAGATGAAGACGGGCGAAGGCAAAACGCTGGTGGCCGTCTCGCCGATGTATCTCAATGCGCTGTCGGGCAACGGCGCTCACCTGGTCACGGCCAACGACTACCTGGCCAAGCGCGATGGTATGTTGATGGCTCGCGTCTACCACTTCCTGGGGCTCTCCACCGGTATCATCAATCATGATAGTGCGTTTCTCTTTGACCCCGAAGCCTCCGATGGCCCACAGGGCGACCCGGTGCGCAAGTGCAGCCGCCAGGAGGCCTATCGGGCCGACATCACCTATGGCACCAACAACGAGTATGGCTTTGACTATCTGCGCGACAACATGGTCTGGCAGATGGAAGACAAAGTTCAGCGCGGCCACCACTTCGCCATCGTGGACGAAGTCGACTCGATTCTCATCGACGAGGCGCGCACGCCTCTGATCATCTCGGGACGTGGTCAGGGCACCAATGCCAACTACGAGAAATTCGCCATGCTGGTCAAGCAACTCAAGCGCGATGAGCACTACACGGTCGACGAGAAGTCCAAGAATTCCCCGCTCAACGAAGAGGGCGTGGCCCGGGTCGAAGAGCTGCTGGGCATCGAGAACCTCTATGATATGGAGCACGTCGAAGCCGCTCACCTCGTTTCCAACGCTTTGCGCGCCAAAGAGTGCTATCGCAACGACGTGGAGTACGTCATCCGCGATGACGAGATCGTTATTGTGGACGAGTTCACCGGCCGTCTGATGTTCGGTCGCCGTTATTCCGACGGCTTGCACCAGGCCATCGAAGCCAAGGAAGGCGTCAAGATTCGCCAGGAAGACCAGACGCTGGCCTCCATTACCTTCCAGAACTACTTCAAGATGTACAAGAAGCTGGCTGGCATGACCGGCACGGCCGCCACCGAGGAGCGCGAATTTCGCGAGATCTACGGTGTCGACGTCATTGTCATCCCGACTCATCGTGCCATCTCGCGCAAAGACGAATCGGATATCGTCTATAAAGACGAAGGTCTCAAGTTCCGCGCTGTCTGCGAAGAAATCGCCAAGCTGCACGAAAAAGGCCGGCCGGTGCTGGTGGGTAGCCGCTCCATCGATAAGTCCGAGGCTCTCTCTCGGATCCTGAAGGAGAAAGGCATTCCGCACAACGTCCTCAACGCCAAGTATCACGAGCAGGAAGCCAGCATCATTGCCCAGGCCGGTCGTCTCGGCGGCGTCACCATCGCCACCAACATGGCGGGCCGCGGCGTGGATATCATCCTGGGTGGCAACCCGCCGGATGCGGAGGCCGCCAAGAAGGTCAAAGAACTGGGTGGCTTGTGCATTCTCGGCACCGAGCGTCACGAGTCGCGGCGCATCGACAATCAGTTGCGCGGCCGCTCCGGCCGTCAGGGTGACCCGGGCTCCAGTCGCTTCTTTGTTTCTCTCGACGACGAGTTGATGCGTCTTTTCGGTTCCGACCGCATCAAAAACATCATGGAATGGCTCAAGGTAGACGACGAGCCGATCGAGAGCGGCATGGTTAGCCGCGGCATCGAGAATGCGCAGCAAAAAGTCGAAAGTTACCACTTCGATATGCGTAAATCGGTGTTGCGCTATGACGACACCATGAACAATCAGCGCAAAGTCATCTATGAAGAGCGCGACCGCATCTTGCGGGGCGAGGACCTCCGTCCTCACGTGCTGCACTTTGTGGAGACTCTGGCCGGCGATTGGGTAGCAACCTACTGTTCGGAAGAGATTCATCCCGACGAATGGGAGACGGATCTGCTCTGGGAGCAGGTTCGGGACGTCCTGGACCTGCCGGAGGAGTATACCCTCGAGGAGTTGCTCAAGCTGCCCCGCGCCGAGATGGTCTCGACCATCGTCAAGTGGGCTGAGGCCTACTATGAGCTCAAGGAAACCCTGATGGGTCCGCAGACGATGCGCTCCTTCGAAAAGTGGGTGTTGCTGCAGACTCTGGACGGCAAGTGGATCGACCATCTGCAAAGCATCGACTTGCTGCGCGAAGGTATCGGCTTGCGCGGCTATGGTCAAAAAGACCCGCAGATCGAGTTCATCAAAGAAGCCTTCGAGATGTTCGAGGGCCTCAAGCATCGCATTCAGGAAGACACCGTTCGCCTGCTCTTCAAGCTGGAAGTGCGTCAAGGCGAGGAGGTTCCTGAGGATCACGCGGTGCTTGAGTCTCACGAGGGCCCGCCCATGGAGGCCCTGGAAGCGGAAGCCTCCGAGGGGCCGCCCGCCCGCTCGCGCCCCCGCTCCAAGATGAACCGCAACGACGAGTGTTGGTGCGGAAGCGGTAAGAAGTGGAAAAAATGCCACTACCCGGATGAAGGATAACCTGTAGTCATGCTTACGATCGCCCCCTATCAGGCGCAGATCGACGACAGTCGCGCACGGATGCTCCGCATGCGCGACTATCTTTGACCTGGAGAAATCTACTCAAAAAGTCTCCGAACTGGAGTCTCATCTCTCTCAGCCCGAGGTCTGGAACAATCCGGCCGGCGCCCGCAAGCTCAACCAGGAGTTGAGCTTTCACCAGGGCCTGTTAGCCGCTTGGAACGACCTGGAAGAGAAGATTAACGAGCTCGAGTTGTTCCTGGAAATGGTCGACGCCAATAGTCCTTCCGACGTGGCCGAGCTGGAGGCTTCCTCCAAGCGTTTGGAGCAGGCGCTGGAGCAACTGGAGACCACCTCACTCCTGTCTGGGGAGATGGACAGCACGCAGTGCATGGTGACCGTGCATGCCGGCGCCGGGGGTACAGACTCGCAGGACTGGGCCGAAATGCTGCTGCGCATGTATTTGCGTTGGGCCGAGCACAACGGTTACCAGGCGGAGTTGGCCGACAAGTCGGAAGGAGAAGAGGCTGGAATCCATTCGGCCACTTTCTTCCTAACCGGACCTCAGCCTTACGGCATGATGCGCTCGGAGCGGGGGGCTCATCGGCTGGTGCGCATTTCTCCTTTCGACCAGGCCAAGCGTCGTCACACGGCCTTTGCCAAGGTGGATGTGCTTCCCGAAATCGAGGATGCAGAGGTCGAAGTGCGTACTGAAGATCTCAAGATCGACACTTTTCGGTCGTCGGGAGCGGGTGGTCAGCACGTCAATAAGACTGAATCCGCCATCCGCATTACACATCTTCCGACAGGTATCGTGGTTGGATGTCAAACCGAGCGTTCTCAGCAGTCCAACCGGCTCACCGCCATGCGCATGCTCAAGGCCAAGCTCTATGAACTGCAGCAGGCGGAGAGGCTTCAGAAAATCGCCAACATTCGTGGCGAAAATCGCGAAGCCGCCTGGGGGAATCAGATCCGCAGCTATGTGCTCCACCCCTATACCCAGGTCAAGGACCGACGCACCGGTCTGGCGGTCACCGATGTCTATGGGGTGCTCGACGGAGATTTAAATAAATTCATACGTTCTTACCTGGAAGCATGTGCCCGATTGGGCCGCGAGCCCGAGCCCGCCGACCTTTTAGCCGATTCGGAGTAAGGTGCGGCTCATGCAAACTAGAAAAATATTCTCTAGCTTGTAAGAAGGAAGATTTGTTCGAGCCAAAAAACCTGATGGCAACCTGGCAGATATGAATTTTCTTCAGCGGTGTTCGATTCAACTCGATTTGCCGCGAAGATACGACTCAGATGCTCTGGAAAAAGTTTTGCCATAAACGCCACAGTCTTGCGTCCAAGTTCGGTTTAGCGTAGCGCTGACCGGGGGGTGGACGTCCCGAGCCGGATATGAACTTAGTGTGAATGTCACGGTAACAGGTTTACAAGATTTTGGTCATGTGGTAAGCAAGGGTTTGACTAATCGCGGGTTGTGACTACGAGGTCTTCTTGATGAGGAAACCTTGGAAGGCTCAGCCGGACCCCTCTGAGTCAGGTCTGCGATTAGCCAGGCAAACAAAATGCCTGTCTGGTGGAACCAGACGTGATATATAAGGAGATAAAGAACGATAATGAAAAAACGCGTTCTATCATTCGTAGCAGCAACCATGGTGTTGGGCGCTACGATGCCGGCTTACGCCGCTCCGCTCTTCCCCGATGTGAAAGATGATCACTGGGCAAAAGACGCGGTAGCTAAACTCGCTGCTCAAGGCCTCTTGGAAGGCTATCCGGACGGCACCTTCAAGGGTGACCGCGCCGCCACTCGTTGGGAAGTAGCGATGATCGTCGCTCGCTTGCTCGCCAAAATGGAGCAGGTCAACGCCACCTTCGCCACCAAGGCGGAGTTGGACGAGGTTCGCAAACTGGCGAACGCCCTCAAGGATGAGCTCGACGCCCTCGGCGTTCGCGTCACCAACCTCGAGGAGAACGTCAGCCGCCTCGACAAGCGCGTCTCGGAACTCGAGCGCATCACCTTCTACGGTTACGTAGATACCCGCGGCAGCATCAGCTCCTTCACCAATCAGGGAGCCAATGACAACAGCAACAACTCCGCCCCGTTCGCGGTCGGTGGTTCTGTCCCCGCAACCAACTACAACTCCGCTGTCGGTTCGACCGTCGGCGCGCAGTTGAACCCCACCAACAATGGTGTTCTGCCGGTAGCTGACTTCCGCAACGGTCGTCCGCTGCTCAACGGTGTGGGCTTCACCGCTCGCGCCGTTCTCGGTCTGCGCGTTCGCGTGTCTGACGACATCGACGCCGGTGCCGAGTTCAGCGCTTACACCTCCCAGGGCAATCAGTACATTGATGCCTACTGGGGTGTGACCGCTCCCTGGCAGTCCAACACGTTCACCAGCAACTCGAACAGCTCGGCGACCAGCTTCTTCGCTGCCAACGCGCTGAACAGTGGTGGGAACAGCCCCTACTCCAGAATGACCCTGGACAGCTTCTGGGTGGTGCACAACCCCAGCCAGACCAAGCTCATCCTCGGCTCCTTCCAGGAGACCAACATGGACAACGCCATCTACGCCGGTCAGTGGAACCCCGGCGCCTACGGTCCTCGTTACCTGGGCGGCTTCGGTTTCAATGTTAACGGTAAAGTTGACGTTTCCGACACCGGCGTATTCCGCTGGGAGGCCCTCGGAACCCGTCTGGGCGACAACAACGCCTATGACACGTTCCTGCTCGGTGCTGACGTCGAGTTCGAATTCGACGGCGGCTCGGTCAAGGCCAACTTCGCTCGCGTAACGCAGGATGTCAACCAGGCCGGCGTCGGTGCTCGCACCGTCGGTCTGACCAACGGCATCGGCAACGGCGCGTTCGCCAACGGTCTCAACGTCTCGGGCAGCGGAATCGGCGCAGCTGGTTCCACCGCTCCTCTCGCCTGGGTCAATCCCGCCGGTGAGTTCTTCAATCAGGCCAACGCTTTCAATCAGCGTGGTGGCGCCGGCTCGACCAGCGACACCCGGCCGATTCCGGGCCAGGGCATCGCTGATGCTCGCAGCCTGTCGAACAACCTGGTTGGTGCAACTGGTGGCTTCGGTCCCCAGGGAATGACCAGCTACGGCGTGTCGGCTGCTTACAAATGGGACCTCGGTGGTGGCGATACCCAGATTTACGTCTCGGGTAACTACGCTCACTCCGACTACAAACCCAACGTGAACAGCAGCTACAATGTCGGTGGTAACGCTTACCGCTTCGAAGTCGGCGCCAACCTGTTGGACGGCGACCTCGACCTCGGTGTGCAGTACCTCAACGTTGACGCCACCTATGACCCGTACATCCTGCAGATTGGTGGCCTCGGTCAGTCCGTCGCCCCCATGAACCTGCCGAACCTGAACTACTATCAGGGTCTCTACAGCCTGCACGATACCTCGATCTACCCGCACAACCGTCGCGGCATCCGCTTCAACGGTCAGTATCGGTTCGCCGAGCGCCGCGGTTTGGTCTGGGGTAAATTCGGAAGCCTGCAGCAGGTTCGCACCTCGCTGTATGACGTGCGCTTCAACACCAACAGCCTCGGCGCGGGTCTCCCGAACAGCCAGGTTATGGGTTTTGCGCCCGGCTTCATGGATCCCGTGTTCCAGGGCTACGCTGCTCCGCAGGTTTACGGAAGCAACTCGGTGAGCTCGTTCGACGCAGCTCTGAACCCCCTCGAAGACAACCGTGGTCGTCACACCAACTGGGGCATCGGCGCCAGCTACAAGTTTGACGATCCCCGCGTGAAGCTCGAAGTCGGTTACGAGCGCAACCAGTTCCGTCGTACCTCGGGTCTGACGGCTGCCGCTGGTGGTTCTCAGAACAACGTCGACCTGAACATCGGAAGCCTGCACGGTCAAGTCAACTGGGAAGCCAGTGACAAATGGACCCTGCGCGCTGGTGCTGATTACACCACCATCGACGGCCACTACGATCCGTCCGGCCGCTACAACGGTTTCGCTCTGGCGACCGGAAGCACCGGCTTCAACAACATCAACTCGACCCAGTTGAGCCCGTTCCTCGGATTCGACTACGACGTGTCGGCCAACACCCAGTGGAACATGGACTTCCGCTACTACACCACCACCAGTGGTACCAGCATCCCGACCACCAACCCGAACCCGGTTACGAACGCCAACCAGGTTGGCTTCACCAACAACCCGTTCGAGTGGAATGGTTGGCAGGTGTCCACCCAGTTCAAAGTTAAGTTCTAAATTGCAAATGGTCTAACCTGATTTCGGTCAGGTTGGATCTGCAGTGAAGAAATTAATCACTGGAACAAAAAAGGCCCCGG